>WTGX01000025.1 GCA_011523385.1 Nitrospira sp. | reverse complement strand
GGGATGGTCACGGAAGACTGATTGGCGGGCACCGGGAGGGTCCCGGTGCGACGGGGCACGCCACGGATGGTGTAGTCCGTGCCTGGCGTGGCTGTTCCGGCGAGGGTGTAATGCAACGTGAGGGGTACGGACGGCGCCGGGCGGAGGGTGACCGTGATGGTTCTGGTGCCGGCGGCTTCCCCCGCGCTCGAGGCGGTCGCGGCAAAGGCCACCACCGGCACCACTGGCGTTGGGTCCTCGCCATCCCCACCCCCACCACCGTTCCCACTCCTGTCATTGTCGGTGACCGTGACATTGACGGTCCCGATCTTGCCGTTGTAGTCGCCGCCCGAGGCGGTGTGGGTCAGCGTCGCGCCGTCGTTTGCGCCGTCGTCGTCCTCCGTCGCCGACACCGACACCGTTTGCGCCGTGCTCCAGAGATTGTTGCCGCTGGCATTGAAGGTGAGCGAGGTCGGGCTGACGGTCACGTCCGGGTTGTTCGAGTCGATGGCAACCGTCACCTGAGCCGTCGGCTGGGTCGCCAGCTCGACCGTGTAGCTGCCGGTCGACGAGCCCTCCGCCACCGTCAGTGAGCCTTTCGAGAACACCAGATTCGCCATGTCGTTGTCGGTGACGGAGACCGCGAGGCTCTTGCTCACGGAGTTGGAGCCGTAGTCCCCGCCCGCGGTCGTGTGCGTCAGCGTCACCGATTCGCCGGCGGTGTTGTTGTCCTCCTCCGCCGACACCGACACCGTCTGCGCCGTGCTCCAGAGATTGTTGCCGCTGGCATTGAAGGTGAGCGAGTCCGGGCTGACGGTCACGTCCGTGTTGTCCGAGTCGATGGCGACCGTCACCTGGCCCGTCGGCTGGGTCGCCAGCTTCACCGTGTAGGTGGCGCTGGCGCCCTCCGGCACCGTCAGCGAGGCCAGGGACAGCACCAGGTCCCGGGTGTCGTTGTCGTTGATATTGACCGTGGCCGAGGACGTGCTGCCGACCGTGTAGCCGGTGCCGTCGTCCACCGTCACCGTCACGCTGCCGTCCACCTCGTCGATATCGTCGTTCACCGTGGGGACGGTGTAGGTCGCGGAACCCGACGTGTCGATCGTGACCGTCTTGCTGCCCGTTTCGCCGGACGTCGCGAAGTCGCCGCTCTGGTTGACAGTCAGATCGACCGTCAGGTTCACCGCCGGCGTCGGGTTCGCGCTCACGGTGAAGCTCGCCGCCGTGCCCTCGGACACCGCGGAGTCGCCGGTGATGGTGACGGTGGGGGCCGTCGTGGTGTCGTCGATGGTGACCGCCAGGTTTTTCTGCACTGCGCTGTAGCCGCCGCCCAAGGCACGGTGCCTCAAGGTGATGGTGTCGTCGACGGCGTCGCCGTCCGCCGCCGCCGTCACGGTCACCGTCTGCACGTCGTTCCAGTTCATGGGGGTGAATGCGAGGTTCGTCTTGTCGGGCGTGAGATCGGTGTCGGCATGATCGCTCACGATGACCGACACATCGTCCGTCGGCTGCGTCGCCAACCGGACCGTGTAGCTGGCTGAGCCGCCTTCCGTGATCGAGAGGGATGACGAAGAGAGCACAATCCCCGTCTGGTCGTTGTCCGTCACCGCTATATCGATTTCCTCGATCCTCGCCGAGTCGTAGCCGCCGTTGGCTGGGCTGTGGGAAAGGCGAACGCTGTCCCGGACCCCGTCATCGTCCTCGCTCGCATTCACGGTCACCGTCCGTGGCGTGCTCCAGAGATTGCTGCCGGTCGGATTAAAGGTGAGCGTCGTGGGATTGACCGTCACGTCCGTCTCGGAGTAGCCGCTGATGGTGACCGTCACCGTGCTGGACGGGGCCTTCGACAGTCTCATCGTATAGCTGCCGTTTCCACCTTCCATGACCCGTATCCTGGACGTGGATTTCACCAGCGCCACGGCATCGTTGTCGGGCATGAACACAGTCAACCTACTCCGGATCCGGTCGTAGCCGCCTCCAGCGGCCTGGAGATCCAGATAGACCAACGTTTGGAGCGTGTCGTCATCTTCCCCAGCGGTTACGGTCACCGTCTGTGGCTGGTTCCAGGTAATAGGGCTGAAGCTCAGGGTGGTCCTGTCCACCGTTACAACCGTATCGGCGAACCCTTCGATGTCCACGGTTACAGGTCCCGAGGGCTGTCCCGCGAGCTGAACGGTGAAGGTACCGGTGTCGCCTTCGGCGACGCCCAGGGTGGGCGTCGAGACGATCAGTGCCGCGTCTTCGTCCTTGACCGATACCGCCAGGTTTGCCGTCGCCACCGAACCGTAGTTGGCGCCGGATGCCGTATGCATGAGCGTCACGGTATCGTCCGTCGCGTCGGCGTCCTGTCCCGCCGTCACCGTTACGGGTTGTGGCTTGTTCCAATTCGTCGTTGAAAAGGTCAGGCTGGACTCGTCCAGCGTCAGCTTGCTGGACGCGCCCGTGATATTCACGGTCACGGTTCCGGTAGGCTGCGTCGCGAGTTTCAGGGTGTAGCTGCCGTGACCGCCCTCGGGAAGGGTCAACGCCGGCTCGGACAGAACCAGGGCCGGCATGAGCGCGCCGCTGTCGTTGTCGGTGACCGTCACGTCCAGGGTTGCGGACAGGTTTCTGTAGGGGTTGCTTCCGAACACAGCCAGGGTCAGCGTGGCCGTATCGTTCATGGTGTCTGCGTCCTCACCGGCGGACAGCACCACCGTCTGCGGCTGGTTCCAGGTGGTTTCGGTGAACAGCAGGTTGGGCTTGTCGAAGGTCACGTCGGTGCCCGCGAGGCCTCCGAGGAACACACGCGCGCTCCCGCTCGGCTGGCTCGTAAGCCGTACCGTGAAACTGGCGGTGCCCCCCTCGGCGATGGTCAGCGGATCCGGCGAAAGGACCAGTCCGGCCGTGTCGTTGTCCTTCACGGACACCTTCATGAAGTTGGACGTGAATGTGTAATTGGTTGTAGATGATTGGTGATGGATCAATCGCTCCTCGTTGCGCACGTTGTTGTCCTCGACTCCTGAAACCGTTACCGTCTGGGTTTGATCCCAGTTGGCCGGCATGAAGGTCAAGGTCGTTGGGGTCACCTGCGCGGCGACATAGGCTTGGGCGATGGACACGTTCACCGTTACGGTACCGGACGGTTCAGAGGCCAGCCGCACCTCGTAGCTGGCGGTGCTCCCCTCCGTGACGGTCACCGACGGGACCTCAAACACCAAGCCAGGGGCGTCGTTGTCCTTCTCGTTCACCACCACCACGCCGGTCTTGCCGTTGTAGCCGCCGCCGGACGCGGTGTTGGTCAGCGTTGTGGTCTCGTCGTTGGTGTTCACGTCGTTGCTCGCCGAGACGGTCACCGTCTGCGGCGTGCTCCAGAGATTGCTGCCGGTCGGATTGAAGGTGAGCGTCGCGGGAGTCGGTGTCAGGTTCGAGCCCGAATGCCCCGTAATGGTCACCGTCACGGTCGAGGAGGGTTGCGAGCCCAGCACGACCGTGTAGGTGTTACTGCTCTCTTCCCCGACGGGCAGCGTCCCGGTCGACACGATGACCTTCACTTCTTCGTCGTCCGTCACGACCACGTCGACATCGGCCGTCACGTTGTTGTAGCCACCCCCGGAAGCGCTGTGAACCAACGTGACCTTATCGTCGTCCGTGTCGGTGTCATGGTCCGCTGTCACCGTGACCGTCTGCGGCATCTCCCAGGTGCTGGTGTTAAAGGTCAGACTCGCCGGTGTAATCGACACGTCGCTGCTGGAGTGACCGGCGATGTTGACGGTGACCTCTCCGGTGGGCGCTGTCGCAAGACGCATGCTGTATTCGGCCTCGCCCCCCTCGTCCAAGTGCACTTCCGAAGCCGACGCCAGCAGACGGGGCGAGTCGTTGTCCTGCACCGTCACGTCGAGGGGGGAAGCTACCGGGAGCGGATAATTGCCCCCGTGCAATCTTCGTGTGATTCGAGCCTTGCCGTCACCCAGCGCGTCGTTGTCCACTGCGGTCAGGATAAAGAAGCGGCAGTCTCCGGACGTGGCGGTGGTCCACGTCAGCCTCGTCGGGCTGACCCGCACCACGGAGGAATCGCTGCTCTCGAGATCGAGGTGCACCGGCGGAGAGTCTCCGCGAATGGGTAAGCAAGTCTTGTGGGTGCGTGAAGTTCCTTCAAGCAGTGGCGCCAGGGGTGTGGCATCGTCGTCCGGAACGATGACCCTCACGACATTACTCGCGCCCGCGTAATTTCCGCCGCTCGCCTGCAGGGTGAGTGTCGTCTCGCGTGAGCCGTTCCGGTTGTACACATTGTCCGGTACGGCCGTGATCCTCACGGTCTGCCAAGGCGTATAGTCGTTGCGTGTGCCGGTGGCGCTGAAGGTCAAGCTCTGAGGGCTGACCGTGGCGATGTTGGTATGGGCGACTCCGAACGTCACGGTAACCGTGACGTCGGGCCCGAGCAGGCGGACTTCCAGATCGTGGAAACCGCCCGCTTCCTCCGGGATAACAACGGTGCTTCTCTCCACCAAGATGTTTCGGCTCTGGGAATGAGCCGTGCCCGCTGCAACAAGGAAGAGGGCCGCCACGAGAGCCGCGGCGAGGACGCCTCTGAAGCGCCAGTCTTCGCCACGCAATTGCACACCGCCGTCCAGGCGGCTTTCCCGAGCCTCGCGATTGCCGTCATCAAGTCCTTGTGTCCGGCGACGGCGCGTAAGGCGATCTTCGTAGCTTCTTGCGGGATTCCCGCTGGTGCGTCGTGTGGCGGGGCGGGGAAGGCAGGCGTGGCCGGAAGCGGGCTCTAAACGGTTAGATCGAAGCGGGAAAAGCGCCGCAAGCAGACGGCACCAGACAGACGCGCCACTACATGGCATGGCATGCCTTGGGGCTTGGGGCAATATTATATCAGAATAACAACTATACCGAACAACTCGTGTCGCTGGCAATAACTTGTCGAAAGGCGCCGAGCGATAAAAGTGAAGCTGCGTGGTTCGCATTTTTATAGGGCAACCCCTGATCTCCATAAAGGTGCAACTATAAGGGTAAGAACTGAGAAAGTAAAGAATGGGGGATTTTTTTTGAATAATTGATTTTGAATACGTTGGGCTGTGTGGCTGGCGAGGTCCGGCTTGGCGTTGTATTACTCCGGCGCGGTTTGTTCGTCCTGGGCCACGTGGCCTCGCAATGATTTTTCCGTGATCTGGCTTTGGATTTCTTCAGCGATCACCCGGGCGAGTTGTGCCGCGGATAACGCGCCCATGGGCAGTCCCTGCGTCTCACCGTACAATTTTTCCTCCGGCTCCAGCGAGCGGTGGTAATTCACGAGAATCTTGGCGGGTTGAATGCCCCGGCCGCGTTCGCCGACCGTGACGGCCTTGTCTTCCGGTACCACGCGCGTCCGGGTCGTCCAGTCCCGTTCGTCGATCCTGGCCATCAGGACGTGCCAGACTTTCCCGTTGAGCAGGCTGCGAACGGCTTTTTGCGTGTTCTCCCAGAAATAGGGATCGCTCACGATCACCCGGAGGGCGTGCCGGACGCGAATGTCATACAGCTTGATGGTCGAGTCCGCGTGCTCGGGTTTCGTCAGGGTCGTGGTTCCCATTTCATAATAGGATTGATCGACCAGACTGCCGTAGGCGTCCACCGTTTGAATGTAGGTATCCAATAAGGCTTGCAGCGTTGCCGTGCGTTCCTCCGGCGACATCTTCTTGATCTCGGCATTCGTGGCAATGGGCGCGCGCAGCAGGTCGCGTTTCAGCAGGCGTCCCCTGCGGGCGGATTTGGTCGCGGCTTTACTGATGACCCATTGAAATTCCTTCGCCAGTCTCTGGGCGAGGGCCGCCGGCTGCCCGAGGTACCCGTCCTCCCGGAGTCTCCCGGCGTTGATCAGGAGATTGACTTTGCCTTTCTGCCTGGTCCTGGCCACGAGAAACGGAAACTCCTTGCCGTCCCGGTTCAGCACCCGCGGTTCGATTACGATTTTTTGCAGAAGATCGTTCGTGAGGGCCTGATCGAACCGTTTGTGTTGCGAGCGGTCCCGGACCAGGATACCGAAAGCCTTGACCACGGTTTCAATGGCGTCACGTGCCACGTCCTGCTGGATGGTCTCCTTTTGGCCTTGTTTCAGAAAAACCTGAAACGGGACGCCGGGAACGGCGTGGCCTTCCTGGGCCGGCGTCGGAAGCGCGAAGAACGTCACGAAGCACAGGGCGAGATAGAGTGGTTTGAGCATGTGGCACATCATTCTTGAGGCGTTTGGCGATCACACCGCGATGGTTTCAATCCGGGCGATTTCCTCCTTGGTGAGTTCCACGCGGTCGATGTCCAGATTATCCTTCATACGTTGCGTGTTGGTCGTGCCGGTTATGGGGAGCATGCCCACCTGCCGGGCAAACCGGAAAATAACTTGGGCCGGCCCCGTGTTGCACCGTTCTGCAATGGCGCCGACCTCCGGGTTTTGAACAACTCCGCGATTCGCAGTGAGCAACGAAAACCCCTGGTACACGATGTCATGGTCCCTGCAGAGTTCCCTCACGGCGCGGTCCCATCCCAATGCCGCGTAGCAGCGGTTCTGGACGACCATGGGTTTGACGTTGGCCAGCTCGCATAGTAATTGCAGTTGAAGGGCTTGGACGTTGCTGATCCCGATCATTTTGACCCGGCCTGATTGATACAGATGTTCGAGCGCGGTCCAGACCGCCCAATCTTCTTCTTCGAGTTCCCAGCGACCGTAGGGTCCGTGCAGGACGTAGGAATCGATATGGTCGGTGTGCAAGTGTTCGAGCGAGCTTTCAAACGATTGGGCGACCTGCTCCGCCACGGGGGCCTTGGGGTCATAGGGCGTTCGGTGGTCCTGCCCCGAGACCGGCGTAAATTTGGTCTGCAAGAACAGTTGGTCCCGCGTGATCCCCTGTTTCGCCAGGGTTAGCAGGGCCTCTCCCACCAGGGCTTCGTCGTAATGGATGATCTGGTTTGCGGTGTCGATGGCTCGAAAGCCAGCCTGGACGGCCAACTGCACGTACCGGCTCGTGTCCTCCTTTTTCCACGCCGTGCCGTACATGAAGTGCGGGATGGGAACGCCGTTGTGTGTGGTGATGGTTTGCATGGTAGCTCCTGAAAATCCGGACGTTAAAATTGCCCGGCCTGCATCAGGTCGTCGAGACTGTTGATGTCAAGCCAGTGTCCGACCGTGTAGAGTACACGTATCGGGACGCCCCGTTTGAGCAATTCCTGAAACAATTGCGACATGCCCGCTTTGTCGTTGGCGGGATCGGCGAGCATTTCCCCGAGGATGCCGTGCAACTGCGCGGCTGCGACGGCCGATACCTTCAAAAAGCCCATCCACACCCCGTGAATGGATTCGCGCGGCAAGTCCCGTCCCAATTGTTTGAGGTAGATCCTGGCATTGAACGCCTTCCGCGAATTGGGCACCGTGCATTCCGCGAATCCCCCGAGCCGGGTATAGGACGTTTTTCCTGCCCAGACACTGTCCACGACGATCACCCAGTCGTCGGGGTCCTGAAACAGGATTTGGGGAATGTACGTGTGGAAAAGCACGTCCCCATACGAAATGATGGTGTCCTGAAAATCTCCGTTCTTGGCTTGCAGCGCCTTGAAGAGCGAGACGAGTTCCCCTGTTTCGGCAAAGTCGTCGTTATCGACATAGGTCAGGTTGGGCAGGGACACGGCCTCCTTTTTGTAGCCGCGGACCACCGTAATGTTTTTGACGCCGATCGCATTGTACGCCCCGACGATGTGCGACAGGATCGGCAGGCCCTGAATGGGCACCATGGTCTTGGGCCGGTCCTGCGTCAATTCCCCGAATTCGTTCCCGCGGGACGCGGCCAGGACGATCCCGGCCAGGACGGCGCCGTTGTGCGGGAGGTAGCGTTTCTCGGCTTCCTGGAGTTCCGCGGCGTCCTGAAGCCGGAAGATTTCGGCCACCGGCGCAATCTTGTCTTCGATCGAGAACAGGTTCTCTTTGTCTTTCAGGGTGCGTGCCGTTTTCTGCATGATGGTCACGGCCGCGCGGAGGAGGTGATTGGCCCAGATCACCAGGGAAAAACCGTGTTGCCGGAAGACGTCCGTGAGCGTGGCGTAATACTTGGTCGGCACGATCACCACCGGGCATCGATCGCCCCATTCCTGCTTGAAGGCCAGGATCTCATCGGGGACCGCCAGGGCGCTGTGAATGAGGATGCCGTCGGCGCCTGCCCGGTGATAGGCCTCGGCCCGTCGCAAGGCTTCGGACAGGCCCCAACCGCAGATGAAGGCTTCGACCCTGGCAATCAGGCAGAAATCCTCATCGGTCTGGGCATCTTTGCCGGCCTTGATTTTCCCGCAGAATTCGTCGACGTCGGCCATGGGCTGGGTTTCGCCCTTCAAAAAACTGTTGGTCTTGGGGAAGAGCTTGTCTTCGATGCAGACGGCCGCGATCCGGCGTTGTTCCAGTTTCCGGATCAGGCGCTGCATGTTGTTGAAATTCCCGTAGCCGGTGTCGCCGTCGAGCAGGATGGGGATCCGCGTGGCGTCGGACATGAATTCCAGGTGGTCGAGAATTTGCGTCCAACTCGCTTCGTTGTTGTCCCTTACGCCGAATTGAGCGGAGAGCGTCAGCCCGCTGGCCCAGATGCCTTTGAAGCCCGCCTCCTCCACGATCTTGGCGCTGAGCCCGTTGTGGGCTTCGCAGAGAAACTCCAATTGGTCGGATTGCAGGAGTCCCTTGAATTGCCTGGTCTTGGAAGGAGCGGACGGTTCGTTCATAAGGTTGCAACAATTCTGCAAATGCCTGTCCCATAAAACCCTCTCCCCCACTCTGAAATCAGGCGAAGCCCCCGACATCTTTAATCGGGGGGCAGGGTGAGGGGGGGGGGACAATTAAAAAGAATAACAAAATTGAATGGCTTTTGCGAAGACACGTGCCTGTTGCCATATGTTTAATATTTCCACGTTTCTTCCAATATTTTATTTTTTTAAAAATTTCGATGTTTTATAAACTTTGTAAAAAACTTTACAAAGTTTATAATTTGTAACATTTGTAACAATTCTTAACTTTTGTACATTTTGTCATCTGATGGCCAATTCTCTTTCTATTCGTAGCCGCGCGATCTTATCGCGCCTTCTTCATGCTGTTATCCCCGATTTCCCTTCCTGTCATTCTCGACATTTTTAATCGAGAATCCAGTGTCTTTGCTCTTTGTAGCTGCCGCATCTCATGCGGCTTTTCCCAGCGAGACGAGGAATCTGCTTTTCACGATGTTCTTTATTGAGGACTTGCCCCCTCGCTCGCATTCTGTCAATAAATGAGAGAACATAGCCGGAAATGACCAGAATGAACACGAAGCTCACGACAGCGGTTGAAACCTACCTCACCGACCTCAGGCGAGTCGGCGCGTCGGGCGGCGCGACCGGGGAGCGGTCGAACTACGGGCCCCTCGCCAACCTGCTGAACGCCGTCGGCGCAACGCTCAAGCCCAAGGTATTCTGCGTCGGTGAACTGGCCGATCAGGGCGCAGGCCATCCCGACTTCGGCCTCTACGCGGCCAAGCAGATTCAGAAAGGTAAGCCCCGCGAAGGGCAGATCCCTGAGTGCGGCGTGGTCGAGGTGAAGCCTGTTGATGACCATGCGTGGCTCACGGCGGAGGGGGATCAGGTGAGCCGCTACTGGAACCGCTACCGCTTGGTGCTGGTAACGAACACGCGTGACTTCGTACTGGTGGGCGAGGACGCAGATGGCCGACCGGCCAAACTCGAAACCTTCCGCTTGGCCGAAAACGCGGAGGATTTTCGCCGCCGTCTGGAACATCCCCGTACGTTCGCACAGGAAATCGGCGCGGGCCTTGGCGAGTACCTGAGCCGGGCGCTGTCGCATCGGGTCACACTGATCGAGCCCAAGGACCTCGCCTAGCTGCTGGCCTCTTATGCCCGCGATGGTCTTGCGCGTGTCGAGGCGACGGGTGACACGCCATTGCTCACGGCGGTGCGATCCGCGCTTGAAGCGGCGCTCGGCGTCCGCTTCGAGGACGAGCGGGGTGCGCGTTTCTTCCACTCGACTCTGGTGCAAACCCTGTTCTACGGCATCTTCTCCGCCTGGGTGCTGTGGGCGCGGTCCAAGCCGGCGCTGGCGGGCAAATTCGACTGGCGCACCGCGGTCTGGCATCTGCGTGCGCCCGTGCTGCGGGCGCTGTTCCACCAACTGTCAGGCCCGGGCCGGCTGCAACGGCTGGATCTCGTTGAGGTGCTGGACTGGACCGCGGCGGCGCTCGATCGGGTGGATCGCGCAGCTTTTTTCGCCCGCTTCAACGAAGGTGAAGCGGTGCCGTACTTCTACGAGCCGTTCCTGGAAGCCTTCGATCCCGACCTGCGCAAACAACTGGGCGTCTGGTACACGCCGGCTGAAGTCGTCCGATACATGGTGGCCCGCGTGGACAAGGCACTCAAGGACGATCTCGGTATATCGGATGGACTCGCGGCGGAAAACGTCTACGTGCTCGATCCGTGCTGCGGCACCGGGGCCTATCTCGCCGAAGTGCTGCGTCGCATTGCCGCCAACCTCGAAGGACAGGGTCTTGGCGCGCTTGCAGGTGCGCGGGTGAAACAGGCGGCCTTGCAGAGAGTATTTGGCTTCGAGATTATGCCCGCGCCCTTCGTCGTGGCCCATTTGCAAGTCGGGCTCACCATGCAGGATCTCGACGCGCCGTTGGCGGACGACGGGACGGAACGCGCGGGTGTCTTTCTCACCAATGCGCTCACCGGCTGGGAACCGAGAACGACCAAACCGCTGCCTTTCCCTGAACTGGAGGAAGAACGCGACCACGCCGAGCGCGTGAAACAGGAGACGCCCATTCTGGTGATCCTCGGCAACCCGCCCTACAACGGCTTCGCCGGCATGGCCGTGGATGAAGAACGGGAACTCTCGGAAGCCTATCGGACAACCAAGCAGGTACGCCGGCCGGAAGGCCAGGGACTGAATGATCTTTACGTTCGCTTCTTCCGCATGGCGGAAAGGCGCATCACGCAGAAGACGGGCCAGGGCGTAGTCTGCTTCATCTCCAACTATTCATGGCTCGATGGGCTGTCCTTCACCGGCATGCGAGAGCGGTATCTTGAGGCGTTCGACGTGATAAGGATTGATTGCTTGAACGGGGATAAATACAAGACCGGCAAGGTCGCGCCGGACGGTTCGCCCGATCCGAGCATTTTCTCCACGGAAGGCGATCCGGTCGGCATCCAGGTCGGCACCGCCATTGCGACGCTGGTGCGCAAGACTGAACACGCGTTCGCAGATGAGGTCGGCTTTCGGCATCTCTGGGGGCAGGCCAAGCCGGCAGAGTTGGTCGCGACGGCTGAAGCGGAGCCCGACACGCTTTATGAGAGGATTAAACCTGTGCTGTCGCTCGGTCTGCCGTTTGTGCGAACCCCAGTGAGCGATGCCTGGTTAGACTGGCCTTCGTTGCCCGATCTTTTTCCTGTCTCGTTTCCCGGCGTCAAGACCAGTCGCGACGGATTTCTGGTCGATGTCGATCTGGATCGGTTCAAAGCCCGCATCTCCGATTATTTTGACGCGAGGTTGAGTCATGAGGAGATTGCAAGGCGCTATCCGGCCGTGATGAAAAGCACGGCACTATTCAACGCCCATAGGGTGCGCGATGCGCTACTCAATAGGCACGGACCGATTGAGGCCGGATTTATCCGTTTCGCTTACCGGCCCTTCGATATTCGATGGCTCTATTGGGAAGAGGATAGCGGCTTGCTTGATCGCCCTCGTGTTGACTACCAACCTCATGTGTTCGAGGGGAATCGGTTTCTAGTCACACAGCAAAAGCCACGCCGGGAGTGGTCGCCGCCACAAGTGATCTCGTACCTCGGCTGTCTCGACCTCATGGATCGTGGAGCAACCTGTATTTCAGCGTGGCTCCACGACGGTGGTCTCGGAACCGATAGCGACGTTGCGCGCAGTCCCAATCTATCGGGAACCGCGCAACGTTATCTCGAACGCCTTGGCGCAGACGTGGAGGACCTATTTTATCACGTCTTAGCTGTGCTCCACGATCCGGCCTACCGGGAGGCCAATGCCGGGGCGTTACGCATGGAATGGCCGCGCATTCCGATACCGGGTTGGTCGGATGGTGATGCTGATGGCGCGGCTGCGGCGCTTGCTTCATCGGCGGCACGAGGCCGAAACTTGGCTAGGCTGCTCGATCCCGACGCGCCAGTACCGGGCGTTACCCAAGGTCCGTTGCGCCCGGAGATCGCCGTCATTGCCGTACCCGCCACCACCGATGGCCGGAACATGACCGGCGACGACTTCGCAGTGACGGCCGGCTGGGGACACTTCGGAACAGGTGATACCGTCATGCCGGGCCAAGGCCGCATCGTCGAGCGCGCCTACACACCGGACGAAAAGGCAGCAATGGGCGATAACATACAAACGCTCGACGAAACCACTTTTGACGTGTACCTGAACGACCGCGCCTTCTGGTGCAACGTCCCCGCCGCGATTTGGACCTACAAACTCGGCGGCTACCAGGTCCTCAAAAAATGGCTCTCCTACCGCGAACGCACCATCCTCAACCGCCCTCTCAAACCCGAAGAAGTCCAGCATTTCACCGATACGGCAAGACGGATTGGGGCTATACTGGGAGCGACAAGCCAAAAATGATGAGATTCAATTGCTAGTGGATGAGCAAACATGAAAAAAGGCCTGTCAAATTTTATTTCTCTAGCCTCCTTGGTAGCATTACTCGCTGTCCTTAGTTGGATAATCTATGGAGTATGGGGACAGTTCAAACTCCTCGATCCAACGGTTTCTGTGGGGACTTATATCGAATAGTCACATGACTTAAGCTGTCACGAAGCGGGAGTTAGGAGGGAGTTCTTAGTGTTTCTGCTTCACTTTCACCGGCCTAAAAAACATGTCATGCATAGTGTTCATACTGATTTCTGGCATGTCTACAGTCTGTTCTTTTTCTGCTTTTGAGGGCTGATAATCAGGGGGAGGCATAATAATAGTGGTGGGGGTAAGTTTTGGTTTTGAAAGATGTTTCATCATGTAAAACCCTGACGTAGGGTAACACGACATAGCAGTCGGGATGTCGGGAGAAAGCAGAATACCATTCGGACGGATAAGCGGTTTCTTTGGTGATGCGGAAGTAGCGAAGAATCCTATGCACAGCATCATTGTTCGAAATATAAGCAAATGGCAGTGCAAGCACAACCGCGACCAACACAGACAGGACATACGCCTCGTTTTTATCAGGAGGGAATTTTCCTCCATTTTACAGATGCTTATGAGAAGTTCTTTCGATACGTCTGTTATCACTCGCCCAATGACTGTAAATATGAGAGCCTGAATGACACGGTCGAATACGCTGGGCTTAGGATGGGGAATTATCAAGAGTCGTTGACGGTCTCTCCTCCTTGTAGCTGCGAGATCCCTGCTCGGGGGCAGGGACATGCCTTATCCCGCCGCCTTCCTGGCCGCATAAGATGCGGCAGCTACAAATCAGGACGTTTTTCTATGAAGAACGGTCATTGTCAACTAGTCTGGATAAGTCCCTTAGGATGGGATGTAAGCCAATAGAAGATGGACGCCGTAACAAACCCCGGCAGAAGAAATATGAGTATGCTAATCACTTCACTGGATGCCCAATTCATGCTCGCTATTTCTCCAAGCTTATGTTTTAAGATTCATCCAAGTCATGACCTGCGTTGATGAAGACTCCGAAAATCGGTCGTCCGTCCAGGCTTCAGTTGCCCGCGGCGAATAGCTCCTGCCTGTTTCACACTTGTTCCCAAGCGATCAAAGTCCTTCTGCTTCACTCGAATTCCTCCTTGAGTGAGATCGTTCAACCTTGGAACAAGAATCTCCGTAAACGTGGCAGCTTGCCGTCGCTGGCGGACAACAATTCCAAGAAAATGTATGGTTGCTTTGATCTATGATGCTCTTCATAGTCCCAAAGCTCTTATTCAGATTTCGTCTATTCCCAGGGGTTCAAGAGTGCAACGCCTGTGGGAGCGAAGTCCTTAGTGTTTCGGGTTACCACTGTCATGCCATGAACCAGTGCCGTGGCTGCGATGAGCGCATCGCGGTCCGAACGGGGGTCGGGAACATGCAGCCTGGCGCAACGTTGAGCCACTGCGGTATCGACGGGCAAAATGCGATCAGAGAACGCCGGTAAGACATGAGTGTTGAGCCAGGAGCGAAGCACCGCTCCCTGTGTCGGATCTCGACGCTCGATCAACAACGTGCCTGTTTCAAGTTCCAACACCGTGATCACCGACAAAAAGAGGCTGGCTATTGAGACACTGTACGCCCATGCGAGGACTTTTTGATCGACCTTCGGGGACGTTGCTTTTCTCAGTTCGGCAATGACGTTCGTATCAAGCAAATACATCAGGACAGGTCTGCCGTTCTTTGCAGTTTGCGGTTCAACCGCGGCGGGTCAAAATCGATATCGGCGGCTTCCGGCATGGCCAGTAATTCAACGATACTTGCTTCCTTCTCCGTGATTTTTTGATAGTCCTCAATGGTCAATAAGACATGTGCCGGACGGCCACGATCGGTGATAAAAACCGGTCCCTTCAAAGCGTCCCTCTTGGCTTTGCTCACGTCTTGATTAAACTCTCTGCTGGTTATGGTTTTAATCCCCATATTCGAACCCTCCGTTTCTTCTCACAAATGTAGATATATTACTACAATTCTTGTTTTCCTACAACAGGACAGGAAGGGGATTCATACGTTGTGAATCATACGTTTAATTTGACGCCATGACTCCTGCCTACTACTCTTGGGGACTCATCCATTAAAGAGAAGGTTCTTAGGCACTTCGGTAGAGAAGTCCCTCTGTCAAGTTATCGGGCTAAGTCCCGTGAATTTGGAGTTGCCATTTGAGGAGGAATAGACTATGAGCCGAACCTGTTTTATTCTGATTCTGCTTGTTACGGTGCTGGCCGGAAGTCTGCCAGGAAACAGCCTTGCTGCGAGTATTGCGGATATTACAGGTCCGATGGAGGGGGCGCTTAAGGTACAAGAAGGGAAAAGAAAGCGCCGGCTCGAAATTCGCCAGCAACGCACCGATGCCCAAGCCGAAGTCCTCTTCTGGTTCCGCACCCATCCCACTGAACGGGTGTTCCCCCAACAGGAAGTTGATCGGATGTTGAAACGTGGCGGCTACTTCCCCGTTGTCGTAGAGGGGCTAGTCGGCAGCCACAACCCGTTTTTTACGGAGGTTTGCCCATGAAGCTAAAGAACAGATTGCCACTTACCATTGAAACCGAAAAAGCCGCCCGACAGTTGTTTGAAGAGTTTAAAGACTGCATCCCGGTGGCTGGCCACAAGAATAACCAGAATGAGCGCCGGGCCTTAAATGGTGCGGGACAGTTCATCGACTTTCTGTCTGGGAGACAGCCCACCAAGCAGAGGTCTTATAGCGGCTATCCCGACAAGCCGTGGCCGACCGATTAAGTCAAATACCTTAAACTAGGAAATTGCGATGCAAAAAAAGCTGACCATTACCATAGACGAAGATGTCTACGCAGGTCTCCATCAGGTCGTGGGTAGACGCAAGATCAGCCGGTTTATCGAATCCTTGGTCAGGCCTTACGTCATCTATGGCGATCTTCAGGAGGGCTACCGCCAAATGGCGGCAGATACCGTACGAGAAGCCGAGGCAATGGCGTGGATAGAGGGCACAGCCGAGGATATCCGGGATGAAGCGAGGTGAAGTCTGGTGGGTCAGATTTGGTCCGTCCGTGGGTGGAGAAATCCGTAAACAGAGGCCATCTGTGGTCGTGACCAACGACGTGGCTTTAGCTCATTTGAACAGGGTTCAGGTTGTTCCGTTGACCACCAATGTCAGCAAGGTGTATCCCGGCGAAACCATCGTTGTGATACACGACCAGCCGCATAAGGCGATGGCTGATCAACTGACGACCGTGAGCAAGGAACGCATCGCAGCGTTCTTCGGAAAATTATCTGATGACGATATGGAAAACGTGGACGCGACAATGAGGCTCCATTTGGGGTTGTAAGACGTGACCACGAAGCCGACCTCCAAAGCGCCATGAGATGACGCAGCTACAAAATAAATCAAGAGAAAGATAGCGGCTACAAATAAATAAAGAGCGAGTAGGTCCATGAGGTGAAGAAGAGGGAAGTCGCCGGTTAATTCATGTTCGGGTCGGCGGGCATGTCGGCGTAGAGGGCCATGTCCGTACCCAGAGACCGGAGAATATTGCCCCACAAGCTATTATGGTCCTGGCCAAACATCGTGGTGGAGTCGGCCGGTACCGTGAGCCACGATCCGGTTCGCATTTCGTTTTCCAGTTGGCCGGGCGCCCAGCCTGAATATCCCATGAAGGCGCGGAAATTTCCCAGAGATGAGGGGTTCTGTAACAGATCCTCCAGGGATTTCATGTCGCCGCCCATGTAGACGCCGTTGAAGACGTGGTGGGAATCTTCTGGCTCTTCAGACATCCGATAGAGGAGCAGGAGGCTGTTGCGTTGGACCGGTCCTCCGGAAAAGACCCGGTGATGTTGGCCTTCCAGGATGGGAACTTGCGGGAGCACTTCGGTGATATTGATCTCCGTCGGCCGATTGACGACGACCCCGAGCGCTCCTTCAGGGCCGTGTTTGCACAACAGGATGACGGTCTGCCGGAAGTTCGGATCGCGGAGGCCGGGGCTTGCCACGAGGAAAATGCCTTTGCCAAGCGGGATATCCATGTTGTGATCCTACAGGGGGAAACGCGGGTTCGACAAGCGGTCGCGTCCGAAAGGAACGAGCCGTCCGTGGTCAATATGGAAAACGAGCAGATATGGCACGCCGGCTCCATGGTGTGGCGGGGAGGAGAGCCGTCTCAGGTTCGATAGTCCTTGAATTCCGCGTCGGCGTCAGGCAGCTTGAAAAACGCCCGCATTTGTTTTTTGAGCGTGGCACGGCCGTTTTCGTCACCGAGGTTCAGGTGGTATTCATTGATGACCATGGTTTTAACCCCGCCGGGCTTATTCCATTCGTTCCAACAGTTCTGGCAGACGTTGTTCTTGATTTCTTCTTCGAGTTTTCCCATGAACAAGGGCTCGGTGATTTTTTCCGCTGGTTGTTCGCATTTGAGACATTGAATCTCCGACATGAATGTGCCTCCTTGTCTGGCTATCCTCCGGACATCCTGGGGCGTGTGAGCTAACGGGGCATTCATCTTAGCATGCCGAATAAAGGCCTGAAAAGGAAAAGCCGGTTGATTGACGTGACTTGGCGATCATGCTAGAAAACGGGAATCTATCGTGCAGGCGCCCGGATGGCGGAACTGGCAGACGCGCCAGACTCAAAATCTGGTTCTCGCAAGAGAGTCCGAGTTCGACCCTCGGTCCGGGCACCATTATCAATGCACTGTTGAGAGAGCCCTTGGCCTTGTCGCCGGGTAAAGATTTCACAGAGAAACCCCTTGACACTGTTTGAGCAGATCACTATAGTTATGGGGCTTTGGGATGGAACAAAACCTAAGTCACGAGGAAGGACGGATTCTTTCAGCTATCATTCCTGATTATCAGCGTTCGATTATTAACTTACACTTCCTAAGGAGGAGCCACATGCGGAAGTTAAGGTATTTTGGAGCAGCAATCATTCTTGTAGGCTCAGTGAGCGTGGCAGTGGCGCAAGAGCGTGCGCCTCAACACTCCGGCTTCGGCACGGGTGTTGGAGAATCTCAAGGGTCTGGAACGCGGTCCCGTGTATTCGACCAGGATGACATGGAACGCTACCTTTCAGCTCCGGAGACGATTCATGGTGAAGTGGTGGCTATCGATTATCCGGCGGGCAAATTGTACCTTGACATGGGGGGCAGTTCGCATGATGAACGCCAAACCCTTCGTGGCGGTCTGAACTTGAAGGAACTGTGGTTTGATGCCGAAACCAACATGGAAAACCTCAAGGCCGTGAATAAAGGCGATTATGTTGCCGTTGCCGCCGTTGACGAAACCACTGCATCGCAGAAGTTCAGTACGGGCCGGAAAATGGTTCGTACCGTGTACGTCCTTGAAGGATCCCAAGTGCTTGGTGGCGCAGATAATCCGGATTTCGGCGGTGGATTAGGCCAACGGCCGGATCCCACCAATTTCCGTGGTATTGCGACTCCGACGGCCGGTTACACGGGTGTTCCTGAGGGCGGGCTGCAAGAGGGTGCCGTGCAGGGAGGGATTACCTCGAGCCTCGGTGCCGTTACAGGTGCCGCGCCTTGCTGGCAATGCGCTCCGCAGCCGGATACGGTCAACAAGAGAGTGAGTACCACGATTGCCACCGATTATGGTGACAAGCGGGATAACATGGACAAAGGGACAGTCCAATAAGAGACTGATCCCGGCGGGAAAAGTTCCAACACAAAGAGAGCGTGTCGGCGTTGGCGTCGGCACGCTCTCTTTGTTTCTGTAACGAGTCTTGCAATCGTCAAGATCCGTTCATTGCGTTAATCCCATGAAAGAAAAGCCATAGACGATGAGTCAGGAAGTTGATCCCCATGCAGTGTTGGACCTCCGTGGCGTCATCTGTCCCTACAATTTTGTCAAAACCAAACTGCGGCTGGAGACCATGCAACCCGGGCAGGTATTGGAAGTGTTTCTGGATGACGGTGAACCCATCAGAAATGTCCCGCAGAGCGTTGAAAACGAAGGCCACAATATTCTTCGGCGTGAGCTCGTCGGCTCGTATCATCGTATCTTCATTCAGAAGGCCGATGATTGAATCCTGGTTGCAGGTCCTGTCTGCTGCGTTTTGCCCGCTTCTCTTTTCCCTGTATGACAAGCGTCATTTCTCCTTTGAGTACGCGTGATGAATTTGAGAGAAGGATTTCCCGGGCGGTGCCGCGAATGATTTCTTCGTGGGCTTTTGTGAGTTCACGGCTGATGGCGATCCGGCGATCGCCAAGGATTTCCTGAATGGCCAGAAGCGTGGTCTTTATCCGATGAGGTGTTTCAAAGAAAATAATGGTCTTGGTCTCCTCACGAAGACTTTCCAAAAGGCGAGTCCGGGCCGACGATTTCCTGGGAAGAAATCCGATAAACGTAAATGCGTCCGTTGGTAATCCTGCAACGGAGAGGGCGGCGACCACCGAAGAGGGACCAGGAATCGGAACGATGGGCACATTGATGGCAATGGCGCGGGTCACCAAAAAGTAGCCTGGGTCAGAGATCAGAGGAGTTCCGGCATCCGAAACGAGGGCGATGGACTTCCCTTCTTTCAAAAGTTCAAGGAGAACCGGAGTTTTTTCTTCTTTGTTGAAATCATGATAACTTGTTAGGCGGGTATGGATCTGGTAATGGCGACAGAGTTTTTGGGTATGACGGGTGTCTTCAGCCGCAATGACCGATACTTCCTGTAAAACGCGGTGGGCCCGGAAGGTGAGATCTTCCAGGTTTCCGATCGGTGTACTGACGAGATACAACTTTCCCGGCATGAGTGGGCCTCTGGCAGGTTGGGTTACGCGTACAAGCAGCAATTGTAAACGTTCAACCCTTTGTTGACAAAAACAGGTTACCCCCACGGCATCTGTCATCCTGAACGAAGTGAAGGATGACCACTCTGGTGCGCAATGACCGTATTCCTGATTAACAATATCGGATACATACTTTCTATACGCGTCGTAAGCGAAGGAGGAAACAGGTGATGTTGAAAGGTCGTGTGGCGATTGTCACAGGGGGCGGGTCAGGAATCGGCAGGGGAATCAGTCTGGGGTTGGCGGAGAAAGGCGTTCGCGTGGCCGTGTGCGGGAGGCGTGCGGAATTGCTTGAGGAAACGGTTGCCCGGACCCGGGAGCAGGGGGGCAGCGCCATGAGCATGCCTGCCGACGTGACCGACCGTAGCGAGGTGGAGCGATTTGTTGCATCCGTGGTCAATGAATGGGGGCAGATTGATATTTTGGTCAACAACGCCGGCGTCTCAGGCAGAACTCCCATAGACGATCCCGATGATACGCGTTGGTTGAATATTCTTGACGTAAATTTGACGGGTTCTTATCTCTGTTCAAAAGTCGTGTTGCCGCATATGAAGGAGCCGGGTCGTATTGTGAACATGTCTTCGGTTCTCGGCCGGTTCGGTGTCCCGGGTTACGCGGCGTATTGCACGGCCAAACACGGCATCATCGGGTTTACCAAGGCCTTGGCGCTCGAAGTGGCCGGGCGCGGTATTACGGTGAATGCGATCTGTCCGACCTGGGTTGATACCGATATGGCTCGTCAGGGCATTGAGGAAACAGCAGCGATCCTGGGGATGTCGGCAGAGGAATTCCGGACTCAGGCCGTAGCAGCAGTACCCATCAAAAGGATGGCGGAGGTTGGAGAGATCGTCGCGCTGACAATGTATCTTTGCCAAGCGGATGCGGCCTCGATAACGGGACAGGTCATCAACGTGTGCGGCGGGGCCACGGCGGGGTCTGGCGGCTGACCCTCTTCCTTGGCGCATCAGCGCATTGCAAGCTGCCGTCCTGCATTCCACCTTTCCTTTGTTGCTATCTGAAAACAGCCTATCTATACTTCCAAGCCAGGTGCATTGCACTATTTGCTGGTGATACCGATGACCGTTGCCTTTTTGCAACTGACGTTGGGGCTGTATTTTATCGGGATTTTGCTGTCCCTGGTCTATTTGCTCCGGCGATCTGACGTGCTTGCCCGGGTGGCCCTTGCCGCGACGTGTATCGGATTTGCCATCCATAGCGTGGTCCTGGCCGTACAAGTGTTTTCCGGAGAAGTCAGCGTCACGTTCCACAAAGCCCTCTCGTTTTTTTCGTGGTCTCTGATCCTTGTCTTTTTGCTGGTCGTCATTCTCCAGCGGCTTTACGTCCTGGGAGCCTTCATACTACCCATTGCCTTTCTTTCGCTGGTCTCGACTGCTGCCCTGCCTACGGAAACCCCGGTTCTTCAACCCATGTTGCGAGCCGTGTGGATCCACGTCACCCTCAGCATGTTGGGATCCGTCGGGTTTGCCGTGGCCTTTGTGGCAGGGGTCATGTATCTGATGCAGGAGCGGCTGCTGAAATCCAAACAATTCAACGTCCTGTCCTTTAAGCTGCCGCCATTGGATTTCCTGGACACGTTGAACCAGCGTTCGATGTTATTGGGGTTTCCTTTTCTCACTCTGGGTATTCTGACGGGGGCCATTTCCGCCCAGGTCACACTGGGTTCCTACGTGAGCTGGAATCCCGAACAGCTTTGGGCGCTTGTGACGTGGGTGTTTTATTTCGTGGTCCTGATGGGCCGGGTGACCGTGGGTTGGCGGGCAAAAAAGGCGGCCTATCTGACGATCGTGGGATTTGCCGGCGTGCTGTTGACGTTTCTCGGGGTCGTGCTGAAAGGAAACGGGATTCCCGTAAGCTGATGAATATCATCCTTGTTGGACTGAGTCATAAAACCGCCCCCGTCGAACTTCGGGAACTGCTCGTGGTTCCCGACAGCCGGATGGGCGAAGCCCTCACCCGTCTCATGGATCATGAAGGTATTCAAGAGGGGATGTTGTTACAGACCTGCAATCGCGTGGAAGTGTATGCGGTCGCCGACCACGTGGAACAGGGATTTTCCGCGATCCAGGAATTTTTCGTGGATACGCATCTGTCGGTGTCCGCGGAACAGTTAATGCCCCGCCTGTATTGTCACGCGGAAGATCGGGCCATTACGCACCTGTTTCGCGTGGCGTCGAGTCTCGATTCCCTGGTCGTGGGAGAGCCGCAAATCCTGCGTCAAGTCAAGGATTCTTTCCAGGAGGCGTTAACCCACAATGCTACCGGGGTCATCCTGAACAAGTTGATCAAAAAGGCGATTTCCGTGGCCAAACGCGTTCGTACGGAAACACGGATCGCGGAAAACGCCGTATCGGTGAGCTATGCCGCAGTCGAATTGGCCAAGAAAGTCTTCAGTAACCTGCCGGCCCGGACGGTTATGCTGGTCGGGGCCGGAGAAATGGCCAAATTGGCGGCACAGCATTTGGTGAATCATGGGGTTCAGGAGGTGTTGCTCACCACGCGTGACCCGATCAGAGCGGCGGATATGGCTGCCAGGTTCAACGGCGTGTCCATTCCCTTTGAAGATTTTCGTGCGAACATGCACCGGGCCGATATTGTGCTGTGTTCCACCGGAGCGTCCCATTACCTGATCGGTCCCGAGGACGTGGAACGGGCGGTTCGCGCACGCTGGAATCAGCCGGTTTTCTTGATCGACGTCTCGGTCCCCCGTAATATCGATCCCGACGTTCGTCAGGTCGATAATGCGTTTCTGTTCGATATCGACGATCTTGAATCGCATATCGAACAGAACCGTGAAGAGCGCCGGCTGGAAGCCACCCGTGCCGAATCCATCATCAAAGACGAAGTTGAAGTGATCCTGAAATGGCTTCAGTCCCTAAAGGCGACTCCCACGATTATTGCCTTGCGCAAACGGGCGGATGCCCTGAAGCAGGCGGAGTTGCAGAAAGCCCTTAGCCGGCTCGGGACGTTGACCCCGGAGCAGCAGGAGGCCGTGGAAGGGCTTGCCTCCGGGATCGTCAATAAACTGCTTCACGGCCCATTGGTGGCCTTGAAATCCGCAGCCCAATCATCCAACGGGTTTGTGTATATCGAAGCGGCGAGACGGTTTTATAATTTGGGCCAGAGTTTTCCCGAGCAGCAATCCGTGAACGTTGAGGATGTCCGGGATGAGACGGACGTGACGATGGACGGACTTCCTCCGGCGTCAAAAGAGGGGCCGGAACAGGACGGGATTTCCCGACAGGCTTCGGGTTTGTAGGGTTGGAGGCATGCCCGGGCTGATGAAGGAATCAGAGTGAGCCTTACGCATGGACGGCGGGCGTCTCTCGTCATTGGCACACGCGGCAGTCAATTGGCCCTCTGGCAGGCAGAGTGGGTTCAGGCCCGACTCCGGGAAATCGCTCCATCCGTGTCGGTCCGGCTTGAACGGATTCGAACGAGCGGCGACAAAATTCTGGACGTGCCGTTAGCCAAAATCGGAGGGAAAGGGTTATTTGTCAAGGAAATCGAGGAGGCGTTATCCAGGGGAGACATCGATCTTGCGGTCCATAGCATGAAGGACGTGCCTTCGGTGTTGCCGGAAGGATTGGCCATAGTCTGTATTCCGGTGCGGGAAGATGCACGGGATGCCCTACTGACCAGGGACCGCGCGGCGTTCCGGGATCTTCCGGCTGGTGCGAAGGTGGGGACCAGTAGCCTTCGACGGCAAGCCCAGTTGTTGGCTCACCGGCCGGACCTGAAGGTTGTCATGCTTCGAGGCAACGTGAACACCCGGCTGCGAAAGCTTCAGGAAGGCGAGTTCGACGCGATCGTTCTGGCCGCGGCGGGCCTCACACGGTTGGGTTGGGCCCGGCATGTGACGGAATATCTCCCTCCGGCCTTGAGTCTTCCGGCCGTTGGTCAGGGCGCTTTGGGGATCGAATCGCGTGCGGATGACACGTTTGTTCGAGAGTTGCTCGACCCTATCAACGATCACCGGACATCCATGGCGGTTTCGGCTGAACGAGCCTTCCTGGATCGATTGGAGGGCGGTTGTCAGGTACCGATCGCGGGCCATGCGGTTATCGAGGACCGGACGGTGCAATTCGAGGGTCTCGTCGCAAGCGTCGATGGAACGCAGGTCATTCGTGACCGGATCGAAGGTCCGGTGGAACAGGCGGCCCCGCTCGGTACGGCCTTGGCCGAGCGAATCCTGGACGCGGGGGGAAAGCATATTTTAAATCAAATCTATGGACGCGCGTAAGCTGGACCGGTGGAAGATGGTGATTCCATGGAGGATCAGGCCTTGTTCGCGTCACGGTGCGTCCTGATCCAAGGAGCATGACATGGTTCCGGTGAAATCGTTCATGACCCCTGCTGAAAAATTTGTTGTCGTTGATTGTGCGACCAGTGTCCGGAGGGCGTCGAAAATTATGAGGGACAGGCGTATCGGCAGTCTATTTGTTGCCAGGGACAAGGAACTCGTCGGCATTTTGACGGAAACGGATTTTGCCCGGCGGTTGGTGGCGGTGGGATTGGACCCGGACCGGACGACCGTTGAACACATCATGTCTTCCCCCGTTTTGCACATCGATGAGAACAAGGGGCTGTTGGATGCCAGTGACCTGATGGCCGATAAACGTATCCGGCATTTGGGCGTCTCGCGGGAAGGGGAACTTGTTGGGATGATCTCCGTGAGAGATCTGGTCCTGACTGTGGCGCATATCCCCAGGAAATGGATCATGGGCGTAGGAGGGAAGCATATTTTAGCGCAAATCTATGGACGTGCGTAAATGGCCAAGCATCGATCGCCGGGGAAAATCTATCTGGTAGGGGCGGGTCCGGGAGATCCCGGTCTCCTGACGCTTCGCGGTAAAGCCTGCCTTCAGGAGGCGAACGTGGTGCTATATGACCGCCTTGCCAATCCTGCGTTGTTGGATTACGTCCCTGCAGAGGCGGAGCGGATTTACGTGGGACGGCGCGGGTGCGGGACCTATCGGCCCCAGGACGAAATCAACCAGTTGATGCTGGAGAAGGTTCGTGAAGGGAAGTGCGTGGTTCGGCTGAAGGGCGGAGATCCTTTCGTGTTCGGACGAGGTGGGGAAGAAGCCGAGTGGATCGTTGAACACCGGATTCCCTTTGAAGTGGTGCCCGGCGTGACCTCCGCGGTCGCGGTGCCGGCGTATGCGGGTATTCCCGTCACGCACCGCACCCTGGCCTCGACCGTGGCCTTTATCACGGGCCATGAAGATCCGGACAAGGACGAGACGGCATTGGAGTGGCCGCGCTTCGCTGCCGCAGATGGAACCCTGGTGTTTTTGATGGGTGTCAAAAATTTACCCATGATCGTGTCCCGGTTGATTGAGGAAGGGAAAGGCGTGGATACTCCCGTGGCGCTGGTCCGGTGGGGGACTTATGCCAAGCAACATACGGTGGTCGGAACGTTGCGGGACATTGTGGATCGTGCGAAAGCGGCTGATATTCGCCCTCCCACGGTCGTGGTGGTCGGGGAAGTCGTCCGGTTGCGGGAGCAACTCAATTGGTTTGAGACGCAACCGTTATTCGGGAAGCGCGTGCTGGTGACGCGCGCCAAAGACCAGGCGCCGGAATTGTCGAGTCTTATCCGGGCCCGTGGCGGCGAACCGATTGAATGCCCGACCATTGCCATCGGTCCTCCGGACGATTGGACTGAAGTCGATGAAGCCATCGAGCAACTGGCCGTCTATCAATGGCTTGTGTTGACCAGCGTCAATGGGGTAAAGGCATTTATGCAACGCCTGTGGTACCATGGGCGCGACGCACGGGCGTTGGCAGGGCTGCAGGTCTGTTGCATCGGCCCCCGAACGGCCGAGGAGGTGAAACGATTCGGCATCGAGGCCGATCTGGTGCCGGACGCGTTCCAGGCCGAAGGAGTGATCGAAGGCCTGAAGCGGGCCGGCGTGTCCGGCCAGCGGGTGTTGCTTGCCCGGGCCGCACAAGCCCGTGAGATCCTGCCGGAGGAGTTGGAGCGATCGGGGGCGATTGTGCGAGTCGTGAAGGTCTATAAGACCGTGGTGCCGGCGATTGAACGGGATCGCGTTCAGCAACTTTTTCGCGACCATTTGATCGACGTGGTCACGTTTGCCAGTTCGTCTACCGTTCGCAACTTTTTTCAACTTTTTGACGAAACACGTGACTTGAAACAACGTTTAAATGGGACGATTATTGCGAGCATCGGGCCGATTACGGCCAAAACCATTCGGGAAATGGGGTTGGACGTTCACGTCATGGCTTCGCAAAACACGATTCCGGCGTTGGTTCAGTCGCTGGTCGACTATGTCCGGCACGAGGTAACTTCTTAATGGCGCATGAATTGTCGAAAGGCCCTGACTTCCCGGCGGATGGAGAATTTTTGTTTAATGAGGCGTGATAATCCAAGGAGAATTTTATGGTTCCAGTGAAATCGTTTATGGTCCCCGCTGAAAAATTTATTGCCGTTGATCGTGACACCAGTGTCCGGAAAGCGGCGGAAATTATGAAGGATAGCGGTATCGGCAGTGTGTTTGTCAGCCGGGACAAGGAGGTCATCGGGATTCTGACCGATACGGATCTCGTCCGGCGGTTGGTGGCGGCGGGATTGGATTCGGACCGGACGACCGTCGAACAAATTATGTCGGCACCAGTGTTGAAAATTGATGAAAACAAGACGTTGTTGGATGCCAATGACCTGATGGCCAGGGAACACGTCCGGCATTTGGGAGTCTCGAAGGGCGGGGAACTTGTCGGGATGATCTCCGTGCGGGATCTGGTGGTGTTTCTGACGAATCTTCCCAGGAAATAACGGTGGCGTTGTGGATGCCGGCGCTGGGCTCGCCCGATGAGTTGCGAACTCGGGGATCGCTCTTCAAAACGGCTTTTGGATAAATCATGGGATTTCCTCGTCAACGAATGCGGCGCTTGCGTGAATCCGGGCCTCTTCGCCGGATGGTGCGCGAAACCGCGCTGTCGCCGAGCAACCTGATTTATCCCCTATTCGTCAAGGAAGGAACGGATCAACGGGAACCCATCCAGTCGATGCCGGGTCAATTCCGGTGGTCGATCGATCGCCTGATCAAGGAGGCCACCGACGCGCACCTGCTGGGCATTCCCGCGGTTATGCTCTTCGGGATTCCCGATCGCAAGGATGAACGCGGGTCTTCCGGTTATGATCCGGACGGGATCGTGCAACGGGCCGTCCGCGCGCTCAAGGATCATGTGCCGGGTCTTTTTGTGGTGACGGACGTCTGTATCGACGAATATACGTCTCATGGTCATTGCGGCATCGTGAAAGACGGGCGCATCCTGAATGATGAAACCCTCGACTGTTTGCGTCTGATGGCGAAAACCCATGCAGAGGCCGGGGCCGACATGGTGGCGCCGTCCGACATGATGGACGGGCGGGTCGCGGCGGTCCGCGACGAATTGGATCAGGAGGGATTCACGCACCTTCCCATCATGTCCTATGCCGCCAAGTATGCGTCCTGCCTGTATGCGCCGTTCAGGGAGGCGGCTTCTTCCAGCCCCGCGTTCGGTGACCGGTGCTCGTATCAAATGGATCCCGCCAATGCGCGTGAAGCCGTCCGTGAAGTGTTAGCCGACGTGGAAGAGGGTGCGGACGTGATCATGGTCAAACCGGCGCTGGCGTACCTGGATATTATTTTGCGGACGCGGACCGAGGTGGACGTACCCGTGGCGGCGTTTCAAGTCAGCGGCGAATACAGCATGATCAAGGCTGCGGCCCAGCAAGGGTGGCTGGACGAATCCAAAGCGACGTTGGAATCGCTGCTGTCCATCAAACGTGCCGGCGCCGATCTCATCCTGACGTATTTTGCCAAGGATGCCGTTCAGTTATTGAATGCCGCTACCCCATGAAGGTTTCGCACGGGCTTCCAGTCCCTCCCTTGCCGTCCAATCCGGTCCTGACCATAGGCAATTTTGACGGGCAGCACGTCGGGCATCGAGAATTGCTGGCCACCGTCGTTCAATGGGCTCGTGAACAACAGGGTACGCCGATGGTGTTGACCTTTGATCCTCATCCGGTGTTGGTGTTAAGTCCCGGAACCACCTTTCAATTCCTGACGTCCCCTTCGGAAAAGTTGACCTGGTTCGAGGCGCAGGGCGTCGAGCACCTCGTGGTGCTGCATTTCACCAAAGAGTTTGCCGCTTTGAGCCCACGGGATTTTGTGTGGTCGATCCTCAAGGAGGGATTGGGCGTCAAAGATCTGTTTGTGGGGGAGCATTTTGTGTTTGGCAAAAACCGGGCGGGCGACACGGATACCCTGCGGGAGTTGGCCGGACAAGCCGGGTTCCGGGTTCATCTCCTCAAACCCGTGAGTTCCCGGGAAGCAGTCGTGAGTTCGACCCGTATTCGCCAGTTTGTCCGGGCAGGGAAGATGGAACAAGCGATGCAATATCTGGGACGTCCGTATTCCCTGAAAGGCACGGTGATTGAAGGCGAACGTCGCGGGCAAGGGTTGGGTTATCGCACGGCTAATCTTCGGCCGGACGAAGACCGTGTTCTTCCGCCCGATGGGGTGTATGCCACAAAGATGGTGTGGCAGGATGCGGTCCTTCCCGCAGTGAGTTATATCGGGACACGTCCCACGTTCGGAGAAGGCGAACGATTACTGGAAGTGCACGTTCTGGATGGCGACTGTGAACTGTATGGACAAGCCATTGAAGTTCAATTCTTACAATACATTCGAGGCGATGAACGGTTTGACGATTCCGGGCAGCTTGCCGAACGAATCGCTCGGGACGTTCAGCAGACTCGACGCGTGTTTGCCGCATAAATCGAGCCGCACGGCAATCTCCACCGGTGGGGATGATGCGCGCCCTGACAGCTTTTGAACACAACCTATTGAAACACGTCAGGAAACTCGGCCTCTTGTCTCCCGGAGACCGGGTCGTGGTTGCCGTGTCCGGCGGGGCGGATTCCGTTGCTCTCTTGCAGGTGTTGTCTGCCTGGCGGGATCACCTGGATCTGACGTTGGCCGTAGCTCACGTTGATCACGGGTTGCGGGGAGAGGAGTCCCTGGAGGATGCGACGTTTGTCGAGCAACTCGCCGGGCAGTTGGGTCTTCCTTTTTTCTTGAAACGGCTTAATCTGAAATCGTTTCTTCGGAAACGAAAAGGGGAATCGCTCCAAGCCGTTGCACGGGAAAAGAGATACACGCAGTTGCAGGCCGTCGCCCGGGAATGGGGCGGCACCAAAGTCGCGGTCGGGCATACTCAGGACGATCAGGCGGAAACCGTGCTGCTGTCTATGCTTCGCGGGGCCGGCCTTGCCGGGCTATCGGGTATGCCGTCTCAACGAGAACCATGCGTCATCCGGCCGTTCTTGACGGTGAGCCGGTCTGCAATCTTGTCGTACCTTGATAAGAAATGCTGTGAGTTCCGTGTCGATTCGACTAATGACAGCCCGAAATACACCAGGAACCGCCTTCGCCGGGAATTGATTCCCCTGCTGAAAACCTTCAATCCCAACGTGGTCAGTGCCCTGTTCCGGCAGGCTGTTATACTGCGAGAGGAACATCAGTATCTGGATGAGGCGGCGAAGGCCGCGCTGGAATCGGTGGAGATCAGCCGCACGAAGGATCGTGTCGTATGGAGCCGTTCGCGTCTTTTGACCTTTCCCGTCTCCATTCAACGAAGAATGGTCCTTTTAATGGTGGGAACTTTGTGGGCCAAGCCGGGTCCGCTTGGGTTCGAGACTGTGGAGACGCTGTTGCAGCACGTCGTTCACGGAACATCGGGTTCATCCGGTTGTTTGGCCGGTTTGGAGGCCGTCAGGGAATATGACCGGATCACGTTCGTGAAAGCAGGGAGGAACAGTCGCCTGGAACGAGGATGGTCCTGTGCCTGGCCTTTCCCGGGGTCGATCCTTTGGCCGGTCACGGGTCAGACGATCGAAGGAAAAATCACGGCGACGAAGACGATTCCGTCCCGGCGGAACGATTCCGTGGCCTACTTGGACGCGGATCGATTCAGTCACGAGTTGGTTATTCGATCCTGGAAGCCCGGAGACTACTTTTTCCCTTATGGAATGGGAGGACGACGAAAGAAGCTTCAGGATTTTTTCTCTGATGCAAAAATTCATCAAGCCGAGCGAAGTACCGTGCCTCTCGTGGTAGCGCCTGAAGGTATCCTGTGGGTTGGAGGGTATCGTTCCGATCATCGGTTTCGAGTGACCGAGGAGACCATGCACGTTGCCGTTGTCCGGATTCGTACAGCCGGAAGAAAGGCTTGAGAAATACCGGGGTTGCGACGGTAACGCACCATCCAGTGAGGGATTACGTAAAGGGCAGTAGGTTGCAGATGCTCGATCCTCATGGTAGTATTTCTGATATTTTCGAAACGATTCCGGTTTGCCCGGGAGGGTTGAGAGAGAGAAGGAACGTATTTTTATGAATTCTCGTGTCAAGAATTTGCTGTTTTGGGTGGTGGTTGGGCTGTTCATGATCCTGTTGTTCAACCTGTTCACCGTGCCGTCTCAGCCGCCCGAAGAGGAAGTGATCTTCAGTGACTTCATGGCTCACCTGGAGCGGGGAGAGATTTCCAAGGTCACCATGAAGGACAGTCATATCAGTGCGATTTTAAAGGATGGCAACCGGATTCGGACCTATACCGTTGAATATCCGGACCTGGTCAAAGCCCTGAGAGAGCAGTCGGTGCAGATTGAAGCCAAGCCGCCCGATGAAAGTCCTTGGTATATCACGTTTCTCGTGACTTGGGGACCGTTTATCCTGTTTCTCGGATTATGGTTTTTCCTGATGCGACAAATGCAGATCGGCGGCAATCGGGCCCTCTCGTTCGGGAAGAGTCGAGCGCGTCTCCTGACCGAGGAAAAGAAAAAGGTGACCTTTGCCGACGTGGCCGGCGTGGAAGAAGCCAAGGAAGAAGTCGTTGAAATCATCGAATTTTTGAAAGATCCACAAAAATTTCAAAAACTCGGTGGGCGAATCCCCAAAGGGGTGCTGATCGTCGGCCCTCCGGGAACGGGAAAGACTCTGTTGGCGAAAGCCATTGCCGGAGAAGCGGGTGTCCCGTTTTTCAGCATCAGCGGGTCCGATTTTGTGGAAATGTTCGTGGGAGTGGGTGCTTCTCGCGTGCGCGACCTGTTTGAACAGGGGAAGAAGCATGCGCCCTGTATCATTTTCATAGACGAAATTGATGCCGTCGGTCGGTTGCGCGGCGCGGGCCTGGGTGGCGGTCACGATGAGCGGGAACAGACCTTGAACCAGTTACTCGTGGAGATGGATGGGTTCGATACGACCGAAGGCGTGATTCTCGTTGCTGCCACGAACCGTCCCGACGTTCTTGATCCTGCCTTGTTGCGGCCAGGCCGGTTCGACCGACAGGTGGTGGTCAATCGTCCCGACGTGCGGGGGCGCGTGGAGATTCTCAAGGTCCACACCAAGAAGGTGCCCGTGGCTTCCGACGTGAACCTTGAGCAGATTGCCAGGGGAACGCCAGGTTTTTCAGGGGCTGATTTGGAAAACCTCGTCAACGAGGCGGCGCTCTGGGCCGCTCGACTGGACAAGAAGTTGGTGGAACTCATCGATTTTGAAAATGCCAAGGATAAAGTCATGATGGGGGCCGAGCGCAAGAGCCTGGTCCTGAGCGAAGACGAAAAGCGCACCACGGCGTATCATGAGGCTGGTCACGCTCTCATGGCCAAGTTGTTGCCGGGCGCCGACCCGGTGCACAAAGTGACGATCATTCCCAGGGGGCGCGCCATGGGTATGACCATGCAGCTTCCCATCGATGACCGGCACAGTTATTCCGAGGAATTTCTCTATAACACCCTGTCGATTTTATTGGGTGGTCGCGTGGCCGAGGAACTGATTTTAAAAAACGTCACCACCGGCGCGGGGAACGACATTGAACGGGCCACGGAACTTGCCAGGAAAATGGTGTGTGAATGGGGCATGAGCGACAAATTGGGACCGTTGACCTTCGGCAAAAAAGATGAGGAGATTTTCCTGGGTCGGGAGATTACGGCACGTCGGGACTTCAGTGAGCAAGTGGCCCTGGAAATCGATCATGAAGTCAAACGGTTGATCGTGGAAGCCTACGAGCGGACGAAGCGCATGCTTACGGAACATATTCATACCCTACGGGCTTTGGCTGAAGCCCTGTTAGAAAAAGAGGTTTTGGATTCCTTGGAGATCGATCAGATCATCAATCGAGGAACCATCGTTCGAGAGCCGGCGCAAGTGTGACGGCATTGCGCTTTTGTGCGTCCCATCCCTGCCTTCTTTGGGCATTCGAGTTCTTCTTCACCGGTAGTCGATTTGTAGGCGTTGCCACCTTTCATCGTGAGTGATCCTGTCCCGGTGCTGACTGGGCCCTCTCTCGAATCGGGGCTCTCCATGGATGAAACACACTCCGCGTACCTGCAAGCCTGCCACGTCAGGATTCCCTGCTCCCGTCGCGTCCTGGTGATGGGCATTTTGAACGTCACCCCGGATTCCTTTTCCGACGGCGGGCGCTTTCTCGACCCTCACCGGGCCTTGGCTCATGTTGAACGCATGGTGAGTGAAGGGGCCGATCTGGTTGACGTTGGTGCCGAGTCGACGCGACCAGGTTCGCAGACGATTGACGAACGGGAGGAAATTCGTCGCTTGAAGCCGGTCCTGGAGGTCATCGGCAAACGGGCGACGATTCCGTTGTCGGTCGATACCCGGAAAGCCGGCGTTGCCGAACGGGCTATCGGTTGGGGTGCCGTGCTCATCAACGACATCAGCGCGTTGGAGCACGACCCCCGAATGGGGCACGTCATTGCGCGGACGAAGGCCGGACTTGTTCTGATGCATATGCGAGGCACGCCGCAGACGATGCAGGAGTATTGTCAATATGACAACGTGGTGGAGGAGGTGCGGGATTATTTGGGAAATCGCATGAGACACGCGGAGGAACTTGGTATCGCTCGCGAGCACATGTTGATCGATCCGGGGATCGGATTTGCAAAAAATGCACAACAGAATTTATCCTTACTGAAGGGACTCGGCTCGTTTCGGGAGTTGGGTCGTCCCGTTCTGATCGGCGTGTCGAATAAATCCTTTATCGGGACGATCACCGGTCAACCCGTGGACCAACGCATCATGGGAACTGCCGCGGCCGTGGCGGCTGCGGTGTTGGGTGGGGCAGGGATGGTTCGCGTGCATGACGTCAGGTCGATCCGTGAAGTGGTGCGAATGTCGGAAGCCATAGCTCAAGCCTGATGGGTGGTACCGTGTCAGGAGGTAACGTGCGGAAATTATTCGGAACCGACGGGGTGCGGGGTATTGCCAACCTGGAGCCCATGACCAGTGAAACGGTGTTGAAGCTGGGTCGGGCCGTGGCCTACGTGTTCAAGGGACGGGCGGGGCACCATCAGATCGTGATCGGCAAAGACACCCGTCTTTCCGGCTATATGTTGGAATCGGCGTTGGTCTCCGGGATTTGTTCCATGGGGGTTGACGTCTTGCTCGTCGGGCCGATGCCCACGCCGGGCGTGGCGTTTTTGACGCGCAGCCTCCGAGCCGACGCGGGGGTGATGATTTCCGCCTCCCACAATCCGTACCAGGACAACGGGATCAAGTTTTTTTCGCATGACGGCTTCAAACTTCCGGATGAACTCGAATTACGCATTGAAGAATTGATCCTGTCCAACGAGATCGAACACCTTCGTCCCACGGCCAATGAAATTGGCAAGGCGTTTCGTATCGACGATGCCCAAGGGCGCTATATCGAATTCGTGAAACGGTCCTTGCCGCGCGAAATGGATTGTCAGGGGCTGAAGGTGGTTATCGACTGTGCCCATGGCGCCGCGTATTCGGTCTTTCCGAAAGTGGTCCGGGAGCTGGGAGCTGACGTATCCGTTATCGGAGACGAGCCGGATGGCACGAATATCAATGCGGGGCATGGGGCGCTCTCCCCCGGGCGACTGCAAGAGGCCGTTCGCGCGCAACGTGGTGACATCGGCATTGCGCTGGATGGCGACGCGGACCGGGCCGTGTTTGTGAACGAAGAGGGTGACGTGGTGCATGGAGATCAGTCCTTGGCCGCGTTTGCTTTGGACCTGCAGCGACGCGGCAGGCTCAACCGCGATACCGTCGTTGGAACGGTCATGACGAATTTCGGATTTGAATTGGCCATGCAAAAGAACGGAATCAATCTGATCCGGACCCCCGTTGGCGACCGGTCCATCCTCGAACGCATGTTGGCCGAGGGTTACAACCTGGGGGGAGAACAATCGGGACACGTCATTTTTCTCGACTATAATACGACCGGAGACGGTCTGATTTCCGGCCTGCAAATGCTCAAGTTGGTCAAGCGGTCCGGTTCTCCTGTCTCGGAGCTGACTCAGTGCATCGAAACGGTTCCGCAAGTTTTGTTGGGCGTGAAGGTGAACCGGAAGCCCGATCTCGGCTCTCTTCCCGAGTTACGGGAAGCGATTCGATCCGGTGAAGAACGGTTGAATGGAACGGGACGGATTCTGGTTCGATATTCCGGAACCGAGCCGTTGGTCCGGGTCATGGTTGAGGGCCGGGATGATTCGCAGATCAGAGAAGTCGCAGATGCATTGGCCGGAGTGGTCAAATCTGCAATTGGATGATTTGACGAACGACTGATAACTTCTCCTTGATATTCCTTCCCGGCATTATTGCCTTCCTCGTGGGACTCCTGCTCGGGTCCTATCTTTTGTTTCTTCCGCTCACTATCGTTGTCCTGCTGGTCTTCGTCGCCGGCGCGTTGTCCTGGTGTGAGAAGACGGCGCATTTCTCCAAGAGACAGGGACTTATCCTGTATGCTTGTGTCCTGGCCGGCTTGGGGTATTGGTTGCTGGACGCGAGAACAGATCAAGGTATTGATCTGCCGTTTCAGACTGGTCGGCAAGAGGTGACGCTTTCTGGCGTCGTGACGGCACCGGTCGAGCATGGCCCAGGCCGAATGACGATGATCGTGGCCGTGGAATCCGTCGAACAGGGCGCGACGAGACGTGAGGTTCGTGGAAATCTGCGTTTGACTTGGCGTCCATGCGAGTCCGGTGGCGAGTGTGGACCGGATACGGATGTGTTTCGGGGAGACAGGATTACCGTACGTGCCCGAATGCGTCCACCCTTCGGCACGCGTAATCCCGGCGGATTTGATTATGGCGCCTATCTCAGGGACCACGGGATTCACGCGGTCGCGACCGTCAGGGGACCTCAGGGAATACAGGTTCAACCTCCTGGTATCTTCGACTTCAGTGAATGGATATGGTCGCAGATTGATCGTGGGAGGAATCAGGTGCGCCACGCTGCCATTTCAACGCTCAGGCAACCAGCCCGCGGCTTATTCCTGGGCATGATCGTCGGAGAGCAGAACGATATTCCCCCGGACGTGCGTGACGATTTCATGACGACGGGGACGGTCCACATCATTTCCATATCAGGTTCGCATTTGGGATTGCTGGCCTTTGTCTCGTTCCTGGGCGTGCGAGGGATAACTCGCCGCATGCCGGCCAAGTGGCTGGAAAGACTCTCGTGTATCCTGACTCCCAGGCAACTTGCCGTGCTGGTCACCGTCCCCATGGTCCTGTTTTATACGTTGTTGTCCGGCGCCCACGTCGCGACCGTTCGATCGCTGCTGATGATCCTGTTGTATCTCTTCTCGGTGTGGATCGGTTATGAGCGACAGATTCTCATTGCATTGGGCATCGCCGCGTTGTGTACGATATTGGCCGATCCCAGGGCGCTGTACGCCCTGTCTTTTCAACTCTCGTACGTATCCGTCCTGGCTATTGCCCTGGTGTTTCAATGGAGTACAAGCGACGACGAGGACGAGATCCCGCAGGCCTTCACGGACAAAGTGAAACGTTGGGGAAAACAGTATGCGTTGATGACCCTTGCCGCCACCGTGGGGACCGTGCCGCTCGTCGCGTACTATTTCAATCAAGTGGCGTGGTTGGGACTCTTTGCCAATGCGGTTGTCGTGCCTTTCGTCGGCATGCTGGTCGTGCCATTGGGACTTGGCGCGTCGCTGATCGTCTTGCTCGGCGGGCTGGAGCACTTGCCTTTTGGCTGGGTTCATCAGGAAATCATGGACGGCTTGACATCCGTTGTCGGCATGCTGGCCATGATTCCCGGCGCCGAATGGCACGTGGCGTCGCCGTCGATCCTGTTCATGGCAGGCTTCTATCTGTGTTTCATGATGGCGTTACTCAGCCGGAAAAGAACGGTCCAGGTCGTGAGCGTGAGTGCGCTGATCTTCTGCCTGTTGTGGTGGGCGTGGTCGCCGCGACACGTATTCGAGGACGATGCGTTGCGCGTGACGTTTCTGGACGTGGGTCAAGGCGACGCTACGGTGATCGAACTTCCCGGCGGCGACGTGATCCTGGTTGACGGCGGGGCTGCCTATGAACGGTGGGATATCGGCCGAATGGTGGTGGGACCGTATTTGTGGGATCGAGGCGTCAGGCGGTTGACTCACGTGATTGCCACTCACCCGCAATTGGATCACGTGGGTGGGCTTGCCTGGATCATCGACAACTTCGAGGTCGATCATTACTGGAGTAACGGGATTCGGCGAGCGAAGCCCTTTTATCAACGTCTCCAAAATGCGATTGCGAGACAGGGACTCGTTGAACGTATCGCCCTGGAAGGAGAAACGCTGGTGCAGGAAGGGCGCTGTCGATTCATATCGCTGAACCCGCCGTTGGCGGAAAATGACGCCACGTTGAACGACTTTCGAGGATCGGAATTGAACAATCTCTCCGTGGTTCTGAGTCTGACTTGCGGAAAGCACTCCATTCTGCTGACGGCTGACGCGGAAGTCGAAGCCTTGGCCAGATTGACCGGCCATCCGTTGGTGGAGTCGGCGACCTTGGTCAAAATTCCGCATCATGGAGCCAAGAGCTCACTGAATCGACAATGGATTCAACGACTGAACGCGAAGACCGCGGTGGTGTCCGCGGGCCAAGGAAATCGTTACGGGCATCCCGCCGAGGACGTTTTGCAGGCGTACGAGCCCATGACCATTTACCGAACGGATTCCCACGGTGCGATCATGTTTTCCGCAAAGCCGGATGCCGGAGAATTTCGAATCCGGCGCACAACGGATCGTCAACCCGCTCCTCTCGGCTTGAACACCTATTCACTTGGTCGTGAATGGGAAAATTTGTCTCGTTTTTGGGAGATCTGGGTACGAAACGTGTAATGGTTCGCAGACATGACGAAACGGCTTGGCCGTCGTCATTGAGCCTGCATGCTCTCGAAGACGGGTTGGGGCTTGGGCAGGGGTTTCCATCCGAGGATCGTCAGAGAATCCTCGACGTAATCCGTGGTGCGGATGCCATTCAGGACGCAGGTGACACCGGGTGTGCTGGTCAAACACCACAGCGCCTTTCGTGATAATGGTTCTCCGTGTTTTTCTTGCGGAAGGAATCGGTCGATCGTCGAAGTGACGGATTGCAGGTGTTGCTCACTTTTCTTTGCCGCTTCCTGCCGTATGATTTTGAGCAAAAGCAGCAGTTTGGAGACGTACCGGGTTTGCCAATTTTGCCATTCCGTAGCTTTATCCTGGTTCATGTGCCTGGTGCTAACCTGAAGGGCCTGATTGATGTGTGGGGCAATCATCTGTGATTCAATCTGATCCCAATGCTCCAGGTTGTGAATTTGGGATCGGAGGCGACCGAGTTCATCAGCCAAGGAAAAGAAGTCCTTGGGTTCCAGTCCTTTTCCCGAATAGGGGATCAGGGGCGCAAAGTCTTTACGAAACGTTTCTTCCAACGCCAGGACGGTCTGGTGTTGCGTCTCAAAGGGCGTTTCCACCGGCTCATACCGCGGAGCGGCCAGTCGTATTATTCCCCGTTGGCCGGCGGGTATGGCATTGAGCGGCCTGTTTGCGAGCACTGCGATGCGATGTTCTTGGGCAAACTCCAGCACGGTGTTTTCCCGTCCGGTATTGGGTACGAGCAGGGCTCCCGGCTCGAAGAGGTTCATGGGCAATTGAAGCACGCGAAGCCCATGATTGGCTTTGCCTGCCTGTTGCGCCGCCCGTTGAGCGGCTTCGAGCATGCGGGACAGCGAGGTCGCTTCCGGATTATCCGGTTGGGCTGTACTCGTATTGGAGGAGACGCCATAATACTGGATGCGGCCTGAGTCGATCTGTTGCTCAAAATAGACAAACGCCTGCTCGATTCGTCGGTAAAATTCGGTCCGCAGTTCATCCAGGGTGGAGGCGTCGACGGTCAGCTTTCGTCGTTTCGCGTCGGAGAGAAAATATTCCGGGTTGTGCAGGAGGCAGACGTCCAGCGTGGCGAGTCCGAGGCGGTCGAGAGAGCCTGTGAGTTGGTCCTCGAGAAACTCGGGGTGGAGGCAATGCCAGATGTCTTCCCCGTATTTGACCATGTCGGGATAGGCGCGCCCGGCCTCTTCTCTGGATTTGGCGTACTGCAGATTTTTTCCTTGCACATAGCCGATTTTTGAAACCACAATCACGTCGTCGCGAGTTATTTCTTTTTGGGAAATCAACTCCTGAAGCACGCTTCCCACCAGGCGTTCGCTGTCGCCGTCCGCATAGTTCGTGGAGGTATCGATGAGGTTGCAGCCTTCCCTGAAGGCTTTCATGAGGGCGGCCCGGTGGTCTTCCTGGTCAATGCCCGTTCTGTAGCCGCCGAATCCGATCCTGGAGTTGGTGAGGCCCGTGGATCCCAGGGTTGTATAGCCGTGGGCCGTGGGACCGGAAGATCGCCCCAATATCCTGGACACGTAAGCGGCGGTGCCATGAACTGTGGCAGATCCCGGTAGGCCCGGAGAGGCGAGCATGCGGGATGTCGCCGCCTCCTGAGGGGCGTCGGATAAGGCCTGTGCAACGTCTTTGGGATCGGTGAGAGGAGCGCGACAGGTATAGTTTCGACACACGTATAAGGCGGCTTGTCCCTCGACGAGGTGTTTGCCCTTCAGAAGTGGATGCCCCGGCTCGGGGTCATCGGTGGTGCCGTGAGCAATGATGCGATAGGGAACGAAATGACGGGCCACCTCATCAAGCAAACGGCCATGTCCCGGATCGGTCGGCGCGCCGACGAATGCCAATTCCAAGGGACCGTTCAACAGGAATTCCGCGGCCATGATCGTCTTGGCAAACCCCCTGGGTATGCGACTGATTTGTTGGCCGTAAGCCCGAACGGCATGCGTGGCGGCGTTCCGAAAATCTTCACGATCCTCGTGGAACGAGAGCCGCGCCAAAGCCATGGTTGCCACGGCGTTGCCACTCGGCGTGGCGCCGTCCGGTCCTTCACGTCCTCGCAGGATGAGGACTTCGTGGTCATTGGACGTGGTAAAGAATCCACCGTGCTTCTTATCCAGAAAGTCACGCAACAGACGTTCGCCCAATCGGACGGCCTCTCCGAGGTATCGCTTTTCGCCGCCGGCTTCGTACACGTCGATAAGGGCTTCCACGAGATAGGCGTAGTCCTCCAGGTACGCGTTGAGGTGGGCCTTGCTTGCACGACAGGTACGGTACAGGCCTCCATCGGGACGGGAGAGCGTAGTGAGTAGAAAATCAGCGGCCCGGCACGCGGCTTCCAGATAGGGGGCGTGTCTCAAGACCCGTCCCGCTTCGGCCAGGGCGCTGATCATCATGCCGTTCCAGGCCGTGATGATTTTATCGTCCAATCCCGGGGGCACGCGTTTCAGGCGAGCCTGATAGACAAGCGGTTTGACCCGGTCAATCGTCTCTCGAAGCTCTTCCGGGGAACAGGAAAGTTTCTCCGCCACGTGTTCGAGGGGGTGGGGGGTATTGGGAATACTGTGGTGCTCCCAATTGCCGTCAGAGGTAATGTCGTAATACGCGCAGAAACGGATTGCGTCCTGCTCCGAAGGGACAATGTCCCGGATTTGTTCGGGGTCCCACACGAAGAACTTTCCTTCGACGCCCTCCGAGTCTGCGTCCGTGGCGGAATAAAAGCCGCACTCGGGTGAGGTCATTTCCCGCAGGATGTAATCCAGAATTTCGCAGGTGACGCGCTTGTAATCGAGGTTGCCGGTCACCTGAAACGCTTCGAGGTACGTCCTGGCGAGTAAGGCATTGTCGTAGAGCATTTTTTCAAAGTGGGGGACCAGCCAGCGTTCATCAGTGGAATAGCGGGTAAACCCTCCACCGATATGGTCGTACATGCCGCCGCCGGCCATGGCATCCAATGTTTTACAAACCATGTGCAGGACGTGTTCAGTCCCGGTTCGCTGGTATTGCCGGAGGAGAAATGCCAGCCCGGTGGCCGGCGGAAATTTGGGGGCTTGGCCGAACCCGCCATAGACCGGATCGAAATCTGCTGAAAATTGCTCGACCGCGGAGTCAAGCTCCTGTTGTCCGACTGTTGTGGGGGCGGGGACGCGCATGGCGGTTTGCAACCGTTCGGTGAAACGCTGGGCACTGTCGGCAACGGCGGGACGGTCGCGTTCCCAGCCTTCGGCAATTTTTTTGAGGACCGTGCCGAAGCCGGGCCTGCCCCATTTGTCGGTCGGCGGGAAATATGTACCGGCGAAAATCGGCTGTTGATCCGGCGTCAGAAACACCGTCATGGGCCAACCGCCGTTTCCTTGATTCATGGCGATGGTGGCCTGCATGTAGATCTCATCGAGATCCGGGCGTTCTTCCCGGTCAACCTTGACGCAGACGTAATAGCGATTCATCAGCGAGGCGATCTCGTCGTTCTCAAACGATTCCCGTTCCATCACGTGGCACCAATGACACGCGGAATACCCGATCGACAGGAGCAGAGGTTTATCCTGTTCTTTGGCCAGCCGGAGCGCTTCCGGGCCCCAGGGATACCAATCCACCGGGTTGTAGGCATGTTGCAGGAGGTAGGGGCTGGTTTCGTGAATGAGACGGTTCGGGGAACGGGTCTGGTGCGAATCAGCCATGGCCCGGACAGTAGCACCGGGCGAGAAAACGGGTCAACTTGCGTCTCTTGATCCTTGTTCTTAATACCCTTTTCGCGGACGCCTGAGAGACGTTGAGAATCCGAATCGGCGAATTTGAGAAAGAGAATCGTTGATAGGTATAGATACCTAGTATTTTATATTGACATCACCCCAAAAGGGGAGTAATTTGAAAGCAAGTTGAGAATCGGAATTCAAGAGTTTTCATGATTCCATGATGAGAAAGTAATACTAACGAATAACGGTCGGACTCAAAGAAAGGAGACTGCGATGAAAGCCAAGCAAGGAGTTATTGATCTTCTCAATAAGCTGTTGACCGAAGAGTTGACGGTCATCAATCAATATTTTTTGCACGCCAAAATGTGCAAAAACTGGGGCTATGAGCGCTTGCATCATCACGTGTTGGATCGGAGCTACGGGGAAATGAAAGATGCGAAACACGTGATCGATCACATTCTGTTTCTGGAAGGCCTTCCCAACATGCAGCGGCTCGGAACGGTCAAGATCGGAGAAACCGTCCCGGAACAGTTGAAAGCGGATTTGGACAAGGAGAAAGCCATGGTCAAGATGCTCACCGAAGGCATCCAGCATTGTACAAAGGTGGGTGATTATGCGACGCGTCACATGCTCGAAGACATGGTGAAGGATGAAGAAGAGCACATCGATTGGATCGAAACGCAGATGGAAACCATCAAGCAGGTCGGACTGGAGAATTACCTGAGCGAACAGATCCACGAAGACGGCAGTTAAACTATTGTTGGTTTCGCTAAAGCCTTGAAGGGGAAGAGTTGATTTTTGGCTTTTCCTTTTCAAGGCTTTTTTGTTATGTATGTATTAAGCGTAAAGGTTCACTAATCCGTTGACAGAGTGAAGGGCTGACCACACCAGAATTGTCATTCTGAGCCGGAGGCGAAGAATCTCTCGCCCAACAACCGGATGTCTCAACGACGAGATCCTTCGCTAGGTCCTTCGCTTGGTTCCTTCGCTTCGCTCAGGACAAGCAGGACAAGCTCAGGATGACCATTTGGTATGATGTGTTTGGTTAGAGATTTCTCTATAGGAGTCGCGTATGGCTTTGACCCATTCGACCATGTTGGCGTTGGGAACCACCGTTCCCGATTTTGAATTGCCCGACGTCGTGTCGGGCGAAATGATCCGTCCCGGCCAATTTGCCGGACAACATGGATTGCTGGTGATGTTCATTTGCCGGCATTGCCCTTACGTGGTTCACGTGCAACAGGAGTTGGGCCGCTTGGGGAAGGACTATGTTGGAAAATCCCTTGGCGTGGTTGCGATCAGCAGTAACGACGTTGACAACTATCCTGATGACCATCCGGATCGTTTGCGAGCCATGGCCCGGGAACTCGAATTCACGTTTCCTTACTGTTACGATGAAACTCAGGCCGTGGCCAAAGACTTTACGGCAGCCTGTACCCCGGACTTCTTTTTGTTCGACAAGGCGCGGAAGCTGGTGTACCGGGGGCAACTCGATGACAGCCGTCCGGGGAACGGGAAGCCGGTGACGGGAAAAGATCTGCGGGCAGCAATCAATGCCGTTTTGGCGGAGCAGCCCGTGAGCCGGGATCAACGTCCCAGCGCCGGGTGCAACATCAAATGGAAATAGGGATCAACGATCGTTGTTCCCTACAGTAGGGACAACCCCCTGTGGTTGTCCTGAGATCTTTATCGCCTCATGGCAAACAATTTCTCCAGTAATCGTTTCTTGCTTTCGGTGAGGGTAGTCTTCCTCCAGGCATTGGCCACTTTTTTGATGACTTCGGCCTGGGTGGGGTAGGGGTGGATCGTACCGGTGATCGTCCCCAAACCCAATCCTCCTTTCATGGCCAACGTGAATTCGCTGATCATGTCGCCGGCATGCGCCGCGACGATCGTCGCGCCCACGATAACGTCTGTTCCCTTTTTGACGTGTACGCGAGCAAAGCCCTGATCCTCTCCGTCCAGGACCGCTCGATCGACTTCGTCGAGCTTGAACGTAAAGGTATCGATCTCGACGCCCTTATTCTTCGCCTCGGCTTCATAGAGCCCGACGTGTGCGATTTCCGGGTCCGTATAGGTCGCCCAGGGGATAATGAGCGAATCCGTTTTGGCGTAACCCAACCCGAGGGGATGAGGGAATAAGGCGTTTTGAATAACGATTTGGGCCATGGCGTCCGCGGCATGGGTAAATTTGAACGGAAAACACACGTCCCCGGCAGCATAGACCCTGGGATTGGTCGTCTGTAGTCGATTGTTCACCTTCACGCCGGTTTTCGTATCGTACTCCACTCCGGCCGTCTCGAGTCCGAGTCCTTCCACGTTGGGTGCGCGTCCCACGCCGACGAGTATCTCATCGACCGCGAGTTCATGCGGTTCGCCACGGCTGTTGTAATGCAGGACTTTCTCCTGTCCCCGCGATTCGACGGACGTGATCTGCGAATCAAAGATAAACACGACACCGTCTGTGGTCATTTGCGTTTGGACGATTTCCGCTGCATCCGCATCCTCGCGGGGAAGAATATGCCCGGTTTGTTCGAAGAGGGAGACGCGGCTGCCGAATCGAGCGAAGGTCTGGGCCATCTCACAGCCGATCGGGCCGGCGCCGATCACGGCTAGGCGCGGGGGGAGTTGAGTCAGGGAGAAGACGGTTTCATTCGTCAAATAGCCTGTTGCTTCCAGTCCGTGAATGGGCGGGGCTGCCGCGCGTGCGCCGGTACAGATCGCGGCCTTTGCAAATTCGAGTGTGGCGCCGTTCACGTCGATGGTATGCTTTCCGGTGAACCGGCCCGCGCCCAGGAACACGTCAACCCCCAAGCTGGCAAAGCGGTGCGCCGAATCCACCCGGCTGAGACGTGCCCGGAGTTTTCGCATTCTCGCCATGGCGGTCCCGAAATCGGTTTCGAGTCCCTCCGGCACGGTTATGCCGAATTCCCCGGCGCGTTTCACCGCGCTCCACGCACGGGACGCGCGAATGACGCCTTTCGACGGCACGCAACCGGCGTTCAGGCAATCCCCGCCCATCAGATGTCGTTCGATCAGGGCGGCCTTCGCGCCAAGCCCGGCGGCCACCGCCGCGGTGACCAACCCGGCGGTCCCGGCCCCGATGACGACGATATTGTACCGACCGTTGGGCGTGGGGTTGGTCCAGGATGGAGGATGGACGTTGTGAACGAGTTGCTGATTGAATTCGTCCATCGGAGCCATGGTCACGAATTCGTTTTGATGATCATGCATGGTGCAGTCCTTGATATGAAGGTAATCTCATTCAGGCTGCCTCTCCTGTCCACTCTACCCCACCTGCCCTCCCCTTACAAAAGGGAGGAAAAGAGGATGGTTAGCGTAGCGTAAATGTTTTCCTTTTCACGAACTTGCGATGCAGAATGGGAACAAGAGCAAGCAAACCCAGAAAGGTAAACGCCAGCAACACCGGCGGTGAGGCGATTTCCGCCAATGAGTTGATCGATCCGAGTTGTTTTCCCGCATAAGCGTAGACAAAACTGCCTGGAATAATGCCGACAGAGGTTCCGATGACGTAGGTGCCGAGAGGGATCCGGGTCAGACCGGACACCAGATTCACGAGAAAGAACGGAAAGGCCGGGATCAGCCGCAAGGTCAACAGGTAGCCGAAGGCGTTTTGGGCGAATCCGGCCTGAATCGGTTCAATGCGTTCCCCGAATTTACGTTCGACCCAATCGCGCAAAACGTATCGCGCAGCCAGAAAGGCCAAGGTCGCGCCCGTGGTGGCTCCAATGTTGACGAAGATCGTCCCGAGGATGCTTCCGAATAAAAAGCCCCCCGCCAGGGTCATGATGGCCCCGCCGGGTAACGAAAATGCCGTTTGCAGGATGTAGATCACCACGTAGAGGACAACCGCGGCGGCAAAGTTGGCGTTGGTATAAGCCCGTAAATCGTCCCGGTTGGCTTTCAGGGCTTCGAGAGAAATATACTGTCCAAGGTCGAAATAGAAGAATGCCCCAATACCCAGGCCCAGGATTCCGAGAATAACAATTTTCCCGAGAGGCCGGGGGGAGGCTTCAGTAGAGGTCGAGTCGTTCATCGTTACAAGTGCGCTTCGCCGGTGAAAAGAGAGGTTGAATCGTCTCTGCGTTGGACAGTGGACTCTGAGGTGAGTTGACCGGCTAATTCCTCGGCAGGATACGTGACGATCTCGGCAAGGGTAGGGTGATAATGGGGAATCCGGGCAAGATCATGGACCGTTCCCCGGTAATACATGACGGCAATGAGTTCGTGAATCAGTTCCGCGGCTTCCGGCCCTACGATATGGGCTCCAAAAATTTCACCGTTCTCCGGTGAAGCCAGAAGTTTGACGTGACCATGCGTCTCACCCAACGTTAACGATTTTCCATGGTCGTCAAACGGATACGAAGCCACGCGATAGGGAATCTTTCGGCTCCCGCATTCCTTTTCGCTTAACCCGACGCCGGCGATTTGGGGATCAGTAAAGACGACCTGGGTTTTGAGTCGGTTGTCATATCGTCGTGGTGAGTCTTGGGAATGGACGGCGTTCCAGCCCGCGATTTCTCCTTGTTGGATCGCAATATGGACGATTTCATGGAGTCCGTTTACGTCACCCACGGCATAAATGTGCGGCTGGTTGGTCCGCATCGTATCGTCCACCGCGATTTTGTCTTGACGAACCTCGATCCGTGCCGCCTCCAGATTCAAACCGTCGACGTTGGGCCGGCGTCCGAGGGCTTGGAGAATCACCTCTGCGGAAACGGTTTTCTCTTTTCCTTCATGAGTCAGGTGGGCCACTTTTTGCGTACCGTTTTGGGTAAATCGATGGAGTCGGGTATTGGTCAGCACCGTCATGCCTTCTTCCCTGAACCGCGCCTCAACCGGACGGGCCAAATCTTCATCCCCTTGCGACATAACGTGAGTGCTTCGCTGGATCAGCGTCACGGAGGTCCCGATACGCTGAAAAAATTGAGCCAATTCCAGGGCCACGGGCCCACCACCCAGCACGATCATGGATCGCGGGACGTCGCGTAGTTCCAGGGCCTCATCGCTGGTGAGGTAGCCGACTTCTTCGAGGCCGGGGATGGGGACACGGGTAACCACGGACCCCGTGGAAATGATAAACGCCTTGGCTGTCAGCTTGTGGGGACCGGCCTGAATTTCGTGTGGAGAGACAAACTCAGCGCGTTCCTCGTACAAGGTGAAACGGGAATCCTTCAGCGCCTGAATGCGGTCATCGGCAAACTCTCCGATGAGGCGAGCCTTGCGGCTGATGATGGCGGAGAGATCGGCTCTCGCGGAGACCTGTTTCAAGCCGAATTCTTCCGCACGGTTCATGAGCGACATGACGTCGGAGGAGCGCAGGATCGTTTTGGTCGGCATGCATCCGCGCAGGATGCAGAGACCTCCCAACGGTCCATGATCGATAATGCCGGCGTCGGCGCCTTCATCGTGCGCCGTCCGTGCCGCGGCATACCCTGCGGACCCTCCTCCGATGATGACGACGTCATGCGTCATGGCGTTGCACGTTCCGATGCGTCCTCATAATGGGGCATGGTAGCGGATGCGCCTTCCCTGTACAATGCCGTATCTATCCTCAGTGATTGGTTCGTGATCAATGACACAGACGACAAAGGCGCGTGCGTGGAGGTACGTGGACGTGGCCGGTCTGTGGTGCGCATTGGGATACGCCCTCCTTGCCTTTCTGGCTCGGCGACCCGGCGAACCCGACTTGCCGGTGTTCTTCCTCCTCGTCGCGTGGATCAGCCTGCCGGTCTTCGGCCTCTACCTGTACTTCCGCCGGTGTGACGAACCCTTCCCGTTCGGACGCCTGATTTTCTGGGCGGTGGTGTTCCGGATTTGCGGGTTGGCCGGCGGGCCGTTTTTTGAAGACGACTTCTATCGTTACCTGTGGGACGGCTACCGTTTCGCCGCGACCGGAACCCCTTACGGCGCGGCCCCTGAAGCGTTCTTCGCCGATCCCGGCGTTCCGGCGGTGTTTCATCGCATCCTGGACAATATCAACAATCCCGAATTGCCGACCATCTACGCCCCGGTCACACAGGTCGTCTTCCTGCTGGGCTACTGGTTGAAACCGGGAAGCGTCACGGCCCTGCAGTTGATCCTGGTCGTCGTCGATCTTGCGACCATTGCGTTGTTGTTGCGACTGGCGCCGGCCGGAAACGTCATGCTCTACGCGTGGTGCCCGCTGGTCGTCAAGGAGATCGCCTTTACCGCGCACCCGGACGGCGCCGGTGTCTGCCTGTTGCTGGCGGCGATCGTCCTGGCCCGGGATTATCGTTGGTGGAGCGCCGCCGTCTGCCTGGGCATGGCCGTGGGGGCCAAGGTATTCGCGCTGGTGCTGGCGCCGCTGGTGCTTGTCGGTGCCGGTTTCTGGCCTTGGGTTCTGTTCATCGTCACGCTGGCGGCGTTGTATGCGCCGTTCGCCCTCCAGGGAGGCACGGGCTTGGAGTCGCTGTTGATCTTTGCGCGGGAGTGGGAGTTCAATTCGGCGGCATTCGGGCTGGTCACCACCGTCTTGCAACCGTTCCAGGCCAAGCTCGTACTGGGCCTGTTGTGTGCCGCCTTCTGGGGGCATTACTATTTCCGCTATTCCCGGAACGGTGCCCGTGAGGTTCCTAGAGGTGACTGGCTCTATGGCGCATTACTGGTGGCCTCGCCGGTCATCAATCCCTGGTACTTGCTCTGGGTGCTACCGTTTGCCGCGATTACACCGAGTGTCTCCGCGTGGACGGCCTCCGTCGCGGTCTTGTTCGCCTACGTGACTGGCCTGCACTTGAACGACGGCGGTCTGCATCCATACCAGCAACCGGTATGGGCCAGGGTCCTGGAATTCAGCCTGATCCTGCTGGCATTGGCCTGGGATTTGATTCGGCGACGGTTGCCCGACCTCGGCGGTCGAGTCAGCCGTTGATATGGTGCGCGTACGATGTACAAAGGCCTGAGCGTCGGAGCGGTAATTCCGGCATACGACGAAGAAGCCAATATCGGCCCGGTGGTCACGGCGTTGCTGGATCTTCGCACGGACGGCGGACACCGTGTCATCGACGACCTCGTGGTATGCGACAACGGATCGACGGATGCCACGGCGACGCGCGCGCAAGCGGCGGGCGCCCGCGTGGTCGTTGAAGAAACGCGCGGCTACGGCATGGCGTGTTTAACGGCTCTTGCTGCTCTCGATCCAGTGGACGTCGTCCTGTTCGTCGATGGCGACCAGTCGTGCGACGTCCTCCAGGCACTCGATCTGCTGGAGGCCATCGCGGACGGCGCCGATTTGGCCATTGGCTCCCGCGCGTTGGGATGGATGGAACAGGGCGCCCTGTCAATGCCGCAGATCGCCGGTAACCGCGTGGCGAGCCTGCTGATCCGGCTGTTGTGGGGGCGGGTGGTTACCGATCTGGGTCCCTTCCGGGCCATTCGCGCGGATGCGTTGAAACGGCTCGACATGCGCGATATTGCCTATGGCTGGACGGTCGAAATGCAGGTCAAGGCGATCCAATGGAACATGCGACTTGTCGAGACGCCGGTGAATACCCTACGGCGACGTTTCGGGATTTCGAAGGTCGGGGGAACCCTGAAGGGCGTCGTCGGCGCGAGCATTGGCATTCTCGGGATGATCGCCCGGTTGCGATGCCGGCGCGTCGATTCCGGTACAACACGTGACAACAAGGAGGAAGAACGGCCATGAAGCCAGTCCTGATTACAGGGCGAACACACAGGTTCGCCCCTACACGTGGGAGACGTTGTTTGCGGATTGCCCTAAGCCTGCTCGTCGCGACGCTGGTTGCCGTTGCCGCGCACGCCCAGTCCGCGACGCTGATTCCGGAGTGGGACACGAGCGACGAAAACAACCTCGCGCGCGTTGATCATCGTGCCTGGCATGAGATCCTGAACGGTTATTTGCGCGAACACGACTCGGGCGTGAATCGCTTCGACTACGGAGCGCTCAAGGCCAATGCAGGGGGCACTGCCAAGCTGGATTCGTATCTAACGTATTTACAATCGTTTGATCCGAGGACCTATTCTCGATCGGAACAGAAAGCGTACTGGATCAATTTCTACAACGCCCTGACCGTACAGGTCGTGACGGATGCGTATCCCGTGGATTCCATCAAGGACATCAGCAAGAGACTGCTTGGCCGGTTGGGAGGGATTTTCGGCGGGCCTTGGGACGACGTACACGCCAACGTCGCCGGTCGGGATTTGACGCTGAATAACATCGAACACGGTATCCTGCGTCCCATCTGGAAGGACAACCGAATCCATTATGCGGTCAACTGCGCCAGTTACGGGTGTCCGAACCTGTCTGCAACGGCCTTCACCGCGGAGAATACCGATGAACTTCTGGATGCCGGTGCCCGCGCCTACGTGAATCATCCGCGGGGAGTCGATTTCGTTGATGATGATTTTCTCGTTATTTCGAGCATCTATAAGTGGTATGTAGCGGATTTCGGGGGCACTGAGAAATCGGTGATCGAACACCTCGTCACATACGCGGATAGGGCGCTCGCGACGCGCCTGAGAAAATTCACCGGGTCAGTGGACTACGAGTACGACTGGAGTCTGAACCGGCCCTGAGGCGCGTCACGACACGCGGGAATCACAAGGTGGTGTCGAACATGTGGCCGAGCGTCATGCTGAATACTTTGGACTTTGACGTATTGCGGCCGTCGATGACTTCCCCATATGACAAGCCCAAGTTCATTTTGTCCGACACGTTGAGGGTCACTGTCCCGCTGAGGAACTGGATGTCTTCTTCCAGCCTGGGAAAAACGCCTGTGGTGGGGCTGAATCCGGGACCACCGATTTGGATGCCGGACTGAGCGTCAACGAGCTTGTAGTTGACACTCAAGCCGATGTTGTCCACCAGCACGCCACCCGACACGTTCACGAAGAGGTCCGCCGGAACGTCTCCTTCGCGGTCCCGGTACCCGACTTCGCCTGATACCGCCAACCAATCAGTCAGGTATTTGCCGGCCAAGGCCGACACTTCGAATCCGCTTGCTCCGTCGCCAATGGAATTGATCCAGCCGGCTTCGTATGATCCGGCGATGATCACCCCGCCGCGCAGGGCGAGGCTCGGCAAGGATGGCTTCACCAGTTCATCCACGATACGCCACGTGACGCCGATATTGGAGTCCGCCACGCCGGAGTATTTATCCCGTCCTCCCGTGGGCGGGATTGGGTCTCCCATAGGCGTTTTGGCACCAAAATAGCTCCTGGCAGCGCCCACGCGGAAATCTATGGCGATTTCATCCGACAAGCCGTACATGCCGTTCAGCCATACGGTGTGTTGACCGAGGTTCGCACCTGGTATTGGGCCTGGAGTCGGCACTTTTCGATCCTGCCTGTAGAACTGGTTGGCGTTCTGAGACACATAGGAAAGGTTGATGAATCCGGCCCCTGGTGCGGGAAGCCAAGGCGATACGCCGTCGGCAAATGCGGATGATCCGATGGCCGTCGTGACTGTAACCACGAGGGCCATCACGGTTGCTCTGTTCATGGTGGTGTTCCTTCCTTTGCGTATGTCCATGATGAATCCGACCCCCAGTCGTCATTCCCGCGAAAGCGGGAATCCAGGAGCGCCTGAGGCCGGGGGCAGGCATGGTTAGAGTTTGAATCGCCGCTTCAAATAATAATGAACGAGTTCCTGTTCATCAGGTTTCCCGTCGCACCCGGTGGCACGGTTGCCTGGACAGAGCACGGCGATATGCTGGTCATCTGCCGTGCCCGGTTTGCTTGCCGCGTCACGGGCTTCGAGACTGTTTTTCAGGCTCATGGCACGTTCCCGTGTTAAATCATTTTCCTGGAGAGGGCAGGACGGGCACACGAGCTTCTGAAACGTAAGGGCTTTGCCCATGGCATAGGCGCTTCTGGCATTGATGCCTTGGCCGGACGAAAAGGAGCCGGACGCGTATACCGATGCCTGCCAGAGGCTGCCGGCGATGATCATCAACGTGAGAAATCCAATCGTTCGTTTCATCTGGTGTCTCCTCCTATGAGGGTAAAAGATCATCCTGAGACGACGGAATGACGATTCCATGGTTCAAAAAAAATATTATAATTTATTGAGATCGATTGTTCTATGTTCCAGTTGAAATTTATTCAGGCGAATTCCAGCCCGTCATTGCGTTGCCATCTGTCCATGTCTGGTGACACAATTCAGTGAATAACGGAAAAACCTGAAAGCCCTGGGGGAAACGTATGCATCATGGAATAACAGCGGTCGTCTTGGGATGCGTCGTGATGGTGACGGGGTGTGTCACGCCGTCAGGGCCACTTGCTGTCCTGCCGATGACGAGCCCATCTGCGGCTCAGCAGAATCTTGAAGGAATTCAGCAGTATAATTCAGGCAATTGGCAAGAGGCGAAAAGCCGTTTCGAATCGGCGATTCAGGCCGACCCCGAATTGCCGGAAGCCCATTTCAATCTGGCCCTGACCTTTCACGAGTTGGGCAACCACCGGGAAGCCACGGTTCATTTCAAACGAGCCGGCGAACTGGCTCCGGCCAACAAGGAAATCGTGGAATCCTCAGTCTATCGCAATCATCTCGGTCTGTCCTCGACTTTGGAGAAACACCTGAGCGGCGGTTACCGGTATTGAGATATATTTCGTCCCGGTATTTTTCCGCCGCGACTTGAACATGAAACGCCAATCCGTCAGATCCTATGTTCTCGCGGGTGTTCAATTCATCTGTATGGGGGCCATCCTGGTGTCCGGCCCATGGGTTGCCGGAAATGGATGGTTCTTTGCGTTGGAATTGTCGGGAATTCTGTTGCTGGTGTGGGCGATCTTCACCATGAGGATCACGAAGGTCAATGTGTTCCCGGATGTCAAAGCCGGAAGCCGGCTGGTGACCAACGGCCCGTATCAATGGATTCGGCATCCCATGTACACGGCGTTGCTGATGATCATGCTGGCGTTGGTGTGCGAATCGTTTTCATACTGGCGAGGGTTCTGGTGGTCAGTCTTATGCGCGGACTTGGTGGCAAAACTCTCCTATGAAGAGAAGTTGTTAGGGGAAGTCTTTGACGACTATGAAGCCTACCGGTTACGGACGTGGCGGCTCGTTCCCTGGCTGTTCTGAACGTCTTGTTTCCGATTTCATTGTTATGGCGATGGGTAAGCAGGGTCATTCCCAAGCATATGCACGAATAACCCGTCACGCAGCTTGGGCTCAAACCACGTGCTCTTGGGTGGCATGATGTCCTTGGCGTCGGCCACGGCCATGAGTTCATCGACGGTCGTGGGGTACAACCAGAATGCAACGGCCCATTCTCCTGAATCCACCTGTGCGGCCAAGGTGTTCGGTGGATGGATCCCGCCGACGAAATCGATCCTCGGGTCGGAGCGTTGATCCGTAATGCCCAGCAACGGGGTCAACACGCGATCGGTCAACACGGATACGGCCAAGGCGTTCACCGGATTCTCTTCCATCCATGTCTGTTGCTCCGGCGTCAATTTGGGAATCGCTCGATGCCAGCGGCCTTCCAGGTACATGTCAAATCCGGCCTTCCGCGCCTGTCCGGGTTGAGTTGTGGGTTGCACGTCATAGCCCACGGCCAATGCGTCAAAAAATTGTTGTGGCGTATGCCCGTTTAGATCGCGCACAACGCGGTTATAGGGCAGAATCTGCAATTCGTCGTGAGGAAAAATAACGCTTAAAAATCCTTCTTCGTGATACTGCGAGGGTTGTCCGGAATTGTCGGCCCGGGCCGCTCGTACCCGGCTGGCTGCGGCAGAGCGATGGTGTCCGTCGGCAATATAAAGGGCGTCAACGTTCTTGAAATTTTCGATCATTGTTTCAATAGCCGCGTCATCACGCAGGCTCCAGACTGTATGCTCCACGCCATCGTCCGCGGTGAACCGGCAGTCCGGCTCCGTGGCCGTAACGTCCGCAAGCCAATTGCCGAATTGATTCGAACGGCGGAAAAACAGGAGAACGGGCCCGGATTGCGAGTTGTGCGTGTCGATCACCTGCACGCGGTCTTTTTCCTTAACCGGCCTGGTGAGTTCATGTTTCTTAATGAATCCACGGTCGTATTCGTCGATCGAGGCCAGCGCAACGAGGCCGGTTTGCTCGTGCGTCCCCCAACGTTGACGATAGACTCCGAACATGGGGTGGGGTTCCCGAGTCAGAATATTGTCATCAAGGAATTTCTGCAGGTTGGCGGCGCCTCGTTCGTAGACTTCCGTTGAATAGGGGTCAACGCCGTCAGCCAGTTCCAACTCGGCTCGTCCGACCCGGAGAAAACAATAAGGATTGCCGGCGGCAACGTCGCGTGCCTTGTCCAAGGAGACGACGTCATAGGGAGGAGCCGCCACTTGGGCTGCGTGTTCCGGCTTGGGCCTGGCGGCCCGAAAAGGCATGATGGTTGCCACGTTATTTCATAAATTCGAAATCGACCGCGAGGCGACGATCCGGAGTAACCGTCACGCGTTGTTTTTGCATGCCGAGAACGGGATGCCATGCCACCAGCGTATACTCGCCGGGCGGGACTTGGCTGATCTCGAAATTTCCCGATTCATCAGAAATCGCGTAATAAGGATTCCTGACTTTGTACAGCCAGTTTTCCATAAAGTCGTGCCGATCACACGTTAACACTACGGCAACGGCGCGACGCAGTTTTTTGGCGGGGAAAATTTTTTCCGTCTGTCCCTTGGCGCGAAGACTCTGGGTATGCATGGTCCTCATGATTTTGGCTTTACGGCCCTTCAATGCATACGTATGAAGGGTGTGTTTGATGAGATCATGATTGACGAATTGGACGGTCTCATCTGCCCGAATTACCCCGGTGAATGGGCCGAAACTGCATTTTTCGAGTCGAACGTCAAGGTTCAATTCGTCTCCACCGGCATAATGAAATACCCCGCGACCCTGGCCGGTGGCTGCATCGTGAGAGGAGGCAAACGGTTTGCCCCGGTCCACGCCCTCCAGGGTGATGACCACGCCTTTCACCCTGCCGTCGCGGACTTCGAGTTTCGTCAACACGCGCTCCGGCCCGCACACCTCCGGCCCGTTCCTGACTTCAAAACGTCTTGGAGCATGGGGGAGGGCGTCCGTGAAGGTCACCTGCCCCCTGATGGTTGCCCCGTTGTTGACCTCAATTACGTCGTAGGCAAACCCCGCACCTGCGAATCCTGACCACAGAACAAGAGAGAACCAGGTTGTGATACGGATGCTGCGCCACATGTGGGGTCTCCTTTGCAAAGAAATTTCAGCCTTCTTTTTTTTGGCAAGTGGCTTGAATTAATAGACTGCCTGCCATCCGAACGTTACGACTGAATCCGTTTCAAGCTGTCCGTCCAGGTATTGATAGATCGGGAACCCGCCTTCCACTGCCAACCGGTTTTCCAGACCCATGAACTCCGGGAACAGGATATTGACCCCGAACAGGAGATCCAGGCGTTGACCACCCAGCAAGTCAGGAAACGCGGTTTGAACGATCCTCATTTGATTCATCGGGTGATTCGTACGAATTTTCGGGTCCATTCCGTCATAGGCTTCCCAATGGTTCCAATTCAGCCGGACCGAACTGCTCAGCGTATCGGGGATCACTTCATAGGCGCCATGGACGTTGATGGTATAGGCGTCACCTTTGGAGAAGTCATTGGAATTCCTGCCTGCCCGCAAGGTGCCGATGGCTTGAATCCCCCAGGAGGCGCGACCCATCTCCCCTCCATACGTGATCCCGGGGTAAAAATCGAAGGTCCCTGAACCAAGATGCATGGGATAGGGCAATCGGATGTTTCCCATTGGTGTCTGGTCCGTTGGCTCAATACTTCCCGTGGGTACGCTCATCGACAGGTTGAAGTGGAACCGATGGGCCCCGAGGCTCGGGGCTTCGACCGCCCAGAGCCGCCAGAGCGATCCGAACCGGATATCGCCGAATCCTTCGGAACGGGTCGTAAATTTGCCTCCCATACGCGTAACGTGATCCATGCTGTTGTTCAGGTACGGCACCATGAGCGTCAGGGTCACGGTGTCGTTCCATCCATACATGAACCCGAACATGTGCATCCACATGCGCATGGATTCGGGCGCCACCAGATATCCGCCTGGAACGGGTCGCCCCATCATCGTCACTTCATCAGCGGTCAGTCTGTCGGTTCCGTATCGGTTTCCTTCCATGAACATGTGCATCAAGCGATAGGAAAACATCACTTCCCCCGCTTCATGCGTGTGATCACCCATCATGCCGGCCGGCGCATGGGCATTCGGTTTGTCGTCGGTGTAAAAATTTCCCGTGGTCAGTTTTTCTCCTTTGTTCGCCAACCCCTCGGCCAGCGATTCCTCGACGTCATCGAGCAGGCCGTCCAATAAAGCCGCGTGGGTCTCTTGAGAGCCGGCCCACGTCAGGCAGAGTAAAAAACACACAAATATGATTCCCGGTTTCAACGGGTTCCGTACTCCGTTCATGCGCAAACCTCTTCTCGCAAAACATGAATGAAACTGATTGTGTCAATCCCTCAGAGCGAGGCATAAAGTCCTCCGTTAGAAATGGTGACGAACGGCATTTCCGTAGAAGGTTTATCCTTCAACGGAAAAACGTTGCAATGAATTAAATTAAAGGGAAGACTTGAGACTAGAAACGGGGAGGGCCGCGAGAAAAGCGAAGCGTGAGAACGGTGAGTGTGACCGGATCAACAATGGAAACTTCCAGGGCGTGTAAAATGGTCAGCGGAGCATCGAAAACGGGTTCGGCCACGCTGACCACCTGGCCAGCTGCGCACATCAGGGAGCAGAGAATCGTCGAATGGGTGGCTGCGTTATGGTGAGTGTGGTGCAGGGAATGAGCAGCAGCCTGGCTGGAAACCACGCCACCCATTACCAGAAAACAGGCCAGAACCCCGAGTACCAGTACTGTGCGGGATAAACGAGTCATGATATCAGTGACCTTGAATTCAGCATAGTGGGACGGGAGGTGAGAGGGGAGAAGGTTCAAGCCTCTCCCCTTTTCTCACTCATGGCGTGTTTTAGCGGTCGTGTCGTCCGCCTCGACCACCGAACCCACCGCGTCCGCCGCCGACCCTTGCTTCTTGAGGCCGGGCCTGGTTCACGGTCAACGTACGGCCGTCCAATTGGGTCCCGTTCAGCGCCGCAATGGCTGCTTTGCCTTCCTCTTCCGAGGGCATTTCGACAAAACCGAAGCCCCGCGACCGGCCGGTGTATTTATCGGTAATGATTTTCGCCGAATCCACGTTGCCATGTTGGACAAACAGATCGGTCAACTCCGTTTCGGTTGTCGGATATGGCAACCCGCCCACATAAATTTTAAACGGCATAAAACAACTCCTTTGAAAGTATTGGGGATTTACACTCGAAAAACAGGAAAGGAGGGCCGAAGCACGACTGGAGAAAAGGCGGCTTGGGTCAGCTTTCGATCAGATTTCCGATTGCAACCTCGATTAATAAATGGCCACGTTGTTAAACGAAACGCCAACACAGGCCACCATCTTTGAGAAAACACGTTAGCACATTTTTTTCAAGAAGACAACAGCACCACGGACGAGTTCGTCACAGGATCGATTCTGTGTATGCAAGAGCCTATGTTTTTGCCGGTTTGTCAGGTTGAACCAATGGGCATCGCGCGTCGAGGTCGTTGTAAAAGTCCCGGCCTTCGTGATTGATGACGATAAAGGCCGGGAAGTCTTCGACTTCGATTTTCCACACCGCTTCCATGCCAAGCTCTTCGAATTCCAGGACTTCAACTTTCTTGATGCTGTGTTCGGCCAGTCGCGCGGCGGGTCCGCCGATGGATCCCAGATAGAATCCTCCATACTTGCGGCAGGCTTCGCGCACCTGCCGGGAACGGTTACCTTTGGCCAGCATGACCATGCTGCCCCCGACGGATTGAAATTGATCGACGTAGGAGTCCATGCGCCCAGCGGTTGTGGGGCCAAAAGAACCCGAGGCATAGCCTTCGGGTTTTTTCGCGGGACCGGCGTAATAGACAACGTGATTCCTGAAGTACTCGGGGAGACCTTTGCCGGCATCCAGTTGTTCTTTCAGCTTGGCGTGGGCGATGTCCCGCGCGACGACAATGGGTCCGGTCATCGACAATCGAGTGGCCACCGGATGCTGGCGCAACTCCGAGAGGATGGCCGGCATCGGCTGGTTCAGGTCGATCCCGACGACTTGTTCGTGCAGGTCTTGTTCACTGACGTCCGGAAGGTATTGCGCGGGATTCGTTTCAAGCTGTTCGAGGAAGATCCCGTCCTTCGTAATTTTGCCCAGGATTTGCCGGTCGGCCGAGCAGGAGACTCCCAGCCCCACGGGGCAGGACGCCCCATGCCGGGGAAGGCGAATGACTCGTACGTCATGTGCGAAATATTTGCCGCCGAATTGGGCGCCGATTCCGGTTTCGACGCAGAGTTTCAAAATTTCCTGTTCGAAGTCGAGGTCACGAAACGCCCGACCCAAATCGTTTCCGGAAGTCGGGAGGTCATCGAGGTAGTGGCAACTCGCGAGTTTGACGGTTTTCAAGGTGAATTCCGCGGACAAGCCTCCGATGACCAAGGCCAGGTGGTAGGGCGGGCAGGCCGAGGTGCCGAGTGTGCGGATTTTCTCCGCGACAAAAGAACGCAAGGATTTCGGATTCAGCAGGGCTTTGGTTTCCTGATATAAAAAGGTTTTGTTCGCCGACCCTCCGCCTTTGGCAATAAACAGGAAACGGTATTCCGAGCCCGGTTCGGCATAGAGCTCGATCTGCGCCGGAAGGTTTGTGCCGGTATTTTTTTCGGTGTACATGTCGAGTGGCGCCATCTGCGAGTAGCGCAGATGGCGTTGCGCGTAGGCTTCATAGATGCCGCATGAGAGCGCTTCGGCATCATGGCCCGTGGTGAACACCTGCTGTCCTTTGTATCCGACGGCGATCGCCGTGCCGGTATCCTGGCATCCCGGCAGCACCCGTCCGGCGGCAATATTGGCATTCTTCAGCAGTTCCAACGCCACGAAGCGATCGTTCTCCGAAGCTTCCGGGTCGTCAAGAATGTGGCTCAATTGTTTGAGATGGCTCGCTCGCAGTAAATGCGCGATGTCATCCATGGCCTCACGCGCCAGGAGTGTGAGTGCTTCGGGCTGAACGGTGAGGATTTCCCGTCCGTCGAAGACGGTCGTGGAGACGTGGTCCGACGTCAACTTGCGATACGTCGTCGTATCCGGCCCGTGTTTGAAGATCTCCTGAAATTGAAATTCCATCCGGCGCCGTTCCTCCAAAATGAATCTTGCCACACTTGACTGGAGGAATGCACCTGAGGACGGGCATTCCGGCGGCTCGACGCTTACCCGACGGGTGGAGCCCAGTCTTCATCGCGTCGTTCCTTTTGGGCTTCCTTGTAGGCTTTTTCGTCTTCGTCCAATTTGTTGGCCGCTTGAATGTCCAGGATTTCCTGCGGCGACAGGTATTTGAGCGCCATCCCGGCCAGGATTTTTTGCTGAATCGTGCCCTTGATTTGAATGTCGATAACGGCATGAGCGCCGATCTGCTGGGCCCGTTCCAGTAATTCGGCATGGAGCACGTCCCAATTCACCGACGACGTGTCGGGTGCCTGTTCCACTTCCAATTCTCCCAATTCCTTGTAGGGAATGACGGGTAACTCATCGAGCACTTCGACTTTTTGATTGGAAGGTCCGTGCTCACCGGTTTCCATGACCGTTGCCGGTTCGAATTTGGCATCTTTCGATTGAGGCGAGCGCGCGGCATCGACGTCAAAGGCTTTGAGTCGTGCCGCGGCCACGGCCGCTTCGTTGGGGTTGCTGCTCGCGGCCATGCGTTTGAGCTTTTCGGCTCGTTCGAGTGCTTCCTTGAGGCTCATTTTCGCCCCCGGTTTTCGTAGCGCGTTGATTGGCATCAGCAGAACTCCGTAAAAAACGTCTCCTTTAGCAAAGCTGAATTTCTACCTACCGGCAAAACCCATTGTCAACCGGGACGCGTCGAGAAGAACGACTGCGCGGTGTTTAAGGATTATCAATGCTGAGCGCGAGGGCATAGACCCCAAACTGGGCGACCCAATGACCGTATGCTTTGTAATTGTCGCGCCAATATTCTGGATGGTTCACGTGCGTGGCAAAGTGCCGTATGTATTGGTCGCGATAGACGGGATTTCTTGTGTGCTGAAAAAGCTCCCACAGCCCCCAGCACCGACTGAAATTGAGTCCGGCTGAATGCGGAGAAGCCGGATGGCGGACGGGTTCCAACTCCAAGTCTTCTGCAAGGTACGTGCTCAACCAGGCGTTCGACTCGTTGCGAGGCAGGATGGCGAGAATCGCTCTTGTCCGTTGCAGGGCAGCCGGGAAGAATTCATCTGTCAGGTGGTCCCAGGAAGGGGGAAGAGCCTGATCGAGGGGCAGTAATTGCTCTCGTGTAAACACGGATAGGGCGTCAATCAACTCTGGATCTTGGTTCCATTGGGCCCACTCCCATAGATTCAACACGGCCCAGGAAACGTTGCCATAGGCGCGGTTTCGGGCATATGTCACGATGTCATCGCGGGATAGGGAGAAGAGCCATTGTGCGAGCCGCTGCGCCAGTTCGCCGGCGATCGGTTGCAAGTCGTCTTTCTGAAAAAAGCGCTGGCGATCTTGTGCAAGTTTCAGAAACCACGCGTATCCATAGGGAAGTTCCTCGTTCAGTCCACCGTTTCGTATGCAGACCAGTTCCTGCTCCAGTTTTTCAGGGATGAGCAAAGAATCCGCCAGATCATTCCACCCTGACTCTCCGGTTAATCGGGACAGGGTACATAAGGCATAGTGTCCGTGGACACAGGAATGCCAGTCGATACAACCGCAAAATGCGGGATGGGTTGTATCCCGGCGCGTGATACCTTCGGCTATGGGCACGGCCAGGGCGGACAGGTAGTCGAGTCGTGATGCACGGAACGATTCCCAGGAAGCGGGTGATAGGTCTTCGTGGCCGGACGTCATCTTACGTGGGAGGCAGCAGGGGTCCGGCCCAAAGTCCTTTCACGCGTTGAACGTCGACCAGATTATTCGGGAGGCCCAAATCAGCCATGAGTTTGGTGTCGATACGGCCATGATCCACAAGGAGGAGTTGAGGTTCGGCGACGCCTTGCGGTTTGAACCAATACCATCCCGGACAGTCCGGAATCCTGTCGCTCCAGTTGGGTATCATATGACGAAGTTCCTTCTCCAGCCTGGTCCGTACCTGGTCAGGATCATGGTTGCCCAATACGGCTCTCAGCGAATCGTACAGGGCTTCGGCGTGGATACGTATGGACATATGCCGGCCTCCAAGGTTCTTCTTTATGCCATTCCCGGCACGATGAGTAAAGAGTAAAAGCAAGCGGTCACAGATTTGGAGTATACTAACGAAACGGGTAAGCCGAGAGGAACAAGGTGGGGTGTCGGGTTACGCCTGCGGCTAACCCGGCCTACGCGACTTTGTTTTATCTGTCATCCCCGACCCCGATCGGGGATCCAGGGGTTTTTCTTCGTCAGTAAAGAGAAAGACACTGGATTCCCGATTAGATCCCCGATTAAAAACAGCCTGCCCTCGACGTTTGTAATCGGGGGTCGGGGACAGGCGTCGGGAGTGACGGAAGGAGGCAGTGAAAATGGTCAACGAATGACTGATCACGTACAGGAATGAGAACCGCAAGGAGCTGAACACGATGAAGAACATGTTCCGAATCATGGCTTTCGCCATCGGGTGGGTGCTGGCCGGTAGCTGCCCGGCCTGGGCGGATTTCGGTCTGGGTGAAAACGCCTATCTCGAACAGGATTACGAAACCGCGATGAGGGAATGGGCTCCGCTGGCTTCCCGGGGAAATGCCGAGGCCCAAAACATGGTGGGATACATGTATCGATGGGGACAGGGCGTTGCGCAGGATTTCGAGCAGGCTCGCTATTGGTATCGGCTGGCGGCTGACCAAGGCCATGCGAGCGCGCAAAATAACCTGGGCTTACTCTACCGTTATGGCCTGGGAGTTCCCAAAGATTACACCAAGGCCTTTCGGTGGTTCTTGCGGGCGGCGGAGCAGGGGAACGCGGCAGGGCAGAATCACGTCGGCCTGATGTTCTATAAGGGTGAGGGTGTTAAGCAGGATTACATCCAGGCGTATCAATGGGCCTTCCTTGCGGCGGAACAGGGAATGGACCCGGCGCTGGAAGCCTTGGCCATGCTGGAACAGGAGATGACGCCCGCGCAGATCGCGGAAGCCGAAGCCTTGGCCAGGGCGTGGAGACCGAAGGGTCCGGAGACGGTGTTATAGAGAGAAAGTAGGGCTGGTTCGGAAGAAAGGGGCCAGGCAGGTCAGTGAAGGGAAATGCAAAACCGGTAATACGGAAAGAAGCCCTACACGTTGAACTTGAAGTGACACACGTCGCCGTCTTTGACCACGTAGTCCTTGCCTTCTAACCGGATGAGGCCTTTTTCCCGCAGCGTTTGCTCTGACCCGTAGCGATCCAGGTTCGTGAAGCCGTACACGTCGGCTTTGATAAATCCTTTCTCGAAGTCCGAGTGGATGACGCCGGCGGCTTGAGGTGCTTTGGCTCCCATGGGGATCGTCCACGCCCGGACTTCCTTGGGGCCTCCGGTAAAATACGAGCAGAGTCCCAGCGTGTTGTACGCAGCCACGATGACCCGTTCCAGGCCGCTGTGTTGCATGCCCAGGTCAGCCATGAACAGGTTGCGGTCCTCGCCTGACAGCTCGGCCAATTCGCTTTCCAGTTTGCCGCAGAGTACGACCGATTCCGCGTCAAGTTTTTGGATACAAGCTTGAAACGCTTCCATCACGGCCGGGTCCGTGTGCTCGTCAGTATTCCCGACGTACAGGACGGGTTTGGCGGTCAGCAGGAAGAACGGTTTGAGACTCTCGGGAGCAAGTCCGAGTGTCCGCGCGGGTTTGCCTTCTTCGAGTCCACGCTTCAGGATATGGAGTAATTCCAACGTGTCTTTCGCCGCCGTATCTCCGGTTCTGGCCTTGCCCGAGATTTTGTCGAATTGTTTCGTGACGCTTTCGAGATCTGCCAGCATCAATTCGGTTTCGATGACGTCGATGTCCCGCTGCGCGTCAACGTCGCCCAATGTGTGTTCGACATTGGCATTCTGAAAGAGACGAACCATGTGCAGGATCGCGTCGACTTCCCGGATGTGGGCCAGGAATTTGTTGCCGAGCCCTTCGCCTTGCGCAGCGCCTTTGCCCAGGCCGGCGATGTCAACGAACCGGCAGAAGGCGGGAGTCGTCTTTTGCGGTTTGAACAGTTCCGTGAGGCGGTCCAGCCGGGAGTCGGGAACGGGGACGACGCCGAGGTTCGCTTCGATGGTGGTAAACGGAAAGTTCGACGCGGTCGCATCTCCCGACGTCAGCGCGTTGAAGATCGTCGATTTGCCAACGTTGGGAAGTCCGACAATGCCGATTTCCATGGGACACGCATACTAGCAAACCGGTTCCGGGCCCGGCTAGGGGGGGCTTGTCAATGTTCACTTCGGGGATTTCTTGTCGGATTACGCTTCGCTAATCCGATCTGCCCGACCTGCAATCTCTATATGGTTTCCTTTTATAATCAAATAATTACGTTAGTTATGGAAAAGGGGAAACCAGAAGGGTTTTGATTCTTTCTGGGGCCGAGCCCTTGATTTGCTGCAAAAACGGGTTATGAATGAAAACATAAACACGCACGGTACGTTGCGGAACAATCCATGAGAGACCGTTCCTTGATATTCGGGAGCAGTCGAGACCAAGGAGGGATGCCAGATGAAATGTCCACGATGTGAGGGATTTATGATTCGGGATCATTTTTATGATCCGGATGGCCCGTTTCTTCGTATTGAGACCTTACGGTGTTTGAATTGCGGGGAAACGGTCTATCCGAAAGCGGCAAAACAATCGGCTGGACTGGGCTCCAGGAAACCTGCTTCACAAGCTGCATAATCGTCCGGGGAATCGATCATTGTAAACTCGTAGAGATTGTCGTATGCGTCAAGTTCCGTTATCCGATGTCACAGAACCGGACAATGCTCAAGTAACCTCGTCCTTGGGTGTGCCAGCATTCCCGGATGGTGTTCGGCAAGTTTCTTCACGGCCGGTGAATAAGAGTGTTCCGGAGAAGGAAGAAGGGACGCATGGCCCGATCCAGGTGTTTTTGAAGGAGATGGGCAAGGTGCCCTTATTGACGCGGGAAGAGGAAGTGGTGCTTGCCAAACAAATCGAAGCAGGAAAGGCTGAATTGCGACAAGCCGTTTACGGACTCCCCTTGGTGTTCGATCGCTTGGAGTCACTCCGTGTTGCTTTGCAGCGACGCGAAATTTCCGTGTCTGCGGTGCTGAGCCTTGAGCGTGGCGTTGGCGAGCAGGACGTTGAAGCTGCGGAGCAAGAACAGGAGAACGTACGGAATCAGACTTTGAGAGGATTGTCGGCCATCCGGCGAGCTTCAAAATCTCTGCGAACGTATTACCGGGAACAATGTGCTGAACCGGCAGGTGCTTCTCGCGTCCTGAAACCCGTGAACTCTGTGCAACAACGCATTGTCGACCGGGTCCGGGCGTTACATTTGACCGATGAATATCAGGGACAACTCCTATCCGAGATCAAAACCCTGGGGAACGATCTTCGTTCGGGGTCACGGGATGCGATTGATGCAATCCGGGATCGTGTGAAGCATATCGAGCGCAATGTCCTGTTCATGCCCATTTCCATGTTCCTGGAACACGTCGAAAGAATCGAACGGGCCGAGCGAACCATCGAAGACGGAAAGACCAGGCTGATTCAAGCCAATTTGCGATTGGTGGCAAGTGTGGCCAAGCATTACATGGGGCGAGGTCTTCAATTTTTGGATCTCGTCCAAGAAGGGAATATCGGCCTGATGAAGGCCGTTGACAAATTCGAATATCAACGCGGGTACAAGTTCAGCACCTATGCGACGTGGTGGATCAGACAACGCATGATGCGCGCCATCGCCGATCAGGCCAGTACGATCCGGGTTCCGGTTCATATGCATGAATCCGTGCAAAAATTGAACAAGGCCTCGATACGATTGGTGCAACGCTACGGGCGTCCGCCCACCGTTCGGGAGTTGGCCGAACACCTGGACTTATCAGAGGAGAAGACCCGGGAAATGAGGGGATATTTTAAAGAGCCCGTGTCGTTGGAAACCCCCGTGGGTGATTCTGAAGACACCCGATTGGGCGATCTGCTTGAGGATCTGACCGTGTCTCCTCCATATGCGGCTGCCCTACGGTATGACACGCGACGCCAGGTAGGGAAGGCCTTGGGCGTGTTGACACCGAAGGAGGAGTACATTATCAAAAAACGATTTGGGATCGGATTTGCCAAAGGTCATACCCTGGAAGAAATCAGCGAAGATTTCGGCGTGACCCGGGAACGCATTCGCCAAATTGAAGCGTCCGCTCTCAGGAAATTGCGCCAACCGCAATGCCTGGAAATGCTGCAAGGTCTCGCGGAAATGAATTGACCGTTGACATGAAACGCCGCCACAATTTGTCGTTCCGAGTCGGCAGGTTGGATTAGCCGAAGGCGTCATCCGACAATTCCGATTGAATTTCGAGCCATTCCCTCCTGATTTGTGTTACAGTTCCGGTATTCCTTGCCCTTGTTCATACGGGTCGAAAGGAGGGTCTCCTCATGGGCGCAGAAATGCAGGTCTTCGGCACCCTCGCTCTGTTGTTGGTCGTCAGCGTGTTGCTGACGGCGTTTTTGTACTTGATCCCCATTCCATTGTGGATTGCGGCTTGGGCCTCGAATGCTTACGTGGGGCTCCTGACCCTGGTCGGCATGCGATTTCGCCGGGTGCCGCCCGGCACCGTGGTCACGGCGCGGATCAGCGCGGTCAAGGCCGGCCTGGAAATTCCCATCAATGATCTCGAAGCCCACTTCCTTGCCGGCGGCGACGTGGTGAAAGTGGTGAATGCCATGATCTCCGCGGACAAGGCGAACATCCCCATGCCCTTCAAGCGCGCCGCGGCTATCGATCTGGCCGGTCGCGACGTATTGGAAGCCGTGCAAATGTCCGTGTTGCCGAAGGTGATCGAAACCCCGAGGATTACCGCGGTGGCGAAAGACGGCATTCAACTGATTGCCGTATCCCGCGTGACGGTTCGAGCGAATATTGACCGGCTTGTCGGCGGGGCAGGGGAGGAGACGGTCATTGCCCGGGTGGGTGAAGGCATGGTGAGCACCATCGGTTCGTCGGACAGGCATAAGGACGTGTTGGAAAATCCCGATGAAATCTCGAAACATATTCTCCAAAAGGGGTTGGATGCCGGGACCGCGTTTGAAATTCTCTCCATCGACATCGCGGACGTGGACGTGGGTGAAAATATCGGGGCGAAGTTGCAGATCGATCAGGCTGACGCCGATAAGCAGATTGCGCAGGCCAAAGCCGAAGAGCGGCGGGCCATGGCCGTGGCCTTGGAACAGGAAATGCGGGCCCGGGTGATCGAGGCCGAAGCCGAAGTGCCACGCGCCATGGCCGAGGCGTTTCGGAAGGGCAATATCGGACTCATGGATTATTATCGAATGAAGAACGTGCAGGCCGATACCGCCATGCGAGAGGCCATCGGGCGCGACGAAGAGAGCCCTGAATCCAAGCCGTGACGTGAGGCAATGGGATGACCGTCGAGGCATTTGTCTTTCTTGGAATCGTGCTGTTGGTCTGGTTCATTGCCTCCGCCGGGAGTTGGTTGCGGGAGCAGATCGAACGCTATACGCGGTATCAGGAAGAATCGAGCGTCCAGGAGACGTCCCTCCCTTCAGCGGTTTTTGAGAGCGTCCGGCCCAAAGAGGCGACGGCTGAATTGCCGAATTCTGTCCCCTTACGTGTTGTTGCCCGGGAGAGCCTGAAACGTCCCACCAGGTTACGGTATCGGAGTCGAACAGCCGCACGTCGGGGAATCATCCTGATGACGGTGTTCGGGGCTTGCAAAGCGCTCGAGACCCGGGATGAATTCTGATCCTTCGACTCCGCTCAGGACAGGCCCTTCGACTTCGCTCAGGACAGGCAGGGCAGGCTCCTGTTCGACTGACCGTTTCGCATGGATATTCGATCCAGTGCTTTACTGACGGATTTCTATCAACTTACCATGCTTCAAGGCTACCTCGAACGGGGCATGGAAGATACCGCGGTTTTTGAATGTTTCGTGAGGACGATGCCCCCGCAACGGGGGTTTTTTATGGCCGCGGGATTGGCGCAGCTTCTGGAATTTCTGGAGAACGTCAGTTTTTCCCCTGCCGAGTTGGATTGGGTGGCGAACAGCGGCCGGTTTAGCCGGTCCTTTGTCGACTATCTGGAACGGTTTCGGTTTGCGGGAGATGTTCAGGCCATGTCCGAGGGCACGGTGTTTTTCCCGAACGAACCGATCGTCCGGGTCACGGCGCCGCTGCCTCAAGCGCAGTTCATCGAAACCCGGTTGGTAAACCTGCTGCACTATCAGACGTTGATCGCATCAAAAGCCGCACGTTGCGTTTTGGCCGCCGCGGGCAAACCAGTCATCGATTTCGGCTTGCGACGCGCTCACGGCGCCGAGGCCGGGTTGCTCGCTGCGCGGGCCGCTTACATGGCCGGATTTGCCGGTTCGGCCACGGTCATGGCCGGCCCCGGTTTTGAGGTGCCGGTATTCGGAACGATGGGGCACAGTTTCGTGCAGGCCCACGACGCCGAACGCCACGCCTTTGAGCATTTTGCCGAGGTCCAACCTGACAACGTGGTGCTCCTGCTCGATACCTATGACACCTTAAAGGGGGCCCGAACCGTGGTGACGCTGGCCCCGCGTCTGCGTGAACGGGGCATTCGGATCAAAGGGGTGCGGCTCGATAGCGGAGACCTGGTTGAGCAGGCGCGCCAAGTACGACGCATCTTGGACGACGGTGGGTTGCGAGACGTGCAGATAACGGTAAGCGGCAACCTGGATGAAAATACCATTCAACAGATCGTCGCAGCACGGGCACCCGTGGATCTGTTTGCGGTCGGGACCAGGCTGACGACTTCGGCGGATGCTCCTTATCTGGACTGCGTCTATAAGCTGCAAGAATATTCCGGAAGACCATCAAGAAAGAAATCAGAGGGCAAGGAAACGTGGCCGGGCGCCAAGCAAGTCTACCGCCACTACGATCAACGGGGACGTATCGATCATGACGTGGTGACGACGGCTACGGATACTCAAGCAGGGACTCCGCTGCTCCGGCCGGTCATGGAATCCGGCAAGCGAAGTGGAACGTCCCCTTCGCTCAATCAAATCTGCGAACGTGCAACGGCCGAACTCGCCACGTTGCCTGAGGAGATGCGCCAATGTCGCCAAGGGGCCACCATCCCCGTTCAGATATCTTCTGTCTTACGGGATCTTGCTTGCCTCGTGGACAAACGGGATGAAGCCGGATAGGAGGGAGGGTGAAGGGGACTTATCCAGCTATGCCAATCCGACCTACGTTTCGACTTGAACGGGGATGACTTTGACGCGGACCCTGGCTAACCCCTTTCTGTGGAACCCCAGTCTTTTGGCAGCTCCATAACTCAAGTCGATAATGCGCTTTCCGGAATCCGGATTATTGGCACTGGGGAAGGGCCCACGATCATTGACTCGAACGATAATCGATCGACCGTTTCCCAGGTTCGTCACTTCGACGTTGATCGGTAACGGCAGGTATTTATGTGCGGCGGTCAAGCCCATGGGATTGAACGCTTCGCCGTTCGCGGTCATGTGCCCTCCTCGTTGCCGACGGGTTTCTTCCCCATACCATGACGCGATTCCCGTTTCTTCATAGCGTTGTGCCTTTCTGACACTCATGGGCACGTAGCGTCTGCCTTTCACGACGTATGGGGCCCATTTGACCCGGCCTTGGCGAATGGCTTCCTTAACCGGCAACCCGTCGATCGTGTCGATCTCATCACGAGTCAGGGGCCAGTCGAATGGAGCCTGTACGACCTCGAACGCAAATTTTCCGATCTTGTAGGTGACTTTGGCGGTCCCGGTTGTTACGGTATAAACCCCTTTAATCAGTTTGTAAGTCCCTTTAACGGTGCCGGCAACAACGTCATAGGTCGTTTTCACGACCGTACAGCCGGGGAGAAGTATGGTGATGACGAGCAGAATGCTCAGGGGGATCAGCCGTGTCTGCGAGGGAATTGACGTCTCTGTTTTGGGCATGACGATGGATAGTTCCGGGAAATGCGCAATAGGCTTATACGGGACTTCTATACTTGGCGATGCTTCCTCATCCACAACCCGTAGTCGTACCTCAAGCGAAACATTCAGTTGGTCTACAAGATGTAGAATAGGCTACGATTGTACACTTTTTGACAACGGTTGCAACCCCAATAGGACGGGGAGCCGGAAAACGAGGGATCAGGTGGTATAGGAAGCGTTGATTCTTACGTAATCGTAAGAAAGATCCGTAGTCCAGAGTCTGGCATGCCCCGGGTGATTTCCCACTGCAAGCGTCATGACGTATTGTTTCTTCCGCATGATCCGTTGTGCCTCGGTGGCTGCACGGCCTCCGACCGCTTGGCCGTTCTTCACCACTCGAGTCGCGTTGAATTGCAGACTAAGCTTGGAAGGATTGAAGTTGACTCCGGCCCGTCCCGCGGCAGCCACGATTCGCCCCCAGTTGGGGTCTTCTCCGAAAACGGCGGTTTTCACCAGCAACGAAGTTGCAATGGTTTGCGCGATCTTCTTCGCTTCGCGATTGCTTCGCGTGCCCCGCACGATGATCTCGACAATTTTGGTGCATCCCTCTCCGTCCCGGCAAATTTGAAGCGCAAGCGACAGGCAGGCCTCGTGCAACAAGGAGGAAAACGTGATCCATTGGGGCGTACCCGTCTGAATGGTCGAATTCCCGGCGCATCCGTTGGCAAGGCACAACACCGTGTCATTCGTGCTGGTGTCTCCATCGACCGAGATGCAATTGAAGGTTTCGTTTACGGCTCGCGTCAACGCGGCTTGCAGTGCCCGAGGAGTAATCGCCGCATCGGTGGTGAGATAGGCCAACATGGTGGCCATATCGGGATGAATCATGCCGGAGCCTTTGGCCATCCCGCCGATTGTCACGAGTTGTCCTCCTACCTCGGCCTGCACGGCAACCTCTTTGGGTCTGGTGTCCGTCGTCATGATGGCTTGCGCCGCCAGCTTATGACCGGACCGGCTCAGTAGCCTGATGAGAGGCGGGACGGCTTCACGGATGGCGGGCATCGGTAGCGGGCGGCCTATGACTCCCGTCGACCCCACAAACACCGAATCGACGGGAAGACGTAAGGCCGCAGACACGAGCCGGCGCATTTCCATGGCGTCCGACGTCCCTTGTGATCCGGTGAACGCATTGGCATTGCCGCTGTTGACGATAATGGCCTGTCCGGTGTGTTTTTTGAGTTGCCTGTGACATAAAAGGACGGGAGGTGCCATAATCCGATTTTGTGTCAACACGCCTGCCATAATCCCGGGATGGATGGACGTTAACAGGGCGAGGTCCGGCAGGGGTGCCGGCTTGATGCCGGCGTGAATGCCGGCGGCCAGAAAGCCGGTCGGGGCAGTAACGCCGCCTTTGATCTTTTTTACGTCCATGGGAATCCCTCATGCAGGTTTGCAACCTGCACCCCAAGAAATGAAAATAGCACACGTGGTCATCCTGAGCTTGTCCTGAGCTTGTCCTGAGCGGAGCGAAGGACCTAGCGAAGGATCTAGCGAAGGATCTCGTCGTTGAAGCGCTCGGTGATTGAAGGAAAGATTCCTCGCCTCGCTCGGAATGACAATTGGGGTGTCGTCGGCTATTGGGGTGTCGTCGGCTATTTTCATACCAATGACAGATTCGGGCTCTACGGAAAAATGCCCGGTGCCGTCAGCGCCGTCTCTTCCGGAAATCCCATCATCAGGTTCATGGATTGAATGGCTTGTCCGGCCGCACCTTTGACCAGGTTGTCCAGGGTTGACACGGTGACGACGTGGTTTGTTCGTTGATCCACAAACACGCCGATATCGCAAAAATTCGATCCTCGAACGTGGGTGGGACTGACTGACGTCGAGGTTTCCCGAATTCTGACAAAACGTTCGTTTGCATAAAAATCCTTGTACAGCATCGTGGCGGCATTGTTCGTGAGCGGTTTCCGGAGTTTGGCATAGGCTGTACTCAGGAGTCCTCGATTCATCGGGATCAGATGAGGCGTAAAGAGAACGCGTGCGCGCCTCCCTTTTCCTTTCGAACTGTCCATGAGCCTGTTCAGTTCCTGTTCGATTTCAGGGGTGTGACGGTGCCGGGCGATGTTGTAGGCCGTCAGGGAGTCATGCGCTTCCGGAAAATGATAGGGCAGGCCCGGGCTTCGTCCCGCTCCTGAAATGCCGGATTTGGCATCAACGACAATGGTGCCTGCTTGAATCAGTCGATGGGCCAGTAACGGCGCCAACTGCAGAATGGCCGCCGTCGGGTAGCAACCCGGTGCGGCAACCAGTCGCGCGCGCCGGATCCGCGTTCGATGAAGTTCCGGAAGCCCGTACACCGCCTTTTTGAGCAACGCGGGTGATGTATGCGGGGTACCGTACCATTGTTCATAGGTTTTCGTCTCTGTTAGCCGAAAGTCGGCACTCAGGTCGACCACAAGGGTTTTGGCTCGGACGCAGGCTGCCACCGGCTCCATGGCTTTCGTGTGCGGCAGGCATGAAAACACCACGTCGATCTTTTTCAGGATGGGTTCAACGTCCAGTGGCGCAAAACAAAACTCATGGAACGTTTCGAGGTGCGGGAATAGGGAGGTCACCGGCAGGCCGACGGACTTATCCGCGGTCACGTGGGTGACCGTAACGTACGGGTGACCGTCCAATAGGCGGAGGAGTTCCCCGCCCGTATATCCACTGGCTCCCAGTACGGCTACTTTTAATCGAGTGAGACGCATGATTGTTTATCCGGACGAAAAAAGGGAAGGCATCGAAGCCTTCCCTTTTTTCGTCACCATCTTGAAATGTCCGCGTGTGGTTAACGCTTGGAATATTGGAATCGGCTTCGAGCGCCTTTTTGCCCGTATTTTTTCCTTTCTTTCACCCTGGGATCGCGCGTCAGCAAGCCTTCTTTCTTGAGAGTCGCGCGAAAATCCGGGTTTCCTTTCACCAAGGCTTTGGCTATGGCATGGCGAAGGGCTCCTGCCTGTCCGGCGGCGCCTCCACCGCAGACCGAGGCTTTGATGCGAAATTGTCCGCGGGTATTCGTCAGTTCAAGCGGTGTTTCGACCTGAATGCGATGGGCAAGCAGGGTGAAATAGTGGTCGAGCGTTCGGCCGTTGACCGTAATGTCCGGAGGACCCGGTTCGATCCAGGCGCGGGCGATCGCATATTTACGTTTTCCCGTGGCATAGTGTCGTTGACTGATCATCGGTAAGGGCCTTTCCTCTAACGTTTAGCAAGTGGTTATGACCAAGGCTCCGGACGTTGCGCGACGTGCGGGTGTTCCGTCCCCACGTAGACGCGTAACTTTTTAGCCATTTTTTTCCCTAATGGGCTATGCGGAAGCATGCCTTGAATGGCTTTGGACACGATTTCCGTGGGGGCCTTTTTCAAGAGCTGCTCGGCGGTGATGGATTTGATCCCGCCGGGATATCCGGTATGGTGATAATACGTTTTATCCTTCAATTTTTTCCCGGTCAGCCGAATCGCTTCGGCATTGATCACGATCACGTGATCGCCCGTATCCACGTTGGGCGTGAACGTCGGTTTATGCTTGCCCCGGAGCAGCGTGGCGGCTTGAGTCGCCAAGCGACCGAGCGGGATGCCCTTGGCGTCCAGAATATACCATTTTCTATCGATCTCGCGGGGCTTGGCTTGAAAGCTGCGCATCAGTGATTCTCCAGTTATGTTTCGGATGATTGCGATTCTTTGGGGTCGAGTTTGGCCAGCCACGCCTCCAGGTTGTCGCCGGCCCTTCTTTTGAGTACGTCCTGGGTCACGTAAATCGGACACTTGGCCCTCAAGGCCACGGCGATGGCATCGCTTGGCCGGGCATCCACGGTTCGTTCAATTCCATTCAAGGATACGTGCACCGTCGCATAGTACGTGTTGTTTTGGACGTCCGTCACCACGACTTGAGAGATTTTCATGCCCAGGTGCGTCGAGAGACTCGTGATCAAATCGTGGCTCATCGGCCTGGGGGGAACCACGTCCTCCAATGCCAGCCGGATGGAGGCACCCTCAGCCGTGCCCACCCAAATGGGAAGGACGTCGGCATTGTTTTCGTCCCGAAGGATCACGATCTGGGTCTCCGTATTGGGGTCAACCAGCACTCCGTGAACCTTTAACGGGACGAGGTCGGTATTTTGTTCAACGCTCATGGATCACGTGAAAAACGGATTCGGTTTAACGGGAAAACACGATCGAAGGTCAGGTCTCGAATTTGCCGAAATCTTCGGGCTTCAAATTTTCGAGCCACCGCTCCAGTTCCTCGGAACTCTGTTTTTGAAGAACTTCCTCTCTGGTAAAAATCGGAGCTTCGGCGCGCAACGCCAGTGCTATCGCATCGCTGGGCCGTGAGTCAATGGAGTATTCCGAATCGCCGTACCAGAGATGGATTTTGGCGTAATACGTATTATCTTTTAAGTCAGTGACCACGGCGCTCAAGACTTTGGCGTCAACGTTGTCCAAAATCGATTTCATGAAATCGTGCGTCAGGGGACGGGGCGGGGCAACGTTCTCCAACGCAAAACTGATGGCGCTCGCTTCGGATTTCCCGACCCAAATCGGAAGCATATCGGAGTTCTGGTCGTCCCGAAGGATGACGATATAGGCATTATTATAGGGGTCAAACAACAGTCCCCGCACGTTCATTTGCGTAATCATCCCTACCATCCATTGATTGCAGCAATGATGCGTGCAAACCGGGTAAACGTATCATTCAGTTCTTTTCATTGTCAATCTAATGCGGAAAGAGCGGTTTTTGTCCCGGTCTTGGGCGGGTCGGGTGAGCCGCAGATGTCACCCGGCAATCTTCTGAACTCCAAGCCCTCTGCATCCGGGCAACAAACTATTGTCAATTGGTTCGAAAATAGGGGAGGTGGGGGCAGCGGATTAGAGCGGAGCAATGCAGGCGAAAGACGATCCGCTTACACGACTGCAACGACGACGAGGCTGTTATCCAACCGGAAGATCGTAGGAGGAAAGCAAGCCTTGGACGTGGGGAATGACGTCAGTTGGTTGGAGTTTCACCACGTCTCCGGTATCGCGCCGCTTTAATTCAACGATACCTTGTGTCAGCCCACGGTCTCCAATGGTGAGGTGAAATGGGGCTCCGATCAGATCGGCGTCGTTGAATTTCACGCCGGCCCGTTCATCGCGGTCGTCCCATAAGACTTCCACGCCGGCCTCGATACACGCATCATACAGCATGCCCGCGGTTTTGACGACCTGCTCCGAGGCCGTCACCGGCAAGAGATGAACGTGGAACGGCGCAATGGGCACGGGCCACACCATGCCTTTGTCATCATGGTTTTGTTCAATGGACGCGGCCGCGGTCCTGCTGACGCCGATGCCGTAACATCCCATGATCGCCAATGTTTCCCGTCCGTCCGCGTCCAGGAACGTCGCATTCATGGCTTGGCTGTACTTGGTCCCCAATAGGAAGACGTGGCCGACTTCAATGCCTTTGGCTTCCTGTAGCCGGTCATCGCTTCGAGGCGACCGGTCGCCGGCTCGGGCCTGGCGCAGGTCCAGAAACGCCTCCACGGTAAAATCACGATCCCAGTTGACGTTGATCAGGTGAGTATCATCCTTGTTGCCGCCGACGACGAAGTTCCGCATGGCCTTGACTGCGTGGTCCCCGATAATCCGGATACTCTTGAGCCCGACCGGCCCGGCGAAGCCAACCGGCGCGGAGGACACCCTGCTCACGGTCTCCGCGTCTGCCAAGGTGATCTCCGTCGTTCCCAGGAAACGATTGATTTTGATTTCATTCGCCTCGTGGTCGCCGCGAATCAGGATCGCAATGACGTCGCCGGCCGATGTCTGGTAGAGCAGGGTTTTGACGAGCCGGTCCGGGGAAATCTTCAAAAAGGTGCAGACTTCCTCGACGGTTTTGGTCCCCGGGGTCTGCACGGCTTCGAGGGCGAGCGGCGCGGCATCGTCTTCTTCAGCCGGAGGCGGCGCTTCCGCCAACTCGACATTGGCGGCATAGGTCCCGCCTTCGTCGTACACGATCGTTTCTTCTCCGGTATCGGCCAGGACCATGAATTCATGCGACATGCTGCCGCCGATCAGTCCGGTGTCCGCTTCAACCGCACGGAATTTGAGACCGCAGCGCGTAAAGATCCGCTCGTAGGCGTCGTACATTTTTTGATAGCTGAGGCGCGCACTTTCTTCATCGGCATCGAAACTGTAGGCGTCCTTCATGACGAATTCGCGCCCGCGCATCAAACCGAAACGGGGACGGATTTCATCGCGGAACTTGGTTTGGATCTGGTAGCAATTCATGGGGAGTTGCCGATAGGAGCGGATCTCGCGTCGGAAGAGGTCCGTGATGACTTCCTCATGCGTGGGGCCAAAACAAAAATCGCGGTCATGCCGGTCCCGGCATCGAAGCAATTCCTTGCCGTAAAAATCCCATCGTCCGGTTTCCCGCCACAGTTCCGCCGGAGAGAGGATCGGCATCAGCAGTTCCTGCGCCCCGGCGCGGTTCATTTCCTGGCGAATGATGCATTCGATTTTCTTGAGGACGCGCAGGCCCAGCGGAAGATAGGTGTAGATTCCGGCTGCAACTTTTCGAATCATGCCGGCGCGCAACATGAGCCGGTGGCTGACGACTTCAGCCTCGCCGGGAGTTTGACGAAGGGTCGGAATGAACAGTTGGCTGGTTCGCATATTCGATGTCGTCCTCAGGGTTTGCGTTCACTCATGCGTCGAAAATTTCCCCCGGCACCAAAGAGAAACCCATCATTTTGCACAACACGCCTCATCTGTCATCCTGAGCTTGCCCTGAGCGAAGCGAACGGGCCTAGCGAAGGATCTCGTCGTTGAGGCGTTCGGTTGTTGAACGAGAGATTCCTCGCTACGCTCGGAACGACAATTCTGGTGGGAGGAGTCTCTGATTCAGACCGCAGGTCGGGTTAGCCGGAGGCGTAACCCGACAATGGGGCTATAGCTATATATAAATGGTACTGCTTCAGGATTCAAGCGTCTTCCGGTCCCGGGTTCGTCGCCAGCAACAGGATGACCGATCCTGCCAGGGTTGACAGCAGGGATCCGGCAAGGACAGCGGTTTTAGCGGTTTCGACCAGCGCTACGTCATCGAAAGCGAGGGTGGCAATAAACAGGGACATGGTGAACCCGATCCCTGCCAGGCAACCCACCGAGGCGACGTGGAGGAGATTGATGCCCCTGGGGAGTTCCGCCAGGCGAAGTTTCACGGCCGCCCAGGCGAACAACCAGATGCCCAACGGCTTGCCGAGGACGAGACCCAGGATGATCCCCAGGCTCATCGGCTCGGCCAGCAGAAAGAACGCCTCGCTTTCCAGGCTCACGCCGGCGTTTGTCAGGGCGAACAGGGGCAGGATGGCGAACGTCACGAACGGCATCAGCGCATGTTCGAGTTGCTGCAAGGGGGCGGTGGCATGTTCCGTCAACTGTTCCATCGAGTGCACGATATGGTGCTGCCGGTTGGTCAGCAGGCTCCGGTCCGCGGGCAGCCCGGTGTCCCGCAGTTGCGCCAGCAGGTCCCGGGTCCAGTCATGCAGTTGCCGGGCATTGATGACGCTGCGCGCGGGAATGGTGAATGCCATCAGGACTCCGGCGAGGGTCGCGTGCACGCCCGACTTGTAGAATGCTATCCAGATGGCGCACCCAATGAGAAAGTAAATGATCGGGTTGCGCACGCCGATGAGGTTGGCGCCGACGGACACACCCAGCAGCAGGGCGCCGATGAGCAGGCTTCCCGGCGCGATGGTATCCGTGTAGAAAATCGCCACCACGACAATGGCCCCGATGTCGTCCACGATGGCTAGCGCCGTGAGAAATATTTTCAGCGAAATCGGCACCGGAAAAACCGCGAGAATGCCCAGGGCGAACGCGATATCCGTGGCCATCGGAATGCCCCAGCCACGGGCGAACGGTCCGTTGCCGTTGAAGGCAAGATAGACGAGGGCCGGCACGACCATGCCGCCGACCGCTGCGAGGACGGGCAAGGCCGCCTTCCGGGGATCGGCCAATTCGCCGGCCAGCAATTCCCGCTTGATCTCCAGCCCTACCACGAAAAAGAAGAAGCCCATCAGGCCGTCGTTGATCCAGTGGCTGACGGACTTGTTTAGGCCGAACGGACCGACGGAGAGAGCGAGTTTCGTGTGCAGCCAGTGGTGGTAGAACCCGGCCCATGGCGAATTGGCCCAGGCGACGGCTGCCACCGTGGCAGTCAGGAGCAGCACGGCACCCGATAATTTGTGAGCCGCAAATACTTGGAAGGGCCGCGCAAGACGATCGGCCAGACTCTCTTCGATGTTCCAGGACGGTTTCACGGATTGGAGGCGAATGCGTGCACGGGCAATGGGGATTGTCGGGTTACGCCCTTCGACTACGCTTCCTCCGACTTCAGGCGCATTGCGTCTTACGCTCAGGACAGGCGGAGCGTAATCCGACAAACCAACTGAATTATTGAAGCAGGCGTTGGATGTCGTTGAAAAACGCGAAAATCATAATCCCGAAGAGCAGTACGATCCCTACCTGTTGAGTAAATTCACGCTGCCGCTCGGCCAGCGGACGTCCCAGGATTGCTTCACAGGCGAAGAAGAACAGATGACCGCCGTCCAAAACGGGAATCGGCAACAAATTCAGAATGCCCAGGTTGATGCTCAGGATGGCCACGAAGAACATGACGTCGGGGATGCCCCGTTCGGCAGCCGTGCCCGAGGCGCTGGCAATCATGATGGGCCCCCCGATGTTTTTCGAGGAGATTTCCCCGGTCAGCATTTTGTAAATGCCGACTACGGTCAGTTCTGACCATCCCCATGTGGCTTTCACGCCCTGGATCACGGCCGTCAGGGGTGAGGATGCGCGGATCACCGATCGTCCCGATCCCATGATGCCGATTTTTCCGATCGTGCTCGATATTCCCTGATCCTTGACCTCATGCGGTTCGGGGATGATCGTCAACGTGAGCACTGTGCCTTCACGTTCAACCTGCATGCTGAGGGAGTCATTGGGATGAGCCTTGATGATGCGGGTCATCTGTGACCAGGTCTGAATCGTCTCTCCTTGAATCTCGATGATGCGGTCCCCTTCCTTGAGCCCGGCTTGGGCGGCCGGCATATCCGGCATGACGGCCGTCACGACGGGAGCCGCCTCTTCGATGCCGATGACGTAGGGGCGGACCTGCGTGTCCGCCCGCTCGACTTCCGAATCGTAGAATTCGGGAGTGACGACAAACGTTTTCAGGGTATCGCCCCGGCGAACTTCGACGGCGAGCGAACGTCCGCCGCTTTCGGCTACCGCGGCATAGATTTCGTTTTTCGTGGTGATGTCGCGTTCATCGATTCGCGTGATCCGGTCGCCGGCTTGGAGGCCGGCCTGGCCGGCCGGCGAGTCCGGCCTGACGGCGTCGATCGTGGGTGAGAGTTCGGCGAACGTCGGGATGGGCAGGGGAGCGCCCACGGCCAGCCAGGCTGAAAAAATCAGGTAACTCAGGAGAAAATTGAACCCCGGCCCGGCCGCCACGATGAGGGTCCGTTTCCATAACGGTTTGTGGGAAAATGAGAGTTTCCGCTCATCCGGTGGCACGGGCTCACCAGTCTCTTCCCCGAACATCTTGACGTATCCGCCGAGGGGAATGGCCGAAATGAGATATTCCGTGTCTCCGATTTGACGACTCAGGAGTTTGGGTCCGAAGCCCAGGGAAAATTTCAATACTTTGACCCCGGCCCAACGCGCCACGATAAAGTGTCCGAACTCGTGAAAGGTCACGAGGACGCCCAACACCACCACAAACCACCAGATCTTTTGCACGATCACGTAGATGATATCGGGAGTCATCAGGTCACTTGTAGCCGGCGAATTTTAACGTCAGGATCCAGTGCGGATGAACTCTGCGGCCTTGTCCCTGGCCCAACGGTCCGCCTCCAAGGCATCCTCCAATGACGTGAGCGGTTGCACGTCGGCACATTGTACGGTCCGGTCGATGACGTTGGCAATGCGCCCGAAGGGGAGCCCGTGATGCAGAAACGCCTCGACGGCGACCTCGTTCGCGGCATTGAGAATTGCCGGACAGGTTCCACCATGGGCCAGTGCCTCATAGGCCAACTGCAGACAGGGAAACCGGACCGGATCGGGTTGATAAAACGTCAATTTGCCGTATTTCCATAAATCCAACGCGGGCGAATCCAGGGGCACGCGTCGCGGGTAATCCATGGCGTAGCTGATCGGGGTTCGCATATCGGGCAGTCCCAATTGCGCGATCACCGACCCATCGCGATATTCTACCAGAGAATGGATGATACTTTCCCTGTGCACCACCACGTCCAGTTGAGCGGGAGGACAATCAAACAGCCACCGGGCTTCGATGACTTCCAGCCCTTTATTCATCAGCGTTGCCGAATCCACGGTGATCTTCGCGCCCATGTCCCAATTCGGATGTTTGAGCGCCTGTTCCGGCGTTACGGTCTCCATGTATTCCTTGGTGCAGTCCCAAAACGGCCCGCCGGAAGCCGTCAGGATGATGCGCCGGACGTCTTCTCGTCGATGGCCGGCGAGTGATTGAAAGATCGCACTGTGTTCACTGTCCACGGGGAACACGGGGACGCCTTGGCGGTGCGCCTCGGCCTGCATCAGTTGTCCGGCCATGACCATGGGTTCCTTGTTGGCCAGGGCCACCCGGCGACCCGCTTGAATTGCGGCCATGGTCGGGACCAGGCCGGCTCCGCCCACGATGGCCGAGATGACCAGATCACTCTCCGGAAGGGACGCCACCTCCGTCACGCCGTCCGGGCCGTCGAGGACCTGGACCGCCGGATCGTTCAGGCGGGCGCGGAGTCGCCGGGCCGCGGCAGGGTCGGCCAAAGCTACGTATTTCGGATGAAACGAACGGACTTGTTTTTCCAGTTTTTCATCACTGTGCCGGGCTGCGAGCCCCAGGATCGAAAATCGATCGGGAAATTTTGCGACGATATCGAGGGTGCTGTCTCCGATGGAACCCGTGGAGCCCAGTAGAACGATCTGTTTCATCGCAGGGAATCCCTCAAACAGGCTTGCACCTGCATGCTAGGAAACAAAAATGGCCGAGGCTGTCATCCTGAGCGTAGCGAAGGATCTCGTCGTTGAATCGGTCGAGTGTTGAGGAGAGATTCCTCGCTTCGCTCGGAATGACGGATTCGGGGATGGGCTTGGCCATTTTCATACGAAAAGGTTCGGCTGATCAGCACCTAATGCACAAACACCATATAATAATAGAAAACCGGCGCGTTGAGAAGCAGGCTGTCCACGCGATCCAACATGCCTCCGTGACCGGGAATCAGGGTACCGGAATCCTTGACGCCGGCGTATCGTTTCAGGGCCGATTCGGAAAGATCTCCCAGCAGACCCAGTATGGTGAACAGTATCCCCAGGATCAGGCAATCGACCGGCGTGACAATGGGGAGAAACAAGAGATGGCCGATCCAGGCGATGACCGGAGCCACGACCATGCCTCCGAGAAACCCTTCGACGGTCTTGTTCGGGCTGAGCCGTGGAGCCAGAGGCCGTGTCCCCCAGGTTTTGCCGACGTAGTACGCGGCCGCATCGCCGGCCCACGTCACCAGCAGCACGAACAGCACCAGCAGGCTTCCGTCCTGTTGATTTCTCAGCAAGAGAAAATGTCCGAGGGTATACCCGATATACAATATACCGAATAGAAGAAGGAACATGGAGAGATGTCGGTTCCCCGGAGGGGCGAAGCCGACCTGGTAGCAGAGGAGACCCAGGAGGGCTATCGCCAGGACCAGGGAAAAATCGATCACCGCCGGCCACTGCATGGCGATCAGGAGAAGTCCCGTACTTGTAAATCCGACGAGCGCATGCGAAGGCAGGTGGCTCTTCTCAATGAAGAGCGCCAGGAATTCCCATTGGGCGAGCAGGATAATGACGCTGACGAACACAAAGAACGCCGTCGGCGGAAGGTGCCGGGTGAGCACGTACAAAAGCGGGAGCAAGACCAGAGCGGAATAGACGCGCTTAGGGTCAAGTCTCAACGTGGACGAACGGGCCGTGAGGGGATCCGGATGCGGGCTCCTGGAAGCGGGCTCAACCACATTACTCCTGCTCACAGCCTGTTTTGAGGAGAGACGGCATGCGGAAGACGACCGAAACGGCGATCCCGTTTCTGGTAATCGAGCAGCGCCAACAATACGTCGCGTCGCCGGAAATCCGGCCACAGGGTCTTGGTGAAATAAAGCTCCGTATACGCGATTTGCCAGAGCAGGAAATTGCTGATTCTCGCTTCCCCGCTCGTGCGGATCAGGAGGTCCGGGTCCGGAAGACCGGCAGTGGACAGGTACTGCTCGAATTGGGTTTCATGAACGCATCCCGCCGTGACTTTTCCGCATTGCACGTCTTCGATCAGGCGATTCGTGGCGTCGATGATTTCGGAGCGTCCGCCATAACTCAGCGCGACTGCCACTGTGTGGTCGGTGAAATGCCCGGTCTCCTGAGCCACGGCATGCACCAGGTCTTGCGTGGAATCCGGAAGCTCGTTCAGTAAGCCAATGGGGAAAAACCGGGTTTTTCTTTCCTGGAACGTCTGCCGTTCCTGATGCAGAAATTCTTCGAGCAGCGTCATGAGTAAGTCGATCTCGGCTTGGGGGCGATTCCAGTTCTCTTGAGAGAACGCGTATACCGTGACGATGGGAATCCTCAGCAGGTAGAAGGCATTGAGGACGTCCCGGACGGCAACCAATCCTTCCCGGTGTCCGGCAATGCGGGGCAGGCCACGCTGTGAAGCCCAGCGCCCGTTCCCATCCATGATCACGGCCACGTGACGGGGCAAGGCTTCCTGGTCGAGCTGGGTAAAGAGATCGTCCTCCGTGAGTTCCGTGAAGGAATGTGGCGAATGAAGAGGCATCGGCATTGGCATTGCACTCGAAAAACAGCTTAAAAAGAGTCTAATCGTGATGCCCGGCCTTGTCAAACGTTCCTCTCTTGCGCAAATTTTGGTGGTCGTGCTAAGTGTAGAGGCCATGTCTGAACAGGTTGTGCCCTTCGAACATTTTGCCTTGGAGGAACGTGAGGTCGAGCAGGCCTTGGCACGCGTGAACGTCCGTGCCGTGGATTACGCGGACATTTATATTGAATCGACGATTTCCGAATCCGTATCCATGGAGGAAGGTATCGTCAAACGGGCCGTCAAAAGCATTGCTCAGGGCGCAGGGGTCCGGGCCACGTCCGGGGAAAAAACCGGGTTTGCCTATTCCGACGAATTGTCGCGGCGGGATCTGGAAATTGCCGCGGATACCGCCCGGTATATCGCCGACTCGCCGCAAGGCGACATCACGGTTCCCGTCACGCACCGGCAGGCCGGAACGCACAATCTCTATCCGCTGGAACAGCCCCTGACCGGCGTCGCCACGCAGGAGCGCGTGGACCTGCTCAACCTGATCGATCAGGAAGCGCGTCGCTATGACCCCCGGATCACGAAGGTGATGGCGTCCATCAATACCAATCATAAGGTTATGCTGGTGGCGACGACCGAGGGCTTGCGCGCCGGCGACGTGCAGCCGTTATCCCGGCTTCAGGTGACGTGTATTGCCGAAGAAGGGACCAATCGGCAGGCCGGCACTTTCGGCGGCGGCGGCCGCGTGGCCTTTTCCTTTTACCATGAACAGGATCGAGCGCGGGCGTATGCACGAGAAGCCGCCAGGCAGGCTATCCTGAATCTCGACGCCGTGGACGCGCCCGCAGGCATTCTGCCCGTGGTCTTGGGGGGCGGCTGGCCCGGAATTCTCTTGCACGAGGCAGTCGGACATGGCTTGGAGGCGGATTTCAATCGCAAGAAGACATCGGCGTTCAGCAATTTGATCGGCCAGCGCGTCGCGTCCGACGTGTGCACGATCGTGGACGACGGCACGTTGCCCTCCAGGCGAGGGTCGCTCAATATCGACGATGAAGGCACGCCCACGACCAGGACCGTCCTGATCGAAGACGGCATCCTGCGCGGATACATCACGGACCGTCTGAATGCCAGGCTCATGGGCATTCCCTTGACCGGCAACGGCCGGCGTGAGGATTTCCGCAGCATCGTGTTACCCCGGATGACCAATACTTTCATGTTGGCCGGTACGTCCGAACCCGAAGATATTCTGCGCTCCGTCAAGAAAGGCCTGTATGCCGTGTCGTTCGGCGGCGGACAGGTGGATATCACGAACGGCAAGTTCGTATTTTCGGCGAGTGAAGCCTATCTCATCGAGGATGGCCAAGTGACCAAGCCGGTCAAAGGGGCGACCCTGATCGGGAGCGGACCCGACGTGCTCAAGCAGGTATCTATGGTCGGCCATGATTTGCAATTGGATTCGGGTATCGGGACTTGCGGAAAAGAAGGTCAGTCCGTTCCAGTGGGCGTCGGGTTGCCGACCATCCGAGTAGATGAGCTCACGGTGGGAGGAACGTCCGCCTAGTCCCGTCTCGTAGAAACCGTTCAACGCGCTGCCCTCAAACCCAATTCCAGGCACCCTGCATCATGCATGAATCCCCGGAAGTCCTGAAGATACTGGCCGCCGAATTGATCGACCGGGTCAAGGCCCACGGTGCCACGGAAGCCGACGTCATGGTAGCGGAAGGGGATTCCGTATCCGTTCAGGTTCGATTGGCGACCGTGGACCGGTTGAGCAAGGCTCGGGAGAAGAATCTGGGAATTCGAGTGTTTTTCGGGAAGCGGTCCGCCAGCGCGTCCACGTCAGATTTTTCCGAGACTTCGCTCAAGCAGTTGGTGGACGATACCTGCGCTCTCGCGAAGGCCGTGGCCGAGGATGAAACGTCGGGATTGCCGGAACAGGCTGCGATGGCGACCGACGTGCCCGATCTGGACCTGTATGATCCCACCACCATGCCCGTGGAAGAGGCCATTGACGTGGCGCAGCGAGCCGAACGGGCCGCCCTGGACGTCGATCCCCGTGTGACCAATTCGGAGGGGGCGGAGTGTGGTTCGGCCTATGGCGCGGTGGTGCTGGCGAACACGCATGGGTTTCTGGGGTACCACCGGAGTTCCACGTTTTCTTTGTCCGTGGCGCCCGTGGCCGAAGGCCCTGATGACCAAGGCATGCAGCGGGACTACTGGTATACGGTTTCTCGGAAACAGCGTGAATTGGAGGATCCGGAGTCAATCGGACGGATCGCGGCGGAGCGGACGCTCCGGCGCCTGGGGGCTCGAAAGGTCGGGACCCAACGGGTTCCCGTGATTTTCGATCCGGAAACGGCGTGCAGTGTGTTGGGGCACCTCGCGAGTGCGGTCTCCGGGTATTCCCTGTATAAAGGCGCTTCGTTTTTGCTGGGGCAGTTGGGAAAACCCATTGCCCCGAAACACGTGAACGTCGAAGACAACGGTTGCCTGCCCGGCAAGCTCGGGTCCCGCCCGTTCGACGGGGAAGGGCTGCCCACCCGCAAGACCATGATCCTCGACCGGGGCGTGCTCTCCAGCTATCTGTTGGATACGTATTCCGGACGAAAGTTGGGCATGGCGTCCACCGGCAACGCGTCCAGAAGCATCGGCGACAATCCAACCGTGTCTCCGACGAATTTGTTTTTCCATCCCGGCGACGAGTCGCCCGCTGAGATCATTCAGTCCGTCACCCAGGGGTTGTACGTCACCGAATTGATCGGGTTCGGCGTGAACATGGTGACCGGAGATTATTCTCGCGGGGCCTCCGGTTTTTGGATTGAAAACGGCGAATTGGCCTATCCGGTTGAGGAAGTGACGATCGCCGGCAATTTGAAACAGGTGTTTCAGGATATCGAGTCGATCGGGAATGATTTGGTGTTTCGAGGGAAACTGGCGAGTCCCACCATCCGCATCCGCGAGATGATGGTGGGCGGTCATTGAATGCGAGAGTAAGCCGAAGGAGCCGGTATGCCACTTGACGTTGAAGACGGAGCAAGAGCCTTGCAGTTGGTCACCTCGCGCTACGACCAGCGGGAATGGCGAAAAAAAATCGAGAAAATCCTGAGCCTGCCGCCCAGCGGGTTTGAAGATGCCGCGCAACGGAATATTTTTGTCTATTTCAAACATCAACTCCAAGCGTATAAATCCCGGCGCGCTGATCCGCCGTCCTGGATCGTCGGCGGGTACGCGACCAAGGAAGTGGTCGATCGCGCCCGGCATCGTCCCACGGACATCAATCCTGACATGACCGAAGCCGATGTGTCGTTCTTGGGATTCGATCCCGGCGCGGATGTCGATGAAGTATGGTGGGAAGAGATGCTGGTGAAGTGGTTCGAAACGCCTGAAGAAGAATTCGAAGGATCCGACGAAGAATCCGAGGAACCCGAAGCGGAGGGTCAGGAGAAAACCCAGGATTCGGACAGCCCACGTAGGTCGGATTAGCGGAGCGTAATCCGACAAGCCGGGTTAAAACAAATCCATTTGCTCGGGTTGGGCGCTTGCAGGAACCGCCGGTTCCTGCCGGGGAACCGCCATCGCGTCCAGGAGCCGTTTCAATTTTTGAAAGTCTTCCTGAAGCTGAGGCCGGAGACGTTCGTTGTGCAGGGCCGCGGCGGGATGGAACAGCGGAAACAGTCGAAACTCCTTTAATTGAAACGGTTGCCCGTGGACCTTGGTGATCCCCACTTTTCTTTCGAGCAGCGTTTGAGTGGCAAAGTTGCCCATGGAACACACCAGATGCGGTTTGATCAGTTGAATTTGCTGGAGCAGGAAGGGTTTGCAGGTCTCCACTTCATCGGGTGCGGGGTCGCGATTCTGGGGAGGGCGGCATTTGATGACGTTGGCAATGTAAATCTGGGACCTGGACAGCCCGACCGATTCCAGTAATTCCGTCAAGAGTTTTCCCGCCGCGCCGACAAACGGCACCCCTTGCTTGTCTTCATGAAACCCCGGGGCTTCTCCGACGAACATGATCGAGGCTTCCGGGTTCCCGCTCCCGAACACCACCTGGGTCCGTCCGGAAGCCAGACGACATTGCTGGCAGTTGCGCAGGGATTCGCAGAGGTCAGCGAGCGACATAATGATCTCTCATGCTACCTTGTTGAACATTTACCATCCCGACTTCCCCTCCTGTCATCCTTGTATGTGTTCAGTCATTCCCTTCGACTTCGCCCGTTCGCTTCGCTCAGGACAAGCTCGGAATGACAGAACTGAAGTGGCGTTGGTTCTTTGCATATCCATCGACCGGTGATACGTTACGTCCGGCGGGACAACCGGTTTTGGAACGATCTCCGCATCCACGTGGTCAGGGCCAGAGTTGCACGATGAAAAGGAGGGACGCGAATGCGGGACGCAAACACGGCGAATCGCGTGTTTTCAATACGCGTCAACAGGTTGAAATAAATGTCGCGCATGATTTCCGCGACGAGCAAGGATTGTCGATCGGTCGATGAAAGGGCGTCATGCACGGTTTGGGCTTTTCGATAGTAGTCGTGAGCCCGGGCGGCCTGGAATTCCATGAGCCGGATGAATTCGGGTGAAGCAGTTTTGGTCAACAGTTGTTCCTCGGAACAGCCGAATGTGGCCAGATCTTCCAGCGGCACGTAGATCCGGTCGCGTTCGGCATCGGCTCCCACGTCACGAATGATGTTGGTCAGTTGAAAAGCCACGCCCAGGTTGACGGCGTAGTCTTGCGCACGGGGGTCCACGGTCCCGAACACTTTCAAGCAGATCAATCCGACGATCGAGGCCACGCGATAGCAATACGGATAGAGATCGTCAAAGGTGGCGTACCGTCTGATCGTCAGATCCATTTCCATGCCGGCAATCAGTTCGTGAAAATAGTCCCGGGGAATGCCCAGCCTGCGGGCGTGATCCGCGAGACTGATGGTCACCGGATATTGCGGGATGCCTTGATACGCCGCCTCGATTTCCCGGCGCCACTCCGCGAGCCGGTCGCATGGATCCACTCCGTCAGGGGGGTGATCCACGTCCGCGTCCAACTCGTGACACAGCGCGTACACGGTATACATGGCTTCCCGGCGGGGACGGGGTAAGAAGAGAAAAGAGTAGTAAAAGTTGCTCCCGCTGTCTTTCGCCTTTAACGTGCAATAGGAATGCGCTTCCGAGATGGTGGGCATCTGCGTGGATGCAATTTATGGCATAGATTGAAGGTACGTGCCCTTAATCCATCCCGAGTCTTCGGAAGGTGTTTGGACGAAGTAGACCCACCGTTTTTTGATGAGACTTCCGTCGAGCACCGTCAGGGCATCGCCGGTTTTCACGAGAGGCCCCACTTGTTCTCCTTCGGCCGCATTGCGTAACCGAAAGCGAGCCTGATGCCCTTCCCGTAACGCGACGGTGACCAGTTGCCCTTCGTGAAAGGCCGGAACGGGAGGGACCTCCGGGACCGGCGGCTGGACTTTCGGTCCGGGTTGGGGAACGGGATCTTCGGCGAGTGAATCAAGTGCGCCGCGTACCGTGGCTACCATTTGCATGACGGAAGACTGTAACTCTGGTTCCGTTAGCACGTACCAGGTTCCCCCAGCCAACAGGATGACCAGGATGAACGTCAACCACCGGCGGGGAGGTTTCTGTCGAGGATCGTCAAACTCGTCCAGGTCGTCGTCGAAATCGAGGTCACGGTCGATGGCCACAATACCTCTTTTCTTACCACTCACCTTGAGGCATGTCAAACTGCGCCAGGCCCGTGAGGGCGTGGCGTGCTGTATGGAGAACCCTTGGAGAAGGTCCGCGGTTCCTGCCTTTGGAGAAAATGGCTTGCATATCGGATTTTCCGTATGCAGAATGCATCCTGTAACCGGTCACAGACAAAAGACGGCATATCAAATTGATGTCATCCTCACTCTCGAGTTGAAGTGAGATCACATGGATTTTGAATTTCGCCCATGTCCAGTTGGTATCGCCCGGACCCCCTAACCCGAGACCTGATTCACCTGATCAATGCCCGCCGGCACGATCACGGTGATTCCGAACTCGCCATCGAAGTCCTGCAGGCGTTGCTCGAACAGGACCGCGAGCATGACGTGCTCACCGTCCTGGCAGCGTTGGATGAAGAAATGGCCGAATGGCTGTTCGACCTGTTGGCGGAGGCCGCGTGTTCCGTGTCGATCGAGAGCGATCATGACGACGATCCGGCCTATGCCATTTTGGGCGCAATCGAGTTGCCCCTGCAGGCGAATCTGACCGCGCCTCTCGGCTTGAAAATTCATCCGGAAAAAACTGCGGAACTGCTCCGGGAGTGTTTACACGTTCCCCCGGGAACCGTGGTGACGGTCGAACCGCGATTGCTGACCGATACGACGCTTGATTTCCTGACCCTTCAGCAACTTCACGAACATTTGTCCTGCATGGCCGGTTCCCAGCGCCGGCAACCCATTACCGCTCGTCTCCATCCGCCCGTCGAGTCAACGGCCTTTTTGCTGTTTGAATTGATCGGGGCAAGAGATTCGTCCCTCCCGGAAAGTATTCCCGACAAAGAACGGGAAACTCTGCTTCAAGGTCTGATGGCGCAATGCCCTGAAATTGCCTTGGCGCCGAATATGTTGGAAGTGCCGGTGTATGCCGCGTACGGCATGTTCGACGCGCAGAACGCGGTGAGGCTCCATCGACTGGCCGATGAAACGGCGGCGGTCTGGCATGACCTTGATCCTCCGGTCAGGAGTCGGGCTATCGTCCATTTACACACGCAATGCGGGAACGGGGTCTACATGCCCGTCTGGACGGATCTGTTCGATCCCGATCTGCCGGAAGATCACGGCCCGATCTGGACCTCGCCGGACGTCTGGGTCTTTACCGCGGACCTGCCCATCGAATGGCCGGGTGAGATGCTGACGAACCGGTTGTTGGCCGAAGGTTGCACCCGCTTCGAAAACCACATCGTCGAAGCCCCGGAAAATTAGCGGGCCGGGCAGGCGGCTGCATTGTGCAGATCCTTCGGGTGATTTTCAATACAGGTCCGGTTCGCGTGTTTCCACGTCCCTCGGGGCGCATCATCGTAATTTGCCGGCTACCAGCCGGTTTAAGCTGACCCCGGACTCAGCCGCCTCAACGGAGAGCATCCGGTGCGTTTCCGGCGGAACTCGTACCATAAACTTTCCACTGTAGTTTTTCAGCGCAATCGGTTCGGGTACGTCCTCCTTGTTTCTTCGCATATCTCTGAGGCAGTCCCTGACAATCCGGCGAACACCCGTCAGCGCCTTCTCCGGTGACGGGTCAAGCCAACTCAGGCCGGGGAATTCAGCGCATAAACCCACGTGCTCTCGATCTTCTTCGGACCACGTGACCCGGTACGTGTAACGATCATATGTTTTGCTCATGATTCAGCCTCCAAACGAGCTATCGCCCGCAGAACCTGGCGGACGTGGTATGGTTTGGCCATGCCCCTGGCATTTTGGATGTTCACGCGAGGGTCGCCTTGTCACGGCGTTTTGTATATCCTGTGACTGGACCCCGTCTGTCCCGGTTCGCCAAAAAAATAATGGCAGTTATACGTTATGGGCTTGCTTGAGGTGATCGAGAATGCGAAGGAAATCTAGCCGTGCCTTCTCAATGCCTTGTGCGATCTTATGCCAGTCCGATGTTGGAGCAACTACTGCCCCCTTTGCCATAATGCCAGTGCCATCGTCGGCAAAAGCTTTCACGCAGTTTCTACCATACTGTTCGACCAGCTCTTTATCTGAGGCATGTTGCAGTAAATAGCCGGTCAGATCGTAGAGAATGGCACGGTAAACTAGAAGCGGTCCCGAACATTCCTGCAAATCGTTGGGTGTATGTTCTGGCAGGAGCGGTAATTGCTCTGGTCGTTTGTCTGGCATAGGTGTTTCAGGTTGGATTTAAGGTCGATCCCTCAAATTCAAGATCGAGGCCCCTGAAATATCGGTCCATACACCTTTCGGCGGCTTCCTGTTTCGTTCGATACCTCGGTGGCCCCCAAAACTCAGATTCCTCATTCTTGTCTTTGGCCATGACCTCAGGGTAGGTCTGGCAAACGTAATAGGGCTTGCGAAGAATCCGCCCGTACTGAGTCATTTCGAGTGTTGGGTCTTTGGTCTCAATCCGTCTCACCCAAAACTGCTTGTTCCCGCGTTCTAAGGAAAACTCCATTCCTAGGATTTGCGGGTTTTCAGGTTCGCCCCTTTGCATAACTGGCTCTAAGCACGATAACAACAGCCAAACCCGCAAGCCAGAACAAAATGGCGTGCTTCCAGTTAATGTCTTGCATCACGGACATAGGGTTTCTTCTATGCTATCCAAACAGCCCCGGTTGCGCGGCCTTCCGGCCAGCCACGGTTGGGGTCTGAAAGTGTTTGCCTATAAGGATTTCCCGAACCGTCAGCATTTGCATTCGAGGGTAGGAGACCCCTAGGACTTCCAAGCTCCAGGCTTTGGAAAACTCCCGTCGAAAATTGCGTAACTGGGTCAGGCCAGGTTTCTCCATGAGGATCAATCCGGCCATGGCTGCCTCTTCACGCTCTAAGACCCCCGTAAGGCCATGACTTGATTCAAGGTGACGTGTTTCCCGCCTTTCACTTCGATCACCATGCTTTGGAGTTCCTGCTTATGCGTCGACAAAATAGAGTCGTCCGGCAATCCCGCCATCACCGGACCGACGCGTCGTGACAAACCCGTCCACCTGCTCCACGCCCATTTTGAAAGTGATACTTATCCCGTTCCCACAGGTCTTTCGCTCCTTCGAGGGGTACGGGGAACACCCTCCATAACAAAATCGCGGCCTTCGAGCAACCACACCGTTCTCCGAGTCGTGCCTTGGCACCCCGGACTGAACTGCGTGGGTTTCAGGGTGACGGGTGCGGCGGCGCATGACGCGGAAAGCTTGGCTGCGCCCTAGCAGTGGGTGCAGTCTTTCAGTCGCCCTTGGTTCTTATCGAGGTGGCTGCAGCAGGGCGCGACGTCAAGTCAAGACGCTAGTGGTCGTCGAGGAGCGCGGAGTGGTTTCGCTTGACACATGGAAATGATAGACACTACTATTATAACTCTATCGTTGTTGGTGGTCCTTTCTGCCTTGATATCGGGGTCCACGCGGCTCTACGCGGCCAAAGATCTTCATAAGCCACTCGGTTTGGAATAGTACCTCGTTGTAGTCTTCGTCCTTCAGGACTGTCAGTTCGACTGTATCGTATCCGAAGCCCTATGCCGTAGCTACGAAACCTTGTCGCCCAGTTTGATTTCGCCCTTGTACTCTGGATTTTGGCCGCGAGTATTCGGAATCGGAATACTCCAAGATAGTCATGAGCCTCTCACACAGTCATCATTGGATGTCAGATATGGTGGCACCACGGGTTCGCGACAGACAACGATATTCTTGGTGATGACCGTTTTGTCAGCGCAACTCGACATATCAACGCCATCGGTGATACATGGCTTCCGTGAGCCGACCGACCTCCTTGCAGCAACCGATAAAGATCCGTTGCTGATGGAACTTATCGACACTCAGGCCTTCCAGCGTCTGAAGGATATTCGTTTTCTCGGAGCCATCGACTATTGCCTAATCCCTCGGCCAAACGGCAAACTCGGCGCAATCCGCTACTCTCGCTACGAGCACAGTCTCGGGGTCATGCAGTTGGCACGTCTGTACTGCCTCAGGCGCCACATACGGCGATCTGAGCGCCGCTTGCTGTGTGCAGCTGCCCTCCTGCACGATATCGGCCATCCCCCGCTGTCGCATTCCGTGGAATCCGTTTTCAGAGAGAAATTCGGAATAGATCATCATACTGCGTCGAAGGACATCATTTGCGGTCGGAAGCCTCTCGGCAAGAACGTCTTTTCGATTCTTCGGCGCTATGGTGTAGATGTTGAAGAATTGGTTGCTGTTGTTTCCGGAGAGGTCACGAGCTTCGATGGTTTCTTTCATGGTCCGATCAATTTTGACACGATTGAAGGTATCCTCCGTTCCTACAGATACATACGAAGAACTCCCAGCGCCTCCAGTCCGGACATTGTGACGGATGCAGCAATAAAACGAGAAAACGAGAAAGACAAGAATATCGTAGATGCGTTTTGGAAATGTAAAGATTGGGTCTATAAAGAGATTATAAATTCCGAAGATTCTGTTCTTTCTGATTTTGCATGCAAGACATTTCTTCGGAAGAATCTTGATCGAATTAAATGCACGTCTTTTTTCGGCACCGAAACCAAGCTGTTTCAACAACTGCCGGGATTAAGAGAATTGCTCACGAGCCGTTCGTTCAAAGCCGAAGTCATTCGCATGGTCGACGAACCTGTCTGCTACGTATTTCGCAACTATTATATCGACCGAGAAGGAGATTTTTTTTCTCGACAAGACGATGTTCGTTATCGACACAGTCGTAGCAAACATATTTTGACGTTGAAGATGAAGATCGATTCGGCGGTTAAAGCTGTGACCGGTTCGCAGGGAGTTTTGTTCTATGACGACGCCGTATGAACACAGTTTGGAATATTCCAAGTGCCAGCTTTCTAAAATCAGAGATCGACTCAAAGAGTTATCGCTTGACAACGCGGCCTTACTGGTTTGTTGTGGATCATATGCACGGGGTGAGGCGTCAGAGCAATCGGATATCGACTACGTCATGGTGTCCGACGATACAGAAACGGCCCCTGACCTGAACGAGCGCGTTCGTTCCGAAATCCGCAGCATTGTTCCCAATAGTCCATCGGAAGGTGGTGCCTTTGGTGCGACAGTCAATCGAAGCGAAATTCTTGCCAACATCGGAGGAGACGACGACAGCAACAAGAACATCACGCGGCGAATATTGTTGCTCCTTGAAGGGGAGTGGCTGTTCAACAAAGAAGGACTGCGAAGTTTCCGACGAGAGATACTTGAGCGCTATATTGGAGAAGGCATGACGGATCATCAGTTGGCGCTGTTTCTGCTCAATGACATCATCAGGTACTACCGTACCGTAGCGGTCGATTACGAGTTCAAGACCTCCGGAAGCGGTGAACCGAAGCCGTGGGCAATCCGGAACATCAAGCTTGTTTTCTCTCGGAAGCTTCTCTACGCGAGTGGCCTGTTCAGCATTGCCATGACGGCTGATCGTGCACGGGACGAAAAGATCGAGATACTGGAGGGCTTGTTCGACCGTCCCGTGATGGAACGAATGATAAAGATATGCGGTAAAGCTGCAATGGAGCCGGTTCTAACCAGCTATAACTTTTTTCTAGAAAAACTGGAAGACCTTGAAACCAGAAAACACTTGGAGAAGTTGGAGATTGGGAATCGAGATGATCGAACCTTTCGAGCGATCAAGAACAAAGGGCATCACTTCACAAGGGAATTGCTGAAGGTGTTCGAGAGTACGTTCGATTCGACTCATCCGATCCACCGGGCTGTAATATTTTGATCCGTCACTACACAGATTTTCACAAGTTTCCTGAAATTTAAGTGTAAGTTTTCCTGCCAATGAGACAATTCTAAAATAGAATTTCTGGTTTTTTCGACATGCCGTCTGAACATGGCAGGAGGTATGCTTCCCAAGCTGTTATGAGGGTGGTCCTCATTGTATGCTGTGATCCAGTGGCGAGTGATTTCTCGTACCTTCCGAAGTGACTTGAATGCGGAGGCATCCAGCCCAGCATGGCGGAAAGTGAAGGTTGAACGAGGACACAACGCAACCATGCGCCCGATAGGGCAATAAATCAGAGGTTCCGAAATTATTTATGACGCCCCGTTGACAGCTTGCTGACCGAAGGGTGTACCCGCTTCGAAAACCACATCGTCGAGGCCCCGGAAAATTAGCAGGTGTCCGGACCCCTATCGGGCGGCGCGTCGGAGGGGGTCCAATAGCGTGTCCGGTACTTTGAGATTTCCCTTGCCTCGGCCCACTTGAATGCCCGGGTTTGTCGCTCCGTGGAAATCGCTGCCGCCGGTCATCAGCAGGCCCAATCGTTTGGCCATTTCAAGATACCGGGACGTTTGCGTCCGCGTATGGGTGCTGTAGAATACTTCCAGGCCCAACAACCCGGCTTCCTTTAGGCAGGCACACAAGCGGTACAGGGGCTTTCCTCGACACAGGGTCCACGTCGGGTGTGCCAGAACCGGAACGCCGCCCGCATTGCGAAGCCAGGCGATGACGTCCCGTGTGTCGGAGAGCGCCCGCGGCACATAGGCCGGGGCCCCTTCTTTCAAGTATCGCTCGAAGGCTTCCCGGGTATCCTGAACGTATCCCTTGTCAACCAACACCTGCGCGACGTGCGGGCGACCGATGGAACCGCAGCCGGCCTTGGCCCTGACTTCGTCCTCGGACAGTTCAAGCCCCAAGGCGTTCAGCCGTTCGATGGTCCGGGGAATTCTGACGTTTCGGGAAAGACGCTGTTGAGCCAAGTGATCCCGGAAGACCGGATCCTGCCAGTCGAAGAAATAGCCGAGGACGTGGAGTTCTTGTCCGTCCAGGCGGGAACTCAACTCGACGCCGGGAATGATTTCGATGCCCAGCGGCGTGGCGGCCTCCATGGCGTGAGGAATGCCGTCCACGATGTCGTGATCCGTGATGGCCAGGGCCGTGACGCCTGCTTGACGGGCCAGGTCTACGACCTCCCCGGGCATCAGGCTGCCGTCGGAGTAGCGGGTGTGCAGGTGAAGATCGATGCGTGCCATCGACGAGCGATTGCTTTCGTGCAGCCGGCGGGGTCCCGGTCAAGCCCCTTCGACAGGCTCAGGGCAGGGTTTTTGGGCCACAAGCCGTGCGGTAATGGCCGGTTCCTTCGACGGGCCCAAGGCAGGCTCTTGATGCGCTGATGAAGGGTAGGGGCCTTCTTCATAATGCAGCACTCGCAGTGGATGCGTTAAGTGCAGCAGTTCGTTCTGCTCCAAACAGAATTCTTTCCTCCGGGGATGCTGGTACCTTACGTGGTTGTCGATTAGAAACGTTTCATAGATCAGGACGCCGCCGGGCTTGAGAGCTTGCAGGAGAGACGGAAAGAGCGGCCGGAAGAGATAGAAAAACACCAGGATCCCGTTGTATTCCTGATTGCCCAGTGAAGGGGGCGCCGTCGGGTCTTTCTCCAGGTCCGTATTCCACGTCGAGAGATTGGGAAGGCGGTGCTCGCCAGCCTTGCGCGTCAGGGTGGCTAATGCGTGCTCGTTTCGATCGAGACCGGTCACCTCATGTCCTTGAGAAGCCAGATACAAGGCGTGGCGGCCTTCTCCGGCGGCCACGTCCAGGACTTTGCCTTTGGGGATCATGTGGGCGACGGCGTGCAGAAACGGCGAAGGTTGAAAAGAGGAAACGGAATCGATTCCACGTGAGCGAGGGTACGTCAGACGGACGCCGATCGAACCTGACACGTCCGGGAGCGGCGGCGCGGCTTTCCGCAGCCAGATGCTCAGTTGTTGAATGGGAAATTCCAGCAGGAGCGTTTGAGCGATTTGATCCGTCAGTCGTTCGATCAGCGCGTTTTCATGGGTGATTCCGACGTCAATCACCCGTTGCACGACTCGGGCGTAATCCACGGTTTTGGTGAGGCTGTCGGAATGAATGGCGTCTTCGACCGAACAGGTGAGTTCGAGGTCCGCCAATAGCGGCTGCGGGCATTGCCGTTCGTCCGGCGTGACCCCGCACCGCGCCTGAAATCTGATCCCTTCAATGATGATGGCTTCGGACACCAAGGCATTGTCGAGGAGGGGAAATTACGTGTCAAGCCCGGTTGACTTGCCCGGCTTCGACCAGGCGAGAGCAAGTCCAACCGCTTGACCCGCTTTTCGGAGGGCTCCTATAATAGGGCCGAACGCTTAAGGGGGAGGGTTGTGCCTGGTGTCTGATTTCACGCATTTTAATGAATCCGGCCGTGCGAGGATGGTCGATGTGTCAGCCAAAGGTTCGACCGAACGTATCGCGGTGGCGCAAGGCCGGGTTTCGATGCTTCCGGAAACCCTACGCCGTATTCAGGAAGGGAAAATCGCTAAAGGCGACGTCCTGGCCGTGGCGCAGGTGGCCGGAGTCATGGGCGCCAAACGGACGCCGGATCTGGTCCCTATGTGTCATCCCTTGATATTGACGAGCGTGAACATCGACTTCCGGGAACATGCGACGCCCGATGAGAGGGGGCAATGTTCCTTGACCATCGAGGCTGCGGTCAAGACCAACGGCCAGACCGGGGTTGAGATGGAAGCCATGACCGCGGTAGCGGTGGCGGCGTTGACGATCTACGACATGTGTAAAGCCGTGGACAAAGGCATGAGTGTCGGAGACGTGTGTCTGGTCTCGAAATCCGGCGGCAAGTCCGGGACCTATCAACGAGCCGGCGTCGAGGCCTTGGCCCCTGCCCATGGGGCATCGTCATGATCGTCACGGTGAAGTTGTTCGGCATGTTGAAAACGCAGCTTCACAACGAATCCGAATTGAAGGTGGCATTGGATCAGGGTTGCCGGGTGGATGATCTGATCGCAGCCATCCAGTCGATGAATGCCGACGTTGGCGACTTGTTGCTGAAAAGAAAAATTCTCGTGTCGGTGAACCATGAGATTGCTCACGGGGAAACCAAACTGGCCGGCACTGATGAAATCGCGTTGCTTCCGCCGTTTTCCGGCGGATCATGTACACCATGGGAGATGCTTGCCGATGTCTACCGTTGATACCGAAGCCTCGTTGGTCCGGGTCCAACGAGAGGACTTTTCGATTGACGAGGAAATCAACCGGGTCCGGAACCGTTCCACGCGCATTGGCGGCATTGCGACCTTTCTCGGCACCGCGCGCGATCGTTCGAATGACCGGGACGTCAGCCGGATCACGTTTGAATACTATGAAGGGATGGCCCAGAAGAAACTCCGGGAAATCCGCGAGCGTGCGTTGCAGGATTTTGACGTCATTGAAGTGCTGATTCTGCACCGGTACGGCGAGATCGACATCGGAGAGAACATTGTCCTGATTGTGGTGGGCGCCATGCATCGGGCTGATGCGTTCAAGGCGTGCAGATGGTGTATCGACGAACTGAAGCAGATTACGCCGATCTGGAAATGTGAACAGACGCCGGACGGAGAAGTATGGGTCGAGCAACATCCATGAATGCCGCGCCGACGGGCGCGGATCTGTTCGACACGTTCGGTCGCCCCCTGCGGAGTCTGCGCGTGTCCGTGACGGACCGGTGCAACCTGCGGTGTCGCTATTGCATGCCGGAGGACGAGTATGCATGGCTTCCCCGCGAAACCCTCCTGAGCTTCGAAGAAATCAATCGGTTGGTGGAGATCTTCACCGGGTTCGGCGTGGATAAAGTCCGGTTGACGGGCGGGGAACCTTTGCTTCGTCGTGACCTGCCTACCCTCATCCGCCTGTTGAAGCGACAGGTCGCCATCCGGGACGTTGCCCTGACCACTAATGGCATTTTGTTGGATGAGCAAGCCGAATCCCTTCGCGACGCCGGTTTGGATCGCATCACGGTCAGCCTGGACACTCTCAAACCCGACAAGTTCAGGAACCTTACCAAACGGGATACGTTTGACCGGGTCTTACAGGGCATTGCGCACGCCAGGACGGCCGGATTGACCGGACTCAAAATCGACACTGTCGCGATCAAAGGATTCAACGACGACGAACTCGTCGAGTTGATCGAATATGGAAAAAGCGTCGACGGGGAGGTGCGATTCATCGAGTACATGGATGTCGGCGGCGCGAATGATTGGGGCCTCGAAAAAGTCGTTTCCCAGGCGGAGATCCTGCAGACGTTCCGGCAGGCGTACGGCTCGGTTGAGCCCATTCGGGAAAACAGTTCGGCTCCGGCCCGGCGCTATCGATTGCCGGATGGCACGACGTTCGGGATTATTCCCTCCACGACCACGCCGTTTTGTGCGACGTGCGACCGGAGTCGTTTGACGGCGGACGGCATGTGGTATCTGTGTCTCTATGCCAGGCACGGATTTGATTTGCGTGAACCGCTCCGCATGAACGATGACGCGACCCTGCGAGACTGCATCCGGTCGGGATGGCGGCAACGGGTCGACCGCGGTGCCGAAGACCGCAAAGCGCTGGAGTCCTCGAGCGGGCGAGGCCAATTTATTCAGATTGACGAACTGCGCCAGGACCCGCATTTGGAAATGCACGCGCGCGGCGGCTGATTGTTCCCGCCGTTGTTGGTTCTTGCATCCCCGAATAGATCCCCGAATAGATCCCCGATTACAAACGTCGGGGACAGGCGTCGGGGACAAGCCTGGGAAAAGGTCTCGATGGGTTTGTTTAAGAAGGGCTCGTCGGAACAACGGGAAAAAGGCAAGCTGAACATCATCGAAGGCATGTGGATTAAATGTGCCTTTTGCCGTGCCATCGTCTATCGAAAAGAAGTCGATCAGAACTTCAAACTCTGTCCCAAGTGCGGGTACCACTTTCCCCTGTCGGTCCCCGAACGTATTGGCGTCTTGTTCGATCCCGGCAGTTTTCAGGAATGGGACGCCGACTTGTCTCCCGGCGACCCCCTGACGTTCGTCGATACGCAATCCTATCCCGAACGAATCGAGATCTCTCAGAAGAAAACCGGCAGACGTGATGCCATTGTCACGGGAGAAGGCAAGCTTCAAGCTTGTCCGGTCATCGCGGGGATTTTTGATTTTGGATTCATGGGCGGCAGCATGGGGTCCGTGGTGGGAGAAAAGATCTGTCGCGCGGTCGACCGGGCCATCGAGGAGAACACGCCATTCTTACTCGTGACCACGTCGGGCGGAGCGAGAATGCAGGAGGGCATCCTCTCTCTCATGCAGATGGCCAGGACGTCGGCAGCTATGGCGCGGCTTCATGAAGCCGGCGTGCCGTTCATTTCGCTCCTGACGGATCCGACGTTCGGGGGAGTCACCGCGAGCGTGGCAATGTTGGGCGACGTCATCCTGGCTGAACCGAAAGCGCTGATCGGGTTTGCTGGGCCACGCGTTATCGAACAAACCATCAAACAGCGGCTGCCGGACGGGTTTCAGCGCGCGGAATTTTTGCTCGAACATGGTATGATCGACGCGATTGTGAGCCGGCCCCATCTTCAGCAGACGCTTCACGCCGTTTTTCGGCATCTCAGTACCAGTGCCTGACAGGCTGTCACGCGGCCACCGTCCCTGCCCCGATGCAGGCCTGCCCTCTGCACGTGAAGGCATGACGGATTCGGGAGGTTATTTTCATACCAATGACAGTTCGGGGGATCGTCGATGAAGCCTTCCTACGAAGCCGCACGAGAACGTCTCTACGAGTTGCAACAATTCGGCATCCACCTGGGACTCGACACGATTTCCTCGTTGTTGTCGGAACTCGGAAACCCCCAGGATCGTATTCCGGTCCTGCACGTTGCCGGAACCAACGGGAAAGGATCCGTGGCGGCCATCACGGCGTCGATCCTGCAGGCAGCCGGTATTCGCGTTGGGTTGTATACGTCTCCGCATCTTCTTGATTTTCCCGAACGAATCCAGGTTCAAGGACTTTGCATTCCCGAAGATCGAGTCGTCGACCTGTTCAACACCATACAAGCCTTGCCGTCTTTCGCCGTGCCGCCCACGTTTTTTGAGGTGGCCACCTCCATGGCTTTTCAGTATTTTGCCGAAGAATGCGTAGAAATTGCGGTACTGGAAGTCGGGCTGGGAGGGAGATTCGACGCGACGAACGCCTGCAGGCCGATCGGAACCATCATTACCAACATTTCATTCGATCATGAGAAGCACCTGGGCTCATCCCTGGAAGCGATTGCCTTTGAGAAAGCGGGAATCGTCAAACGGAACGTTCCGTTGGTCATAGGGCCGGTCAATCTGCCGGTTGCCGGCGTTCTGGAGGAGCATGCACGACGGAAGCAGGCACGGACGTTCAGATTCGGTGACGATTTTCGGCGTATCTCCCGGTCGTCCGGTGCCTTCGATTTCATCGGGATGCATCGCAAGTACATGAATCTTCACTGTGCGCTGGACGGCGAGCATCAAACGGTGAATGCGGCCTGTGCCGTCGCTCTCCTCGAAGCCTGCGTGATGCCCAGGACCCGGATTCCTGAACTGGCCGTCAGGCAAGGCCTGGAGCAGGTTTCCTGGCCGGGCCGGCTCGAACGGCTTCGGCGTCATCCTGAAATCCTCTGTGATGGAGCCCATAACCCGGCTGCGGCGGACTGTCTCAAAATCCATTTGCAAGCGCGGCTTTCCGAAGAACAAGGGCGTCGTCTTATCCTGATGGTCGGGATGATGCAGGACAAGAATCTCTCCGTATTTTTGAAGACCTTGGCCCCGCTGGCCGACGCGGTGATTCTGACGCGGATCAATTCTTCCAGGGCAGCCACCGTGCGTGCCCTGAAAGAGGCCCTGCCGGTCATCGATCATCCGGCGTACGAGTGTGAGGCGCCGGAAGCGGCCTTTGACCTGGCCACGGGTCTGGCGAGTGAAAATGATCTGATCTGTGTGACGGGTTCCTTGTTCCTTGTCGGGCACGTGAAAAGCCTGATGACGGGAAGGACTTATGAACCTGTTCTGGGATAGTCGAATCCACGCGCGTCACGTGCGGCGAGTCGCCGGGACCGGCGTCCTGTGCGCCGGTCAGATCGTGTTCATGATGGTGAGTTGGGTTCATGCGTTGCCCATGTTTCCCGTGTCCGAACCCTTGGAAACGGAATACACGTCCTCTCTTCACGTCACGCCGGACGGCCCTGATGCGGCTTCCGCTCTTCGCATCACGGCTGAGCGAACCGAATTCGATCATGTCACGGAGGAATTCAAAGCCGTCGGTTCGGTGGTCGTGACTCAGGGGGACGTGCGGTTGACCGCCGACCGAGCCGCGCTTCACAAGCTCTCCGGACGGTTAACCGCCACGGGTCACGTTCATCTCAAGGATCAAGAGCATGACGTGTGGGCGGAGGAACTGACCATCAACGTGAATACGGAATCCGTTCTTGTGGTCAACGGAAAAATTTTCTTGAAAGAGACGGGGACGTGGCTCCGGGGCCGTCTGCTCCAACGATTTTCCGAAACCCACTATCGTGTAAAGGACGGGACGTTTACGAATTGCGAAGCGGATGACGGGCAAATCCCCGATTGGAGTTTTTCGTTTCAGGACGTGGACGTGGAACGGGGCGACAGCGTTTTCGCCAAAAATACATGGTTGAACATTCGCAACCAGCCGGTCCTCCCGGTCCCCGTGCTCCGCTATCCGATGCCGAACGCCAGGAAAACCGGGTTTCTGGTTCCGACGATCGGATTCGACAACGTATTGGGCGTTCAATATCGACAGGGGTTTTATTGGGCGCTTTCTCCCAGCCAGGATCTGACCATCGCCCCGCAAATCCTGACCAAACGGGGTCAGGGAGGGGACGTGAGGTATCGTTACGTCCTGAATCGCCGCTCGAGAGGGCAATGGCTGATCAATGCGTTTAATGATACCGATGCAAAACAGTCCCGTGCGCAAGTGACGGGGGCGCACGTTCACCGTGCGCAGGACGACCTGCTGATTCAAGCCAAGGTCAATTACGCCACGGACCGGAGACTCTTACGGGATCTGAGTGCTTCCGGGATTTCCCGGGCGTTGCCCAGCCAGGAATCCGTGTTGCACGTCACGCGCCGTTTGCCGGGAGGCGCGGCCTATCTCAGCGCCCAATACCTGCAACCGCTGGATGCCGGAGGCCGGAATACGTTTCAACGGTTGCCGGAAATCGGGCACCGGTTCGGGCATCGTTTTACCCTGGGCGCGGAAACGGTGGGTCTCGACGTCGGACTGGACTCGACGTTTGTCCACTTCGCCCGTGAGCAAGGGAGCAACGTGAGCCGTTTCGACGTCATGCCGTCCCTGGCCGTTCACGGGTTGCACTTGGGGCACGTGATCGGTCTTCGCCCGCAATTCAAAATCAGGGAAGTTCTCTATTCCCGTGGCCGGATTCAAGATGACGCCCGGGATCGTGGGACGTTTTGGTTGGGCTTGGATGCGGTCTCGAACGTCTCACGCGGTTTTCAGGTTGGGCCCGGGCACCGGCTGCGTCACGCGATTGAGCCGCGCGTGTTCTATGAATACGTGCCGGCGACGAGGCAGTCCGACCTTTTACAGATCGACGCGACCGATAACCTTCTGAGGAAACACCTGATGACGTATTCCTTGAGAACCAGATTGCAGGATGAGCGGAGCGGGAAACGGTCAACCACGTTGATGGACGTGATGATCGCCCAAAGTTATCATCTCGGTTCCGTACCCGGTTCAACGCAAAAGTTCTCGGATGTGTGGGGGAGGGCGACGTTTGAATTTCCGGCGACGCAATTGCCGGAGCTTCTTGATCGTTTCAGCCTGAGTCTTGATACGTTCTATAATCCGGAGTACCGGGAATTATCGCAATTCAATTCAGACGTCATGGTGCAGGCTCACCAACGGGCCTACATGCAAGTAGGGTATCGCTATGCACGATCAGGTTTGCTCCCCCGCCGGGGAGACGTCTGGAATCCAGTGTCCTTTAATGAAGTCCTGGCCGCTCAACCGGAAATCAACTTTTTCACCGCGGGTGGCGCCGTCCGTCTGCCATGGGGATGGACGGTGGGGACCAGGGCCTATCATGACTTTGTTACGGGCCGGACCCCCGAATGGGACGTCTTGGGCTTCTATCAAAACTCCTGCAAATGCTGGTCGCTTGGGCTGTATTATATTCACTTATCTGCAGGCAACGGTCTTCCCGAACGCAATCAATTCAATTTTTTCCTCACGTTGCGCGGTCTGGGGGCCACCACCGGATTGGGCACTCAAATCTTCAAACGCATTCTGGGCCCGCTTTTTCAGGATGAGCGAGACCTGCCGTGGTCCTGATCGACGTGCCATTCTTCCGGCTTCATCGTTTCCGAAGGACTTGTTCGGTTGCCATGGCTAAGGCGGCATCGGCCTGATGATCTTCGGCAAAGATTCGGAGTTGGACAATCTGCGAGGGTAAAAATTCAAGAAGCTCTTGAAGTTTTTCCTTTTCAACGGACCCGGTTGCGGGATCGTAGAGATAAAACTGAAATTGGCCCATGTTCAACACGTTGAAGGGCCGGGTGTCCTTGCTGGCGATGTCCACTCGAAACGTCAGCCCTCGCAGTCGTCGAGGTAATTGTTGACGAATGCGGGATTCCAGCTTCTCCGGTGTCGCCGCCGGTCCTCGTGGACGGCAGTCTCGCATCGTCAGCACCCTGCTGTACGCCGTTTTCCACTTGATTTGTCGTCCCAATACACGGGCCCATTCTTCTCCGATCCGTCGTCTTTTTCGATTTGTTGACGATTCCCAGGCGCGGACCGTTTCCAGCAACGACCAATCCGTGAGTCGAAGATAGTGGTGCATGTGTTGCAGGGGGTTATAAGGGAAAATACATTCCATCGTTTCGTGGAAAATCTCCAGGAGATGGAGATCGATGGCGCGTGAGGTGCGGTGATAATATACGTTGGCATAAAGATAGAGCCTGGCGTTGAGGAACATCTGGAGGGCGGGCAATCCGTTCTTGTGAATGGTCAACCCCTTTGGCGTGATCAGGGTGTAATGGATCAACCGGGGAATATCCACGGGTCCGATCGCGACCCCACACATGTAGGAGTCGCGCAGGACGTAATCGAAGTTATCCGCGGTGAACAGTCCTCCGATTAACGGTCGAAGCAGTTGCAGCCACCGGGGATAACGTCGATTCTGCTTGTCAGGCTCTTTGAGGATCAGAAACGCCACGTACTCGGGGTCGAGTGTTTCATGGTCTGCCAACGTTCCTGAAGGACTCCGGCGGACTTGCTTGATTTGGGAGCCGACTTCATGACGAATAATGGCCTGACTGACGTGTTCGTGAGACAACCCGTATCGGTGAAGAAAATGGTGATCGAAAAAATGACAAAAGGGACCGTGTCCTACGTCGTGGAGTAGGGCGGTGATCCTGAGCAACGCTTCGACGTAGGGGAGGGAGGGAACGTCACGAACCGTTTGGGCCAGGCTGGGGTACACGTGCTTGGCATATTGCCCGGCCAGATGCATGGCGCCCAGTGAATGCTGAAACCGGCTGTGTTCCGCTGCCGGATAGACCCATCGTGCGCTTTGCAATTGATAGATGTACCGAAGGCGTTGGAGCCAGGGAGAATCAATCAGATCTTTTTCGGTGATTTCGTTTGAGCCCGGTGAGGATTGGGGAACTGTAAATTGAATGTAATGATGAATCGGGTCGGCGATAAGAGAAACGTCGTGAGGGACTGGTTTGGCCATCAGGTCTCGCGTGGCACGAGGTCGAATCACTCCATGGAAATCTTAACTCAGCGTTATGGAATGAACAACTCTTGTCCTGATTTTATCAACCCAAAGTAAATTGGTTTTATAGAATAAAGAGTCTTGAATGTGTTGGGCTGCGGGGGCGTTATTTGGTCGGTTGAGGAGCGCTTTGTTTGCGGTACCGGACGATCACGAACAATGCCAAAGGATAGGCCAGCAGGGCACCCAGTATGCTCAGGGCCAAAGCCCCAAGGGTAAACGGTAGAATGAAGGGCCGCACCGTTTCGTAGAGTGTGGTGAGGGAAAGGTGACTCCAGGACACGTCCGGAATATCCCGGATGCCCAACAGAGAAAATCCCGTCCACATCGTGGCTCCTAAAATCGGGACGACCGTCCAGGGATTATTGATGAGTGAGCCGGCCATGATAGCGGGAAAATTCAGCCGGAGAGCCCAGGCCAGGCACACAACACTCGCGGTATGCAGCCCATAGGTCGGGGTGAACGCAATGAAGACTCCAAGGGCAAAGGCAACGGCCGTGCGTTGAGGCGTTTCTCCGAGATGGAGCGCTTCGCGTATTTTCGCGCGAAGATAGTTGGGCGTGACCACGATGCGGGAATCGGCAAGTCTTATCGATTGTTGAAGTGACGAAAACTCTCGCTTGAAAGTTTTTGTTTCCGGCCCGAGGGGAGCACAAGTTGTCGACCGAAGGTCTTCGGTTTGATTTCACCAATACAGGTTATGGACACCTTTGTTTGTTCGGAGACGCGCAACACGTTCTGATGATGTTTGGCAGGGGCGGTAAAAAGGAGTTCATAATCTTCCCCCCCTTGGAGAGCGATCTCTACGGGGTCTCTCTTGTCTCGCCGGGCAAAGGCGCGCAGTTGGGAAGAAAGCGGAAGGGCGGTTGCGCGGATCTCGGCGCCCACCCGGCTTTCTTCGCAGACGTGTCCTACGTCTGAAGAGAGTCCGTCGGAAAGATCAATCGCGGCGTGCGCGAGCTTTCGGTTGGCCAGGAGTTGTCCGACGTGAATCCGCGGGGCCGGTCGCAGGTGACGCCGGACGAGAAACGTTTCAACGGCCGGCGCGTGGAATTGTCGCCGGTTTGCCGAATGGGTTTGCAAAATGCGGAGGCCGGCGTTGGAATCACCGAGAGTTCCGGTCACGTAAATATGGTCCCCGATTTCAGCATTGTTTCTGGTCAGCGCACGATTCACTCGTACCGATCCCATGATAGTCAGGCTGAGAAAGATCTGCGACGGAGATGAGGAGGTGTCCCCGCCGATCAATTCGACGTTGAAGGGGCGGCAGGCCGCTTGGATTCCCCGATAGAGTTCACGGACGTGTTGAGGTGGAACCCGGACGGGAAGGGCCATCGAGACGAGCAGGTACAGCGGGGTGCCCCCCATGGCCGCGATATCACTGAGGTTGGCCACCCCCGCGCGCCAGCCGAGGTCCTTCGGGGTCTGATAGTTCAAGTCGAAATGGATGTCTTCAATCAGGACGTCGGTGCTGATTAGGAGCTGTTGCCCCGGCGGTGCTTTCAGCATGGCGGCGTCGTCGCCAATGCCGGTGATAATCCAGGGAGAGGACGCGGGCCACTGGCGTTGCAATTGTCGGATGAGCCCGAATTCTCCGATGGTCTCCAGGGAATCACGCGTGGATGAGCGGTTCACCGCCGGGCCTTTTTTACAGGCAGAGCAGCCACCCGTTGTTTTCGGTTTGAAGCTGCTGTTTTGGCGCGTGCAGGCGGCTTGGGTTTGTGACGTACCGGGCGCAGAAGCGCTGCCGCGAAGACCTGGTCCACCCTTTCCGCGAATATGATTTTGATACCTTTCAATAAGTGTTTGGGAAGTTCTTCCAAATCTTTCTCGTTTCGTTTGGGCAGAATGATGCGAGGGATCGAAACCCGCTTCGCCGCCAGGATTTTCTCTTTCAACCCGCCGATGGGCAGAATGCGTCCGCGGAGGGTGATTTCTCCCGTCATGGCGACGTCGTGCCGGACGGCAATATTCGCCAGATTCGACGCGAGAGCCGTCGCCATGGTAATCCCCGCTGAAGGTCCATCCTTGGGGATGGCGCCGGCAGGCACGTGAATATGAATGTCGGTTGTCGAGAAGGTTTCTTCCTTGATGCCCAGCGCGCCGGCTTGTGCCCGGACAAAGCTGAGCGCGGCCTGAGCGGATTCCTTCATGACGTCGCCGAGATGACCCGTTAAGGTCAAGTTGCCTTTGCCCTGCATGCCCGTGGCTTCGATGTGCAGCGTTTCCCCCCCCGTTTCCGTCCAGGCCAATCCGATGGCCAACCCGACCTGGTCTTTTTCCTTTTCGGTTTCCGGCAGGTATTTGGGAATGCCGATGTAGGTGCGGAGGGAACGCGGCGTGATGGATTGGAGTTTCGGTTTGCCTTCGGCGACGCGCCGGGCCACTTTCCTCATGGCGTTGGCGAGTTCCCGTTCGAGGTTGCGGACGCCGGCTTCTCGCGTATAGTGGGTCACGATTCTTTGAACGGCAAGATCGGTGACGCGAAAATGTTTCTCTGAAATACCGTGTTTTTCCAGTTGCCGCGGGATGAGATAGCGCCGGGCAATCCCCAGTTTTTCTTCTTCGGTATATCCGGGGATTTCAATAATTTCCATCCGGTCCCGGAGAGCCGAAAGAATGGGGTCCATGAGATTGGCCGTCGTGATAAACATCACGTTGCTGAGGTCGAAGGGGACGCCCAAATAATGGTCCGTGAACGCGTGGTTTTGCTCGGGGTCCAACACTTCCAACAGCGCCGCTGAAGGGTCACCGCGAAAATCCATGCCGACTTTGTCGACTTCATCCAGCATGAACACGGGATTATTGGTTCCCGCCTGCTTGATGCCTTGCATGATCCGTCCGGGCAAGGCCCCGACGTACGTGCGGCGATGTCCACGGATTTCGGCTTCGTCACGCACCCCACCCAGGCTCATGCGCACGAATTCCCGACCCAAGGCCCGGGCAATGGATTTCCCCAACGACGTTTTTCCCACGCCGGGTGGGCCGACAAAACACAGAATCGGACCTTTGAGTTTTTCCTTGAGTTTGCGGACGGCCAAATATTCGAGGATGCGTTCCTTGACCTTTTCCAGGTCATAGTGGTCTTCGTTGAGCACCTTCTTGGCGGCGTCAATGTCCAGATTGTCCGTGGAGGCGTGGCTCCACGGAATTTCCACCATCCATTCCATGTAGGTACGCACGGTCGCCGCCTCGGCGGTGTCGGGGTGCATCTTTTCGAGACGTTTTAATTGTTTTTCCGCTTCCTTCAGGACCTTGTCCGGCATGCGGCACTCTTCAATGCGTTTTCGAAATTCCGCCACTTCTTCGGCCCGATCATCCAATTCCCCAAGTTCTTTCTGAATGGCTTTCAACTGCTCACGAAGAAAGTATTCCCGTTGCGTTTTATCGATCTCGCCTTTGGCGTCGGCTTGGATCTTCTGTTGCATCGACAATACGTCAATCTCTTTCGAGAGGATCTCCGTCACGCGTTTCAGCCGGGTCACCGGATCGTCGGTTTCCAAAATTTCCTGGGTCACCTCCACTTTCAAGCCAAGGTTCGATACAATGAGGTCGGCCAGCCGGCCGGGTTCATCCATGTTTTCGATGACCACCATGACGTCCGGCATGATCACTTTCCCCAGGCTGGCGACACGGTCCACCCCTTCTTTTGCGGTTCGAATGACGGCTTCGGTTTCGAGGGATGCGGCCGGTTCGCGAGAAGCCGGGAAGGGCTGAATGCGAACGGAGTAAAACGGCTCGGATTGGAGATAGTGGATGATCTTTGCCTTGGTCAGGCCTTGGACCAGAATTTTGATTCGCTCATCAGGGAGTTTCAGCATGCGCATAATCATGCCGACCGTACCGGTTTCGAAAATGTCCGTCGGCGCCGGCGTTTCCGTGTCATGGGCTTTTTGAGTCGCCAGAAGGACCATTCGATTGCCGGCAAGGGCCGTTTCTATCGCCTTGATCGACATTTCCCGTCCGACAAACAAGGGCAGCACCATGTACGGAAAGACCACGATGTCCCTCACGGGGATCAACGGCAGGTCGTCAGGAATATCAACGTTTGGAGGAGCCTGATGCAGTTCTTCAGTCATTGATCGTTGCGAGAAGTTTCGAGTCGGCAAACGTTACGTGTAACACAGCGCCAAACAAATTTTTGGGGTAGCACCACCGGGGGCAGGAATTGTCCGTCATTCACCCATACGGATTGCAGCTTTCAGTCGTCGAGTTTGTTCTCAACGAGTCATTCAATAGTAGGTAAACAAAAAAATGAATGTCAAGGAAAGAAGCTCCATCTCAAGCCTTCCAAACTTTACAAGCCATACGGGTCGATCTATAATGACGCACCTTTTCATCGCATCCTTTCAGATTTGAATATCTGAATCCGGTCCCCTGAAAACCACTGTATGTTCGTTTCTCGCCCTTGAGTGCCGGTCCTCACTTGTGATTGTATTGCCCCTGTCCCAAAGGGGGACGTTTTTGTCCGGAACACAAAATGATGGAAATCAGTTCAAAGAAGCCGCGTTCGACGATTCTCAACCCCGGAATCCCCGTGAGAGCCGTAACCGGTGGCGTGCTGCGGATTATTCTCGCGTCCGGATGCTTATTCATGAATATGTCTTCACCGGCGTTGAGTCAGGCACAGGACGTGATCGTGGAAAGCATTGCCATTGCGGGAAATCAGCGAATCGAGTCGGATGCGATTCTTGGGAACGTGACCCTCAAAACGGGAGATCCGCTTTCACCTCAGGTGACGCAGCAGCAGATTCGACGGATTTACGATATGGGCTTTTTTGACGACGTGGAAGTACAGACGGAAACGACAGCGAAAGGCGTCGCGGTCACTTTCGTGGTGCAAGAAAAACCCTTTGTGACGGCCATTGTCTTTGATGGGAATGATGCGTTGTCGGACGACAAGTTGAAAGAGGTCATCACGCTGAAGAATCAAGTATTTCTCGATCAACAAGCGGCCAAAGCGAGTGCGGAGAAGATCAGGGCGGAATATGAAAAAAGCGGGTATCACAAGGTCAAAGTCATTCCGATCATTCAGGAATTACGGGAGAGTCGCAATCGTGTGACTTTTTTCATCCAGGAAGGAGTGCGAGCCACGATCGATACGATTCATTTCGTTGGCATGACCGTGTTCGACAAAAAAGATTTATTAAGTGTGATGGCCAATCAGGAATGGACCCCGTTCCTCTCCCTCATCACGGACGCGGGGATCCTGCACCAGGAAGAACTCTCAAGCGATATTGAACGGATCAAGGAATATTATTCGAATAGAGGCTATCTTGACGTCCAGGTCGGGACGCCTGCCATTGAACTGATTGCCGATAAAGAATCCGTGAACCTGACGTTTCAAATCAGTGAAGGTCAACCGTATACGGTTCAAACGGTCCGCTATGAAGGGAATACGGTTTTTGAAGACGAAGCCCTTGCGCGATATTCGTTTATCCGTCCCGATGACGTGTTTCAACGTACGACGGTCCGTGAAGAAATTTCTCGCGTAACGGACATATATGGAGCAGAAGGCTATGCATTCGCCGAAGTCACGCCCAATCTGTCTCCTGACTCTGATACGTTGACGACGGACATTACCTTTACGATCACGGAAGGGTCGCTGATTCGGGTCAGAGAGATTCACATTGCGGGGAATGATAAGACGCGTGACAACGTCATTCGCCGGGAACTGCGGGTGGATGAACAGGAAGTCCTGGATTCCGCGGCCATCAAGCGCAGTTTTCAACGACTCAATAATCTGAATTTCTTCGAAACCGTCGAGCTGGTTCCCGAACACGTGGTGGAAGATAAGGTCGACGTGCAAGTGCGAGTCAAAGAGAAGCCCACGGGGCAATTCAGTATCGGCGGCGGGTTCAGCACTCTCGATCAATTTACGGCCATTGCCAATATCACGGAAGGGAACTTATTCGGTTTGGGGTATTTGGTCCGAGTTCGCGGACAAGTCGGCGTTCGTCGAACGATCGGCGTCCTGACGTTCAGGAATCCGGCGCTGTTTGACGGCCCTACTTCCTTCCAGGCGGACGGGTTTAGCACGCAAACGAATTTCTTGACGTACCAGGAAGAGAGAAAGGGCGGAACGGTCCAATGGGGAAGAGCCTTTTCCGAATATATCACGGGAAGTTTTACTCTCGTCGGCGAGCAAATCAGAATTACAAACGCGGCCAGTGACGCAACGTCGTTCATTCGGAACCAACTTGGCGATCAATCCACGACGGGGTTTCGTTCGAGCATCTTTCGTGATACCCGTGACTTTTTCCAGGACCCACGTACCGGATCGAGAACGGGGCTGCGCCTGGGTTTCGGAACCGAGGCGCTGGGAGGAACCAATAATTTCTATCGATTCGCGCTTGATGGGTTGAAATATATCCCGTTACCCATGTGGGATCTCAGGATGGCGTTCCGTGGGCGGTTCGGTATGGCGGACGGGTATTCGGGAGATTCCGTGCCCCTGACGGAACTCTTTTTTGTCGGCGGCATCAATACGATGCGCGGGTTTCAATTCGGGCGAGCCGGTCCCGTGACCGATTCCGGAACGTTGGCAGGAGGGAATAAACAGTTGATTGTGAATACCGAGTTCATTTTCCCCGTCCTTCCTGCGGCAAAATTGAACGGAGTACTCTTTTTTGATTACGGGAAGGGTTTTGCCGAAGAAGAAAATTTGAATTTCAATTTGCGAAAGGCAACGGGAGTAGAGGTGCGCTGGATTTCACCGTTCGGACCTTTACGTGCGGCATGGGGCCTCAAATTGGATCGCATGGCCCAAGAACAATCCAGCGTCTTTGAGTTTTCCGTTGGGAACGTCTTCTAGCGTGCAAAGCATGCGCCACATGAGCGGTTCGCATCGGTTGTCATGCCCGGGAATCGTGCTTCGGGTGGGCTTGAGCATTCTGTCGTCGGTAGCCACCGGTTGCGCGGCGTCTACTTCTGAGCCTGCCGGAATTTCCGTCACGACGGAGCGGCCGGCGGGTTCCGGTATTGTCATCGGTGTCGTGGATACGCAATGGTTATTGAAAGAGTCGAAACTCGGCCGCCAGGTCAATGATACGCTCAACCAGTTTATGAAGGATCGGCAGACGTTGCTTGAACTGGAACAGCAGGAACTGCGGAACCTGGAAAATGAGTTGTTGCGTCAAGGCAGCGTCTTAAGTCCTTCGGCCAAACAACAAAAGGAAGAGCAATTGCGCCAGCGTATGTTGGACTACCAGCAAAAAGCCGGTAATATGTCACGGGAGTTTCAGACCAAGCAGGCCGAGTTGCTGGACGAATTTCGCGAACAGGTCGACATGGTAGTCGAACAAATTGCCCAAGAACGAGGGTTGAGACTCGTCGTCGAAAAAGGGAAGAATACGTCGACGCGGTACTATGACAAGAGTATGGACTTTTCATCCACCGTGCTGGAAATTTTGGACCGGACCCCGTTACGCTGAGGAACAAGGTCGCGCGCGTCACACCGGTGACGCCGGACGACGGCCCTTTCCGGTCTGAGGGTATGTGGGAACCATGAGCGATCAGATAGCCGAACCGGACATCGTGATGGATGCCATTGAAGTGCAGGCTATCCTTCCGCATCGTTACCCGTTTTTGCTCGTGGACCGGGTCGTAGCGTTTGACTCTGGGCGACGGGCAGTCGGATTGAAAAACGTCACGGTCAATGACCCGTACTTCCAGGGCCATTTCCCCGGGCGTCCCATCTTCCCCGGCGTGTTAATCGTCGAAGCGCTTGCCCAATTGGGCGGAGTGTTGGTCATTCGATCGTCGTCCGTTGAGGGATCTCCGATTGTGTACCTGACGGGAATCGATAAGGCCAAGTTTCGCAAACCCGTGATTCCCGGCGATCAGATACGGTTGGAGGTCGAAGTGATTAAACGCCGGCCACCGTTCTGGAAGATGCAAGGCAGGGCTTTTGTCGGAAATGACCTGGTGTGCGAGGCTGAATCAACGGCGATGCTGCAATCGGAACAGGCCGACTCCACGAGGGCGGAAACGGGACACCCCAACCTTAAGGATCATGATGTCGAGTAGGTCCATTCATCCCACGGCTATCGTGCATCCGAAATCCGAACTCGACGAGGACGTGATCGTGGGCCCGTTTTGCGTTATCGGCGAGCACGTGAAAATCGGTCGCGGGACTGAACTGTGCTCACACGTAAGCCTGGAAGGCCATACGGATATCGGACAACGGTGTAAAATCTTTCCCTACGTTTCAATCGGGGCTCCGCCCCAGCACCTCCAGTACCATGATGAGCCGACGCGCGTGAGTATCGGCGATGAAAATATTTTGCGGGAGTACGTGACGGTGAACCGCGGGACGGCGTTCGGTGGCGGTGTCACGACGATCGGCCGGCATAATTTTTTGATGGCCTACGTGCACGTGGCGCATGATTGTCACATCGGCGATGGTGTCGTCATGGCTAATGCTGCGACGCTTGCCGGACATGTTTCCGTCGGAAATCATGCCGTGATTGGTGGATTGGTGGGCGTGCATCAATACGTGCGGATCGGCGACTACGCCATGATCGGCGGATGTTCCGCAGTCGCAAGGGACGTGCCTCCGTTCATGCGCGCAGTCGGCAACCGGGCCGATCTCTATGGGATTAATGCCATTGGACTTCGCCGGGGAGAGTTTTCCGCTCAGCGCATTCGCGTGTTGAAACAAGCCTACAGCCTGCTGTTTCGAAAAAACCAGCGCATGGCCGATAGCATCAAACTGGCCCGCCATCAATTCGATGATAGTCCGGACGTCCTGATCCTGCTGACGTTTTTGGAAACCTCGACTCGCGGGATGTGTCGTTCCGCGCGAAAAGGTCAAAGCGATCAGGAAGAATTTTAGGTGACCCACACGCAGTGACTCAAGATTTGTCGTCGTCAGCTTTGCCGCTTCCTCCCACTGGAGCCTGGATAGGCCTTATTGCAGGCAACGGTCGCTTCCCTGTCATCTTTGCCGAAAACGCCAGAAAACTCGGATTTCGCGTGTCGGCTGTGGCTCATCGCGGTGAAACCTCTCCTGAGTTGGAGCAGGTGGTCGACCGGATGCATTGGGTTCGCATTGGTCAATTCGGGAAAGTTATTCAGGCCCTCAAATGTGACGGCGTCGAGCAGGCCGTGATGCTGGGGGGGATGAAAAAAACGCATCTCTTTTCCGGCGTGCGTCCGGATTTTCGGGCGATGGCGTTTTTTGCCAAACTGAAATCATGGAAGGATGATCAGATTCTCAGGGCCATGGCCGACGATCTGAAAGAGGAAGGGATTACGATTCGAGAGTCCACATTCGGGCTTTCGAATCTCGTGGTCCCCGAAGGCACGTTGACCCGGCGTGAGGCGTCCGGGAAGGAACGGGAGGACGTATCCTACGGATGGCGTATTGCGAAAGACATTGGCCGTATGGATATTGGCCAATGCGTGGTGGTCAAAGAGCGCGTGATCGTTGCGGTTGAAGCGGTCGAAGGTACGGATGAGACGATTCGGCGTGGCGGTCGATTGGCTCGGAGTGGAGCCGTTGTCGTCAAGTGTTGCAAGCCCCAGCAGGATTTACGATTTGACTTGCCCGCGGTCGGTCCTCGAACCATCGACGCGATGGATGAAGCAAAGGCGTCAGTGTTGGCCTTGGAGGCCTACAAGACCATTATGCTTGATCGAGAAGAGACGCTGGAAAAAGCTCGTCGGGCCGGCATCGCGGTCATTGGTGTCCCGGGATAATGGGGGGTTGGACTTTCCCGCATCCAGCTTGTAAAGGAGGGGAACGGGAGATGCGGCCTGAGTGAGGCTATTTCTTGCCAAGAGGAAACATGGACGTCATTAAAGCCGGGGTTATCGGTGTGGGACATCTTGGGCAACATCATGCTCGTATTTATTCCGAATTGCCCCAGACCCGGTTGGTCGGCGTAGCTGATCTTGACGAGACCCGGCGGGCCGAAATCGGCAACCGCTTCGGGGCAACCCATTTTGGCGATTACCGGAATCTGTTGGGCCGGGTCGACGCGGTGAGCGTCGCCGTGCCGACGTCGCAGCACCGGGAAGTCGTGCTGGATTGTCTCGATGCAGGTGTGCACGTATTGGTCGAAAAGCCCATCGCCGTCACGCCGGACGAAGGGTGCCAGATGGTCAACTTGGCGAAACAGAACGGGTTGATTTTGCACGTGGGGCACGTTGAGCGCTTCAATCCCGTCAGGGATCTGGTTCAAGATCTTCTCTCCTGTCCCAGGTTTATCGAATGTCACCGGCTTGCCCCATTTCAAGCACGGGGCACGGACGTCGACGTGGTGCTGGATCTGATGATTCATGACGTTGACCTGATTTTGTCTTTTGGCCTGGGGTTGGTCAATAACGTAGCGGCCGTGGGTATTGAGGTTCTTTCGTCGAAAATTGATTTTGCGCACGCCCGGGTCGAATTTGACAAGGGATGCGTCGTGAATTTGACTGCCAGCCGCGTCTCGACCGGCCGTTTGCGAAAAATGCGTCTTTTTCAGGAGCGCCTCTATCTTTCCGTTGACTTTCTTTCCCGCCAGGGCATCGTGTATAGACAAGTCCAGAGCGACGAATCGTCCGTTCAGGAAGAAGCGATCCGGGCAGGAGATGAAGAGCCGCTTAAACGTGAATTACAAGCTTTTGCGCAAGCCATCCGGACCGGTGCTCCCGGCGGCGTCTCCGGCGAAGAGGGGTTGGCCGCTTTGGAACTCGTCCATGCGATCAAACAGTCCATCCGTGGAAAAGTGTATCCGCTGACCGGGCTTTCAAAGGTCGCACCTTAGAGGAGGGCGTGGCTGGTCTGTCGATCATGATCGTCACCGGTGAGGCCTCAGGCGACCTCCACGGTGCAAATTTGGCGAAAGCCTTAAAGGAACTTCGGCCTGGAGTCAGACTCGTGGGGGTAGGCGGGCAACACATGCGGGCCGCAGGGGTGGAACTGGTTCAAGGCTTACACCGTCTGGACGTCGTCGGGATACCGGGACCGCTCATGATCTGGAAGGGACTCGCCAACATGTCGACCCTGAAGCGGTTTTTCAGACGGGAATCCCTGGACGGCGTGGTTTTTGTGGATAATCCGTCCATGAACCTCCGGTTGGCGAGGGTCGCGGCCAAGTTCGGTCATCGCGTCATCTATTATATCGCCCCGCAGATTTGGGCCTGGGGCCGGCACCGGATCAATCTGATCAAACGCGTGGTACGCCGGATGATCGTGATTTTGCCCTTTGAGGAATCGATATACCGTGATGCCAACGTGCCGTGCAGTTTCGTCGGACATCCCTTACTCGATGACGTGGCGCAACGCCATGATGCGGTCGGGTTGCGCAAGCAATTGGGGCTTCCGGTTCGAGGCTTGATTCTCGGGGTGCTTCCCGGGAGCCGCCATTCCGAAATCCAGTCACTCCTGCCGATCATGCTGGAGGCGGCCGGACGAATCAGGGAATCGTTTCCCGACCTTCATTGCGTCATCGGACAGGCCCCCACGGTGGCCGCAGAATGGGTCAACGAGGTCATTGACCAAAAGACGCTTCCCGTGACCGTGGTACCGAATCGACCCGAGGAGGTCATGGCCGCCGCGGATTTGCTGTTGGTGGCGTCGGGAACGGCCACGTTGCAGGCAGCCCTGGTCGGCACGCCCATGATCCTGGCGTATCGCGTGTCCCGGCTGACCTACCTTCTTGCCAGAATGCTCCTTACCGTCGAACACGTGGGTTTGGTGAACCTGGTCGCCGGGCGCGGCGTTGTTCCGGAATTATTGCAATCGGAGATGACGGCGGAACAACTGAGTGCGGAGGCGCTTCGGCTTCTGAAGGACCGAACACGGTATGATCAAATGCGTGATGCCTTGGGCGGCATTCGCGCCAAGCTCGGATCTCCCGGGGCTTCCCTGAGAGCGGCGGAAGTGGTGTTGACCGAATGTCAGGCATGACCGCTTTTTTCAGAATTCTGTCTTACCTGCGCGAGTACCGGGTCCGGTTGATCGCGGCTTGCATCTGCGCGGCTGGCGTGGCGGGCATGTCCGGCCTGTATGCCTTGCTGGTGCAGCCGGTCCTGGATGAAGTCTTTATCGCCAAGGATCAACTGCTTCTCATGGTCCTGCCCTTGGTGATTTTTGGAGCGGCTACGTTGAAAGGGCTCTTCTCGTATGGCCAAGCCTACCTGATGAGTTACGTGGCCAATCGCGTGGTGGCGGAAATCCGACAGCAACTGTTCGGTCACTTTCTTCGCATGTCGTTGCCGTTTCATCATAAACATTCAAGCGGGCGATTGGTCGCGCGGGTCATCAACGACGTCAATGAAATGGCCAATGCCATTCCGCACGTGGTGAGAGATTTGTTGCAACAGGGGCTGACCTTGCTTGCGTTGACCGGCGTGGCGTTTTACCAGAATTGGAAGTTGGCCACGGCGCTGATCCTGGTGATGCCGATTTCGACCTACGCCATCGTCAAGATCGGCAAGCGGTTGCGAAAGTTAGCCGCCAGGGGACAGGAGTCGATGGGGGATATGGCCTCGGCATTGAAAGAATCTTTCGCCGGGATTCGCATTGTCAAAGCGTATGGAGGCGAACACCTTGAACAACAGCGGTTCGCCAAAGGGAACAGCGCATATCTGCGGACGGTGATGAAGTCGGCGCAATTGGGTGCGCTGAGTGCGCCGTTGTTGGAGGCGATCGGGATAGGGGGGATTGCCTTTATCGTCTGGTATGGCGGGTTTTTGGTTATCGACGAACAAATGAAACCCGGTGAGTTCTTTTCCTTTCTGGCGGCCATGTTCATCGCATATACCCCGGTAAAAAAACTTGCCGGCGCCAATTCCCAGGTTCAACGTGCGATTGCCGCGGCGAATCGCGTCTTTGAAATGCTGGATCAAGAGCATGAATTCGTTCATGATCACGGGCGTGCGGAATTGCCGGCCATCTCGCGTTCCCTGGAGTTTCAAAACGTGAGTTTTTCTTATGAAGGGAGTGATGAACCGGAGATCGAACACGTTCACCTCACCGTCGAGTTCGGTGAAGTGGTGGCGTTGGTCGGGAAGAGCGGGAGCGGCAAATCCACCCTGATGAGTTTGGTTCCGAGGTTCCATGATCCATCCGAAGGACGCATCCTGATCGACGGCCGGGACATCAGGGACGTGACGTTGACCTCCCTGCGGGCACAAATTGCCATCGTCTCTCAAGAGACGGTTCTGTTCGATGAAACCGTACGGGCCAACGTCGCCTACGGGCGTCCGGAAGCGTCCGAGGAGGACATCATCCGGGCGGCGCGGGCAGGACACGCGTGGGAATTTATAGAAGAATTACCCGATGGGTTGGATACGCTGATTGGAGAGAACGGCGTCAACCTGTCCGGAGGGCAACGTCAACGGTTGGCCATCGCCCGCGCGATGTTGAGGAATCCTCCGGTGCTCATTCTCGATGAAGCCACCTCAGCCTTGGATACCGAATCCGAACGCAACGTCCAGGCCGCCTTGGCCGAATTGATGAAAAACCGGACGACGCTCGTGATTGCGCACCGCCTCTCGACCGTTCAGCATGCAGACCGTATTATCGTTCTCGACGAAGGGCGCATTGTGGAAGAGGGTCTCCATCATGAGTTACTTCGTCGAAACGGGATGTACACGCGCCTGTACCAGACCCAATTCCACGACGTTCCCGCAACGCACACGGTGCGATAGCCAATGAAAGGCCAGCAGCTTAGATGATGAACCGGCTGAAATTGAGCATCCTGTCGTTTCTCGGCGCGGCCACGATTCGGCTTCTCGGCAAGTCGATGTCCTTGAAGTCGCATGGATTCGAACCGGTCGACCGGATATACCGGGAAGGATGCAATATCATCCTCGCATTCTGGCACGGGCAACAATTGATGATACCGTTAGGCTACCGTGGCCCTCACCCCGAGATTCTGATCAGCCAGCACCGCGATGGAGAACTGATCTATCGAATCGTCAAACGATTCGGATACGGAGCAGTCCGCGGGTCGGCCACGAGGGGGGGGCACAAGGCATTGCGTCAACTTATTCGCCTGGGCCAGGCTGGTGTTGATCTCGTCATTACGCCCGATGGCCCCAAGGGGCCCAGACATCGCATTCAGCCGGGGATCGTCGCGCTCGCCAAATTCACGGGTCTGCCCATCGTTCCCCTGGCGTTTGCGTGCTCAAAAAAAAAGTCTTTTCCAGTTGGGACCGGTTCATAGTCCCGTATCCGTTTTCCAGCGGAGTCTTTCTGTGGGGCGACCCGATTCGGGTTGAACGTGATGCTGATGCCGAGACCTTGGAACGGATACGGGTAGAGTTGGAAACCACCCTCCGCTCCCTGTCATCCGAAGCGGAAGCGATGTGTGATGATGCGAGTGCATAGCCGGCCGTTGCTCCGACCGATGCCGGACGAGACGATTCCTGATGCCTCCCGTTGAAAACGGGAGGACCGGCATTTCCTTTTAATCCGGGTTCATGTCGAGATGTGGTACGGTCTATATAACGTGCTCCTCATCCTCGCGTTTCCGTTCATTCTTTGCGCGTTGCTGATCAAGAAACGGTGCCGTTCCGGCCTGTTGCAACGGATAGGATGGGTTGTGCCGCGAGGGTGGGGCTCTCAGCAAAACGTGCTCTGGATTCATGCCGTGTCCTTGGGAGAAGTTGCCGCCATCGTGCCGTTTGTGACGACGCTTCATCAGCGATATCCCGCGCTCAAGATCATCGTATCGACCGTCACGGAAACCGGACGGGAAGCCGTGCGACAACGCTTGGCCGGCGTCGCCACGCATTGTTTCCTGCCCCTGGATTATCCTTGGATCGTCAACCGGTTCATTGCTTCCCTGAACCCGATGGGGTTTTTAGTCGTCGAAACCGAACTTTGGCCGAACTTGTTGCGTTCGCTCTCCCGCCGGGGAATTCCTTCCGTTATCATTAACGGACGATTGTCGTCCCGTTCCTTTTCGCGCTACCAATGGGTCAGGCCGTTCATGCGGCAGATTCTTTCGACCGTAGCGTTGGGGCTGTTGCAATCCTGCAGGGATGAACGCCGGTTCGTCGAGTTAGGGGCTTTGCCGGACCGGATGCACCGGACGGGGAACATGAAATTCGACCTGGCGATGAACGGCGATTGTGTTTCTCAATCGTTGGTTGAGCGGTCGGCATTCGGGGTGTCGGAAGACGAACGGCTGATTGTCGCGGGGAGTACACATCCCACCGAGGAAGAAATTCTTTTGGAAAGTTACCGGGACTTGACTCGTTCCTTCCGCAACGTTGTCTTGCTGTTGGCTCCACGACATATTGAACGAAGCGACGTGCTGGCTAGGACAATCAAGGAGTTCGGATTTTCCGCAGTGAGACGAAGTCGCCTGCTTGAAGGGGTTGCTCAGGAAGCCGTGGGACCACGGGTCATCCTTCTTGATACCCGAGGAGAATTGGCTCAAGTGTACGGGCTGGCGTTCATGGCATTTGTGGGAGGGACGCTGGTCCCCGTCGGAGGGCACAATCTCCTGGAACCGACGGTTTGGGCGAAGCCCGTGTGTTTCGGACCGTATACCGATCACTGTCATGAGATTGCGGATTTATTGATCGAATCCGGCGGCGGCATTCGAGTCCGCAATGGCCGGGAATTGACCGAAACGTTCGTCAAAGGGATACAGAATCAGGATTGGGTGTCTCATATAGGGCTGAACGCGCGAAAAGTCATCGATGACAATCAAGGCGTGGTCGAGAGAAATTTGGCCATGGTCGAGCAAGTCGTCGGCTTGAGTCGTTGTATGTCGGATTAGCCCTTCGACTACGCTTCCTTCGGCTCCGCTCAGGACAGGCAAAAGGGAGGGACAGGATGGCATGCCTTTCCATTCCCCTCCTTTGTAAGCCTGTCCTCGACCCCCGATTACAAACGTCGAGGGCAGGCTGTGTTTAATCGGGGAGAGGGGCGAGGGGAGGGAGAGACGGGAAGCAAAGAGATGACGAACCCATGATGAACGGATGGATGTCGATGCTGATCGGCCCGTATCGATTCGCAACGTGTTTTCGGACGTGGCTGTATGAACGAGGATGGTTGGCACGACGCCGGTTGCCTTGTCCGGTGGTCAGCGTGGGGAACCTCACGGTCGGTGGAACGGGTAAAACGCCCATAACGATGTGGGTAGCGGAAAAACTGCTGAAGCAAGGGAAAAAGCCGTGCATCCTCAGCCGGGGATACCGTCGCAAAAGTCAACGGAAATTTTTGCTGGTCTCCGATGGAACGTCGGTCCTTGCCGGACCGCTGGAGGCTGGTGACGAACCCTATCTGATGGCGACGCGATGTCCGGGTGTCGTCGTGGCCGTTGGCGCTGATCGATATGAACTGGGTCGTTGGGTATTGAGCCACATACCCATTGACTGTTTCGTTCTGGATGACGGTTTCCAACATTTGAGCCTCCGCCGTGACGTGAACCTGCTGTTGGTGGATAGTTCCCAGCCTGCCGGAATAAAGGCGTTGCTTCCCGTGGGAAAACTGCGGGAACCGCTTGGCGAAGCCAGAAGAGCTTCGGATATTGTTCTGACCCGGGTTGAAGATGAATCCATGATTGCTGACGTATTGGATCCGATCCAGGCGGCTCTGGGTTCCGCGATCGATCCCATCACCACGAGATTCGCGCCCAAAACATTGATGGGGGCATCGGAATCGATACCGCTTTCCGATGTTCGCAGGAAACGGGCGCTTCTCTTCAGCGGTATCGGGAACCCCGAACAGTTTCGGCGGATGGTGACTGAGTTCGGTGTGCAGGTGGTGGATGAACTCGTCTTTCGGGATCATGAAGCGTACGGCCCTTCCAGGGTTGCGGAGATTTATCGACACGTTGAGCGGAGCCGTCCGGACGTGGTGCTCACGACGGAAAAGGATTTGATAAAGGTTCAATCGAATTGGTCGGTTCCCATTCCTCTTTTTGCTGTTTGTCTCGAGTTGGAGTTTTTGGATGGTGAGAGTCGATTGGAAAGTGCGTTGGCGGCTTTGTAGGTAAGGGGGAAACCGGTTGCTATCCGTTTTACGGAAAAGGGGAGAGCGGAGCATAGGTCATGGGATAGGTGAACAACTCCTCGAGCCAAGCGGTCATCGCGGTCATGGGCAGAGGCATCATGTTCAACCGGACTTCGAGTTGATAGTGATTGTCCGTCCCCATGATTCCGACAATGGCGGCGGCATCGGGATGGTTGGGAAGAATCGCTTGTGTTCGAAATTCGGCAACGGTGGTGTACAGTCGGCCGCCCTTTCCCGCAATGTCCAAAAGAGCCGGAAGGTCCGTCAGGCAGGTATGCGCGGAGCAGCGGTAGACTGTTCGTACGCCGGGCTCGATGGTCTTGAATTCATTCAGGGTTTCCCGGGAAAAGCCGGTCAAATAGATTCGAACCGTTGCCGACGGCAGTCGATGCGTCGAAGCCAATCCGCTGGCCGGTACGAGGAAGGCGAATGGGTCAGAGGAATTGAATTCGAATTGGCATGGTCCGAACGCATCCGGCCAGGAACAAAAAAACGGAACTTCTTCGTGGGTGTTGCGAAGCGTGATCCGGTCCTTTTGAATCGAAACGTCTATCGGTAAATCAAGCAGGTCAATTGCTTCGCGGAACGCTGCTTGTCGCTCATCCAGCCAGATCGGCCGTTGGTGGGTGGCATAGGATTCACCTTGGGCAATAATCGTCGCGGTATGGAACCGGACCCTGATGAATGAGTGCGTATGGCGGAATCCGACCCAGAACATGGCAAGAGGCTGAAGGGTGGCCAAATGGCCTGAAAGGTGCCACGGGTGGCTGATGGAGCAATACGCGCTGACGGATTGGCGGCGTTGGAAAATCGAATGGTAGCGGCCGGCCAGAAGAAAGAAATCGTCTTTCCAGTCATCGAGTACATGAATCATCGTCACGTCTTCCAGAGGCCATTGATCGAGTCGTTGGATGGCGTCAGGCGATGGAACCGGCCACTCCTCGATGTAACAGATGCCTTCTTTATCAGGATCAACGGGACGCAATTCTCTGGTGCGCAGACGGTCGAGCAGGTCGAGGACCTGAGGGAAACTCAATGATTGACGAGATTCCCAGCGTTGCTCACGCATGCCGGCATTCCCGCAAAACATGAAGAAGCTGATTGAGCCTTGGGTAGACTTGCATGTTTGGGTGGAGAGAAAAAAGGAAGGCGGAAGGGATTGGTGAATGGCGGAGAGGGCGGGATTTGAACCCGCGGTAGGGGGTTAGCCTACGACGGTTTAGCAAACCGTTGCCTTCGGCCGCTCGGCCACCTCTCCGACACCACGTTCTTCCTGATGTATTGCTTTAAATTTTCCGCGCTCGGTCTGTCATCGACAATGTGCACTCTAGGCGAAATCTTCGAAGAAGTCTACCTCTAGCAGTTCCGCAGGCCGGGTTAACGTCGCGTAGCCAAACAGCCTCTGTTCTTACGCATGACCCGACAACGAATCACCGCTTTCGTTTTCAGGTACGGATGGCGCATCGGTTCCCAGTTGCGCCGCGAGCAATTGCAGTTTTTTGACCTGTGGATGATCAGGCGGGAGGGGATTCCCATATTCGTCTGTGAGTAATTCTTCCATGTCTTTGAGCATGGCCTCCAATTCGGGGATGGCGACTTTCGGTAACTTTTTTTTGCTCATGGAAATGTTCCTCCGATAGGCATGCCAGGCAAATCATGGTGTCGATAGCCACGCTTTGCCGTGACGAACCTTATGATTTTTTGTCTTTCTCGAGAATGCCGTTGATCACGGTGCGGAGATTGTCGATATCCAGATTCGAGACGCGCAGGTTGCCGTCCAGAACGACGGTGGGGGTATGCTTGACCTGAACCCGTAGACCCCAGGCGATGCCTTGTTCCAGGGCTTTGTACGGCTCGCCACTGGCCAGTCCATCCTCGAAGGTTTTGGCGTCCAGTCCGACTTCGCGAAGCAGCAATGAGCGGAGGCCCCGGTCCAACACGTGAATCTGCTTTTTATGGATCGTACGGAATAGGACCGACTTCATTTCGGAACCTTTCCCCATGGCCCTGGCTTGCTCATACATTTCAAAAGCCGTGGGCAGTTTTCCGCGAATGACGGGAAATCCGATCAACCGGACTTCCAGTCGTTCGCCGAATTCTTTTGTCAATTTGGAAGTTACGACCTTTTCGAACAGATGGCAATGAGGGCAATAAAAATCCGCAAATTCCAGGAGAAGGACTTTTCCCGGTGTATGAAGAGAAGGTTCACCCTTTATGACCTCGTACTCCCCCGGCAAGCGATCCGTAGCCTGGACGCCCACGACTGACAGATGGAGGAACACGATTCCGAACACCAGAACGGTTCTTTTTTGTTGCATAACGTTCATTGATCGCTCCTTGACTGGATGCAAAAACCTGTGCCGCAATGACCACGGTATCATGAGTGCCAGCGATGGAGCAAAACCCATGAATTTTCGATTCAGCCTGTCCCTGACGTGCTTGGGAACGTCACGTGCCTTTGATAGAATAGTCGAGTTGACGATTTTACTACGGATGCGTGTTCAGGAAGGGAGGTTCAGGAAAGATGAAAGTCATCAATTTGGCTGATTTCCAAGGCTTTTCCAGTGAAAAAATGAAAAAACAGAACGTGTTTGAAACGCCGCGATTCTTTTGCGACGTCTACTGTTTTGAACCGGATCAAGTGCAGAAAGGGCACATTCATGCCAACGAAGACAAAATCTACATGGTGCTGGAGGGGCAGGGCACCTTTCGCGTCGGCAACGAAGAACAGGTCCTGGGACCGGGGCAGGGGACATTAGCCCCCGCGGGTGAAGAACACGCCGTCACCAATCATTCCGGTGGCAGACTGCGTGTGCTCGTCTTCATGGCCCCTAACCCTTCGTAGCCATTATTGGCCCAGCAGTGTTTCGGGAGTGGGGATCTGACCCAGTATCAAGGAGCGGGTCTGATAAATGCCGGGCAAGCCGGCTCCCGTGGCGTAGACCAAGCCTTTCTCACGTATTCCCAATGCCAAGTGTCCGCGGGGCCGGCCTTTTCGGTCGATGCCTGCGATTTCGATAGTGGGTGACGCCAGACCGTATTGCCCCGGCTCATCGTTGGTTTCACTGACGGGCAGTTCCGCCGGAAGATCCACGACACGGCTGACGAACAATGTGACGTGTTGCTGGTCGATCGACTCCGCTTCCTTTCCTTCGAGATACCATTCCTCGTGCTGTTGAATCAGGGTGTATTGCGAGCCATTGGTTGTGACGGTCAAAAGCGCGACCTCCCCCATTTCCATGCCGAATAAGCGTTTGTCCTGCAAGTGAAACGTTTCACGCGGCAGATCTTGGAGCACGTGGGCCGGTATCCGGTAGATGGGATCGTTCGAGGTCGTGACGGCGTACGCTTCTTCACCGGGAACGACCGGTTTGAAGAAGGCCACGTGATGGCCACGTTGTTTGGTATGAACGGTCGCCGTCAAGGACGGGGTTTCGAGTTTCATGAGGAGTGCTTCTTTCTCGGCTTGTGAATCGATAAAGCCCGTTGCCGTCAGATCTTCAAGTGTCATCAATAGAATGCCGACCGCGGTTTTATCGGCAGGGGCGTTCACCGGAGACGTGAAATTCCACTCGGAAACCGGGCCATGGAATCCGGCTCCACGCTGGAGTGTGATGGTTTGCCCCGTTGTTTGCAGTTGGATGCGTTCGGCACGTGTCCTGTCGAAGAAGAGGATGTCTTTCAGACGAAAGGTGTCCAGGGTTTTTGCCCGAAAATCCCCGACCATGAGCGTGGTCAGCAGAATGTTCTGATCCGAGCTCCGTTGCGCGTAGAGGGTGGAGGATAAGGGTCCCGTATGACCCAAGGCTAATGATTCGGTGTATTCCGGCGTGGCCAGGTCGATGGTGACGTAGGGAGATTGCAATCCGTATTGTTCGGCGGTCGAGTCTTGCTCCTGCCCTTTCCTTTGAATGATGCGGGAGATTTTGCCGATTTCCAGGGCACGCAACACGCTTTCGATTTCACGCGCGTCACCTCGGGCCTCCACGGGTTCGACGATCCGCCAACGGTTGCGTTCGTCACGGTTCATCAGGATTCGTTCGGTGCGCGTGGCATACGCCAGATGCGTCACGTCGCGGTAGTCGAAAGGCAGGAGCCGCTGCGCCTCGGTTTCCCGGAGCACGTCCTGTTTCATGGTTGGAACTTCGATGGTATAGACGTAAATTCCCAGCACCACAAAGATGAACGCCAGGAGGAGCGTGGTTCGGAACGGTGTCATGGGAATGATCAGAGACGACGGCGTTGTCGCCACACCGTCAGGCCCGACAAGAGCATCAGGAACGGCACCGAAAAAACCTGTACGGCGAACAGCATATGTTCCTGGGTGGGATTCGGAATAAACGGCGGGAAGGCGGATTCTTTGGGGCTGACCGAAATCAGCGTGTTTTCATTCGCCAACCAGGCAATGGCATTGGACAGGAAATCGGTGTTCCCCGGAAACTGCACATAGGTGTTGCTGGCAAAAGCCGAATTGCCGATGACCACCATCGCGGGAGCCGGCTCCGAACCGGTGCGTTTCCTGCTCAATGCGCCGGCGAGCGCAAACGGACCTTTCTCATCGGCATCTTTGTCAAATTCCGGAGTGGTCCCCACAAAATTCGTTTCGGCCCAACTCTCTTCCGAGGATTGCAAAAGAGACGTGAACTCCAGATTGGTATCCGGAGTTTGCTCAAATGAAACCGGTTGCAGGACGGGCAGCAGGATTGGAGAGGTAAAGCCCTTGGTAATATGATGGTTGGTGAATCGACGGACGAGTAAAGCCGTCGGGCTGCCTTGGGCCACGCGGTCTTCGGGATCGACAACGATCCCCGGTCCAAGCGTCAATCCCCATTGCGAAATCCACTCTTCGAGACCATTCGTCACCTGCGGGTCGAGGAGGAGGAGAACCCGTCCACCCTTGGCCGTGAAGTTTGCCATGTGTGTCAATTCTTCCGGTTCAACGGACTCGCGAGGACCGGGAATGATGAGGACCGCGGTATCGTCGAGCAATGCCGGGTCTTTCCGGATTGAGCCACGGGCGACCCGATATCCTTGTGCTTCGAGGTTTTGCCTGGCCAATGACAGCCCGCCGCGTTCCTGGTTCGTGATCTGGCGCTCGCCGTGTCCTTCCAAAAAAACGAGGCGCTTGACGTCTGCGGTCGTCACCCGGATTAAGGCGCTTGTCAGGTTCGATTCGCTGGGTTTGGGGACGTGGACGGTCTGTTCACCACTTTCAAAGACGGCCGTGTCGATTTTGGAAATCTTATATTCGCGAGCCAAGCCCGGTTCTTTCTCAGGATCGACATAGGTGACGGAAATTCGCGGGCTTGAATAGGCGTAGCCTTCCAGCAGGTCACGATACATCCGGAATCCCGGACTTCGTTCATGAGCAAACACCAGCACCCGGACGTCTTGTCCGAGTTGTCCAAGCACTTGCAGGGTTTGTGGGGCCAATGAGAAGTTCCGGGTTTCGGACAAGTCCCACCGGCCGCCGTGTCGGATCACCAAAAAATTGATGATGGTCAGGATGCCGGTCATGAGCAGGATGGCCAGCATGCCGTTGAATCCGAGTCGCGTCGACCGTGAGCCGGAAAAGGTTTTGAGTCGTGTCCAGTTCCCGGCAAAATAGATCACGAGACACACCAACGCGACCCCTTCCAACAAGAAGGCCGTGCTTTGGGCCGTGGTTTGGGGCAGGAGCAGTCCGCCGATTCCCGTGCCGACTCCCAGAATGCCGAGGATGGGTAAGAGGTGTTTTATGACCATCGGTGTGAATCGACGACGCGATGCGCAATGAATAACGTCAGCACGATGCCGGACAGGTAGTACACAATGTCTTTCGCTTCCAGAAGGCCGCGAACGAGCCGGTCGTAGTGTTCGCTGAACGATACGTAGGACAGGATGGTTCCGATTGTCGTGTCGCCCAATAATGAACCAAGCTCACCGAGTAGCCAGATCAGCAGGATCATCCCGAAACTCAAAAACGCCGCGACCACCTGATTTTCAGTCGTGGTGGAGGCCAGAAGGCCGCAGGCCAGGAACAAGCCGCCTTGGAATGCCAGCGCCACGTAGCCGGTCAGAATAGGGTGCCAATGAAAGCTGGCGTACAAGGACAGGATGATGGGGGTCAGGCTCGTCAGGGAGAGCAATCCCAAATAGATGACCAACACGCTCATGTATTTGGCCGAAATCAGTTCATTAATCCCGATAGGCGAAGTGAGCAGGAGCTCAAATGTGTGCGACTTCCGTTCTTCCGCGAACAGCCGCATCGTCAGAATCGGGAGGAGAAACATGAGGACGAAATCCAAACTGTAAAACAGTGAACGGAACACCAACTCATTCAGGTTCAGTTGGGCGTAGGTGTTTTGGACCTGCAAAAATCGAACGGCTTGTTGTCCGGCGTTCACCGTCATCAGGTGAGCGATCAAACCGGAAATGAAAAGAAAAACCGTCCCGACGACGTATAAAACGGGTGAGACGAAAAAACAGCGCAATTCTTTTGCGAGGATGGTTTGGAACGGCGTCATGCAGGTGGTTGTCCACTTGAATCGGGATGGTCGGATTCACCCGGTCCGGCGTCTTCCTCCTGGTGCGTGAGTTTGAGAAAGACTTCTTCCAGGGAAAGGGAGAGGGGTTTGAGTTCGAGGAGTCCGTACCCCTGGCTGACGACAAATTGTGAGAGCTTTTCGCGGAGGTCCTGCTCCAGTTCACAAGCAATGGTACAGGTATTGGGGTTGGCAGTCGGCAGGACGTCGAGGACGCCGGGAAGCATCCCGAGACGTTCCAGCCAATCGGGTTGCGGCTGTTTGACCGTGAGGCTCATTTTCTCGGATTGGCGCAACCGGCTGGAAAGTCGATCGGGCGCATCTTCCGCCACAATGCGTCCTTCGTGAATAATCACGACGCGGTCACAGATGGCCATGGCCTCGGGGAGAATATGGGTGCTCAGAATGATGGTGTGTGATCCGGCGAGACTCTTGATCAGTTCACGTATCTCGATGATTTGTTTGGGATCGAGCCCGACGGTGGGCTCGTCCAGAATCAGCACGGGAGGATCGTGTATGAGAGCCTGTGCCAGACCGATCCGCTGGCGGTATCCTTTTGACAGGTGACCGATGACGCGGTTATGCACGTGCCCCAGTCCCACTTGGTCGATCACGTGGGACCTCCGTGAAGCCAAGCGTTGTGGCGTTAATCGCTTTAATCGGCCCACGAACGTCAAATATTCGTCAACGGTGAGTTCCGGGTAGAGAGGCGGTATTTCGGGCAAGTAGCCGAGGTGTCGTTTGACGTCCATCGGCTGGTCCAGACAATCGAACCCTGCAATCGTCGCCGAGCCTTCACTTTGCGGCATAAAGCAGGTTAAAATGCGCATCGTGGTGGTTTTCCCTGCCCCGTTGGGACCCAGGAAAGCCAGAATCTCGCCCTTCTTGACGTGAAACGTTACATCGTCAAGGGCCGTGTGGTGTCCATAGTGTTTTGAAACGTGTTGTACGGCAATCATGAAGCCACAGAAGGGGAAAATCAGGTACTTCCCAGGATATATCGTCAGCCTGATCGAGTCTTGGGATACCAAGTACGGCAGGGTAGAAGAGCATACTGGGAGGACAGGTCTTCGTCAAGATGACTCCTGAACTTGGGAAAATTGAGAAATAATACCAGATTTTCTGTTGACAAGTCTGCCGGATTATCTTTTAATGAAGTAGCTTTCTATTCTTGAGATAGAATGTTCTCTTCTTCCGGTTGTTACCTATCCCTGTTTCAGCAAGTACAGAGACATGAAAAACCGACGATTTCGGGAGGCTCTAAAATTTATGCCGATAAGAGAAGTGTAATGAAAGGAGATTTCAAGATGGGAACGGTCAAGGGTTGGGTGGCCTTGGTTATCGGCATGAGCCTTCTGGTGACGTTGTCGGCGTGTGAAGGATCCAGACATGCCGAAATCATGAGCACCGAAGATTTACGTGCCAAGGCTGAAGCCCCCCCGGCCCCCGAACCGAAGCCGGCGCCCGCGGCCCTCCCGGCACCTGAGCCCGAGCCGGCGCCCGCGGCCCTCCCGGTACCTGAGCCCGAGCCCCCAGCCCTCCCGGCGCCTCCGGCCCCTGAACCGAAACCGGCGCCTCCGGCCCCTGAACCGAAACCGGCGCCTCCGGCCCCTGAACCCGAGATCGCCAAACTGGAGCCTTCCGATTTCGTTCCGGAAGAGCCTGAGCCAGAGCCGGCACCGGAGCCAGCGCCGGATCAAGCAGTCGATTCAGTTTTGGCAGACGTCTTTTTTGACCTTGATGAATATGCGATTCGTCCGGATGCCGTACCCGTGTTGGAGAAAGATGCCGAACTCCTCAAGAGTACTTATAAAGACTCCAGTGTGCTGATTGAAGGCCATTGTGATGAACGCGGGACGGTGGAGTACAACTTGGAATTAGGGAAACGGCGTGCCCAAGCTGTCAAGGATTATTTGGTGGATCTGGGAATCGAAGAATCCAGAATTCACATTGTCAGCTATGGGAAAGAAAGGCCGTTTTGCACGGAATCCGAACCGAGTTGCTGGAAGCAAAATCGACGCGGCCATTTTGTGCGCCAGTAGCATATTTCAAAAAGGCGGGCCTGTTTCCTTTCATTCTTCCAACGTTGAAATATCTCCGGGATCCTGCCCGAGTTCCTTGGCTTTCAAGACACGACGCATGATTTTGCCGGACCGGGTCTTGGGAAGCGAGGTTACCACTTCTATTTCTCGAGGAACCGCGATTTTGCCCAATTCCGTTTGGACGTGGGATTTGAGCGTTGTGAGTAGTTCCGCGCTTTCGCTTTGACCCTGTTTCAGGATAACGAAGGCTTTGATCATCTCTCCTGCGGTTTTATGCGGTTTGCCGATGACCGCCGCTTCCACTACCGCGTCGTGACTGACCAGCGCGCTTTCTACTTCAGCGGTCCCGATACGATTGCCTGCGACTTTGACCACGTCATCGGCCCGCCCCATAAACCAGAAATAACCGTCTTCATCTTTATGGCACACGTCGCCTGCGGTGTAACAGCCCGGAATGTTGTTCCAGTAACCCAAGTACCGGTCGGGGTCCTTGTGGATGGTCCGCATCATGGAAGGCCACGGTTTTTTTATGACTGCGAACCCTCCGCCGGTTCCGATACTCTTGCCGCTCTTATCCACAACGTCCGCCTCGATTCCCAAGAAGGGGCGAGTGGCCGACCCCGGTTTCAGGGGGACACAGGGGAGAGGCGTCACCAGAATCGCTCCGGTTTCCGTTTGCCACCAGGTATCCATAATCGGTTTGTCTCCGCCGGTCACGCGATGAAACCATTCCCAGGCTTCGGGGTTGATGGGTTCGCCGACCGACCCCAGGACGCGCAGGGTCGAGAGATCATATTTCCCGGGCCAGTCTTCACCGTATTTCATGAGGAGACGGATGGCCGTTGGGGTGGTATAGAAAATCGATACGCCGTGTTTTTCGATGAGATCCCACCATCGGCCAGGGTTGGGGTAGTCGGGTTTGCCTTCAGCCGTCAGAATAGTCGCGCCATTCAGGAGTGGGCCGTACACGATGTAACTGTGACCCGTGACCCAGCCCGGGTCGGCCACGCAAAAATACACGTCTTCGTCTTTCAGGTCGAACACGTATTTTGCGGTGATATACGTTCCCACCATATATCCGCCGTGGACGTGGACCACGCCTTTGGGTTTGCCCGTGGTGCCCGAAGTGTAGAGAAAATAGAGCGGGGTTTCGGCGTCAAGCTGTTCCGCGTCACAGGTCGTTGACTGGCCGTCGAGCCAGTCATCCCAATCGAGTTCTTTGCCGGCGTCCAGGTCGATGCCCGGTTTTTCCCGTCGCACCACGATCGTCTTTTCTATGGTGGAACAGTTTGTAATCGCGTCATCCACCACCGTTTTGAGCGGCACGTGTTTGCCGCGATCATATCCATAGTCCGCGGTGATAACGAGCCGGGCTTCCGCATCATTGATGCGGGATTCCAGCGCGGGCGCGCTGAAGCCCGAATAGACCACGGAATGAATCAGGCCGAGGCGCGCACAGGCCAGCATGGCCACGATTTGTTCCGGAATTTTCGGAAGATAAATCGTGACGCGATCACCTTTATTCATCCCGAGGGTTTTGAGGGCATTGGCGCAGCGGTTGACCTGGCGGTGCAACTCGGCATAGGTGAAGATCCGTTCTTCGTTGTGCTCGCCCACCCAGATGACCGCGACCTTGTTCCGTCGCCATGAATTCACGTGACGATCCAAACAGTTATAAGAAATATTGCAACGTCCTCCCAAAAACCATTTTGCCCAGGGATAATTCCACTCCAGCACCGTGTTCCACGGAGCGAACCATTCCAGATCCTTGGCCACACCGTCCCAAAACTTTTCGGGATCGGCGATGGACTCCTTATAGGCGGATTCGTAGTCTTTGATATGAGCTTGCTCAAGGGTTTTTTGCGTCGGGTGATATACGGTCGACGTTTTCAATAATGTTTCAATTTGTTCTGCCATGGATGGATCCTCATAACGGGTCAATCGTGGAAGAAAAGAGAGCACATTGACGATGATGCGTGCATTATGCGCAGGTCCGAATGCCGGTGCAAGATTCCCTCTTCAGAGACGTTTCGGCGGTTGGTGTTCGGACAAGAGCAGGTCCATTACGGTCTTGACCGGATTAAACGTCTCGCGTGGTATCTCGACAAAGACGGAATGCCATTTGGCCATCCCTCCGTTCCACAAGCCGGGCAACTCCAGAGCTTTCAACTCTCTGCCTTTGTAGGATTTTTGAGCAATGAACCCCGTATCGGGATCGACGAACCGGTCAAGGTTAAAAGGCTTGCCTTGATAGTCCCGAACGCCGCACACCATATCCACCGGGTTAAAGTGGGTTGACGATGCGAAGACCTTCTGTTGAGTTGGAGAATCCGGATCGACTTGGGAGGCTTCCACGATCTGCAATGAGGTGGTGCCGTCCTCCCGTTCGACCCAGAATGGTCCGCCACCCGGGTGGTTGACGTTTGGGACCATGCCGCAGACTCGGATGGGCCGGTTCAGCCACGTGAACAGCCACTGCGCTTTTTGTGAGACGGTACCCGCGTTCCATCGATTGGGTATGGTAAGGGCAAGCGACTGGTTGGCCCATTCCGTTATCCGTTCGAGGAGAGCCGGTGACGCCGCGCCGGATTTGAGTTGCGTTAAGAATGAAAACAACGTGTCTTGCAACTCGATGAGGAGCCCTCCAAGTATTCTTTTATAGTGAGAGCAGGTTTCTTTTAGATGATCGGGCACGACGTTGTCGATGTTTTTGATGAACACCACGTCGCCGTGAAGTTCGTGAAGATTCGAGAGTAACGCGCCATGTCCTGCCGGTCGAAACAGGAGATTGTCGTCGGAATCGCGGAAGAGGCTGTTGTTCATGGTAACGGCCACGGTATCCGTCGAGGGTTTTTGAGCGGAGCAGCCGACGGCCCACGAGACGTGATCCAGACCGAGTGCGTGACGGGCTTTCTCGATATGTTGTTGGATGGCAAGTTGCTGGTCCGGCGAAACCGTGAAATGGACGCGGGCACGACCTTCGTTGTCTTTGGCGTAATCCGCGGCTTCTACCAGATGTTCTTCGATCGGGGTTCTGGTTGTGTCGGTATATCTGTGAAATGCCATTAAGCCCTTTGGCAGCCTGGCATAGTTCAGTGAGTCCAGGAGGGCATCGATGACAGGACGATAATTGTTCTTGGCAAGGAGTCCGTCGAGTTGCTGTCCTTGCCCCGACAGCATCTTCTGCAGATCATGATAAAAGGCGAATTTCGGAAGACTGGAAAAAAAAAGTTTCAATTGCTCCGTGGCTGCAGGAGCATTGGATGTTCTCCGGAGACGAGCAACCTCCAGGAACTTGAACATGCGCGTACCGATGCCGGACGCAGGCACAAACTTCATGATACGCCCCGCGGTTCTAGCCCGTTCAAAATTTTGTATCACGGCGGGGGTATCCAATGAACGGAGCAAGTTGATCCCGTCGCCTGGATGACATGGCCGTTTGAGTCTTGCAAAAGGAATTCCGCGTTGGAACGTCGCAAGCTGGTTTTCGAGCGTTTGGACGGAAATACCACGCTCCTTGAGATGCCGGCGGTCCTGTGATGTCAGGCTTGTTTCGATTTCAACTTGCAATGACATATTAACGGGAGTCTCGTGAACCGTTTGAGTCGTCCCCTTTCACGCATCTTGTTCAAGGAAGAGGACTTCGTATCGTACGGCTAGTCCTGGGCTCCGCCCTGCAAATATCCAAGCCCGATCTTAATGGCCCGGCGCGTGATTTCACACCACCGGTTGGGTGGGTATTCCTCCAGAATTTTTACGATTTTAGGATCCTGGACGTCCAATTCAGTGACCTTGAGTATTCCATCTTCAATTTTGACTTCCGCCACGGGTTCTTCTCCTTTTTCCAGATAATTGGTATCGCTGTTGGATTTCGTTATTGTCGAATAACGCTCCGCCGTTCCGGCCTGTAACTAGCCGTGTAGCCTAATCTTTGCTAGAATGCGCCAGTTTTTGCCGGCGTTGCAAGCAAACCCCTGTTTTCTGCATTTCCTACGAACCCTCCGGCGTACGTATCGGGAGGATATCATGGAACAATTGAATGCGTTCATCAATGAAGTCAATGCGTTTGCATGGGGTCCGCCCATGCTCGGCATGCTGGGTGTCACGGGTGTGTTGCTGACCCTTGGCCTGGTCTTCATGCCGTGGCGAAAAGTGGGTTACGGCTTCAGGTTGCTGCTCGAGAAGACCGACCCCGGCGACAAGGGGGAAGTCAAACCGTTCAACGCACTCATGACGGCGTTATCCGCCACCGTCGGGACGGGGAACATTGCCGGCGTCGCCACGGCCATCGCCCTCGGCGGGCCAGGCGCCATTTTCTATATGTGGCTCATCGCGCTGTTCGGCATGGCCACCAAGTACGCCGAAGCTGTGTGCGCCGTGACGTATCGTGAAGTGGATAAGGCGGGCAAATACGTGGGCGGCCCGATGTACTATCTGCGGAACGGTGTGGGTGCGTTTGCCCCCGAGTTGGGCAAATGGTTGGGGCTGGCTTTTGCCGCGTTCGGGGCCGTGGCCGCATTCGGCATCGGTAACGCGGTGCAGGTGAATTCAATGGCGGTCGCCCTGGGAGAGAGCTTCAGCGTGCCCAAGTTCGTGACAGGCGTCATGGTGGCTGCGCTGGTGGGGTTCGTCATCATCGGCGGCATCAGGAGAATCGCCGAGGTGGCAGGTACACTGGTGCCGGCCATGATTGTGCTCTACACCGGGTCCGCCTTGCTGGTCATCCTCATCAATATCACCGAAGTGCCTCAGGCCATGGCCTTGATTTTCAAGCACGCCTTTACTCCCGCGGCGGCGACGGGCGGTTTTGCCGGGGCGGCCGTAGCCGCGGCTGTCCGGTTCGGGGTGGCTCGCGGAGTGTTTTCCAATGAATCCGGCTTGGGGTCCGCCGCCATCGCTCATGCCGCGGCCAAGACGAACAACCCCGTGCGCCAGGGCATTATCGCCATGCTGGGCACCTTTATCGATACCATCATTGTCTGCACCATGACCTCGCTGGTGATTCTGACTTCCGGCGCCTGGACCGTCACCGGTGAAGACGGAGCGGGCCTGACCGGTGCGGCGCTTACGTCCACGGCCTTTCACGCGTCCATTGCCGGTGGGCAATACATCGTGACCATTGCGCTGGCCGTCTTTGCGTTTACCACTATTCTCGGCTGGTCCTATTACGGCGAGCGATGCTGGCAATACCTGTTCAGTGAAAACAGCCTGATTGTCTACCGCGTTTTGTGGGTGGTCGCGGCACTGGGTTTTGCCAACGTGAAGGTGGCGTTCGTCTGGAATTTGTCGGACACCCTCAACGGCTTGATGGCTGTGCCCAATCTGGTGGGCTTGTTGTTGCTGGCGCCGATGGTCTTCAAGGTGACGCGGGACTATTTTGACGCGCAGAAGCCGTCCGCCTGAGTCCCGGCCATGAACGGATGACGAGAAGAGGTCGTGCGATGATTGAAAGAAGGCTTGCGGTTTATTGATAACGTCAGCTACCTGCAATCCCAATCGTGCTGCAATTCCTGTATGATTTCCTGCCATTCCATGGTTTGTTGAAGAAGGTGGTCATGAACGGCATGGTCCGAGGACGTAGCGGAATGGTTCTCCAGTGCCCGGAAGGCATGCTGCCTGCCTTGGGAGAGTAAAGAGCAAATTCCGGAGGAGGCCGGAGTTCGCTCTCCACTCTGTTGAAACAGGGCAATGGCGCGATACACCTGTTCCTGTGCTCGAAACAGATCGACCAGGATTCGGTAGGGCGGCTGGGTTGAGTCAGACTGCTTGTCGAGTTGGGAGGCCAACAAAGCGGCCCTGCCGATGCTGTTGGCCGCGCCCTGGGGATCACCCTGAGCCATGGCATCTTCGGATTTCGCTTGGAGCCGCGAGAGCTCTCTCTCTCCATCCGTTGTCCTGGCCGGGTCCGGTGGAATTCCGGCAACGAGCAGGAGGAGCGTTAGGGTGAAAGTGAAGGGGCTCCGATTGAGTGTGGAATTTTGGAGCCCCTTCATTTTTTGCAACGAGTGAATGGCGGGTTCGGTGCCGAGTCGGTTGCCGCGAGAGGGATTACATGATTTGATAGTCGAGGTCCACCATTTTGGTGGCGACGTTGGCGGCTTCCCGGAGTTTTTTCATTGCCTCCGACGTGTCCCGGATGAGCCAGATCTTGATGTTGAGCTGTTCAATCGGTTCGATGGATTTATCGTTTCGGAGTTTGGCTATCGACCAGACGACTTCGGTGAGCACCGGAAAATCGATGTCCGAGGATTCGTCCATGTCTTCCAAATTCTTGTTGAGATAATCGAGCAACGGTGGAGTGATGTCGGGGTCTCCGGTGTGAGCGCCGACCAAGCCCAATCCTTTGGCCGCGGCAGCTTGAATTTTCGAATTTTGTGTCGTGACAAAGATGTCCGTGAGTATGGGAGTTGCCGACCTGCCGAGTCCGGCCAGGGCGATAATCGCTTCTTCAGCATACTCGGCGTTTTCGTCTCTCGCCAATTTTACCAAATGGGGGAAGGCCTGCTTTGATTGAATCCGTGAAAGCGTGGAGAGAATCCGCAATTTGCGGCGTTTATCCGTATCCGGATTCTCCAGGAGTTGAGCCAAACGGTCGGTATGTCTCCATTCCGTGGCGATCATGACCGGAAAATCGAACTCCTGCAGCTTCAGGTTCAATTGTTCCAAGGCGTATTGTCCGGAGCTTTTGGCTTTGGCCTTTTGTGCCGCGGCGTAGGCGTCCACGAAATCAGTCCGGGTTTCCTTATACCAACCCAAGTCCCGGCCTTCGAGGCGATAATTGAAGAGACACGCCGGTCCCTTCCACAGGCGAGCAGGGGCGTCGGCCAATTCCGCGTCTCCACCGGAGCGCGTGGTGCCCGCCCACCGTTTTCGTTCTTCGCACTTGATCCGAAACTCCACGTCATGGGGCTCTTTCCGGTCGGTGACAACTTTGTATCCGATGGCTTCCAACCGCGTTTTTGCCGTGGTCAGCAGATTGGCCGACGGGACTCGACCGTTCTCCGTCAGCGCAAGGACATTGAGGTATAGCGTGTTGACCTTGGCCAATTGGGCCCTTTGTTCGTTTGTGATGTGGCTTCGGCGTGCCATGCTTTCGGTCGTGACCGCCAAAAGTAGTAAACAGACAAGTATTCCTGAAACGTATCTCATTATGAATCCTCCTGACAGGGATCAGGGTGAACCTGGGAAACCGGCAACTGGAATATGAATAGTACCGAATAATGGGTATGCATGGAAAGAGGGGATATTCCTATCGCAGGGCATCTCATGGCCGGACTTCATGGCCGCATGTCCGGCATGATGCGAATGGTTGTTGCGACGCGTGATTTCGGGACTTGGGGGGTTAACTGACGTGCCCGTCCAGATCGAGCTGCTTATACGTCCAATTCGCCGCCTCTCGGAGGTTTGCCATTTCTTGTGAGTTATCTCTGATTAACCAAACTTTCTGATTCAGTTCATCCATGGGTTCGATTGAATGCTCGTCTCTCAGTTTGCCGAGACTCCAGACAACTTCGGTTAAAACGGGGAAATTAATATCGTCGGAGGAATCGAAGTTCTTTAAGGCGGCTTTCAGGTATTCAAGCAAAGGGGGAATTGCCGTGGGGTTTCCGCTGCTTCCGGCCACGTCACCCAAGGCCTTGGCGGCTGCAGCTTGGATCTCGGGTTGCGTCGACGATTGAAAGAGGTCGGTCAGAAACGGGATGGAATCTTCTCCTACGCCGGTAAGCGCCTCCACGGCTTCCTGGGCCAGATCCTTATCCTGCATCAGCTTGGTCAAATGTGGGAGCGCCGCTTCGGCTTCGATTTCGCTCAGCGCGGACAGGATATACAGTTTCCGGATTTTGGGCGTGTCCGGAGCGTCGATCAGTTGTATGAGCCGGTCGGGCTGCCCCCATTCTGCAGCCAGCAGCACCGGAAAATCATATTGATTGAGACGTTCGGCCAATTTGGTCAGAGCATAGTCCCCTGGGTCTTTCGCCCCGGCCTCTTTGGCGGCCTCCATGGCATCCTGGAAGGAAGTCCTGACTTCCTTATACCATCCAAGGTTTTTCCCATCGACCAGATAGGTCAATAAACACGCCGGCCCTTTCCAGAGCCGCGCCGGCGCATCAAGCAGTTCGGCATCGCCTCCTTCCGCTGTGGTGCCGGTCCACGTTTTCCGCTCTTCACACTTCACCTTGAATTCGACGTCGTGGGCTTGTTTGCGGTCGGCGGTTATGGAAAATCCGACTTCCGTGAGCCGCTGAGAGACGAGAGCCTGCAGTGGTTCGGAGTTGGTTCGCCCTTTTTCCGTGAGCGCAAGTGCGTTCACGAATACGGTCTGAGCTTTCTGGAGTTGTTGCTTTTGTTCCGGAGTCAAGTGGGTTCGGCGAGCAGAACTTTGAGAGACAAAAATGAGCGAAGCGCTGAAGATCGCGCAGATTATGAAAACCAGATTTTTCAAAAGAAGCCTCCTTTTGCATGGGTTGGCATGCCATGAGGATGGGCTACTCAAGGGTGCTTTTTACTATACTCCCGCCTCGTAAAAAAGCAACACGTCTTTCAAGAGGTTCCTTAAGTTGAATGGGTGTGCAATCCACGATATACTTACCGGCATCATGTTGAAGAAAAAGCAAATAGCCGTCATCGGGGCGGGGAACATGGCGGAAGCCATTATCTCCGGTTTGTTAAAAAAAGGTATTGTGAACCCCAGTCAGATTTGTGCCACGGACGTGGATGCCCAACGGTTAACGTATTTCCGCAAGATCTTTAAGGTCCGGGTATCACGCGATAATCAAGAGACTGCCGCATCCAGCGATATCATTCTATTAGCAATAAAACCTCAAGTTATGAATGAGGTTTTGGACGGCTTGGAGCTATCTCGAGGTTCCGGTCAACTCATTATTACCGTGGCGGCGGGAGTTTCTATCGCAACGATTATTGCCGGGTTGCATTCTCAGGCTCGTGTGGTCCGGGCCATGCCCAATACTCCGGCTGTTGTCCTGGAAGGTGCGACGGCTCTCGCAGGTGGACCCGGGGTGACGACCGACCAAATGAAGGTGGCCCGGGCGGTGTTCGAGGCCATGGGACAAGTCGTGGTGGTTGATGAGCCGCTCCTGGATGCGGTGACTGGCCTGAGCGGAGGCGGACCGGCGTACGTATATCTGTTTATCGAGGCATTGGCCGACGGCGGTGTAAAAATGGGGCTGTCCCGTGCGCATGCCCAACTCCTGGCGGCGCAAACGGTGTTGGGTGCGGCCAAAATGGTTGTCGAAACGAAGGTCCATCCCGGGGCGTTAAAAGACCAGGTGGCTTCCCCCGGCGGGACGACAATTGCCGGCTTGCACCGGCTCGAAAAAGGACGACTGCGAGGAACGGTGATCGGCGCCGTTGAAGCTGCAACCCTTCGTTGTCAGGAATTACGACAACAGGCTATGGTCTCCAGGGAATCCTCCGTTGCATCTCGGCAAGCAAAGCGGACCATGACGTGAAATTGCCGTCAAGGGACGTGGCGGAGAATCGCCTTGGAACAGTACAGTTCAAGCGGGCGCGAAGAGAAGAAAGGAGTTCATTGTGCAGTATTGGGTCAAAGTGGTGTTTACCGATAACCAGGAACTCATGGTCAGTGATGCTCTTCGTCATACGATCAGCGATGATATGGAAATCCTGGAAATTGACACTCCCAAGGAAGTTATCATCATTCCCCTCAAGCAATTGAAGTATTTTTCGTGTGATGCCGCAGTTTTCAGCGATAAAAAATAGCTGGTCCGGAACGGTCATCGGTGTGTTTTCGCGGTGTTTGACGTGAAAGATCGTGTCGTACGGATATTGTAGGGCCCAGGAATGGAAAGACGAGTCACATCCCATACTGAGGAAGAAGAAATGAATCAGCGCCGGCACTTGCTGGAGCTGGCTCGGAAAGGGGACCAACAGGCCGTCAATCAACTCATGGAGTTGTATCAGGTTCGGGTATATAGCGGTGACAGTCTCAAATCCCTGAAGATTCGCAAATCACTACCGGTTCTGAGCCCTCCCAAGCCCAAGGAAACGCCGTCTTCTTCCAAGACAAAGCCTGCCAAGAGACACAACGTTGCGGCAAAACAATCTAAAGCCGCACCGAAAGCGACACGGCCCGCAGCTTCGAAAGCAACTTCAAAGTCTGCATCATCCAAGCCGAAAACAAAAACTACTTCCAAAAAGCAGGTCAAGTCCCTTAAGCCCGTTCGAAAAGCGAAGGCGTCCCTCAAGGCTCAACCTACCCCCAAAAAGGTTTCTCGCAAGGCTTCTTCTAAAGATGTGGAGAAAAAGAGTGTGGCGCAAAAGCGGAGTGCGCGCAAATCCACTTCCAAGCCGCGGGCACAGCCTCGTACTCCAGTGAAATCGAAGACAAAAGCCCAAACCAAAGGGAAGACCAAGGCGACGAACAAGGCAAGACCCGCGCCGGTTTCAAGAGCAAAGCGATCTCGTTGACACTTTCCGCCTGTTCCTTCCGACCCTTTGCCTGCTCTGAGCGAAGTCGAAGGGAATTAGTGAACATTTACGCTAGCGAACGGAGACTCGCAACCCGCCGGCTGCAAGTTTATGGGCGATCGTTTCAGCCGTCTTTTGAGTTCCCTGATAGACTTGGGCGTTTCCGTGATGGTCGATCCGCCAAGCCAACTCAAAAGCTTTGGACGAGGTCATGCCGGGAATGTGCCGGCAAAACAAGTCGATGACTTGTTGATACGTGTGACAATCGCAATTGTACACGATCACTTCTGCTTCAAAGTCACGGCCGGTACCCTGACCGGTTTCCTGTTCCGTGACTTCCGTCACTTCTGCGGTGGGAAGATTGCTCATACGGCATGTCAATAACGCCATATTGTACTCATGAGTCGTCTATCGCACAATACGGGACGTGCGTTGCGTCACGTTTGCATGGTGGACAAGGGAGGGGGCTTGAGTAGAAACCTGTTAGTGACGGGGGCGGCGGGATTTATCGGTAGTCACACCGTCCAGACGTTGGTCGCTCAAGGCGACCGGGTCGTGGGTCTGGATAACCTGAACGACTATTATGACCCGGCCAGGAAACGCGCCAATCTGGATGAAGTCCGCCAAGCCTTGAGTCAAAGTGGCTCAGGAGAAGCCTTTACGTTCATCCAGGGAGACATTCGAAACCGGCAGACCGTGGAAAAACTCTTTTCGTCTCATGAGTTCGATGGAATTGTTCACTTGGCGGCGATGGCCGGGGTTCGAGTTTCGATTGAGAACCCCCATCTCTACTGCGACGTGAATATCAACGGGACGCTGAATTTGCTGGATGCCGCCGTTGGAAGGCTTGGGCGTCGAGACCGGCGTGATACTTTGCCCACCTTCGTGTTTGCTTCGACTTCGTCCGTGTACGGCAATACGGAAGCGATTCCTTTTCGCGAAAGCGATCGATGTGATCGCCCCCTGGCTCCGTATGCCGCCAGCAAGAAAGCCGGAGAATTGTTGGGCTATTCGTATCATCACGTGTATGGGTTACCGTTTACGGCTCTCAGGTTTTTCACGGTGTACGGCGCCAGGGGACGCCCGGATATGATGGCTTACAAGGTACTGGACAATATCTTTTTCGGTCACGATGTCCCGCTCTATAATTCGGGAAACATGCACCGGGACTGGACGTTCGTGAGCGATATTGTTCATGGCGTGGTGAGCGCTGTCGACCGGCCGTTCGGGTACGAGATCTTGAATCTCGGACGGGGAGAGCCCGTTTCATTGGCTGAATTTGTTCAAGTGATTGAAGAATGCGTTGGACAAAAAGCGCACGTCGTTTCCGCTCCCATGCCGGAGGCCGATATCGTTTCCACTTGCGCCGATATTTCCAGAGCGCGAGAGCTATTGGGCTATGCTCCGCAAATCCCGGTGCGCGAAGGAATCAGCCTGTTTTGGGCATGGTATCAGAAGAGTGTGTTAGGGCGATGAAGAACTCATCCGTGTGAATTCTTGCCACTCCGGTAGCGTGATGATAGAGTGAATTTCCCGTGCTGGAGTGGTGAAACAGGCAGACACCCGGGACTTAAAATCCCGTGCTTCGCAAGAAGCGTGCCGGTTCAAGTCCGGCCTCCAGCACCATTCTCCCGCAAGTGTCTTACTTCGTTCCGACGACCATGGATTCGGGGCCGGCCAGGTGCTCGCGCTTCTGCAAAACAACGTCCCCGAGGCATTTCTGGAAAGTCACATCGCGGAAAGCGCCGCCCACGTCGCCGGTCCGAGGGAAGTCATTTTATCCGAATATCTGATTGGCGAAGCAGAACAATGAATTCGTTCCGCAACAACCGCCTACACAACCATGCCATACCCATGAGCACGGTGTGGCTGCTCAACGATATCGCCGAGGCGAAGGGAAAACAGGCATTGTTCACGCGGCAGTCACCCCAAGCACTCAAAGCACTCCGCGATACAGCCATCATTCAGAGCGCCGAGTCCTCCAACCGCATTGAGGGTGTGACGGTCGCCCCGGCTCGCCTGTACCCACTGGTGCTCGGTCAATCGAAACCCCGGGACCGCTCAGAGCAGGAGGTTCAGGACTATCGCCGCGCCTTGAACGAGATTCACTCCAATCACGCCGAACTTTCCATCATGCCGGACACCTTGCAACGCCTGCATGCCCTTTGCCAATCCACCAGCGGCGACGCGGGACAATTCAAACGAGTCGATAACGACATCGTGGAATACCTGCCCGGGCAAGCTCCGGTTGTCCGGTTTCACTGCGTGAAGGCCGAGAAGACTCCGGTGGCGGTAGAAGAACTCTGTCGGCAGTACCGGCACGCCCTCAACGAGGAGAATATCCCGCCGCTCATCGCCCTCGCCGCGCTCATCTTGGATTTCCTCTGCATTCATCCATTCCGGGACGGCAACGGTCGCGTGTCCCGGCTCCTCACTCTGCTGGCACTCTATCAGCACGGCTACGAGGTTGGTCGCTACATCAGCTTGGAACGCCTCATTGAGGATTCTCGGGAGGACTACTACGAATGCCTCCGGCTCAGCTCCTCACGCTGGCACGATGGCAAACACGAACCGACGCCTTGGCTCAATTTTATGCTCGGGATCATCCGCCGAGCGTACGTCGAGTTGGAAGAACGCGCCGGCCAGATCAAGGCCCCGCGGGGTACCAAATCCGAGCGGGTGCTCGATGCCATTCGTGCACAACCGGACGAATTTCGCCTGAGCGACTTGGAGCGCGCCTGTCCCGGTGTCGGCCGCGAATGGATTCGCACCCTCTTGGCCGAGTTGAAAAAATCCGGGGACGTGGCATGTAGGGGCCGAGGGCCGGGGGCACGGTGGCGTTTCCGCAAGAATAAGGGTAGTAACGCTTAAATAAGGGTAGCAATGAGGGTATTGTCCGCGCACGCGTTCAGGCCAAGCGAAGTCATTTTATCCGAATATCTCATCAGTGAATAAATGGACAAAGTCGCCGCTCAAAGACTGGTGCGCGAAACGCTCCAAAGTTCCTTTAGCAAGGAACGCTTTGTCTCTTTGATCAAAAACATACTCAATCACGTTGAGGAAGCGCCTTTCACTTACAAAGGCCAGTACATCTTTTCTGATTTTCAAGACTCCATCAAGCTGGTCGAGCGCATAGGCAAGTATAAGGGGCCTGACGAGAAGTTAGTGGATATTCTCGTCATCCATCTGCAAAAAGAAACCTCGCTGGAACGCGCCAGGACCAAGCAGAGAAATTTCGTTTCCAAATACTTGAAGGGCAGTCGCGGCGGCATGTTCAAAAACGCGGCGCTGGTGGCGTTCGTCCCACCGGACGGCGAAGACTGGCGATTCTCTTTCATCAAAATGGAATACACATTCAATGAAAAAGGGAAGGTTGAAGAAGAATTTACCCCCGCCCGCCGCTACTCCTTTTTAGTGGGCAAAAACGAAACCAGCCACACCGCCCAGAGTCGCCTTCTGCCGCTTCTGTTGGACGACGAGGGCCAACCAACGCTCAAAGACCTGGAGGATGCCTTCAGCGTTGAGAAAACTACCAAGGAATTTTTTGTTTGGGAATATAAAAACCCTGTAAGCCTGAACACTCTAGGAAATCGATTCCCGGATTTTGTTGTTCCACAGTCCTGGCGATATGTCAGACCGGAAGAGTACCGCTTATTCCAAAGGATGAAACGTCTGACGAAAAAATCTGAACATGTAAGAGCCTTGAGTGTAGCGGCCTGACTTGTGGCTGCTCATATTCCGTTGGCTTGCCCATTGAGGCTAAGTGAGTGGACCTTGATTTTTAGTCCACATGGTCAGCGGTATTCTGAAGGCCAAAGTTATCGACTCAAAAGTACATACCCCCGAGTTGGAAGTAGAAGGGCTGTTCTATGCGCTCCACAGCCTAACTGCAAAAGAAATCGCGAGAGTGGAATGCAAGCACGAGTTGATTCAACGGACTGCTAGGCGGACGATGACAAATGCACAATCGGTATGGGAAGTGCCTTTTCTATAACGTACTCTAATTTCCTCAAGTTTCTCATTGCCGTCGTTTCCCTTGTCAAGAGAACTACGAAGAAAATGAATTTCGGGAAATCAATAAATCCGCTATATTCTAGTAGAATATTCCCTACCTTGTTGCAAATTCGTGCGAGCCGAATACGAGTTTCCGCATCCTGTCGAAACACTAGGGAGGGGGGATACGTCACTTCGACCTTTTCGGAATAGTAGTCCGTCAAGTTCGTCTTTTGTTGAGCCAGCAAGTTATTCAGCGTGTCCGTCTTGTTATGTTTATGCCAGAAATCTACATACATAAATTCGGTCTCATGCTGAGCGTGATTAAAGGAGCGTAAGCCCCGACGATACATGGTTGCCAAAGGCCCACCCCCCGGGAATCTGGAGCCGTCGACCACCCACCCAAACGGCGCGGGTAACAAAACGCCCCATGAATCAGCATGGGGTATCGCGCACTTCGCCTGAAATCTCTCTAATTCTGCTGGGGTCAGGATATCCAACTCAATGTCCCACTCCTCGCTTTGCGCCCGCTTCAACGCACCGGCCGTGTAACCGATATTGGTCACAAGGACACCCTTGTGCGCACCAACATCTCGAACTAAACCCGTGAACGCCTCGACCTCTCCGACATCTACCCTACAGGAAAAATATTTCCCATCCCAAACAATGGACAGCGATCGTCCAGCAACACGTTCTTCCACAAGGATGTCGAGTTGCCTCATCATTCCAGACCGCCCTATCCTACTTTGGTTTCGGAGGACATGCGCATCGGGAAACAACGAAACGAGTTCGTCGTAAATTTCCTGCTCGTATTGCCTCCAGTCCATTTTTCCGCTTAGTCTCAACTATGCCTGTTCTAGCACACTTCTTTGCGGAACCATTGGGGCATGGCAAATCAGATTCGGCGTGGCCAAATTTATCGTAACTTGATAGTTGAAACAATCTCCATCCCTAAAATCAACGCCACGTAGCAGGACCCTTCATCAGCTTGGTTGATCGCATCCTCTGAGCCAAAGCCCCCGATGCGTTGGCGGTACCTATTTCAACGTTGTCAAAGTAGGCCGCGGCTACAAGGCGGTGGGACTCTGCCTCACCGCCGCTCTCGCGGGGCCAAGTCTACCCCCCAGCCATCAGGGGGGCTATAATTCGGCCATTTCCTCACCCTCGACGTGAACCTAAAAGGAGGGACGCGCAAGCATACTAATCGCTTAGCCTCCAGTTTTCTTCGAGCACTTCCAGAAGCTCTTTCTGTCGGGCAGCCACATACTCTGGCGTCCATTGCGGGCTATTAAGCACTTGGGTCGTCAGCACGTACGATGAGATCCCTTTCTTGCCAGAGAAATAAGCTGATTTCTTCTCGGCAAAGTCGTAGTTTTGTGCCTGAGAATTTCTTCGGCGATTGAGGGGTACGAGATTTGCTATCTTGTGCACCCAATCCATTCTAACCTGTTCATCCGGCCACAATTCAGCCCATTCACTACCGGCATTCACTGTCTTGGGTAACACATGCTCAATAGTGAGAACACTTGGGTCGTAGGAAGCGCCGCCGTCAGAAAGGAAAGCATCAAGCCTAAGAATCAAATAGTTCCTGCGTCTTGGCGTTAGCTCATAAATATTGCCATTTAGAGCAGTTAGCATCTCGCTCTTTTCATCGCCTGTCAGTTCTACCGCTTGCACAGGCGACGAGAGGCTATGAGCATCTTCCACAGCTTCTATGACATTGTTGTAGCGTTCAATACGCTCGTTGATGTTCAGCGCACAAACGTGCATGTAGGCCGCCAACCTTTCCAATCTGCTGAAGAACCAAGAGACATATCGCGGCTCATTCTTGTTTCTGGACAGAAACAGTATCGCGACAGGCAGCCAGTCCGAATTATCAATGCGGTTAAGCCATCTCAGATAGGCATTTACTTCCTCGGAGTCCGAAGCGGCCTCATAGTTAGCCCTCTGAGCAGTCGCAAGCGCACTCGCAAATGGTTCTAAAACTTCACTAATTAACGGTTCTGGCTTTTTAACTGCCGATAGCACATGAGTACGGAATTCCTCTAACAGTGATTTTTTGCTCTTTTCTTTGGCGTATATCATTCGTACATAGGTGAAAAGATCGTTAAAACCGCCGCGTCCTAGCTCGACCTCCATATCTTCCCAACGCTCATTATATTCGTCCCGCTCTTTATCCGTAGCCAGCTGACCAATGATGTCCGCCTTAATAATGTCGGTTGGCTGGAGGTCTAATCCTCGGCTGTTCATGACAGAAAACACACGGAATGCCGATTGTTGACTGGGTGTGGATACTGCGACGAGAAAGCAACGCTGCAAGAGAAATGCAACAAATTCCTTTATCTGTTGCGCATCGTTGTGTAATTCTTTTGCTATGCGTTTCAGAAAGAGTCGGCTATTATTCTGGATGTTGACTTGAGACTCGTTATTGAGGCCCTTCTCATCCAGTTCAGAAAGCTCCTTAAACTTCAATGCTTGAACGTATTTCGAAAAGAAATCCTTATCGCGCTCCCTAAGAGTCAATCTAGGTTTGGGGTCAAGTCCTTCAAATTCATTTCCCGGTTCCTGGATATATTTGGACAAGGTGTCCCGCCGATTTCCTTTGAGAATAGAAGCCAACGCTGACAACAACATTGTTAATGTCGTTAGTCTTTGCTGCCCATCGATCACCTCGGCATATGGCACTGACTCTTGCTTGATAAGGACAATACTCCCCAAAAAATAGCCTTCCTCAGGCTCCGATTTGTAGAAATCGTACAAATCGTCAAATAGCTCTGATGCTTCATCCACCGTCCACGCATACGGCCGCTGATATGACGGTATGACATACTCAAAATCCGAACTGAATATCTTCGCTAAAGGGTATTCGGCACCAATGATTTTTTTGCTCATCATTTCTCCCTACAAGCTACGCACATGGGTGATGCTATTCTGTTCCAGAATAGCGGCCATATTGGTTTTTGAAACATCATCCCTAAAGGCGCTATCGTGGAAAAAGACGTGCGAGTCTGAGTTGGGGGCAAGCTCTTGATGCTACGGCGCCTGATACTACAAGGGCGTCAGGTTCTTGAGCGAGGTCGATCCTCATTGTATTCCTGTTTCTAAGCCTGCATCTTCGCCCGGGCATCCGTCAAATCCTCGACCCCATGCACGTTCAAGCACTTCTCCCGCAAGCGTCTTACTTCGTTCCGATGACCATGGATTCGGGGCCGGCCAGGTGTTCGACCCGCGTTTCCCGGAATCCGGCTTCTTTCATCCACCCGCAACAATCCGCGCCCGTATAATCGAATCCGCCGGACGTTTCAATGAGCATCGTAAGACTCAATAGCAACCCGAAAGCATTTTCCCGGCGTTCGTCGTCGATAATCGATTCGCAGACCAGCAGGACGCCGTCCTCGGGCAGGGCGTCGTAGGCTTTTTGGATCAACGTCTGTTTCTGCTCCAAGTTCCAATCGTGCAGGATGTGACCCATGGAAAGCACCTCGGCAGAGGGCAATTCATCAGCAAAGAAGTCTCCGGGGATAAATTTGAATCGATCGCTCAGTCCGAACGACGCCACGTATTCTTCAAAGATGGGGCCGGTGACGGGAAGGTCGAATCCGCCGCCGGTCAGATGCGGGTGCGCCTTGCCGACTTCGACAATCAACCCGCCTTGAGCCGAGCCGACGTCGATCAGAGTTCGATAATTTTGCCATGGAAATTTTCGGGCGATGGCTTTGCTGGTGCCCATGCTGACACCGGTCATGGCTTGCATGAAGCTCGCCAGTTTGGCCGGATCGCCGTAGAGGACGTCAAAAATGTTTCCTCCGTCTTTGGCTTCGTTCTGGGGAAGGCCCGTTTTCAAGCCTTCGGTCAGCGACCCCCAAAACCCGTACAGGCGGGCGTTCATCATGGCCAGGAATCCGCCGATATACGAGGGCTTGGCCTTATCAAGATAGAAGTCCGTCTCCGGTGTATTGGAATAGAGTCTATCCTGCCGGTCCAGCATACCCAGGGCCACCAGCGCGTCGAAAAAGTCCAAGGCGCTTCTCTCGTGCAGGCCGAGGTGCTTTCGCAGGGTCGAAGCATCCATCGGCTCTCTGGCCAACACCGTAAACACGTCGAGTTCGACCGCGCTCAACAAGGTCTTGGATCCCCAGAATGCCGTGCCCAGGTTCATGATGTTTTCAGGAGTCGGCGGTTGATTCATAGTGGTGCCTCCGAATGGGATGTTTTCCGTAGCGTGGCGGTGATCAGGAATGTCCCGTGGGACATCCGGTTCCGCAATGACGTGACGTTGTAACGCGAACGAGTCGCGGGGATCAAGAATGCCGGCTGGCCGGTGTGGGCGGATGTCGAGCGTTTTGTCATTGAGTGCCGAATGATGCGGAGTTACACTTCCAAGAGGAAAGGCTCGGGCTATGACCGACGTCGCCGATTTAAAAAAAACCCTCGGGCGGTTTCATGAAGAGAATCTGGGCATCTACGTGCACGTCCCTTTTTGTCGCGCACGTTGCCGGTTTTGCGCGTTTTATATGGAGATGCCCGGGGAGAACCGCGTTCAAACGTTCCTGAGCGGGTTGGATCATGAACTCCGCCTGTATGCGAGTGACGTCGGGCTTCGCGCCATTCCGGTTCATACCATCTATTTCGGCGGAGGAACGCCGACCACGCTGCCCTCGCGGCAACTCATCAGGATTTTGAATGACATCCGGTACTGGTTTACGGTGGAAGACGATGCAGAGATCTCCATAGAAGTGCATCCGGGAACGGTCTCGCCTGACAGTCTTCGAACCCTCCGCCAATCCGGGTTTACACGGCTGAGTGTGGGGGCGCAATCATTTGATCGGAACGAACTCCGGGACCTGGGAGGACGAGCTTTTGGGGCAGAAGTGCGACAAGTTGTTTCTTGGGCTCGGTCCGTAGGATTTACGAATATTTCGCTTGATTTGATGTACGGATTTCCCGGGCAGTCGATGGAATCATGGCAACGGACTCTGGGCGAAGCCCTTTCCCTCTCACCCACGCATCTTTCCTGTTACGCCTACACGTTGGAAGAAGGATCGCCCTTTCATCGGGAAATGATGCAGGGAAAGGGAGCAGCGCCGGACCAGGAATTTCAGTTGGTATTGGAGGGCGAAGCCGTCGATCGTTTGGTCGCCGCAGGATTCGAGCGATACGAGATTTCCAATTATTGCCGTGCCGGCTATGAATGTCGTCATAATATGCGGTATTGGCACGTCCTGCCTTATCTCGGGCTTGGTCCCAGTGCCCAGTCATCCCTTGGCCATGCCCGATTCGGAAACGTGGCAGACTTGGAATCGTATGCCGATTCCTTGAAGAGGGGAACATTGCCGTTAGATGAGGTCACGAGTTTATCGCCTGACCAGTTGGATCGTGAACGCATGGTATGGGGATTGCGGACGTTATCCGGAGTGCCGGTCAGGATGAAAGCGACGGAGCAGAAAACAACCTTGCTTCAAACGATTCGTCAATTGAGAGAGCAAGGGCTCTTGCAAGTGGAAAAGCAGGGACGAGTGCGATTGACTGATTTGGGTATGCGTTTTGTTGATACCGTGGCTGTGGCTTTGCTGTAAAAAGCAAGTGGGTCGGAGTAGGTCGGATGAGCGCAGTGCGATCCTAAATGGAACCCTTATTCCGATTGCACAAAAATTAGGCAATCTGCTCTTTGGTTCATGGTTTGTGATTGAATGGGAATTAGCAACAGAGTAGTCCACATGAAATTAAGAAAATTTGTGGACAGAATTAACGGTTTTTTAATAATGTTATTACATTAAATGAAATTCATGTCTTAGTTTAAGTAAAACAAAAAAAGACTTACGTGGAAAGGTGATTAGGCTTGTATCATATAAAAACCATTGCAGGCAGAGCAGATTGGAGTCCAATCCTTTTCAACAACAGCATTGAAGCGCCTATCGAGATTTTGAGAATGTTATCCACAGTAATAACGATGCGTTCGATGTCTGCCCGGTTCAAAGGTATGGTTTCACAAGTTCCATAGCGTCTTGAATCCCCACAAGATCAGAGCAAACGTTCCAATGGCGATGCCAAACGTCCCTGCCAGCAATCCAATGACGAACAACCAGTCTCCGGGAGTCGCACCGGTTGTTTGTTTACTGGTATAACGCCGTAACAATTTCGCGTTTTTCAGGTTGCTCCGGAACCAAATTGAAAACACGTCGCCGATGCCCGGGATGGTGCCGATCAGGGTGTTGACCCCCAGGTTGAACGCCATGCGGACGATCACGATTTTCGGTACTTCGAGTTTGACGGCGAGGAAGAGAATCGTGGTTCCGATTAAATTGGCGATCCAATCGCCCAGGCCCGGTATCAGGCCCAATAGGGCGTCCAATCCGAACCGGATCGAAGTGCCGGGAATTTGCACGACTGAATCGAGAAGGCGAGCGATAGAATCAGCGGAAGCACGCAGGGCTTCTCGTTGCCGTTCCTGCTCGTCGTCGAGAATAGGTTCCGGGCGGTGTCGGGAATACTCAGGCTCGTCGGTCATGGAATCTCAAAAACAGGTTATGAGTTGAAGGAATTGTTTTAACAATGCAGGCTTTTTGTCAAGACCCGAGGGATCCATTCCGGCTTGGCTTGGATCACGCGCGCCATCTTTGAAGAACGATCATACATGACAAGTCCTCGTGATCCCTCTCGCCTTTCCAAGTCCAGGTTTCTTTCCGGACTGCAATGTCATAAACGGTTGTATCTGGAGATCCATGCCCCGCAGTTGGCTGCCGGGATTGATGACCGGCGTCAAATGATGCTGGGGATGGGAAAGGAAATCAATGAAATCGCGCACCGGTATTTCCCCGGTGGTGCGTTGGTTGCCGAGGGGCATCGTCAATCAACTGCCGCCCTGGAAAAAACGGCGGCCCTCATGGCCGATCCGACCGTGCCCGCCATTTTTGAAGGCGCTTTTCAATTTGAAGGGACCTTGGTTCGGGTGGACGTGCTCGAACGAGTCGACGAGAGCTGGAAGTTGATTGAAGTGAAAGCGGCTTCACGCGTGAAATCCGTGCATCTTGATGATTTGGCGGTGCAAACCCACGTGCTCCGGGGAAACGGCCTCAAGCTGAGCGAAATTTCCTTGATGCGCGTGAATCGACAATATGCTTATCCCGGCGGGGACGTGGACCTGCAACAATTATTCGTGGTCGAAGATCTCACGGAAGCCATTCAGGAAAAACTGCCTGATATTCTTCCACGACTCGATGAGATGCGAACGATGCTCGCTCAAAGCCGGGTTCCCGCTGTCGAGCCGGACCACCATTGTCACTCTCCTTATGAATGCCCGTTCTGGTCGCATTGTACTGCGACCAAACCCGCGCGATGGATCTACTATCTGCCCGGTCGGAAAGATCTTGTGCGTCGGTTGCGCCAACAGGGAATCGAGACTATCGACGAGATTCCTGCTCAGGTTTCTCTGCCTCATTTGCAGCAACGCGTGCGGGAGAACGTGGAATGGATGTCGCCAAAGCTGGCGGAGAAACTTCAGTCGATCCGATACCCGGTCCATCATTTGGATTTCGAGACGATAATGCCCGCGGTCCCCCTGTACGCACATACCCATCCCTATCAGCCCATCCCGATTCAATGGTCGAACCATACGGAGGCGGAAGACGGTACGGTGCGGCATACCGCTTACCTGTCAACGGAACAGAAAGATCCGCGCGAAGGTATTGCCGTGAGCCTGCTGGAATCGGTCGGGGACGAAGGCAGTATCTGCGTCTACTCCGAATATGAACATTACATCGTGAAGGCGTTGGCCGAAGCCGTGCCACACCTGCGGAAAGACCTGCTTCGAGTGGGGGAGCGCCTCTGGGATCTCCTGGAGGTGCTGCAAAACCATTATTACCACCCGGACTTTCAAGGATCGTTTTCCATCAAGTCCGTGCTGCCGGCCCTCGTCCCGTCCTTGGATTACGGAGATTTGGAAATCAAGGACGGCGCAACCGCATCGGCCATGTACCATCGAATGATGTTTGTTGTAACCGATTGGGTCGAGCGTCAACGCCTGGAGTCGGCACTCCTTGCCTATTGCGCGCGGGATACGTTGGGCATGGTGGAACTTCGACGGGTCCTGTCACAAAAAGTGCAATCGGCCGCCGCATCCTAGGCGGCCGACTTGAATCAAGGAACAACGTAAGGGTACTCTTTGATGATGCGAATCTTGGTATTGCATGGGCCTAATCTGAATATGCTTGGGGTACGAGAGCAGGAGACCTACGGGGATCAGACCCTTCAAGCTATCAATGATCGACTCATGGAACTGGCGAAGGCCGAAGGAGTGACCCTTGAGGCAAGACATTCGAATGGCGAAGGAGAATTGGTCTCGTGGATTCAGGAAGCCCGATGTCAATTCGATGCGATCGTGATCAATCCTGCGGCCTATACGCATACCAGTGTGGCCCTTCGGGATGCCATCTTGAGTGTCACATTGCCGACGGTTGAAGTGCATCTGTCGAATATTCACCAACGGGAGGAATTTCGCCAACGTTCGTATCTGGCCGGAGTGGCCATCGGCCAGATCAGCGGCTTTGGGGCGTTCAGTTATGAACTCGGGGTTCGGGCGGTTATTGACCACGTGAGAAAGACTCGTGACAAACAGCCGGAGTAGATTGGATTGGCCCTTCGACTACGCTCAGGACAGGTGTAGCGTAATCCGACAATAAATCTCTACCCCACCTGACCTCCCCTTACAAAGGGGAGGAAACAGATGAGAATGCCGCCTGCATTCTCGGCTGTGTCGTTTCCCTGTTATTCCCCTCCTTTGTAAGGAGGGGGAAGGGGAGGTAGAGCTAGAAGACAGTAGTAGGATTGTAGAGAAAGGATACGGAAATCGTGATTTCAACCGCAGAGTTTCGAAATGGTGCCAGGATGGAGTTGGAGGGCACACCCTACTATATCGTGGAATTTCAACACGTCAAGCCGGGCAAGGGCGGAGCGTTTGTCCGGACCAGGTTGAAGAATTTGAAAACCGGTCAGGTATTGGAAAAGACGTTTCGGTCCGGTGAAAAGTTTGACGAACCGGATTTGGAGGAATGCGAGATGCAGTTCCTCTATGCTGCAGGTGAGTCTTATACGTTTATGGATACCTCCTCCTATGAGCAGTCCACCTATCAAAAAGGGCAACTTGGCGACGATACTGATTTGCTCAAAGAAAACACGATCGTGGAAATTTTGCTCTACGAAGGCAGTCCCATCTCCATGCTTTTACCGATGTTTATGGAGTTGAAGGTCGTGGAAACCGACCCGGGGGTACGAGGTGATACCGCTTCGGGAGGCACGAAACCCGCAGTGGTTGAGACCGGAGCGACCATCAAAGTCCCGTTGTACCTGGAGAACGGTGAAACGATTAAAGTCGATACCCGGACCCGTGAATACGTAGAACGCGTCCGGTCGTGAAGCATGAACAGCGAAGAACGAATAGAAATCCAGGATTTGGTTGAAATTCTAAACGAGCAGAATTTGAACGAGATCGAGGTTCAACGCGGAGACGTGCGTATCCGGATCCGACGTGAATCCAGTACGACGGCGAATGTACGGGCGTCCTCTTCCACGGAATCCGGCCAAACTCCCCAACCGGCCGCAGACGTTGTGGACAGGGATTCACCCCGTTTGTTGACAGTCACCTCGCCCGTTGTCGGGACGTTCTACCGGTCACCGTCGCCGGACGTCGAGCCCTATGTGGAAGAAGGAGACCTGGTGAGCAGGGGACAAGTCCTTTGCATCGTTGAAGCCATGAAGCTGATGAACGAAATCGAATCCGAAGCCGACGGGCGAGTCGTCAAGATCCTGGTTGAAAATGAGGCGGGCGTGGAATATGGACAACCCTTGTTTGTCATCGAACCTCTTCCGTAAATCCTGTTCGCTGCACGAGGACACCCCGTGTTAAAAAAAATCCTGATTGCGAATCGCGGAGAAATCGCCCTGCGTATTGTCCGTGCCTGCCGGGAACTGGGTATCAAAACGGTCGCTGTTTTCTCCGAAGTCGATGCGCAGGCTCTTTTTGCGCGTCAAGCGGACGAGAGCGTGTGCATCGGTCCGGCCGACAGTGCTTTGAGCTACCTGAATATTCCCAACGTGTTGAGCGCGGCGGAGATCACCGGGGCCGATGCCATCCATCCCGGATACGGGTTCCTGGCGGAGAATGCGCATTTTGCCGAGATCTGCGAATCCGTCGGCATGACGTTCATCGGTCCGACCTCCGAGCACATCGCCCTGCTGGGAGACAAGGCCAAGGCTCGAGCAACCATGCTTCGACACGGGATTCCCGTCATGCCGGGCAGCGAAGGTGAACTGCAAAACCTTGATCATGCCGTCCAGGTCGCGAGCGAGCTTGGATACCCCGTGATGGTAAAAGCTTCTGCCGGAGGAGGAGGACGGGGCATGCGAGTCGTCAGTCGTGAAGCCGAACTGGGCAAGGCCATTTTATCGGCCCAAGTGGAAGCGAGAACGGGATTTGCTCACGACGGCGTCTATCTTGAAAAGTTTTTTCCCGAACCCCGGCACGTCGAAATTCAGGTGTTGGCCGATGAACACGGGCACGCGGTTCATTTGGGAGAGCGAGACTGCTCGATCCAGCGTCGCTACCAGAAATTGGTAGAGGAATCCCCGTCTCCCGTAGTGGATGACTCATTGAGAAAGGAGATGGGGAAGGTCGCCCTTCAGGTGGTCAAAGCCGTGAATTATCGAAACACGGGCACCGTGGAGTTTTTGCTTGATCAAAATCGAAAATTTTATGTGATGGAAGTCAATACCCGGATCCAGGTTGAACATCCGGTTACGGAAATGGTTACGGGCATTGACCTCATCAAGGAACAAATTCGCGTGGCCTCGGGGATTCCGTTAGGATTTCGACAGAAAGACGTCCAGTTTCAGGGTCACAGTATCGAATGCCGGATCAATGCGGAATGTCCGGAAACCTTCGTCCCGAGTCCGGGGGTCGTCTCGCGTTTTCGAGTGCCCGGGGGTGCGGGGATTCGTGTGGATACGGCCCTGGAAGCGACGAATCAGGTTCATCCTCACTACGATTCCCTGATCGCCAAATTGATTGCGCACGGCCAGGATCGCGCTGATGCGCTGGCTCGGGCGCAACGCGCACTCGACGAGTTTGCCGTGGAAGGGATCAAGACGACGATCCCCTTGCAGCGGCTTATCCTGCGTGATCCCGACTTTCAAAAAGGCGGCGTTTCCACCAATTTTCTCGATCGGTTGTTAGCCGGCCGTATGCTGTAGGAACCTCTGATTTATTGTGATAGTGGGATGCAGGGCAAGGCGTCCCGGAGCGAAACCCGAAGCTTATCATAAAGATAGGTGAGGGTTGAGCGAGGACACAACGCAGCCATGCGCCCGATAGTGCAATAAATCAGAGGTTCCTGTAGTATTTCAGCCCGTGTCACGGTCTACCCTTTCCGGCGTCTATCTTCTTTTGGATGAGCAATGGGCTCCCCGTCATAATTTGTCGGCCGTCATGGAACTGGCAGCCGGGTGCGGTATCCGCTTGTTTCAATACCGGAATAAGACAGGATCCCCACGGGATGTCTTTGCCAAGGCTGAAGTATTACGGGAAGTGGCCGCTCGCTTGGATGTCTTGTTCATCGTGAATGATCGGTGTGACATCGCCTTGGCGGTAGAGGCGGACGGCGTGCACTTGGGCCAGGATGATCTCCCCCTGGAGTTGGCGAGAAATATCATGGGACGCCATAAGATCATCGGGATCTCGACCCATCGACCCGAGGAAGTGACGCAAGCGACCCGGGGAGGCGCGGACTACGTCGGATACGGCCCTCTTTTTTCCACAACGACCAAGGAGGCTCACGAGATGCCCGTGGGATTTGCCGGATTACGGGACATTCGTCCCCTGACCCCGTTGCCGGTATTTGCGATCGGGGGGATGACTCTGGATTCCGTTGAGGAAGTCGTCGCATCCGGAGCGAATGGCGTGGCCGTCGCTTCCGCCGTGTTCGATGCCGCGTCCATCGAGCAGACCATGCGCGACTTTGTCAGATACTTTCCTGCACCATCCTCGCCACTTCACGAATAGTTGAATGGTTTGCGAGCGTTCTGATGCTGCCTTCCCACTGTGAATCCATGTGAGGTTGAAAGGGGAGAGGGTCCAGGACCGGTGCGTCGCTGAGTTCACGGATCAGTTTGACGGTGGATGCCTGCTGTTCTTCCGGTGTGGTGTCCGTGTGATTGAGCAGAATCCCGAAAACCGGAATGCCTGCCTCCTGGAGTCCCCTGAGGGTTAAACGCGTATGGTTGATCGAACCCAAACGGGTTCGACCGACGATCAGACACGGAAGGCCCAGAAGCCTGATCAGATCGCAGACGTCATGTGTTTCAGTCAGGGGTACGAGAATGCCTCCGGCGCCTTCCACGAGCACGTAATCGTGATGAACGGCAAAGGTTCGGCAAGCATTGAGAATCGCGTCAATGTCGATGCTTTGTTGCGCGGTCCGCGCGGCTTCGAGCGGAGCCACAGGTTGAGGAAGGCTATAGACGTTTTGGACGTCCACGTTCTTGCAGGACGCAAATACATTCCTGAGCCGGTGGACGTCCGAATTCGTCTTGTCCGGCGCGGAGCCCGTCTCAACGGGCTTCATGACCCCGACCTTGGCGCCGGTTTGTTGCAGCGCCAGCCCCAAGGCAGCCGTCACCACGGTTTTCCCCACGTTCGTATCCGTTCCGGCAATGAAGATTCCGGGTCGTCGAAGCTGGTTGGGCATGCGTCTACCGGATACGGTTGTCCAAGTTGTACGCCTGACCCGAGATATCCCGGGACGTGGTTAAGCGATAGATCAAATCGGCAACCTCATCGAGCGAAGGCGTGCGTCCTAAAACGTGAGCGTGGAGTTGGTCAGGGTCGGGAAACGCGTCTCCGGCGAGAGGCGATTGATGCCAACCTGGAAAGACCGCGTTGACGCGGACGTTGGCCTTGCCGAGTTCCTTTGCCGCCGATTTGACTAATCCCAAGGCCCCGGCTTTACACGCGGCATAAGCCGCTTGACCCGTCCCACCCATGGTACTGCTCAGGGAATTCACGACAGTCACGGCACCTCCGCGTTGTTCGGAAAACAATCGAAGCCCTTGTTGCAGACAAAGAAACAGGCCTGTGAGGTTGACGTGCAGCGTGCGCTCCCATTCGGCTGGCGTGATGCGGACGGTGAGGCGGTTGGTGGTTATGCCCGCCGCCCACACAATTGCGTCGAGTTCGGGCCAGATCGTTTGAACCTGATTAAAGAGTGTGTGAATTTGCCGTCCGTCACTCACGTCCGCTTGAAAAGAGCGGCTCTTTTGACCCGGGTTTTCGATTTTGCGAACAATAGCATCGGCTGAGTCGCGCCGGGCATGATAATGGACGCCGACGTTCCATCCATTCTGCGCGAATCGAAGACACACCGCTGAACCGATAACTCCGGAGCCTCCGAGGACGAGCACTGCAGGAAGATCCGCGGAGCCCTGATCCCGGTGCCGAATCGTGTGTATGGATGCCGGGGACATATTGCAATGATTATCCCGAACGAAAGAAGTCAAGGCAAACCTCAGCACAAGGATGATGGTGCCTCTGTCTTGCCGCACCGAGAGGGCTATGGTACGGTGACGCGGGGGAGGGCCGAGCCTGTCCTGAGCTTGTCGAAGGATGCCGTCCCTCGTGTCAAAACCGAAAAACAGGAGAACGTGTGGTCGAATTCGCCGTATTGAGAGCCGTGCTGGTTGCAGGTCTGGTCGCGGGTTGGTGCAGTCCTGGGTTCGGGCAGGCTACGCCTATCGTGATCCAGGATGCAGGCGTTTACTTTCCCGATCAAACGGGAAATGAGTGGAAATACCAAGGGCGCATCGCCGAAGGCGTCGTTAACCAGATCGAAGATAAAACGTTCGTGAACGTTTCGAGGGTCACGGGAACAGAAAAAAAGGACGGCGTCGTGGTCACGGTGTTTCACGATACCAATCCCGGTGACCAGGGGCCCACCGACAGTTATTACCTGCGAGATGTCGCAGGTATTCGTTACTATGGATCCAAACCGGGGACGATTCTGGAACGGCAGTTGATTCCCTATCAAATCGTGCGGTTTCCTCTCGAAGTTCCGAGCTCCTTTCATCAATTGGACCGGAAAAACCTCAATTTGGGTTTGGACCTCGATCGTGACGGACAGGCAGAAAGCGTGGACGTCCGGGCTACGGTGAGCCTCGCGGGGCAGGAACCCGTGACCGTGCCGGTCGGGACGTATGAAAAGGCGATTCGCATGGAAGCGCACATGAATCTGTTGGTGCATTTGTCCGGAGACGGCACGCGCATTACCGGATTCGACACGATGACGCTGTGGTTGGTGAAAGGCGTGGGGTTGGTGAAATACATTGAGCGTCAGATGGTTCCGATGGTCGGAGCAGGCAAGGACCGGTTGATTGAAATTACCGAAGAATTGGAAGAAGCCAGCTTACAGGGCGGGGCTGTCCGACTCAGCCGGCGCAAATCCACGACGTATGGTGTTCTCGCACGTCAGCCGTTGAACCATGAATTGTTCCAGATACCCATCCCCTCCGGCCTTGACGCCTACCCCTGACAAGCGATGCCCGCCAAAGGGTTGTCGTCCGACCAGCGAACCGGTAATGGGGCGGTTGATATAAAAATTTCCCACGTCAAACGTTTCACGAGCCCGTTGAATATTCGAGGGACTTCGAGAATAAATCCCGCCGGTCAGCGCAAAATCCGATTGCATGGCGACCCGTAGGGCTTCAGGCAACGTGGCGCAACGGAACACGGCGACTACGGGACCGAAAATTTCTTCACGTGCCAGTCGATGATGCGGTTGTATTCCGGTCACGATGACCGGCCCCTGGAACCAGCCCTCGCCGGTCATCTTTCGGTCCAGCAGGACCGTTCCTTCCTGTCCGGCGATCTCGACGTATGCCCGAACTTTTTGGAGGGCGCGTTCGTCGATCATCGGTCCCATGTGATGGGCCGGGTTTTCCGGCGGACCGACGTGGAGGCTTTGCGCGGCCTGCGTCAACCGTTCGACAAACTCGTCATACACCGGTTCGAGTATGATGGCACGGGAACAGGCGGAGCATTTTTGTCCCTGATACCCGGTGAAAGACGACAGGACTCCGCTCACGGCTTCATCCAGATCCGCGGTTTCATCCACGATGACGGCGTTTTTCCCGCCCATTTCCGCAATGGCGCGTTTCACGTGTGATTGGCCGGGCGACACCTGCGCGGCTTGCCGGATAATCTCGATCCCGGCTTCTTTGGAGCCCGTGAAAGCGATCACGTTAATCCGGGGATCGGCGACGAGCGCTTTCCCGATTTCAGGTCCCCCCGGGAGAAGATGCAGGACGCCGTCGGGGAGCCCGGCTTCCTTGTAGAGAGCAAACAGGTGGTACCCCATCATCGGCGAACGTTCCGAAGGCTTGAACAGAACGGTGTTACCCGTCACCAACGCGGCCGAGACCATCCCCGTGGGAATGGCCAATGAAAAATTCCACGGGGAAATGACCACCGCCACCCCGCGCGGCAGCCATTCGAGGTGATTCAATTCGCCCGGTTCATGCCCGAGGAGTTGCGGGCGTCCCAGGCGCTGCATCTGGTGGGCGTAGAATTCGAGAAAGTCAATGGCTTCGGCAACGTCGGCATCCGCTTCTCTCCATGGCTTTCCGGTTTCAAAAATTTCCCACGTGGCCAGCTCGAACCGGCGTTGCCTCATGAGTTCCGCCACCCCACGGAGATACTCGACGCGCGTACCGGCCGGCGTGGCACGCCAGGATGCAAACGCTTCATGCGCGGCCTGAATCACCGGTTCCAATTCAGCAGGGGAATAACAGGGTACGCGGGCAACGACTTCAGCCGGCCGGCTGGGATTGGTCGAAACCAGTTCGTCTTTCAATGGCCCGATTGTCGAAGGTGCCGTGAAGGCAGGTGACCGCCCGAGTTGTCGTTTAACTTTTTCAATGGCTTGCGTCATGGCAAGACGCGATGCCTCGCGTGAAAAATCCGTGTGCGGTTCATTGCGAAAACGCGGACTGAAGTCCTGGTGGGAGAGAAAATCTTCCTGGGCAACCGTTGCCTCGGGTGGGGCGAGCAACACCTCCAAGGGCGTTTCATGCTTCCGCTGTTGTGAAAGAAAGGATTCATTGGAGGTGTTCTCCAGCAACCGTCGAACGAGATAGGCCATGCCCGGCAGAAGTTGCCCGACCGGCGTGTACACTCTCACGCGGCGCCCGTAATGCACAATGGCGCGTTGCAATGAATCGGCCATGCCAAAAAGCGATTGGTATTCGCAGGTCTCCGGGGACAGGCCTTGAGATTGGGCCGTGGCTTCGGCATGAGCCAGACTTCGCAAATTATGAGTGCCGAAGGCCGGACGGAGCAGCGACGGACAGGCCAGTACCTTCTTGCTGAGATATTCAAAGTTGGCGTCCGTCTCGGTCTTCCGGCGCAATACGGGGACGGGCCAACCGCGTTGCGTATTCTGAATGGTTTCCGCGTCCCAGTATGCGCCTTTCACCAACCGGATGCTGATGGGTGAGCCGCGTTGTCGCACCCAGTCCACGAGGCGGTCCAAGGTACGGTCGGCATCCCGAAGATAGGCTTGGAGGGCAATGCCCGCCCACGGGTAACCCCGATACGCGGGTTCGGAAAAAATCCGCATGAACATTTCATCGGTCAGATCCTTGAGTTCATAGTGTTCCATGTCGAAGGTCAAGGACGCCGGCAGTTGCAGCGCTACGTTCAGAATAGGCCGAAGCCGTCCGGCCACACCCTCAAAACTTCCGCCGGGATCAGCCGGATCCAACTGTGAATACAAGGCGGAAATTTTCACCGACAGGTTGACGCGCGGAATCAACCCAAGGTGATCCCGTTCGAGCAACGGCTTGCCGGGCCAACCTTGAGCCTGCTCATGATATTCACGCAGGGCGTCCATGCACCGGTCTCGATACTCATCGGCTTCTGTTTCGCTGACGGTGGTTTCACCCAACAGGTCGATGGACGCACCGCGTCCTGATTTCCACAGGTCCTTCAGGACCGGCATTGCGTTGTGTATGGAGTCTCCGGCGATGAACGTATAGGCCATGCGGGTGAATTGCCGGCGCAACACAAGGGCTCCGACGTGAGCGCTGATCCAGGTGGCGGGGAGTTTCCGGAGAGACCACTTGAGCGGTTGGGGGAGAATGGGGGTATGACCGAAGTATTCGGCAAGGAGCCGGGTAAATTGTTCATCTGTTTTGAGAGTGGGGAGCACGTCCACAAAGCGGAAGAGTTGAACTTTGAAATCCTCATCCCGCATGCCCCAATCCATGAGCAGGTCATTCCACCAGCGTTGACTCAGGATTGCCGGGGTGCCGGTCTTGCAACGCTCGGCCAACGTGCGACCGATGTGCCGAATGGAGGATTCAAGGAGTTCTTCCGCGTGCATGGTAGCTTCTTCCCTCCATTGTACTCCATTCCCAATCTCGTTGTAGGGGCCGCTGTGTGCCGGCCCAGCCCCGTAGGTCGGACTAGGGTAGCCCTTCGACTTCGCTCAGGACAGGCGTAATCCGACAATTGTCTTTTCTTCACAAAGAAAGGAAAAAGCAAAAACCTTGGATCTCCGGTCAAGTCGGGGACAAGCGTCGAGGATGACGGAAGGAGGGGAGGGAATATCAGCCCCCGATTTCCCGGCACGGCTTGATCCGGCGGCCGGTGATGTTGCCGTTGGGTCCCAGGTTGTTCACGAAGGTGCCTGAGAGGAGTTGATCCTTCTCGCTTAGCAGCAGGCTTTCTTCCTGTACGATTCCTCTCGGGAATTCCCACCTGATGTAGACGGTGTCTCCTTGAACGCGGATTGTGGCCGGTTGGGGATCCATCCGGTGGTATTGTGAGGGGGGAGGGTAGACCATGACCGTTTTATGGTCGCCGTGGTTCTGATGATTATGAATGAGCCATTGCCACGTCCCGCACAGTCGTCGCAGACCTTGTTTGTTTTTTCGATCGTTGCTCCACGTTTGAATCGCCTGCCACGTCGTCCATGCCTGTTGTTCGTTTCTGACTTGTAATTGCAAAAGGCCGGCCTTGACGTGCGCCGTGGCTATCGGCAGAAAGGATTGCCGGAGAAATAGATTGATGGATGGAGCCGGGTCGCTCTCAGGTGGCTTCTCGTGCCGGCTATCCTGCGCAGGCAGGCGCTCCCAGGAATCCCCCAGTCGCTTCCGCACGCCTGTGACTCCTTGGGTTTGTGCCAGCGTTAACCAGCTATCAGGGGTACCGGTCCAGTCCGGGTATTGTTCATGGAGGAATTGCGTGAAGATGGCGTCGTATGAAGAGAGAGGTTGCGTGGATGGTGCCGGAGGCTGCAATTGGGCGATAGTCTTGATCAAGGCCAAAAGATCGGGAAGATCCGGTTGGGCTTGCTTGAGCCATTCGATTTGTCGTTGTTGTTGCTCGAGAATAGTTTGAATCAGGGTTGTTTTTCCCTGAGCGAGGGCTGTCAGGAGGTCACGTGTGAGATGCCACGTCGCGAGGTTTGTCACAAAGGGTGACAGGTGCTGCCTCAACTCCTTCGGGAGAGGTGGGGGAGTCCGTCCGTGTTGCAGCAGTCCTCCGGATAATTCGAGGGAAGGACCGAACGTTTTCAGGAAAAAAGCCGTGGCGGCTTTATCGGAAGCAACAACTCGAGGATTTTTGTCTTGCAAAAAATCTGCAAAATCGGCCGCCGAAAGAACATACGGCCATGCCAGAAAAATCAGGATAAGAAACGCTTGACCCAAGGTGCGCCGTGGCTTCGATTGAGCCGCTATAATGCGTTAAACGGGCAATTGTTTTTTGAGAAACGCGATGGTGTCGTCCCAAGCCTGCTTGGCCGAGGATTCATCGTAGCGGTCAGGCTGCACCTGATCGCAAAATCCAATGCCCGTGCCGGGGTATTGACGTATTTCTACGGTCTTTCCCGCTTCCTGTGCGACTTTCGTGATTTGCGCGAGTTCTTCGGGCGTCGCGGCATTGTCCGTTTCAGCCGCATGGTAGAGGAGCGGGCAATACATGTTCTTGATTGAATCCAGCGAGTCGGGAAGTTTTCCATAAAAGGAGACGGCTGCGCGTAGCCGCTTTCGTTTGAGGGCGAAGAGTAGGGCCAAGGTGCCGCCCAAGCCTAACCCGATCGCGGCATGCGCGTTCCGCATCGTAAATTCCAGGTTCGGGTCTTCGGAGAGATTCGCATTCAAGAATTCGCATGAGGCATTAATGTCCTGCAAGGCCATTGGGAGGTCGATCCTTTCCGCAAGAGCGTCGGCCACCTCGGCGTTGGCCGTGACCATGCCGCCCTGCCGGCCGTATACATTCGGAAGCATGACCACGTATCCTTCGCAGGCCAGACGCATGGCCAAATCTTTTGCGTCCGGTGTCAATCCCCATTTGTCATGGAGCAGGATGATGCAGGGGAATTTTCCTTTTTCCTGGGGCCAAAATTGAAAACCTTGAACCTGATGCTCTTTGGGGATTTTGGTGGCGGCATAGGGATCGACCATCTGGTCTTTATGCGTATCGAAAATGCCCTTGCTGGAAAAGCGGACGGCTCGATACCCGATTTGTTGTGCCGTATACGGTGTGACGTGTTCGGACATGATGAGAGGTATTGCCGGGTTCTGCTGTAATCCTCTACCTCCCCTCACCCCTCCTTATCCTTCGGCTCCGCTTCCTTCGCGTTGCTCAGGACAGGCAGGACAGGCAAAGGAAGGGAATATCAGGTGAACGACATCACAGGGGAAGCCAGGCATGCCCATCTGCTTCCTCTCCTTTGCAAGGGAAGGCTGAAACTGCCCCGACTATATCCACCGGATTGAAGTTCTGTCAACGAAACCGGGAAATGTCGCGGGCTAGGAAGCGTGAAAAGACAGTTCGGCGAACTCGGCGGTTTCGATCCCCGCGCGGACCATGTCTTGGATCGGGAGCGCGGCTTCGGCTTGTTGAATGGCGTCGGGCCGGCAGCGCGTATTCGGATGAGGCGGGACGAACAACGTACAGCAATCCTGGTCCGGTTCGATGGAGGTTTCAAAGGTTCCGATTCGCTCGGCTTCATTCGTGATTTCTATTTTGTCCATCCCGATTAGCGGACGAAGAATGGGCAGGTGTGCCACTTGACTCACGATTTGGAGGTTTTCTGCGGTTTGGGAAGCGACTTGTCCCAGACTGTCGCCGGTGACCAGGCCCCAACAGTGCTCTTTTTCGGCCAGGTGCTCTGCTATTCTCATCATCATTCGCCGGTACAGGACCACGCGGATGGGGGCGGGAGAGCCGAGGACGATTTGCCGTTGAATGTCTCCGAACGGAACGAGATATAAGCGGGCTGCTAATTGATAGCGCGTGAGAAGGGAGACGAGGTCGCGGACTTTTTCTTCGGAGGTTCGTGAGAGATAGGGCCGGCCGTGGAAATGCACGAAGACGACCTTGCAGCCCCGTTTCATCATCCGGTAGGCGGCAACCGGCGAATCGATGCCGCCTGAGATGAGGCACAGGACGTTGCGACTGATGCCCGTGGGGAGCCCTCCCGGCCCCGGGTATTTGACGAGCGAAAAGTACGCGGTGTGATCGACGATTTCCACGACCACGTTGACGTCGGCTCCGTTCAGGCGTACCCGTTTCCCGGTCGCGGCGCACACGTGGGCACCGATTTCTCTGTTCAGTTCGACGGAAGTTTTCGAAAACCGTTTGTCCGCGCGTTTGGTCGTGACGCGAAAGGTTTCATGCGTTATTGATCGAAGAGCGGTTTCAATAGCTTTGCAGAGCGGCATGATATCCGGCGTTTTGTAGTCGATCGGCAGGGAATGGGCCAGGGAATAATTCGCCACCCCGAACGTATGGCGGATGCGATCCTGTACGTCCGCCCATGAAGATTCGTCCGTGAAGGTGATCCGGATACGGCCGGAGAGGGGTTTGATTTCGGTGACGTTCGTTTTTTTGAGAGAATTGCCAAGGTGCTGAATCAATCGCTGTTCAAAAAATCCCCGGTTGCGACCCTTGAGCGCCAATTCGTGATAGTGAACCAGGGCATAGGGCATTACCCTTCAGCCTCCAAAAACCGTTCGGCGTCCATCGCGGCCATGCAGCCGGTTCCGGCGGCCGTAATCGCCTGTCGATAGTGAGGGTCTTGCACGTCGCCGGCGGCGAAAACGCCGGGCACGCTGGTTGCCGTCCCATGCGACGTTTGAATGTACCCGTTGGCATCCGTATCGATTTGTCCCCTGAAGATCTGCGTATTCGGCGTATGGCCGATGGCCACGAACACTCCTTTGCAATCCAGAGTCGCGGTGTCATGGGTGACGGTATCCCGCAGTTGCAGTCCGGTGACCACGTCATCGCCCAACACGTCTTCCACCACCGTATTCCAGCGGAACGAAATTTTTTCATTCTTGAGAGCTTTGTCCTGCATGATCTTGGAGGCCCGGAGTTTGTCCCGGCGGTGAATGATGGTCACGTGTGAGGCGAACTTCGTCAAAAACGTGGCTTCCTCCATGGCACTGTCGCCGCCGCCGACGACGGCGATGGGCTGGCCACGAAAGAAAAATCCGTCACAGGTGGCGCACGTGGAGACCCCGTGCCCCAGGAGCCGGTTTTCCGAGTCCAGCCCCAGGAGGTTTGCCGACGCGCCGGTGGAAATGATGAGCGACCGGGCATGGACCGTTTCCTCGTCATTGATCGTGACGGCGAAAGGGCGCCGGCTGAGGTCGACTTCCGTTACGTCGGCCGTTTGAAAGACCGTTCCGAAGCGCTCAGCCTGGGCACGCATGTCCTGAATCAATTGCGGCCCCATGATGCCTTGCGGAAAGCCGGGATAATTCTCGACATCGGTCGTCAACGTGAGTTGCCCGCCGGCTTGCGAGCCTTCAATCATGAGTGGCGACAGATTGGCTCGAGCCGTGTAAACGGCGGCCGTAAGTCCGGCAGGGCCCGAACCGATAATGATGACGTTGTGCATATCGTTTTATCCTTCGTGCGAAATGAGAAAATGGTCAGGCGTGACGCGGCTTGCCTGATCGCTACGACGTAGCCGCTTCTTGAAGAAACTCCCGGTAGAGTTGTCGTACCGTTGGCCGGAGCCGGGCAATCGGCAACGTGCCGTTCAGGATATAATCCGCGAAACGACGTTTGGTACGCAAGGGCAGTTGTCCTCGAATGCGGGCCAATGCCTCTTTTCTGGTGAGGTCGTCCCGTTGCCGGGCGCGTTGAATTTGTATGGGCTGATTGGCGGTCACCACGATGATCCGATCCATTCGTTCATGCGCCCGCGCTTCGATCAAGAGCGCGGCATCGTAAACAATCACGGCATTCGGATGTTGCCGGGCGATGACGTTGGTTTGCCGGACCTGTTCACGTGCCACGCGAGGATGCACGATGCGATTCAGGACCGACAGTTTGCGGGGATTCTGAAAGACCAGTTCGGCCAGGACTCCACGGTCCAAGGTGCGGTCGGCCTGCAGCACGCGGGGTCCGAACGTTTTGACGATTTCTTTCCAGGCTATTCTGCCCGGTGCCACCACGGTCCGGGCCAAATGGTCGGCCTGAATCACGAACGCGCCGCATTCCTGAAACAGGCCGGCCACCGTGGTTTTTCCCGAGGCGAGTCCTCCTGTGATGCCTACTACGATCATTCTATTGTCCAGTATAGGAAATTTTTCCGATCTCCGAAAGTCCTCAGCTTGACCGGGAAACGGCTCTTCCTGTATGTCCGCTCTGTGTCGAATCCCGGATGAGTTAGAGATGGGAAAAGACGACATGCAGTCAATAAGAAGGAACTGAACCCGATGACGAGGTTTTGGGTGAAAGCCGTTATGGCGGTCGGTGTCTGGCTCGCGCTGTGTGGCTTGAGCGTATTGTTTGCTCAAGAGCAGGACAACTCTCGTGAAGGATCAATCTGGAACGTAGCCTTGGACGGGTCCGGGCAATTCATGTCTATTCAGGAGGCCATCGATCAGGCACAGGATGGAGATACCGTCTTCATCAAGGCAGGGCGTTACGCCGAGGATGTCACCGTGCACAGCAAAGAAGGGCTCAAAGTCATTGGCGAAGGTCCAGAGAAAGTCTTTCTCGCGGGTCTGAAACGAGTCGGCACGTTACATATCGGAAAATGGCCCTATGGAGCCAGGAACGTGGAAATTCGCGGATTGACCGTTCAGCAACATGGGGGGTTGGGCGTGGGCATTTTCAACGGTGCAGGCGTGACTCTCAAGAATCTCAAGGTCAATGGCTTTGTCTTCGGTCAACAAGTCCAAAACGTACACATCGAGCATTGCATTGTGGGTGGCAGTGAAACCACGGGTATCGGGTTTGCGGATTCTCAAGCCACGTTGATCGATAATCTGATTCACGACAACGACCACGGCGTGTCGGTCGGGGGAACGTCGATCGTGCATCTGGAGCGGAACGTCATTACGCGAAGCTTGTTTGAAGGTGTCCTGGTGGCTGATCAGGGTCAAGCCACGCTGATTCAGAATACCCTTGTGAAGAATGGGGGCGGGGTGACGTTTCAGGACGAGGCAACGGGCAGGGTGGCCGGTAATATTATTGACGAAGCCCAAGTGGGCATCGCGTGGTCAGTCAAGCATACCGTGAACATCGCGCACAATGGATTACATCAAATCGACGTGAAGTATCAGATCGACGGCCAAACCGCGTCTTCCAAGTCCCAGGCTTTTTCGAACGTGTACGTTGCCCCCAAGTTTGTCGCGCCTGATCGTGGGGATTATCGATTGCAGGCCGACTCCCCCTTGCTGGACGTTGGCGAGTTTCCTTACCTGGGCGCTCTGGGTCCCGTGTCTGAGTAGGGAGTAGGTCGGATTAGCGCAGCCCTTCGACAAGCTCAGGGCTAACCCGACCTACGAAGGCTGGTCAGACCGGCCATTGTTCTTCGCGCCACGCCATATCCCAAAACATCCATTCATAGCGCGAACTGATCAGAAACGCTTCGCCCATCCGCTCCTTTTCGGCCTCACCCGCCCGTTTGGCTTCCTTGTCGACGAGTGCGCGCATCCATCGGGTGACTTCGGCGAATTCCGGCGATCCGTATAACAGCAACCAATCCCGATAGGGATGCTTGGATGAGGGTGGGCCTTTTCGCAGCAGGTGCTGGCCCACCGCACAATAGATCCATGCGCAGGGAAGGGCCACGACCGTGAGTTCGGCCAAGGTGCCGGTTTGGGCTATGCTTCGCATGTGCCGGCAGTAGGCGTAGTTCGTCGGCGCGAGCGGCGTGTTTCGCATGTCGGCAGCCGAGAGCTTCCACTGGTTGCCGTAGGTTTCGTGCAACCCCCGTTCGACAACGATGGTTTCTTCCACCAGCTTGGCAAAACGAAGCGCCGTATCGGGGTCTTGGGCTCGTTGGGCGCCCAGGGCGAATATTCGGGCCAGTTCTTCGAGGTAGCGGGCATCCTGCAGGATATAGTACCGGAACTTGCGTTTGGGGAGCGTGCCTTTCCCAAGGGCCACCACGAAAGGATGCGTGAGTTGCGCGTCCCATATTGGTTTGGCCAACTGCTGTAGACGTTTGGTAAAACTCACAATGTCTCCGGCGCGTTAGAGCAACGCTCGTGCGGCAGCGAAAGCAGCCTCCATGTCCGGCATGTTCGCAAGGTTGAGGGTAATGTGTTGGTTGAAAATTTTATACGGGAGGGCCGAGAGGCTGTCAAGAAATGACAAACCCATCTGTTTCCTCTCCTTTGTAAGGGGAGGGCAGAGTGGGGTAGAGAGTTGGTGTCGGATTGCGTTGTGCTACTCCGACCTACAGAGGGGTATCATTGTCGCACAGGAACCTCAGGATGGCAGGGTTAACGAAGCCGGGGTTTTCCCACTGCGGGATATGCCCTGAATCCGGCGCGACGAGGAGCGCACTGCCGGGAATGGTCGTGTGCAGAGTTTGCCCCACCGAGAGGGGAAAGATTGTATCGTATGCTCCCCAAAGAATGAGCGTGGAGTGCGAAATGTTCCCTAATCGTGGGCCAAACGTCGTTTCCCATTCCGGGATCTGATCCAGTTGTGAATACATGGCATTGAAGAAGCCGGGCTGGAAGCGAAGGCGGTGAACGCGTTCCACGACCATCGGGGAAATCAGGGCTTGGTCGTGGATAATTTCTTTCAGAATGCGTTTGATGGACCATCGGCCGGTTATCCGGCTCCCCAGTTTTGACAACCAGAGTGCCGGCCGGTGCCTGATAAACTGTCTGGTTTTCGAAGACTGCATGTTGTCGAGAATGGTGGCAGGGAATCCTCCGATGAGCACGAGACTGGTGACGCGGTCCGGGTGTTCCAGGCTCATCCCGATGGCGAGACCGGCACCCATGGAACTGCCGATCAACGTGGCTTTTTGAATGTGGAGGGTATCCATGAACGTGCGGAAGGTATCGAGGAGAAAAGCCGGAGAATAGAGACATTCAGGTTTCTCGGATAGTCCCGAACCCAACAAGTCAGGTGTAATGATCCGGCACGTCCTGGCGAGCGCGACTTGTTGGTGTTCCCAATGCCACATGGAGCCTCCCAGCCCGTGCACCAAAATGGCGGGCGGGCCGTTCCCCTGGTCCAGGTAGGCCATGCGATGTCCGCGTACGGTTGTGGTATGAACGGCGTGTCGATGGAGCAGGTCAACGCGGGAGGGGATACGAGAACGAGAAGTGGGTGTCACAGCGGCAGAATAACACACTGACAGAGGGTTGGACTGTAGAGATCAACGATGGTTGGTTCCTGCTTATTCGATCCGGATCAGGGTTTCTTCGCAATTGACGAGATCGCCTTCATTGACGTAGACGGCTTTCACCGTTCCTTCAATCGGCGCGGTGACCTGGTTTTCCATTTTCATCGCCTCAATCACGATAACCGGCTCTTCGGCAGCGACAGTGCTGCCTTCCGCGACCAGGACTTTCACGACGCGGCCAGGCATGGGTGTTGTTACGTCTCCCGGTTCACTGGGTTTGGGGCGTTCTCCTTGGGTCGCGTCGCTTGCGGTGGCGGTCTGAACAGGTGCATCCGGTCCACTGGCCAACACTTCCTGTAACGGTTCAAGAAAGATTTCCTCGAGTTTGTCATCGACCTTGATATAATAAGGTTTTTTCCCATCGACCGTTCGGCCGGAGCCGGAAACTCGCACGTGATACGATTCGCCGTGGAGAGTGACGTTGAATTCTATAGGGGCCAGATGAAGCCCTTGTTGTCCACCGCCGCCTCTGCCTTCCAGCAGTGGTTCAAGAGGTTCGGGCCGCAAATCTCCGCTTGCCCGTTCGTGGAGAAACTGTAACACCACGGACGGAAACAAGGTGTACGACAACACGTCCTCCTCGGAGACGTCATGTTCGCTCAATTCTTTGGCAGTTTCTTGCAATTCAGGGGCAAGGTTGTCCGCCGGTCTGTTGGAGATCGGTGTGTCGTCGGCTATGGCCTTTTCTTTTGTGGTCGAATCCACGGACCCGGGCGGTTCACCGTAGAGGCCCAAAAAGTAATTTTTGGCTTCGTTGGTGATGACCTTGTACCGCTCTCCGGTTATCACGTTCAGCGTGGCTTGGGTGCCGACGATTTGACTGGTGGGGGTCACCAACGGCGGGTAGCCCATATCTTTGCGGACGCGCGGAATTTCCTCCAACACTTCCTTCATTTTCTCTATGGCATTCTGTTCCGCCAATTGAGACGCCAGGTTCGAAATCATGCCGCCGGGCACCTGTGACAACAACACGTCCGTATCGACACCCGTGTAATCGCTTTCAAATTGGTGATATTTCTTTCTCGCCGTCCGCAGTTGTTGCGTGATGGGCGGGAACTGCGATAAATCCAATCCGGTGTCATATGGGGTCTTTTTCAGGGCCGCTATAAAGGTTTCCGTTGGAGGATGAGACGTCCCCCCTGCCAGCGGAGACATGGCCGTATCCAAAACGTCGAGACCGCCGAGGATCGCCATGAGTGATGACATCGAGGCCATCCCCGACGTGTAGTGCGTATGAAGGTGGATGGGGACTCGAACCGCGTCTTTCAACCGTTTGATGAGCGCATAAGCCTCGAAAGGCGGTAACAGTCCGGCCATATCCTTGATGCAGATGCTGTCCGTGCCGAGATCTTCCAGTCGTTTGGCCTGTTCCACGAAGTGATGCAGGCTGTGCACCGGGCTGACCGTATAGCAAATGGTGGCTTCCACGTGTTTGTTGCATTGCCGGACCACCCTGATGGCGGATTGAAGGTTCCGAATGTCGTTCAGGGCGTCGAAAATGCGAAAGACGTCAATGCCGTGTTCCGCGGATTTGACGATGAAGCGTTCCAGGACGTCGTCGGCGTAATGCCGGTATCCCACCAGGTTTTGCCCGCGCAACAGCATTTGCAGCCTGGTGTTGGGAGCTGCCCGGCGGAAGGCGCGCAACCGTTCCCACGGATCTTCTTTCAGAAATCGCAGGCAGGCGTCGAACGTGGCGCCTCCCCAGACTTCCAGTGACCAGAACCCGACCGCGTCCAGTTGTTCGGCCGTCGGGATCAGGTCTTCCGTGCGCATGCGCGTCGCCAGCAATGATTGATGCCCGTCTCGTAAGGACACGTCCGTGAGGTGAATTTTGCGTCCCTGCGAGGCTTCCAGTTCGAACGTGTCCGGACGCTTGCCTTTCCGGCGCTTTTTTGATGCTCCGGTGCGTCTTTTGAACTTGTCCCAGAATGTCGGTTTCTTTGCCATAGGTTGCCTCTGCGTTAAAGGTACTCGTCGCTACAGCCCTTCATATGCCGCAATGGCAGCAGAGAGCGTCACCACGAGATCTTCCGATACCAAGGCATGATCGTAGTTATAGAGGTCCGGATGAGAGTCAAGATAGGACGTATCGAATTTTCCCGACAGGAAATCAGGTTCTTCCATAATGTTTTTCAGAAAGGGAATGTTCGTTTTGACTCCCCGCAACAAAAATTCCTCCAGTGAGCGGTTGGTTCGCCGAACGGTTTCGTCCCAGGTCCGGCCTTGTACCGTCATTTTGGCCAACAACGCGTCATAGTAGGGAGGAACGGTATAGTCCTTGTACACGGCGCCGTCGATCCGCACACCAATCCCCCCGGGAGACAGGTAAGCCGTGACTTTGCCCGAAGACGGACGAAATCCGTTTTGAGGGTCTTCGGCGTTGATTCGACATTGAATGGCATAGCCTTGGAGATTGACTTCATGTTGCCCGAATACCAGCGGTCGTCCGGCGGCAATCCAAATTTGGGTCTGGACGATATCGATGGTGGTGATCTGTTCCGTAACCGTATGTTCGACCTGGATCCTTGGATTCATTTCCATGAAATAATAGTTGCCATGCTGATCCAACAGGAATTCAATGGTGCCGGCGTTTTCAAACTCGGCGGCCCGTGCCAGCGCCACCGCGGCATCGCCCATTTGGCCCCGCAGTTGCGGGGTCAGGATCAATGAAGGGGCGATTTCGATCATTTTTTGATGACGGCGCTGGATAGAACAATCGCGTTCGCCCAAATGCACAACGTGGTCTTCACTATCCGCCAGGAGCTGGAACTCGATATGATGCGGGCGTTCGATGTATTTTTCAAGAAAAAGGTCGGCGTTTCCAAAAGCCGCCAGCGCTTCCCGAGCCCCTGACTCCATGGCCTCTTTGAGTTCTCCGTTGGAACGGACGACGCGAAGTCCGCGGCCTCCGCCACCGGCACTGGCCTTGACCATCACCGGATAACCGACGGATTGGGCGAAGCTGAGGCCTTCCTCGACGCTTTCGACACGGCCGTCCGTTCCCGGAACCACGGGGATCCCGGTTTGTTTGGCGAGTTCCCTGGCCCGCACTTTGTCTCCCAACAGTTCCAAGGCCTCGGGCGAGGGACCGATAAACGTGATGCCCGCCTCTCGACACAGATGGGCAAACTGGGCGTTCTCCGCCAAAAACCCATATCCCGGATGAATCGCATCGGCTTCGATGCGTTTGGCCAGGTTGACGATTTGTTGGGCATCCAGGAATCCCTGGACCGGCCCCGGGCCGACCAAATACGCTTCATTGGCCTTTTTGACGTAAATCGCCGTGGCTTCGCATTCCGCGTAAATTGCGGCCGTGGCAATGTTGAGTTCCCGACAGGCCCGGATGACCCGCATTGCGATTTCTCCACGATTTGCCACGAGGATTTTCTTTAACATGGGATGCCCTGAAGAAGAGAAGTGTCTCCGGTTGACTTGAAAGGTCTTTCAGCCACTGTTCCTGAGAGACGGTATCTCAGAGAGCCTATTGAGATTTGTGGGTGAGGGGCCTATCTAGCATGGATAGCAAGGCTCCTGTCAATAGGGGGTTGGGACCGGGAATCGGGATTACTCCCCGTCGAGGGGGTAATATTTGATGACCGAACTGGTTTTGTCCTGGAAGAGACCGCTGGCCCCTATCTTGATGGCTCGTTGTCCTTGAGGCGACAACACGTACTCCAAAAAGGCTTTGGCCACGGGAGAGGCTTTGGGATTCATCACGAAGACCACCGGGCGACGAAGGGGATAGGTGCCGTCCAGGACCGTTTGGTATTCAGGTTCGATGTCATCGATGAACAGGAGGGTCACGCCGTACCCGTCTTTGCGCGCTTGCAGCGCAGGCCCCATCGAGACGTAGGAAATGGAATAGATGTCGCCGTTGATGGCCTTAAAGGTATCATTCTCTTTTTCGACGACTTTAGCACTGATCTCCTTGTGGTTTTCAAGGTCCAGCCACGTTTCAAAGGGTTGGCGAATGTTTTGATTCCAATTCCGGTGAATCAGCGAGATTCTGGCTTCCGGTCCGTCTTCGTACACCTGCGACCAGAATTTTATTTTTCCTGAGAAAATTTTCGCCAATTGGTCCCGGGTGATGTCTTCGATGGGGTTGGAAAAATTTGTCACCACGGCGATGCCGTCCCAGGCCACGGTGGTTGAGGGGAGATCCTGCTCCGCCTGACCGGTAATCGCGATATCGGCGCCGCTTTCCCGGACTTCTTCGACGGGCCTGGCGTTTTGGTGCCAGAAAAAATCAAGAGAGGTCTTGGGATGCAACGCTTCAAAATTTTTTGCCAAAGCCTCAATTGCGTACCGTTCCGGTCCATTGCCCACGATCATGGCGGAGCCGGTCAGTTCCTCGGCGGCGCCAAGCACCGGGCATCCGAACGGCAGCAGCAAGGTTATCAGGTAGAATGCCGTCAGAGCGTTGATTTTCGGCAACGTGCTATTTTTTTGAACGTGTTGCATGCAAGGTTTCTTATTCAGTGGAATCGGGATTTCCTGGACGATTAAGCGATCTCATTGCAATGGCAGGATAGGCAATCCGACAAGTTTTCCGATGTTTTGATTATGCAGGGAATCGACGGGAGTGGTGAGCGCTAACTTTCTCCTGAATCTGAGCCTGAATCCGTCGGTTGGGTCATATTGGGAGAGCCGGGAGCCTCACGGGCCACTCCCATGAGGGGCGGAAGTTTTTTGAATTTGTCCATTCGTTCATTATACATGTCGTAGGCCTTCATTTCACCGAATCCGGGTTTATGGTCGCCTTTGATTTGTGAAGCGAACGTCGACATGAGTCGTTGCACATTGGCTTCATGACATTGGGGACAGGATGTTTCTTCCGGCCTGACGTTGACGGATTGGAGCAGTTCGAATCTATGACCACAGGTATTGCATTGATATTCGTAGACGGGCATGGATCGGTTCACTCCCTTGTTACGGATTCATGTGCGCATTGTGACATGATGCCTATTATACAGGAATGAAAATGCCCTTGACCATCACCCGGCGAAATTATTCTTCCTCTGGTTTCGGCAAACAGCCTGTTCCCGAACGGATCGGGCGTGGCGTGAAGGAACCGCTCTTGACGCTTTAAGGGTTTCTTCTTTACATTCGTGTCGTTCCGATGGGTTTTGTTCATTCTAACGGGTTGGAGGATTTCACATGTCTGTCTTGGTGAGAACGTATCGGTTGGCAAGCGGGTTGCAGCAGGTTGAACGGATTGATGACCCGGATCGGATTGAACGGTATATGAAACTGTTTGATCGTGAAGACGTGAAGAAAATCCAGACCGGGGCAAAAGTCAAGATTGAAAAAGATGAATGGCAGCTCGTTGAAGACTGAAGCTGATCATTTCTGAGACGCACCCTATGGCTCTTTGGGTCAATATTCGAAGATCTGTGGATGAGGCCGTTCTGCATAAGGAGCGGTGCATCGAAGTTCCTTCCGTTCCCACACGGTCCGATTTTTGGGAAGGCGGATGGTTTGAATACCCCGACAAAGACACGGCCTTGGATGCCTTGGAACAGTCGGGAGTGATGCGCCAAGTAAAGTGTCGTCTGTGTAAGCCCTGAGATTTATTGTCTTATCGGGCGTATGGCGGAAAAATTCGGCGGATATCGGTGGGTCAAGGAAGGCTATCTCGACAATCGCACGCCTGGCGTGGTGGTCGGGGTGATGACCTTTGCTTCCCTGGGGCCCATTGAATTTTATTTGAACGGGGATTTCAAGCCGGACATTGCCGGCCGTATTTTTTCCTTTAAGAACTCTCAATTCGTCGATGATCCCAATGCCGCGTCTCGCCTGCTTGATTTGGCCAATCCCCAACTCGGCACCGTGAGTTCGATCTCCTTTGACCCGCACCCCCTACTTGCTCCACATCCCTATATTGAGTGGTTTTCGCTAAACGGCGATCATTACCGGATTGAATTGCAGGAGGGTGACGCATGGTTGCTCGATTCCGGCGAAGCCGCATCCTATGAAGCGCAAAGTCAACAGATCAGAGAAGCCTATGCCGGTCAATCCGTCCGGCCCCCGGAACGTACCCCGTCTGCCGACCAAGAATGGTTTTAGTATCGTGTGGCCGGACTCGTCGCCCAGGTCAATGTCTCTCATTCATTGACAGTCTTTTCCTCGCATCCGTACAATTTCTTTCCTTATGACCAATGATCGTTTTCTGAAAGCCTGCCGCCGGGAACCCGTGGATCGAACGCCGGTCTGGTTCATGCGACAAGCGGGTCGCTACATGGCGGAATATCAGCGAGTCCGGGCGAAGCACAGCATTCTTGACGTCTGTAAGACCCCCGATTTGGCCGCGGAGGTGACGCTCCAACCCATCGAGCGTTTTGACTTGGATGCGGCCATCATCTTTGCGGATATTCTTTTGCCCCTGGAGTCGATGGGGTTGGAGTTGACCTTCAAGGAAGAACAGGGGCCGGTCATTTTCAATCCGGTCAGACATGAAGATGACGTGACGCGGCTACGTCATATAGAGCCGGACGCATTTCGTTTTTCCTTTGATGCAGTCAGTTTGACGAAGAAGGCGTTGGACGGACGTGTGCCCCTCATCGGGTTTGCCGGAGCCCCGTTCACCTTGGCGAGTTATGCGATCGAGGGCGGCAGTTCACGGAACTATCTCAATACCAAACGGATGATGTTCGGCCGGCCTGACCAGTGGCATGCGTTACTTCGCAAACTTTCAGACGTGGTCGTCACGTATTTGGACAACCAAATCCGGGCGGGTGTTGACGTCGTGCAGCTTTTCGACAGTTGGGTGGGATGCTTGTCTCCGGCCGACTATGGCGAATACGTGTTGCCGCACGTAAAATCGGTTATCGACCGGTTGAAACCTCAAGGGATTCCGGTCATTTATTTCGGAACGGGAACGTCGACGCTCCTGCCGCTCATGCGCAGTGCCGGCAGCGACGTCCTGGGGTTCGATTGGCACGTTGAACTCGATGAAGCGTGGGCGCGTGTCGGGTTCGACGTTGCCGTACAAGGCAACCTCGATCCCGTGGTCTTGTTTGCGCCCCTGCCGGAGATCGAGCGCCGCGTCAAGGACGTTCTGGACAGGGCAGGGAACAGGCCCGGGCACGTCTTCAATCTCGGTCATGGCATTCTCCCCAAAACACCCATTGAGCACGTCGAGTCCGTCATTGAGTTCGTGCACCGATACGGTACTCGTTGAACGTGGTCCGGCCTCCTCAGTGGCCCTCCCTTGCAGCACGTAATTCATGATGGCGACTCCCAAACGAGTGGTGATTGTCGGCGGAGGGATTTCAGGGCTTTCTGCTGCGTTTGCCCTGCTGGAACAAGCAAAAAGCAGGGATGCGCCGTTTCAGTGTACGGTAGTGGAGGGGCAGGATTATCTTGGCGGGAAAATTCTCACGAATCGTCGAGACGGCGTGATAACGGAAGGAGGCCCCGATTCGTTTCTGACGACGAAACCGGCGGCTCTGGCCCTCTGTGAAAAACTGGGGCTATCTTCGCAATTAATCAACACCAATCAAGAGAACGCGCAAACGTTTACCTATTCGAAAGGCCGCTTGCGTCAATTCCCGCAGGGTCTGATATCAATGGTCCCGACGAAGGTCGGCCCCTTGTTTCACAGCGGGGTCCTTTCCTGGGCCGGTATCGCGCGCATGGGAGCCGATTGGATTATCCCTCGCCGGGCTCGCACGAACGAAGAAGAAACCTTGGCGGAGTTTTTTAGCCGGCGTCTGGGATCCGAGGCCTTTGATTACCTGATTGAACCCTTGGTTTCGGGGATTTACGCCGGCGACGCGAATGAGTTGAGCGTAGACGCAACCTTTCCCCACCTCGTTGAATTGGAGCGCAAGTACGGCAGTCTGATCAAAGGCGCGTTGGCTATGCAGCGGTCCCGGCCTTCGCCCAGGCTTGATGCGAAACCCCGTACCCTGTTCACGACCTTACGGGGTGGGCTGGGTGATTTGATAGCGAGTCTGACGGAGAGATTGTCCGGGGCTGGAGTGTCTCTTCGTCGAGGTACGAACGTGCGGGCAGTGCAAATACTTGGTTCGCAGGCGGACCCGTCGTATCGACTGGAGTTGGAAGGGGGAGACGCCTTGGAAGCGAAGGCCGTGATCCTTGCAACGCCAGCATACGTGTCCGCAAATCTTCTCCGCCCTTTCGACGATGAGGTCTCGACGTTTTTGGATCAAATTCCCTATGCCTCGACAATGACGATCTCGATGGTCTTTCCCGAGCTGGAGGCCAAACGTCTGGTTCGGGGGTATGGATTTGTGGTCCCGCGCGTTGAAAATCGTTCTTTGATTGCCGCGACGTGGTCGTCGATGAAGTGGGCGGAGCGTGCGCCTGCGGGTCAATGTCTGGTTCGGTGTTATTTGGGCGGGCGGGGACGGGAGCACTTGCTGGATTTGGATGATTCGGAATTGACGGGACGAGCCTGCCGTGAGTTGGAGGCAATAGCCGGCATTCAAAGCCGGCCTCTCCACGTGGAAGTGTATCGTTGGCATCGAGCCATGCCTCAATATATCCGCGGGCATCGTGAGCGCGTGCGACATATTCGTGAACGTGTTGACCGGCAGCCCGGATTGTACGTGACGGGGGCGGCCTATGACGGCATAGGGATTCCGGATTGTATCCGCGACGCGGACCGGACGTCTGCAAAGTTGAGTGCGTATCTGTGGGATCGCGCGTCGTGAGGTGCCGTTGACCGGTTGTGGTAGGATCATGGATCGGGAAGTCGAGGAAAAACCTGTTCGAGCTCACGTCGTCGCCCAAGGTCGCGTGCAGGGCGTTGGTTTTCGGGTGTTTCTTCAGTCTCAAGCGACCAGGCGTGGGCTGAGCGGGTGGGTCAAGAACTTGCCGGATGGTCGCATAGAAACGGAAGTTGAAGGCACTGCCGTTCTCGTCGATGAATTTATTCAGGCCGTGAAACGTGGCCCGTCTTTAGCGCGCGTTCAAGATATTGAAGTGGAATGGATTGACCCGGGTAGTCAGGGTTCGTCCGATTTTATCATTTTTACCGGCAGTGGCTGAGACGGTTTCTTTTGGGAGCCCGGCCGGAAAGGATTGATCGATATGGATTACAAATCATTGATTCGTGAGATCCCTGATTTTCCCAAACCCGGCATTTTGTTTTACGACATCACGACGTTGTTGAAGGACCCCCAAGGATATCGAGCGGTCATTGAGGATTTCATGGCTCACTACCGGGATAACAAGATCAGCAAAGTCGTTGGCATTGAATCTCGCGGCTTTATCCTGGGGGCGCCGTTGGCGTACAACTTGGGTGCGGGATTTGTGCCGGTCCGCAAAGCCGGCAAGCTTCCCGCCGACGTGTTTGAGGTGAAGTACAACCTGGAATACGGGGCGAGTTCGTTGGCGATCCATCGTGACGCCGTGGCGATGGAAGAACGGGTGCTGGTGGTTGATGATCTTCTGGCGACCGGTGGAACTGCGGCTGCAACGGTGGATTTATTGCGGAAATTGGGCGCGGAAATTGTCGGATGCGCTTTTATGATTGAATTGGGTTTTTTGCAGGGACGTCAAAAAATTGAGGATTGCGCGATTCATTCCTTGATGACTTATGACTGAACTGCTATCTTTTGCAGCTTCGGCGTCGTGAACCGATGAGAATCGTTGTTGATGTTGGGCGAAGCGAGAAGTAACGCATTGCGGTTGCGCGAGAAAAGGAGACCGGATATGGCAGGGAAATCGGCGAAGAAAACTCCAACTGCAGTCGCCAAGCGTTCATCCAAAACGTCCAAGACGAAATCAGCCGACTCTTCCAAGGGCAAAACGATGAAAGTGACCGCCAAAGCCGCGTCTCCTTCGGTCAAACGCAAAGCCACGGCCTCTTCGGCCAGGAGTAAGGCCAGTGAACGGAAAACCGTGAAAAAAAGAACTGCGGCGACGGCGAAAACTCCCAAACGACTGCCTTCTTCGCGATCGACGACGTTACGGAAAATTATGCTGGAAAAGCGAGTCCAACTCATGAAGGAAATTCAAAGCCAGTTAGGGCAATCATTGACGGAAGAACAGCAACGGCGGTTTGAGTCGGCCATGGACAGCGGCGATCAGGCCTTGCTGGACCTGGAACGTGAAATGGGTATTTCCCTTCAGGAAAAACGCAACCGGGAACGGCAAATGATTGATGAAGCGTTGGTGAGCCTGGAAGAAGGAACATATGGTATTTGCGTCGAGTGCAACACGGAAATCAGTGAAAAACGATTGGCTGTCATGCCCTTCGCCAGGCTCTGCGTCGAATGCCAGGAAAAAATCGAGCTGCTTGAAAAAATTGAACGCGGAGAGCAACGGATCTGACCTGACGACTTACGTGTTCCCGGTTCTCGCCTTTCTTGACTCTTCCGCTGATCCCCACATTGAATCAATTGTTCGGCCTGGTCACGTTATGAAAATGCATTCCGGGTCGATCAAGGCGCGATGAAAGCCGTCGTACTGGCCAGCGGAGGGCTTGACTCAACCGTGGCAGCCGCCATGGCTCGTCATGATGGGTACGCCCTGTATTTGCTCACGATCGGGTATGGACAGCGCCATCAGACTGAAATCCAAAAGGCGCGGGAGATTGCAGTGTGGCTGGGAGCCGCAGAGCACAAAATTCTCCAATTGGACCTGCACGAATTCGGTGGTTCGGCCCTGGTTGGATCGGGAGATATTCCGAAGAATCGGTCGGATGAGGAACGGCAGGCCGGCATTCCATCCACATACGTTCCGGCACGAAACACGATTTTCCTATCGTTGGCGTTAGCCTATGCCGAGGCCGTCGATGCTTCCTGCATTTTCATCGGGGCCAATGTCCTGGATTATTCCGGATACCCCGATTGCCGCCCTGAGTTTTTGGATGCATTTGAACGAGTGGCCCGGCTCGGGACGAAAAGAGGAACGGACGGCAAGACGGTTCAGATTCAAGCGCCGCTCTTGCGTTTGAGTAAAACCCAGATCATTCAACGCGGCCGGGCCCTGGGAGTTCCCTTCGAACTGACGCATAGTTGCTATGATCCTCTTGAGGATGGCTCGGCTTGTGGGCAATGTGACAGTTGCGTGATCCGGTTGCAGGGGTTTCGGGACGCGGGACTGCAGGATCCGGCAGTCTATGCGGGAAAAGCTTCGGGTGAGTAATCGTTCCGGAAGATCGGCTGTGGAACGCACTCCGATGATAAGACGTATGGAGATGAAGCCGGTTTGGCTCGGCCTGGTAGCGTTGACCTGTTTTATCGGTTGCTCCGATGGGCAGGGCGAAACGAGTTCAACGCGTGCCTCCCATGACGGCGTCACGCAGGCGGTTGGTGCGTCTCGGGGTTCTTCGGAAACGGTACCCGAAGAAGTTAAAGCCGGGGAAAAACGTTTCAATGTACTGTGCGCGCGCTGTCATGGCATGGCAGGTCGAGGAACGAACGCGGGGCCGCCGTTGGTCCATAAAATTTATGAGCCGTCCCATCATGCCGACTTTGCGTTCATGCGGGCGGCCATGCAAGGCGTTCGAGCCCACCACTGGAAGTTCGGGAATATGCCCAAAATTTCCGAAGCCACGTCCCAGGATGTGACACAGATCATCCTCTACGTCCGGTGGTTGCAACGGCGGGCGGGAATTTATTGAGCTGAACGCGTCCGGCCGTTGAACCACAGCAGACCTTTTGCCGGATTAGGCTACGCTGATCCGACCTGCTCCGACTGTCATTCCTGCGTACGCAGGAATCCAGGGTTTGTATTTTTGCGAACGGAAGAAAAAGAAAAGACTTTGGATCCATATAGATCGCTTGGATCCCCGATCACGTCGGGAACAAGTGTCGAGGATGACAGAAGGGGTGCCCCTCGCTTTGCCGGTCTTCTATCGGAAGCGGTTATTCGTGGAGCGTGTAGACCAGGTGGGTGTCGGTTTGAGCGACTCCTTCGATGGCGTGGATTTTGGTGAGGACCAATTGGGTTAAGGCTTCCTGGCTTGCCACTTCGACTTTGACGAAAATATCCGGCTTTCCCCAACAGGCGTCAATCGTTTTGATTTCCTCGATTTGCGCCAATAAATTCTTCACATTTGCCGTTTGTCCAGGTAGCACGTTGATGAGAACGTAAGCGCTTTCCGGCATTTGTCAAACTCCCTTTTTCAAAATCTTGCCCTTTAAGGGTATCCGGCAACAGTCAAAAAAGCAGGCTAACGCAATAAATGTCTTTAAATCAAGGAAAGATGCCGGGCACGCCATGGCGGCCAAGTCGTGTTTTCTGAAAAGCTATTGTCATGACATGTATGATATACTACTATACATGACATATGTCATGTATAATTTCTTCTAATCTGATGTATTGCCTATGCCCAAGCTTCAACAGCTAGTGACGAACCGTTTGCGTGAAACGCGGATTGCCGCCGGTCTGTCCCAAGGAGATTTGGCGCAAAGTGCGGGTATTACGCGACAAGCTCTCTATGCCATGGAAAAAAATCAATATCTTCCTGGCACGGAAGTCGCGTTACAGCTTGCCCGTACGTTGGGCGCGTCGGTGGAGGATCTGTTCTCTTTACGTGACACTCGTGAAATTCTTGAGGCGGAATTACCTGCGGATCATTCCGGGGCTTTGAAATCCACCAGGGTAAAGTTGGCGATCGTAGGGAATCGCCTGTTAGCCAAGCCCGTGACGGAACTGGGAGACGTCTTGAATTATACGATTCCCGCAGATGCCTTGATTGTAGGGGCGGCTTCCCGAAAAAAACGTTCGGTTTACGTACAGCTCTTGAGAAATCAGAAGGACGTGGAACAACAGATCGTCGTGGGGGGGTGCGACCCGGCCATTTATCTGGCCGGAGAGCACGTTCGTCAGCAAGAGAAGAGCGCGTCGGTCGTCGGGTGGAACATGACGAGCCTTGCTGCCTTACGTGCGTTAAACCGGGGAGACGTTCACGTGGCAGGAATTCATATGAGGGACCCCCGTTCCGGCGAGTATAATATTCCTTTTTTGAAAAGGCATTTAAAAGGTCAGGCCGTAACCGTCGTCCGGTTTGCCACGTGGCACGAAGGGTTTTTGGTGAAGGAAGGGAATCCCAAACAAATCCGTGGGCTCGAAGATTTGACCCGGCCCGACGTGCGAATGGTCAACCGTGAGAAGGGGGCGGGCGCTCGCTTGCTTTTGGATCATTTGCTGTCGCGTTATCGCATTCCGAGTCAAATCGTGAGGGGCTATGGGGCCATAGCTTTTTCCCAGATCGGACTCGGACGATATATTTCGGAAGGGAAAGCGGACGTCGGCATCGGAGCACAGGCCGTGGCCCAATTGTACAATTTCGATTTCATTCCCCTGCAGGAAGAACGGTATGACCTGATCATCCCGACGGCGTACGTCGACTCGCATCCCGGCATGAAGATATTTCTGGATACCTTGGCCACGCGTAAGTTTCAACGGGAAATTGAAGCCCTGGGAGGGTATGACGTCAAAGAGAGCGGGAAGGTCATCAGGCAATCATAGGTAATCTGACAAGACAGCCGGATAGTGACTGAATGTAAAGTTTAATTGACTTATAGTAATTGATAAAATAATATCTTTCTTGTGGACGCGAACGTTCGAAAGAAGAAGTTCAAGGCCTTGGCGTGGGTGGGTGGTTTGGCTTTGATCGCTTGGGGCGGTATGGCATACGCCTCCACGGATGGGTTTCCCCAGGCGGGGGACGGGTGGCTTGAACGGGCTTCGGGGATGCAGCCGGCTGAGCCCGCGGATGCCGTACTCGTTCAAACGAGGGAATGGAAGTGGAATCGGTACCTGAAGCCTATCCTGCATCTCCCGGATTGGCTGGATCTTGGGCTCGAACACCGGACGCGTTTTGAAACTTATGACCGTCCATGGCGGCGAAGCCAACCTGCAGGTCAAACGGACTCCCAAATTCAACAACGGTCCCGTGTTCGGTTGGGTTTGAATGGGAGGTACGTCAAATTTCTGTTTGAAGGGCAGGATGCCAGAGTCCATCTCGACGGCGTTGAAAGCTACGTCACTACGGCCATCAGGAATGAAATGGACGTATTGCAGCTCATGGCGTCCTTCACGGTGCACAACGTGCTGGAAACCGGACTCCGTACCGACCTGCACGTTGGACGGCTGACGATGGACTTCGGTCGAGGCCGCCTCATCATCCGGAACGACTATCGGAACACGTCGAATGCGTTTGACGGGGTGCATTGGCAACTGGCACGAGACAAGCATTGGCGCCTTCGTCTGTTTCTGGTGGAACCGGTCCTACGGGACGTCGTCCAACCTGACGAACAGTCGAAACGAAGCGTCTTTTGGGGCAGTTCCTTTGAAACCAATTACATGCTGCGGATGCGCCTCAATGCCTACTATTTCGGATTGAACGACCAACGGAGCGCCGACGTCGGCAGGCACAGAACCTATTCGACTTTCGGAACGCGCCTCTATGATGAACCGGGAACGGGAAGAATCGATTATGAAATCGAGAGTGTCTGGCAGACGGGGAAAAGGGGCAACGTCAATCATTTTGCTCATTTCCAGCATATTGATATCGGCTACACCCTGAATCTCCCATGGTCGCCGCGATTTCTGATTCATTATGACTACGCCAGCGGCGACCGTAACGCGCGGGATAGCCGGCATTCGGCGTTTGATACGCTGTTCGGCGCCCGACGTTTCGATTATATGCCCACTGGCAATTTCGGACCCTTTTTTCGGTCGAACTTCAGTTCGCCGGGTTGGCGAGTGATCGCGGTTCCGTGCCGGGGCTGCGAAGTGCAACTCAAACACCGGGTATGGTATCTCGCTACCTCACGGGGTGCGTTTGGCCGTAACGGATTGCATGATCCCACGGGCGGGTCCGGAAACTTTCTCGGCCACGACCTTGAACTGCGGGTTCAATGGAGAACCAACGAGAACCTGGAATTCGAATTGGGCCACACGCATTGGTTTAAAGGCAGTTATTTTGACAGGCTTCCCGGCTCGGCGGGGCTGCCTCCCGGCGGAAACAGGGATAGCGATTATTTTTACCTACAGACGAAGTTCAGATTGTAAGGGTACGTGCCATGGGAAGAAACGTCGGCGAGGGTGAAAGTTTACGGGTTCGTGGCCATCGACTCCCTCTTCCCCCGAGGGAGCGAGCCTGCCCCGGATTTGATCCGGGGGCTGGGGTGAGGGAGAGATTGGTGCGCCTGCCATGATTGCCAAAATTCATGGTTTTCTGTGCCTTCTGTTTTTTACGGTGGGTGCGGCCACGAGTGTCGCCGAAGAGGTACGCGTGGCGGTTGCCGCCAATTTTCTGGCGACGCTCAATGAAATCGTGACCAACTTTGAACAAGACACAACGCACACCGTTGTCGTCAGTTCAGGGTCGAGCGGCAAGTTCTATGCACAGATCAAGAACGGTGCTCCGTTCGACGTGTTTTTTTCCGCGGACGTCATGCGTCCGAAATTACTGGAAGAAGAAGGATTCGCAGTTCCAGGAAGCCGGTTTACCTACGCGGTGGGACGATTGACGTTGTGGCGTCCCGGGTCCGCCGTGATCGAGGGCAATGAACCATTCATACTGTTGCGTAGCGACGTCAGACACGTGGCCATTGCGAATCCCAAAACTGCGCCCTATGGTGCCGCTGCCAAGGAAGTCTTGCAGGCACTGGGACTTTGGGAACAGGTTCAGGATCGGTTGGTCCGGGGAGAAAATATCGGACAAACCTTTCACTTTGTGTTTTCAAAGAATGTCCAACTGGGATTCGTCGCCCTTTCGCAGGTTTTGGGGCCCAAGGTTAACGGGTCCGGAAGCCGGTGGGACGTGCCGACGCATTTGTATGCCCCTATCCGGCAACAAGCGGTATTGTTGCGCTCCGGTCAGCATCGGGCAGTCGCACGCGCGTTCCTGGACTACGTGAAAGATGTTAGATCCCGGAACGTTATCGAACGGTCCGGTTATGGCCTGGAATGATCGAGGCCGGAGAGCCGGAGGATGAACATGCCGGAAATGGATTGGACCCCGTTGTGGCTGACCGTGCAACTGGCAGGAGTGACCGTTATCGTGTTGTTGCTGGTGGGCACTCCTTTGGCGTGGTGGTTGGCATGCACGCGTTCGCGCTTCAGGACACTGGTAGAGGCTATTGTGGCGCTGCCCATCGTGCTGCCGCCAACCGTACTCGGCTTTTATCTGTTGACGGCACTCGGGCCTCATGGATTGATTGGCGGGGCTTGGAAAGATCTAACCGGCTCGGCGCTCTCGTTTACATTTTCGGGATTGGTGATCGCCTCGACGCTCTATTCGCTGCCTTTTGTCGTTCAACCCCTGCATGGAGCATTCGAGGCCGTCGGCAAAAAACCTTTGGAAGCGGCCTGGTCGCTGGGCGCCTCAAAGCTTGACGCCTTTTTTACCGTCGCATCGCCCATGGCGGTTCGCGGATATCTGAGCGCCGTTGTCTTGGGTTTTGCTCATACGCTGGGAGAATTCGGCGTGGTTCTGATGGTTGGCGGTAATATCCCGGGAGTCACCAAAGTCCTCTCCATTGCCATCTATGATCACGTCGAGGTGCTTGAATATACCCAGGCCCATTTCCTGTCGGCTGTGCTTCTCATATTCAGTTTTCTCGTCCTTGCGATCGTGTATACGGTCAACAGGCGTTTGCCCATTCACGTCTCATGAATCGACTCGACGCACGATTTTCCATCGACTATCCCGGTTTTCGTTTCGACGTGGCTTTCACCGTTCCGCTGGAAGGGACGACTGCGGTGTTCGGTTCGTCCGGGAGCGGCAAGACCATGCTCTTGAGGTGCATCGCCGGGTTAACCCACGTTCCGTCGGGATTTCTTCAATTCGACCAGGCGGTTTGGCAAGACGATGCCCAGGGGATTTTTCTGCCGGTCGAGCAGCGACGCGTTGGGGTGGTCTTTCAAGAAGCGCGATTGTTTCCGCATCTGACAGTGACGCAAAATCTTAAGTATGGGATGAAGCGCAGCAACCCATCCCTGCGGCGCATTGATTTTGCTCACGTCAGTGAGTTGTTGGAGCTTGAGTCGCTCTTTGAACGCCGGGTGTTCCACTTGTCCGGTGGCGAGCAACAACGTGTGGCCATAGGACGAGCGCTGTTAGCCAGCCCGCAACTCTTGTTGATGGATGAGCCCCTGGCCTCTCTCGACCAACAACGAAAAAAAGAAATTCTTCCCTTTATCCAGAAATTGAATCGGGAATTGCGCATTCCGGTCCTGTACGTGAGTCATGACCTTCAAGAAATTTTGCCACTCGCCAATCACGTGGTTCTGTTGAAGGAGGGGAAAGTGGCGGCGACCGGGCCGATTCAGGAAGTCTTTTCGCGGTTGGATCTGCCGGGGTTGGTCGAATCAAACATGGTCGGGGCTATCCTTGAAACGCGAATTATGGAGCATGAACCGCAGTTCGGGCTGACACGGGTAGAATTTTTGGGACAATCCCTTTTCCTCCCTCAACAGGCTCTTCCGCCCGGGGCGCCCTTGAGGGTACAAATCTTGTCGCGTGACGTGAGCCTGGTGGTGGGCGATCCCCCTGCGACAAGCAGCGTGTTGAACACACTGGAAGCGACGATTGTCGAGGTCAGGAAATCACCTGGAGATCAGTATGCAGTCGAAGTGAAACTCGACGTGGGGTGTCCGTTGTTGGCCATGATTACGAGAAAATCTTTTTACCAACTCCGGCTGCGACCCGGCCAAAAAGTTCATGCATCCTTCAAGGCCGTCGCCCTGAGCTAACCCACGTTTTCATGGCGATGTCGCACCGAACCTTATTTCTTCTTTGCGGGCGGCAGGCATTGTTTTCCATCAAACTCGGGGCAGGCTGAATCACCGCTCGCCAATTTCCATAACTTGATAATCGGCGGATTGGGTTTGCCTTGAAATACGACCACAACGTCAATCAGCCCGCCGACGGGCAGCTTTGCAACGTGCGGCATTGCCGCCTCGCTGGCTTTGAGCCAGAGAATGCCGCTCCCGCTATTGATCAGGATGAAGCCTTTGTCCGGGACCACACGGATGATCGGACTGTAAAAACTTCCTTCTTTGCCGGGTTCATCGGTAAACGCCCAAGCGAGCGTAGCCGTCGACATAAGAAAAACGAGTAGCAGGATAAATGTAAAAGGACGAAACATGATGACTCTCCTTGTTATAAGGGAGAAAAAAGTTTGCACATTATGGCAACTTGAAAAAGGGTTGTCCACAACGGCGTGCCATGGCGTGATTATCGGCGTTCGATAGGCACTTCGGTAGCCGTCGAATTCCGGATCCGGTAGCCGCGAATGACGGGATTCATTTTATCCTGGAGGGAGATAATGACGTGTACGAGTTCGGGTATACCGAGTTTTTCCCTGTAGCTCTCGAATTCCATGGCGATTTTAATGTCGGTGATGGATGGTCGGGCGGGGCTGAACGTATGTGAATGGTAAAAGGCTTTGAGCGTGGCGTCTTTTTGACGAATATCCTTTTGGGCTTGTGACATTTCCTGTGCATCCATCTGGAAGGCGATATCAGCCCGTTCCGAGGGAGAAAGTTGTTTCAGGTCGGATAGCTTGGCCTGATCGAAACGGGCCAGTTCAGCCTCACTCATCTTGGCCAGGATGTTGGTGATTCGGTAGTGTTCGGTAATGGTCTCGTTCCGGCCGGCCAAAATGCCGCAGCATTCGTGAGGGTCAAGGGCCCGCGCGTGCTCGATCATGTCTTCCCAAATGTCTGAAGGGATCGAAAGCATGGAGGTCAAAGACGGTCAGCGGGTCTGCGGCTTTCCCGAGATCACGCCACAGACGATACATGGCCGCGTTGGAGTCATTACCGTTACACGCTGCACGAGACGTGATGTTCTTCCAGCGCGGTGATCGTCGGGTTGGCGCCGCAGAGTGGGCAGCGGGGATCTTTGGGGCGCCCGACGCTGCGAAACTTCATCTCGAGCGCGTCATAGATCAGCAAGCGGTCGGCGAGCGTGTCCCCGATTTCCAGGATTTCTTTCACGGCTTCATTGGCCTGTAGAATACCGATCGTGCCCGCCAGGACGCCCAGTACTCCGGCTTCCTGGCAATTGGGGACCAGCCCTGCAGGCGGCGGTTCAGGGTAGAGGCAGCGATAGCAGGGGCATCCCTCATGCGGTTTGATCGTGGCAAGCTGCCCCTCGAAACGAAAGATGCTTCCCGAGATCAGGGGTTTTTTCGCAAAGAAGCAGGCATCGTTCACCAGGAACCGGGTGCCGAAGTTGTCGGACCCGTCGAGCACCAGGTCGTAGTCGACCAACAGGGTCATCACGTTGTCGGCGTTGATATGCTCCTGATACGTCTTCACGTGGACGTCGGGATTCAACGCCTCCAGGAGCCGTCGGCCGGACTCGACCTTGGGGACTCCGACGTGGGGCGTGGTATGGAGGACCTGCCGTTGCAGGTTGGAGAGATCTACGACGTCGCCGTCAATCAAGCCAATCGTGCCGATGCCCGCCGCTCCCAGATACAACGCAATCGGGGAACCCAGACCTCCGGCGCCGACGACCAGGACCTTGGCCCGGCTCAATTTCTGTTGACCTTTTCCTCCCACCTGATCGAGGATGATCTGCCGGCTGTATCGTTCGATTTGTTCTTCGGTAAAATTCATTGCCGGCATCTATTCCACCACGTTCAGTTCGATGGGATCGACAAGCACGCCTTTATTGCGCAGGCCCGCGATCGCGCGTTCGACTTCTTCGGTCTCGCCTGAAAACTCCACGTCCATCCATCCGGTGGTTTCGCGGACGTCGGCCCGGCGGATGCTGGTGACGACCTGGTATTCGTGCCCGATCTGATAAATGACGGGTTCGGGAATCTTTTCTTCCGGAAACCGGATGTGAAATCGCAGTTTAGCCATGGCCGCCTCCGGCGATAGCGGGAACGATGGACACCTCGTCGCCGTCCTTGACGGGCGTGTCTTTGCCCGTCAGGAACCGGATGTCTTCCTCGTTCAGGTAAACGTTGATAAATCGCCGAATCTCTCCCTGTTCGTCGCAGATCCTATCTTTCAACCCCGGATGCGCTGCATTCAATTGCTCGATCAATTCGCCGATACTGGCGCCGGTTCCTTCGACTTCACTCTTGCCTCCGGTCATCGGCCGGAGGGGAGTAGGTATGCGTACGGTGATCATGCCGCCCCCTGCTGTCCAAACGTTTGTTCAAATTTTACCAGGCTCGGTGGAATGCGGAACGGCCGTCCGACCGAATCCACAACGGCTTCCTGGGTCTTCAATCCATTGCCGGTGATATAGGCGACGGTCACCTCGTGCTTCTTGATGGCGCCTTGTTTCACAAGCTTACGAAGGCTGCCAATGGTCACGCCGCCCGCGGTTTCCGCAAAAATCCCCTCCGTTTGAGCCAGAAGCTTGATGCCTTCTATGACTTCGTCGTCGGTGACTGCTTCCATGGCTCCTCCGCTTTCCATGGCGGTTTTCAGGGCATAGTATCCGTCGGCCGGGTTACCGATGGCCAAGGACTTGGCAATAGTGTTGGGCTTGACCGGTTTGAAGAAGTCCCGGCCGTCCTTATACGCCGTGGCGATCGGGGAGCACCCTTCGGCCTGGGCGCCGTTCACCTTCGTGGACACGTCCTTGAGAAGCCCGATTTTTTGGAATTCGTTGAGTCCCTTCCAGATTTTGGTCAATAACGATCCCGATGCCATGGGCACGACGACCTGGTCGGGAGCCCGCCATCCCAGTTGCTCCGCGACTTCAAACGCCAGGGTCTTCGAGCCTTCGGCATAATAGGGACGGATATTCACGTTCACGAAGGCCCATCGCCGTTCGCCGGCAATTTCACTGCATAAACGGTTCACGTCATCGTAGTTGCCTTCAATTTCCACGACTTTCGGTCTGTAGATCAAGTTGCCGAGGACTTTGGCTGCTTCCAGGTCGCCTGGGATGAACACGTAACATTGCATGCCGGCCTGCGCCGCGTGCGCGGCGACCGAATTAGCCAAATTGCCGGTGGAAGCACAGGCGGCGGTTTCATACCCCAGTTCTCTGGCGCGCGTCAGGGCCACGGCCACGACCCGGTCCTTGAACGACAGGGTCGGCTGGTTGACGCAGTCGTTCTTGATGTACAGTTCATCGAGTCCCAAAAAGGAGCCCAGATTCTTGGCGTGAACGAGTGGCGTCATGCCGGCGTGCAGACCGATCGTCGGGCCGCCTTCGATCGGGAGCAATTCCTTGTACCGCCACAGCGACTTGGGACCGGCCTCGATCGAGGTTCGTGACATCGCCTCCCTGATTTCACCGTAATTATATTTGACTTCCAGAGGCCCAAAGCACAGTTCACAGACGTGAAGGGCTTCCGTGGGATATTCTTTCCCACATTCGCGGCAAATGAGGGCTTTCATCTTTGCCATGGTTCAACCTCCTTCCGCATCCGGACGGGAAACTAGGAAATACCGAGCGCCCCGGGGGCTTGCAGTTGGCACGCCTCCTGTTCGTGCTCAAACAGTTCGGTAATGTCCGGGTGGTCCCCACACAAGGGACACCTGGGATTTCGTTTCGTCCTTATTTCACGAAATGCGGTTTTTCGAGCATCAAAGTCGAGAATACGGTCGGTGAGTGGGGCCCCGATCCCGAGAATCAATTTCATCGCCTCAGTGGCCTGAATGGTTCCAATAATACCGGCTACGACGCCGATGATGCCGGCTTCCTGACAACTCGGCACGAGTCCGGGAGGCGGGGGCTGTTGGAAGATGCACCGGTAGCAGGCCGATTGTCCGGGCACGATGGAAAACACCCGGCCTTCGAACCGGAGGATCCCGCCGTGAATCAGGGGTTTTCCCGCGAAGTAGCAGGCATCGTTGATGAGGAACTTGGCCGGAAACGTATCCACGCCATCAATCACCACGTCATAGGGCGTAATGTAATTCATCGCATTGGAGGCGGTAAAGCGATCCTCGTACGTTTCAACGTTCACGTCGGGGTTCAGGAGAAAGATTTTTTCTTTCGCCGATTGTACCTTGGACCGTCCGACGTCGGGAGTATGGTGCAGTACTTGTCGTTGAAGATTGGACCGGTCGACCACGTCACTGTCGATCAAGCCAATCGTTCCGATGCCGGCTGCCGCCAGGTATAAGGCCACCGGTGAGCCCAGCCCTCCGGCTCCGACGACAAACACTTTTGCCTGGGCAATTTTCTTTTGTCCCTTCCCGCCGACCTCGGGTAACAGGATATGCCGGCTGTACCGGGTGATTTGTTCTTCCGTGAAACTCATATCGATCTACTCGTCAGATATTAAAATATTTTTCGATGCTCAGGTAGCGTTCGCCCGTGTCGCACAACACCGTGACCACGTTTTGATCAGGTCTGAGGTTTTTCGCGACCTGTTGGGCTGCAAAGACGTTGGCGCCGGCTGAAATACCCACGAGCAGCCCTTCTTTTTTGGCCAGCAGTTTCGTGGTCTGATAGGCTTGGTCGTCGGTGACCCGAATAATATCATCAATAATGGACCGATTCAGCACTTTCGGCACAAAGCCGGCGCCGATGCCTTGAATCTTATGCGGCCCGGGTGCTCCGCCAGAGAGCACCGGAGAGCCGGCGGGTTCAACAGCAACAACTTTGGTGGACGGGGCGCGTTCCTTGAACACCTCTCCGCAACCGGTAATGGTTCCGCCGGTCCCGACGGCTGCGACAAACGCATCGATCTCGCCGTCCATGGCGTCCCGAATCTCAACCGCGGTCGTGGCCCGGTGAATGGCGGGATTCGCCGGATTGGAAAATTGGTCAGGCATGAAATATTCCGGATTTTGGGCAATGATGTTTTCGGCTTCTCGAATCGAACCCTGCATGCCTTCCCACGCCGGGGTCAAAATCAATTGCGCGCCATAGGAGGACAACAGGCTTGCACGTTCGAGGCTCATGCTCTCCGGCATGACCAGAATCAATTTATATCCGCGAACCGCAGCGATTAAGGCCAGTCCGATTCCCGTGTTCCCGCTGGTCGGTTCGACGATCGTTCCCCCGGGCTGGAGCACGCCGGTACGTTCCGCCTCATCGATCATATTGAGGCAGATCCGGTCTTTGACGCTCCCGCCAGGGTTGGCGAACTCCACTTTTCCGAAAATCGCAGCGCCGCCTTCCTCGGAAAGGCGGTTCAATCGAACCAGGGGTGTCTTGCCGATTCCCTCCGTAATCTTTGATAAATATCGGGTGGTCACGCCCCTCCACCCATATAGAACAGAAATTCTACCGTATCGCCGTCTTGAACGTTCGTGGTTGCGAGCCGGTCTCGTTCGACGATTTGCGTATTGAGTTCAACGGCCACCATATGCGGGTCGATATCCTTGTGTTTCAGGACGTCCATGACGGTGTCGGCCTGCAGGTCTTCGGGTTTACCATTAATGGTGATTTGCATTGTTTGCTCCACCGTATGGGATAGGACTATAAACAATTAAAAGTAACAAACTCATAACAATTTCGTCAAGAAAATGTGAAATTACAAGGAGTTACGAAATAAGTTGAGGCACCAGGTCTTTGGCGTGCCCCTGCAGGGCCACGTCGACCAGATCGGAATGGGGCGTCGGATCCAGATTCAATTCCGCCACAAAGGCTCCGTTCTCTTTGGCAATGGGTCCGAACGACGCAGCCGGGTAGACCACGCCGGACGTGCCGATAATCAGGAGGACGTCGCAATTTCGCAACGCGGTGAAACTCTGTTGCAAATCCTCAGGATCAAGAGATTCTCCGAACCAGACGATATGAGGACGAAGAAGTCCGCGGCACGTCACGCATTCCGGCAAGATGGCAATGGGCACGTCCCGATTGGCAGTGATCTTCCCGCATTGCGTGCAGCGCACCTTCCAGATATTCCCGTGAATCTCCGACAGGCGTTGAGAACCCGCCAAGGGGTGGAGCCCATCGACGTTTTGCGTAATGAGCCAAAAATTTTTGACCCTGTGTTCCAGTTCAACGAGGGCGGCATGGGCCGGGTTCGGCTGCGTGGTCGCAATGAGTTCGCGGCGCCAGTTGTACCATTCCCACACGAGTTTGGGATTGCGGGCAAAGGCCTCGGGTGAGGCCAGTTCTTCGGGCCGGTGATCCTTCCACAGTCCATCCGCCCCCCGAAACGTCGGCACGCCGCTGTCCGCGGAAATGCCGGCTCCGGTGAGGACCGTCACCGCGGTGGCGCGGGCAAGCCTCGCCTTCAGTTCCTGAATTGCGGGGGGAGCGGTCATGCCCAATCAAAAAGAACACCCTTTCGGAGAATCGTCAGATTTCGCTGAGGTATTGCTCAAGCAAGGCGTGGTAGGCACGGATGCGTTTCACGTACCGGACGGGCTCCCAACCGCGAGCGTATCCATGTTGCAAGGTTTCGTAGTAAGGTTTTTGGGCGAGGAGGGGCAGCATGGTCTTGAGATCATTCCAGGAATGCGGATTTTTCCCCATCCGGCGGGCCAGGTATTGAGCATCTTTGATATGTCCCATACCCACGTTATAGGCCGCCAGGGCAATCCAAATCCGGTCGGCTTTTCCGATGTGGCGGGGAAGACGTTTTTCCAGGCTCTGAAAGTACCGGGCGCCACCTTCGATGCTCTTGGTAGGATCTGTTCGGTTTTGAATGCCCAAAGACGAAGCCGTATCGCGGGTCAGCATCATGATACCCCGAACTCCGGTTGGACTGACGGCATATCGGTCCCAACGTGATTCCTGATACGCTTGAGCCGCCAGTAAGGTCCAGGAAATTCCATATGCCCGTGCGATGGCTTCAAATTGCTGCCGGTACTGCGGAAGACGGGTTTCAATATGGTGCTGGAAACGGTGGACCTCCCACCAAGCGAGATCTGGTGCGACCAAGGCCGATACAGGTTCCAGGGTTTTCGGTTGAGAGGGAGACGATTGGATTGGCTGGGGGGCGGGAATATTCCACCACACCACTGCGGTAAGGCAAAGAAGAACCGCACAGACAGCCAGACTCTTTCCCATGACAGAAACCACCAATACAGATTCGGGTTTCCGGGACAGGTATTTTGACAACAATGCAATCATTCGTCGTTGAAGTGGCTTCAAAACATATTTAAATACACATTCTTTCACGGATCCAGTACCGAGCGCAACCTCTTTTCTCGATGTGAGCGGTTCGGATGTGGACTGCGGACAACCGGAACGTGTTCTGCATCATCCAGGGTGGGAAACGACGACCATCGTTCCTGCGAATTGGTGTTGTGCTCCTGCAACGTGTTAGGCTAGTCGAGGTCTTGTATGAAGGGGCTGGGAAAAGAGGAGGACTCGTTTTCAGAAAGAGCCGGTTTTGCACGAGAACGAACCTGATCCCGAATGAATCAATGAAGAAAGGATGAGGAAGAATGGTGGAACGCACGTTAGCGATCATTAAACCTGATGCCGTGAAAAAGCGGGTGATCGGCAATGTCATTCAGAGATATGAAGCTGCGGGGCTTTACCCGGTTGCCATGAAAATGATGAGTTTATCCCAACCCATAGCCGAAGGATTCTACGCCGTACATCGCGAACGTTCGTTTTTTCATGATCTGACCGCGTTCATGTCTTCCGGACCTTCAGTCGTTTTGGTCCTCGAAGGGGAAAACGCAATCCAGGCGAACCGGGACCTTATGGGAGCGACCGATCCGCAAAAAGCAGAGTCCGGCACGATTCGAGCGGCTCATGGAGCCTCAATCGAGGCCAATGCGGTTCACGGATCGGATTCCCCTGAAACAGCCGGGTTCGAAATAGGATATTTTTTCCCTGGCATGGATTTGCAAGCCGGTTGCTGAACGTTGCCGCAAGCAGGGAACCATGCTCGTGGTCCCCTGCTTTTCTCCATATGCCGTGCTTCTTCCCACATTTACGTTTCATCATCGTCACGTTGTCCGTTCTCCTGTTGTTAGGCGGGTGTGTACGGTCCGCAGGTCCGGATTTGCGCGGGCTGGAATTGCGTGACGAAATCGAAAAACTCTCATTGCAACAGGCTCAACGGGCCTTTTTTCGAGCCGATTATTCGACGGCGGTGCAGTTACTGAACAGGTTTTTACGTACGCATCCACAATCGTCCCGGTCGTTGGAGGTCCGCTGGTGGTTGGCCCGGGTGTATCAGAAGACGGGCAGGCTGTCTTCTGCCCTCGAACACCTGCGCTTTTTAGCCAACACGCCGACCTGGAACGTGTATCAGACAGATGCCCGATACCGTGCGGCGCAACTTGAGGAACGCCTGGGCAAATCGATGGCGGGTAGGGCCGGAAAGGGAGTTCTGCTCTCTCTCGGCTCGGTCCAAACGCCCGGTTACGTGGATCTTGCGCTCTCGGCAAGCCGGGAAATCGCAGGTGACACGATTCTTTTGGATGTTCCATGCCGGGTCGATGGAGTCCCGCCGGACAGCCAGGAATCGTTCTTGATTCATGCGATGCGCTCTGCCGTCGAACACATGCATTCCCGGAAGAAAGCCGTCTATCTTGGCGTGACGCTCAGGTGTCTGGGACAGTTTGCCCGGGAGTCCGAATCGGACAGATGGAAAGATTGGGCATATGACCCGTCATCGGGAACGTTGCGCCGCTCATCCTATTATGCGTTGCATTCGGAGGGTTACCGGGCCTTTCTCGTGGATTGGCTCGCGCGACTCCATGATCTTCCGCTGACGGGACTGGTGATTCGCAACGCGGAGCCCTTGGGTTTGTATGAAGGGTTCAACCTTTTGGCCGTTCAGTTATTTGCCCGGGAATTTGGGGTGGACTTCGATCCGGTTCTCATGTTTGCCGATGACCGGACCATGGTTCAGGCGAATTCCGAGTCCGGCGTTCGTCTTCCGTCCGTGTTCTGGAAATGGGCCGGGTGGAAAGCCCGGGAACGGCTGCGAATCATCCGAAGCCTGGTTCAGACGTTGCGCGTTCGTCTCCCTCATCTTGAGTTTGGAATGACACTGCAACCTCAAAGCGTGACGGATCCCATGCGGGGGTTGATTCATTTTGCCGAGGATTGGATCGACGTGGCGCGTGAGCCGTTTGATATGTTTTTGGTAAGGGTTGAGGGATCGGACCGGAAGGTCGTCCATTCAATTTCTCAAGGTTCGTCCCCGGAATCGTCAGAAAATAACGATGGCGTTACCGCTGTCGCGGAGATGGCAGAATATCTGGGCAAGCCGGACAAAATCTGGACTATCATGGCCTTCCGGTCCGGTTCCGCATATAGACCATTGTCCATGTTACCCAAAGGAGTCGGCCGTATCTATGAGCGCTCTGCCGTTCCTTGACAAACAGCCGACCCTCATTTAAGAACAGCTTTGCCGATGTTGCCGGCGGGAGCGGAGAATGTCGGGAATGATTCCTGAAGATTTACGGTATCACAAAGAACATGAATGGGTGCGGCTCGACGGGCAGCGGGCGACGTTGGGGATCAGCGACTTTGCGCAAGACGCCTTGGGTGACGTCGTGTTCGTTGAGTTGCCGAACGTCGATACCGACTTGACCGTGAACCAGGAAATCGGCGAGGTGGAATCCACCAAAGCCACGTCCAGTCTGTACTCGCCGGTCAGCGGAAAAATCGTCGAAGTGAACGCCGATTTGCAGGAGCATCCCGAATACCTGAACCAGGACCCCTATGGGAAAGGGTGGATCGCAGTGATCGAATTGGCCAATCCCGCCGACGTTGAAGCCCTGATGACGGCCTCGCAGTATGAGGAATTCCTTTCCTCGCAGAGTTAATGCCTTCCCCCCGACATATTGCCATTCTTGGTGCCGGTCCCGGTGGTTACGTGGCAGCCATTCGCGCAGCCCAACTCGGGGCCAAGGTGACGGTGATCGAAAACCGGTCACTGGGCGGCGTATGCCTGAATTGGGGCTGCATCCCCAGTAAGGCGTTGCTGTCGGTCGTCGAATTGGGTGAAAAACTCAAGAAAGCGCATGATCTCGGACTGCAACTCTCCGCTCACCCCACGTATGACCCGGCACAAATGGTGGCGAGAAAGAACCGGGTCGTCCATGGGCTGGTCAACGGCATAGCCACGCTTTTGAAACATTGGGTCGTGTCGCACGTCCAGGGTACGGGACGACTCGTCAACGACCGGACGGTACGGGTCACCCTTGCCGATGGCACTGAAACCACCGTCCAGGCGGACGGCATTGTCATCGCGACGGGTTCATCATCGCCCGCCCTTCCGATGTTTCCCGTGGATGGGTATGACATCATGACGAGTCAGGAAGCCTTGGAGATTCCACGAATACCCGAACGCTTGCTCATCGTCGGCGGGGGAGTCGAAGGGTGTGAGTTCGCTTCGCTGTACGCCGGGTTGGGGTCGCGGGTGACGGTTGTGGAGATGATGCCCCGTGTGTTGCCGTTGGAAGATGAAGAGATCTCGGCATTGATCGAACGTGAACTGAAGAAGCGTCAGGTGCGAATCGTCGTTGGGAATTCGGTGAAGTCCGTTGAAAAGACGGACGCGGGTATCACTGCGGAGTTGGCCAATGGAGAACGGCTGGGTTGTGATGCGATCCTGGTCTCGGTGGGGCGGCGCTGCAATACGACGGGAATCGGGTTGGAAGAAATCGGCGTCAAGCTTGGTGAAAAGGGCGAGATCGAAGTCGACGACCATCTGGAAACGAACGTGCCGGGCGTGTATGCCATCGGTGACGTGGTGGGGAAGGCGATGTTGGCACACGTCGCGTCGGCACAGGGCAAAGTTGCCGTGGAGAACCTTGTGGGGAATCTGAAAACCATGAATTATGACGTGGTGCCCGCGGGCATCTTTACGTTGCCGGAGATCGGACGGGTCGGATTAACCGAAGGGCAAATTCGCGAACGGGGAATCGTCCCCAAAATCGGACGTTTTCGGTATAGTGCCTTAGGCAAGGCTCATGCCGTCGGCGATACGGTCGGATTGGTGAAGATCCTGGCCGACCCCAAAACGGATCTTGTGCTGGGTGCCCATTTGGTCGGAACGCATGCAGCGGACCTGGTGCATGAAGCGGCGTTGGCCATGCAGTTGAACGTCAAGGTCCAGGACGTGGCCGGGATGATCCACGCGCACCCCACACATGCCGAAGCTTTGTTGGAGACATTCGAGGACGTCGAGGACATGGCTGTTCACCTGGCCAGGAAACGAACCTGATGCGAGGATGGTCAATCAAGAACTGTCCGACGGTTTGCTCATTCGGAGTCAAACTCCTGCTGCTTGCCGGGACCATGGGGTTTCTGTCTCTTGCCGGCCTGTTGCAGGGTCCGACCCAACCCACGCAGTCCGAGGCTTCGTTGGCGGGGCAGGCCGGTGTGTCGATGGGGCGAGTCCCGGAGCCGCGGCCCCGGACGGTGACTGACGTTGGTCACGTCGATATCAATCACGGTTCGGTAGAGGAGTTGCAGCGTCTGCCGGGGATCGGCCCGGTCCTGGCTGAGCGCGTTGTTCAGTATCGCCGGGAGAATGGAAAATTCGCAACCATTCGTGATATGCAACAGGTCAAAGGCATCGGTCCGAAACGGTTTGCGCAACTTGAACCGTACATTTACGTTGAACCGAAAATCCCTTCGACCGGCGAATAGCGTTGGATACCGGAATCTGATGGCAGATCGGGAATTGCAAAGACAGCTTGAACTGATCACGCGCGGTACCGTTGACGTGATCCAGCAGCGTGAACTCGAAGACCGGGTCAGGGCTTCGCTCAAGGAGGGGAGACCTTTGCGGGTGAAGGCCGGGTTCGATCCCACCGCGCCTGACCTGCATCTCGGCCATATCGTATTGATCCAGAAGCTGCGGCATTTTCAGGAACTCGGGCATGAGGCGATCTTTTTGATCGGGGATTTTACCGGCATGATCGGTGATCCGACCGGTGTCTCCGAAACGAGGAAGGTGCTGAGTAGGGATCAGGTCCTGGCCAACGCCAAGACTTATGAGCGGCAGATTTTCAAGACGTTGGATCCCGAAAAAACGCGCGTGGAGTTCAACAGTCGCTGGATGCAGGACATGCGCGCCCAGGACATCGTCGAATTATGTTCGCACTATAACCTGGCGCGTATGTTGGAACGTGACGACTTTTCCAAACGTTACCGGGAACAGAAGCCCATCGGCGTCCATGAATTTTTGTACCCGCTGGTGCAGGGCTATGATTCCGTGGCGCTCGAGGCCGACGTCGAACTGGGCGGCACCGATCAGACGTTCAATTTGCTCGTGGGACGGGATCTCCAGCGCAATTGGGGCCAGGTCCCCCAAGTGGTCATCACGATGCCGCTCCTGGAAGGGACGGACGGCGTGCGGAAAATGAGCAAGAGTTTTGGAAACTTCATTGCCCTGGAAGACGAGCCCTCGGACATGTTCGGCAAGATCATGTCGATCAGCGACGATCTGATGTTCCGGTACTATGAACTGCTGACCTCCGAAGACCTCGAAGCAGTCAGGAAACGCCATCCCAAGGAGGCGAAGCTGGATTTGGCGGAGGCCATGGTCACGCGGTATCACGGCGCGGATGCCGGGCGACAAGCCAAAGAGGACTTTGAGCAGAAGTTTCGCAAGCGGGAATTTCCCGAACAACCCGACGTGACAGTCACGCTGGTTGCGGCGGATTTTTCAGATCCGGACCATCCTTCGATCGGGTTGGTGGATCTCCTCATGCGAACGGGGTTGTTACCCAGCAAGGCGGAAGCGCGTCGCTTGATTGCGCAAGGCGCTGTCACGATCGATCAGGAACGCTGTCAGGACGGCAATGCGGTTTTGTCTTTGCATGCGAACGAGTCATATCAAGTAAAAATCGGCAAACGGAAATATGCGCTGGTGCAGGTCCGGCTATAATCCGTTGATCCACGTCCTTGACTTGCTTTCCGCGCCCTGCCTAGAATGAACTCCCTTCTACGACTGCGAGCGGGTGTAGCGCAGTGGTAGCGCATCGGCTTCCCAAGCCGTTGGTCGGGAGTTCGAATCTCCTCACCCGCTCCAAATCGTCTTTCCACCACTTCCAGTAAATTGTCATACGTTCCAAAATATCTATGAATAAAGGCGTTTAGAAGGTTAACGTTCGAGTTCGAATCTCCTATCCTGTCTCTCGCGTTCGTTTTTCCCACACGGAATGGTGAAAAAATGTGACGGATTTTCAAGAGAGATTCGACCTCATCGGGAGGGGGAACCATGGCCTTGACCAAACGCAGAATTGAAAAATCGACGAAAGTGGGCCTGTATGCCGACGAACGCACCTTGTATTTGAAGGTGTCCAAAGGCGGCACCAAATCCTGGGTGCAACGAATCGTTGTCAACGGAAAACGTCATGATCTTGGGCTTGGTGGGTATCCCGTCATCACCATTGAGGATGCCAGAACATTGGCTATCGAGAATCGGCGGAAAGTGGCACTCGGTGAAAACATCTTGAGGCCCCGGCATGAGGCGAAGGTACCGACGTTTCAAGAGGCGGCGGCGTCCGTGATTTCGCTCAATGCCCAGATGTGGAAGGATGGAGGAAAGACCCTTCAATCATGGGAGCAAACGCTGAAAGACTATGCCTTCCCGACCATTGGAGAACAGCGAGTCGATCAGGTCACGAGCAAGGATGTTCATGCGATAGTCGCGCCCTTGTGGACCTCAAAACATCATCAGGGCTTGAAAGTAAGGCAACGTATCGGAGCCGTCATGAAATGGGCGCAGGTGCAGGGGCATCGGCTCGATAACCCATGCGATGCCTTGGGCGCGGTATTGCCAAAAGCCCCTAACCTAAAGGGACATTTCAGGACCGTTCCTCATGCTGAGGTTCCTTCGGCAATCAGAAAGGTTCGGGAAAGTGGGGCTTTCCCGACGACGATTCTTTGTCTTGAATTTACGATTGTCTGTGCGACCCGTCCGAGTGAGGCGAGGCTTGCGGAGTGGTCTGAAATCAACCTGAAAGATAAGTTGTGGACGATACCCAAAGCGAGAACGAAAATGGGAAAAGAGCATAGGGTGCCGTTGAGCAAGCTGGCGTTGGCAATTCTTGATGAAGCGAAGCGTTACAAGGAACAGAACTCCGACCTTGTATTTCCAAGTGCGAGAGGTGGGACGTTGTCTGATTCCACAGTGAGTAAACTGTTCAGAGACAACGGAATCAAAGGTGTTCCCTATGCCATTGCCCGGGCGTGTTTCCGGTCCTGGTGTGCGGACATGAACGTGTCCCGAGAAGTGGCCGAAGCCTGTCTCGTCCACGTGGTCAAAGGAGTTGAGGCGTCCTATCAACGCTCCGATCTGTTCGAGCGACGGCGGTCGGTGATGCAAAAGTGGTCCGACTACCTAACCGGGACCTCACGTGCCGACGTGATCCCGTTGCACGGATGATTCTGACCTACCCACCTTGCTTCCCGGCTTAGATACTTCTTGCTTTACGTCCCCTAGGCATATGCCAACAAGATCACGCTGGAATTCTCGCGGCCGGGTAAGCCGACCGATAATGCCTACAGTGAGTCGTTCAACGGGAGCTTGCGGGAAGAGTGCGTGAACGTGCATTGATTTGACGGATGCGCGGGCGAAGATGCAGGCTTAGCAACAGAACTGCAATGGGCAACGGCCTCACCAGTTTCTCAAGAACCTGACGCCCTTGCAGGACAAGGCGCAGTGCCACACACAGAGGTCAGAAACTCGCTGATCCCGTGACCCAAAGATCGGGGTCCCCTCAAAAGCCATCATCATTGATGGTTTACTCCTGATCTCGGGCATCCGAAATTAAAAGAACATTTAGCCGCTGTCAATGCACTAATGAAAGCCTCGCCAAACTGGGCAAGTTTTGAGCGGAATATCAATCGAGCCTTGCCGATCTCGGACGAACAGATTCCCTTGCCGATTGAGGAGGAGTACGGGCTTTCGATGTCCAGAAAGCGAAAGGAGTCTTATGCGCGTTATTTCATTCTCAACAGGCGACGATAAGTATCTCGCTATTAAGCATAAGCATCGAGACGATGATTCAGATATTCGAATTCCTGTTTACAAGGAAGAACTGGATGGTGTGTATCGACAGACACCAATCTTTTTTCCATCATGTTTGAAATTTTTCTATAGCGTCAATATCAAATTCGATAAACACATGACCGCCGAAGAAGTCCGTCGCGAATTTGGGGAAATTGACGCGCCATGAAGGGACATGGGTTGAAAAGGATTCGTTTGCCGGAGCTCAATACAAAGCAAAGAGAAGTCTATTATTACCAGAAAATATCTGCGATCCTGGCGGACCACGGCTTTCAGTGCGTGTCCTTAATGACCGATTGGGGGGGCGCTGATTTTGTCGCAGTGCATAAAGACGGCCCGGTCCGGCTGATTCAGTTGAAAAGCGGAGGCTATGAGATCAACAGGAAATATTGTCCGTTCCCGGACTTGTGGATGTTGTTTCAACAACAAGGAGATTGGTATCTCATCAAACATTGCGAGTTGGTCAAGAAGACTGACGAGAGGACAAACCAGTTGAAGACGAAGGCGTGGAAGGAAGGGGGAAAGTTCACGATTGGGCGCGCGAAGCCTCTCCCGAGTGGGCTTAAAGAAGCGTTGAGGGACTATAAGATTATCTGCTGATCAGCGGCCTGCCAATGAATGTGTCGGCAAAGGATGCAGCGGATATAATGATAGAGGGGCAGCGATACCGCATCGAGCAGGCGAAGCAACGCAGACACGAGATTCGCAAGCAACGGGCCGATGCGAGACAGGAAGTATTATTTTGGTTTCGGACGCACCCAAAAGAATGCGTACTCCCTCAAGCGATCGTGGATGAGATGGTGGGGAGTGGTGGCTATTGGCCGGTGGCGGTGAAGGGGTTGGTGGGAGCAAGAAATCCCTTTTTCGAGGAATTCCGATTTAGCCCAGAAGCTGAGGAACTGCTAAAAAAGGCCGTCCCGGATTACACAGGCCCTTCATCGCCGTGTGGTACTCCGGCCCCTTGATAAGGGGATAAATCCTCTTCACCTGCTCACCAAAGGAGATTTTGTATGGACCTCACCCGTACCTTTCGGCATGTCATCATCGCTCCGGACGGAAAGGAAGAACTGCCTTTCTTTCCCTTCGTGTACCTTCAATTGAATCTGTGGTCGAGACATCAGGACCATGATCACCTTCTCACGGCACAACTCATCAACGAAAGGGAGATTGATGCCGCTGTGGAGACCCTCAAGCGTGACTTGGATCGTGCTGGCCGCCGTGCTAAAGATGCCCTGAAACGGGCAAAGGCAAAGGAGCGGTCTAGGTAGACGGGGGGGGGGGTGCGCCCTGGCCGACCGATTAAGCCAAATACCTAAAACTAGGAAATTGCGGGGAGTTGAGCCGACCGGTAACCGTTTGGTACACTATCTTCTCTTCTCACACACAAGGGAGACTGGCGCACCGCGCAAGAAAATACATACGCAGGTGTCAGGCCACAGGATGGTCGCCTTCGGGATGGGAGAGAGAAATGGTTTCGTCTCGGTGTGACGTATCCATTCTTACAGAGAATAGATCATATGCCTAGGTCAATTACCATCGACTACACCGACGATGTCCTGCTGGCACTAGGGTTGACGCCCGAGCAGTTCAGCCAGGAAGCCAGGATGCTTCTGGCGGTTAAACTCTTCGAGATGGGCAGGTTGTCATCAGGGGCGGCAGCGAAATTCGCCAATATTCCCAAGGCCGTCTTTTTGACGAAGTTGGCAGACTACGGCGTGGAGACGTTCCACTTCACGAGTGCTGAACTACGCCGAGACCTGACTGATGCCCGCCGTCATCTGTAATACCTCACCGCTTCAATACCTGTATCAGTCTGACGGGCTCGAACTCCTCGCGGAACTCTTTGGCCAAGTACAGGTTCCCGAGGCTGTAGCCGTGGAGTTGAATGAAGGGCGGCGTCGGAACGTTCATCTGCCTGACCCGACGGCCCTGCCGTGGCTCACCATCCGCTCCGTGCCAGACAGAACGTTGATGCCCCTTGTGACAAACCTGGGCGATGGTGAAATGGAAGTGCTTGCGTTGGGACTCGAAACGCCGGATGCCTTGCTCATCCTGGACGATCGACGTGCGCGGCGACATGCTCTCGCCCTTGGCTTGAAGTTTTCAGGCACGTTGGGAATCATGTTGCTGGCTAAGGAACGCGGCATTCTTGAAGCGGTTAAACCAGTTATGGATCGGCTTGAGGCTTTGGGTTTTCGCCTCGGCCCTGAAACCCGACAATCCGTTCTTGAATTAGCCGGCGAACGGGCCTGACACCCAGTTTCTCTAGAGAAACTGGGTGGTCCATGTCGTCAAACCGCTGTCGCCTTGCGGCGCGTCATGACGGGGCCGCATCACTCGCCATTTTCGCTGACCCATCCTGGTTCTCGCTCCGTATCAGGGGCCGGGTCTCGCTCATTCTACCGCCCACTCTACCCCTGACACGACCCCTGTCGCGTGTCAGGGGTGAATTCGGCGGTACATTGACCGGCTCCAGCTTGTCGTCGGTCGCGGGACCGGCCCGGGTCCGGTCAGGGCCGGGCACCGGGAGCGCCGGCGCCCGGCGGAGGCTACGCCTCTGGGCCAACTACGCGTTTGGACAACGCTTTTTGGCCCATTCACCGGCGGGGTCTGGGAGCGCCAGGCCCAGCCCAGGGGGGACCCCTCTGGCGCCACGTCCCCCGCTGGACGCGGCGGATGTGGGCCATTCACCCCGCTACGCTGTCTCGGCTGTTGCGAGGGGTCGCCAGCCGTGACCAACCCTAGGAGGAACCTCGTTTTGACTCGGTCCCGCGCCGCTGCACGCGGCTTGAATTCCTGGGGTTGGTCACGGCTCACTCCCGTGGTCCGTGACAGCGCAGCCGACCAACCCGTGAGGCGTCGCTGGGGCTCCGCCTCCCGTCGCCTCGACCTAGGGGCCGCGGCGTTGGTCTTCCGGTCGCCCGTCACCTCGTCTGGGGCCGAGGGTGTCGGGCTCGTTCCCGTCGGCTCAAGGGAGCCACGGGAACCGTACCGGCCGCAGATCCGCTGGGGCGGATCTGCTGGCCTGCCTCGCTTTGGGAAGCGAGGCTGCGCCGGGGGGACCTGGCGGCGAGGGCGATCTGGATCGTCGCCCTCAACAACCGGGATCCCTTCACTGTCGCCATGTGCTCTCTCTCGCCTGGAACCTAAATTGGGGAATTATCCACTTAAATTGACGGAATAAGGGATTCAGTCTCATTCCCAGTCGCTTGTGAGGGCATATGCCTTGAGAATGGGGTCGATGGCGGGCTGCCTGGCTCTTCGTCGGGCATGTTTGAGGGTTAGAACAGTGATCGGCTCCAGTCGGGCGGGAGCAACGTGACCTTCTGTGGACTATTCGACAACAATTTGGACGAGGCCATAAGAGCCCGCCTTTCTTTGTGGTTGCAGAATCGTCTGAATTGGCCGAGGGATGGGGGGAACCGTCCCTCGGCCTCTTAATTCTCTACGAGTTATCGTAGGGGGGATCAAGCCTTCGGGTTGTTTCGCCTGGTTGCCTTTGCTAGAGTCCCGCTGAGGAGGAATTCATGCGTGGCTACCTTAAGGGTCTCGCTAAAGCGGGGCTGTTCCTCATGTTTTTCGTGATGGTGGCCGGTCTCTTGAGTTCCCTTGTGGAGCGCCCCAAGGAACCAAAGCCGAAGGCCCAGAAACCTGCCTAGGTCAAGAAGGGACCAACCCAAGAAGAGCTACGGCTTCACCTGGAAAAAGAGGAAGCGTTTCGTATAGAGCAAGACAATCTTTCTGCTGAACTTGCGTTGCTGAAAATCGACCAGTGCGCGACGAGGCTTGAGTTCATCGACCAGGGCATTTTTCGGAGAGATTGGTGGATCACATGCCCGACTTGCTCTGCCGTACCAGTTGACCAAGTCTATCCCCAAGCCTTCCTCGATGCTCTCGATGAATGGGCCGTCGGGCGGGAAATTACCGTGACAGACTTTCTCGAACTGTATGGGCAATGCTGATATTCACCGTCACGTTAACTGAATAATTCCCCATAGATTCGAGTGCAAAATCATGCAGTATCGTTGTCGGCACCAACACGACCATACCACCGCGGACTATCCGGTGTATGGGTCAGTGACAAACCGGATGACCAAGCTGTTTCATTGCCAAGAACTCGAAGATGAGTGCTCCCGAATAAGGAGAAACAAGTGGAAGCGTACCCAGAGATATCCGTGGGAGCCGTGGAGTCTGCAAGAGATGCAACGCTACAGGGAAGACAAGCACTATCTGCCCCTCAATCCGTGTTCCGAGTGTTTTCCTCGGTGAAAGGAGCGTTCCATGAAAATGTTCACGGTGCTTTGTGTCTGTGTGCTGGAGTTGCTACCGACAACGTCTCTCGCCGCAGACTTGCCCCTGACACCCCAAATCCTTGACCAGATTAAGGCCGACGTTGAAGCCTACGAAGAGCGTCTCGATGATCCAGAAGATATGAACGAGGCCCTCATTGGACGTATTTCCGGGCTCCAGTCGCTGATTATATCGTCTGCAGTGTTGAGCCGGCCCCCTCGGACAGAGCCCTCTTTATCGAAGCTCTCCACGGACACATACACACCCCTAGGGGTGACGTGAAACCAGGGAGTATTGAACATAAGGCACTCATCTACACCTATAATGTGATGATTTTTGCCCTCTACCATTCCTTACTTAACGAGTCAGGTACAAATGCCACGCCCGAAACGCCCACCCCCTGAGCCGTTAGACTGCGAGCCGGTGCCGTGGTTGGAATTGGAAGGCGTCGTGAAAGAGATCATGGACGCCCCGATGCCGGAGGATCAGCACCGGGATGGAAGGGTTACAGGCTTGCAAGGTCCTGCAGGTCAGGTTCGGGCCAGAGCCCGGAATTGCGCCGCGACCCGCGACGACCGTGGCTGTTCGGCATTTGGTCTATCGCCCCGAACTATGAGCGCGTCACGTGTCGGCGCGTCTCCGACGCCGGCGTACGAAAAAAGGCCCGCTCACCCGGCGGGCCTCGTCGTCTGGTCATGCTGTCGTCTCGCCATACGAACGCGGACGCGACTCGACGTAGGCGCGAATGTCCCGTTCGCGCCAGCGCACGGCACGCTCAGAGACTTTCAACGGCACCGGAAAGGTGCCCTCACGCATTTTTCGGTACAGGGTGCTGCGGCTGAGTCCCGTGCGTCGCTCAACCTCACGGCGGGTTAGAAGCACGTCTTGTTCGGTCAACATTGGCATCACCTCCTTTGTGATGCGTGGAGGGTGCCACAAGAGGCGAGGGCTGTCGTCCTTTTTATTTCGTTGTTTTACTCAGGATAAATCCCTGGTGTTCCAGGAGGGTGCCACAGTATCCGGGGTGTGTCGTTTCGTTGATTTCGCAGGTTGGCTCAGGACAATCGTGTCCCTTTCTCCGCCTTGACTGAGTTGCTGGTGAGGCTCGGTGCACACAGGTGCCAACAGCGGAGGCTCCTAGGTCGAAGTGACATCAGGTATTGTCGGTCGCCTGGTGTTGATTTTTTTTGTTTCGGTACGGTACAAACTATGAGCAGTTTTTTCTGCGTGATTAGGTGACACAGTGTGGGAAAAACGGCAGAGAAACCTCTAAAACCAGTATGAATACAGGGCGTCGCAGGCGCCTCACCCGCTCCAATCCAAAATGATTATCACTTGCTCTCCAACTTTCTGAACAGAAGATAATAGATTTCGTATCGTTCAGGCGTCATCGTTTGCCAGTCCATCCATAAGCGTCACTTCCAGATCACGCCAATCTTCTTCTTCCTGAGCTATTGCCTTAAAAGTTTTTTCCCAGGAAAACTGATTGTCTTCATCGGGCTTGCGAATCAAAAGTTTCATCTCTTACGCTACATTTTTGCCAAGTTTGGTGAGCAGATTTATAGGCAACTTGCAGAAGTGAGGCTTTAATGTAGACGAAGAGTCTCCCTATAATGAAAC
>WTGX01000027.1 GCA_011523385.1 Nitrospira sp. | reverse complement strand
GGGATGGTCACGGAAGACTGATTGGCGGGCACCGGGAGGGTCCCGGTGCGACGGGTCACGCCGCTGATGGTGTAGTCCGTGCCTGGCGTGGCTGTCCCGGCGAGGGTGTAGCGCAGCGTGAGGGGGGCGGACGGCGCCGGGCGGAGGGTGATCGTGATGGTTCTGGTGCCGGCGTCTTCCCCCGCGTTCGAGGCGGTCGCGGCAAAGGCGACCGTGGGCCTCGTGGGCGGCGGTGGGGGAGGTGATTGAGGCTGCCCCACGCCCTGGTCGGTGACCTCGGCGGTGTCGTCGTCGTTCACCGCCACCGTGGCGCTGTTGTTGGTGCCGTGGGCCGTGTAGCCGGTGCCGGAACTTACGGTCGCCGTGACTGAGCCGTTCGCCTCGTCGGTGTTGTCGCCCGTCGTGGTGACCGTCAGGGTTGCCGTGCCGCCAGTTCCGATGCTTACATTTCGTGCGCCAGTCGTCACCCCGAAACTGCCGGTCGCCGTAACATTCACGGATACGGAAATCGATGCGGTCGGCACGGGGCTCGCTGTCAGCGTGAAGGTCGCATTGCTGCCCTCCGTCACGGGAGAGGTGCCCGCCGCAATCGAGACCACCGGCGTTGCCGGCACCGGAGTGTTCATGCTGGCTACCGTCGCCGTGGCCGCAGAGGTCAGGCTTTCCGCCGTTCCCCAGACATCGGTATACGAGACCGTCACCGTGATGGTTTCGCCCACGTCCGCCTGAACCAGCGTGTAGGTCGATGAGGTGGCCCCGGAGATGTTTGTACCGGAACGTTTCCACTGGTAGCTGAACGTCCCCAGCCCGTCGGGGTCCGCGATTCCACCCGTGTTCGCAGTCAGTGTCTGACCCTGTGTCGCCGTCCCCGTGATCGTCGGCCGGCCCGTCGGCGCATCGTTGACGTTGGCCACTTCCGCCGTGGCCGTCGAGGTCAGGCTTTCAGCCGTGCCCCCGCCGTCGGTGTACGAGACCGTCACCGTGATCGGCTCGCCCACGTCCGCCTGAACCAGCGTGTAGGTCGAGGAGGTGGCCCCGGATATGTTTGCGCCGGAACGTTTCCACTGGTAGCTGAACGCCCCCAGCCCGTCGGCATCCGCGATCCCGCTCGTGCTCGCAGTCAGCGTCTGCCCCTGCGTCGCGGTGCCCGTGATCGTCGGCCGGCCCGTGGGAGCGGTGTTGGTCTGCTCCACCTTGAACACCGGGGAGAGGGCGTAGAAGGCGTGGCTCAGGACACCGAGTGAACCGACATGGTGCTCGATGGGATCGTTCGAACCGAAGGCGCCCCGCGTGGGGGTGGTGGACCCCAGGGGATGGGCCGACTTGGTGCCGTCGTCGTTGGAGCCGGTCCAGGGCCAGTCGCGCCGGGTGTTCGCGTTGTTGGCCTGTCCAAGCCGGTTCCGCCGGTCCGTGCCCGCATTGGCATCCCAGCTTCCGTCCCAGAAATCCCCATAGTTGTCGGCGACCTTGGCGCCGTTCAGCCAGTAGATGGGCACGCCCGTTCCCGTGGCCCCGACGTGGTTTCGTGCGTCGACCGTCGCGGTCGAGCCGATGGCCTTGAACTGGTTGGCGTAGGGGATAACGGCGGCATGGCCGCGCGCCGCCCAGTATTGGACGTGGGTGTCGTATCTGGAGATGTTGGTGTCCGAGGCGTTGTGCCAGTTGTCGGTGATGAACAGCAGCCGGAACTTGCCGCCGGCAGCGATGGCCGAAGGTTTCAGCGCCCAGTTGTCCGGCACCGTGTAGGAGCCGTCAGTGTTGGGCGTCGGCGTCTGAGCGAAGGCTTCGGGCGCGAGAGGCCCGCAAAGCAGCGGCAGGCAGAGCAGGGCCGGCAGCAGGCCGCGCCGAAGACGGCGTACCGTCGTGGGCCAATGACCAGGCGGAGGGGATTCAGGCGGAGGAGTCGGCTTGTGGCTTGTGGCTTGTGGCTTGTGGCTTGTGGCTTGTGGCTTGTGGCTTGTGGCTTGTGGTAAAGCCCGCCAGGATAACTATAACGGACCGCTCGGGTCACTGGCAATAACTGGGTCATGGGGGACACGTTCCTTATGAAAGAAATAGAAAAATGTCTATAAAGCATTCGATGGAAAAAGTAAACAGTCGGGGGATGGCTCTGATCGGGGGCCAGGCAATCTATGCGGCTCCAGCGTCTTTGTTTTTTCCTGCGCTCTCAAGACACTGGATTCCCGATCGGGGCCGGGAATGACAGAAGGAACGGTGAGGTCCTTCGACTGGGCTCAGGACAGGCGTAGCGTTAGCGAAGTCGAAGGGCGCTCAGGACAGGCGTTGACAGAATGGTTAGCTGCAGCGAGGGTTCCCGGGTTTTTTCCCTCCCCTTTGTACGTGTGTCGTCCCGTATGAACCACGTGCCATCTCCGACGGACAACCCCAGGGGGTTGTCCCTTCGTTTTTGTCGTTGTAGGGGCCGGCCTACGTGCCGGCCCGCAGACATAAAACAAAGACGCTGGATCCTCGATTAAGGATGTCGAGGATGACAGACAAAAAACAAAGACAAAAGCAAAGACAAAAGCAAAGACCCTGGATTCTCGATTACTAATGTCGAGAATGACAGGAAGGGGAGTCGAGGATGACGGTTGTTGTAGGTCGGGAGCGGGTATCGAAAATTTACGGAGGTGTAACTCTTCTCATACGGGACTGCAATACGGTCTCCGTATAGTGCAGATGTCGATCGTTCCGTTCGGCAGAGACTTGAGCAGGAGGGCCCTTGGGTAGCCCCTTTCGCTTAACACGTTCGTAACGTACTTTTTACGTCCGGGAAATATTCAGCCTTTAGAGTAGGTCACTGCCAGGGAACGGCGTATCAAATACTTCTTTCAGAGGGAGGGTTGCGACATTATGAGACGGTTCGCATTTGCAAACGTGACAAGCCGGTTTTGCGGTAACAGGATCGTATTCCTGTGTTCCTTTTTCCTGGCGATGAGCATTGGCAGTTCAATCCAAAGTTGGGCCGCCTCGGATTCCATGGTGGACCCGGCCTGGAAAGGTTACAAACAAGTGAGCGGGGTTTCCGGGAACCTGAACAGTATCGGGTCCGACACCCTCAACAATCTCATGACCTTGTGGGCCGAGGGATTCAGAAAAGAATATCCCAACGTGAAGATTCAAATTGAAGGGAAGGGATCGAGCACGGCTCCTCCGGCGTTGATTGAAGGGACGGCGCAACTCGCCCCGATGTCGCGGCAGATGAAAGCGAAAGAGATGGACAAGTTCGAGGCGAAATTCGGTTATAAAGCCGCCAGTTTCCCCGTGGCCGTTGACGCGCTGGCCGTGTACGTGAACAAGGACAATCCCGTGAAATGTCTCAGTATGGAAGAAGTGGATGCCGCCTTTTCAAAGACCCGGAGGCGCGGGCATTCCGTGAACGTCGACACGTGGGGGAAGGCAGGGCTTGACGGGAACTGGAAGAGCACCAGGGTCAGCCTGTACGGTCGAAATTCAGCCTCGGGGACCTATGGGTATTTTAAGAAAAAGGTCTTGAAGAAAGGCGATTACAAGGATGAGGTCAAGGAGCAACCGGGCTCGGCTTCCGTGGTGCAGGGCGTGACGGAAGATCGGGGCGGTCTCGGGTACAGTGGCATCGGGTACCGGACCTCGGGCGTCCGGGTGATCCCGTTGTCGGCCAAGAGCGGCGACGGGTGCTACGAACCGACGTTTGCCAATGCCTCCGCCGGCAAGTATCCGTTGGCGCGGTTTCTCTATCTGTACGTGAATAAAGCCCCGGGGAAACCGTTGCCGCCGTTGGTCGCGGAATTCCTGAAATACGTGTACAGCAAAGCGGGACAGCGGATCGTCATCAAGGACGGCTATTTCCCTTTGCCGCAAACCGTCATCACCAGGAAACTGGACGAAATGCAGTAGGTCATGAACCAGGCTGACCTCCCAGCGAATCAGGTTGAGCCGGCATCTGCTCCTGCGCTGCCGTTGCGGGTGTCCTCCCGACCGTGGCGGCGTTGGATCGATTCGGGCGCGCGGGTTGTGATCACCCTTGGAGGCTGGGCGACTTTCGTCAGCATCTTTGGCATTTTCGCTTATCTGTTTATCGAAGTCGCTCCATTATTCTATGCCGCTGCATGGAGTGAAGAGACTTCCGTGCAAATCGACTCACTCGGTGAAGCTTCTCCGCAAAACGTCAGTGTGGGGATCGATGAATACATGGAAGTGGGATACGTGCTTCGCAATGGAGACATCTCATTCTATGCGTTTCCTGCCGGGAATCTGATACGCCTTGAGTCCGTGCCGGATTTCGAGGAAGGGGAAATTACCGCGCTGGCCCGCTCTCCGGGGAGAGACCACGTCTATGGTCTCGGGACGAGAACCGGTCGAATCCTTCCTTTGTACGTCACGTTTCGGGTGACGTTCGAAGACGACGTCAGACACACCGAACCGGTGGTGACGGCGGGCGAGCCGTTTGAGGCGGCCCCGGACGGGTCCTCCATTGCACGACTGGCCTACCGGGAGACGGACAGCGGACCCATCGTTGCTGCCCTGACCGGGTCTGGACGTTTGTTTCTCACGAAGATGCAGGAATCGGAGGCGGAGGGGCTGTTTGCGCTGGAAACGGAATCCGAACTCCTTCAGGCTGAGATCATGGATGAAGGCGTGGAGGCGCTGGCCGTGCTGTTGTTGGATGACTTGGGGGAAACCCTGTTGGGGGGCACGAAAGACGGCAGGTTGCTGTACTGGGACATTCGGGATATCCAAAGCCCGAGGCTGATGGGGATGTATTCCGCCGGGACGTCCATTACCGCCCTTTCCTATCTTATCGGCGACCGGTCAATCGTGGTCGGCACGGAAAAAGGGACGGTGGCCGTGTGGATGTCCGTGATCGATCCTGACGTGGGCGGCGATCCCCGTCTTGAAAAAATACGGAGCTTTCCTCCGCATGACGGGGCCGTGACCGCGATTTCTCCTTCGCTTCGGGATAAAGGATTTCTCACGGCCGGCGTCTCCGGTGGCGTGGCGCTGCACCATTCGACGTCCAGTCAGACGCTCATCCACATTCCGGGAAACGGGACCGCGATCCTGGCTGCGATGTTTGCACCGAAGACCGACGGCGCGTTGGTGCTCGATGGTTCAGGACGGCTGATCACCTATGACATCGAGAACGAGCATCCTGAATCCACGTTCTCCTCCCTGTTTTTTCCCGTGCTGTATGAGGGTTACGAAGAGCCACTCCATATCTGGCAATCGACCGGCGGGTCCGACGCGTTCGAGCCGAAATTCGGCTTATGGCCGATCATGTTCGGCACGCTGAAAGGGACGATTTACGCGATGTTGCTGGCGACGCCCCTCGCCGTGTTGGGAGCGATTTATACCGCGATGTTCATGCGTCCCAATATTCGCGCCGTGGTCAAACCGGTCGTGGAGATCATGGCAGCCTTCCCAACGGTCGTCCTGGGATTCCTGGCCGGGTTGTGGTTCGCGCCGTTGTTGGAAAAAATCTTTCCCGCCGTGGTGGCCATGTTTCTCCTGGCCCCGTTGGCCGTGGTATTGGTCTGCGTCGGGTGGCAATTTCTTCCGGCACGCCTCAAGGGCCATTCCGGCAACGTGACGGAATTGGCGGTGTTCCTGCTGGTCCTCGCCGGAACGGTGTGGTTCTGTCTCCAGTTGAATCACCAGATCGAATCCTGGCTTTTCGATTCAAACTATAAGGGCTGGTTACAGTCCTCGTTCGGGTTGGCGTACGATCAGCGGAACGCGTTGGTCATTGCCTTTGCCATGGGCATGGCCGTCATCCCCACGATTTTCAGCATCAGCGAGGATTCGCTGAGCAACGTGCCGCCGCACCTGATTGCCGGGTCACTGGCTCTCGGAGCCACCCCGTGGCAGACTTTGACAAAATTGGTCATCATTTCGGCGAGCCCCGGATTGTTTTCCGCGCTCATGATCGGGTTGGGGCGGGTCGTGGGAGAAACCATGATTGTGCTGATGGCCACGGGTAACACTCCGGTGATGGACATGAACCTCTTCAATGGATTCAGGACCTTATCGGCGAACATTGCCGTGGAAATGCCCGAGGCCCCGCATGGCGGCACGCTGTATCGGCTCCTGTTCCTGGCCGGCCTGCTGCTGTTCGTGTTTACGTCCATTGTCAACACTCTCGCGGAAATTGTCCGGCAGCGGCTTCGAGCGCGATACAGTCAATTTTAGAGGGATTTCATGCCTGCCAGGATCAAAGCATTCTTCGACTCAGGAACGCTGTTCGTGTGGTTTTGCGGCACGGCGGTCGCGGCCTCGCTGCTCATGGTCGGCGGCGTTCTTCTCCTGATCATGATCAATGGCCTCGGGTTTTTCTGGCCTCATGCCCTTGTGGAAATGACGCTCACAGACGGTACGCGCGTGCTCGGAGAATTGAAAGGCGAAGAAGTCATCCCCCATTCGGCGACGCCGGAATTTCCCGAAGGGAAAACGCGGGTGAGGCTGAAAGTCGGGAACCGTGACCTCTATGGCCTGGACTTCCGGTGGGTGGACACCGACCGGATCGCGTCGATGGACTCCCCAAAAGACGCGGCGGCGTTTGAACGGAGAGAATGGGGTAATTTTTACGGCCGGATTCGTGAAGTCTCGCGTGGTGAAGACGTGGTCGCCACGGGCAATCAGGAAGGATGGAAGGCGTTACAGCCGCTGATCGAGCAGGCTAATGACCTGCATGAGGAGGTCGAACACCTGCAACGAGACGTCATCGGCGACATTAATTTTGAAATCGAAGGAACCCGTTTGAGAATCCGGGAGTTGGAATTACGCGGTCAAGGCGATGCCCGGGAGGTGGCTGAACTGCAAACCGTCACCAGACAGTTGGAAACCCGGTACCGGAAGCACGTTGAGACCCTTCGGGCCTTGAGCCGTCAACTCGACGAGTATTCCGTGCTTCTCGTTGAAACCAACGGCCGGGAGCAACGCCTTCCGGCCGGTCAAATCGTCAAAGCCCTTCGTCCCAATGACATGGGCTTCTTCGAGAAAATACTCAGATACTTCATGAATTTCTGGTCCGTGCTGAGTGAAGAACCACGGGAAGCCAATACCGAAGGGGGCATCTTCCCGGCGATTTTCGGTACCGTCATGATGGTGTTGATTATGAGCGTGGCCGTGGTGCCGTTCGGCGTGCTGGCCGCGTTCTATTTGCGGGAATACGCGCGACAAGGGTTGATCGTCCGGGTAATCCGCATTGCCGTGAATAACCTGGCCGGCGTGCCGTCGATCGTGTTTGGCGTGTTTGGGTTGGGGTTCTTTGTCTACGCGGTCGGCGGGACCCTTGACAACCTGTTCTACCCGGAAGCCTTGCCGACTCCGACGTTTGGCACGGGTGGCATTCTGTGGGCGTCGTTCACCTTGGCTCTCCTGACGGTTCCGGTGGTGATCGTGTCCACGGAAGAAGGGCTTTCCGCCGTCCCGCGCGAATACCGTGAAGGGTCCCTGGCGTTGGGAGCCACCAAGTTTGAAAGCATGCTGCGCGTGATTCTTCCCTGCGCCCTGCCGGGTATTTTGACGGGGCTGATCCTGGCGGTGGCGCGCGCCACTGGTGAAGTGGCTCCTTTGATGTTGACCGGGGTCGTCAAATTGGCGCCGGCGCTTCCCTTGGACCACCATTTCCCGTTTCTGCACTTTGAACGGAAGTTCATGCACCTGGGTTTCCATATCTTCGACGTGGGCTTTCAGTCGCCCAACGTGGAAGCGGCGAAACCGATGGTGTACGTCACCACCCTGATCCTGGTGATGGTGGTCATTGTGTTGAATCTCAGCGCCGTGGCCCTCCGCAATCATATGCGGAAAAAGTTCAGGGCGTCGGCGGTGTAATTTTCAACGGGTCGCAGATCACGGAAACAACCATGGCCTCTTCTGAACGTTCTCAAGACAGGACACCCAAAATCACGGTCGAGAATACCGACTTCTTTTACGGCGAAAAGCAGGCGCTGTTCAAAGTCACCCTGACCGTCCCAGCGAATCAAGTCACGGCTTTTATCGGTCCGTCCGGTTGCGGGAAATCCACGTTGTTACGGTGTTTCAACCGGCTGAACGATCTGGTTGAAGGGGCCCGGGTCATCGGCAGGATTTGTCTTGACGGCCAGGACATCTACGAGCCGTCAGTGGACGTGACCGACCTGCGGACCAGGGTCGGCATGGTCTTTCAAAAAGTGAATCCGTTTCCCAAGTCGGTTTACCAAAACGTGGTCTATGGGCCGCAGCTCCAGGGCATCCGGCGTCGTTCAGTGCTCGACGGCATTGCGGAAAAGAGTTTGCAGGGCGCAGGACTATGGGAAGAAGTCAAGGATCGCTTGCATCACAGCGCGCTCGGTCTGTCCGGCGGGCAACAACAACGCCTGTGTATCGCGCGGGCATTGGCCGTCAACCCCGAAGTCTTGCTCATGGATGAACCCTGTTCGGCACTTGATCCCTTATCGACCGCCAAGATCGAAGAGTTGTTGCATTCCCTGAAAGATCAACTTACCGTGGTGATTGTCACGCATAACATGCAACAGGCCGCGCGCATCTCCGACCTGACGGGCTTTTTTCTCATGGGCGAATTGCTTGAATACGCCGATACCAAAACCATCTTTACCAATCCGTCTGACAGCCGGACCGAAGATTACGTCACCGGTCGGTTCGGGTGATGGGCGCGGTTTCGAAGAGGACATGAAAACACATGGAACGTCACTTCGAAGAAGAATTTGAGAAGCTCAAAAGCAAAATTCTCATGATGGGTACGCTGGTAGAAGAGCAGATCAGGAACGCCCTGACCGCGTTGATCGAACGCGATGAAGCCCTGGCGCAACGGGTCATTGCAAATGATCATCACGTGAATACGTTGGACGTGGAAATCGACGAAATGTCTCTCGACGCGTTGGTCCGGTATCAGCCGGTTGCCAAAGACTTGCGCTTTGTCACCACCGCCATGAAGATTTCTTCCGAATTGGAACGGATGAGCGATTTGTCGGAAAATATCTGCGAGCGGACGATTGAACTTAACGAAGAGCCACAGTTGAAGCCCTATATCGACATTCCTCACATGGCCGAACGCGCCCGCATCATGGTCAAGGAATCGCTGGACGCCTTCGTCAAAATGGATTCGGCATTGGCCAGGAAAGTCATTCAGGATGATGATTTCATCGATAACCTGACGGAGCAACTGTTCCGGGAACTCTTGTCTTTCATGATCGAAAACCCCAAGACAATCAGCCGGGCCATCCGCCTCTCCTTTATTTCAAAGTACATCGAACGGATTGCCGACCACGCGACGAACGTCGCGGAATTGGTGGTCTACATGGTCGAAGGAAAAATCATCCGCCACACCGTCCCCCCGCAAGAGGGTTGAGCGTGGACCTTAAGGCGGTTACAAGGCACCCGTGCCGCGGCTTTTCCAATTTTCCAGAAACCAGTCCTGGGAGCTGAGAGGCGCATGCTCGGGCTCGAGTTGGAGACGGGTATAATCCCCGTTCGACAACAATTGGCGGGCCTTGACGTTATCGTGAAGCGCCACTTGCAGGAGGTCGTCGACCAGGACCTTCCGAAGGTGCGGAGATTCGATCGGGAACAGGAGTTCCACGCGCCGGTCCAGGTTACGGGGCATGAGGTCGGCACTTCCGAGAAAGAGTTCTTCCTGCCCGCCATTGCGAAAATAATAGAGCCGCGCGTGTTCCAGGAATCGTCCGACGACCGAGGTCACGGCGATGGTTTCACTGATTCCGGGAATCCCGGGACGAAGTCCGCAGACCCCTCGCACCTGAAGGTCGATTTTGACGCCGGCCTGGGATGCGCGACAGAGGGCTTGAATGCATTGTGTGTCCACGAGCGCGTTCATCTTGAACGCCAGGTACCCGTCCCCCTTGTCCTTGTGCCGTTGTGCCTCCCGCTCAATCCGCTCCAGAATCTGGTCCCGCATCAATTGGGGCGCTACGAGCAGTTTGGCATAGGAATTCTTGCGCGAGTAGCCGGTTAACGCGTTGAAGAGATCGGCCACGTCCGCGCCCATGGCCGGGTCACATGTAAAGAAGCTGAGGTCGGTATACATCCGGCTCGTCACCGGGTTGTAGTTACCCGTGCCGAGGTGGACGTACCGCCGGATGCTGTCCTCGTCGCGCCTGATGACCATGCACATCTTGGCGTGAGTCTTCAGCCCAAAGACGCCGTAGACCACGTGGATGCCTTCATCTTCCAGTTTCCGCGCCCATTCGATGTTGTTCTCTTCATCGAAGCGCGCCTTGAGTTCAAGCAGGACCGCGACCTGTTTCCCGTTCACTCGCGCGTCCATTAACGCCTCGACGATCGGGGAATTGACTCCCACCCGATAGAGGGTCTGTTTGATGGCCAGCACGTTGGGGTCGCTCGCCGCCTCGCGTACGAAATCCACGACCGGGGTGAAACTGTCGTAAGGATGGTACAGCACGACGTCGCCGCGCTTGATAACCGAGAACAGGCTTTCCTTCTTGTTGAGGGAATCCGGGATCTCCGGAACGAACGGCGGATATTTCAGGTCCGAAAGATCGATGCGCGTCAGCTCCATGAGGCTCGACAGACCGAGAGGAAGATCCTGCGTGTAGACCTGGTAAGGCGCCAACGAGAGATTCCTGACCAGGATGTCCCGGATGTGATCGGGCGTCGCCTGGTCGATTTCCAGCCGGATCACCGAGCCAAAGTGGCGGTTGTCCACCTGTTCTTCAATCGACGCCAAGAGGTCGGCCGCCTCGTCTTCTTCTATTTCGAAATCCGCGTCGCGCGTGACGCGAAAGAGGTAGGCGGCGTGAATGGTGATTCCAGGGAACAGGAAATCGAGATTGGCGGTGACCACGTCTTCAATCCAGACGAAGTTGTCGGCGGCCGAGTCGGGCAAGCCCAATTGATCGGATTCGTCGACCATGTCTTCGTTGGGGATGCGGACGAGACGCGGGAACATATCGGGGATTTTCACGCGGGCGAAACAGTCGCCTCGCTCAGGGTCCTTCCCCACGACCGCCAGATTCAAACTCAAGTTGGAAATATGGGGGAACGGGTGGGACGGGTCGAAGGCCAGGGGAGTGAGGGCCGGAAAAATTTCTTTGGAAAAATACCTGCGGAGCAAGTGTTGTTGCTTCGGTTGCAGTTGATGGTAGCGAAGGACGTACACGTCCTGGGCGTTGAGTTTCGGCAGGATATCGTTCTGCCAGCAGTCCGAAAAACGGGCCAGTTGACGAAGAATTTCCTGCCGGACGGTCGCCAATTGTTCCGAGGTGGTCATGCCGTCCGGAGGGCTTTCACGCACTCCACCGGACAATTGCTCTCGCAACCCCGAGATCCGGATCATGAAAAACTCATCCAGGTTGCTCGAAAAAATCGACAGAAACTTGACCCGCTCCAACAGCGGGTTCTGGTGGTCTTCGGCTTCCTCGAGCACACGAGCATTGAATTGGAGCCAACTGAGTTCACGATTCAAATACAGCTTGGGATCATCAAGGTCCGACGTCGAAGAAGCGGCCGGGGATTTGGTTTCAGCGGAACCGATTGCCATGGTTCTTACCTCGGTGTCATTGTGTCATGCGGGGTTGAACGGTTTGGGTACATTCGCTCGTTGACCGGGTTTCAGGGTGTTGAGTTCTACCCCACCTGACCTCCCCTTACAAAGGGGAGGTAGAGAATTTGCCGTCCGGGAATGCCTGGTCAGGAAAATCATAGGGCGAAGACCTCGCGGCCACGTTTTTTGAGTTTTGCCCATTCTCTGGGGAAAATCACTTTGGTCTTGTGGCGACGAGTCCGCAGTCTCTCGACAATCTGCCCGATGGTGAATGCGGTTTTCACGCCACGGGTCGTTTGGAGTAATTGCCTAAGTCGCTCCTCCGTGACGACGTCGTCCTGGTGGCGGCCCAGGATATCCTGGTTCCGTTTAGTTTGACGGACGAACCGTATGGCGGGTTTCCCCATGGGTTCGAGCGCGAGTTCGGCGGCGTATCGAGTCCGTTTCGTGTGAATTCTCAGTTGATGGAGTGCATGATCCGAAGAGCCGGCAGTTCCACGCTTGCCGGCTTTGATCAATTGTTTGAATTCTTGCACGGCCAGGTGCATCAGCGAGTTATCGGGGGCTTCACGCAGGGCCGGGGTTTGGGCGGCTCGTTCAAGGCGGCCCAAGAGGTCCAGGTAGCGATCGCTGCGAAGGGTGTCGAGTAATTGCCGGCGGGCTTCGGCGCGGTGGATCTCAAACGTGGTCAACAAGCGTTCAAAAATTTTTCGTTCGGCGGGGGGAAGGCCGCGGGCTTCCGCATAAAGCTGCTCAAGCAGGACGTCCTGGTCCCGAACCGTGCCCAACGTCGCGCCCAGCCACCGGAGTTCCTCTTGCAAAGGCGCATGCCATTCCGGCTCCAGTAAGACTCTCGCCGCTCGCAGGAGTGCTCGAAATCTTCTGAGCCCCACGCGCATCTGGTGAAGTTCTTCCGGGTCTTTGCCGAATCGCGTTCCGGGATCGTGGAGCAGGATATCCCGGAGTTGTTTTTGCAGGATGGTTTTGAGGCGTTCCGAGAAGGGTGCGGTTTCGGGAAGACAGGGCTCCGAAACATTCAGGTTTAAGGCTTGAAACACCGCCGGACGGGAATCTCCATCATATGCTCCTGCTTCATGAAGGACTTTCACGATTGCGGCAAGGTCTTTGCCCCTGCCTGAGCGGAGTTCCACTTTGATCTCACTCAGATGCCCGGCCACGCGACGGGCGTTGAGAATCCTGACGCGGTCGAAGACCACGTCGGCGATGGGTTTGTCATCGTGTTGAACCCTGATGCCGGAACGGCGGGTCTGGAGTTTTGCAATGGCCGTCAATGGTTCACGTCGTACCAAGGCAAACAGGAGATCTTCCAACGGTGCCGGCGGGGACGAGCGGCCGGAATCCATCTCCACGTCTAAGCGGGTGGCCTGTCTCGGGAGTTTCAGTTGCCACGTGACACGTTTCCGTTCGACCTTGCGACGCAGGATCACCCCCAGCCTGGCCAGCCTGAAATCAACGGTATCGAAGTAGGTGGAGGTATACAAGCGAGGAGGAAGCGCCTCACTTGGAAAATGGGGGAGGCGAAATAGGGCGCTTGTCTTGAGCTTGACGTCCCGTTCAAGCGTTTGCCGAAGAACGTATTCCATCACGTGAAATATTGAGCGGGGGAAGAAAAAAGGATAACACGAAAGCCGAGAGAAGACAAAGGGAGATGTGGGACCGTACATTCGGGGTCAGTAGTGAGAATGATGCCGGAGGTTGTTACGGCCAGGACCCGGGGAGGCCAAGCGTCGGAGCAGCCCCGCCCCGCGCTACTCGCGGCGGGCGCCGAAAGCCCCGGCGACGCCACCGCGCTCGAACACGCCCGCGGCCTCCCCGGCCTCCGGTCCGTAGAACGCGCCTTCCACCTGGCCCAGCGTGGGGTGCAGGTCGGTGCCGGCGCGGTTGTTGCTGGCCGCAGACAGGCCGAACGTTCCGTTGGCCGCGACCGGCAGGTCCTCCCACGCGAACACGGCGGGACCGTCATAGCCCTGGTCCCGGGTGGTAGCCCGGGTCGAGGGCGCGATGTTCTCCAGCGTCAGGTCCAGAGAGTGGCCTGCAAAGTCATAGACGAGCCGCGACCGGCCCGCCAACTCGACCCCGCCTGTGCGGGTGCGTCCGACCATCGCGCCCAGCCAGGTGGCCGAGCCCTGCATCGCGGTTGGCCGTGCGTTGGTCAGATCGCCGAAGGCGGCGCTCCAAGTCAGGTCGAGCGCGTTGCTGCTGTCGCGCTCCCACACCGCGTAAAAGGCACTCCATTCGCCCCACGCGCCGTAGACCTCGGCTTTCTGCGGCGGATTCTCTCCGCTGTCGACCCGGAAGGCCGAAAAGCCGCCGAGCTGCCCGGCCCGAACGCTTTCCTGTGCGAGGATGTTCTTGTGAAACCTGATCGAGGCGTCCCGTTCTTTGCTCCGCTCGTGCCAGACGCCGTCGTGGGCGTTCCGCCCGCCATCCTGGCCGGCCGGGAAGACGCACGACGTACCGCCTGCGCACACCACCTCGTCACGCCGGGTGCGGGTATAACCCGGTGTGCCCTGGGACTCCAGGTCTCTGGCGACCATGCCCGGCTCGCGGAGCGTAAACACGTCGTCCGTCATCTCCAAATGGGTGGCGGTCACGGCATGGGGTCCAACGGGCGGAGAGGGTTGCACCGGAGGGACCTGTACCGGAGGGGAGGCCGAACCGCCGCCGCCACCACCACCACATGCTGTGAGCAATGCTCCCGTCGCCACCAGTACGAAAAAGAGATTCACGGTCATGACAGTTTCCTTCAGTGCGTCGTCCTGTCCACCGCCGGACGACGCTTGTGGGAAGTGAACAAACGAGGCCGAGCCTTGGGTCAGAAGCGCAGCCGCGCACCAAGCGTGACGCCGAGATCGGGCGCACCGCCGAGGGTCTCGCGCCACGTGGTCTCAAGGTGCGCGTCGAGCCCGGTGCCGGCGTTGAGCCGTACGCCCGTGCGCCAGGTCTGCGCCTGCGCACCGGCGAGTGACAGGCCGGCATAGGGCGTGACCGTGCCGAGGGTGCCCGGCGCCGCGACTCCGTAGCCCAGCGCGGCCGCCAGCCGAGGCTCGGGGCTGAGTGCCGCTGCGGGCCGTCCCGTCAGGCCTTCGTCCCACAGTCGAGCCAGGCCGCTGTCGGCTACGCCCCAGGACGGCGCGACGCTCAGCGCCAGCCCCAGGCCGTCCGCCCCAGGATCGAGGCGTACCAAGCCGCCTGCGCCCCACTGCCGGTAGCCGCCGCGCCCGAGCAGCGTGCGGGCGCGGGCCTGAAGCTTCAGCCCCCGCGCCGGGTCGTCCCAGCGCACGCCGCCGCCGAGTTCCAGGCCCGTCCCGGTCTCGCCGTCGCCGCCGTCATGGCGCACGCCGACCTCCAGCGACGGTGCGATGGCCGCGCCCGAGGCGAAGGTCCAGGCATGCTGGCCCTCCAGCGCCAGGCGCAGCCGCTGCACGTCCGCGTCCACTCCCGCCACCGGGCCGGTGCCGTCGGCCGCCCACTGCGAGACCCACGCCTCGCCCTTGAGTGCCAGGGCCGTCGGGCCGTCTTCCAGCAGGGTTCCCCGTGCTCCGGCGCCCGCGCTCCACGAAGCTGTCTCGCTGTCGTACTTGCCGGCCTCCGCGTCGTCCAGCATGACCTCGCCGCGGCCGACCGTCGCCGCCGCCCACACCTCCAGGCGCTCGTGTGCCGTCCACCCCAGATAGGGCATCAGGCTCGTCAGCCGGCTCTTGTAGGTGCCCGTCATCGCCTGACTGCCGCCATGGTCCGTCCAGTCGAAGGAGCCTCGTGCGTGCGACAGCGCGACGCCCGCCAGCAGGCGCTCGCCCAGCCGTACGTCCGCGCCGAGATGGGCATTCAGCATTCCGCCGTCCCAATCCGGCGCAGTTCCGCTTCCTGAGAGCGCGGTCCAGTCGACCGCGCCCCACAGCACCGGCGTAAGCCCACCGGCTGTGCCATCACCGGTGGCCGAGAGCGGCAGGGTGAACTCACTGCCTGTGAGTACTTGGGTCAGATCGAGCGTGGTCGGGCCCCGCGCCGGTGCCTGGTCGCCAGTGTCGTTGCAGCCGTCCGGTGCCACGCAGGCACCGTTTGCGAACGTCCCCGCGCCGCCCGCCGCTCCGGTCAGCATCTCGTACCCGGCAACCCGCAGCCGCGCCGTGCGCCCCGCCTCAAGGCGCCCGCTCACCGCGGCGAACGCACTCCCCGCCGCCATCCGCGCCGCCTCGGGCAGCACTGTCCGCTGCACCCGGTTCAGCCGCGTCACGGCGGCCGGGCTGAGCACCTCGACAATCACCCGGGCCTCCGCCACGCGCTCTCGCGCGTCGGTGGCCCGCACCGTCAGTTCGTAGTGGCCCGTTGTCTCGCCGGGGCCGATGTAGGTCACCGCGCCCGTTGGCGCATCGACCCGGAACAGCCCCGCGCCGCCCCCAGCCAGCGTGTACGTGACCCCGGCCCCCCGCGTCGTGCGCACGACTCCCGGGTGCCCACCGGGGGTGAGCACTGGTGCCGGACCCACCAGGTTTTCTGCCAGCGTGAACGCGAACTGTGTCGACACGAATTCCGGTCCCGGCGTGTCGGTGACTGGCTCCGGCGTGTCGGTGACCGGCCCCGGCGTGTCGGT
>WTGX01000006.1 GCA_011523385.1 Nitrospira sp. | reverse complement strand
GCTTCGCTCAGGGCAAGCTCAGGACAGGCAGGGCAGGCTCCGGCCGTCCCCTACAATGACAATGATGCCTCCGTGACGTAGGGACACCCCCCTGTGGTTGTCCTCCGACCTGGGGCCATCCCCTACGAGGCATCCGATTGAGCGGAGGGGCCTTCGAGCAAGGCCATGAGCAACAGCGGCCAGACGACGGTCGCGTCGCTCAAGACTTCGGCGAATCGTCCGCCTTCTGCAGGCGGCACGAACTTCCCCCAGGAAATGCCTTCCTGGTAGGTGCAGCCGCTCAGCCCGCCCCAATAGTCGGGTTCCGGGCAGATGCGAACGCCGTAGTGGAACCGGGGAGGGGTGATGGTCGTGCCCATCCGCATATTCAGGATTTCGATGTACGGCGGAACCTGTTGCGCCCAATTCCGTGGCACGCCGCCGCCGATGGTAAAGATGCCCAGCCGTTTCGCGCCCAGGAGGTTGCGGGTATAGCTGTTGAGATCCAGGAACGGATTGAAGGCGGGACGATGCTGTTGCAGGCGGTCCCAAATCGTCTGGTTGTTATCGCCGGGTTCCGTGCTCGGCGTCGCCTGTCCCTGCTTTTTCATGGCCCAAATGGAGGTATCGAGGCCCAGTTCGGAATCCGTAAACGCGGGGACATAGACCGGCACCCCTTGCAGGAAGGCGCTCTTGAGAATACCCGGACCGGGAAATTGTTCGGCCAGCGTGCGTCCCAGTTCACGGTTCAGGATCTCCGACGAGAGTGGTTCATTGGGATCGAGCCGGTTCAGGGTGGCCGCGGCCACTTCCTCCACGTGATTCAGGTTCAATTCCATTTCAAGCGTGTCATAGATCCTGTTGTATCCTTTTTCAAAGAGTTCCACGTCGTCCATGGCCGGTTGATATTTATAGTGTGTCTGTCCCACGGCTTCACTCATCCCATGGGCCATCAACGCGCCGGTGGAGACAATGGCCTGGACCATGCCCTTGTCCAGCATGGTGCAGATGATTTTCCCCATCTTGGCGATGGTCATGGCCCCGGACAACGTCATGACCACGAAACAGTCGGGGTCCTCGACCATGGCTTTGAGCACCTCGAAGGCTTCCCCGAGGCGCCGGCCCCCGAACGCGGTTTTTTTCATCGCGGTCAGCAGATCCGAGAAGGAATGAATGCGCGCGGGGTCAAGCGCTTCCAGGGCCTCAAGCCCGTCGTCCGCCCCGTCATGAAAGGCTCGCGTCATTGGATTTTCCGGTTGCTTTGTTGCCCGATACGAAGTTGGGGCATGGTGAAAAAGGGCGAGGCGGGACCGGCAACAGTCTCGCCCATCTCAAAGGATATGAGAAAAAGGCCGGTTGTCATGGGGACATCGGGAGCGGGAAATGGTGGTCCCAACGGGATTTGAACCCGTGTCTGCACCTTGAGAGGGTGCCGTCCTGGGCCAAGCTAGACGATGGGACCAGCCTATGGGTTATGCGCTCGTGCTCGTTGCGTCGAAACGGCTGCACTCTACCATTCCCGAAACGCGCCGCGCAATCCGGGGTCCGGCTTGCGACGTATTGAAGAATAGCTTGACAGCATGTAGTATATGCATTAACTGTCATGCTTGTATTACAACTGAGGCATACGGCCCAGTGAACATGGAAGGTGCAACATGGCGTCTCTGCGTTTGAATAGGGAACTGGAAACCAGGCTGGATCATCTGGCGCAAACAACCGGGCGAACCAAGACGTTTTATATCCGCCAACTCATCGAAGACCATATCGATGAGTTGGAAGATCGCTACCTTGCCGAGTCCAGACTTGAGAAGCCTGCCGGTCGCCTGACGAGCAAAAAGATGAGGCAGGAACTTGGGCTGGGAAATTGAATATGACCGTCGGGTTCTAAAGGATATGAAAAAGCTGGACAAGAACGTCCAGCGGCAGATCCTTGATTACTTCGACGAATGTATTGCTCCTTCTCCTAATCCTCGCCGTTTTGGCAAACCTCTCAAGTCCATTTTTTCCGGTCTATGGCGCTATCGCATAGGCGATTACCGTGCCATTTGCCGGCTTGAGGATAAAAAACTCATCGTCCTGGTCGTTCGCGTCGCACACCGGAGTAGGGTGTACAAAAAGCCGGTGTAGACCGTAGTTCAAGAAGCCGGTCAAGAAGGGCAATGTTTGATCTGAACGCCGTCGGGCGAGCCGATGATGAGCGTCGAGGTCCGGTTGACGAAGAGGCCGTTCTCCACGACGCCCGGTATGCGATTGAGACGCGCTTCGAGTTGGGTGGGGTCCGGGATCGAGTCCACCAGAAAATCGAGAATGTAATGGCCTCCGTCGGTCTCGAACACCGTTCCCTGTTTTTTCCTGAGCGTCGGGACGCCGCCCAACGCCTCGAGCTGTTTGGCGGACTGCGGCCATCCGAACGGGTTCACTTCCACGGGAACGGGCATGGGCTTGCCCAGCACCGGCACGCATTTCGTGGGATCGACCAGGACGACGAACGTGCGCGCGGCCGCGGCCACGATTTTTTCCCGTAGCAAGGCCCCCCCTCCGCCCTTGATCAAATGAAATTGGGGATCGACCTGATCCGCCCCATCCACCGCGACGTCCAACGTCCACTCTTCCTGCTCAGGAAGAAGCGGAATCTGCAATTGCCTGGCCAATTTTGCGGTTTCACGAGACGTGGGCACACCGTGTACCCGGAGCCCGGCCTTTACGCGTTCGCCGAGGGCCAACAGAAAATATTTCACGGTGGAGCCGGTCCCCAATCCCACGAGCGCCCCGTCTTGAATAAAGTCCAACGCGGCTTCTCCGGCGGCGCGTTTGCCGGATTCCTGCGGGTTCGCCGATTGTGGGGAAGGCGTCATCGTTGGCTTACGATTCCGTTTCCATACTTGCGGCCACGGACGCTGCGCCGAGCAGGGCGGTTTGATCGTTCAGGATGACGTGGACCGGAATCGAGGAGAGCAGCCGTTTATACCGGCCTTTGCTGATGAATGCCTGGGAAAAACGTTGATCGCGCAGCTTGTCGATGATTTTCGGTGGGATTCCCCCGCCGATATACACCCCGCCCCGTGCCAATGTGTTCAGGGCGCAATTCCCGGCCTCCGCGGCCAGGACGGACACGAACAGGTCCAGCGCCTGGACGCAAATTTCAGGCTTGCCCGCGAGTCCGGCTTCGGCGATCAATGCCGGCGGGTCCCCGGTGGGAAGGCGTTCGGCAAACCACGTGGGTTCGTTCCTCTTGGTGTCACGGAGAAACTGATAAATGCCGTGCAGACCGGTTCCCGACAGCACACGTTCGTAACTGACGTGCAGAAAACTCGTGCGCAGGTACCGGAGCAGGTCGATCTCGAGATCACTGTTCGGGGCGAAGCTGGCGTGCCCGCCTTCAGTCGGTAACGCGTGATACTGCTCCCCGTCCCAGTACAGCACGGCCTCGCCCAGTCCGGTGCCCGGCGCGAGCAGGACTTTCGTGCCATCTTCCTGCGGTTCGCCGTGGACCACTTCGGATTCTTCCGGCTCGAGGACCAGCACGCCGTGGGCCATCGCTTCGACGTCGTTGACCAGGCGCACACCGCAGGTCGTATTCAAGGTCTCGGTCAGGGCATGTCCGTCTATGGTCCACGGGAGATTCGTGGCGCGGCAGCGGTTGTCCACGACCGGGCCGGCGACGCCGAAACAGGCCGCCCGGAGGGACATGTTCGGAGAAATCTCGACGGCCTCCTTCTCATCGCCCGTGTCTTCGGGTTTTTCTCTTTCGTCCTCGTCCTGAGGGGCGGGGGGCTGTAAGAATTCCTCAAGAATTTCCTCGAAGGACTCGAAGTCCGCGTTCCAGAACTTCTCCTCCCGGATGGGGGCGACGCGGCTCTCCCGCCAATCAAACAATCCCAGATACGTTTTGGTTCCGCCGATGTCTCCCGCTACGATCATAGTGCTCCTTTTTTGTGATCCATGTGTCGATGACTCCGCCGCCTGCCATTTTCTCCATCACTCCCCCCTTGAGGGGGAGTCGGCAAGCCAAGGGCTTCAGCCCGCCGGTGAGCCGGTGGGGGGCAACAGCCACCATAAAAGAAGCGGATGACCGTTTGCAACGGACGTTCGGCGAAGTATGCGTTTCTGCCGTCGCGTGTGCGTCTATCCCGTCGGAGAAACTTCATCCCGAACCTGGTTCCTATGGCAGGTGTGCCCTTGCGTCTTTCAGGGGTATCATCAGATCCATCGGGTCCGTGGGAGAAGACTGAAAGCCAAACCGTTCGTAAAACCGCTTGGCTTCATCGGAGAGAGCGTGAACCACAAAAGCACGGATACCTGCAATGGCTGCGGCTTGCAGGGTACGCCTGACGGCGTCGGCAAGAAGGTCTCGCCCCAGGCCTTTCTTTTGCCAATCGACGTGGACGGCCAGGCGACCAAGCACCATGACGGGAATAGGGTCCGGCATGTTGCGGCGAACCCGGCCCGGGGCATGCGCGCATTGCACGGCCCCGGTTGCCAACGTGTAATACGCGACCACGTGGCTCCGATGACGGACCACGTAGGTCCGCGACGCGCCTGAAGCTTCGTTTTTAAGGGCACGGTGCTTCAGCCAGTCATTCAGCGCATCATGACCACAATCAAAGTCGGCGAGAATATGGTGTGTGTTGAGGGCTTCGGGTGCGGTGAGTTTTGGCGTGGATGCGTCCGTGTTCAGTTTTCCCAAATCGGCTTCCGGCTCAGTAATTTTTTGAGTTCGGGATGGCGTCGCGTCGGCTTATCGAGCGCATCAACAAATGCCCGATATGCTGTCTCGTCCAGATTGAAGAGTCTCCGGTCGAGGAGCACGTCCTCGGCTTCACGACACGCCGCGTCGAGGACAAAGTCCGTTATGCGTTTGTCCGTAATGGCGCAGGCGCGATCGATTAAAGCACGTGCATGAGGTTTCACCCGAAGATTGATGTTTCTCGGCTGACCCTTGCGTTGCGTTTTGGCAGTGTGTTTGCGCATATGATACCCCGTTCTTTATCCGTCTCTGTCTGGAGTATCCTTCGGTGTGCGCACAATGTCAACACTTTCTCTATGGAAGGGCTTCTTTAATCTTCAGTCAGCGGTTGCCAGTGCGAGAAGGTCGCGGCTTGCCCTTGGATGGCCCCGTGGTCGTCCAGGATGTTCCAGACCGTGGCTTGCTGCACGAGAAACCGCCGGCTGCTACGTGAAATGCGTATCCCCTGGTAATCGGTAATGAATCCGTGTGTCGCCACCCGATCGAGCATCCGTGCCCGCTCGGGCTGATTCACGGGTTCTGCGGTCAATCGCGAAGGGGTCGAGGTAAATTCCTCCCAGTTCCCTTCCCATAATTCGAGGGCCTGTCGATTCCCGTAATTGAGGATGGGATCTTCCGCATTGGTGTGGGAGGCCACCACAAACGGGGCAACAAAGAGCCGTTCGCTTTGCTCCTCAAGCGTGCCCGTCCGGTCGATGAGTTCGCGCTTCAACCAGAACCCGTAGCTGTCCAACAGCCACCGAATCCAGGTGAAGTCCATGGGAGGCAGTTTCTCCGGGGATTTGACGCTCATGAGTCTTATTACTTGCTATTCTATGACGAAAAACCTAAACGCACTGATTTTTTGTCAGGCCTTTCACCCGCGGTGCAGTGATATATGCAATAGTATATCTCTAATTAATCCAATGAGAAAAGTAACTAAATCCGTTTCAATCTAACCACCAACTAAAACAGCCCTGCTGTTGACTCCTAAGAAACTCTGGCGAACAAAGCGACTCATGTTCCCCTCCACTTCCGAATCGGGACACCAACCTCGACAAAATCCTGAATCAATTCGTAGGTGCCATTTCTGTTGAACCAAACTTGCCTGTGCGCGCACTCGTCGCTGAGCACGATTGCTCCATGCGTCTACGGTCAAACTTCGCAGATTCTCCATTGCGGAGATCGACCGATTCATCCAAGCCCAACGCATTTGATGAGCCTTTCTGCAGTCGGATCAAAATGTGCTCATCTGTTGGGGTGAATCTGCCTTCGCGTAGGATTTGGCTGGCCGTCGGCACGGGATCTTTGAAAGTGATGACGGCACCGTTGACCTCAAGTTCGAAAGAGCCATCGGGATTTTGCTTTGACATGTCACCCTCCTCTGTTGTAAGTTTGCATTCTGATTCCTACTTTGCAATCATTTCCGCATTCAATCATATAACATCATGAATTGCAATAGTGAAATATGATGTCATATGTCAAATCAACGATTTGATACGACAGGCTTCTACGCAGCGTTGGATGGTACAAGGGAGTCCAGGAAACTGACCTGGAAACAGGTCGCGAACGAGGCTCGGATTGCAGCATCTACGCTCACACGGATGCGACAAGGGAAACGGCCAGACATAGATGGTCTGGCAGCTCTGGCGAGTTGGTCAGGTGTCGATGTGAGGAAGTTTTATAAGCCTGCCGAGAAAGTACAATCTTACGCTGAACCACTTGCGCAGATCTCAGCACTTCTTCGTGCTGACCGCAATCTGAGTGAAGAAAGCGCCAAAGCCTTGGACACGATGCTCAAGTCGGCCTACAAACACATGAGGAAAGGCCGTGGTAAGACTTAGGCGTGGTTTTCGCAAAGAAGCCGAGGAACGAGTGAAAAGAAGTAGCTTCTTCATGTCCTCACGGCGTACGCCAAAGCCGCGTCCGGCAATACAGGCGACCACTTCGAATTTTGGCTTGTCTGGCAGTTGCCCTTCCATGCTGCGGTGGCCTTATCGCGCACTGTGCCGTTGTCTTCGGTAAGTTTGGCCTCGATGACGATTTGCGGATTAAGCTCGTTGTGAATGAGTTTGCAGGACGGCATAATGATCGACCCAATGTTCCCATTTATTAATTGTCTGTATGTTAGAAAGATGAAGGGGAAACGTTTTCCAGGAGCTAGTAGTGTAGTACAGCAGACAGGAATTCGGGGAAGAGTATGAGGGACGGGCTTCTACAGCAACAGGAGTTTGGTTTTGATCAGATAGAGAGAGACGTCAGGTTAGATGGCTCTTTGCAGAGAGCTTTCCCGTTAACTGCCGTCTTGTCCTCTAATGGGAAAAAGACCCAAGAGCGGAACGACTTGTTTCGTCGATTCTGTGATCGGATGTTCGTAGATGTCGGTCTCAACCGGAAACTGGTGTCCTATCAAGGAAATAAGCATGAACCAGGGTTCCGGTGGTTCAAATACAAGGAAGGGTTTTCCAGATCCCTTGTTCGGACACTTCTCCCCCAACAACAAGGAACTCATGTTCTCGATCCGTTTTCTGGTGTAGGGACGACGGTTGTGGCCGCTACTGGTCTCGGGCACGTTGGGACAGGGATTGAGATTATGCCAGTCGGGAATCTGGCTGCCATGGCGGTGGCGTATGCGTCGAATGGAATTGATATGGGTTGCTTAGAAAAACAAGCGAAAGCTCTTGTCCAGTATAGCGTTCACGGGACAGGAAACCGTATGGAGCAGATGCCGATTACGCAAGGCGCGTATCCCCGGAAGACCGAATCTGCATTGATGCGGGCGCAGATGTTCATCTCAAAAATTGATGATCCGGCAATTGCAACGGTCTTGACACTTGCTTGTGTAAGTATTTTGGAGGACGTGAGTTATACGCGGAAAGACGGCCAGTTTCTTCGATGGGACCCTCAATCTGGACGGGTCGTGAGCCCCAAGTTGGATAAAGGACCGCTTCCGACCGTTAGGGAAGCCTTGGGAAAGCGTATATCCGAAATCATTGCGGACATCCCAATACTGGAGAGGACATATGCCGGTCATATCCCTACACTTGTTAACGGATCGAGCCTCAACGAACTCAAAAAGCTACAGGCAAACTCGGTAGACGCCGTTGTCACGTCGCCGCCCTATGCCAACCGATATGATTACACGCGGACGTATGCGTTGGAGTTGGAATACCTCGGCTACGGACACGAACAGTTGAAAGCGTTACGGCAGTCGTTGTTGTCGGCAACCGTAGAGAACGGCTCAAAACGCACGTCCATCGAGAAAGACTACGGTGAGGACTCACTCGCAAGGGAAGCATTTCGGATGGCTGATGAGCAGCCCGCCCTTCAAGAGATTCTTGACAATCTGACTGAACAAGCCCACGAGTTGAGCAATCGCAACGTGATCCGACTTGTGAAAAATTATTTTACGGAGATGGCTGTTGTCGTAAGGGAGCTGGGTCGGGTGGTCAGACCGGGTGGAAGCGTCTTCATGGTGAATGACAACGTTCGGTATCATGGGGAGGAGGTTCCTGTTGACCTGATTTTATCAGATTTTGCAGAGCAATCCGGTTTCCGGTGTCAGACCATTCGGATGCTTGAGCGCGGAAAAGGCAATTCCAGTCAGCAAATGGGACGGTTCGGGAGGCACGAAATACGAAAATGCGTCTATCATTGGGAAAAGCCTGATGGATAAATTGCAAGAGTCAAAAACCCGTGCCACTATCATTTCTCGGCGAATACGGGAACGTGCTGAACTAAAGGCGAGGAAGAAAATCGACTCGTTTGCCTTGAGCGTGTCAGATTACGAACGAGACCTTGTGGAATTGGCAATCGCGCAAGAGGCTTGGCAGCATGTCATCTCTTCAGGGATAGACCCGAAGTTTGTCTTTGTCCATCCGATTATGTTGCAGCAGAGCCCAGATGTATCATTGCACTATCGGGGGATAGCCCTTTTATCGCTGAAGCGGGTTCAGACAATTGCGGGAAGTGTGGTTTCCTGGGAAGACGGATCATGGCCAAAGAACCGTCGTCCAACAACGGAAAAGTGTCAAAAGATCGCACGATTGTACAACTCGATTATCTCATCAATTATTATGGATGCAGACGATTGGGTATTGGAAAACGGATACCGGAATGTTTTGGCAACGATAGGTATTACGGCGGATGGTTCGATTCGGAATATCATCGGACGAGAGGGGGAAAAGGCGGTTCAGAACGCATTGGTTGCGTGGCTCCAAACGCAGAGTCGGATTGATCTGCGCCCCTACACCGGAACAGATGCGACGGAACCAACGAAGGATTGGATGTTGTCAAACGAGGTGCGAATGACTTTTGGTATCGACCCGGACATTGCATTCAAGAGGAAAGTGCGGAATGGGGAATGGCAGATTGTCGCAACGATTGAGATCAAGGCCGGAACGGACCCAGCCGGGGCACTTGAACGGCTTGGGGCGTTTCAAAAGAGTGCGGGAGAAACACCCAACACATCAAAGGATTATTTGATTGTGGGAGTTTGTACGGCAGAGATGGGAAAGCGTTTGAAGGCCTTGGGATTTCGACTCGAACAGATATTTGATCTTTCCGAGATTATAAACGATCCCGAAAAGTGGGAACAATTCACACAGGAAATTTTTCATCATGGCCTGCGATTGCTCTGACTCGGATTCAAGACATCCGTATCAAGAAGACCCACGATGCGGCTAGCGCGATCAATTGATTCCGTGGCTGCGGGCAATGGTCAGGATTTGAGAGACGATCTCCTCCGGTGAGTGGTCGTCGGTCGCAATGGTGTGATCGGCCGCGGCTTGATATTTCGAGGTCCGTTCGGTCAGGACTTCCTGAATTTCCTCGAGAAACGTCTTTCCCGCGGTGAGTGCCGGGCGTTGCGTGTCATCCGAAATCCGCCGGGTAATCGTCGTGACTGTGGCGGTCAGCCAGAACACCAGGCCGTTGGGCTTCAACGCTGCCATGTTTTCCGGTCGGAGGATGATCCCCCCGCCGGTATCGATGACCAGGCGGTCCTGGTCTTTGAGTGCGAGGCATACCCCGGTTTCGAGAGTGCGGAAATGGTCCCACCCGTTGCCGGCCACAATGTCCGGAATTGTCATGTGCGCCTGTTCAACGATTTGCGCGTCCGTTGAAATCGCCCTCCATCCAAGTTGCGTGGCGAGGAGTTCCGCAACCGTGCTTTTCCCCGTGCCCCGATACCCGATGAGCACCAGATTCATGGCCCTCACCCCGGCCCCCGGATCGAGTCCGGGGCAGGCCCTCTCCCAGTGGGAGAGGGAGATGAAAAGCGGGACTCCAGGACCTGACGCATGACGGGGACCGGGGCGGGTTGGCCCGTCCACAACTCGAATTGGGCGACAGCCTGATGCAGGAACATTTCCAGACCCCGGATCGTGGGGGATCCGGCGTTTCGAGCTTCCTTCAGCAATCGCGTATCCAATGGGTTGTACACGATGTCCATGACCGTCAGGTCGGGATGCAAAAATTGCTGAGGCACGCAGGTCTGATCGACGTGGGGGTCCATCCCCACGGGAGTGCAGTGAATCATGACCTGCGCCTGGTCCAGGGCCGGTTCCAGGGTGTCCGCGTTGAGCGTGTGGTCTTCAACGTGAAGCGTCGTGCCTTCACGAAGGTTGCGGGCGAGGGTCTGGCGCTCTTCTTCTTCGATCCCCAGGATCGTGAGCCTGCTGACCGGGGTCTCCAGCGCGAGCCCGAATGCAATGGCTCGTGCGGCCCCGCCGGAGCCGATCATGACCACGTGTTTCCCGTCTAGTGCCACGCCTGCGTGCTGTAACGCCAGGAGGGCGCCGGAGGCGTCCGTATTGTATCCGGCCAGGGTTTGGTCCTCTTTCACGATGGTATTGACGGCGCCGATGTGCCGGGCCGCCGGCTCGATCGTATCCAGGTGGGCCATGACCGACACTTTATGGGGGATCGTGACGCTGAACCCCCTGAGGTTGCCCAACGCGCGGATTCCGTGGAGAGCGTGAGGCACGTCTTCAACGGGAAACGCGAGGTACACGTAATTCAGCCCCAAGTGCTGAAACGCGGCATTGTGAATGGCCGGAGACAGCGAGTGCTTCACCGGATGGCCGAGGACGCCGCACAATTGCGTGTCGGTATTGATTTCCATGAAGGCTCCTTCAGGTTGCAGGGTGTGTAGTTATCACATAATGACCGTACCGGACTCAACGGTTCCTGAATGGCCGGGATGGAGAGAATTTGTCAGTTAATGAGGCAGGCTATCAGAACGACCGGAATACGTCGAAATTCATGCGGAGATTCAAGGAAACCACGTGGATGGTCGTGTCCCATACTCCGTGGACCCGAGGATCCTGGTTGTTTGAAATGCCGCGTAATTGGTAGAAAATGCCCTGATAAGCCACGTCGAATCCCAGAGCGGCCAGACCGAGCCCCTCCCGACCAGTGCCGCAAGGAATCACGCCCAGAAAGGTTCCACCGTGCCGACACAGGAACCCGATTCCGGCGGAGTATGAATGTGAATTGGAATCCGGAACGTCAGGCTTGAACGTCCGTTCCGGCACCGGACTGTCGGCGAACACGTACCCGCCCCTGATGGACACGTCCCAGGACGGCAGCCAAGCCGGCTTGACGAATTTGTATTCGGTACCGGCCATCACGACGTACGAGTCCTGCCAGTTTCGCGGGTTGGGAAGCACTGCGCCATTGGATAGGGTCACGTCCAGGTGATCGAACGAGGTCCAATCCGCGTAATCCACGTCGATTTCCAGCTTCCACTCGCGCCGGGCATCCCTCATGGGCCACACCGCGAGGCCGGCCGTGACGACTTGGGGCAGGTTGAGATCGGCCTTTGCTCCCAACGCGAACCCTCGACTCTTGTTCAAAAACCGTCCCGTCAAGTTCAACGTCGCCCGGCTTCGATAGACCAACGCGACGTTCACAAGCGGGTGCCCTTGCTCATTGCGCAAAGGCGTCAAGAGCAATCCGGCATGATACCCAAGGGCCGTATCCCGGCCGTTCAGTTCGATATCGTCGTCGGAGGCAAACGGGAACCCGGCGCGCGCCAGGTCCGCAGCGGTTTGCTGTATCTCAACGTGACCCTCACCGAACAGGTCGGAAAACGTATAAATGTCCAACCCGGCGCCGAGTGCCAACATGGGATTTGCCCTGAACGCGACAGTCGGGGTTATGTCCAGGATCGGGGATGCCGTTCTTGTGAGGATAGGGGCGATGCTGGAAGCCCGGGGATAGCGCGTGATGTTGCCGAAGGGCGCATAGACTCCCAGCCCCAATGTCAACGAGTCGAATGAAGGCCACCCCAAATCACTGAGCCTGACGCTCACGAAAAAACTGCTGGGCGGAGGATTGGCAAAGGTGCCGCCGAAATCACCTTCAATGGCCGGTCCGGAGGATGGCCTGAAATCAATGGCTCCGTTTACGAGGAGCGTTCCCACCGTCATTTGCAGACCCGGCAGGTCCGTGATGGCAGCCGGATTGTAATGTACGGCCGACGGGTCATCGGCCTGGGCGGCGAACGCTCCGCCTTGAGCCGTGGCCGCCGCGCTCTGGTCCAGGATTCTGAAGCCTTCGCCAAAAGCCTGGTGAGAAAAGCTGGTTGTCGCGACAAAGGCCAAAAAGGTCCCAAGTAGTGAGGTACACAAAGAAGAGCGGGAATGGTTGCCGTGCCGAATCATGAGAAATAGTGGAGCGTGGTCCGCTTCCGCAGATTATTATATCGTTCGGTCTATTTTACGTTACGTTGATGGAAAAGAGAAGTCAATATTGTTGGTCGCCGTGCGGTGCAGTACAATACTTCCGTGACCACTCCCGCCTCTCCTGAGCGTAGCGTAGCGAAGCGTAACGAAGTCGAAGGGCTCGAATCGACCCTGGCACACCTGCCCAACCAGTCCGGCGTGTACCTGCTGAAAGGAAAGGGCGGCGAAATCCTCTACATCGGAAAAGCCCGGGTGCTGGCGGACCGGGTCCGTTCGTATTTTCAGAAAGGGCACGACCCGACTCCCAAGACCCGCGTGTTGACGTCCCTGGTTCGGGATATCGAAACGATCGTCACGCGCTCCGAACTGGAAGCCCTCCTGCTCGAAAGCAACCTGGTCAAACGCCATCGTCCCCGGTTCAACGTGGTGCTGCGCGATGACAAGCACTACCCGTTTCTCCGCCTGCCGGTGAAGGACAATTTTCCCCGTCTCTCGATCGTGCGTCGCGTGAAGAACGACGGTGCCCTGTATTTCGGCCCGTACGTGCCCGCGGGCGCGCTTCGGGAAACGCTGAAGGTCATCAAGAAGGTGTTTCCGCTGGCCACGTGCAAGATCGACATCGACGGGACTGCTGAACGCGCCTGTCTGGAATTTGAAATCAAACGCTGCATGGCGCCCTGTACCGGCAACCAGTCGCAGGAAGACTACCATCGCATCGTCGAACAGGTTCGCTGTTTTCTGGAGGGGCGGGACAAGGAATTGCTGGACGGGTTGCGCAAGGAGATGGAAGCGGCCGCCGATCGCGAAGAATTTGAAGAAGCGGCCCGGCTGCGGGACCGGATGGCGAGCATTACCAGGACGTTGGAAAAACAGCGCGTGGCGCAAATCGGGTCCATGGACCAGGATATTCTCGGCCTGGCCAGGATGGGACCGGCGGTGGACCTGCAACTGTTGTTTGTGCGCGGCGGCTTGTTGATCGGCCGCAAGGATTTTTTCTGGGCGGATGCGAAAGAGGCTTCGGATGAGGAGTTGATCCGGTCGGCCATTGAGCAGTTCTACAACAAGGACACCTTGCCCCCCAAGGAATTGTTGGTGTCCGAAGCCCTGTCCGACCGGGAATTGCTTCAACGCTGGCTGAGTTCAAAAAAAGGCCGGCGTGTGCGAATCCTGACTCCCGAGCGAGGGGCAAAACGTCAACTGCTCCACTTAGCCGAAGAAAATGCCGCCGCGGCCATCGCGGAGCATTTGCGCAACACCGCGGTCGAACACAAGGAGGCCGAGGAGTTGCAGCGACTCCTTGGGTTGCCGAAGACGCCGGGCAGGGTGGAAGGGTTTGACATTTCCAACACCATGGGCACCCATTCCGTGGCCTCGATGGTGGTGTGGGAAGACGGCAAAATGAAGAAAGCGGATTACCGGAGGTTTCGTATCAGGACCGTCGAGGGGGCGAACGACTTTGCGAGTATGGAGGAAGTTGTCACTCGCCGGTACGGCGGGACCCTCGGCACCAAAACCAATAAGATGCTGCCGCTTCCCGATCTCATCCTGATCGATGGGGGAATCGGGCAATTGGGAGCCGCGGTGGACGCGCTGCGCGTTCTCGGTCTCGGTCACCTGCCCGTCGTCGGATTAGCCAAAGCCAAAGGCGAGAAAGAAGAGCGGATCTATGCACCCGGTCATCGCGACCCGCTCATCCTGTCCCCCACGTCGCACGTCTCCCGCCTGGTGCAGCGCATCCGTGACGAAGCGCACCGCTTCGCCATCGCCTACCATCGCAAACTCCGCGGCCAGGCCTTCGTCATGCCGCAGTCAAAATCGGCCAAGACCCGCAGGTAAGCAAAATGAGCGTCGGGTAAGTCGAAATATCTTACGGAACCTCTGATCCCCGATTAAGAATAGCCTGCCCCCGACCCCCGATTACAAACGTCGAGGGCAGGCTGTTTGTAATCGGGGGTCGAGGACATGTTTATTGTGATAGCGGGATGTAGGGCAAGGCGTCCCGGAGCAAAACCCGAGGCTTATCAGAGAGATAGGTGAGGGTTGAGCGAGGACACAACGCAGCCATACGCCCGATAGTGCAATAAATCAGAGGTTCCTTACCTTGAGTGCTATATGATCTATGCTGTCATAGGCGTAGGATCTTCATTCGGTTCTCAGGTTCATAGCGTTTGGCTTTTAGTCGTTCAGGCTCAGGAACCCTCATTTTCCTTTACTTCTGCTTTTCTGGTTCCGGTATCTGTGCCTCAAGCATTGAAGTCGGACGAGGCCCGTCCGGCTGCATACACTCGCAACTCCGTGTGACGCGCAAGCACATCGAAGTCGGCGTCGTTATGCAGAATCGGCGTCCCGGTGCGTATGGCAACGGAGGCAATGAGACAGTCGATCAACTTGCGAACGGTCTCCCCTTCCCGTCGGCAGCGGCGATAGAGCCCGGCAGCATCTTCATAGTCCGTCGCCCGTGTTGGTATCACCGCTGCCCGGGCCAGCAGTCGCCGAAGGTTCAGCAGGTGCGATTCATCCCGCGCTCCGGCGAGCACCTCCATCCGCACGGCATCGCAGATGGCAACCTCGCGTGCCAGCAGTTCGTCAACGAGATTGCAGATCGTGGACCCCGTGTTCCGCAGAAACTCTATCCAAGCCGAGGTATCGATCAGGATCATAGCGAACGGCTGGAACGCATCGCGTCGAGGTCTCCTCCCCAACCGACCCCACGAAGCGTACGAGCCTCGTTGACAGATACGGGTTCGGCCGCCAGCATCCGGAGCGCGAAGTTAATCGCCTCACGCTTGGTCTCGAGTTGATAACGCCGCATCACCTCGGCGCACGCCTGATCGTCGATGTTTATGTTGGTGCGCGACATACACCTACCATACACCAAAATGCGAAAGGCGGCAAGAACGATCCATAAGGGGAGGGTTCATAACAAAATTGATCATTCTGCTAAGAGAGTAACAGGTATGCCACTTGCCTATGTTATCGCGTTCCGATAACATAGGAACATGATTCGGGCATTTGGGAATGCTCTGGCGAAGGATTTGTTCTACGACAAGCAAAGCAAAGCGACACGATCATTTCCCCCGGAGTTGCGACGGAAGGCAAGACGTAAACTGCTCTATCTTCACGATGCTGCAGAGATGAAAGATCTGAGAATGCCACCCGGCAACAGATTGGAGAGCCTGAAGGGAAAATGGAAAGGGTTCCATTCGATCAGGATTAACGATCAGTGGCGATTGGTGTTTCAATGGAGCGGGGTCCATGCCTATGGTGTGCAAATCATCGACTATCACTAGGGGAGCAAAAACCGTGGATAAACAACCGAAAAATCCTTTTCATCCGGGCGAAATGCTGCTGGAGGAATTTCTCGAGCCCATGGGAATGAGCCAGGCGGCGTTCGCACAGAAGATCGGCTGGAGCCGAGCGCGTCTGAATGAAGTCATACGAGGCAAGCGAGGTATCACCGCCGATGCGGCACTCGATCTGGCCGAAACCCTGGGAACCTCGCCAAAGCTTTGGCTGAATTTGCAGACGACATATGACTTGGCCAAGGCCGTCGAGGCAAGACGGGTAGCGTAAATCACTTGTTCTCAGGTGTGCCGCAGGGCCATATCTCGAAGATCGAGAATAATGCCGTCTTAGGCCGGCTCGGGGACCGTTCCTGGGGCCGCCTGGGCGGGCGCCCTTTCCCCCGAAAGTGCCACAGCGGGTGCCATATCAGGTGCCAGGAGAATGATTCTCAAGGATTTCGAGTCGAGTGATTGCAAAATGCTTTCAGTGATGGCAGAATGCCTTCATGCCGATACAGATCACCATCAGGGGTGTGCCCGAGGAAGTCCGCGATGAACTCGCAATGCGCGCGGCACTCCAACGCCAGTCCATGCAGGAATTCCTCCGTTGCGAACTGGAGCGTATCGCGTCGCGGCCTTCCGTTGGCGCGTGGCTGCAAGACGTTCACAACCGCAAGGGAGGAACCAAAACACGGGTTCCTCCGTCTCTGATCCTGCGCGCCCGTGACGCGGACCGGACGTGACGACCGTCGTCGACGGATCCGTGCTGGTTGCGGCCTTGGTCGACTCGGGCCGTGAAGGCCAGTGGGCTGAGTCCGTGGTTGCCGGCGGCTTCCTGGCCAGTCCGGAATTGGCCTTGGTTGAGGCCAGCAACATCCTGCGTCGGTTGGAACAAATTGGCCGGGTCTCGCGCCCGGAGGCAGAAAACGCGCACGGTGACCTGTTGCGACTCGACGTGGAGTTATTTCCTTTCGCGCCCTTTGCCGAACGCATATGGACCTTACGCCGCAACCTGACCAGCTACGATGCCTGGTACGTGGCGCTGGCCGAGGCACTCGCTTGCCCGCTGGTGACACTCGACCGGAAGCTCAGCCGTGCTACCGGCCCCACGTGTGAAGTCATCACCCCGCCCCGTTCGTAGACAGGAAAGAAGAACGAATAATTCACAAGGAATGCGTGAAGCCAGAGGCCTCAGCCAGCGCGAGTTGAGCGCCAAATCAGGTGTGCCGCAGGGCCATATCTCGAAGATCGAGAATAATGCCGTCTTAGGCCGGCTCGGGGACCGTTCCTAGGACCGCCTGGGCGGGCGCCCTTTCCCCCGATAGGGCCGCCTGGGGCGCATGGCAGGCAGGGTGATGGTGACCAGCGTTCCTTCCTGGGGTCGGCTGTTGATCGCAATGTGGCCTTCGTGTTCGTCCACGATTTTTTTCACCATAGGCAGGCCCAACCCCGTGCCCGACCGTTTCGTGGTGAAATAGGGCTCAAAAATTTTCTCGCTCAATTCTTCGGGAATCGGCGCGCCGTCGTTATGGATGCGAATGACCATTTCAGGCTGGCGACCCCGTTTCTGCGACACGGAGATTCGCAAATTCCCGCCCGGCGACATGGCTTCCAGGGCATTCGTAAAAATACTGAGAAAGACATGCTGGATCTTCTCTCGATCCCATCGCACCTGGCCCAGACGCGAGGGAAATTCCTTGGTGACGTCGATCCGGTTGACCCGAAAATCCGTAGCGACCAACGCCAGCCCGTCTTCGATCAAGTCGGTGACGCGGCAGGGCCGCCGGTCCAATTGGAGAGGCTTGGCGAAATCCAGAATGTCGTTCAACATACTTTCCATCCGCATGAGATCCCGCATGGCCGCTTCGATGGAGGTTTGAGTTTCGAAGTCGAGTATCCCGTCACCCGTCACTTCCTCCAATTGCGCCCGGATGTAGCCCATGGGTTCACGAATCTCGGTGGCGAGAAACGAACTGACTTCATTCAAGGCCACCTGGCGTTCCTGTCGCCGGATAACCGGTTCCGGGACGCCGGCTGCCGCCTCCGGTGTCGATGGGGCCGCCCCTCCCGGCGACGCCTGGACGTTCAGGGACGGTTCATCAAACAGTTGCGCCAATTGCTTCGTCACCGGTGCGAGCTTTCCGGACTCGGCTTCCGTGTGCTCGTATTGCGCCGTCGTCTTGGACGCCAGGGTGATCGTCCCGGCGACGCGGCCCCTGACAAAAAAGGGAACCACGAGCGTGCATCGGAACCGGTCGCGGTATAATTGTTTGTAATCCTGAAAGCGGCCTTGCGTGGAGGCCAGGTTCTGATCGATCCGCGGCTTGCGATGCCGCACCGTCCACCCCGACGCCGATTCGTTCAGTGACAAGCGGCGCCCCGGCAGCAGTTCTTTCTTATGCCCGGCCAGACAACCCAACACTTCCAGGGATGCGGCCAACGGATCATACAAGGTGACCCATCCCCGGTCGAACGGGACCAGGGACTGCGCCTCGGTCAAACACTTGGCAACGCGCTTCTGCGCCTGGGGCGACGTATACGTCCGCGTCGTCGCGTCGCCGGTTTCCGCAGGTTCTTCGGTTGAAGGCTCCTCCAGAATCCAGGGACGCGCCAGGAGCACGGAATGATCGAACAGTTTGGCTTCCCGCAATTGCTCGGTGATCCGCTGCCCGGTCGCGTCGATGGCGGTTTTTTCCCGCTTCGTAAACGGTCGCCGCTCCTGTTTGCCCACGACCAGCGCCCCATATGTCACTTTCCCCTCACGGAGGAACTTCGCCAACAGATTTTTCGAACCGGGCGTCACCATGCGCAGTTCGATCGCTCCGTTCGCCTCTTCCTGCCCGTCCCCCCTGAACAGACTTTGGGACTGGCCGTTTCCGCCGGATAGGGTCCGGACGACGGCGCGAATCTCACGGGCCGAAAACCCTTTGGATACCTGCGACACCAACGGCCCCTTGGGTTGATTCATGATGGCCACCGTCGCATCCATGCCCAGGTCATTGACCGTCGCGGTCAAAATGCGCTGAAGCGTCGTCTGCTTCGAAGCCCGAACCGGCTCTGGCGTTTTCTTTTTAGTCATGGTGAGAACCGTTGAAGGAAAGGAAGGTGAGGCGCATTCAATTGATATGCCGAATCTTTCGTGACCGGGACGGAGACACGACCACCTGCACGTGGCCGCGATCGGCCACCACCATGTTCGCGACGACGCTGACGAGACTGATCAACACGGCCCCGCCGACCGCCGGCCAGAATCCCGCCACGTAAAACCCCGGGACCAGCGCAGAGACCGTCAGCAGCAATAAGGCATTGATCACGATCATGAACAAGCCGAGCGTCACCACGATGAAGGGCGCCGAGAGCACGTACAGGATCGGCCGGACCACGGCATTCAGGATGGCCAGGACCAGCACGCCGACCACGCCCGCGGCGAACGAATCGATGGTCACGCCAGGAATAATTTGTGCAGCGACAAGCACCGCGATTCCCGTGACGATAAAGCGAAGAACAAAACCTCTCATGCGACCTAGCCTTACCCTTTTGGCGCGGGCACCGTCAAATCCAGAGACTGCTGCCGCCGGGTTATTGTATCACTCGGATCATAGTCGGCCACAAACGTTTTCTTCACGCCTTGAGCCGAGACTTCGACCGTCGCGCCGGCGTTTTCATTATGCATGTGCAGGAATATTTCATAATACCCGGCCTCGTTGGTCTTGCCGGAGGCCCCATGCCCGCTCTGGGGCACGGCATGCACCTCAGTCCCGGGCAACGCCCGGCCCGATGCGTCCCGAACGTACCCGAAAACCGTAAACCCATGCTCCACGTTGGATTTCACGAACACGGGTTTCGGGGTCTTAGCCGTGGGGTCCTTCAGCGTGGACAAATACGTGGCGAGCGTCGTCACCTCTTCCTCCGTCATCAAATCCTTGTATTTGTCCGGCATCCGGCCTTTCTTGTGCTCTTTCTCGAACCCCTTCGCATACAGGTACGTCGGGTCGAAAATTTTTCGCTTGATATCGTTGACCGTCAAAAAACTGCCGATGTTGTCCAGGACCGGCCCCCGTTTCTTGACGCTCCCCTTGCCCCCGATCTTGTGGCAGTTATAACACTCGTACAAATCATAGACCTCGGCCCCGCGTTCCACCACCGTGAGGGCACCCTGCTCCGGCGGAGCCTCCGCCACCGCGGCGGCCGGGGCGTACCGGCCCAGTCGCGCCATCATCGTTTGCGAATCATCCTGGAGCACCCGGACCTGTTCGAGTAAGGCATCCACCTGACTTTGTTCGGCCAAGGCCATGGCCCGTTTGCGTTTGAGAATCTTTTCGATCTTCCCCTTTTCCACCTCCGGATCATATTGGGGCCACGACGACGCTCCCCCGATATAAATCGCGGACAGCACGAGATAGAAGCCCACCAGGGCCGCCGCGGCCGTCCACCCCGACAACCTCTTCATCGGCGGAGCATCCAACAGGAGAAACACGACCAAACCCAAGGCCACGTACGCCACAAACATCGCCTGAAACACGTGCGGAAAGCCCAGGGCGCCGCTCCCGAACCACGCCGCAAGCGCCAGCACCACGGCCACTGCAATTTTCTTCACGCTGGCAGACATCGGGCACTCATCTCGGACGGAGGAGAACAGGGGCGCTTCATGGACCGTTCAGGGGAATAGGTGAATCGTGAAAGGACGTCTACGTTTATCTTACCCGTGCCTCCGGTTTCATACAAGCCTTGATTGGGTTCACGGGGAGGAGAGGACAACTAACGGCGCAGTTTGAGAACCACCAGAGCGGTCACGGGCATATAGAGCAAACACCCCACGAGCCCCAGCAACCATTCGCCGATCCAGAACGTCATGGCCAGATTGAACACCAAAACCAGGTAATACAACCCGCACCCGAGCAGAACGTCCTTGACCGCGACCGCGTGGGGAAACGCGGGCAGCATGCCGAACCGCCGGTCCAGCACCCGGTAGCCCGTCATCGCAATCAACCCCACGACGAACCACCCGCCGAAGTTGGCCAGGGGCACGCCGAAATACACGCCGGGATCGGGATACCCGTAAATCTGTCCCAAGAACCAGCGATCTCCGCGTAGCGCCACCGGATCGATCACCACGTCGATCAACGTGAACAACGCACAGGTCAGGCCGATCACCGGCCAGGAAAGCGACTTCCGCGTCAGCAAATGCCGGCCCCGGCCGGAGTCCGGCGACCCGGGTTCGGCAGGCAGGAGCAACCAGAGGGCCAGGCAATAACTCGCAAACAACAGGAACGTGAACGACAACGAATCCATGAACGGAACGTTGGACAGATACAATTCCTCGCCCACGCTCGAACCCGTGTAATAGTAATCGCCGAAGGGGAACCCGATGCGGGTGGAGGATATTTCACAGAGGAACGCGGTCAGCCACGTGATGCCGAACAGCGCGCCGGTGCGCGTCCGGCCCAACAAACGGAACGAGGCGACCAGCGCCACGGCCAGGAAGAAAAAGACATAGGGCCGGAGCAGGAGGGTCTTCCACAGGAGCAGGGGAACGTCCATGGGCAGGGTCACTCAGTTACGCGTACCCATGATCCCGGAACCAGCGCACGGCCTTTTCCAGGGCCACTTCCGGCGGTGTCTGGGGCAACGCCAACTCGCGGATAGCCTTGGAGCAATCATAGTGCATCACGTATTTGGCCATGCGGACGCCGTCGAGCGGAATGCGCGGGGGACGATGCGTCACGTAGTCGGCCAGCCACTTGTCGACGTGGGCCAGGGGCAGGATCAACCCCCGGGGCAACTTCACCTTCGGCGCTTTAACGCCCGTCAACCCGCCGAGGATCTCGAACACCTCTTTCAGCGTCAGGTTGCGGCACCCCAGGATGTATCGCTCGCCCGTGCGGCCGCGCTCCATGGCGCGCACGTGGCCCATGGCCACGTCATCCACGTCGATCAGGTTCATGCCGGTTTCCACGTACGCCACCATGCGCCCCTTCATGAAATCGACGACGATCTGCCCGGTGGGCGTCGGCTTCACGTCACGCACCCCCACCGGCGCCGAGGGGTTCACGATCACCACGGGCAACCCCGCGTCCGCCGCTTTCAGGACTTCCTGCTCGGCCAGATACTTGGAGCGTTTGTAATGCCCGGTCATCTGCGCCGGGGACACCGGGGTCTCTTCCGTACCAGGCCCCCCGCCGTCGGGCAACCCGATCGCGCCGATCGTGCTCGTGTACACGATACGGTCCACGCCCGACTCGCGCGCCGCGGCCAGCAACGCTTTGGTGCCGTCGACGTTAGCCTCGTAGAACACCGAAGGATCACGCGCCCACAGGGCGTAATGCGCCGCCACGTGGTACACCTGCCGGCAGCCGTGCAGCGCCGTACGGAGCGACGCCGCGTCGGTCAAATCGCCGGGCACGGTTTCAATCGCCAGCCCGTCCAGGGCACGCCGGTCTGCGCCGGGCCGGACCAACCCCCTGACCTCCGTGCCGGCCTGCACCACGGCCCGCGCCACAGCGGACCCGACAAACCCCGTGACTCCTGTGACCAAGGCTTTCATGATGCAAAAGGAAACGGGACGGAGGAGGAGAGATTCTTCACTTCGTTCAGAATGACAATTCTGGTGTGGTCAGCCTATACTTCGTCAAGGAGTGACTACACATGGAGCTGATTCGGGCGTCACGGCCTGCGATATGAAACCATAAATGTGCAAATGTGATACTATTTCGTTCAATTTACGGTCTATTTATGCGCTATTTCTATGCTTTTTAGGTTTAATTATGCGCTAATTTGCGCATATGGATAGTCAATTCTTGCGGTCCACGATATACCTGGCAATGCCCCGCAACGGGTCCGCCTTTTCGTCAAACCCGTCGAGCCGGCCGATGGCCCGGGCGGCGCAGTCCTGCGCGAGTTGCTGCGCGCCCTCGAGCCCGTAAATCGCGGGATAGGTCTGCTTGCCCCGTTCATCATCCGTGCCGGCGTCTTTCCCCAACTCTTCGCGGGTCCCTGTCACGTTCAACACGTCATCCGCAATCTGAAACGCCAGCCCGATGTCCTCGGCATACCCGGTCAGGTGCTCGAACTGCGTCATCCCGGCGCCGGAAAGGAGCGCCCCGACCCGCACTGCGGCGCGAATCAACTTGCCGGTCTTATGCACGTGAATCTGTTGCAATTCCGCCAGATCCACCTGCCGGTTCTCGGCCTGAATATCCAGCACCTGGCCGCCCACCATGCCCCCATGCCCGGCCCCCAGCGCCAGTTCCGCGATGATCTGGACCTGACACTGCGGGTCCAGGTCCGTCACGAGATCGGCCCGGCTGCACCATTCAAACGCCATGGCGTGCAACCCGTCGCCCGCCAGAATCGCAATGGCGTCCCCATAGACCTTATGGTTCGTGGGCCGCCCGCGACGAAAATCATCGTTGTCCATCGACGGCAGATCGTCGTGGATCAGCGAATACGTATGGATGAACTCGAATGCGCAGGCCACGGGCAACAGCGAGGCCGGGCATGGCCCGATCGCCTCAGCCGTGGCCATCGTCAGGATGGGCCGGATGCGTTTGCCCCCGGCCAACAGGCTGTACCGGATCGCCTCGTGCAGAATCGCCGGCGGCGTCTGCGGATCAGGCAGATGGGCCTCCAGATACCGGTCGACGACGTTTCGCTTCTCTTCGAGATAGGATTTGATATCCACGGGGATGATAGAAGAAGTCATTTTCGCGAGCGCGGCCCGACTTAGAACCTAACAAAGGCCCCCATGAGTGTCAAACAAGAACGGCAAGAAGCAGAGGCATTTGTAATTCCCTCGATCCTGCGGCTATACTTCGCGGCCATGAGTATCCGGAATCGCGCGGGCGAATGGGAACCCCTGCTCCTGGGCATCGAGCCTGAATACTGCGGGGTGTGCAATCAAGTCCTGTATCGTAACACCACCATGCTCAAGGGAGGCTGGGAACGCTGTTCCGTGTGCCACAGGTTCGTCCACTATGCCTGCCTCGTCAGCGGCAAGGTGCAATTCCTCAAAAGGCGGCCCCGCGTGTGTCTCAACTGCGAGCACACGCTCGCAAAATCCGCACAATAAACATAGACCTCCACACCGGTGAACCCCATTCCGGACGCACGAGCCACAGGATTCGGGAAACTGCCTCTATCGGCGATCGTCAGCCTCGTGCTGGCCGTGCTCCTGTCGGTTTGGAGCGGGTTCTTCACGATGGACTTCCTGCTCAGCGGAATCTATACGTGGCCCCGGTCGAGTCGCGTCGTGACGCTCACCTGCGCGGTCATCATCCTGGTTTATGAATTCATCTACAAAGAGCATCGAACCCGCCACGCGGCCGTCACGGGCATCGCTCCGCTACGAATGGTCGTGTATGCGTGCATGATTCCATACGCGCTGGGCACGCTGGCCCTGCTGGCCCTCATCAGTCTCGTCTGAGACAAGCGCCATGAGATGGCGCGGCTACGAATACAATAGAAAGAGAGGGAGGAAGCGTCACGCGCCCTGGTCGTCGCGGAGCACTTGCGCGGTCCAGGAGGTGCCGGATTTGATCAGTTCGGCAGGCGGGCCTTCCTCCACGATCCGGCCGCCGGCGTTCCCGCCGTCCGGCCCCAGGTCCAGAATCCAGTCCGCATTGCGGATCACGTCCAGGTTGTGTTCGATCACGAGCACGGTGTTCCCGTGTTCCACCAACCGGTTCAACACGTCGAGCAGGCGTTGCACGTCAGCAAAATGCAATCCGGTCGTCGGCTCATCCAGCAGGTACAGGGTCCGGCCCGTGGGCCGCTTGGACAGCTCCCGGCTCAATTTCACGCGTTGCGCCTCGCCCCCGGACAACGTGGTGGCGGACTGCCCCAGCTTGACGTAGTGCAAGCCCACGTCCGCGAGCGTCTGCAATTTCCTGGCGATCGCCGGGATGTGCGCGAAAAAATCCTGGGCCTCCGCCACGGTCATGTCCAACACGTCCGCAATACTCTTGCCCTTGTGCCGCACGTCCAGCGTTTCGCGGTTATACCGCCGCCCCTTGCAGGCCTCGCAGGTCACGTACACGTCCGGCAAAAAATGCATTTCGATTTTCAGCAACCCGCCGCCCTGGCACGCCTCGCACCGGCCGCCCTTCACGTTGAAACTGTAGCGCCCGGGCCGGTACCCGCGCACGCGCGACTCGGGCAGCCCGGCGAACAAGTCGCGGATGAACGTGAACACGCCCGTGTAGGTGGCGGGATTGGAGCGCGGCGTGCGGCCGATCGGCGACTGATCGATATCGATCACCTTGTCCAGGGCGTCGGCCCCGTTCAGCGCCCGGCAGCCTTCCATCCGGGGTTTCCCTTCGGCTTCGCTCAGGGCAGGCCCTTCGGCTTCGCTCAGGACAGGCCCTTCGGCTTTGCGCCGCCGCGCTCCGCTTCCTTCGACTTCGCTCAGGACAGGCAGGGCAGGCTTGTGAGACAGCCGCGACGACAGCGACGGGAACAGGACCTCCAACATCAGGGTACTCTTGCCGGACCCGGACACGCCGGTGACGCACGTCAACAGCCCCAGCGGGAACTTCGCGGTCACCGATTGCAGGTTATGCTTGTCGGCCCCGACCACGGTGAGAAATTTTTTGGCCCGGCGGGTGCGCGCGGGCAACGCCACCCGTTTCTCCCCGCGCAGGTACTGCCCGGTGAGCGAATCGGGATGCCGCATCACCTCCGCGGGCGAGCCCTGCGCCACGATCGACCCGCCGTACACGCCGGCGCCGGGTCCCATGTCCACGATATGATCCGCCACGCGCATGGTCGCGGCGTCATGCTCCACCACCAGCACGGTGTTGCCCAGGTCGCGCAACCGCAGCAAGGTTTGCAGCAGGCGGTGATTGTCGCGTTGGTGCAGGCCGATACTCGGCTCATCCAGGATATACAAGACCCCCACCAGCCCGGACCCGATCTGGGTCGCCAGCCGGATGCGCTGCCCCTCGCCGCCCGACAGGGTCGCGGCCGCCCGGTCCAGCGTCAGGTAATCCAACCCCACGTTCAAGAGAAACTCCAGCCGTTCCCGGATCTCCTTCAGGATCCGCCGGCCGATCATGCGCTCCCGCTCGTTCAAGTCCAGGTCCGCGAAAAACGGCACGGCCTCGCGGATCGACAACTGCGTGACCTCGGCAATGGATTTATCGCCCACCTTCACGGCCAGGCTCTCCGCCTTCAGCCGCGTCCCCCGGCACACCGGGCAGTGGTAGCTCTCGGAATACTCCTGTCCCTCCGGGCACGCGGACACCTCGTAGCCGATCCCGTCGCACGCGGGACACGCGCCGTGCGGGCTGTTGAACGAAAACACCCGCGGCGCCAGTTCCGGGTAACTCACCCCGCACGTGATACACGCCAACTGCTCGCTGTACAGCGTGACCTCGTCCGTCTCTCCCAGCACTCCCACCAGGCCCTGGGTCAACTTCAGGGCCGTCTCCACCGAATCCGCCAGCCGCCGCAGCAACGACTCCTCGTCCTTCATCACCAGCCGGTCCACGACAATCTCGATCGTATGCTTCCGCTGCTTATCCAGCGAAATCGCCTCGTCCAGCCCGACGATCGCGCCGTCGATGCGGGCCCGCACGTAGCCCGCGCGCCGGGCGTCGGCCAACTCCCTGCGATACTCGCCCTTGCGGCCGCGCACGATGGGCGCCAGGATCTGAAACCGAGACCCCACCGGCAACGCGCCGATGGCATCCACCATCTGCTGCACGGTCTGCGCCGTGATCGGCTGCCCGCAGTTCACGCAAAACGGCCGGCCCACCCGCGCGAACAGCAGGCGCAGGTAATCATAAATCTCCGTCACCGTGCCCACCGTGGACCGGGGATTGTGACTGGTACTCTTCTGCTCGATGGAGATGGCGGGCGACAGGCCCTCGATGGAATCCACGTCGGGCTTGCCCATCTGTTCGAGGAACTGGCGCGCGTAGGCCGACAACGACTCCACGTACCGCCGCTGCCCTTCGGCATAAATCGTGTCGAAACTCAACGACGACTTGCCGGAGCCGCTCAACCCCGTGACCACCACCAGGCGGTCGCGCGGCAGCACCACGTCGAGGTTCTTCAGGTTATGCTCGCGCGCCCCCTTAATATGAATCGTCTGGCTCATGGGTCCGGCAGTGGCTTGCGCATATCGGCTGAGAAACATGGGCACAGAGGCCCGTTAAAACACATAGAATATACCACAGTGCGCTATTCTGTCATGCCTGCCCCCTGCCGTCATTCCTGCGAAAGCAGGAATCCAGTATCGTTTTTCCTCTGCTTTTTGCCGTTGTCTGTTTTCGTCATCCTTGCGTACGCGAGGATCCAGAGTTGTTGCTTTTTCATTCATGAGGGTAAAGACTCTGGATCCCCGATCAGCGCCTGTCCTTGACTCGATCGAGGATCAGGAATGGCAGAATGAAACGGCACGGAACATACACAGGACCATTTGCTTATGCGCAGGCCGTTCGTTACAATCAGAGTAATGTGGCGGCGGCTACAAATGCGAGCAAGTTCCGCGTTGTCATCCTGAACGAAGTGAAGGATCTCGTAGTTGACGCGCACGGTTGTTGAGCGAGGGATTCCTCGCTAGGCCCTTCACTTCGTTCAGGGCAAGCTTCGGCATGTCAACACCAAAGAATTCGGCATTCATGATCCATATTCCCGTGAATCGGATGAGAGAGCGTCTTTTACCAGACTGGGGGAGGAGAATTCCATGCGCATACTGTCAATGATCGCATTGGCCCTGTTGGTGGGCATCGGGGGGACCATGACCGTCACCACCGACGCCGTGGCCAAGGCCAGGAAATACGAACTCACGAGAAACAACGTGCAGAAACCCGAGAATGTCGACAGCACCCTGGTGTCCCTGTACGGCGTCCGCCTGGGGGACTCGGAAATCGACGCCGTGGAAATGCTGATCAACGAAAAAATTTCCGGGGTCCGCGCCGAACAGGAAGGCGTCTTCGTGCTGCTGTGGGATCAATCCAACCCCACCGGCGCCATGGCCGGCGTGCAGATCATGGACGGCCGCGTCACGCTGATCTTCATCAACAACCGCTTCGTGCATAAGACGCGGGGCATTTTCCGGCGCGTGCTCACGGCCCAGAGCGCGAAAGAAATCCGGGAACTGCTGGGCCCCGAAGACTTCGGGGACGAAAACGTCATGGGGGCCATGTTGAACTACCAGAATCAGGGCTTTCTCGTGAACTACCTGGGGCGGGACATCAACGTCGAATTCACGCTCCCGTAACCCCCATCCGCAAACCAATCGCGGGGTGGGGCGCCGCTCACCCCCGGGGAACGGCCCTGAACCGTCTCGAATGATCCGAGCCATTCCACATCGGACAACCACAGGGGGTTGTCCTTACGTTATTGTCGTTGTAGGGGACGGCTGGAGCCTGCCCTGCCTGTCCTGAGCGAAGTCGAAGGAAGCGAAGCCGAAGGGTGCCGTCCCCAATCCGGGCGATCCGTTCATGGAAGACCGCATCGTCACCGACCACCTCCTGGAAGAAGAACAGAACACCGAAGGCACCCTGCGCCCGCAAACCCTGGACGAATACACCGGTCAGGCGCGCATGAAGGAATCGTTGCGGGTCTGCATCCAGGCGGCACAAGGCCGCAACGAACCCCTGGACCACGCCATCTTCTACGGCCCGCCCGGCCTGGGCAAGACCACCATCGCGCACATCATCGCCAGGGAAATGGGCGGCGGCATCCGGTCGACCTCCGGGCTCGTCCTGAACCACGCCGGCGACCTGGCCGCGATCCTGGCGAACCTGCAAGCCCACGACGTGCTGTTCATCGACGAAATCCACCGCCTGCCCGCGGCCGTGGAAGAAGCCCTGTACCCCGCCATGGAGGATTTCCAGATCGACCTCGTCATCGGCCAGGGCCCGGCCACCCGCACCATGAAACTGGACCTGCCGCCGTTCACCCTGGTGGGTGCCACGACCAAGGCGGGTGCGCTCACCTCGCCGCTCCGGGAACGGTTCGGGCTGGTGTACCGGCTCGACTTCTACACGGCGGAGGAACTGGAAGCCATCGTCAACCGGTCGGCCGGCCTGTTGAACGTGACCATCGAACCGGGCGGCGCCGCGGAAATCAGCCGGCGCGCGCGAGGGACCCCGCGCATCGCCAACCGGCTCATCCGGCGGGTCCGGGACTTCGCCGACGTCAAGGCTCAAGGCGTCATCACCCGCAAGGTCGCGCAGGACGCGCTGCACTGGCTGGGGGTGGACGACGCGGGGTTTGATGAAATGGACCGCAAAATCCTCATGACCATCCTGGACAAATTCAACGGCGGCCCGGTGGGCGTCGAAGCCCTGGCCACCGCCGTGCAGGAAGAACGGGCCACGCTCGAAGACGTGTACGAACCCTTCCTCCTCCAGGCCGGCTACCTGGACCGTACCGCCCGCGGCCGCCAGCTCACCGCCAAAGCCTTCCAGCACTTCGGCCGCAGCAAGACCGACCCCGACCTGTTCGGGTAAGACGGAAAGACCGGGGCATCTGTCATTCCGGGCTTGTCCTGAGCAACGCGAAGGACCTCGCGAAGAATCTGCTTTACTCTCCGGGATCTTTTTCTTCACAGACAAAGGCAAAAGCAAAGACGCTGGATCCTCGATTACAAACGTCGAGGATGACAAAGAAAAAGACAAAAAAGGAGAAAAACACTGGATCCCCGATCGGGGTCGGGGATGACGGAGGGGGGAGGGTCGGGGATGAGGAGGAGGGTCAAGGATGACAGAAAAGAATGGTTAGAACTGGCGGACCCAGCGCATTTCTACGAGGTTGCGCTTGTAGTCCCACAATTGGGCGTTGGATTCGCGCACCTGGTTGGAAAAGGCGACCTGGGGGCTGAACCCGAACACCGTGATCGCGCGATTCAGCAGCGTGGCTTGCAGGATGCGGGTCTGATCCTCACGGGGCGTGGAATTATCCAAGGTGAACGGGAACCACCCGTTCCCGAAATCCGTCCACCGGAATTCACCGCTGAGACCCACTGTAAAGCCCCACGGCAACACCACGTTCGTCCCCACTCGCGTCCAGTACCCGGTACTGTTCCATCGATGCGCTCGCGCCTGCTGCTGCGAATACCCGACCTGCCCATTGACCCGTACCGTTGGCAGAAGCACATACGACGCCCCCAGGGAGAACACCATCTGCGGCCCCTGCAGGCCGGGATTCCGGTGGTAGGGCTGGTCCTGCCAGGATGCCCGTCCGTTGGTCCACAGGCCCGGCAAGAGCCGGTGCTCCACTTCCAGGCGTACGCCGAGGTTATTGCTCCAGGTGCTGCTGCCGAACCAGTTTTGATTCGCCGTTGCCAACAGGCTCATTTCGGTGGTCCGGGTGATCAACCAGCGCGGCCCCACGTAAGTACCGATAAACATCTGGTCGAACTGGCTGCCCTTATATTCGCGGCGGTTGAAGTTGAGGCCCCCGCGCAGGCGCCAGCGGTTGGTCAGGGGATACTGATATTCCCCGCCACCCCAGCCCACCAGCCCGATATCGGAACTGGCACGGCCCTGTTGGCTCCGGACAAACGGCAAGCCGTTGATATAGATGATGGCCGCGTTGGACGCGGCGTTGATATTCGTGTCCGGGGCCACGGAGAACCCGAAATACCCGCTCCACCGGCGACGGGCTCGCATCACGTTCAAAAACCGGTTCACGTTCGCCACCACGGGCGGAGGCAGTTCGCCAACCAGGACCCGCTCGAAATGTTCACGGGCCAAGCCATCCTGCTGCTTGAAAAAGAAGGCCAACGCCAGATCCAGACGCACGCGCACGAGGTCCGGCCGTCGGATCAGGATGGACCGGTACGCCGCAATGGCCTCGTCGAGCAACGCGGACTGTTGCTCCTCCTCGACCCCGGAGGACTGGGACAGCCGGCTGGCTGCCGTACCCAGCAGAAATTGCACCTCCGTCTCCTGAGGACGGGCCACGGCCAGTGGCCGCAAAATCGTCAGGGCGTCGGCAACCTTCCCCGCCTTGACCAGCCCCCGCGCCACCTGCACAAGCTGCTTGAATGACAGACTCCTCTTTCCCTCCTCTGCCCCGGCTCCTTTCTCTCCTCCATCTGTCATCCCCGACTCTCCTCCTGCTGTCATCCCCGACCCCGATCGGGGATCCAGGGTCTTTGCTTTTTCGCTTTTTTCTTCACCAGGAACCTGACCCTGGATTCCTGCTTCCGCAGGAATGACAGAAGGGGGGGCAGGAATGACAGAAGAGGGGGCAGGGCTATCCGAAGAGGGGGCAGGGCTGGGAGTAGGGTTAGCAGGAGTAACAGCCGCAGGGAGAGGCAAGGACTCCTTCGATTCAGATGGAGGAAAATACCGCAGCCCGCAATTCCGGCACGGCTGCGGCAGCGCCTCCGAATCCTCCGAACTCCCTGGCGCCTCCGCCATAACCGGCAGCGCAGGGAACAGACTGACAACAATAAATGCGTAAAGAATCAACCGCACGGCAATAAGAAAAAAAGAGGAGTGATCGTTTGGGATTGAACAACGTAACGTGATGGAAGTTATTTCACAAGGAACAGGTCATGAGCATCAAGCAGTTGGTGTCGCAACGAATATGAATAAACCTTACTCATTTCCCGCCATTCTGTACCACGTGGGAACCCGAACCCCAAGGGGGATCTGTTTATAACCCATTCCCCCGCTCAAGTCAAAAAAGAGGGAGACACGGCACATCATCTACAGAAATGACAGAGAAGGGATAGCGGCGCGAGCGAGGAACGAACGCTCCGCGCTCCCGGCGAAAAAAAAGGAGGCTATCTCTCCGATAGCCTCCCTTGCGATTTCATCGATTCAAAAACGTTTACTTAATGGACGTGGCACCGCCCGGGTTGATATCCACCGTGTTCAAGGCCCCTTCAACTTCCGGCAAACGCCCGGCGCCTTGCGATTTCGTCACCCGCGCACGATTTTGGTCGCTCGTATTGTTCATGGCAGCGTCATCAGCGGTTGAAGACGCGGCCATCGAGGCTTTCGAACCAACGGCGTTCCCTTGGCCGGCATCATGGCTGGTCCGCGTCCCGTCGACCGGAGATTTGGTATCCGCAGCAGGATAACCCGGATGTGCGGGCAACATCCCCGGATTCGCATACGCCATTGACGCCATCAAGGCAGTACCCGCGACCGCAATAAGAAGAAGGCGAATACTCTTCATAATTCCGCTCCTTTTGTTAAAACAGGTTATGGACGATAAAGACATGCATTTCCGAATGAACTATTTCCCTGGAGAAAGAAGGTTAATCTTATTCGTTTCATGCGGAGGTGTCAAGCACGTGTGTGTTAGGAACAAATAAACTGTCCGCATCTGTAACACATGATCTGTCCGGTTTTCATTGGATGCAGGAGGATACATCTGATGAGACGGACAGAATGGTTACAGGAGGCACGCATGGCACGATTTGCATAGGTAACGCCAGCAATGGTGGCGGCCTGCTCGAACTCAGCGGCCGATGGCCGTGCCTTCCCGCCTCGGATCGGTGCCGCCCAGAAGCGTGCCGTTCGGCAGGATGCGAATGATGTGCAGCCCGGAGGTCATCTCCGCCTCCTCGGTCTGATGTCCCAGGGCTTTGAGGCCTTCTACGATGGAGGCCGGCGTACCGGGCTCAAGTGCGACGGTCCCGCGATTACGCTGCGAGACGTGCGGCAACGCCGCGGCAGTGGCCGGGTTTGCCTCAAAGGCCAACATGGCGACGAGACTCTGCGCGACGTATTCCGGAATGCGCCCGCCGCCCGGTGAACCCGTCAAGGCGATCGGCTCCCCGTTCAGGTAGACGATGGTCGGCGCCATGGACGAGCGCGGTCGCTTTCCCGGTGCCGGAGCATTGGCGATGGGCACGCCGTCGGCGTCCGTCGGGCGGAATGAGAAATCAGTCAACTGGTTGTTGAGCAGGAATCCTCCGGCCATGCGACCGGACCCGAAGACGGTTTCAATTGATGCAGTCAGGCTGATCGCGAGCCCGTCCTTGTCGATAACCGAGAGGTGAGTCGTGCCCGGCAGATCTTCCTGCACGTCCGGTGCGTGGGGTCCGTCCGCGCGCGCCGGCGGATCACCGGCGGCGGCTTCGTCATTCGCGGCTTCAAACGGATTGATCAACTCCGCGCGGGTGTCCATGTAGCTCGGATCGAGCAAGCCCTCGACGGGCATCTGCACGAAATCGCTGTCCGCGAGATAGCGGGCACGGTCAGCGTAGGCCAACCGCGAGGCGCTGGCGAAGAGATGCCAGAGCCGTGGTCTATCCAGCGTGAGGTCATCCAGCTTGAACCGGTCGAGGAGCATGAGGATCTGGCCGGTCGTGGTTGCACCCGAGGAAGGCGGCCCCATGCCGCAGACGCGATAACGCCGGAAATCATGACAGACCGGAGGACGTTCGATGACTTGGTAGGCGGCGAGGTCGTCAAGGCTGAGGGTGCCAGGGCGGGGGATGCGGTGTGTCGCCGCGATGATCCGTTCAGCCAGGGGGCCGGTGTAGAAGGCGTTTGCGCCGTGCGCGGCAATCATGGCGAACGTCTCGGCGAGTCGTGGTTGCTTCAGGATCGCTCCCGCCGCCACCGGCTCGCCGCCGGGCAGGAAGACTGCCGCGGCGTCAGTTCCATTCAAGCGCTCGGCGTATCGGGCCAGCATATTTGCCAGACGTGGGCTTACCGCGAACCCGTCGCGCGCCAACCGGGTCGCGGGCTGGAACAGATCGGCCCAGGGAAGCTTGCCGTGGCGTTCATGGAGCGCCTCCATCAGACGCACGAGACCCGGCACGCCGATGGAACGCCCCGATGCCACCGCTATGTGAAAGGGCAGGGGTTCACCGTTCTTCATGAACATGTCGGGCGTGGCGCCGGCAGGCGCGGTTTCCCGCGCGTCCCACGTAGTGAGCCCGTCCGGGCTATGGACGAGCGCGAAGCCACCGCCGCCGATGCCGCTGGATTGCGGCTCGACCACGTTGAGGACCAGCAGCGCGGCAATGGCAGCATCCGCGGCCGACCCGCCGACGGCCATCATCCGGTCCCCTTCCTGGACCGCCAAGGGATTTGCCGCGACGATCATGCGTTCTTTCGCCGTGCTGAGGGGCTTTGCAGCAAAGCCTGGGGCGTCCGTCGGTTCCGCCCTCGTCTGAGAGAAGGCCGGGAAGATAAACAGAAGAACAAAGAGAAGGGGAATCATGAGCATAGCCGGACTCCATAGTTGGGACCGCGGATCAGAGACGGCACCTGAAATATGCTTAAGCATATCCTGTGTAAGAAGCCATCAACAAACGTCTCAAGCCATATGTCCGACAGCTCAGTTGACGATGCGATGCATTGATGCCATGATGCTGTCATGCGAACCACCGTAACCATCGATAATGACGTACTGGCGGTCGCTCGGGCGCTTGCCCAGCGGAACGGGACCAGCCTTGGCCGTGCCATTTCTGATCTGGCACGGCGCGGGTTCAGAAGCGCACCCGCCGCGATGGAGCAAGGGGAAGGCGCCGTCTTTGCCGCTGCCTCCGACGCCGACCCCATTACCAGCGAGGACGTCTACCGGTCCTTGAGCGACTGGCCGTGACTTACCTGCCGGACGTGAACGTCCTTATCGCTCTTGCCTGGCCCAATCACGTACACCATGCCGCAGCTTGGACGTGGTTTGAGGCTCATCAGGAGGAGAGTTGGGCAACCTGCCCACTGACGGAGGCGGGGTTTGTCCGAGTCTCCTGTAACCCATCGGTTGTCCATCGCACTGTCACCCCTCTTGACGCCATCGGGGTCTTGGAGAGACTCACGCAATTGGGTTCCCATATGTTCTGGCCGCTGGATCAGTCCATAGTGCGCCTGCCTGATTCACTTGGCGTCCGCCTTCAGGGATACCGGCAGATTACTGATGCCGTATTGCTGGCCACCGCAATGCAACGTCATGGCCAACTGGCCACGTTGGATGGAGGCATAGAAGGGTTGCTGGCGGAGAATCAACGTTCTTTCTTGTGCGTCATTCCGGTGTGAAGGAGCCGAGAATAGGCTTGTCACGCCCTGCTTTTGGCGCTTGTGAAAACTGCATTGAGTTAATTTACTCAAGAGCGTAATTCAATAGGGTAGGGAATCGGGAACGCATTTTCCGGTGCAACGACACGCTTCAATGTAGACGTGAACGGTTAAGTACGTTCTGGTAGTATTGGCCTTGTGTATAAGCAACCGAGTTAAGGCAGCTTCTATGACAAGTTGGCAGGACATTCAAGAATCGATTCGCACCTGTCGCATGTGTCAGAGTGTTGAAGGTCGCGTGTTTGATCCTTTCAAAGGAAATTGGCCGACGCTCCCTGAACCTCGACGAAATGCCATTCTCTTTATTTCCGAAGCGCCTCCGCCGGATGGCGGCTTCTGGACCATTCAACCTCTGAATGCGAAACAGGATGACTTGCGCGAGAAACTTCTTCCACTTCTCAAGCTGTCGCGTTCCGGTTCAGATCGTGGGTTCACGGCATTCTGCGATTCGGGCTACTATCTGCTGCAATCCTTCCCTCGTCCGCTCAAAAGCAGCATCGCTGGGATACGATGTGAAGATCTGAAGCTTTTGTTGAGGCATCAGGTGAAGACCCATCTCTACCAGCAGATTGAATTCTTTCAGCCCTCTGCGATTCTGGCTCTTGGTCGGCCCGCATCCACGGCGGTCTCCATGCTTTGGCCTCGTTCAAAATTTGCACGCAAGTTTCAAGCAGGAAGCCTTTCCTCTGTCCGAGAGGAGCCGCTTGAAGCATCGCATCGCCCAATTCTTTCCGCCACGTACCTTCCGTCAGGAAACGGGTGGCGTTGGCAAAAGTTCTGGAAACGAGATATTCCGCTTTTTGTCAGAAACGTTCGTTCCCAAGTATGAGTCATAAGCTTACCAAGCGAGATACTCCTGAAGAGCAGGAGCTTTCTCAAAAACAGGAGTTGGACTTGATACCGTTGAGAACGACAAGATTACGAAATAAGAAACTTTTCAACATGGAAGGCTAGACGCCCATGTCCTCATCACTCTTACGATTGTTGAGAATCCATTGCATTGAGTTGCACGGTATGATCGCCTCGAAGGTGCTGGCGCTTGCGCTGCTCAGCGCACCGGCTGCGGAGGCGCAGACGTTTGAGGAAGCCACGGCTGCGTATAATCGGGGCGAGTATGCCATTGCTTTGAAGTCTTTACGCACCCTTGCCGAGCAGGGCAACGCCAGCGCTCAGCACAATCTCGGGGTGATGTACGACAATGGTAAAGGTGTGCCTCAAGACTATGCTGAGGCGTTACGTTGGTATCGTCAAGCGGCCGAACAGAACTTTGCCTTGGCTCAGATCAATCTCGGGTTTATGTACAAAAAGGGCGACGGGGTGCCGCAGGATTATGTTGAGGCAGTGCGTTGGTTTCGTCGGGCGGCGGAGCAGGGCAATGCCCGTGCTCAGGTCAATCTCGGGTACATGTACGACAAGGGCGAGGGCGTGCAGCAGGATAATGCTCAAGCGGCGCGCTGGTACCGTCTCGCTGCAGAGCATGGACACGCTGGTGCCCAGAACAATCTTGGGCTCATGTACAACACGGGTAGGGGTGTGCCCCAGGACGAGGCCGAGGCAGTGCGCTGGTATCGTCGGGCGGCGGAGCAGGGCGATGCCGTCGCTCAGGTCAATCTTGGATACATGTTTGACCAAGGCAGGGGCGTGTCGCAGGACGATGTCGAGGCATTGCGTTGGTTTCGTCAGGCCGCGGAGCAAGGGAACGCCGAGGGGCAGACCAGGCTCGGGATCAAGTACGATTTCGGCGAAGGCGTGCCGCAGGACTATCTGGAGGCGGTCCGCTGGTATCGCCAAGCGGCCGAACAGGGTCACGCCTTCGCTCAGGAGAGTCTCGGGTTCATGTACTACCTTGGCAAAGGCATGTCGCAGGACTATGTTCAGGCGCACAAATGGGTCAATCTTGCAGCTTCTCGGTTTTCGGGTTCTGAGCGGAAATTTCGAGACGATGCCATACAACTCCGTAGCGAGATTGCGTCGAAGATGACTCCGGCGCAGATCGCCGAGGCGCAACGGCTGGCGCGCGAATGGAGACCTATACAGTGAATAGAATGCGTCGTTGCAATTTTTGTTACAAGCCTCTTAAAGAGGTGAGTGCAACAGACAATGAAACGGAACCGCACGGACCACGTCCCTATCATTGTTCCTGTCGTCCTCCCCACACTCAAAACGAAAATACGGTCGAGGACAATTGGAAGACCTACTCAAGTCCGGAAGGAGCAAGGGATGCTGGTCATCCAAGACCTTGCAAAATCTGCTTTCGCGAATAGAAGCACAGGTGAGCTTCTTCCGCCTGATCGTTAAAGCACACCCAAGATTTGCCCTGCTTCGCGCAAGCTACACATGATGTTCTCCAACGGATCTTGCGTATGCTATAATTTGAAACCATTGTCATCATCCTACGTGAGGAATTTATGGCCAATAGCGCGCGAACGACGGTCTATTTGGAACCAGGGGTCTACCGTGCTCTGAAGTTGAAATCTGCAGAAAGCGACCGAACGCTCTCCGATATCGTCAACCAAGCGGTGCTTGAACTGTTAAGGGAAGATTCCCTCGATTTGGCGGCTGCTGAAAACCGGCGAGGGGAGCCTAGTCGTCCCTTCGAGGAGGCGCTCAAGGATTTAAATTGAGAAACGTCATGATCTGTGTGACTGTATCTCGGGTCACACAGCCTGATTGTCGGATTACGCCACGCCTGTCCTGAGCGTAGTCGAAGGGCTAACCCGACCGACCTACTTATAGGTCAGTCGCTTTTGCCTTGCTGGAGTGACTCATGAAAGGTATCCTATTTGCATGGCTGTGATGCTCGCCAAAACCTATGAAGCGTTCAAAGATGCCGGCGCGTCTGACGAGAAGGCGCGCGAAGCGGCCGAAGAGATTGCCGGGTTCGAGAACCGTTTAGCGAGCATTGAGAATCGGCTCATCCGCGTTGAAGTCCTGATCACCATTGTCCTGACCGGCGTGGTCAGCCTCGTCGTTAAAACCTTCTTCACCTGAAAGACCACTTGATTTGTGTGACCATATCTCGGATCACGCAGATTGACTATCGGATTACGCTACGCCTGTCCTGAGCGTAGTCGAAGGGCTAACCAGACCTACCTACGCAGAGTCCGACCATTGCCTTTTGCCTTGCATGGGTGACTCCTGATGAGTAGCCTGTTCACATGGGGATGATGCTCTCCAAAACGTACGAAGCATTCAGGGCGGCGGGCACGCCCGATGAGAAGGCGCGCGAGGCGGCCGAAGAGATTGCCGGGTTCGAGAACCGGCTGACCAACATCGAAGCCGACATGAAGCTGCTCAAGGGGATGTTGGGGGTCAATCTGGCGTTCTCCTTGGCGATTTTGGTCATTCTTCTACGGCCGCTCGCGGCTTGATTCTTGATGTGGAGGCTTCTCCAATAGCAATCCGGCTCACCGGCATTGATCATCGGTTCTCCTGATTAAAAGCCCCGTTTGCCATGTTACCCCGAAGCGGAAGTCGACTTCATCGAAAACGCCTCCCGTACCTTCCGAAACGCGGCCACCACTGTTTCCAACTGCTCTTGCGAATGTTCCGAACTCACGGTGAGGCGTAGCCGGCTGCTGTGTTTGGGCACGGTCGGGGGGCGGATGGCCGGCACGTACACGCCGGCTTCGTACAGGGCCTGCGACATCTCCACCGCTCGTTCCGGCGATTTCACGATGATCGGCAGGATTGGGCTTTGTGTGTCGGTGAGTTGAAAGCCCAGACCTGTCAGGGCTGCATGGAGCGCGTTTCGGTTGGTCCGGAGGCGTTCGCGGCGAGCGGGTTCGTCCTGGATGATTCGAATCGCGGTTGATGCTGCGGCGGCGATGGCGGGTGGCTGGGCAGTCGTGTAGATAAAAGCCTTTGACGTATTGATTAGGTATTCTTTGAGGGAAGCCGGTCCCGCGACGTAGCCGCCACTGGTTCCGATCGCTTTGCTGAGGGTTCCCATTTGAATGAGGTCTTGAGGGTTCACGCCGAAGTGTTCCACGGTTCCTCGCCCGTTTGTCCCCATGACACCCGTGCCGTGGGCGTCGTCAATGACCAGCGTGGCGTCATGTTGCCGGCAGAGTGCCAGTAAATCCGGAAGTGGGGCGAGGTCGCCGTCCATGCTGAAGACGCCTTCGGTGACGACCAAGGTCGGTCTGACTTTTTCTCGTTTCTTGAGCAGGCTTTCCAGGTGCTCAGCGTCGTTGTGGTGAAACACGCGCAGCCTGGCTTTGGACAACCGGCAGGCTTCTATGAGGCTGGCGTGGCAGTAGCGGTCGGCCAGGATGAGGCCGTCCCGGTCGATGAGTGCCGGAATCAGCCCCAGGTTCGTGGTGTAGCCCGTGCCGAAGGTCAGGGCGGCTTCGACTTGTTTGAATCGGGCCAGGTCTTGTTCCAGTTGGTGATGGGGGGTCATGGTGCCGGAAATGAGCCGCGCGGCGCCGGCTCCGACGCCCCATTGTTCGATCGCTTCGATGGCCGCCTGCTTGACTCCGGGATGGTTGGCCAACCCGAGATAGTTATTCGAGGCCATAGAGATGAACCGGCGGCCTTCGATAGTGATGGTCGGGTCCGACGGCGACTCCACGATCCGTAATTGCCGGCGCAGGTGTCGAGTTTCCAGATGTTTTATCTCTTGTTTCAAGTCGCGTAACATGAGTCCGCGTCCGTGTGCGTATACTTGTCTTTGTTCAAGCTGCTGTCGGGTTACGCCACGCCTGTCCTGAGCGAAGTCGAAGGAAGCGTAGTCGAAGGGCTAACCCGACCTACCTAATCCGACCACAGGACGGACAACCACAGGGGGTTGTCCCTACCAAGCGGTCATCATTGACATTGCAGGGGATGGCCCCCGTGCCGTCCCTTGACTTGTGGATAATGCAGGTTTATCATCATTCATTTAGGTCTACAACCCATGGAAACTATTGGGTTTCTTGGCCGACGCGAAGCGTCGTCGGGGGGATCGTCGTTATTTTTAACTGAACCATTCATGCATGGTTCGGCATGGATGGTTCAAACCGTATGAGGGAGATCATGGCACAGCTTACAGGAGCCGAGATTTTTGTGGAAGCCTTGAAGCGCGAAGGAGTGAAAACGATTTTTGCTCTTCCCGGCGGGGTAGTCCTGAAAATTTTCGACGTCCTGCATCAACAGAAAGACATCGAAGTCATTTTAACCCGGCATGAACAAGCGGCCGGCCACATGGCGGAAGGCTATGCAAAGGCCACGGGGAAACCCGGAGTGGCCTTGATTACGTCGGGTCCGGGCATGACCAACGTGATTACCGCGTTGGCCGATGCTTACATGGATTCCGTGCCCATGGTGTGCTTTTCCGGTCAGGTCCCCACGGCGCTCATCGGGAACGATGCCTTTCAGGAAGCCGACAACGTCGGGCTCAGCCGCCCATGCACGAAATACAACTTTTTGGTGAAGGACGTGAACGATTTGGCGGAGACCATCAAGGAAGCGTTCTATATCGCATCCACGGGCAGACCCGGTCCCGTGCTGGTGGACATTCCGAAGGATATTTCGATGGAGAAGGCTGATTTCAAATATCCGGACTCCGTCTCGATTCGCGGCTACAATCCGACTTACGAAGGCAGCAAGTGGAAAATCAAGCAAGCCGCGGATGTCATCATGAAGGCGCGACGGCCCGTCATCTATATTGGCGGGGGCGTGCAGTTGTCCGGCGCCTCGGCGGAAGTGCGCGAATTGGCCGAGTTGACCCAGATCCCCGTGAACCAGACCCTGATGGCCTTGGGCGCGTTCCCCGGTCAACATCCGTTGTCCCTGGGGATGCTGGGCATGCACGGCACCTACGTGGCCAACATGGCCATCCATTATTCCGATCTGGTGATTGCCATCGGCGCCCGGTTCGATGATCGCGTGACCGGGAAGGTGTCCGAATTTTGTCCCGGTGCCAAGATTATCCATATCGATATTGATCCGACGTCGATTCGCAAGAACATCCACGTGGACGTTCCCATCGTGGGGGATTGTAAATGCGTCTTGCAGGAGTTGAACAGCGTGTTGCGCGCGACGGTGAACGGCGACCAGAAAGAATTGCGCAAGCCGTGGTGGGATCAACTAAATGAGTGGAAAACCGCCCACCCTTTGAGCTACCGGCAGGATGCCGGCAAGTTGATCAAACCGCAGTATCTGATTGACCGGGTCTATCAACTCACGAAAGACCGCGACCCGATCGTATCCACCGACGTGGGCCAGCATCAGATGTGGGCGGCGCAATACTTTCATCTCGCCAAACCAAATACGTGGCTGACGTCCGGCGGGTTGGGGACGATGGGCTTTGGGTTCCCCGCTGCCCTCGGGGCCCAGGCGGCCTTTCGTGGCCGACTCGTGTTGTGCATTGCGGGTGACGGGAGCGTCCAGATGAACTCCCAGGAATTAGCCACGGCCGTGGTTGAAAAACTGCCGGTCAAGGTGTTTATTATCAACAATCGGTTCCACGGCATGGTGCGGCAGTGGCAGGACCTGTTCTATGAAGGCCGTTATGCGTGCAGCTACCTGGACCAATCGCCGGACTTCGTGAAACTCGCGGAAGCCTACGGCGCGGCTGGCCTGCGCATTCAAAAAGTCAATGAAGTGGATGACGGGATTCGAGAGGCCATGGCCATTGACAAGCCGGTTTTCATCGACGTGCCGGTTGATCAATTCGAGAATTGTTATCCCATGATTCCGGCCGGCGGCTGCAACCATGAAATGATTCTCGAAGATCCGCCGGAGTTGCAGAAGCGACAAGGGGCGACGGGCAAAACGGAGGGCAAGGACACGATTTTGACGGCGTAGGGAGCAACGACGAGGCCCCCTCACCCCAGCCCCCGGATCAAGTCCGGGGCAGGCTCTCTCCCTCCAGGGGAGAGGGGGATGGAGAGGCCGGACGAGGCATTGCCGAACGGCGTAAACGGCTAAAGGGTAGAGCATTCGTGGAACACATTATTTCGGTGACGTTGGAAAATAAAGCCGGGGCCTTGTCGCGGGTCGCGGGCCTGTTCAGCGGACGGGGGTTCAACATCGAAAGTTTGTCGGTGGCGCCCACTCTGGACCCGAGCGTGTCGATGATGACCGTGGTTACAAGCGGCGATGAGCGCATCATTGAACAGATCCTCAAGCAATTGAATAAAATCATCGACGTCATCAAGGTCGTAGACCTCAATGAAAGTGACGCCGTGAGCCGTGAGAGTGCCTTAATTAAAGTGCACGCCCGGTCTGAGGATCGAGCTGAGGCCCTGCGGATTGCCGATATCTTTCGAGCGAACGTGATTGACTCATCCCCAACGTCCTATACGATCGAAGTCACGGGTGACGTGCAGAAGATTCACGCCATTATCCAGTTGCTCCAACCCCTTGGCATCAAGGAAATCGTCAGGACCGGCCGGATTGCCATTGCGCGAGAACCCGTTCGCACGGTGGCGAACCAGCCGCGCCCGCTTGCCAAAGCCAACTAAAAGTTGTGCGGAGAATGCGGAGCGCGACGTTTTCGGGCGTGGGGCGCTACCCACCTGACTTCCCTTTATTGTGCGTTCATTCTCCAAGGAGTTCGTTATGAAAATCATGTATGACAGAGACGCGGATTTACAGAAGATTCTGAAAAAGAAAGTGGCGATTGTCGGATTCGGCAGTCAGGGGCACGCCCATGCCCTCAATTTGTCGGAGAGCGGCGTGGATGTCGTCGTCGGGCTGCGTGAAGGCCCGTCATGGAAAAAGGCTGAAGCCACGGGCCTGAAAGTGATGCCGGTGGCCGATGCCGTGAAACAGTCGGACGTGATCATGATCCTGGCTCCGGACGAAGTGCAGCCGGCGATCTATCGGAATGAGATTGCTCCCTATTTGAAAGACGGCGCGTTTCTGGCATTCGGTCACGGGTTTAACATTCACTTCGGACAAATTCAGCCGCCGGCCGGGGTCAACGTGTTTATGGTGGCGCCCAAGGGGCCCGGTCATTTGGTCCGTTCTGAATACACGAAGGGCAGCGGGGTGCCGTGTTTGTTGGCCGTCCATCAGGACCCCAGCGGAGAGACCGCGCGAGTCGGGTTGGCGTATGCCTCGGCTATCGGCGGCGGTCGCGCCGGCGTCATCGAAACGAATTTCCGTGAAGAGACCGAAACCGATCTCTTCGGGGAACAGGTTGTCTTGTGCGGAGGCCTGACATCGTTGATCCAAGCCGGGTATGAGACCCTGGTCGAAGCGGGCTATTCCCCGGAAATGGCGTATTTTGAATGCCTGCACGAAGTGAAGTTGATCGTCGACTTGATCTATCAGGGCGGGATCGCCAACATGCGTTACTCCATCAGCACGACCGCCAAATACGGCGACGTGACCCGCGGCCCGCGCGTCATTACGAACGAGACCAAGCAGACCATGAAGAAAATCCTCCGGGAAATCCAAAGCGGCCGGTTTGCCAGGGAATGGGTCCTGGAAAATCAGGCGAATCGTCCCGTGTACAATGCGTTGCTGAAACGAGGCAAGGAGCATCCCATCGAGGAAGTCGGGGAACGCTTGCGCGGCATGATGCCCTGGTTGCAGAAGGACAAACTGGTAGACCAGAAAAAGAATTAGCCAGACTCTACCTCCCCTCACCCCTCCTTACAAAGGAGGGGAATAGGAGAGGCAGGCTGATTGAGGTTGTTTTATATTAATGACTGATCGTGCGAAAGATCTCCCCATTGCGCCGGAAGGGGTACCCTTTGTTCTGGGAGCGGCGACGCCGGCTCTGCTGGCCAGGTTGCTGGGTTTGCGAAAAACCGCCATGGCCTTTGGCGTTCTCGCGTGTTTTACCGGCTGGTTTTTTCGAAATCCTCCTCGCACGCCCCCTCGGGGTGACGAGTTAATCCTTGCACCCGGGGACGGGAAAGTCATCGCGATTCAGAAGGAATTTGAACCGAGATATTTGAAAGAGCAAAGTATCCGGATCAGTATCTTTCTGAATATTTTTGACGTGCACATCAATCGAATGCCGTGTGCAGGCACCGTGATGGACATGGCCTACCAGCCGGGACGGTTTCTCGACGCCAGCGATCAGGATGCCACGGTGCATAACGAACAGAATGCGTTGATGATTGAAACGCCGTCGAAGAAAAAGGTGCTCTGTGTCCAGGTCGCGGGGCTCGTGGCCAGGCGGATCGTGTGCTGGGCACAGCCTGGCGATACCGCCGTGTCCGGCGAACGCTTTGGCCTGATCCGGTTTGGGTCCCGGATGGATACGTATTTCGACGTCGACAGCCGTGTCCGCGTCAGGGTCGGAGATCAGGTGAAGGGTGGAGAATCCATACTCGCGGAGTTCACGTGAAGGGACGGATATTCAAAAATAAGGAAGGGGCTCGCCGGCGTGGCGTTCACCTGATCCCAAACATCCTCACCACGGGCAATCTGTTCAGCGGGTTGGCCGCGATGGTGTTTGTGTACCATGGTCGCTTGGAAGCGGCGGCAATTGCGATCCTGATTGCGATGGTCTTCGACGTCTTGGACGGCACGTCCGCCCGTTTGACCAACAGTACGAGCGAGTTTGGCGTGGAATACGATTCCCTGTCTGATCTGATTTCATTCGGGCTCGCCCCCGGGTTTTTGATTTATGCGTGGGTGCTGAAATCCCCGGGCATGTTGGGCGCGGCGATCATGTTTGCGTACGTGGCCTGCGGTGCCCTGCGTTTGGCCCGGTTCAACGTCATGGCGAGCAGCGCGGAGAGCCGGTTTTTTACGGGTTTGCCCATTCCCGCGGCAGCCGGTTTTATCGCGACGTTTTATATTTTCGACATGCACATCAGTCATCTGCCTGCGAGCGTGCTTCCCTCGGTGGTTATCGCCTTGAGCTTGCTGATGGGGTTCCTCATGGTGAGCACGGTGAAATACCGTAGCGTGAAACAGTTGAAGTTTGCAGGCCACAACCATTTTATGTATTTGGTCTGGGCCGTCTTGATTCTGGTGTCCGTCATGGCCTATCCTGAATTGATGTTGTTTGTGATTTGTTTGGCATACGTGAGTTCCGGTTTGTTGGAAAAGGGCTGGAACGTTGTCACCGCACCAACGACGCGGGAGACGCCGGTTCGGGCGCCCGTGTCGTCGGAGTCAAAGGACTGATTCCGCATGGATCAATGGCAAGGAAAAGGCAGAGCCCCCCTTCTTTCAGGTGATGCGACACTGGCAGGTCAGGACAGGCACAGGGGCCTGTCCCTACACCATCAATGATTCCCTGATGACCCCGAAACAGGTTGAAAGCCTTCACCTCTTCGGGGTGAAGGCTTTTTTATTATGGGGGCTGGTTATGCTTGGGTGAATGATTGAGGTATGATTGAGAAAGGCCGGAAGCAGGGCTCGATGAACATGTGGGCAAGGCCTTGCCGGAAGGCCGTGAATCATCTTCGTGAGGAGCATGGGCGATGAAGCGACACATCAGAATTTTCGACACCACTTTGCGTGACGGCGAGCAGTCTCCGGGAGCCAGCATGAACGTGGAAGAAAAAGTGCTGGTCGCCAAACAACTGGCTCGCTTGAACGTCGATATTATCGAAGCCGGGTTCGCCTTCAGTTCCCCCGGTGATTTCGAGGCGGTGCAGCGTATCGGGCAGGAGGTGGAAGGCCCGACGGTCTGTAGCCTGGCACGAGCCAAGCCTGCGGACATTGATTCGGCGTGGAAGGCATTGAAAGGGGCGCCCAAACCGCGCATTCATACCTTCCTGTCCACGTCGGACATTCACCTGAAACACCAATTCCGCATGACGCGAGAGGAAGCGCTTCAGCGTGCGGTCGAGATGGTCCGGCACGCGCGCAGCTACGTCGATGACGTTGAGTTTTCCCCCATGGACGCGACGCGGTCGGACGTCTCCTACCTGTGCGAAGTCGTGGAGGCGGTCGTGGACGCAGGCGCGGGTACGGTGAATATTCCCGATACCGTGGGGTACACGACCCCCAAGGAATTTGAAGATATTATCCGAACGCTCAGGACGCGGGTGCGTGACTGCGATCGGGCGATCATTTCCGTGCATTGCCACAATGATTTGGGGTTGGCGGTCGCCAATTCCATGGCGGCCATCCACGCCGGCGCCGGGCAAGTGGAATGTACGGTCAACGGCATCGGCGAACGGGCCGGCAATGCGTCGATGGAAGAGATCGTGATGGGGCTGCGGACCCGCAAGGACTTTTATGATGCCGGGACGCAGATTCGCACCGAAGAAATTTCCAAGACCAGCCGGCTGGTCAGCAAGATCACGGGGATGGTCGTCCAACCCAACAAGGCCATCGTCGGGGCGAACGCGTTCGCGCATACTTCCGGGATCCACCAGGACGGGTTGCTCAAGGATAAAAACACGTATGAAATCATGCGGCCCGGTTCCATCGGGTTGACGCAAAGCCGCCTGGTGATGGGGAAACTGTCCGGTCGCCACGCCTTTCGAGCGGAGTTGGCGAAGTTGGGCTATGCGCTCTCGGACGAAGAAGTGAACGCGGCGTTCGAGCGATTCAAACGGCTCGCGGACCAGAAAAAGGAATTGTTCGAGGAAGATCTGGAATCGATTGTGTCCGAAGCCGTCACCAAGGTGCCCGAACGGTATTCGTTAAAGGCGCTGAGCACCCAAAGCGGGACGAATCAATTGCCGACGGCAACCGTGGAGTTGGAGGTGGACGGGCAGGCGATGAAGGAGACGGGCACCGGCGATGGTCCGGTTGACGCGGTCTATCGAACGATTGCCCGGATCACGCAAACCAAAAGCAAATTGTTGGCCTACGCGGTCAAAGCCATCACCGGTGGGACTGACGCGCAAGGAGAGGTGTCGGTGCGAGTCGAACAGGACGGCGAAATCGTCACCGGGAACGGGGCGAATACCGATATCATCGTGGCTTCGGCCCAAGCCTATCTGAATGCTCTGAATAAACTGGCGTCGCAATTGGAGCGCCGCGCCAACGTGGGAGACAAAATCGGACTTTGTTGATCGATCAGAAGAGAGTTCCCTCTCTTTTGAAAGGAGAGGAAGCTTCGTATTTTCTCCCTCGTCCTTGACGGGAGAGGGCCGGGGTGAGGGTGAGGAAAGAAGCAGGCCATGAAGATCGTCAAACGCATCGTCTGCCTCGCCAACGCCCGTAGGCGGAGCGGACGTTGTATCGCGGGCAGACTGTGGGACGGAAACCGGCCCGGAAATTGGATCAGACCCGTCAGCGATCGCGAAGGCGAAGAAGTCTCGGAAGATGAACGCCAGTATGAGAACGGCCGCGACCCTCAAGTGCTTGATATCATCGACGTACCCTTGCTGTCTCCCAAGCCAAATAACCATCAGCAGGAGAACTGGCTGCTCGATTCCGATTCTTACTGGACCAAGGTGGGTGATCTTTCCCTGGATAAATTGCAACAACTTGCCGACCCGGTCGCGCCGTTGTGGATCGACGGGCATAGCACCTACCGTGGCTGCAATGATCAGATACCACTAGCACTAACGAAGTCTTTGAAGAGTTCGCTTCGTTTGATCCACGTAGATCGTGTGCAATTGTCCATCTTCAGGCCTGGCGAGGAATTCGGTAATCTCAAACGCCGGGTGCAGGGACGGTTTTCGTACGCCGAAGAAGAATACGCACTTTGGATCACGGATCCCTCTTATGAGCGTGAGTATCTTTCGAAACCAGATGGCAAATACGAGATTGGTGAAAGTTTTCTGACCATCAGCCTTGGAGAGCCGTTCAAGGAAGCCTGCTACAAGCTGATTGCTACCATTATCCAGGTTATCTAGCCCGAAAAAGCAGAGGCGTTGTGATCTCCGAAAAGGGCATCGTTTTAACGATAGGACACTCCAATCATCCATTGGATGTTTTTGTGAAGCTCCTGCGAAAACACGAGGTCACGGCTGTGGCCGACGTGCGTTCGGCACCCTACAGTCGGCACAATCTTCAGTTTAATCGTGAGGCACTCGAAAAAGTACTAAAGACGAATGGAATCGAGTACATATTTCTCGGGCGCGAGCTTGGCGCGAGATCAAACGATAGTGAGTGCTACGAGAATGGCCGCATACAGTATGCGCGTCTGGCGAGAACGGACTTGTTCCGTGAAGGCATCGAGTGCGTCATCAGCAGCACCAGCAATTACCGTGTCGCCTTGATGTGCGCGGAACAGGAACCTTTGGAGTGTCACCGTACTCTTTTAGTCGCTTGCGTGTTGGCCAGACATGGGGTTGCGATTGAGCATATTTTGCCGGACGGACGCTTGGAGCCGCATGAGGCTACACTGGAGAGATTGCTTGATGCGCCTAACCAGGAAGATCTTTTTCTATCCAGGGAAGATAGACTCGCGGAAGCCTTGGCTAGGCAGGAAGAACTAATCTCCTATGTGAGGCAGGATGTTGAGGTAGAAACACCATGAAGGTTTTCACGATCGGGTTCACGAAGAAACCGGCACGTCGGTTTTTCGATCTCTTGCGTGAGTCCGGGGCCAAGCGGGTCGTGGACGTGCGGCTCAACAACGTGTCCCAGCTTGCGGGCTTTGCGAAGAGGGACGACCTCGCTTGGTTCTTGCAGAAGATCTGTGGGATGGAGTATATCCATGTGCCCGAACTGGCTCCCACGCAGGAGATGTTGGACGGCTACAAGAAACGGCGTGGCGATTGGAGCACGTATGAGATCAGTTTTCTGGAACTCATGAGACAACGCCGCATCGAGGAGACCGTCCCCAAGGAGGTCATCGCGGACGGCTGCCTGCTATGCAGCGAGGACAAGCCGCACCACTGTCACCGGCGGCTCGTCGCGGGGTATCTGAAGCAACACTGGGGCGACGTCGAAATCGCCCACCTCGAATAGGCAAGCACAAGGAGGCGGGAAATAGTCCCCTCTCCCTTGATGGGTAAGGGTGAAGAAGAAGCTATGATGAAGAAGATCGCAGTTTTGGCGGGGGACGGAATCGGCCCCGAAATCGTGCCGGCGGCCGTGGCGGTGTTGGAAGCGGTCGGAAAACGCGGCGGCCATGCGTTTGAGTTTGTTCACGCCGCGGTCGGCGGTCAGGCCATTGACAACACGGGATGGCCGCTCCCGGACGACACGCTTCAGTTGGCCAAAACCAGTGACGCGGTCCTGTTGGGGGCGGTGGGAGGACCGAAATGGGAAGGCCTCGATTATGAGCGGCGGCCGGAACGGGCGTTGCTGGGTCTGAGGGAACAACTCGGGCTGTTTGCGAATCTTCGGCCAGCCAAGCTGTATTCGGAATTGGCCGATGCCTCGACGCTCAAGCGCGAGGTCATTGAGGGCATTGACGTGCTGGTGGTGCGTGAACTGACGGGCGGCATTTATTTCGGGAAGCCCAAAGGCGTGGAGGCGACGCCGACCGGCCATCGCGGATTTAACACCGAAGTCTATACAACGGAAGAAATTACGCGGATCGCCAAGGTCGCCTTCGACGTGGCACGCAAACGCCGGGGGGTCGTCACTTCCGTGGACAAGGCAAACGTACTGGAATCCTCGGAGTTGTGGCGGAAGATCGTCATCGAGGTCCACAAGGACTATCAGGACGTGGAACTGCGACACATGTACGTGGATAATTGCGCGATGCAGTTGATCTGGAACCCGAAACAGTTTGACGTGCTCCTGACGACGAATCTGTTCGGTGACATTTTGAGTGACGAAGCCGCCATGTTGACCGGGTCGATCGGGATGTTGCCGTCGGCCAGCGTCGGCGCGTCCGTCGGCATGTATGAACCCATTCACGGGAGCGCTCCGGATATTGCGGGCAAGGATGCAGCCAACCCTATCGGCATGATCGCCTCCGGCGCGATGATGCTCCGGTATTCGTTCGGTATGGGCGAGGAAGCGGACCTTATCGAGAACGCGATTCAGGCCGTGTTGGGCCAGGGGTGCCGAACCGGAGACATCGCGGCACCTGGAACCACCCTCGTGGGCACCAAAGAGATGAGCGACCGTATTCTTCAAAGCATCGGTTAGGTACAAGGAGAGGCAGGAGAAGCATGTTGGACACCATTCAAGCCGGCACGATCGGGACCATCGCCGGAAGCGGGGAGCCCGGTTGCAGCGGAGATGCCGGTCCGGCCACGGCGGCCACGTTGAACGAACCGAAAACGGTGGCTCTTGACGCCGCCGGCAATCTCTATATCGCCGATTCGGAGAATCACCTGGTGCGTAAGGTTGATGCGCAAACCGGGTTCATCACGACGATAGCCGGAACCTTCGAGCCTGATGCCCATGCGTCGCTGTCTGTCGAGCCTGTGCCGGAGCACCCGGAAGACGATGAAGATCCATTGGCGGATCCGGTGAGCAAGCCGGGTGACGTCTACGCGCAAAAACCCGATTTGAGTGGCATGGTCCGCTACATGACCGGACCCCAATCAAAGGATCAGCGGTTTGCAGGTGATGGTGGACCGGCAACCGGGGCCGCGCTCAATTTTCCCTCGGCCGTGGCCGTGGCCGAAGATGGCACCGTGTACATTGCCGATACCTGGAATCACCGGATTCGCCGGATTGATCCCGCCACCGGGTTCATCTCCACCATCGCAGGAACGGGCCAGGCGAAATATTACGGCGACAATGGCCCTGCCGTAAAAGCGGCTCTGAATGAACCTGTGGCCCTGGTCCTGGACGGACCGGATTGTTTGTACATCGGGGATCAAAGCAACAACCGGATCCGAAAACTCGATGTGCCTTCCGGCGTGATGACGACAATCGCCGGGACCGGGGAGTCTGGATACAACGGCGATGGGGCCGCCGGCCCTGAAACCGCGTTGGCCGGTCCCAGCGGACTTGCCGTGGATCAGGACGGAGACCTGTACATTGCCGATACGTTTAATAGTCGCATTCGGAAGTGGGATCGACAGGCCGGAACGGTCGGGACGGTGGTGGGAGGAACCGGCGAGTTTCAATTCACGCCGGGTGAAAATGAATCCTCCCCCAGCTTGTCCCGGCCGTATGCCATTGCCCTTCATCCTGACGGCCGCCTGTTCATTACGGACAGCGACAACCACTTGATTCGGGTGTGGAACGTGCAGAAACAGGAAATGTCGCTCTTGGCCGGGAACGGGAAGGCGGAATTTTCCGGCGATGGGAAGGATCCCTTGCAGAGCAGTCTAAACTATCCGTTCGGAGTCGCCTTGGACTCCCGAGGACACGTATACATCGCGGATACTTTCAGTCATCGTATCCGCGTCGTCGTGAATGGAAATCCGTGAGACAACCGCTTCGCGTACGATGAAGAAGAAATCGGCTTATACCGTTGCCGTGGTCGGCGCCACCGGTGCCGTGGGCACGGAAATGCTTTCGGTTTTGGAAGAACGCAAGTTTCCCGTGGACGAGGTGCGCCCATTGGCATCGTCCAAGTCCGCGGGCGGAACCGTGTCGTTTCGCGGCGACGACGTCAAGGTGAAATTGCTCACACGGGAATCGTTTCAGGGGATCGATATCGCGTTGTTCTCCGCCGGTGCCTCCGTGAGTAAGGAGTACGCGCCGGTTGCCGTCAAGGCCGGGGCGGTGGTGATCGACAACAGTTCGGCCTGGCGTATGGACCCACAGGTTCCGCTGGTCGTCCCTGAAGTGAACGCGCACGATCTGGAAGCCCACCAGGGTATTGTGGCCAACCCGAATTGTTCCACCATTCAAATGGTGGTGGTGCTCAAGCCGTTACATGATCAGGCCACGATTACCCGCGTCGTCGTCTCAACCTATCAATCGGTGTCCGGTACCGGGAAAGAGGCCATGGACGAATTGGCGGAACAGTGCCGGCAGTTGTTGAGCTTCGGCGACGTGACGTCCACGGTGTATCCGCATCAGATCGCGTTCAACTGTTTGCCGCACATCGACGATTTTCTGTCGTCGGGGTATACCGGCGAAGAGATGAAGATGGTCAACGAAACCCGGAAGATACTTGGTGACCATTCGATCGGGATATCCGCGACGACGGTGCGTGTGCCCGTGTTCGTCGGCCATGCGGAATCCGTCAACGTCGAAACGAAACAGAAGTTGTCGGTGGAGGAAACCCGGGCCATCCTCTCGACCGCGCCGGGCGTGCAACTGTATGACGATCCCTCGCGGAAGTTGTATCCCCTGCAGATCCACGTCGCGGGAACTGATGCGGTGTTCGTGGGACGGATTCGTGAGGATGACTCCATTCCCAATGGGCTCAATTTGTGGGTGGTAGCGGATAACCTGCGCAAAGGGGCTGCGCTCAACGCCGTCCAGATTGCCGAGGCATTGACAAGGTGAGCCATGCCGGAGTTCATCGGGAAGACGCTCATCATTCTGGGCTTGGGCATCGTCGTCCTCGGCATCGTGGTCTCGTTGCTCGGCAAGTGGCCGGGTGAGGGGACCGGGCTCGGCTGGCTGGGAAAGCTGCCGGGCGATATTTTCATCAAGCGAGACAACTTCACCTTTTACTTCCCACTAGGGACCAGTATCGTCATCAGCGTGGTGGGCAGTCTTCTTCTCTACTTCTTCCTGAAACGATGACCAAGTCCGCCTTCTCTCAGGTTTGGATGCTCCTGCTGATCATCGGGGCGGGGTCGGGATCGTTGCCCTGGGTTCACGCAGCGGATCATGTCCGGGTTGCCTTGGCCAAACAGGCCGGCCGCGTCACGGTCGCCGCCGCCGGAGATTTGCGTCTTGAAACGTCTTCGGGAGACCACATCGACGTGTTGTCCGAGGCAACGGTTGTTCTCAAGGGGCATGAGTTGCAGGTTGATGGAAACATCGTCCGAGGCAACGGTCTCGCAATTCACGGGACACACAATAAACTGCAAGTCACCATTCAAGGATCGTCCCCCGATGCGGTGAGCCAACATTGGGCGGTGTACGGGGATCTCGAAATAACGGCCCGGGACGAACACCTGCTGATCGTGAACGTGGTTGATCTCGAAGAGTACGTGGCGGGCGTCGTGAGTTCGGAAGTCAATCCCGGTTGGCACGAAGAACTCTTGCGAACGCAGGCCGTGGCGGCGCGGACCTACGTGTTATACAAGAAACTCGAGAGCGCAGCTCAACCGTTCGACGTCTATGCGAGCGTGCAGGATCAGGTCTATACGGGCCGTCAAAAGGTTAATCGCGCCGTGCTCGATGCCGTAAACCGGACGCGCGGCCAAGTCCTGACCTATGAAGGCCGTCCTATTTTCGCAGTGTATTCATCCACGACCGCCGGGCCTACGGAAGACGCTGTGAACGTGTGGGCCAAAGACTTGCCCTATCTCAAAGGGGTGGCTTGTCCGTTTGATCGGAAGTCGCCCTGGTACGAGTGGCGAGCGACCATTCCGTTTGACACGGTCGAAGCCCGGCTCAAGGAAGAAGGGTATCCCATTGGCTGGCTCGCGACGCTTACGCCCTATGGCATGACCACCGCCGGTCGGGTCAAGGATATTAGGATTCTGCATTCCCGGGGAGAACTCGTTATCACGGGACAGGAATTTCGGAGGATCCTCGGGTATGCCAAAGTCCGCAGTACCCGATTTTCCATTGAACGCATTGACAGGCACGTGGTGTTTGCGGGAAAAGGGGCAGGACACGGGGTCGGCCTCTGTCAATGGGGCGCCAAGGAAATGGCCGAGTTGGGGTACCCCTATCAATCCATCCTGCGCCATTACTATCCGGGGACGGAAATCCTGCCGCGCGATCAGGTGGTCATGATCCTGCCGTCTTCATAAGGAACCTCTGATTTAATGCACTATCGGGCGCATGGCTGCGTTGTGTCCTCGCTCAACCCTCACCTATCCCTATGATAAGCCTCGGGTTTCGCTCCGGGACGCCTTGCCCTGCATCCCGCTATCACAATAAATCAGAGGTTCCATAACTGATTCCCACAGTTACTCACCGTTCTTGATAGTCTAGCCTCAATTTTTTCGAAGTGGGTATCCGCCTTGCGACTCTCCGAGTTCGACTTTCCTTTTGACGAATCGCTGATTGCCGACTATCCGGTTTCTCCGAGAGATCACGCGCGTCTGTTGGTTGTGCCGCGTAAGGGGGAGCCCGCGTTTCAACATGCCTGGATGAAAGATCTGCCGAATCTGTTGCGGTCCGATGACGTGGTGGTGTTGAACGACACGAAGGTGATACCCGCCAGGCTTCACGGCACCAAACGGTCCACCGGCGGCAAAATCGAGGCATTGTTGGTACGGCCCTTGGAGGAAAAGAGTTGGGAAGTCTTGCTGAAAGGCCACGTCGACGTTGGTCAGGTCCTGCAATTTCAGGATGAGGCGACCGCCGAAGTTCTGGAACGGAGTCAGGAACGCACGGTTCTTCGGATCAATACCCGAGGGTCCGTCACGGAACTACTCGACCGGATAGGCGAAGTCCCGCTCCCGCCCTATATCAAACGCCCGGCGGATGAGCGTGATAAAGAAGCCTACCAAACGGTCTTCGCGCGCTCGGAAGGGGCCGTTGCCGCACCGACTGCTGGGCTGCATTTTACGGAACAATTATTCGCGGCCCTTGAGCAAAAGGGCATTCAACTTGCAACCGTCACGCTACACGTGGGCCCCGGGACGTTTCGTCCCGTCACCGTTGACCGGATCGAAGATCATCACATGGCTGCCGAATGGTTTGATATTTCCGAGGAGACGGCGCAGCGCCTCAATGTGGCAAAGGCTGAAGGGAGGCGAGTCGTGGCAGTCGGAACCACGTCGGTGCGCACGCTCGAATCGGCGGTCGATCAAGCTGGACACATCCAAGCCGGAGCGAGTGAGACCCGCCTGTTCATCACGCCCGGGTTTCGCTTCACCATGGTTGATGCCCTGCTGACCAATTTTCACTTGCCGCGCACCACGTTGCTCATGCTCGTCTCCGCCTTCGGCGGTCTCGACCAACTGCGCGCGGCCTACGCGGAAGCCATCAACGCACGGTACCGGTTCTACAGCTACGGCGATGCCATGTTGATTCAATAACAAGAGAAGACTAGGCTACAACCGAAAGGATTTAGCTCGAATCATCGGTGCAGGATACTGGAGGAGGGGCAAAAGGATTTATGAAGAACACAATCAAATATACGGATGAGCCTCTTGGCCGATTGAGCGTAATTGAAGATTTTCTTCCACCTCCGGAAGAGTTGGTGCTTCGCCAGGACCAAGTCAAGGTCACGATCTCTTTGAGCAAATCGAGTGTGGATTTCTTTAAGAAAGAAGCCGGAAAGCGCCGGACTTCGTATCAGGCGATGATCCGCAGGCTTATCGACCTGTACGCCGCCCAATATGAAAAGCGCCTCAAAAGGCGCTCTCTCTAAGCACTTTCCCACTCGCTGCACAGGTTTTTAAAGAGTAAGGCATGCGGGTTCCCGAAATCGCGAGTCTGATTCTTCGATCAACTTACTAGGTGTCGGCCCGGCTCCGCTGAAATTTGTTTTTCTCATTTAGGCCAACCACAGCAATATGGAAAGAAGAATTATGTGACGACGTATTTCGTTCAGGAGGATTTATGAAAGCTGGGGATATTTTTAGTGCAGATGCAGATGAATTGCGGAACTTATGGGAGAAATTCATAAACGATCCTGAAAGAAAGCGTGAAGAGCGTGAAGAACGACGTAAGAAAGACGAATGGGAAAGGCAATGTCGCGACGTTGAATCGAGACCGCAATCCGGTCCAGAGGCACCAACCGACGAAGAACTTCTAAACCTCATAGGCAAAGGATTCGATCTTTTCTGCGAGATCCCGTTTGGCAATGACTACGATCATCTCATTAAGCGCCTTTCCTTCACGCACTCGACGCTTGAGGCTGACGATGCAGGTAAGTTGAAAACAGCATGGACGATGTTCCTGAAAGAAGCTGACATTGCATTCGACGAATTAATTCTGAGCGAGGGCGTGGCCGGCTGGTATGAGGAATGTGAGATGTACGCTCATGCCATTGCTGTCTATGAACATTTATATACTCTTGTTCGTCGCGGAGAGCTTGGGCGTGACCATTTCGATCAGAGGCTTGATTCGAGCGAGAGAAGTTTGCTCGAAATCTGGCTGGGCAGTCTCGTTTCTCTCTACTACTATCGCCTAAAACAACCTGAGCGAGCGAGACATTTTTGCGAACTTATTGAAGATTATGCCGATGATGGCTATGTGTCTCCAGTGGGATCTGCGGAAGCCATCTCCTGGAGGGACGAACTAAGTCGCGCTGCTGTGAATCCACGATACCAAGCAGACTTGGACGCTACGCAGAACAGACTGAGACATGAATGCGGCTCATTATTTGATGATCTCCACAATAGAACCAAGGAGTTTGTCGTAGGGGCGGAATTGTGGAGTGATAAGCATTGGATAAAAATCAATCCTCGGTCAGTTCCTCTACGCTGGGCGCTGTCGATAGAGTCGGAATTTCATTATCAGGTATTTCGGCCCAAGCGGGCTTACATCGAAAAATTGCTTGGTGACGATGCCCCACGTCGTAACCAGATATGTGGTTTAGGGCAAATTATCACAGTGCTTGAAAAAGCGGGATCCAACGTTGGTCTAAGCTACATATTAGCCACGAGGCGCAATAGCGAGTTTCTTACTTCCCGCGATACGTTTGCAAAACTCAATGTTGTACGTAACGACCGCAATCGAGTCGCCCATGCCAGCGAAAGGAACGCCTATACATTGGCGGAGTGCCGCGATTTTGTCGAGAAAATCCGAAAAACCAAATGGGTGTTCAAATTTTTGAACTCGTTGAAGTCGAAAAACCATTCTGGTCGGAACTGACGAACGACGGCGATTCTACGGCGATGAAGGAAGATAAGGCAATCCTTATCAAAACGGCATTGACATCAGATGCGATTCATCTTATCATCATGACATCATGCCGAGAACGACCGTTGATATTGATGGGCCTCTCTTGAAGGAACTGAAAACTCTTCAAAAGAGAGAAAAGCGATCATTGGGGCAAATTATGTCTCAACTGTTGGCCGAAGCTCTCTTTCAAAGAAAAAAGACCCCGCGAATATCCAAACTGCATTGGGTGTCTCGTTCTATGAAAGCCCGCATTGATCTTTCCGACAAAGAGGCCCTTTATGCCGTACTTGATGAGAACGTGAAGTGAGCTATTCGGTCGATGCGAATATTTTTTTGTATGCATCGGATCGGACCAGTTCTCATCATTCATTAGCCCTGCAGTTTCTTCAAAGCTGTACCATCAATTCTGAGCCGTGGTACGTGGCTTGGCCGACGTTGATGGCTTATCTCCGGGTGGCGACTCACCCTCGGGTCTTTTCTCACCCTTTGCCTCCACAGGAAGCCCTTGGAAATATCCAGGCCCTGTTACAGTTACCCCACGTGAGACCATTGTCCGAAGCGGATGGATTTTTTGAAATCTATCGAGAAGTCACACGAGACTTTCCCGTACGTGGAAACTTGGTCCCGGATGCCCATTTGGCTGCTCTTCTGCGACAACATGACGTTCTCAAACTGTACACCGCGGATAGGGATTTCAGGAAATTTGATTTTTTGGACGTCCGAAATCCACTGGAGTAACGCGGTATGGCTGGGTTCCAGGTTTAGGGAAAAGGCGGTGCCGGGGTTGTTATCCGTTCAGGGCGAGGCAAGGTTGGGGGAGCGAGGGCCTTAGAGGAATTCCTGGCGGATTTCGACGGCGGAGGAAGCCCGCAGGGCCTGTTGGAATGCTTCGAGGGCTTGCTGTTTCTTTTGAAGCAGGAGTTGGAGCCTGATGCGGTCATTGATCTTTTCGATTTCTTTTTCATCTTCAAGGTCGGCGGTTTGCCCTGTAGCGAGTTCCTTGACCAGTTCTTCCTCCACGGGGTTGAGGGTTGCCACGTCTTGAACAAGGGACTGAACTTTTTGTATGCGAAGATCCTTGGCCAGGCCCTCTTCAAACTTCGCCGGAGAAATCCGGTTGAGCGACAGGAGGCGATGGTAGGTTTCCGGGTCGAAGCCCCCATCCTTCTGAAATTCTTCGCGCTTCATGATCGTGTCTCGCAGTTCATCCGGATGCACCTCCAGATTGAGATCATCGGCAGCCGCGAGCCACAGTTTCCGGTTGACTAAAGAGTTGATGGCGGTCTGCTTGAGCTCTTTGCTGTCGGGGGCTTCTTGCTGAGGTTGATTTCTATAGAAGGCATCGAGTCTGTTATATGCCCTGCGGAATTCCTCCAGCTCCACCTGATACGCCCCGACCACGGCCACCACGTTGGGTTGTTGTGCGGTTTCATACCCGAACCACCCCATTCCGATGGTGAAGGTGACCGCGATCACCAACATGATGATCTTGAGCAGCCAGGGGTATTTCGTCGAACCTTCGCGGATTAGCTTAATCATTGGATCGCCACATGCGTGAAATCATGAATAAAAATTTGTAACACGCAAGATGCCGCCCTTTCAAATTTCTTGTGGCCGGGGGAAGACTCGTTTAAACGGATGGATTTCGACTCGTTCGAATATTCCATGCGTGACGTAGGGATCGCTGTTGGCAATGTTTTCGGCCCTCTCCATGGTGTCGGCTTCGATGATGACCAAGCTTCCGGCTTGATCGGTAAAGGGGCCGGCGCAGATCAATTGGCCCTTTTGCTGCAAGCGCTCAAGATGGCCCAAGTGGGCGGGTCTATGATGCTGCCGCTTGCTTTGCCCTTCGGGTCCATCCCATCCAATGATCACGTAGGTCATGGACTCGGCGTTTCCGTTAAGGCTTGCGATAAGGGACGACTGACCGGGGGCCGTCGTTCATGAGATTCCTTTAGGCAGGGCTTGCCGCCCCTTGTAGCCGTCGTCGATTTCATGCCACCATTCGATAGTTTCTTCACCGAGCCTCCAGCAGAGATAGACCACCCGTCCTTCCATGAGATACGGAAAGTCGCATAAGCCCATGTCCAGATCTTTGACAATCACGCCCATTTCATTGATGCTGTTGAGGTTTTCATAAATCGTTTCGAGTGCTTTGATGTAGCGTGGCCCCTCACAACTTCCGCCTCCATATGGCGCGTTGGCGCTTGCTTTTTTGATTTCTTCTTTGGTTTGCTGCAGGATTGTTTTGCCGGCTTTGGCTCTGGTCAGATGCGTCGCCAGCTTGGGGATCAGTTCCGTCGCCTCGGCAAAGGAGAAAATCCTGCTATGTGAAAAAGGCTCGTCGGGTTTAGCCATTTTGTGCAATAAATTTTCTCTGTGAAAATTTTTCCCCTGCTTCCGTTCATTTATCACAACGCTCGTGGCATCGCAAACCGACAATGGTTGAAAGTAGCTATTGACAATCAGGAGATGCATGTTATACAAAACAGATATACCTTCCAAATTGAAGAGGCAGTTACTTCTCCCTACATGACTTTTCAAGTCCCAAAATTGTAAATCAATTTTTCGTAACGCCAACACCCTTCTGTCCAAAACATAATGAATAGTTTCCCTTCATTTAATGCATCGGCGGAATTGTCTGAATGACTGTTCCGCAACACAAGCAGGACGGTCTGTTCACCACGTGTAAATAGTTTGCGAATCCGTCGATCTCCAGGAAGACACATTTCGGCTCGTCGTCACGATCCGATCTCTTCAACGATCCCCCACCTCTTTAGGAGAAGGTTATGCATCTTGCGGAATTGAAACAAAAATCCATCGGCGACCTTGCGGATTTGGCCCGGTCATTGAAGATCGAAGGGTGTGCGAATCTGAGGAAACAGGAACTGATCTTTGCCATCTTGCAAGGGCAGGCGGAGAAGAACGGAGTCATTTTTGGCGAAGGGGTCCTGGAAACTCTTTCCGACGGCTTCGGGTTTTTGCGTGCGCCGGATTCGAATTATTTTCCGGGTCCCGATGACATTTATATTTCGCCCTCTCAAATCCGTCGTTTTGGCTTGCGAACGGGCGACATCATCTCGGGCCAGGTTCGTCCGCCCAAAGGTGGGGAGCGGTATTTTGCCTTGTTGAAAGTTGAAAAGATCAACTATGACGAACCGGAAGTGCAGCGGGACAAAATTCTGTTCGACAATTTGACGCCACTCTATCCCGAGGAACGCATTTCCCTGGAGTTTGATCAGGAGGAATATTGCACGCGGGTGATGGAACTGACCACGCCCATCGGGAAGGGACAACGGGGGCTCATCGTGGCCGCTCCGCGGACGGGAAAAACCATGCTGCTTCAAGCTATTGCCCGTGCGGTCCTGCACAATCACCCGGAGACCCTGCTCATCGTCTTACTCATTGACGAACGCCCGGAAGAAGTCACGGATTGGCAGCGTCAGGTCAAGAGCGCCGAGGTCATCAGCTCCACGTTTGACGAACCGGCTCAGCGGCACGCGCAAGTGGCCGAGATCGTGATGGAAAAGGCCAAGCGATTGGTTGAGCACAAGCGCGACGTGGTGATCCTGCTGGACAGTATTACCAGGTTGGCTCGCGCCTATAACACGATTGCGCCTCCGAGCGGAAAGGTGCTCTCCGGCGGGCTGGATTCCAACGCGCTGCAACGGCCCAAACGGTTTTTCGGTTCGGCTCGAAACATCGAAGACGGCGGGAGTCTCACGATTCTGGCCACGGCGCTGGTGGACACCGGCAGTCGTATGGACGACGTGATTTTTGAAGAGTTTAAAGGCACGGGGAACATGGAAGTCCATTTGGACCGCCGTTTGGCGGACAAGCGCATTTTCCCGGCCATTGATATCAGTCAATCGGGAACCCGGAAGGAAGAGTTGCTGGTCGACCGGGACCGGTTGAATAAAATGTGGGTGTTACGCAAGGTATTGAGCCCCTTGGGGACGATGGAAGCCATGGAGTTTCTCATGGATAAGATCGCCGGGACCAAGGATAATCAGGACTTTCTCCAGTCCATGAATCGATAACCTGTCCGTTCGCTTTGCCAACGACCGGTCTTTCATGCTAGATATAGGCTCTGGAACAGTTTTCAGGAGGACATCGGTATCATGAAAGCAGGCATTCATCCCGAATATTCCGAGGCGACGGTCAGTTGCGCATGCGGCATGAAATTCCAAACCCGTTCTACCGTGGGCGATATCAAGGTGGACATTTGTTCCGCCTGTCACCCCTTCTTTACCGGCACGCAGAAAATCGTTGACACCGAAGGGCGTGTGGAACGATTCAGGAAAAAATACGCCAAGAAGTCCAAAGCCTAGCCTCCCCGCTCGACGCGATCTCGCACTCCTCGATTTTCTCGCAGACTTTCGTTCAATTGTAGAGAAGGGCATTCTATGTCCGGCGACAAGATGGAAAACCAGTTTGAGGGTTGGCTCGCCCAATGGGAAGCCGCGGCGCATCGTTACGACGAATTGACCCATCGCCTAGCCGATCCGACGGTCCTCAGCCAACCGCCGGTGGTGATTGCCTACAACAAGGAGCGGGCTGACCTTGAAGACGTCAGCCAGTTGTTTGCGGACTACCGGCGTCTGCTCCGGGAAATCGCCAATACTTCGCGGCTGCTGGATGACCCGCAATCGGACCCGGAACTCAAAGCGTTGGCCACCGATGAATTGGGAGCGTTGCAGGAGCAACGGACACAGGTTGAGGAACGCGCGCTGCAACTCCTGCATCCCCGAAACGCCGAAGATGATAAAAACTCATTCGTCGAAATACGAGCCGGGACGGGCGGCGAAGAGGCCGGGCTGTTCGCCGGTGAGTTGTTGCGCATGTACATGCGTTATGCCGAGAACCGCGGGTTGCGGGTGCAGATGGTTGATGCAAATGAGACGGGCATCGGCGGGATCAAGGAAGCCATTTTTCTGGTCGAAGGCCAGGGAGCGTACGGCGCCTTTCGATACGAGAGCGGGGTGCACCGTGTCCAAAGAGTTCCGAGTACGGAGGCGAGCGGCCGCATTCATACGTCCACGGCGACCGTGGCGGTGATGCCGGAGGTTGAAGACGTCGACGTGCATCTCGATCCGAGGGATCTTCGCATCGATACGTTCTGTTCCTCGGGCGCAGGAGGTCAGAGCGTCAATACCACTTATTCGGCTGTGCGAATAACCCATATTCCGACCGGCATGGTGGTCACGTGTCAGGATGAGCGGTCGCAACTCAAGAATCGTGAAAAAGCCATGCGCACCCTTCGAACCCGCATCGGCGACGCCGAACGTGAAAAACAGGAAGCGTCGATTGCCGAACATCGGCGTTCCCAGGTCGGGACGGGTGAACGAAGTGAAAAGATCCGCACCTACAATTACCCGCAGAATCGCGTCACGGATCACCGGATAGGGCTGAGTTTGCATAAACTGGAATCGATCCTGGACGGAGACCTTGAGGAATTGGTGAAGGCGTTGGACGATGCTCGTGAGCCGGAGAGTCGTGGGGCTGAAATTGCGTCCAACAACTGATGGTGCAGACTGATATGGAGGCTCCGAACAGTTCCTTGCCGTCCCCGTCCACACTCCTGGCCGCCTATCAACGGGGTTTGGCGATCCTTCAGGCCGCCGGGGTGGACAATGCGGATAATGAAGCGTTCTGGCTGCTGGAAGCCGGTTTGGGCATTTCGCGTCTCAAGGTGTATGCCGACGCAAACGCGAGGGTCAGGCCGGTAGATTGGGCGAGAACCGAATCGCTGTTTCGGCGCCGGGCGTCACGGGAACCCCTGCAATATATCGTGGGCACCCAGGTCTTTCGCGGACGCGACTTTCTCGTGAACTCGAGCGTGTTGATTCCCAGGCCTGAAACCGAGTTAATCATCGAGGAAGTCCTGGCCTCACGCTTTTCGACGGTCGCCTGTCATATGGTGGATATGGGAACGGGGTCGGGCTGCCTGGCCGTCTCGTTGGCTTTGGACTGCCCGGGTGCCACCGTCTCGGCTACGGATTGCAGTGCCTCGGCCCTACAAGTGGCCAGCGAGAACGCGCAGCGTCATGGCGTGGCCGATAAGATCCGGTTCTTCCTGGGCGAATGTCTCGAACCGCTGGCCGCTGGCGTATTTGCGGGCAAGGTGTCGGTCATTGTCTCGAATCCACCTTATATTCCGTCGGAGCAATGCGATCGCCTGCCACGGGAAGTCCGGGCATTTGAGCCGCTTCCTGCCCTCAATGGCGGTTCGAACGGTTTGGCGTTCTACGATCGCCTGCTTGCGGAGAGTCCGTCATTGTTGCATCCGGGCGGGATTCTGGTCATGGAAATGGGAATGCATCAGTCAGAGGACGTTCGTCGAAAAGTCGGCGAAGCGTTCATCGTCAAAACGATCCGGCGCGATCAGGCGGGTATTGATCGCGTGATTTGCCTGGAGCGAACGTCGTCGACATGGACAGTTTGATCGTCATGGGAGGGCAGCGATTGGAAGGGTACGTCCGGGCGGGCGGCGCCAAAAATGCGGCGCTCCCGATTTTGGCTTCGACCTTGTTGGGGGGAGGAGAATGCGCGATTTCCAACCTGCCTCAGGTGAGAGACGTCACCACCATGATGACGCTTCTCAGCTTACTCGGCGTTTCCGTCAAGCAGGAGGAGGGGCGGGCGATTATCGACGCGACTCACGTCCAATCATTCGAGGCGCCGTATGATCTGGTCAAAACCATGCGGGCCTCCATCCTGGTGTTGGGTCCGTTATTAGCTAGGTTTGGGGAAGCCGTCGTTTCCCTCCCGGGTGGATGCGCCATCGGTCCGAGGCCGGTCGATTTCCATTTGGATGGCCTGCGAAAGCTGGGAGCCACGGTCTCAGTGGATTACGGCTACATCCGGGCCCATGCCCCGAAGTTGGAAGGCCAACGCATCGATTTCGAGGTTCCGACCGTCACCGGCACCGAAAATTTATTGATGGCCGCCTGTCTCGCGAAAGGCACCACGGTCATCAACAATGCCGCCATGGAGCCGGAAATTGTCGATCTGGCCGATTTCCTGATCAAACGCGGGGCCAGAATTTCAGGGGCCGGGTCCGGGCGTCTCGTCATCGAAGGGGTTTCGGCGTTGCGTGGCGCGGATCACGAGGTCATTCCCGACCGGATTGAAGCCGGAACTTATGTGATCGCCGGGGCCATGACGGGTGGGCGGGTCGAAGTGGATCAATGCGTGCCCGAACATCTGGAGGTCGTGACTTCCAAACTCAAGCAATGCGGCGCCAATCTGTCGGAGGGGACACGGTCGATCACCATTGAGGCCGGATCCCGGTTGCAGGCCCAGGACGTTCAAACGTTTCCCTATCCGGGGTTCCCCACGGATCTGCAAGCGCAAATGATGGCCTTGATGTGTTTGGCGGAAGGAACCAGCGTCATTACCGAATTGGTCTTTGCGGGGCGGTTTCTGCACGTCCCGGAATTGCAACGCATGGGTGCGGTGATTGCGGTTGATGGACACCGTGCGGTTGTGAAAGGATTAGGGCGTTTGACGGGCGCGCCGGTCATGGCGTCGGATCTGCGCGCCAGTGCCGCGCTCCTGTTGGCCGGGTTGGCGGCAGAGGGTGAAACGCGGATTTCCCGAATTTATCATTTGGAACGGGGATACGAACGGATCGAAGATAAATTACAAGGCTTGGGCGCTTCGGTTCGTCGAGAGGGCTCCGGTTATGAGTGACATGGTGACCGTCGCGCTATCGAAGGGAAAACTCCTGGATCAGGCACTGTCCTTGTTTCAGGAAGCGGGCTATCTGAGCCCGGAATTGTCCGCTGACGATCGCAAACTGGCTTTCGAAGTGCCGCAGTCCGGGCTGTCTTTTCTGGTTGTCCGCCCCACGGACGTGCCGACGTACGTGGAGTATGGCGCCGCCGATGTGGGTGTGGCGGGGAAAGATTTATTATTAGAGCAACAACTGGACGTGTATGAACCCCTGGATCTGCGGATCGGATGGTGCCGGATTTCCGTCGCGGCCCTGGCGGGACTGGATGAGCGCACGCGCTTATCGTCAAAACTCCGGGTCGCCACGAAGTATCCCAACATTACGGAATGGCATTTTAACCGGCAGGGCATTCCGGTCGAGATTATCAAGTTGTACGGGTCGATCGAATTGGCGCCGGTCGTGGGTTTGGCGGATCGTATCGTGGACCTGGTGTCGAGCGGAGAGACGCTGAAAGCCAACAACCTCAAGGAAATGGAAACGATTGCGGAATCGACGGCACGCTTGATCGTGAATCGTGCCAGTTTGAAAATGAAGCATCAGGCGATTACCACCATGATTAACAGGCTGCGCAAGAGTCGTCCCAGGACGGCCTGCGCCTGAGGGCGTGATGAACGTTTTTTCTTCAAAAGATAAAGCCTATCCCGGGGCGTTGGCCGAGGTCTGCAATCGTGCCGCCCGGCAGCACGCCAGGATCGAAACGCGCGTGAAGCGTATTCTGAAAAACGTCGAACGCAACGGCGATGCCGCGGTCGCGCGATACGTCAAGAAATTTGACGGTCTGGCCTTGTCACCCAAAAAGTTCCTGGTCTCCTCGAAAGAAATCCGGCAGGCGTATGCGAGCCTTCCACGGGCGGACCTGCAAGCCTTGCAATTTGCCGCGCGGCGTATTCGCGCGTTTCATCGCAAGCAGCGGGTCTCGACGTGGGTGAGTGAGGAGAAGGGCGTGAAACTCGGGCAACTCATCACCCCGCTGGACGTCGTGGGCTTGTACGTACCCGGAGGGAAAGCCTTGTATCCCTCCACGGTCTTGATGAACGCGATCCCCGCCAAAGTGGCCGGGGTGCCGAGGGTCGTCATGTGTAGCCCCACCGCGTCCGGGGCCATCGATCCTTGTTTGTTGGTCGCGGCGGATCTCGCCGGCGTGGATGAAGTGTACCGGGTCGGAGGCGTGCAGGCGATCGGGGCGTTGGCGTATGGTACCAAGCAGATTCCCCGTGCGGACAAAATCGTCGGGCCGGGTAACATGTACGTGGCCGCGGCCAAACGGGCGGTGTACGGGACCGTCGATATCGATATGGTTGCCGGACCGAGCGAACTGCTGGTGATTGCGGATGAATCCGCTGATCCCGCCCATTGCGCGGCGGACCTGTTGTGCGAAGCCGAACACGATGAAGAGGCCCGCGTCTATCTGGTCACGACCTCGACGGCGTTCGCCAAGAAAGTTGCTCGGGAAATTCGCAATCAACTGCCCAAACTGAAGAGGCGACATATTGCCGCGTATTCCGTCGGCCGGTATGCTAAAATCTTCGTCGTCTCGAACATGGACGAAGCCTTTGACGTGGCTAATGCCATTGCTCCCGAACATCTGGAGATTCTGTTGCCCAGGCCCTTCGACTACGTGAAAAAAATTCGGCATGCCGGTGCGGTGTTCATGGGGGCCTACACCCCGCCGGCCGTGGCGGATTACGTGGCCGGTCCGAATCACGTCCTGCCCACCGGGGGCTCCGCGCGGTTTTTTTCAGCGCTGTCGCTCGATGATTACATTAAACGAACGAACGTCGTGGCGTATACCCAGGCACAACTGAAAGTCGTCACCCCATACGTCACGCGGTTGGCCGCCATGGAGGGGCTCCAAGCCCATGCTCGTTCCATAGAAAGCCGGGGGTCATGAATCTTGCAGGCAAACCACGACGGGCGGCGGTAGACCGATCCACCTCCGAGACCACTATTCGCGTGGAATTGGGGCTGGATGGGACGGGGCAACGCCGGATTGCCACTCCCGTTCCGTTCGTGGACCACATGTTGGATGCTTTCGCACGACACGGGTTGTTCGATCTCGTGCTTGACGCCAAGGGCGATACCCATATTGACGATCACCATACGGTCGAGGACATCGGTATGGTGTTGGGCAGCGCCTTCAGGGAGGCGCTGGGAGACAAAGCCGGTATCCGCCGGTTCGGGTGGGCCACTGTCCCGCTCGATGAAACGCTGGCGGAAGTCGTGGTCGATCTGAGCGGACGGCCGTTTCTTGTGTATAACGTCACGTTGTCCCATCGCGAGGTGAAAGGGTTTGATCTCGGCTTGTTTGAAGATTTTTTTCAGGCCCTGGCAACTCAAGGCGGGTTGAATTTGCACGTCAACGTTCGGTACGGCCGGAATCCTCACCATATAATCGAAGCTGTATTTAAGGCTTTTGCAAAAGCCATGGATCAGGCGACTCGCCAGGACGATAGGGTGGTTGGAGTCCCATCCACAAAAGGGGTTCTCGCCTAGCCATTCGTAAGGGGTGATTTCGGAACGAGGAGTGATGAAGCAGGCATGATCGCCATCATCGATTATGAGAGAGGGAATTTGCGAAGCGTCCAAAAGGGCTTTGAAACCGTCGGTCATCACGCGGTCGTCACGAGCGATCCTGCGATCATTGATCGGGCAACCCACGTCGTGCTTCCCGGAGTGGGGGCCTTCGGCGATTGCGTGAACAATCTCCAACGGTTTGGTCTGGTCGAGCCGTTGCGCCGGACAATTGCTCAGGACAAGCCGTTCCTGGGTATTTGCGTGGGGTTCCAGGTCCTTTTTTCGGAAAGCGAAGAATTTGGCGTGCATAAGGGGTTGAATATTTTCAAAGGTAAAGTGAAACGGTTTCCTTCCGGACCGGCTCAGGCGTCGTTAAAGATTCCGCATATGGGCTGGAACACGATTCAGGTGAAGCGGCCCATGCCGTTGTTCGAAGGCATCAGTCCGGAGGCCCATGTCTATTTTGTCCATTCCTATTACGTGGAACCGGAAGAGACCGACGTGGTGTGTACCGAAACACGGTACGGCGTTCCTTTTGTGTCGAGTGTGACCAGGGGAAAGGTCTTTGCCTGTCAATTTCATCCGGAAAAAAGTCAAAAGGTCGGGCTTCAATTGCTCAAAAATTTCGGGGCATGGAATTGAACGCTTTCATCACCATCGGCGCGCATCGGCGACAGGCACGTTGGCTGTCGGCGACATTCTTTCTGCTTTGGGGGTGTGGGGCATGTGCCGCGGACCCGGTCACCGTTAAATCGCATCCCCAGCTTGCGTCCCTGGCTATCACCAAAGTTGCGATTGCGCCGTTTCGCGTGGTCAAAGTGAAGCAGGGAATCTCTCTTGCTTTCAGAACACCGCCTCCGGCGGACCTTGCTAATCCCCAAATCCATCAGTCGTTGGGGAGTGTCAGCGGTTCATCGATTCCCGGCCGGTCTCGCCAGGTACAGGTTTCCGTGCCGGACTCCGTTCCCGACATGATCCGGCATATGGTGTATTCCCAGTTACGGCTCAAGCCCCGGATTCAGGTCATCCCGCCTGAAACCGTCGGACAGATCCTTGACGGCTTGGGGGGATCCGCCCAAGCCAAGAATAGTCGGGAATCGGCGCGTCTCTTGGGAGAACGGCTGGATGTGGATGCGGTTCTTGAGGGCGTTGTCCGAGTGTACCGTGAACGGGAAGGCACGAAGTTCGCCGCTCATCCCGCGGCCGTCGGATTCGAATTCCGGTTGGTCGGGGTCAAGGACGGCAAAGTGTTGTGGGTGGGCGATTATTTCGAAGAGCAAAAGCCGCTGACTCATGATTTCAAGGGATTCCTCGAACGAGGGGGAACATTTGTTACGGCCGAAGAGCTGGCGCGCACAGGGGTCGTTCGCGTGCTGCAAAGCTTACCCTTGGGTACGGAGTAGCGTACGTTTCCGTCTCGCCTCACCGGAGATGTCTCCTTCGAGGCATACACTCAACAAAAGCAGGTTCCAGGCCACGACCGGGAAGGGTGTTCAACTCATGATGGTAATCCCTGCAATTGATTTGAAAGACGGGCGGTGCGTCCGACTCCGGCAAGGTGACATGGCGCAGGAAACGACCTATTCCGACGATCCGGCGGCCATGGCCAGGCAATGGGAAGCCCTGGGCGCCCAGCGGCTGCACGTGGTCGATCTCAATGGTGCGGTCAACGGGAAACCTCACAACATGGAGCAGGTGCGAGCGATTGCCGCGGCCGTTTCCATCCCGATTCACGTGGGTGGGGGGATACGATCGTTGGAGGTCATGGAAGAGTATTTTTCTTATGGCGTCGGCCGGGTGGTGTTGGGAACGGCCGTATTGGAAAACCGGGCGTTTCTCGACGACGCCTGTGCAAGCTTCCCCGGGAAAATCTTCATCGGGGTCGACGTGAAACAAGGAAAGGTCGCATTGCACGGCTGGACAAATCTTTCCGAGTCAACGGCGGGGCACGTGTTGGCTTCCTTGACGGACTATCCGCTCGCCGGAGCCATCTTTACTGAAATCAGTCGTGACGGGATGTTGGAGGGGCCGAACGTGTCGGCTCTGCGGGAGGCGATGCAGGCCTCTCCGGTTCCTCTGATCGCCTCGGGGGGAGTTACGCGCGTGGAGGATATCCGTGCGATCAAACGGTTGGGGCAAAAGATTATCGGGGTCATCGTCGGCAAGGCCTTATACGAAGGCGCGTTGGACCTCACCGCGGCGTTGGCCGAGGCTCGTGCGTGAGGCGGGGATGTTGACCAAACGCATCATTCCCTGTTTGGACGTGAAGGATGGCCGGGTAGTCAAGGGCGTGAGCTTCGTGAATCTTCGTGATGCCGGGGACCCGGTCGAGGTCGCGAAGATCTACGATCAAGCCGGCGCCGATGAACTGTGCTTTTTGGACATCACCGCTTCTCACGAAAATCGGGATACTCTCCTGGACATCGTGTCCCGGACGGCCGAGCAGGTGTTTATGCCGCTCACAGTTGGTGGCGGAATTCGTACCATCGAGAATATTCGGCAATTGCTGAACGCGGGGGCGGACAAAGTCAGCATCAATACGGCCGCCGTCAAGAACCCGGAGTTCGTGACGGCCGGGGCTCGTCGATTCGGTTCCCAATGCATTGTAGTGGCGATCGATGCGAAACAGGCCAAGGAAGCGGCCTCCGCGCGATGGGAGATTTTCACCCACGGGGGACGCAACCCCACGGGATTGGATGCCGTGGCATGGGCCCGACACATGGAAGAAAGAGGGGCCGGTGAAATCCTGTTGACCTCAATGGATCAGGATGGCACCAAAGACGGCTATGACCTGCCGTTGACGAGGGCCGTTTCGGAAGCCGTGTCCATTCCGGTCATCGCGTCCGGTGGGGCCGGAACAATCGCTCATCTGTATGAGGCCCTCGGAGAGGGAAAGGCCGATGCCGTGCTTGCGGCCTCGATTTTTCATTATCAAACCTACAGCATCGGTGACGCAAAAACCTACCTCAAGGAACACGGGCTTCCCGTGCGTATCGTAAATGGCTGTGGAATCTGACGGGAGCGCGGCTTCCAACGACCTCAAGGTGCAGTTCGATGAGCACGGGCTGGTGCCGGCCGTTGTCCAGGATTGGCGTGACGGCGCAGTCCTCATGGTGGCGTATATGAACCGGGCAGCGCTCGATCAGACGTTGCAAACCGGATACGTGCACTTCTGGAGCCGTTCGAGACAACAGCTTTGGAAAAAAGGGGAGACCTCGGGAAATTTTCTGCTTTGCAAACGGGTGTTTCTTGATTGTGACGGGGATGTTCTCCTGGTCAAAGCCGAACCCACCGGACCCGCGTGTCATACGGAAGCCCGTACGTGTTTTTTTATGGAAGTGACGCCTCAGGGCGTGGCGGCGACACACGGCGATGAAGAGGCGAACGGAAGCATTTTTGATCGACTGTATGAAATGGTCCGGCAACGGAAAGCTCACCCGCAAGAACAGTCGTATGTTTCCTCCCTGATGAAGGACGGCCCCGATCGCATCCTGAAAAAAGTCGTGGAGGAGGCCGGGGAAGTCGTGCTGGCCGTAAAAAAGGAGCACCGGGAAGAAGTCATCCACGAGGTGGCGGATCTGCTCTTTCACACAATTGTGGCATTGGGACATTGCGATATTCCCATGACGGCCATTCAGCGGGAACTGGGTAAACGCTTCGGCAAAACGGGTATCAGGGAGCCGGAGCAATCCCGGTGAGAACCGGCACCCTCCTTTCCCGCGTGTTGACTTGTCGGCATATCCCGTGTATAGTTCAAAAAACATTATTTTCCAACAAGTTGTGACCGCCTAGCTCTTCCAGAAAGAAGGTACCGACAAAGGCTTCGGAGAAGAGCCTTGACAACGGCACGAGCTGGAATCCCTCCCGCTACCCTTCAACAAATCCGTGACTCCGTTGACATTGTGGACGTGGTGTCCCGCTATGTCACGTTGTCGAAAACGGGTCAGAATTTTCGAGGCCTTTGTCCGTTCCATCAGGAAAAGACGCCGTCTTTTACCGTGACCCCTGCGCGACAGATGTTTTACTGCTTCGGGTGTGGAGTGGGGGGCGATGTCTTCACCTTCCTGATGCGGAAGGAAGGGTTGGAATTCCCGGAGGCGGCGAGAGATCTTGCCGAACGGGCGGGAATCCCTCTTCCTGCGTCACAGGGCTTTTCGCAATCTCAAACGGGTCAGCGAAAACGATTGGAAGGTCTTCATGCCTTGGCCAATGCGTGGTTTCAGCGGAACCTGCATGATCCGTCCAAAGGCCGGTTGGCTTTGGCATACCTCGCCGAACGTGGTCTTGAATTACCGACCCTGAAAGAGTTCGGTGTGGGATATGCGTTGCCTTCGTGGGACGGACTCACCAACTACTTAACCAGGCAAGGTGCGACCCCTTCCGACCTGGCCGCCTCGGGTCTGGTGGCGGCCAAGGATGCCCAGGGCTCCTCGAAGTCCACGAGATTCTACGACCGGTTTCGCGGCCGGGTCATGCTGCCGATCCACGACCTGGGCGCCAAGGTGATTGCATTCGGCGGCCGGGTGTTTGAAGAGGGCACCCCCAAGTACCTGAATTCTCCGGACACGGCGCTGTTTCAGAAGGGTCGTATCTTGTATGGGTTGCACAAGGCGCGGGAGACGACCCCGCACCTTGACTCTCTGACGCTCGTCGAAGGCTACTTCGACGTGTTGGCGCTGCATCAGGCGGGCATTCGTCAGGTTGTCGCGCCCTTGGGAACCGCACTTACGTCTGAGCATGCCGTCCTGCTGCGTCGGTTCGTCAACACCGTCGTGCTGATCTTCGACGGCGATGCCGCGGGGACCGGCGCGGCGTTACGCGCGCTGGACGTGTTTCGGGAGAGTGGGATCACCGTCAAGGTCGTGGTCATGCCTCAAGGACATGATCCCGATTCCTACGTTCGGGCGCATGGGGCTGAAGATTTTCTCGCGTTGCAGGACCAAGCCCTGACGTTGTTGGAGTGGGCCGTGGCTCAACGTCTGGAAGGGGCCGCCCACGCGACGATCGAAGAGCGGACCCGGCGAGTCGACGACATACTCCGCATCCTGGCCAAAGGTTCAAACCCTATTGAAAAGAACGAACAGGTCCAGCGCGTCGCCGAGCGACTGGGCGTCAAGCCGCAATTGCTTCTCGATCGATATCCTGCCGTGCTCGATCGTCGTCAGAGCAGTCCTCGATCTCAAGGGAAAGCACCAACGTCCGGCAATCGACGCAACGAAACAAGGGAATTTCGAGAGGAACGCGAAATCGTCTCGTTCATGGTGCAGGGGAGCTTGCATCCGGAACACCTCAAGGAGTTGCGGCCTGAGGCTTTCCGGTCCCCCCTCTATCGCCGGCTCGTGGAAATAGGAACGCGACATCTCGACACGGAAGGAGGCATTGATTTGTCGGGATTCTTCGCGGAAACCGGGTTAGATGAGACGTGTCGCGATTCAGTTGCGGAGTTGGCGGTGTCCGTGACGCATTTTGAGAACCGCGATGAGTATATTCAGGGTTGTTTGAGAGCGTTGTCACAAAAACATTTGAGAACCCGGCTGGACGAATTGATTGCTCAGCTTCGAATCGCCGAACGAGAGCAACGAACGGATGACGTGGATTGTCTGAATTCCCAAATCGAAGCGTTGCGCGGGAGAAAAGCCGGGTTAGCCTCCTCCACCTTAGCTCCATGACAAGGGTCCTTTATGGCAAAGACGATCGCCTCCAAACTGCGGAAAGAAGAGTCGGTATTGGCAACAAAGAGCCAACGGGGCAAGAAGGCGCGCCCATCCTCCGCAAGGGTTCGTTCCCCTGTAGGAGACGGCCCCCGTGCCGTCCCGAATCCCCTACCCGAACACGTCGGGAAGTCTGTTCAGAAACGCGGGGTGGTTCAAGCTCCTTCCGAAGCGCCGATCGAGCCGGAGTTGGTTTCCAGGAAGACCGAGGAACAGGAAGATTTGCTGGAAAAGAATGTCCCGGAAATCGATCTGACCCCCGGTGACTTAAGCCGAACGGATGATCCCGTTCGTTTGTATTTGCGAGAGATGGGAAGCGTCTCGTTGTTGAGCCGCGAAGGGGAGATCGAGTTAGCGAAGAAGATCGAAGAGGGCAAGGAGGAGATGACGC
>WTGX01000013.1 GCA_011523385.1 Nitrospira sp. | reverse complement strand
CCAGTGTCAACCATGTCCCCGGTTTAAAATGTAAACCATGTCCCCGGTCTGTACCCACCCCAGCCCTCTCCCTCGTGGGGGAGAGGGAACAATTTGCCGGTTGAGGAAGAAAGGGATGAGGCGCGAGCCTGAGAAAAGATCCCTTGATCCCTCGCGTGCCAAAATGCTGCGGCCAGGCTTTCCACCGCCTGCTGGCCGGCTTGTTCCAGGGCCCGGTCTTGCAGGACCCGGTTGAACTGTATTTGATCCTGACGATCTTCGACGTCAGGCGCGCGATTCACAAAAAATTCTCCGGTGCCCGTGGCCGTTTCCGTCCACAGACTCTTGCCCGTCGTTCGATGGGCCACCTCGACGCGCACCACCACGTTCACGCGGCGTTCACGGGTTTGGCCGGCGGAAAACGTGAGTGACGGGACCGTGACCGAGACGATCTCGCCCGTCATGACGTAATCGGCTTGCGCGTCTTCCGCCACGACCTGTGCCCCGCTGCTGACGGCAAATTCCTGCCGCAGATATTTGCTATACGCAAATTCCAGATTGCTCTGAAACGTGCGGTTGAGCAGGTCTCGAATGACCAATCGGACCGGCGGTCCCGGCTTTTCAGGTTCAGGCTCTCCCCCGATTTGCGGGCCCGGGCCTTCCACGGAAAACCGGTAGCCGCACCCCGGGAACACGACGAGCAACATCAAGACGACAAGCAGAACCAGCCTGTGCATCGCGTGGAGTCTCCCTTCACACCACGAAATTGACCAACTTCTTTTCGACGTAAATCACTTTTCGAGGCGTGGTCCCCTGCAACCATTCTCCCAATTTTTTGTCCGCGTGCGCGAGTTCGAGAATCTCGTCTTTCTGCGCACCGGCGGGTACCTGAATCTTGCTGCGCAGCTTGCCGTTGACCTGGAGGGGAATGGTCAATTCCTCGTGCTCTACCAAGGCGGGATCAAAGACCGGCCAGGCCTGGTGCGCGAGACTCGGCGCATGGCCCAACGCTTCCCATAATTCTTCCGCCAAGTGCGGAGCAAACGGCGACAGCAAGAGCACAAAAGATTCGGCCGACGCACGCGGCAGGGGTCCCTCTTTGGTGATATCCCGGACATAGACCATCAGTTTCGAGATGGCCGTATTGAAACTCATCTCCTCGAGGTCCTGCGTCACGCCCTGAATCGTCCGGGCCGTGAGTCGGGCCTGGCCGGGCGTTCCACTCCCCTCGGCCACCGGCGCGTGTTCCTTGTCACCGCACACGAGACGGCAGGCGCGCTGCAGAAACCGCGCCACGCCCGGGATGGCTTCGGACGACCAGGGGGCGCCCTTGTCCAACGGCCCCATGAACATTTCATACAGCCGCAACGCATCGGTCCCGTATTCGGCAATGATCTCGTCCGGATTCACCACGTTGCCGCGACTCTTGGACATTTTCTCCGTGACTTCCTCCAACGCCAGCCCGTCGATCGCCGGGTGCAACGGCGTTCCTTCCTCCGACCACCGCACGTCTTGTGAAGCCACCCACCGGGCCTTGACCTCCTCACCCGTCTTTTTGTGGACCGGGGTTTCATGATCAAAGCGCACCTCGGACGCGGGATACGCCTGCGCCGCGAAGGCGGGATCGTCGGAGAGATTGTTGTCGAAGTAGCGATAGCTGTGCCCCAGGATCATGCCCGGGTTCAGCAACTTCTGAAACGGTTCGGGCGTGTGCACCAGCCCGAGGTCATACAGCGCCTTATGCCAAAACCGTGAATAGAGCAGGTGCAAAACGGCGTGCTCGGCTCCGCCCACGTACAGGTCCACCGGCATCCAGTATTGTTCGGCGTCTTTGGACCACGGCTCCCGGTCATTGCGGGGATCACAAAAGCGAAGGTAATACCAACAACTGCCTGCCCACTGAGGCATGGTATTGGTATCACGCAGGGCCTTTTGCCGGGTCTCGGGGTCCGTCACCTCCACCCAATCACGGACACGAGCCAGGGGCGCTTCGAACTCCCCGCTCGGGCGAAAATCCTCCAACTCGGGCAGCACCACCGGCAATTCCGATTCCGGGACGAGTCTCGTGGTGCCGTCTTCCAGGTGCAGCACGGGAAACGGCTCGCCCCAATACCGCTGCCGGCTAAAAAGCCAGTCGCGCAGTTTGTAATTCACGGTCCGGTCGCCCTTGCCGTGTTGCGCCAGCCAGTCGCACATGCGAGTCTTGGCCTCGGGAGTGGTCAAGCCGTCCAAAAAGTCGGAATTCACATTCGTGCCGTCGCCCGTATACGCCTCGGCGGAAATATCACCGCCGGCCACGACTTCGACAATCGGCAACCGCATCTGTTTCGCAAAGGCATAATCCCGCGTATCGTGCGCCGGCACCGCCATAATCGCGCCGGTTCCGTAGGTCGCCAACACGTAATCCGCAATCCAGACCGGAATGGGCTTGCCCGTGACCGGGTGCACGGCACACGCTCCGGTGAACACCCCGGTCTTCTCACCCAGTTCGGCCATACGCGCCCGTTCGCTCCGGCGGGAGACTTCTTCCACGTAGGCTTCCACCGCCGGACGCTGCTCGGGCGTCGTGATGGCCGTCACAAACGAATGCTCCGGGGCCAGGACCATATACGTGGACCCGAACAGGGTGTCGGGACGGGTGGTGAACACCTCGATTGATCGTTCCAGATGCCCCGCGACTTCGAAGAAAATTCTGGCGCCTTCCGAACGGCCGACCCACTCCCGCTGCATCCGCTTGATGGACTCCGGCCAATCCACCAATTCCAAGTCGTCGATCAACCGCTCCGCATAGGCCGTGATGCGCAGCATCCACTGCCGCATGGGCACCCGCACCACCGGATGCCCGCCGATCTCGCTCTTCCCATCGATCACTTCCTCATTGGCCAGCACGGTGCCCAGGGCCGGACACCAATTCACCGGGACTTCCGCCAGATACGCGAGCCCCTTTTCATGGAGTTTCCGGAAGATCCACTGCGTCCATCGCACGTACCGGGGGTCCGTGGTATCAAGTTCCCGCGACCAGTCGTAATCCATGCCCAGGGCCTGGAATTGCCGTTTGAAGTTTGCAATGTTCTGTTTGGTGGTCTCCCGCGGGTGGGTTCCGGTTTTAATCGCGTATTGCTCCGCGGGCAGGCCAAAGGCGTCCCATCCCATGGGGTGCAGCACGTTCCAGCCCCGCATCCGTTTGTAGCGGGCGATGATATCCGTCGCAATATAGCCCTTGGGGTGGCCGACGTGAAGTCCGGCTCCCGACGGGTACGGAAACATATCGAGGACGTAAAACTTGGGCTTGGCCGGGTCGATGTCAGAACGAAACGGCTGGTGCTCGCGCCAGTAGGCTTGCCATTTCTGTTCGATGGCCTGGTGATCGTAGAATTTGGACATGAGCCGGATAAACGCGGTCAGGCGAGGTTCGCCCCGTGCTTGGAATGAAGAAAAAATGTACCACAGTGACAGACGGCCGACAAGATATGCGCCACCCTCGCACCGAACGCCCCACCATTCCCTTCGCTTACAATCTCCGGCACAATTCCCGCTTCACCAGCAACCCGAGTGCCGAAGGTGGTGGACCCATACACATTGTTGACTAAATATACCAAGCGATCTAATATGACGGAATGAGTGGCTTCCAAATTCCCGCCACGATCGCCTTTCACTTTCACTCATTCCACGATATGGAGAACAAGCATGATCGCCACTGGAACTCACCCTTATCGACGAAGGTTCTGCTGTCCTGCACTGTCTTGCCTTGCCGGGCTCGCCCTACTCGTCCTCCTCAGCGGCTGCGCGGCCGTGCATACTTCGATCGCGAAAGCGAATCTCGACGTTCAAACGAGAATGAGCGACGCCGTCTTCCTCGACCCCGTCTCTCCCGACAAACGGACCGTCTTTATCCAGGTTCGGAACACGTCCGATAAACCCAACTTTAATATCGTTCAACCCCTCAAGGCCGCCATTGTCGCGAAGGGCTATCGAATCACCGAAGATCCCGACCAAGCCCACTTCAAACTTCAGGCTCAGGTCCTCAGCGTGACTAAAGCCGACCCGAGCGCCGCCACCGCCGCGCTGAACGCTGGCTATGGCGGAGTGCTTGGCGGCATGGCAACCGGCGCCACCATCGGCGCGGCCCTTGATGGCTGGCGCGGGGCGGGCATCGGCGCCGGTGCCGGTGCCATCGCCGGAGGATTAGCCGGCACCGTTGCAAATGCAATGGTCAAAGACGTGACTTATGTCGCCATCACTGACGTTCAGATTTCCCAAAAGACCAAACAAGGTGTCACCGGCACACAACAGACCCTCGTCGACAATGCCCAGGGCACCGGCGCCCATGTGAAGCAGACGTTTGATGAAACCGTGAATGAAAAGCGATACCGCACTCGGGTCATGAGTACGGCCAATCAAGTGAATTTGGACTATGAGGACGCCGCGCCGCGACTCAACGCCGGCCTCACCCGAGTCCTCGCCGGCCTTTTCTAATTCTTTCAGGATCCAGAGACTGACTCGACCTGCTGCGACTAATCGGGAAGCGCTATCAAGGTGCTGAACGTTTAAAATGTAAAATTTCGATGAAATTTTACAAAGTTTAAAAAATTAAATAATTGTAAAAATTTTATATATTTTAATATATCTACAAAATTTTAAAGTTTTAGGATATTTTTACAATATGGCGTCATCCAGCCTGGCGGAAGAGAACCTGCCCCCCTCACCCCAACCCTCTCCCGCCTTGGGGAGAGGGTGTTGAGTTACGACACTTCCTCGATCTTCAGGAGATAGCTGATGATCTTGTCCAAAGCGCCGGCGGTGAGTTTTTGGCCGTACCACCGTGGCATGACGTGATCGGGATACCCCTCGACGATATATGCGCCAGGATAGAGAATGGATTCCTGCACGTATTCCCAATCGGTTTCGGCTTGCCCGCGATAATTCGGATCGGCCAGGCGCCGGCGGGCGGTCGTGCCTAATTCCAATTTCGGGCCTTCCCGTCCCTTGGCAACACGAATGCCCGGAATCATGTGACAGGCGGTACACCCGGACTGGACGAAAATCTTGTCGATGGGCTCTTTCCCCGTGGCCAGGGGCACCAAGGCCTTCTCCACCACCTTTACGGTCTCTTCTTTGGGCCGTTCAACCTTTTCCTGCTCAATCATTTGCTCCTGAGGCTGATCATCCAGTCCGATGCGTTGAAGTGTCCACAAGAACACGACGCACATGAGCAGAAAGATGATGATCGTCTCTTTATTGAACTGAATCGATTTCCTCTTCGCAGCCACGGGACTTCTCTTTCGGCAGGAGTCGAACTGATGCCGTTTAACCGCGTAGTTCTAGCACATGCCTGGGGTTCCCACCAACCGGGGCAACATTGTGGCACTCGTTTTTGGTAGGCTGGCACCCGGGAAGACGATTATCCATGCGACCGAATCAGAGTTTGTTACCGTTTACCCCCCATCCCTGGTTGACGAATCCGCACGTCCAAACCCTGGGGGCCAAGTATCAACGCAGGCCCCATCTGCTCGTGAACGTCCCGACGGAGGAACGCCTGTTCCGCGTCGATACCGAATCGCAGATCAAGGGCGTGTGCAGTTGGCAAGCGGACCGGCAGGCCCCCGGGCTCGTCCTGGTACACGGGTTGGAAGGGTGCCATGATTCGCATTACATGCGAGGGATCGCCCACAAGGCTTGGCACGCCGGATTACACGTCATCCGCTTGAATCAGCGAAATTGCGCGGGGACCGAGCACCTCACCCCCACGCTGTACAACGCGGGGTTGAGCCGGGACATCCGGGCCGTGGTGGATGAACTCGTCAACAAGGACGGGGTTGAGGCTCTCTGGGTCGCGGGGTATTCGATGGGTGGGAACCTGGCATTGAAAATGGCGGGGGAGGCCGGGGACGCCTGTCCCGGTCTGCGAGGCGTGGCCGCGGTCTGCCCCAACCTCCATCCTGCCGCGTGCGTGGCGGCGCTGGAGCAACGGCGCAATTGGATCTACCATCAATACTTCGTGCGCAAGCTGAAGGCGCGAGTGAAACGCAAAGCGAAACACTTTCCGGGGCAATGGGACCTGTCCCTGTTGAACAACGTCCGGACCGTGTCGCAATTCGATGATGCCTACACCGCGCCCGACGGAGGGTACCGGAATGCGGGCGACTATTACGAACGAACGGGAGCCCGTCACGTGCTCGAATCCATCCGGGTGCCCACCTTGCTCCTCACGGCCCAGGACGACCCGTTTGTTCCGTTTGCCTCGTTCGACGTTCCACGCATCCGTCGCAATCCCTGCCTTCAACTCATCACCCCGGCAAAGGGCGGGCATTGCGGCTTTCTCCAACAAGCTAAGGCGAGCGAAGACGGTAGCTGGGCGGAAAATCGAATCGTCGAATTCATTCAACGGGGGTGACAAACAAGGCCGCCGGTCAGAGTCATTGTAGGGGACGGCCTGTGTACCGTCCCGCCGTTAGTTGAGGTAGCGTAGCCCTTCGACTTCGCTCAGGACAGGCGTAACCCGACGGGGGGCAACAACACCCCGAATCCGTCATTCCTGCGAAAGCAGGAATCCAGAGTCGTTGTTGTAGCGCCAGTTGGGATAAGACAAAAGACTCTGGATTCCCGCTTCCGCGGGAATGACGGGGCATGGGCGGACGACGAAGCGGCGGGCAGGCTGGATTTCCTCGTACGCGGGAATGACGGCAGGAGTAACTCAGGGGTTCACGAAGCGTTCGAGGGCTTCTCGATACTTCGCGCTCGTCTGCGTGACGACCTCATCGGGTAAATGGGGCGGAGGCGGGGTGTGATCCCAGCCTACGGAGTCCAGATAATCCCGGACGAATTGCTTGTCGAAACTGGGCTGCGGCTTCCCGGATGCATACTGCGACTTGGGCCAGAACCGTGACGAGTCCGGCGTGAGGAGTTCGTCGATGACCAGAAGCTGCTTCGTGTCCCGGTGCAGCCCGAATTCAAATTTCGTATCCGCAATGAGAATATCGCGCTCCTCGGCCAGGGCCGCCGCGCGCTGATACAGCGTGATGCTGACCGTCCTGACCTGTTCCGCCAACTCCTTGCCGATGAGCTCTTTCATGGCGTCGTAGGAAATATTTTCGTCGTGCCCTTCGGTGGCCTTGGTCGAAGGGGTGAACAGCGGCTCAGGAAACTTCTCGGATTCCCGCAAGCCCGCGGGGAGCGGCTGCGCGCAAACGGTCCCCTGCGTCCGGTATTCTTTCCACGCCGACCCGGACAGGTAGCCGCGAACGATACATTCCACGGGCAACGGCTCGGCTTTCTCCACGATCATGCTGCGGCCAGCCAGGAGGTCCACGTGAGGCCGGCACGACTCGGGGAACTCCTCGGGGTTCATGGTTCGCAGGTGATGCGGCACCAGGCCGCCCTCCTGCCACAAACGATCGAACCAGAACTTCGACAGTTGCGTGAGCACGTAGCCTTTGCCGGGGATCCCTTCCGGCAGGACCACGTCAAAGGCCGAAATCCGGTCACTCGCAATCAACAGCAAACTGTCGCCCAGGTCGTACATGTCCCGCACCTTGCCATGGCGTTTCCGGCCAAGGTCCGCAAGGTTCGTTTCAAACACCGCCGGCGATGTCCACACGTCACTCATGGTAGGCCTTCTTTCTTCAAGGACTGTAAAAATGGGGAAGGATGCACTCTAATCAGATCGATTCCATGCGTCAACGGTCTTCTCCCGCCCAGGGCTCTCTTGCACAGTCAGGGGAACATCCCGGCAGACATGACGAGAGGTTCTCTTGCCCCCGTCCGAGGGATTCGGTATAACACGACGGGAGACGTAACCAGCCCTCGTCTCCCGAACAACGACCATGAGTCAAAACCTTCCCGCTACCGACCTAGGCTTTCTGCGGCATCTGCACGCGCGTTCCAAAAAGAAATACCTGGAAGAATGGCTGGACGTGCCGGCGCACGTTCATCATGTTTCCCACCACATGGCGAACCCGCCGTTGGATCGCCCGCAAACCCGGCAAGAGTTTCAACAACTGCTCCAGTGCCTGGAGGTGCCCGAAGACCAGACCGTCATTAAGGAAAAGTTCGGCTATGGCGCCAAAGTCGCCTCCAACGGGGACCGCTTGCTCGTCACGTGGGAAGCCCACACCGAATACTACAGTTACCAGGTGTGGCACATCCCCGATGACAAACTAAAGCCGCCCGAATTCGGGCCACTTACGTTTCCCGGGTATATGATGCCGTTGTCCCCGCTGGGTATTGAGGTCAACGCGCTGGATATCCTGGTGCTGCCTCACGTGACCCCGAGCGTCGAAGAAGTCAAGAACATGATGACCGGGCCCCAGGTCTATGGGAGCCGGGTCTTCGGGCAGGACATTGCCATGATGACCACCTTTACCCCGGACGAGTATGACCGCGAACGCTACCTGATCCTCTCCCCTTCGTTTGACGTCCTGCTCAGGCACGTGGCCCATGCCGTCGATACCCTCGTGGCCATTGAAAACTATACGCACCTGATCCTGTTTCCGTTTCACGCGTTTACCAAAGCCGTGGACCAGGTCCAACAATATGAACGGCAACACCTGGATCAACGCGGCATCATTACCGCGGAAATCGACACCGCCACGCCGCAGAAGCTCCAACGCTGGCTCACGGCCATGACGCAGGATTTCATGAACGTCAGTCGCATGGCCGAATCCATGCGATACAAGCTGTCCGCGTCCGTGCCCTACGATCGCATCATTCGGGCAAACCTGGCATTGCTGCACGAACAACCCTGCGAAAATTGCCGGCAAATTTCCGAATACGTAGACGGAAAAACCGTCGGAGTCGCCGATGGGTATCAACAATTCATCAGGCGCATCAATGCGTTGGTGAACGATTTTCAAGGCTCCATTGCCGTGATCCGCACCAAGGTCGAGCTCCAACTGCAAGACCAGAATCTGGCACTGGAAAACCAGATCCTGAAACTCTTGCACAGCATGGATAAAACGACCCGCCGCCAGGCGATCCTGCAACATACGGTCGAAGGCCTCTCGGTGATCGTCATTTCGTATTACCTGAGCGGCCTCGGCAGTTACGTGTTCAAGGCCATGAAAACCCTGGGGTGGATTGACGACCCCGCACTGCTTTCCGGCCTGTTCGTCCCCATCTCCCTAGGGCTCGCGTTCGGCCTCATCCTGCTCGGCCGAAAATTCATCTACCAACGCCGCTTCGAGGATTCCGAGCCCGACTCGCCACAACCAAACCCCTGACAAGCAGGCGGTTCAAAAACAAACGATGCGCGAACCTGCCCTTAGAGGCTGAGGCACGCGTTTTTCGCCGGGAAAAGAGACCGGATGACGCCGGCTTCCCTCCCCATTTTCCCGGGCATACTCCGATAATCAACTGTTCGTTCCGATAATTTACGGCTCGTTGATTTCACCGTAACGCCACCGTAACGAATATTTCTTAAACCTATCTCCCTCACATATTTTTGCTATCAGGTTACGTCGATACTTCCATGCTATTTATGCGAGGGGAAATTGCCTTATGAGCATTCAGCGATGGATCTTTGGAATGATGGCACTTTTTGTCCTGACGGCCTCCATGCCGTCGCCGGCGACGGCAATGGACGGGGACTTACTCCTGGAAATATTGTTGGAAAAAGGCATCATCACAAAGGACGAGTTGAGTCAGATCAAAGCCGAAGAAAAGAAGCGGGAAGCCGCAAAAACCGATACACAAGCCGGGAAGAAATCCGAGGTCGCAGTCGATTTGGAGAAAAAGAAGCAGGAAACCGCAAAAACCGCCGGGCAAATCAAGCAGAAATCCGGCGCCCACGTCAGTTATGGGAAAGAGAAACAGGTAGCCGCACCAACCACCGGGCATGCCAAGAAGAAATCCGGAGTGAAAGTGGGCTACGGGAAAAAGGGGTTTACCCTGGCCACCACGGACGGCTTGTTCAAAACCAAGATCCAGTGGCGGACTCAAGGCCGGTACACCTTTCCTGAACGGGGAGACCCTCGCAATAAAGGCGCGTTTGCTGATAACGAAGAAAGTACGTTCGAGCTTCGTCGGATACGGCTGAAGGTCGGAGGACACGGATACCAACCCTGGCTCAAATACTATCTTGAGGTGGATTGGCAGCCCGGACGTGACTTCGACGATGACTCGGAAGCCGCTTCCGCCAGAATGATCGATTGGCGCATCATGCTGGAAAAATTCAAATGGGCCAAGCTGCGGGTCGGGCAATGGAAAATCAACTACAGCAGAGAGCGGGTCGACTCCTCGGGGAAACAGACCATGGTGGAACGGTCCATCATGAACCGGGTGTTTACCATCGACCGGCAAATGGGAATGATGCTGTACGGCCGCGTGAATCCCGGCACGCTCCTCGATGCGAACTATTACCTCGGGATCTTTTCCGGCGGCGGTCGGGGTGTGAACAACAACGACGACGATAACATGATGTACATGGGCCGCATCCAGTGGAACGTCTTCGGTCGTGAGCTCAAATGGCGACAAAGCGACGTCAAATACCACAAGAAACCCACGGCAAGTATCTCGTTCGGCGCCTATACGAATAAGGGTAAATGTACGCGATGGTCGTCAGGCGGGTGCGGAAACGTGAGTGGCTTTACCAGTCCCGCCAGCAGTGACGTTCAAGATGGCCGGTTCCAAACCAGCGGGATGCAGTTCGGGTCGGCCCTCAAGTATCGCGGGTTCGCCTGGCAACATGAAACGCATTGGAAAAAAATCAAGGATTCCGGCAACCCTGACGAGGGCATAGCGCCAATAAATGGAGGGGAAACGAATATGCTCGGCGGCTATTTGATGGCCGGGTATTTTCCGCACGATCTCATTTCGGCCGTGCCCAAGCCATTGGAGGTCGCCTTCCGGTATTCGCACGTCGACCCGAACACCGATAGGGGGGGAGACCTTCGCCAGGAATTTACCACGGGCTTCAACTGGTTTTTTGCCGGGCACCGTAACAAGCTGACGCTCGACGCTTCGCACCTGACGCTCGAGCAAGAAAGTCCCAGCTTGCCGGCTTACACGGAACAACGCGTCCGTCTCCAGTGGGACGTGTCCTTCTGATCGTTCTCTCACCGCAATTCCTTAAAGCGCACCCCGACCTGCCACGGCTTTCCCGAAGCGATGCTGCCGAAGGATTCTTTTTGCGGTGGGACCATGAATTGGGGCGGATCAAACAACAGTTGCCCGGGTTGCGGCTCGAGTTGCTTGAGGGGCTGGATTCTGACGGGCGAGTGGTATTCTTCGACGTCCTGCCAGATTTCGGTCTGGGCCGCATGATTGCTGAGGATCACGTACAGCACGTCGCCTTGAAGAAACAGCCCGCCGGAAGTCCTCACTTCATGCAAATGGGAAATCTCGCCGCGCTCATAAAAGGTGACGACTTCGTTCGGTTGCGCCAGACCGAACCCCTGGGCAAGCAGGGGCGCAAAAAACGCGATTTCGTTTTGATTGAAGACAGGGTAGCGCTCCGATTCGCCCCCGCCCACCAACGGCAGGGAGATGGTGGAACTCGGGCGTTCGACGTACAGCCCTTTCAGCACGTTGGCGATGTCGGCGTTCTTGAGAAACGCCGGATGGGAGAAGCCCTCGCCCCGGCTGTGCTCTGAAACAGTTTGAAGCCCCACCTCCCGGTTGGGGTCCGTATAGACTTTCTGGGCCACGACGTGAGGGGTGCCGCCGCACGCGGCGAGCAGCCACACCATACTCAATCCGAGTCCTGCCAAGACTTTCATCCTGTCTGTCACTCCTTTCTTCGTCAGACGCGTTCTTCCGCGACGGATGGAAGGCGTCTCCAAAACTTATCTCTACCTTCCCTCACCCCCCTTACAAAGGAGGGGAAGGAAAGAGCGGAAACCGTCAGCGAATTAGTGAACACATACAGGAATGACAGAAGGAGACACAACCAAAGATGACGGACAGGGGGAATCGTGTTACACTTTCGTTTGAGACCCCGGCTATGGATTGCATTTTATTCCGACATGGCATTGCCGTTGATTGGCAAGACTGGCAACGGGAAGATCACTCGCGTCCCTTGACCGATGAAGGAATCGAGAAAACGGAAAAGGCGGCAAAAGGCCTTGTCCGGCTCGGGGTCGCACCGACGCAACTCCTCAGCAGTCCCTATCTCCGGACCCGGCAAACCGCGGATATTGTCAAGGAAACGCTGGGTTGTGCCGGGAAACCTCAACAGTGCGTCGAATTGCGGCCTGACGCATCTCCGGAAAATTTTCTCAACACGTTGGCCTCGTTTTCCGAGGATGACTGCGTCCTCTGTGTCGGCCATGAACCGCATCTGGGGCATACCGCCGGCGCAATGCTCTTGGGCCAGGCCGTTTCAGGATTGTCGTTTAAAAAAGCCGGAGCGTGTTGTATCCGGTTCCACGGAAAGCCCCGACTCGGGAACGGCGTGCTCCAATGGTGGCTGGAACCGGCTCAACTCAGGAAGCTGGCGAAACCGTGACCGCGACGTTGTCCGCATGGTCGTGGACCGCTCTGCCGTTTGTCGAAAGACCCGGATCCACCTGAACGGTAAAAGTGACCTCCCGTCCGAAGATTTTCTCAAACAGGTCCGCCCGCGATTGCGCAGTCCAGATTTCCAACTCCGAGTCGGCAAGCGCCTGCAAGTCGATGTTGACCGTCTTTCCGAGCGTGACCCGGACCTCCTGGATAATGGAAAAATGACTGCGATCCAACCCATCCGCAATTCGCAATATCGCACTCAGTTTCTCCAGCACTCTTCGCCTGGCAGGGGACATCCCTTTATATGACAAGTGTTGCGTTCCGGGTAACGCCCGGCGATGAAAGCGGGCGACGTTGGCGATCATCTCGATTTCTTCGACTGTAAACCCGGCCAAGTCGCTGTTCGTAATGAGATAATAACTGTGCTTGTGATGTTGCCGCGGGTTGATGGCATACCCCACGTCGTGGAGCAACGCGGCATAGTCCAGCCATTCGCGCTCCTGTTCGTCCATGCCGTGCAGGGGTTTCGTCTGGTCGAACAGGGATTTGGCCAACGTCGCCACGTGACGGGAATGCGTCTCGGGGTAATGACACCGTCTGGCCAGGGCCACGACGTTCCGCAATCGAATATTCGGGATTTCCTGCTCGATCAGTAAGCCTTCCTGGTTCTTTTGGATGAAATCGTGAACCAAGCCTTCCCGCATGGCCCTATCGCTGATCGTAGCCTCCTTATGTCCAATGGCTTCGAGACATTGGCGAATCACCGACGTCGCCGCCAGCAGCGTATCCACCCGTCGCGGGTCCAGACCCGGGAGGCCGAGCCGCGTGTCCACGTCACTTGTCGCGAGCCGTTGCTCCACGGCGCGAATCTCTTTCAGGGTAATCGTCGAGAGGTTGATCTGGGGGATAGGAGCGCCGGTCCGTTCCAGATAAATGATTTCCGCCAGGTTCGCGGCCATGCCGGAAGAAATCACGATTCGATCAAACTCCGGTTGACGAAATCGCTCCAGGGTCGCGTGAAGTTCCTTTTCGATGACTTCATGCATGGCACGCAGTTTGGCTTTCGTGGGCGGCGCCTTGGTCAAAAACAGATCTTTCAGGCGGATGGCCCCGAGCTTGAGACTCACGGCGTGTAACAGGCGATCCCGGTTCCCCACGATGAGTTCGACCGATCCCCCGCCCACATCCACCAGAAGGTTCGGACGATCGGTTAAATCCATGCTTTGGCGAACGCCCAAATAAATGAGACGAGCTTCTTCCTGCCCCGTCACGACTTTGACCCGCACACCCGTGCTCTTGGATACCTCCTCGATGAATTGGCCACTGTTGCGCGCTTCACGAACCGCGCTGGTCGCCGCCATCAGGATTCGATCAAATCCTTTGTTTCGGGCCAGGGTGGTCAGGTTTTTCAGGACTTCCACTCCCCGCGCCCTGGACTCCGCAGACAAGCGTCGCTGGCGAAACGTCCCGTCGCCCAGACGGGTCATGTCCTTGAACCGGTCAAGAATCTTGTACGAGCCGTCCGGTTCGGCTTCCGCCAAGACCATGTGGATGGAATTGGTCCCAATGTCTATCACGGCAATCTTCGACATCGTGTCACCTTCCGTTACACTCCGTTTCGTTTCGTCATATTAACAGGATAGGCCGGTTCTATAACAGAACTGTTATAAGAATGTTACGATTGTGTGGGACACTCACGGCGTTTTCCGTTCTCTCTTTTGTACTTGTGGCTCTACCCCACCCTTCCCTCCCCTTACAAAGGGGAGGAAAATTAAGGAGGGGCGAGGGAGTTAGGCTAGAAGCGCAGTAAGGATACCAATCGTTCGACCAGTTTCGGCGCTCCGAACAGGATGTCGAGTTTGTTCTCCGCGCGAGACGAACGAGTGACGACCCTCCCACCGGCCTCTTCAACCAGGACCTGGGTGGCCGCGGCGTCCCAGGGATTGAGTGCCGGATCGACCATGGCGCCGACTGATCCGTTGATGACCAGCGTATGACCGAAACAATCGGTATAGCCACGAAGATACGGACACGCACCGGCCAGTTGCCGGAACATTTCCTCGCAGCCCGCACTGGTGAATTGCGCAATATCTCCCGTGGCAATGATACTGGTCTCCGGTTCTGCGTCCCGGGAAACCGAAACGGCCGTCCCGTTACAGACACACCCCAACCCTCGCGCCGCACTATACGTCCTGTTCAGCACGGGCAAATGGATCACCCCGATGAGCGACTTGACGGCTTCCCTGTCCTCCAACGCCACGATGGTTCCGAACAAGGAGATCCGGTTCACGAAGGAGCGCGTGCCGTCGATGGGATCGATCAACCAGCGATAGCGCGTCTTGTTGCCTTTCTCTCCGAACTCTTCGCCCAACACGTCGAAGTCTGCGCCGGCCGGATCGCCCTGCAACACGTTGCGGATCGCGGTTTCCGCCTCGCGGTCCGCAATGCTCACCGGAGAGCCGTCGCCTTTCCGTTCAACGCTGAGCGCAAGATCTGAAAAATAGTCGGTAAGCAGCCCGGCCGGCGTTTGCGCCGCGCGAACTGCAAGGGCCAGCAGGCGTTCTAGTTTGGCGGCATCCATGAAAGTCTCTCGTTCCTCATGATGACCCGGTTCCCCTCCCTTGCCTGCCCTGCCTGTCCTGAGCAACGCGAAGGAAGCGAAGCGAAGGACCTAGCGAAGGATCTCGTAGTTTGGACGTTCGGTTGTTGAGCGAGAGATTCCTCGCTAGGCCCTTCACTTCGTTCAGGGCAAGCTTCGGAATGACAATTCTGCTGTGGGCAGCCCATGATTCTCTCACAAAATGAGTGAACATACATGGCAATTTAACACCGGGGCTGCGGCAATGTAACCCTCAGATAACAAATTGTCCCGAGAAACCGGGTATAAATACATTCCAAACCTGTCCCCGACCCGACCGGGGATCTAATCGGGGATAAGCATGCGCTAGCCTGTTAGCCCAAAGCCATAATGTCCCCTTTGCACCAGGAAAGGAGGGACGATGACAAAGAAGGCGATCGCGAGTCTGGTCCTGCAGTATCCGACGCAAGGGGACATTTCTGCTTTGGGTTGACATCAATAAAGATGCGTTTCTGACCATTTTCCCTCGGCATTTCCAGATCACCTGACCTGTCTATTTCTATCCGGATACGGAATGATTATTCCGTTTGGATTTGGAATATGCGTTCCAGACGTCAGGTATTGACAATTAATTTAAATTGCTTATATTGCATCCCAATTTTTCCGCTACCTGCAGACATGGTAACGGCTTGGCTGTCGATAGAGTTCCCATGCAACAACGAAGTCGAAACGACAACGTCACCACCGTAACGAAGACGCTTTAGGAGGGCCTCCCATTGTTTATTAACAGGCTTGCTATACTTTTATTTGTTTTAGCATCCAGTGTTGAATTGAGTTTTGCTGCTGCCTCTTGTTTATCTATTCATGATAGCCAAGGAAGCGTTTTGACCAGTTCTGCTGGTAATCCGTATGTGGTTAGCGGAGAGAGCGTGTATCTTAACCTTAAGGCAGCCTGTAGCATTCCCCAAAAGCCCAATAATAGTCCTAAACCTAAAGCAGTTATAGAAGTCGAGCAGTACGGAGTTCCAGTAGAAAAAATAAAAGTTGAGTATTCTATTGTTCCTGATGCTTCTTGTCGTGATTGTTTTAGCCAAAGCGGTGAAGTACAGTTTCTTATTGATGCCCTTGCTTTTGAGCATGGAGAGTATGTTACGCAGTCTTTTTTAAAGCCTGTTGAATTTTTGGTTAGAGGAGATTTCAAAATTAAATTTTCGATCAACAAGAGTTATGTGGGAGAAGCTGCCAATGTATTGGATAAAATTGTTTTTTTTATAAAAAAAGCAGGAGCAGTAAATGACAAAGTCACCGACACGCCGGAGCCGGTCACCGACACGCCGGAGCCGGTCACCGACACG
>WTGX01000036.1 GCA_011523385.1 Nitrospira sp. | reverse complement strand
GGCGATGTAAACCATGTGTCCGGTTTAGTTTGTAAACTATGTCCGGCTTGCACAGTGAGGGGGCGTGAGGGTCCTGTGATCAAACCTGCCGAACTCGGTCCGTCTTTACAACAAAAGAAGAGGTTGTTTCTTATCCTCGGGGAAGAGGATTGCCTGCGCGATCAAGCCATCGAGACGATTCGGGGAGCCTTGCGTTCCAGGGGCGCGAGCGCGGGCGACGGCCGAAGCGACGGTGACGATTTTTCCTGTGACGTCCTGTACGGCGATGACACGAATGCCCGGGAAATTTTGGCCCGCGTCCAGGAAGTGCCTTTCTTTTCAACCCACCAGGTGGTCTTGCTGAAATGGGCGGACAAACTCCCCACCAGGGAGGGTGAAGCCTTAATCCCGTATTTTTCCGCACTGTCCGATTCAACGACCATGATCGTCTCCGCGGCGAAACTGGATGGCCGGCTGAAATGGGTCCAGGCCTTGAAAAAACAGGCGGTGGCGGTGAATTGCGCGCCCTTGTACGACAATCAACGCCTGGGGTGGGTTCGCCAGGAGGCCGCGCGGTTGGGGATTCGGATGGATGCCGAAGCCGCGGGGTTGTTGAAAGAACTGGCGGGCGAAGGGTTGTACGTGGTCAGGCGGGAACTGGAGAAGTTGTCGCTCTATGGGTCAAAGAAAGAAACGGTCACTGCGCGTGACGTCGTCGCCGTCCAGGGGGCGGAACCCGGTGCGTCGGTGTTTGACTTGTCGGGCGCCATCATCCAGGGCAGGGTGTCCCAGGCCCTCCTGATTGTGGAGAAAACCCTGGAGGCGGGTGAGGCCCCGCTTCGGATACTTGGCGCGTTGTTGTGGCAATACCGGCGTCTGTGGAAAGCCAGAGACGGGTTGAATCGCCGGGTCAATGAAGCAGCGGTGGCGAAATCCCTGGGAATCACGTCTTTCCGGCATGGCGAGTTTTTCGCTTTGGTCAAACGTGCTCCCCCGGCACATTTTCCCGAGGCGTTTCGAGCCTTTTCGGTTACAGACCGTGCGCTGAAAGGTGCGGCCGCCGCTTCCCCGCACCGGATCATGCACGCCTTGATCATGGATTTGTGCCGGTCGGCGAACGCGCCGCCGCGGCCCCAGTGGCGACGTGAACGTGCGGGGTAAGACGGGAACTTATGTCGCTTGGGAGAAAGCGCCATGAAACGGCGCAGCTACACATGAAGGAAAAGGACAGCCTTTTTCCCCTCCTTTGTAAGGAGGGGCAAGGGGAGGTAGAGCGTAGTTTATTTGGCCTTGAGGGCGTTGAACCGGGTCGAGAGTTGAGAAATGCGTCGGGAAGCGGTATTCCGATGGAGCGCGCCTTTGGTCACCGCCTTGTGTAGGGCTGAGGTGGCTTCCCGGAGCAGGGGTTGTGCCGCTTCCGCACCCTGTTCCTCGAGAGCGGATTTGAATTTTTTCACCACCGTCTTCGTGCGATGCAGGATCGCATGGTTTCGGGCGTGACGCTTCTTGGACTGACGGGCACGTTTAATGGTTGACTTATGAACAACCGGCATAATGCTCCTTCTCTTTTACGGTAAGCGGATAATTATTGATACTTAACATAGCCTGTTCTCGATGGTCAACGGGAAAGATACCGAAATGGGTCAACACGTAAGAGGAGCCGGGATTCAAGCCAAAGATCGGCTCGTGTTTGCCTTGGACGTGCCCACGGCGAAGGCCGCCGAGGCGATGCTGGAGCGTATCCAGGAGTCCGTCGGAGTCATCAAAATCGGGTTGGAACTCTTTGCGAGCGAAGGGCCTGCGGTCGTCCGGATGGTGCGACAGTACGGGAAACCCGTGTTTCTCGACCTGAAGGTGCTGGACATTGCGGAGACGGTGCAACGGACCACCGCGCGGGTCGCGGACATGGGCGTTTCCTTCCTGACCGTGCATGCCGAGCGCAAGGCGCTGGCGGCCGCCGTGACGGGACGGGCCAACCACCCGGAGATGAACATTCTGGCGGTGACGGTGTTGACGAACCTCGACCAGGCGGATCTTCGGGAATCGGGATACGACGGGACCATCGAACAAGTCGTCGTAGCTCGTGCAAAAATGGCCGCTGAGGCAGGGTGTGACGGAGTGATTGCCTCCGGCAAGGAACTCACGGCCATTCGGTCGGCCATCGACTCGCCGTTGTTGATCATGACGCCCGGCGTACGGCCTGCCGGTCGGGGAGTGGATGAGCATGCTCGTGCCGCGACGCCCCGTCAAGCCATCCACGCGGGAGCGGATTATGTGGTGGTGGGCCGGCCGATCCGGGATGCGCCTGATCCGTGCGCCGCGGCCCGGGCGATTGTGGACGAAATGCAAGCGGCCTTTGCTCAGCAATCACGTTCCCCTTGAGGGAGAGTCGGGGACCCATGTAGGGGACGGCCGGAGCCTGCCCTGCCTGTCCTGAGCTTGCCCTGAGCGAAGCGAACGGGCGAAGTCGAAGGAAGCGAAGCCGAAGGGTGCCGTCCCGCAGGTGAACCGGTGAGGGGTAGGGAATGTCGGGTTACGCTACGCCTGTCTTGCGTCGTATCGGGCCTTTTCAGTAAGATCGCTCGACGCGCGGAAAACACTCTTCCTTGTCGGGTGGTGGGTGTAGCTCAGTTGGTTAGAGCGCCGGATTGTGGATCCGGAGGTCGCGGGTTCAATTCCCGTCACTCACCCCAATATATCTAAGGTTCCCTAATCGGTCCGGTAGGGCAGAGGACCGATTTCCCCCTTTGGTTGTTCGCTGTTTTGCTGAACTGCTGACCCCTGAATGTACAAATGCCTTGAGGAAGGTTGTCGAGCGGGCGGTGCAAGCGATTAAGCGGACACTGTCGGTAGACTTGGACAACAAATGTCAAACAAGGTAGGAGAAATATGAAAATCAGGGTTGAGGATGGAGGGACAGTCCGCAAAAAGCGGCGCTGTGCATCTGCCCTTCCGGTTTCTCGTGGCATTACGCCATCACCGGAAGTCGGGCGACGTGCCTCTGTTGCCGGCGTTGCAGTGTCTTGGGTGTGTTTGCTGGCGTGCATCATGCTTGTGGCAGCCGGTTGTGGCGGCGGTGCCGGCGGCGGAGACCGTCCTCCTCCCACAGCGCCAGCACCTACCACACCGAACCCGGTTGGTCTCACGTTCCGGCCGGTCGAACTCGGCGCTCCCGCCCCACCTGACGGCAGGGACTATCGCACCCCGGAGTTCCTGGGCCATCACGGTTTGGACGCCATCTCGGCGGATGCGGCTTACGAACGGGGTTATTTCGGCCAGGACGTCACCATCGCGGTAGCGGACGACGGCATGGATCTCACCCACCCTGACCTGGCGGGCAAGATCACGGCGCCGCGTCACCTGAGGAATGGAGATTCAAATGTGTTCGAGCCTGATTACGGGGGGGATCCGGGAGAGGGACATGGCACCTATGTCGCTCTGCTTGCGGCGGGAGCGAGGGGCGAAAAACCGGGAGCGACTTACGAGATAACGATCGAGGGTGGCACTCCGATTTCCACCGGGAACGTCCATGGCGTCGCGCCGGAGGCCTCGGTCATGCCGATACAACTCGCCGGTGGCGGTGTGCCCGAGGACGCAATACGGTACGCGGTTGACAACCAGGCGCAGGTGCTCAACTTCAGCATCGCGATCACGACGGACTACTATGGAAAATACGCCGGTAGAGAGGGAGTATGGCTGACGACAGAACTGCCGGTCTTCACGCCGCTTCTCGACCGTTTTTGGAAAAGCGAATTTGACCAAGTCGCCAGAACGGTCAAAGATGCGGATATCGTGATGGTATGGGCGAGCGGCAACGAAGGATGGAACTCCGTCAACAATGAACTGCGCATGTGCGGAAAAAACTCCCTCGATGAAGATGGTTGCCTGCTGGGCGAAGGGCCCGTGACCGCCAAGGAGTTCATGGAGAATTTCAGTTGGCTGCCGGACCGTGACGACCTCAGCCAAAAGGTCTCGTTCAAGGAGATATGGGGAACGGCTTGCGGCCGCGATACCTGCGTTGACTACAATTCCCCCGGGGGCTGGAAGGTGGCCCCGTTGTTCGAGCCCGGATTGCTCGGGAAATGGCTCGTCACCGGGTCGCTGAACAAGAATGGCGAGATCTCGCGCTTCTCCAACGGATGCGGCGCGGCGAGAAACTGGTGCCTGATGGCACCGGGAGCGGATCTCGCCATTGGCCCCGAAGAGATCTCGGGCACTTCTTTTGCCGCCCCGTTGGTGAGCGGGGCCTTGGCGGTGCTCAAGAGCCGGCTGCCCAGCATGCCGATGGAGGTCGTGCAAGCCGCATTGCTCTTCTCGGCAGATCCGCTTGGGACCCGGAAAAATAACCTGAACGAGCCGGATGCCGTCTATGGGTGGGGGCGGTTGAACCTGGAGAACGCCGTGACCATGCAAGGGGCGGTCCGCCTCCCGTACTCGGTTGCCGGAACAACGCAGGCGGTGGCGCTACGGGACGCCCGCGTCAACCTGTCTCCCGCGCTCGCTCACGTGGGCGAGCGGATGCGGGCCGTCGAGGTCGCCGTCGGCGGGGTGGGCAGCGCGCATTACAACATGAAATTGTCGGGACTCGTCGATTTCCAAACCGCAAGCCCCCGGATGCCGGGCTATGCCGCCAGGGACATGTTCGCGCCGGCAGGCGGCTATCGCGTCGAGCGCCATGGCCTCTATGCCAATATTGGCCAGGAAGCCCGTGCTCTTCATGCCGTCGGGATGGATTTTTCCGCCAACCTGCTTGGACACTGGCGATTCCATCATACCCTGTGCGACGATTGCGAGAGGTCCGCATGGCGAGAGTGGAACGTATTCCAACCCGCCGCCGTCGCGACCGCCCCTTTCTTCGCCCGAGCCGGCGGGACCGTTGTGCTGCAAATGCAGGGCAATGGCATGCGCCCGTTCGTTGCGTTCAGCGGGCGGGGGTCACGGCATGCCCCGTGGCGTCAATTTGGCTTGCAATGGCGGCACGTACACGGCGGCATTGACGTGGTGGCGGAGTTCTCACGCATTGATGAAAGCCGTAGCGTCTGGGGGGCGAATTTCGGTGCGCTCGGCGGCACCCGGACCGCAACCAACCGGAGCCAACTGTTCTTGTCGGGTCCGCTGGGCAGGAATTGGCGAGGGTTTGCCGGTTACGAACATCATTTCGGAGAGGTCTCCGTCACCAGCGGCATGCTGTCCGGCATATCCGGGCTGCGGGCGGAAGGATGGTCGGCGGGAACCCAGGGGCGCAATCTCTTTCGGGACAATGATACCCTGCGATTTTCAGTCCGCCAGGAAACGAGGATTCGCGACGGACAGGTTCGGATCAACCATCTCGTGGCAACCGGAGGCAGTTTTGTCGATGCGTTTTACCGGGGGCGCTCACAATCTCTCAAACAACAACAGACCGCAATTGATTTGAGCACTCGACCAATGATCCGCTATTCCCTGGGGTATGCGTTGCCCCTTCAAAACAACTCCGCCCTTGCGTTTGGCTTGGAATACGAAGATGAAACCCGGAACGGCGGAATCTCGACCCAATTCCGAATGGCCTTCTAGTGTCCTGATGCAGCGGTTCATGCGAGTTCGGCTCCTCCTCGTTTTTCTTTTGGCAAGTGTCTGTACATGGTCCGAGGCTCGGCCCTTGGCTTGTGAATCGGCGGAAGCCTGTTTTCAACGCGCCGCGTCGTTTGCCGACAAGCAGCCCGATCAAGTGGCTTTGCTGATCGAACGGTTTCGCCACGTGCAGGAGGTCTATCCGGGAACCCTCTGGGCCCGGCGCGCCGGGTTTCGCATAGGATGGTCTCTGCTCGAACGTGAACCTGGCCGGGCCATTGAGTATCTGCGCGCGGCTCGCAAGGATTTCCCGGTCCTCGAAGACTACGTGTTGTTGAAACTCGGTCAGGCCTTGGGGCGTATGGGTTCGCTTCATGAGTCCGCCCTGACGTTTGAATCGGCGTTGGAGTTGTCCGCTCCTTCCGCCTTGAGCAACGACACGTCGTATGAAGCGGGATTCGCCTGGTTTGAGAACGGGCAATGCCAGTCTGCCATCAGGCACCTGGAACAAGCCACTGCCGGTGATCCGGATTCTCCGTCTGCTCCCCGGGCGTTGTCCCTTCTTGCCGATTGCGCCGGTCGCTTGCAGGAAGTGAGTTTGGCGCAACACGTGCTGGGCGAACTTTGGCGAAAGCATCCCGAGTCTCCCGAAGCCCAAGTCATGGAGCGTGCCGTGCAGGCCGGTCAGCCGGATGCACGGCCCTGGGAACCTTCTTTGGAAGATTATTATGAACGAGGCCGAACGTGGTATGACTTGGCGCACTTTGAAGCCGCGATTCGGGATTTGCAGAAGTTCCTGGCGGGTCAACCGCATCGCCCCAATTACGAGCAGGGGCTCTTTCAGTTGGGAATGGCCCACGTGCGGTTGAAGCAGTATCCCCAAGCCGCACAAGTGTTCCGCCGGCTGTTGGAAAACCCTTCTGAATATACCGGGAAAGCCGCCGTGTGGTTGGCCAAGGTGTACTTGCGACGAGATCAAGGCCGGCGTCTTCTGAAGTTTCGCGATTCGACCCCTCCCGGCTTAAGCGCGGATGAACAGGCCCGGATCCAATGGCTGAGCGGCGTATGGGCCGAAGGGGAGCGTGCGACCCAGCAAGCCGTGCGGGCTTATGAGGAGGCCTATCGTACGGCGGATCTTTCCAAAATCAAAAGAGACGCGTTGTGGCGATTGGGATGGCTACACTATCAACAAGGGGCTTGGGAAGACGCGGTTGAAGCCTTTGACTCCTTTGCGGGGACCGGTCCCGGCCATCATTGGCAAAACCGGGCGCACTATTGGAAAGCACGGGCGCTTGAACGCATGGGCCGGGTCGATGAGGCGCAAACGGTGTATGGGCAGGTGGCTGCCGAGTGGCCCATGACCTACTATGGGCAACTATCCGAGTCGCGCCTGCGACATCCACGTCCCGCGGGACGCCAATCGCATGAGAACCGGGTGGACCCGGTGATGAACGGTCCCGCATCATCCGCATTCCGTCTCAACACGCATTTCCAAAAGGCCATGGAACTCTCGAAATTGGGACTTCGCCGGGAAGCACTGGAAGAATTGTTGGTGGTCAAGAGGCAATATCACGACCAGCCACAAACCATGTATGCCCTGGCGCGGCATATGCTTGAACTCGGAGATTTTGAAGCACCGATCGCGATCGCCAAACGGTACTTTCGGGAACCTTTGGAGCGTCGCCGGATTTCGTTTGATTCGCCGTTATGGCGCATGGCGTATCCGATGGGATACATGCCGCAGATTCGACGCTATGCGGCTTCGCACGTAGACCCCTTTTTGGTTGCGGGGATTATCCGTGAGGAAAGTTTGTATAATCCCAACGCATTGTCATCCGTCGGCGCCATGGGGCTGATGCAATTGATGCCGGAAACCGCGAACCGCATCGCATGTCGCATAGGCCTTGTCTCCGTGGACCGGGAAGATTTGTTGCAAGGCGAAGTGAACGTGCGGTTAGGGGTGGCCTACGTGGGGCAATTGTCACGTGATTATCAGGGAAATCTCATACGTGCCGTCGCAGCATATAATGCCGGTCCCGCGGCCGTGAAGCGGTGGATTGCCAAGTTCGGCGGTCGAGATCCGGATGAATTTGTCGAACTGATTTCCTATAGGGAAACCCGTCGGTACGTGAAGCGGGTTCTTACAAGTTATCGTATCTATAAGACTCTGCATTCCACAACATGTAGTGCTATTCCTCTTGACAGAGCCTGCTAAAGATTTTATCTTAACCGTGTTTTATTATTCCGGATTCTAGCCAAGGAGTAGATCGCCAAATGAGCCTTGAAAAAATGGAAACACTGGAAGTTCGCGTGCGGGGGTTGGTGGAGTTAGTCCACGAGTTAAAGGAGGCCAATGCATCTCTTCAAGAGCAGTTGACCCTGGTTCAAGAGGAATTGTCGCGGCGGGAGGACTATGGACGCGAGTTGGAAGAAGAGCGCGGGAGTATCAGGTTACGCATCGAAAAGATCCTGGCGCAACTGGATAACATGGACGCGTCGGAGGCCGGCCTGCAAGAGGCGGTACATGACTAAAGGCATTGAGGTCGACGTCTACGGGCAGAAATTGGCTTTACGGCCGATTGAAGATGAGAGCTATGCGCACGAACTCGCCCGATACGTGGAAGGGCAAATGCAGGTCATCGCACAGGGGGCGACCGCAACCACGCCCCTCAAAGTTGCCATTCTGGCCGCGATGAACATTGCGGATCAATTATTTCGGCAAGAACGTCGTCGGCAGGCTGGCGAAGCTGAAGTCGAGCGTCGAGCCAAGGGGCTCTTGGAGTGTATCGACTCGCATTTGGAGCTGGACCGTTCCTGAACCCTCGATGTTCTTGCATGAAATGTGCCGCTTTGATAACGTGTAAGAAACATGATTCAAACATTTAACCTTTGAGAGAAGGATACATTCGTCGATCAGGAAGAACAGGAAGAACGAGTGGCATCTGACATGGAATGAATCGAGTGTTATAAAACCGAGGGTGTGAATAACCGACGGGCCATAAGGTGAGAGTTGAAGGATGGCTCCCCCTGTCGGGCTGAAGAAGGTAGCCATATGGCAGAAAGAGTCATCCGGGCAGATCGTTTATAAACAGGCCTGAGCTTAATGGATCCAAGCAAATGGCGGATAGAATTTTAAACCGGTGTAGAAACTTGGGTGTTAGCCAATATCTACCTTTTGCGATATTTTTCACACACCTTACTATCGCGTAGTATCCGTTTCTCGTCATTCCCCGCCTTTTCTTCGTTCTGCACGCTTCCTGTCGCACGAATCCGCACGAATCCATGTGAGTGAAGGATCAACGATGGTTGATTTCCTTCGCCCATGGCAACCCAAGCATTGTCAATAATTCCAAAGGCTGACGTGAGCGCCTTTGTCGTGGGGACAGTGCCTATGTGCCTGTCCTGTGAGAGAAGGGGGTGACGACCATTTTGACGGATATCATCATCATGGCTGTCGTCGGAGGCATCGGTCTTGGTGCGGGGTTTGTGTTGAATGGAGTGATTCAACGCACGCGCTTCGCCTCGCAACGCCGTAAAGCCGAAGACGAACTGCTTCACTTAACGCAATCAGCCGAACGTGAAGCCGAACATATTGTCAAGGAAGCGAAAATTGAAGCCAAGGATCTGGTGTTTCAAGCCAAAGCCCAATTGGAAAAGACGGAAAAGGAAAAGCGAAGCGAATTACAGTCGCTGGAAAAGCGCGTGGGGCAACGTGAAGAAGGGCTGGAAAGAAAAATCGCCAATTTCGAGCGTCGTGAGGAAGAATTTCGCAGGAGAGAACGTGTGGTCTCGGACCGGGAAGGCTCATTGGCGAAACAGGAACGAGTTTGCGAGCAGACGATCCGGGAACATCGTGAGGCCTTGGAGCGGGTAGCCGGATTGACGACGGAAGAAGGCAAGCGACAATTGTTGGCCGGGATTGAAAGTGAGGTGCGTTTGGAAGCCACTGGCCTGACGAAACGGATCCTCGACGAAGCCCGTGAAAACGCGGAACGGGAAGCCCAGCAAATCGTGACCAACGCCATTCAACGGATCACGCGTGATTACGTCAATGAAGCCACCATCTCGGTGGTGTCATTGGCCAGTGACGGGATGAAGGGTCGAATTATCGGACGGGAAGGGCGGAACATTCGAGCGCTGGAAGCGGCAACGGGCGTGGATTTGATCGTCGATGAAACACCGGAAGCGGTGATTGTTTCCGGGTTCGACCCCTTGCGACGAGAGATTGCCAAAATCTCGCTGGAACGGCTGATGCAGGATGGGCGCATTCATCCCACGCGGATTGAAGAGGTCGTGGAAAAAGTCAAAGGCGATCTGGAAAAGGTGATGCGGGAAGAAGCCGAAAAGGTGATCTTCGAGGTCGGCCTGTCGGATTTTCATCCCGAGATCGTGAAACTCCTGGGCCGGTTACGCTACCGAACCAGCTATGGGCAAAACAATTTATATCATGCCCGCGAAGCGTCGTATATCTGCGGCATCATGGCTGCGGAATTGGGCTTGGACATCAAGTTGGCCAAACGGGGGGCGCTGTTGCACGACATCGGGAAAGTGGTCAGCCACGAAGAAGAGGGCACGCATGCGATGTTGGGTGCCGAAATCGCCAAGAAATACGGCGAGTCCGAAAAAATCGTGAATGCCATTGCCGCACATCATGAACAGGTGGATCCGATTTGTCCGGAATCCGTGCTGGTGGCCGCGGCGGAAGCTTTATCCGCCGCCAGGCCCGGTGCGCGGCGGGAAACGCTTGAGGCCTACGTGAAACGGTTGGAAAAATTGGAAGGCTTGGCCGTGGGCTATGACGGGGTGGATAAGGCCTATGCTATTCAGGCCGGACGGGAAGTGCGCGTGATCGTGAGACAGGAAAAACTGTCCGACAATGAAGCGCTTGCCCTGTCCCGCGACCTGTCCAAGAAAATCGAACAGGAAATGACGTATCCCGGGCAGATTAAAGTGACGGTGATTCGGGAGAGTCGATTCGTCGAATTTGCCAAATAACGGAACGGGCAACGGGAAGCGGTTGAATTTGTGGTTGTGTTGTTTATCGGTGACATTGTTGGTGAACCCGGACGGCGAAGCATCACCAATAACATCCACAGGGTGAGCGAACAGTATCACGTCGATATTGTGATCGGAAACGCCGAGAACGTGGCCGGCGGGTTCGGCTTGACGGCCGATTTAGCGAATGATTTATTTGACTTGGGGTTTTCGGCCCTCACCACGGGGAATCACGTGTGGGATAAAAAGGAAATGGTGGACTACATTCGCAAGGAACCCAGGATCCTGCGTCCGGCCAATTATCCAGACGGCACCCCCGGGCAAGGGTCGTTCGTCATTGAGCGGGCGAACGGCGAGAAAATCGGGCTGATCCAAGTCATGGGCCGGGCGTTCATGCCGACGCTGGATTGTCCCTTTCGGGTAGCCCAACGCGAAGTCCAAAAACTGCAAGCTCAGACCCCCTGCATTATCGTGGACATGCACGCGGAAACCACCGCGGAAAAGATGGCCATGGGGTATTTTTTGGACGGCCAGGTGACGGCCGTCGTGGGCACGCATACGCACGTGCAAACCGCGGATGAGCAGATCCTGCCCAAAGGGACGGCCTATTTGACGGATATCGGGATGACCGGTCCCGTCAATTCCGTCATCGGCATGAAAAAAGAACTGGTGATCGACAAATTTCTCACACAGATGCCCCGGCGGTTTGAAGTCGCCTCCGGCCCGGCGGTGCTGGGTGCCGCCGTGATCGAACTGGATCCCTCAACCGGAAAAGCCACCGGCATCCAACGCGTGCGAGAAATCGCGTAGCGTTACGCTTCCGACTCGTGTCTGCCGCCCCTCCGACTGTTTTTACGGTTACCGAACTGACGGCGGGCATTCGTGCGACCTTGGAACAGGCTTTTTCGGAAGTGTGGGTTGAAGGGGAGGTCTCGAACCTGCGCCTCCCTTCTTCCGGACACGTCTATTTTTCCCTGAACGACCGGGACAGCCAAATCCGCGCGGTCCTCTTTCGTCGCTTCGCCTCGGCGCTCCCGTTTCACGTGGAAAACGGTCTCACCGTGCTGGCCAAGGGCCGCGTCAGCGTGTACGAACCGAGAGGCGATTATCAGCTCCTGTTGGAGTATCTCGAACCCAAGGGCATCGGCGCGCTGCAGGTTGCCTTTGAACAACTCAAGAAACGATTCGATCAGGAAGGCCTGTTTGATCCCGCGCGCAAGCGCCCGCTTCCATTTTTCCCTCGCCGCGTGGGAGTGATCACCTCAGGGACGGGAGCCGCGCTGCACGATATTGTCACGGTTGTCCATCGCCGGTGTCCGGTGATTCGCCTGCGAGTGTTTCCCGTGGCCGTGCAGGGACCGGGGGCCGCGCAGCAGATCGCGGATGCCGTTCGAGTGGCCAATCAACACACGGATCTCGACGTACTCATCGTCGGGAGAGGCGGAGGGTCCTGGGAAGATCTCTGGAGCTTTAACGAAGAGGCCGTGGTTCGGGCGATTGCGGGCTCCCGTATTCCGGTGATTTCAGCGGTGGGTCATGAAATTGATTTCACCTTGTCCGATTTTGCCGCCGATTATCGGGCCCCGACGCCTTCGGCCGCGGCGGAATCGGTTTCTCCCGTTCTCGTCGATTTGATCGAAGATATACGGGACAAGCACTCAAGGCTCACCCGGGCCATGCTCGGCACGTTCAGGTTTCACAGGAATCAGGTGAAGTTGGCCCTGCACGTGCTTCCCGTTCCTTCGCAAATTCTCCAACGTCAGGTGCAACGGGTGGATGAACTCAGCTTCCGTCTTGAAAGCGGTATCCGGTCAATGCTTGCCGCAGTGCGTCCGGGACTGGATGCGTTAACCGCCGGTCTGCAAAGAATCGGCCCGGGGCAATCGTGGCAACGAGGGAACCTGATGCTGCCCCAGCTTCTTCAACGACTTTCCAGGGCCATGCCATGGGCGCTCACCGGGAAAAGGCAGCAATTGCGAACCGTGGCGAGTACGCTGGACACCCTGAGTCCTCTCGCGATTCTGTCTCGTGGGTACAGCATTCTCGAGACCAGTCCCGGCGGCACGATTGTGAAGGATGCGCAATCTGTCCGGGTCGGTGACCGGATTCACGCGCGACTGGCCGCGGGTCGGCTGTCCTGTCTCGTTGAACAAACGGAACGGCAATCTTGACGTCCCATAAACACCGGGTATAATGCGGTTCTCCGCGTCGTTGGTGGTGTCCGGGACGCTGTTTGAATGCAAGAAAGGTCGTCGGCGTCGCAAGAGGCGCCGGACGGCAATCGTTGATCTGACATCGACATCCACAGGCAGGTATGGCAGCCTTAAAATTTGAAGATGCCTTAGCCAGGCTGGAGACGATCGTCGCCGAGCTGGAAAAAGGCGACCTCCCACTGAATGATTCCTTGAAGATGTTTGAAGAAGGAATCAAGCTCTCGAAGACCTGTCTCAAGATGCTGGATGACGCCGAACGGAAAGTGGAAATCATGGTGCAGGACAAGGATGGAAAAAAGCGGCTAGAAGCGTATTCCATCGAGGAAGAAGAGCAAAGCTGAACTCCGTTGCCTGTTGAACGCCGACGGCCCCTCCCAACGTACCCAGTTTGTCATCCTGAGCTTGTCCTGAACGAAGTGAAGGACCTAGCGAAGGATCTCGTAGTTGAGGTGTTCGGTTGTTGAACGAGAGATTCTTCGCCTACGGCTCAGAATGACCATATTGATGTGGTCGGCCCTCATTCTGTGAACGAATGAGTGAACCCTTGCAAGCCCACTGTGATGTTTCCCAAAATTTCCAAACAGCGACTTGACGAAGTACTGGTCAAGCGTCAGTTGGCCGGAAGTCGGGAGCAGGCGCAACGAATGATCCTGGCGGGCCTGGTTACCGTCGATGGGACCCGCGTGGAAAAGCGGGCGGCACTCGTGTCGTGGCAAGCGGCCATTGCCGTGGAGGGCCCCGCGAGCCCTTTTGTGAGCCGGGGTGGCGAAAAGCTTGAGGCCGCGTTGGACGTCTTTTCCGTTCACGTTGCGGACCGGATCGTCTTGGACGTCGGGGCTTCGACCGGCGGGTTTACGGATTGTCTCCTGCAGCACGGGGCCGGACGGGTTTATGCCGTGGACGTGGGGTACGGGCAATTGGATTGGAATCTCAGAAACGATGACCGCGTCGTTGTTCTTGAACGGTGTAATATCCGGCATCTCGACCGTACAGCCGTGCCCGAGCCTATCCAACTGGCCGTCATTGACGTCTCCTTCATTTCGTTGCGCCTGGTGTTGCCTTGTGTGGCGAAGTTTCTGGCTCCCGGGGCCATGGTCGTGGCGCTGGTCAAGCCGCAATTTGAAGCCGGCGTGAAACAGGTGGGACGGGGCGGCGTGGTCCGGGACGACGGGGTCCGGCAGGACGTGGCGCGGCGTATCCAAGAGATGGCGCAACAATTAGGATTTGGGTGCCTCGGGTTTTTCGACTCCCCCGTGCAGGGGAAAAAGGGGAATCGCGAAATTTTCTTGGGCCTGCGATGGACCGTTGCAGATTCGGCGAGTTCACGCGGGCCCACGCCGCGTCCCTCCCGGAAGGCTTGGATGAAACGGTGAAATTTTTTCAGCAGCAGAAGCGTTGACGCTTCAGTGATGATCAATAGCGCGGAACCGAGTGGTCGATTTCAACGGACCAGGCGTCAATGCCCCCGATCAGGTTTTTCACGTTGGAAAATCCTTGCTGGAGCAGAAATCCCACGGCGTCGGCGCTACGCATGCCTTTATGACACAAGGCCACGATTTCATCGGTCGAGTCGAGTTGATTGAGCGATTGGGGTAACGTGCCCAGGGGAATGAGGGTGGACCCTTCAATCCTGGCCATGGAAAATTCATGCGGTTCCCGGACGTCCAATAAAAACACCTTGTCCCCTTTATCCAAGCGATCCTTCAGTTCTCGCACGGTAATGGTATAACTCATCTGCGGACCTCCTTTGAAAAAATATGATAGTCTTGGCAGTGAGCCGGTGTCAATTCGCGTTTGTGGTGCACAATCTCTGGAATGGGTTCTCTCGTTCGTTGACAGCATGCGGGGCTGACTACAAGAGGGGGAAGGGCTGGCGGTTCCTCCCTCCCCTTTGTAAGGGGACAAAGGAGGGGAACTGAGGGTATGAATATCCCAATCGTGTCCATCTCTCAGATTGCTCAAATGGTTGGGCAGGAAGTTCGTCTCCGGGGGTGGGTTCGGCATCATCGATCGAGCGGCAAACTCCAGTTTCTGACGCTTCGGGACGGGGCTGGGGAGATACAGGCCATTTTGAGCAAGGGGACTCTGGGGGAAGAACAATTCAGCCTTGCGAATCACCTGACTCAAGAATCCTCCTTAACGGTTACCGGCATCCCTCGTGCGGAGTCTCGGGCTCCGGGTGGGTACGAAATAGAGGTGACCGCCCTTGAGATCATTCACCTCGCCGAACCGTTTCCCGTGCAACCCAAAGAGCATGGCGTCGGATTTCTGATGGATCACCGCCATCTCTGGCTTCGTTCGACTCGGCAACAGGCCATCCTCAAAATCAGGCACGCGATTATCAAGGCCTGCCGGGATTTTTTCGACGAACGGGAATTTGTCCTGATTGACGCGCCCATTTTCACGCCGAACGCGTGCGAGGGTACGACCACGCTTTTTCAAACGCAATACTTTGAGAATACGGCGTACTTGACGCAAAGCGGGCAATTATACGGGGAAGCGGCTGCCGCGGCTTTTGGAAAAGTGTATTGCTTTGGCCCGACGTTTCGGGCCGAGCAATCCAAGACCCGCCGGCACTTGATGGAGTTTTGGATGGTGGAGCCTGAAGTGGCGTTTGCGGAATTGCCCGACGCGATGGATTTGGCAGAGGCGTTTGTGGCGATGGTGGCGGAACGAGTCATCGAGAACTGCCGGAACGAATTGGAGGTGCTGGAACGCGACGTGTCCAAATTGGAGGCGGTCGTCCCGCCTTTTCCGCGACTGACCTATGATGAAGCGATTCTGCGCTTGCAGAGCCTCGGCTCGTCGGTCCGGGCAGGCGATGATTTCGGAGCGGACGATGAAACCACCTTGTCCAGACAGTTCGAAAAACCCGTCCTGGTGCACCGGTATCCCGCGAAGATCAAGGCCTTTTATATGCAACCCGACCCTGACAATCCCGGCCGGGCGCTCTGTATGGATATGTTGGCTCCGGAAGGATACGGCGAAATCATCGGGGGCGGGCAACGCATTCATGATTATGGGATCTTAGCCGCACGCCTGCAGGACCACCAATTGTCAGCGGAGGCCTTCCAGTGGTACCTGGACCTGCGGCGCTACGGGTCCGTCCCCCATGCCGGGTTCGGCATGGGGATCGAACGCGCCGTGGCCTGGATGTGCGGCATTGCCCACGTGCGCGAAACCATCCCCTTCCCACGTATGCTGTCCCGCCTGTACCCGTAGACCGTGATACAACCCTCGCCCTTGGCGGGAGAGGGCCTGCCCCGGACCCTGTCTTCGACCCCCGATTACAAACGTCGGGGGCAGGCTATTCTTAATCGAGGATTGATCCGGGAGCTGAGGTGAGGGGGCAAACCAGAAACCGTAGGTCGGGTTAGCCGAAGGCGTAACCCGACAATCCTCTGTAGTCACTGAGTTGGCGACAATTCCTACCGCCCCCTTGACCTGAAGTGCTAAATTTAGCACAATATATTGAATGAAAGAAGTTGTCTGGGATTTCTCCGCAAGAAAAATCGTGAGATCTTTTCCGGTAGAGGTCAAGAAAGAGTTGGGAGCCCTTCTGTTGGCCCTTCAGCGCGGGGTTCTTCTCGGGATGCCACAGTCAAGAAAGGTCCTGGCACTTCACCCATCGGCCTTTGAGTTGAGAATCAAGGATGAGCACGGGATCCATAGAGTGTTTTATGTGTTTTTTGATAGCGATAAGATTTTGGTGCCCCATGCTTTTACAAAGAAGACTCAAAGAACTCCCAAAAAAGAAATCGACACAGCCAAACAACGGTTGAGGAGGATGATTCATGAACATCAGTCAACACGCCAGAAAACTGGCAAAAGACCTTGATCTGAGCGATGCGGATGCCGCCATCATGGAATTGAAATCGCTGCTCTATGAGCGGGCCGCCCAGACTATTCAACAGTCGGGAGAATCCCACGAAGCCATCGCCGCTAAACTCGGAACTTCACGGGCACGGATTACCCGTGTCAGCAATAAAGGAGAAAATAGTATTTCCATCGATCTTCTTTTAAAAATTATAGTCGTCCTGGAAAAGAAAATCCCCGTTCGTCTTGTTGCGGCCTAACTTAAAATGTCGGGAATGACGGAAAGAGGCAACGAATTTTGTCAACGAATTACTGAACAGATGCAGGTATGACCCAAGGGGGAGGCGAATGCTTCTACCCCGGGATAAGCTAGAGTCATGATTAATGCTCCCTCACCTGTGCAAGCCGGACATAGTTTACAAACTAAACCGGACACATGGTTTACATCGCC
>WTGX01000010.1 GCA_011523385.1 Nitrospira sp. | reverse complement strand
CGTATGGCTGGGCCCCGGCCAGCCGGGATCTGGCGCTTGGCTGGCGCCTGCTGCCGACCCAGACCACGGCGGTGCGCTTGGATCTGACGGCTACCCACCGGGAGGCGGCCCGGACCGCGCCCGTGCAGGGCGTTGCCCTGAGTCTGACCCGTAATTGGTAGACAGGGCGAGACCGGGCTGTGATTGGTATGAAAAGAGTCAATGACAGACAGAATCCGGGAGAGACCGCAGATGAGGTTTGCGTGGTGTAACCCGATAATCTAACAAGCGGGTTGGAGTTGCGCGGCCGGGAGCAGAAATTCGATCGTGGTGCCTTTGCCGTATTCACTCTCGATGTGAAGCGTACCGCCGTGCAATTGCACAAGATGCTTCACAATGGCGAGACCCAGGCCGGTGCCGCCTTCCTCGCGGGAACGCGCTTTATCGACTCTGTAAAATCGTTCCGTAACGCGAGGCAAATCGTTTGGCGGAATGCCCTGCCCCGTATCCCGGACCGTGACACGGATTTGATTCGTGTCCGTTTTCGCCGCAAGGAAACTTACCGTTCCCCCTTGCGGCGTATACTTCAAGGCATTATCGACCAGATTCACCAGAATCTGTGAGAGCCGGTCCCGGTCGGCCTGCACTGCCAAATCGTGGGCGACCCGGTTCACAAGCTTCACGTCTTTTTTCGCGGCATCCTTCTCGAACATCGCCGAGACGTCCTGCACAAAAGCCCCAAGACTGATGGGGGCGGGGTCCAGAACCACTTTCCCCGTCTCAATATCGGACAGGTTCAGCAGATCGTTGATCAAGCGCCCCATGCGTTCCGCGTGGTTGTTCGCGATCTCAAGAAATCGCCGGTGCGTGTCCGATTCCAACCTGGTTTCATCCAGCACGGTTTCCAGGTAGCCTTTGATGGCGGTCAATGGTGTGCGTAACTCATGGGACACGTTGGCCACGAATTCCGCGCGGACTTTTTCCAGCCGTCGGAGTTCGGTAATGTCGTGCAGGACGAGTAAAAATCCTCGTCGCTCTAAGGAAAAAGACATGGGCATGGCATTCACTTCGATGATTCTCATGGAGGCGAAATGACTCTCGATTTCCCGCTTGCACGGCTCCGCAGTGTCGAGGGCCTGACACATCTCCACCCACTCGGCCAATCCCTTGTCCCTGACGACCTCCAATAAGGTGCGCCGTTCTCGCTGATCATGTGCAACACCGAGAATCCGCTGCGCAGACGGATTCATGAGAATCACGTGCCCTTGCCCATCCAGGGCAATGACGCCTTCCGTCATATATTCCAAGATCGCGGTGCCCTTGGCTCGTTCGGCCTCCAGGACTTCAACCCTGGTCAGCGGGTAAGCCGCGATGTAATCCAAGGCTGTTTTCAAGCCGCTCAATTCGTCTTCGTCTATTGTCTGTTCCCGCTCGCTCCAGCCCTGTAACAGCCGCTCGGCCCGGGTGTTGATCTCATGGACCGGCCTCAACAGCCGTCGTCCCAACCACACGCCAAGCGGGAATCCCAGCGCGACAACCGCCAGGCACCAAACCCGGAAGGTCCAGCCGGTGGCACCGGAAGAGGTCAACAGCCACATCGTCGCCATGCCGATCAACGTCATGGAAACGAGGCATAGGACCAAACGGGAAATCAACCGGCCCTTCAACGTCGGTGTCTCCTTATCCTTCGACTCCGCTGACGCGACGCCTGCCCTGAGCCTGTCGAAGGGCTCAGGACAGGTTCACCCTTCTTCCTCGAAGCGGTATCCCACACCCTTGACCGTGACGATCCGGTGACTTTCATTTTTGAGTTTTTCCCGAAGACGCCTGATGTGCACGTCCACCGTCCGTGATTCGATCTCCACGGCATTGGCATATCCCCAGACCATTTCCAATATTTGCTCCCGGCTCAACACCCGGCCGTTGGCTTGGATCAGCGCACCGAGCAGATCGAACTCCTTGACCGTGAGGTCGATCAAACTGCCTGCAACCCGAACCTGGTGTTTGTATTCGTCAATTTCCAGCGTCCCGACCCGCCGGACGCCGCCCGTTTGCGGGTCGCGCCCCCGCCGCATCACGGCCTTGATCCGAGCCACCAACTCTCTGGGGGAAAACGGTTTGACGAGGTAATCGTCCGCGCCCATCTCCAAGCCCACCACGCGATCGATTTCTTCCGCTTTGGCCGTCAACATGATAATGGCTATTTTGGTGAGAGCCGGATCGCGACGAAGTAACCGGCAAATTTCCAACCCGTCGATCCCGGGCAGCATGAGATCCAGCACAATCAGATCAGGACGTTCAGTCCGTGCGAGTTGGAGCGCCGTTTCTCCCTCGTACGCCTCGATACAGGACAGCCCTTCTTTTTCCAAGTGGTGGCGAACGAGGTTCACGATCGCCCGTTCATCGTCAACGATTAAGGCTTTCAGCGCCATGGGCACCCGTGTCTTGTGACTCCCTCAGCGGGGAAGCAGAGAATGGACCTAAGGGATTCTATTGGCCCTATATTTCATTTATGTTAACGCTTTTCTTCTATTCACAAAATTTTCGCGTCGATTGTTAAATGTAGCACAAAAAGCACAAGTTTGGCTCTACCCCTCCCAGCATTCCCTTACAAAGGAGAGGAAAAAGGCTAACATGTTTAATCGGAGAGAGGGACGAGGGGAGGCAGAGCGTAGTGACTCTTTAGTAGCGTGGCTGTATCCTACTCTCTAATCTGTCATTCACGACAGAAGGGAGGGCGGACACGCAGGTCCGCCCCTACGCCCCCCATCATGACGTAGGGACAGGCCCCCGTGCCTGTCCGATGGGAGAGAGAAAGACAACCGTTTTCATGCCAATGGTGAAGCCGATGATCGACCTGAAATTGCTTGGTGTGCTCGCGCTCATGGTTGTCGGTTCGGCCTGCGCGGACCTCGTATCCGACGCGTTCCGTTTCGGTCTGGCCGGCGCGCCCGCGAACCTCGATCCGCGCTTTGCCACGGATGCGACGTCAGACCGCATCAACCGTCTGCTCTATGACCGTTTGGTGGATTTCAACGACGCCTTCGAACCCGTTCCGTCCCTGGCTGATTGGGAACAACTGTCACCCACCCATTATCGCTTCCATCTCAAAACGAAGAAGCACCCGTTTCACGACGGCACCGTGCTGACCGCCTCCGACGTCAAGGCCACCTATGACTTTGTCCTGAATCCAGCCAACGCCTCCCCGCACCGGGCCGCGTTGGCCGTTATCGACCGCATCGTCGCTCGCAACAAAACGAGCCTCGACTTTGTTCTTCACCGTCCGGAACCGCTCTTCCCCGGGTATCTCGTCATCGGCATCGTGCCGGCACGTCTGATCGCCGCACGCCATCCGTTTCACGAACACCCGGTCGGAAGCGGGCCGTTTGCCTTCCTGGCACGACCGGATGAGACGCGACTCCACCTCATCAGGATTCGGGATCAACGGCGATTCGAATTCATCGCGGTCCCGGACCCCACCGTACGGGCGCTAAAACTGATGGCCGGGGAAATCGACATGCTCCAGAACGACCTGCCTCCGGAACTCACCGGCTACCTGGAAAACGACCCGAGGCTGAAAGTCCAACGAACGTCCGGCACGAATTTTTCGTACCTCGGATTCAGCTTTGAAGACGCCGTGACCGGGCAGGCACTCGTTCGACGGGCCATTGCCCATGCCATCGATCGCCAAGAGATCATCCTGTACGTCCTGGGCAGCGCCGCCAGGCCCGCGCAGTCGTTATTGCCACCCGAACATTGGGCGGGCGCTCGAGATCTCAAACCGATCCCTTATGATCCCGAAGAGGCCCGGGCGTTGTTACGCCGGGCAGGCTACTCCCCCGATCATCCGGCCCGGATCGTCTATAAAACCTCGAGCGATCCCTTTCGCATCCGTCTCGCCACCATTTTGCAACGTCAACTGCAACAAATCGGTATCGCCGTGAACCTGCGCAGTTATGACTGGGGCACGTTCTATGGAGACATCAAGGCCGGGAGATTCCAGATGTACAGCCTCGCGTGGGTGGGCATTCAAACCCCCGATATTTTCGATTACGTGTTCCACAGCGAGTCGGTTCCCCCGCGCGGGGCGAATCGCGGCCGATTCCACAGTACACGGGCCGATGCGTTCATCGACCGGGCGCGGACCGCTCCCAACCTCGCAGCAAAACGACGGTGGTACGTGCAACTCCAGCATCACCTTGCCGACGCGCTGCCGTACGTGCCCTTGTGGTATGAAGATCATATTTTCATCGCCCGCCGGGAGATCGAAGGCTTTACCGTAGCCCGGGACGGCAATTACGACGGCTTGGCGCAGGTGCGCCGTTCATCTCCTGACGCGCCGTAAGCCCTCGTGTTCGTCCGATTTCTCATAGCACGAATCCTGGCAGCGTTCGCCGTCGTGCTCGGGGTCGTCTGCCTCGTCTTCTTTCTGCTCCACCTGGTTCCGGGCGACCCCGTGGAAGTGATGTTGGGCGAATCGGCGCGCCCCGCGGACAAATTGGCCCTGGAACGGGCCTTGGGACTCGATCAGCCGCTCCACGTTCAACTTGGTCGATACCTGACAAGCCTGTCTCGATTCGACCTGGGAACGTCCCTCTACTCCAAACGTCCGATTCGCGACCTGCTGCTCGAACGACTGCCGGCTACCGTGGAACTCGGCGTCACGGCGCTTGTGGCGGCCCTGCTATTGGCCGTGCCTCTCGGAATTCTGGCCGCCGTGAAAAAAGGGACCGCGTGGGACGCCGGGGCCATGGGGATTGCCCTGTTCGGCGTGTCCATTCCCAATTTCTGGATGGGGCCCATGCTGATTCTGGTAGGGGCGTTGTGGTTAGGCTGGTTTCCCGTGAGCGGACGGGAGGGGGTCACTTCACTGGTCCTGCCGGCCCTGACCCTGGGTACGGCACTGGCGGCCATTCTCTCGCGCATGATTCGCAGCGCCATGCTGGAAGTCATGAATGAAGACTTCATGCGCACCGCGCGCGGGAAAGGCCTCGCCGAGCGGACCGTCATTCTTCGACACGGCCTGCGAAACGTGCTGCTCCCCGTGATCACGCTGGTGGGTTTGCAACTCGGGGCCTTACTCAGCGGGGCCGTCATTACGGAGACCGTGTTTTCCTGGCCGGGCATCGGCTCCCTGGTCGTCGAAGCCATTCACCGCCGCGACTATCCCGTGGTGCAGGCCACGGTATTGTGTATCAGCGCGTCCTACGTGATGCTGAACGTGCTCACGGACCTGGCCTATGCCTGGATCGACCCGCGCGTCCGGACCGGAGCCCAACCATGATGCACATCCGAATATCCCTCGGCGTTATCCTGCTCTGGGCGCTGGTCGCGCTTCTGGCCCCAGTTTTACCCTTGTCCCCGAATACCATCGACCTGCCACAGATCCTCGTATCCGGAAACCCGGACGAATGGTTGGGCTACGACGACCTGGGACGTCCGGTGTTCGATCGCCTGCTGACGGGCGCAAGAACCTCTTTTCTCGTGGCCGTTGCCGTGGTCGGCATTTCGCTGATTGTCGGGAGCCTGCTCGGCACCGTTGGCGCGTATGCGGGAGGGTGGCTCGACCTGGTCCTTGTTCGCGTCATGGACGTCTTTCTCGCCTTCCCCGGAATCCTGCTGGCCATTGCCCTGGCCGGCGTGATGGGACCGGGCATCGACAACGTGGTCATTGCCTTGTCGGTCGTGAGTTGGGTGGGCTATGCCCGCCTGGCCCGGGCGCAAGTCCTCTCCATGAAAGAACGCGACCACGTCCACGCCGCCGTGGCGATCGGGGCCGCACCACTCCACATCGTCGCCCGCCACCTGCTTCCGCTCATCAGTGCTCCCCTGATTGTCGAAGCCAGTTTCGGGCTGGCGAGCGTGGTCATCGGCGAAGCCGGGCTGTCGTTTTTGGGATTGGGCGTGCAGCCACCCGCCGCGTCCTGGGGCAGTATGATCCGCGATGGCGCGCGGTACATGCTGGTCGCTCCGCACATGGTCATCGCTCCGGGCTTGGCCCTGATGGCCGTGGTCCTCTCCGTAAACGTTCTCGGAGACCGGCTACGCGATTGGTTGGACGTGAAGAGCCCCGTCAAGGGAGAGGGAGAAAAAACGCCGTGAACCAACGCATCATCGGCTTCCATCAGGACGAATACGGCGATTGGGTCGCCGATCTCGAATGCGGCCACGGGCAACACGTCCGGCACGATCCCCCTTGGAGCGAACGGCCCTGGGTCGTGACGCCGCAGGGAAGAGAACGGATGTTGGGAGAAACGCTTGCCTGCAAGAAGTGCGATGAGGAATTGCCGTGAATCAGTTCCGGTTTGCTTCTGATGGCCCGTCAACCGGCGGCGGATGAGCAGGGTCCCAATACTGTAAGCGATCGATCAGGGGTTGCGCGTCCGGGCTGGTGGATTGGGTGGGCTCACTGGGTCCATGAGCCCAGGTCATGCGGGAGTACCCATGCGCATGCAGGGTATCGCGGATGACTTCGACAAGCGCGTCAAGGGTCACCTCGTCTCCCGCGCGCAAGTCCAGCACGCGTTGGGATTGTTCCGTTGGCGGAGGCACGTCGTGCAGCAAGGCCCAACAGCGGTCAAAGACCGTTCGTCGAACGTCTTCCGGCACGTTCAAGCTCGGGATATCCGCCGTACACAGAGCCGCCACCATGAGCACAAATTGCAGGTCCGGCAGTCCGGGATTGTCAACGTCGAGTGTCTGCATAACCGGCGAGTATCTTATTGAGATCGGGACACGTTTTTCAACGCCAACCGTGGCCGAACGCAAGGCCGCCCAGCCCACCCTGCTTGGCTGATTCACCAATAAGCCCACAACTTATAACTGCCAAGGAATATCTCCGACTTCACTTACGCTGTAGTCAACCGAACTTACCTCCGTTTTTCAATGGGGGCACTGGTTGTATCAGATATTGTCTCAGTCCATAATATAAGGCAACCAGCAAAACTGCGTTCGCTTTCGGCGGCTGCTCAAGTTGCGACTTCGTCGTAAGACTTTCCTGTCCCACCAAGGGACCGTGGAAGGCGGACCGTAGGAGACCATGGAGGGCAACGCACGATGAATATATCGTCAGGATCGAGGATTCCATTTCCACTGACCATCGGGCAACGTCTGCTCGCCATGGTGGTCATATTCATTCTGGCGCTGGGCGCCATTCTGTCTTTCACGTACATGGCGGTGAAAACGCTCGAACTCGACGTGGTCGTGATGGACGTGGCAGGTCGTCAACGCATGATGATTCAACGGCACCTCAACGAAATGCTATTGGCGTCCCATGGAATTGGGACGGATTTTCGGTACACGCAACAGGAGTTATTGCAGTCCGTCGATGCCCTGCAAAACGGCGGAGAGGTGGTCGTTAATCTGTTCACCGACGAACGACGCTTGATTCCCGGGGCCCCGACCGCCCGGATCCGGGAACTCCTGGGGCAACAGCGTACCCTGCTTGAACGATTTTTTGCCAAGACCAAAACCCTGCTGCTCGAAAACCCCGGTCATTTCCCTTCGTCGCAATCGTTTGCCTTGCTCAATCAACTTCACCATGAACTGCAACAAAACGCCGACTCCGTGTTCAAATTGTTCAGCGCCTATTCCCGTCAAAACATCGTGAATCTCCTGAGAAACGAACCGATCGTCGGATTGCTGGTCATTATCCTGAGCATGATCCTAGCCCGGCAGGTGATGGCCACCAGCCGCAGGCTTGAACGGGAAATCGAGCAGCGGAAACAAGCCGAGGATGCACGCAAATCATACGAAGAGGAACTGGCCTTACGCGACCGCTCGATCAATTCGGCGACGAACGGCATTGTCATTGCCGATGCCCGTCAACCCGACATGCCGACGGTCTATTGTAACGCCGCGTTTGAAAAAATCACGGGCTACGCCCTGGAAGAAGTGCTCGGCAAAAACTGTCGTTTCCTTTATGGAACGGACCGTGATCAACCCGGACTCGACATCATACGCCAGGCGGTCCGGCAGGGCGCCGAGGCCAGGGCGGAACTCCGCAATTATCGCAAGGACGGCAGCCTGTTTTGGAACGGACTCTACATCGCACCGGTGAAGGACCAACAGGGACGTCTCACGCATTTCATCGGGATTCAAACGGATATTACCCAACAAAAACAACAGGAAGCCGAATTGGCACACAAGACGCGGGAATTGGCCCAATCCAACGCGGAACTCCAGCAGTTTGCCTACGTGGCGTCCCACGACCTGCAAGAACCGCTTCGGATGGTGGCGAGCTATACCCAGTTATTGGGCAAACGGTATCAGGGAAAACTCGACAAAGACGCCGATGAATTTATCGGGTACGCCGTGGATGGGGCCACCCGCATGCAACGACTCATCCGTGACCTGCTGGAATATTCCCGGGTCGGCTCGGAGAACAAGTCCTTTGAACAAACCGACAGTGAAGTCGTATTTCAACAGGTTTTGCATAATCTCTCCGCGTCCATCCGTGAACATCACGCGGAAGTGACCCATGATCCGCTTCCCATTGTCCATGCCAACCCGACGCACCTGACGCAAGTCCTCCAAAACCTGATCGGCAACGCGCTGAAGTTTCAGGGAGACGCTCCTGCCAAGATTCACGTGGGGGCGAAAGCACTCCCGGAGGGATGGGAATTTTCAGTCCGCGACAATGGGGTCGGAATCCCTGACGATCAACTCGATCGCATCTTTTCGATCTTTCAACGATTGCACGGTCAAAGCGACTACCCGGGCACGGGTGTCGGCCTGGCCATCTGCAAGAGAATCGTGGAAAAATACGGCGGAACCATCCGGGTCGAATCCACCCTCGGCAAAGGATCGATCTTTTATTTCACCCTGACGACCCATCGAGAGCCCGTGGAGCCTGTGCCATAATAAACGGCTGATTCCCCCCGGGAGCTTCAATGATCTCCCGGTGAAGGGCCGGAGGGCCCATGAACACGACGACCATTCTCATAGTGGAAGATCACCCCGGTGATGCCCGCCTGATTCAGGAATTCTTTTGTGACCTTCAAGGCCGGTCCTTCGACGTCATCACGGCCGAATCCTTTCGGCAAGCCTATGATCGCTTGAAAGAACACAACGTGGATGTCGCCGTGGTGGATCTTTCCTTGCCCGACAGCCACGGTTTGGACACGTTTCGGAAACTCGCCACGGACTATCCTTTACTCCCGCAAATCCTGCTGACTGGCCTGAACGACCGGAAAATTGCGATCCAGGCAGTTCGAGAAGGAGCGCAGGACTATCTGGTCAAAGGCAAGGTGGACGGGCACATCCTTATCCGGGCCATCGACTATGCGATCGAAAGAAAACGCATCCAGGCCGAATTGGAAGCCGCGAATACCCGTCTCCAAAAAAGCGCGGAAGATCTCCATTTCATTCTGAATCAACTGCACATCGGGACGATTTTGCTCAGTCCCGAAGGCCGGATTCTCCACATGAGCGTTTCCGCCCTTCGGTTATTGGGGAAAAAGGGAAAGCTCCCTGAAGGCAAAACCTGGCAGGATGTCGTGGGGTTTGCCGACCAGGACGTCCGTACCCTGGAACATCTCATGCAGCAGGGCGAACGGAAAAAATGCGTCGTCCATTTCACGACCCCGGATCATTCCCCACGTTGGCTGGAAATCGATATCCACGATGACCCCCGTGACACGCAGGCCAAAATGTTTTTTCTCTATGACGTCACGGAAATTCATATGCTCCGCAAACAACTGAAATCCGACTTTCCCGATTTGATCGGGAAGTGCCGGTCCATGCAGGACGTGTACCGGCAGATTCGCAATCTTGCCCAAGTCGAATCTACAGTCATCATCGAAGGGGAAACCGGCACGGGCAAGGAACTCGTCGCCCGGGCCCTGCATGATTCAAGCCCAAGAAAAAACAAACCCTTTCTCGCGGTGAATTGCGGCGGATTGACCGAATCCCTGCTGGGCAGTCAATTATTCGGTCACAAGAAAGGCGCCTTTACCGGAGCCGACAGCGACCACCGGGGATTCTTTGAAGCCACGCAAGGGGGGACAATTTTCCTGGATGAAATCGGCGACATGCCGGCTCCCGTCCAGGCAAATTTACTCAGGGTGCTCCAGGAAAAAGAAATTACCCGGCTGGGCGAATCTCAACCCAGAAAGGTGGACGTTCGCATTATCTGTGCCACGCATCACGACTTACAGGAACAGATGACCCGCAATACCTTCCGGGCCGACCTGCTATACCGCATTCGGGTGGGACGCATTCATCTCCCTCCGCTCCGGGAACGAAAAGAAGATATTCCCTTGTTGATTTGGGCGTTTGTCAGTCAATGCCGCCAGGCGATGAGAAAACCGTTCGTGCAAGAGATCAGCGCCGATGCCCTGCAACGCCTAACCCGGTATCACTGGCCGGGCAACGTTCGCGAGATGAAAAGCGTGATCGAATATGCCGTCCTCCAATGCGAAGGCGACACCATCCACCCACGGCATTTTCCACCGGAGATCCTCAAAATCGTTCTTCCCGTTTCAGGAGCGACCACGGCCACCAAGGACCGGGCACGTCTCGTCAATGTCCTCAAAGAGGCCAACGGCAATCGAATGAAGGCGGCGCAACTGCTCGGCATCAGTCGTGCCACGCTCTATCGCTGGTTGAATGATTTGAACGTTTCCAAACAGGATCTCTCATAGACCGAATCTCCTTTTGGTCTCATGCATGAGACACCTATAAGACGCTATGAGACAATCAACGGAATTCCTTCGATAAAAATAGAATCATAACACGTTAAATTTAAAAGATATTTATCGTTTTTCCACGAATGAAGCCTTGGCACAACATTTGAATGTCGGTTGTCTAATGAGGTAGGGACAACTCCCTGTGGTTGTCCGTCGGAGAAGCTACGTGGTTCATGCGGGACGGCACAGGGGCCGTCCCCTACGAACGGCCATCAATGAAGAAATCACCCACTATTTTGCTCGTGGAAGATAATCCCGGAGACGTTCGCCTGATAAAGGAGGCAGTCAAAACGTCCTCCTTGGACCCTACCATGTATGTTGCACATGATGGGGTCGAAGCCATACATTTTTTGGAAACAAGAAAATGGGATGGCATTCCGCAGCTTATTGTCCTTGACCTGAATCTGCCGAAAAAAAGTGGGGTTGAAGTGTTGCAGTTCGTAAAACGTGACGAGATGCTAAAGGGGATTCCAGTGATTGTCCTCACCTCTTCGCAAAATCCACAAGATATTATCAATGCGTATGATCTTCACGCGAATTGTTATTTGACTAAACCTGCAAATTTCGACGCCTTTGCCGACGTGGTCAAAGCCCTGGAATTTTTTTGGATCCGGACGGCAAATCCGCCCTCGACACACGCCACGTAAGTCAGCACCCCCCTTTCCTCGTTCGCCCAAAGACACAAAGCGGTCCTGCCAAGAGCCGCCTCCGGGGTTTTGGACCAGGCTCCCCCTCACCAAGCCACGTCTCCCAGCGGCATTCTTGTTGCTCGAAGTGTCTTATCACTAAAAAAAGTGTCTTATCACTAAAAAATAAGGCACTTTATTGTCTCATAAAAAGACAGGGGCAAATATCAAAGTTTTCCTAACACTATGAAATATCATATGAAATTCTATGGAAAACTCTCATTGAAAAGTCTGGCACGAAATTTGATATGGATTTGTATATGAATGGATGTGGAACCGACAGCAGCCCGCGCGTCTACTGTTGAACTACAAGGGGTCCATATATGGCTATCTCAAAAAACATCGACTCGAAACCGGGGTTGGGCTCATCTCAAAACGTTCCGGCATGTGCTCGGTGTTCCGGACTGTTGATCAAGGAAGAGCTCTTCGATCCGTTTGACGATACGGGACTCATGCATCAATGGGCGTGGCGGTGCGCGCAATGCGGCAATATCGTGGATTCGCTCATTCTCAAACACCGCGCCTGCGCCAACCTTTCAACTCTCAACACGGCGAGTTGCAGACGTTGGACTGCCGTACAGGCTATAACCAGGAATCCCATAAACTGATGATCGTCGATTTTGAAGAAACGTGAAAAACAACAACTTCAAAAAAGGATCTGCCGCATGAAAAGCCTTCGTGTTACGCCACCCGGAATCGATAAACGCGCTTTTGAAATAAAGAGAGACCGCATCTACACCCTTCGTTTTACGCCACCCGAGATTGACAAACACACCTTTGAAATACGGAGAAATCATATCTACAACCTTCGTCTTACGCTAATAACGGTTGTTTTCGTGGTCTGGGCCTTGGCTTTGATCTTCATGGATCGATCTCTTTTCCTGTGAGGAGCGTTGACTCCTCCTGTAGGGGAAGCTCCCTGGAACCGGGCTTCCAGGGAGCTTCCTCCCCCCCTACCGTCTCTTCTTCTATCGTTCAGCGAATCCCGGAGTAGCTTGGCGGTCAAAGCCTGTCCTCGGCTTGGTCGAAGATCAGGTCCGAGCGTCGAGGACAACCCTCCTCACGCCGGATTCCCCTGACTTCGATTTCGGCAAGAAGACGGGCCTGCTGCATCCCATGCATCAGATCCTGCAGTGTGCGGTTATGGTGTTGGACGAGCACAACATCGTGTGGTATATTGAAATTGTATCGATGAGTCAATTACCTAACTTCGCCGCGGCCCTGACCGTCAAGACGACCATTCGCAAACACGTGAACGTGCTGCAACGACGGCACGCAGGCCGTCCTCTACGATGACGATACTGTAGGAACAACAAACCCCGTGCCTGTCTGTCATTAAGGAGACGTAGACATACAACAACTTCAAAAAGGGAGCTACGTGTATGAACAACCTTCGTGTTATGCCAACCGTGATCGACAAACACGCCTTTGAAATAACAAGCTGCCGCATGAACACCCTGCGTCTTACACTGAAGACGTTCGTTTTCATGGCCTTGACATTGGTCTTCAGCCAGTTGGCTCCGGCACTGGCCACAGACACCACGGACATGGTCCTGATCCCCAAAGGCGAATTCACCATGGGCAGCAAGGACCACAGCGATGAACTGCCCCACCAAGTCGTACTGGATGGGTATTCCATTGACACCTATGAGGTGTCGAACGCCAAATATCGGGATTTCATGAAGGCGACCGGCCATCCGGCTCCGGCCTACTGGGACGACCCACGCCTGAACAAGCCCGGCCAACCCGTGGTCGGGGTGAACTGGTACGATGCCAATGCCTACTGTGAATGGGCCGGCAAACGGCTGCCCACGGAAGCCGAATGGGAACATGCGGCCAAAGGGCCTGGCGGGAGCCATTTCCCATGGGGACATACCGTCGACCCCACCAAGGCCAACTATGGGCAAAACGTGGGCAAGACCATGCCCGTGGACTCCTACCCTGACGGGGTGAGTGGATTTGGTGTGTACAACATGGCCGGAAACGTCTTTGAATGGGTCAGTGATTGGTATGATCCGGACTATTTCCGGGTCAGCGCGGCCTACAATCCTCAAGGACCTGCCGACGGCTACAACTTTGCCAACCAGGGTCCCGTCAAGGTGCTGAAAGGCGGCTCCTGGCTGGCTCCCCAATCGTCCCTGCACACCAGCCACCGTTTCTGGAATCAGCCGGAGAACAACTCCTACGGGGTGGGACTCGGATTCCGATGCGCCATGTCCGCGGACAGCAAGGGGCGTGACGTGGTGAAATATGATTTCATGCACGCCCTCATCAGCATGGGCAAGGAGCAATGGAGGGATGCGTTGAAATCGATCGACCAGGCGATCAAAAGCGATCCCAACAACGTAGAATACAAGCAAACGCGTGACATCATCATGAAACAAATCAAGATGTAACGTGGACAGGCTGGTGGGGAGAGTCCCCACCAGCCTGACGTGTGCTTTCGCTGAGTGATACCGGAAAATCCAAGAGAGGTAGATCATGAAAATCCTCTATGGCTTGACCTTGACGATCATGGCGTGGAACATCGCCTGGGAACCCGGGTTGGGCCGGGCCGGTCACGCAGGACCCCCTTTTCACCCGCGGAGCCCCATGGAGGAATCTCTCTACCAGGCCGATAAGAACGTGGATGAGGCGTGGGAGGCCTTTCACCAAGCCGCGCTGGGAGGCACCCTGGTCTCTCCTGCCGTCCAGACGCAGATTGAACAAGCCTTACATGAATCCCGGCTTTTGTTAGTGAATGCTCGTACGGCCGCACGGGATCACGACGAACACCTTGTATCCCTCCTCACTGCACGAATTAAGGAAATTTCAACGGAAATCAAAGAAAAAAGTCGAAGACCAAAACCATGAACGCACAATTGATCGTGCCAGTCACAATCTGCATACTTTTGGGTCAAGGATCCGCTCTTGCAGACCATCCCGTGAGTGAAAGAGATCCCGTTGCCATGGTCACCGTTACGGAGGGAAGTTTCATCCGTGGAAGCGGTTCGGATACCGGTCGGGCCGACGAGCGGCCTCGCCGGACGATCTATCTCAGCGCCTTTATGATCGACAAATACGAAGTCACCAATGCCCAGTACCTCAGATTCATTGCAGCCACGGGCCACAAGGAACCGTTCAACGTGTACGGCACGGGCTCCCTATTCGACGTGAAGGGCATCGGGAACTTACCCGTGGTGCAGGTTACGTGGCATGATGCCGCGGATTATTGCCAGTGGGTGGGCAAACGGCTACCGACGGAAGCCGAATGGGAAAAAGCCGCACGGGGCGCCGATGGAAGGGCCTATCCGTGGGGAACAAGACCCCCCTCAGCGCACCACGTCAATTTCAATCGTGATTGGGTGGCCATGGGAACGTTGTTGCCAGTCGGCTCGCTTCCGGATGGAGTCTCTCCCTACGGCGTACATGACATGTCCGGCAACGCCCGGGAGTGGGTCCAGGACTGGTACGCAAAGGACTATTACCAGGTGGCACCGGATCGAAACCCCAAGGGTCCTGAAACCGGATTGCTCAAAGTGATCCGCGGGGGTTCCTGGCACAGTTTCGGACCCGACATTCGCACGGCGGCCCGCGGGAAAGGCGGGTTTGCCCTGAAAACGCATGGCACCGGCTTCCGTTGTGCGAGGGACGTGTCCGCCGCACCCCGGCCGGCACAAGATCAACGATGAACGTAGCCATCGTCGGCGGAACGGGCTTTATCGGAAGGAACATTGCCCCGGTCCTGACCGCCGGCGGCCACATGGTGACCATTCTGACACGTAACCCGCGCGCGGCCTCTGCCGTTGTCGGGGGCGACGTTCGGGTTCGAGCATGGGATGCGTCGGACCGGCGGAGCTTGGAACGCACGTTTGAAGGGCAGGACGCGGTTCTCAACCTTGCGGGCGCCCCGGTCGCCGACCGCCGGTGGACGCCGTCGCGCAAGCAGGTGCTTCGTGCCAGCCGGGTCGAGACCACGCGCACGGTCGTGACAGCGTTGTCCGGTCTCTCTGAGCCGGTTCGTCCGAAAATCCTCATCAACGCGTCGGGGACCGGGTTCTATGGATTCGAGACCGCCGATGAGGTCGATGAAAGCCGGAGTCCAGGCAACGGATTTTTGGCCGGCCTGTGCGTGGAGTGGGAACGGGAAGCCTTCCGGGCGATGGACTATGACATTCGGACCGCGTGCCTGAGAATCAGTATGGTGTTGGGGAAGGACGGCGGCGCCCTGCAAAAAATGGTTTTCCCCTTCAAACTCTTTCTGGGAGGTCCCATTGGCCCGGGCACCCAACCCGTGAGTTGGATCCACGTCGAGGACCTGGGACGTCTCGTCGCAACCATTTGCGAGCAACCTGCTTTTAAAGGTGCCATCAACGCGGCTTCCCCTCATCCGGTCACAATGACGGAATTCTGCCGGCAACTGGGCCGGGTCATGAGAAGACCGTCCTGGCTTCCCGTTCCGGCGTGGGCTCTTCAACTTGGATTGGGTGAACTGTCGACGCTCATGACTCATGGGCAATCGGTGAATCCCCTCGCGGCGCAACAACTGGGATTTGTCTTCAAATATCCGGACCTGGAATCGGCCTTGTCCGCGATCCTGGGAAAGGGTAGGTGATCGATGATGATTTGTAGCCGCGCCATCTTATGGCGCTTCTTCTTCCCAGCGGCATCTCCAGGCGGCATGAGATGCCGCCGCTACAACTGCGGCGAGGCCGCTGAGCTTTCACCCTCTCCCCCGTGCGGAAGAGGGTTGGGGTGAGGGGAAAAGGCGGGGCGACACGCAGGTCGTCCCCTACCGGGATTGTCATTGACCGGATTGATTTAAAACACAGAAGGAGGATAGAGATGCAACCATCAGCCACGACGGTATCGCTTCAAGAGACCTTCCATGTTCGCCTTCTGCTTGCCATCCTGTTTGCCATTCTGTTGATGACCCCAATCCAGGGTCATGCGCAGCAAGGGCTTCCGCCACAAGGCAATCCCCACGGTGACCTATCGGACCCCATGCTGCCTCCGCCTGGCATCATCGGCGTCGCGCTACATCTCACTGCCGAACGCATAGGCGATCCCGCGGGCTTGTTTATCCGGGCCACGCATCCCCTGGGACCGGCAGTGAAAGCGGGACTCACGCACGGGCAGGAAATCCTGGCCGTGGACGGTCAGTCCGTCAAAGGCAAGACGTATCGGGAAGTCGTGTCCATGATACGGGGCGAGATCGGGACGTCCGTCACGCTGCTGGTCAAAACCTTCTCCGACGTGAAGGAAGTGGCGATCGTTCGCGCCAGCGAGGCACAGTTGACCGAGGAAGAAGAACGTATCTGAGCAGGGACAACCCCCTGTGGTTGTCCGTCAACCTCAAGGCCTTTTATGCCATCCCACGTCACTCATCCGTTCCCCGCAGAGTCGCCCGCGTCGGATCTCCCATTACGCTTGGGTATCAGCCGCTGCCTCTTGGGTGAACCGGTGCGGTACGACGGCGGACATAAACTCGACCATTTTCTGGTGGACGTGCTCGGTCAACACGTGGAGTGGGTTTCGGTGTGTCCTGAAGTGGAGGCTGGATTCGGCACCCCGCGAGAAGCCATGCGGTTGGTCGATGACGTCACTGAACCGCGTTTACTCACGGTGCGTTCTCATCACGATTACACCGGCCGGATGCGCCGTTACGCCAAAACGCGGGTGCGCGAATTCCAAGCATTGAACCTGTCCGGCTACGTGTTCAAGAAAGATTCCCCCAGTTGCGGGACCCGTCGTGTCCGCGTGTATGCCCGCGACGGCCGGCTCCTGGGGACCGGGAAAGGATTGTTTGCCGGGGCGTTCCAACGCGCGTTTCCCTTGACTCCCATCGAGGAAGAAGGACGGCTCCGGGACCAGGGCCTGCGGGAAAACTTCATCGAACGCGTGTTCGGCTATCACAGGTGGCAAGTGCTCAACGCCCGCCTTACCAAGGGACGGCTGGTGGCGTTCCATACGGTCCACAAATACCTCCTGTTGGCCCACAGCCAACGCCACTATCGGGCGCTTGGCCGATTGGTCGCCAATGCCAAACACTATCCCGTCCGGAAGTTGGCGCGGACCTACGGACACCTGTTTATGGAGGCCCTGGCCGTCAAGACGACCATTCGCAAACACGTGAACGTGCTGCAACACCTGGCCGGTCATTTCAAGAATGCCTTAAGCGCCAAGGCGCGGTTGGAACTCCACGGGGTGTTGAGCGACTATCACAATGGGTTCGTGCCTCTGAGCGTCCCCGTTACCTTGATCGGACACTACGTTCGGATACTGGACGTTCCATACGTGAGGGATCAGGTGTATCTTGCGCCTCATCCCAAGGAACTCACGTTGCGAAACCATATTTAAATCATTCGGGACGGCACAGGGGCCGTCCCCTACAATGACAATAAGGAATCCGGTATATTGGAGAGATGGAACACGTGAAGGAATTGACACCCCGTTCACGTACGACAATGATGTAGGGACAGACCTGTGTGTCTGTCCGTCAGGATTGTAGGGACAGGCCCCCGTGCCTGTCCGTCAATGAAGGAGAAACATCAATGAGTGATTCAACAAAAGGTGTGGTGCTCGTCGGGCATGGCGGCATTCCCAAGGATTATCCGGGTGATCTGGTCACGAAACTCAAGCGATTGGAAGCCCAACGACGTGCCGCGGGCGTTCCGGTGTCCCACGAGGAACATGAACTCGACCAGAAAATACGGCAATGGCCCCGAACCCCGGAAACCGATCCCTATCAGGCCGGGCTGGAATTATTGGCCACCCGCCTCAAACCCCTCTTGCACGGCACACGGTTTTCTACGGCCTATAACGAGTTTTGCACCCCCACGCTCGGCGAGGCCATCGAACAACAGATCGCCGACGGCGCCAAGGAGATTACCGTGATCTCCACCATGTTCACCCCCGGCGGATCACACTCGGAGTACGAAATTCCCGAGGAAATGGCCGAACTTCGTCAGAAATATCCCGGTGTGACCCTGACTTATGCCTGGCCCTTCGATCTGGATAAGGTCGCGGAAATGCTCTGCGAACACCTCGATCAATTCCAGGAAAATCCCATGGGATGATGGCCTCCCGAGGGTATAAGACTAAAATATTCGCTTATTTGTCGATTTCCTGTTGCATAACGTCATCCTCCGAGCCATAATAGTCTTTGTCAAACCACTTACAAGGAGGAGCATTATGCGAGTGGGTCATCATCAAAATAAGTCTTTTATCATTGCCGCACTCACGGCCGTCGTTGTCGTCGGCGTGATGTTGACGATGGGGCAAGTTCCGTTGGCCGTCAGCCAGCCCG
>WTGX01000015.1 GCA_011523385.1 Nitrospira sp. | reverse complement strand
CCTCACCCCGGCTTCCCCCCTCACCCCAGCACCCTCACCCCAGCCCTCTCCCAGGGGGAGAGGGAGCGTTGAGCAGTCGAGCGGCACGTCCGGCGGGCCGGCCCGTCTGGAACCCGGGCGGGCTTCGGGTGGAGCGCACCTGTCCTTGGACCGGCGTGTGACCACCGCGCGGGCGCTGATCCAGCGTAACCGGTTTGCCGAGGCCCTGGAGATCCTGAAACCTCTGGCCCTGGAGGATCGGCCGGACCTGACGGACGTGCGGTTTCTCCTGGGTCTGGCCGCGAGTCGGGGGTCCCAGGAACCTGATATCAAGGACGACGAACGTCTCAGGCTTCTGAACCTGGCCATTGCGTCCTTCCGGACCATCCTGATCAGGCGGCCGGACCTGGTGCGCGTGCGCCTCGAACTGGCCCTGGCCTTTTATCTCAAGCAGGACGACACCCTGGCCCGGGAGCATTTCGAGCGGGCCCTGGTGGGGCAGCCCCCTGCGGCCCTGGTCTCCAACGTCAACCGCTTTCTGACCATCATCCGGGGCCGGCGCCGCTGGAACGGGTATTTCGGGTTCTCCCTGGCCCCGGACACCAACATCAACGCCGCGTCCGACGCGGCGATCATCTATATCAATGGTCTGCCGTTCCAGCGGGGGCAGGCGGGCCGGGTCAGTTCGGATATCGGCATCGTGGGCTGGGGTGGCGCGGAATACCAGTATCCCCTGGCCAGGTTCTGGCGCCTGCGCTCCGGATTCAACGTCAACCACCGGGAATACAAGGGGGGCCAGTTCGACCAGACGTTCCTGTCGGGGTTCGCCGGGCCGCGCTGGCTGTTCAGCCGGGATACGGAACTGAGCCTGCTGGCCACAGCCAGCCAGCGGTGGTGGGGCGGCTCTCCCTTTAATTACGATTTCGGCGCGCGTCTCGAAGTGGAGCACCGGGTCTACGCGGGCCTGCGGCTGAGCGGCCGGGCCCAATGGGTCGACCGCAAATTCCAGCAGCAGAAGTTCCTGGAGGGGCCGCTCATGGTGTTCTCCCTGGGCGCGAACTACGTACTTTTCCCGACCGTGCAGGTCAACGGCCTGCTGGGTTTTCAGCAGCAGAACGCCCTGGCCGACCGCTGGAGCAGCCAGGGCTACTGGGGGCGCGTGGGGACGAACGTGGCGTTGCCGTGGGGGTTTACCGTGGGCCTGAGTGCCGAGTTCCGGTGGACGGACTTCGAGGCCGGGTGGTTCCCGTTCGTTCAGGACAATTCGGCCCGACGGGACCAGACCCGGATATTGGGGGCTACGATCCTAAACCGGGCGTTCACGGTGTACGGGTTCAGCCCCCAGATCGCATATTCCAACCAGGTGCGCGAATCCAACGCGCAACTCTTCGACTTCAAACGCAACCTCGTAGAACTCCGCTGGGTCCGGCAGTTTTAGCGATTCTCTGCTGTCATCCTCGACATTTTTCCCTTTATGTCATCCCCGATCCTCGATTACTAACGTCAAGGACAGGCGTTGACCATGTCTGTCTTTTCCTTTCCCTCCTTTGCTGTAGGGACAACCCCCTGTGGTTGTCCTGTGGGAGAGGGCAGGCACAGGGGCCTGCCCCTACAATCCCCGGCTTGATCGGGGATTCTGTATTTTTTCTCCTTTTATCATCCTCGATCCCTGATTAAGAACGTCAGGGACAGGCTATTTTTAATCGAGAATCCAGGGTCGTTGCATTTCGTTCGTGAAGACACGGGACGACACCCTTCGGCTTCGCTTCCTTCGACTTCGCTCAGGACAGGCAGGGCAGGCTCCGGTCGTCCCCTACAGGATCATGCTTTATTCGCGTAGGGGCGGGCCTATGTGCCCGCCCTCCTTTTCTTGTTCCTCGTGAAAACAACAACCCTGGATTCCCGCTAAAACCTGCGGGAATGACGGAAAGGGCTGCTGTTTGGATGCTTCTACGCTCGTGTTCGTGATCCGTTACTGCGCCAATGGTCGAGCGGAGAGAACTTCGTCCTGGCTGAGGGCTTCGAGCGCCGAGATGGGGACAGCGGTGACGGTAATGGTTTCACCTACCGCGTTGAAGACTTCGATGGAGTATCCTTCTGTGCCATCCAGGGCAACATGATGATCCACAAGCTTGACGACGTCGCCACGACATAGCCGATACTCAGGCAAATCAATGGTTAGGGCTGCCTCTGTATACGGTTCAAGCTTCATCATGTCTTCCCCTTGTCTGGTATGAGTGTAACGAACTTCGTGATGCCCGACAAGTGTTCAGTCATCCAAATCGTGCGAACAGCCAAGGTCCCACCGTTTGGCCCAGTGAGTGGACCGCGTATCTCATAGTATTCGCCAAATTGGTTGGTTTCCAACGGTTGCGCATCCAGCGAAAGAATTTGCAGGCGTAAATCCCGGAGCAGGTCGTCAGCGTTCCCCAAGGTATAACCGACTTGCGCCAGAAACACTGATTTGTCTCCATGCGCCTGCGAAACAAGCAGGTACCGCGTCAGTTTGTCTCCGGCAATGAGTGAATCCGCTGGCAGTTTCATCTGATGATAGTCCCTTCCTCTCGTTGTTTTGCCAATCAAAAGGGACCATTACTTGATTGCTCCCAACTTTTCCCTGCTGTCATCCCCGGCAAAAAGAACTGGATCCCCGATTAAGGATGTCGGGGACGAATCCAGGGTCGTTGCATTTCGTTCGTGAAGACACGGGACGACACCCTTCGGCTTCGCTTCCTTCGACTTCGCTCAGGACAGGCAGGGCAGGCTCCGGTCGTCCCCTACAGGATCATGGTTTATTCGCGTAGGGGCGGGCCTATGTGCCCGCCCTCCTTTTCTTGTTCCTCATGAAAACAACAACCCTGGATTCCCGCTAAAACCTGCGGGAATGACGGAAAGGCAAGGGTGTGGGGGATGCCGCTACGGCAGATGTGTTATGAAAAAATATCAGATGGCAGGTCGAAAATCCGGATAAGGTTTTGTTGGATTCTTTGATGAATGATCGTTTTTGCCCCATGATAGGGAAGCGGGTAGTGTTGTCTGGTCTTTGTGTGTGTCACCATCCGATGACTGCCTTTGCCTCGAATCTTGTCAATGGTAAAAAGAGGATCATGCTTTCTTAATGTATCGACAACTTCTTTATAGGTTACCGCCTTTCCCAATTTCTACGAAACCGGTTGTGGTTCAGGGCGCGATGAAGCTTTGATCCGAGGAACTCGCATGCTTCCCACCCGATAAACTGTGTGTTGAGACTGGAGACGGTTCAAGAAACGGTTTTTTAACGCCTCGGATTTTAATCGCGCATGGAGTTCAAAATAGTGCGGTTCGGCAGGAATGAATATATGATCGATCGTCTGATGATGGTCTATGGCATACGTGACTTGCGCAATGATCGTTTCCCGCAAATCCTCAAGAGCTTTTTCAAACGTTTTCCCATACCCCAACAAACTCATCTCTAATGCAATCGCGCACCACTTCTTATCCTCGCGAACGCCCAGAACGTTCAGTGTGACGATTTCCGGTTTCTTCATGGCTTGTCTCCTTCATGCTCCTCACTGACCCATCCGAACGACGTCCCTCGACTTTCATTATTCATGGGGTCATGTATTTGTCAAGAGATCGTTACGGCACATGTAACAGGCATTGAACGGGCCATGACCAACTGCAAAAAAAGCAACGACCCTGGATCCTCGCGTGCGCAAGGATGACCTCTTCTGCTGTCATCCCCGGCAAAAAGAACTGGATCCCCGATTAAGGATGTCGGGGACGAATCCAGGGTCTTTGCTTTCCTCGTTGTGGACGCGAGATTCCTGCTCTGAGAGAGGGACAGGCCTGTTTGTCTTAGCCTTCCGCCTGAAAGGCCGTGTCCAGGAGCGGCTTCAGTTCCCCTTTCGACTGCATGGGCCCCAGGACGTCGGTGTCGCCGTAGAATTGGCCGTTGATGAAAACTTTGGGCAGGGTCGGCCAGTTGGTCATCTGCGTGAGCACTTCCCGCTTTTCCGGATTTTCCAACACGTTGATAATTTCGTAGGGATATCCGAATTGGTTGAAAAACTCCATGGTTTCGACGGTAAAGCCGCATTGGGGCGCGGTCTTGGTCCCTTTTCCGTAAATGAGGATTTTGTGTTGCTTCAATTCCTGTTGAATCTCTTCCTCGATAGGATGTGCCATGCTCTTTTTCCTCCTATGAGCCATCCGTTGTTTCTGCCGTCAGTTCAAGCGCATGGATGCGTCCGTCCTTCAGCGGTTCGTCCAGGGCTTGATATATGAGGCGGTGACGATCCAATAGATTTTTACCCTTGAACCCATCCGATACTACCCGGACGTTCAAGTGATCCATGGTTCCCGTGCGATCCGTGACGCTGACCTGGGCATCGGCCAGGACTTGCCGGACGTATTCCGTGATGGTTTGCGGTGTAATCATGATGCACTATGCCCCCTGTCGAGGCACGTTTCAGCCGGGAAACATCATACTCAAGCCCACGCCGTTCCGCAATAACACCGCTCTCTTCCTCCTTTAGTCGGCGCGTCATCCCTGCTCGGGGGCAGGGACATGCCTTATCCCGCCGCCTTCCTGGCCGCATAAGATGCGGCGGCTACAACGACAGGCAGGCGGCGTTTTTGTCTTTGTAGCCGCGCCATCTCATGGCGCTGTTTTTGCCAACCTCTTTCAGCCGCATGAGATGCGGCGGCTACAACTGCGGAGAGGCCGTTGCAATGCCTTACAGCACGGGTTTCGTCACGGTGGCCCGCAAGTGTTTATCAGGAACAGACCGAGTTGCTCCAGCACCGGGAAGGGAATTTCATGACCTCCCCGAAATTCATGCCAAGTCACGGGGAGTCCGTGCGCGAGAAGGGAGTCCTTGAGTTGTATCGCCACGTCGTGCGGGAGTATGGGGTCATCCGTTCCATGACTCTGAAACACCGGAAGCCCTTTTCGAGCGGGCCATCGTGCTTCCCACTCGGGTCTGGCAATGATGCTTCCCGACAGGATGATGAGTCCGGCAAAGGCGTGGGGACTTCGCAGCGCCGTATCGCAGGCCAGCATCGCACCTTGAGAAAATCCGCCAAGGAACACGCGATCCCGGGGCAGGCCTTCATTGCGGTCGAGGTCGTCCAACATGGCCAGCACTCGCTCGCGGGCCGCCGCCAGCCCGTCAGGCACCGTGTCGATGTCACGCTCGACCCCGCGAGCGATTTGTTCCAGGTCGAGCATCCACCACGCCCGTCCATCGAACGGGCCTTGATCCAGCGGGAGCGGCGCGACGGGGAACATGAACCGCACGTCGTCCGGGACCCGTAACATTCGCCACAGGGCGACCAGGTCGTCCCCCGGCGCGCCGAACCCGTGCAACAGAATGACCAAGGGCCCATTCCCTCCGCCTTCGCGGTCCGGTCCTCCTGCGATATAGACGTCGAGTCCTCCGTAAGTGTGCATGCGCATCGGAATCAAAACCTTGGGAATGCGAGAGACCGGGTTTAATGGCCCATCTTCGGCGCGCCGGCATTGGCGCCTTCGGTCACGAGCGGAATGCGCAAGACCTGCTGGCAGTGCGTGCAGGTGATCCGCAGGATATCCTGGTCTGAACGGTCGATGTCCTGTTCTTTGATCCAGAACAGTTTTTCACATTTCGGACATTTTCTGACGAGCATGGGCATGGTGACTTCCCCGTGTTGTTGGAACACACACAAATTTCCTGGTTGTTCGGTCTCCTGCTGGTAATTGCGACGGATTTAGTGTAATACAAACAGGCCGCCCCTCGCTACATGATCATCTATGCCGACCATAAAGATTTTCCCCCTGCCGCGTTATTGCCCCTGTTTGAGCAAGCGCCCTGGGCCCACGGGCGGACCGTGGGCGAGACGACCGAGATGCTCCGGCAGACCGATTTGTTCATCACCGCATGGGACGATGGCCGCCTCGTCGGGTGCGGCCGGGTCCTGACCGATTACGTGTATCGCGCCTCCATCTGGGACGTCATCGTGGATGCGGCGTACCAGGGCCAGGACGTGGGCACGGAAATCATGCATCGAATCTTGAACCATCCGGCCCTCCAGCGCGTCGACCTGTTCTGGCTCTGTACGCGTGACAAACACGCATTCTATGAAAATCTCGGCTTTAGTGCCAAGGAACAGACCGGCATGGTCCTGGATCGACGGGCACGGTCCTGCACGCGCCGTGAGACAACCTGATAAAACAGGCTGTCTCCGATGCGGGGTCCGATGACGGTGTCCGGAAGCCGCCGTGGCCTTAGACCGGATATCTCACCAGTCTCCGGCGCCCGCAGCCGCTAATTGCCGAACCCATGGATTCCGGCGGGTTCGACGTAGCGCAGCATATAGGCGAGAACGATTCCCGCGAAGAAGGCCAGCGTCAGCTTGATGCGGTCATGGTTGTGGAAATGCACTTCCGGGAGCAGATCGCTCAGGGCAATACACAATAATGCGCCGGCCGCGAACGCCAGCGCGGCGCCGACCACGTATTCCTCCCACGGACCGAGCAGGCCCACGCCCCAGAACGTCAAAAACGCCGCCACCGGGCAGACCAGGGAAAACAGGACATTGGCCAACACGCGCCGGTGTTGACTGAACCCCGCGGCCCGCATCGTGCCGGTAATGGAGAGGGCATCCAGGGGCTTATGGAGCACAATCGCCAGGAACACGCTGAGACTGAGGCCCATCGCACCGTCTGAGGCTCCGGCCCTGAGGCTGGTACCCAGCGTCACCCCTTCCGTGAGCGTGTGGAGCCCCAGGCCCAGGGTGATTCCGACCCAACTCATCGGATGCACCTCGACGTGGCCCTGTGGGTGCTGATCGCGGGCATCGGGCTGATCGTGCGAGCCGTCATCCACATGACTGAAGTCATGCTGGTGAAACGAGAAGGCGCGCAACAGCACCACCATCAGGGCGGTGCCCACCAGCATCCACCACACGGCCGTCTCGACGGCGTGCTCGCCGGGAATCTCCGTCATGCCGTGCGGGAGCAGATAATACAGGGAGACGCAGAGAATCACGCCCGCCACAAAACTCGTCACCATCTGGGTGCGGGTATGCGTCAGCAGGAAGATAGACGGCAGCCACCCCCCGAACAGGGAGACGGCGCTGATGGCGACGCAGTATTGCGCCAGCAGTAACAGAAAACCGGACTCATCCATGACGGCTAACGATTGCGCAACTCGTGGGAATGGTCATTACCGCCGAGGCTCCGTCGTTTGATATGTTGTTTCTTCTTCTATAACGAGGCTGAGTTGCTCTTGCTCGTCATCCAGCGAGTCGGACTCAGATAACATGCATTCTATCAATTCATCCATTCGCCTCACCATTTTCGCAACGTTGACCATAGACAGCCGGCGCAGGACATCGACCGTGATTGGGCGCTTGGAATCCTCAAAGACTAGGGATCCCAGGAAGTTTTGTGCGGGCTCCGAATTAAGCAGATCACAGAGTAACCGAGCTTCTTTCTCAGACTTGCAGGGTATCGAATAGCACGTATCATCGACCATGACAGGGCGGCCGTTTTCCGGGGGGACAACAACAAAAGTAAAGGATTTGTAGAGCCCTGATATAGCCACCTTCCAAGGGGCAAAAGAATACTCCCCGATTCCAAAAATGCTGAATCGTGGGCGGTTCTGATAGATTGAACTTTTCCGCGAATCCAGCCTCTCGGAGTGATCCTCAAGATATTTCCACGTCTTAGGAGCCACATCCCTGATCGAACTGGTATCATCGCCAGTATGACATTGTGTGACTAAAACGACCTTGCGAGGAGTGGCTCTACGGTTACCTAAATCAGAAGACTTTAAAAGCGGATACACAAACTCCTCTTCAAGTTCGACTGCCTCATCCAACCCGTTTACAAATCGTCCATTGCATCGGGAAAACTCCATGACGCTGGATGCGTCATGCTTAATGCCTGATCGCCACGTGTAAGGGGAACCACCATCCAGTTCTCGAAACTTTGTATATGTCTCCACATCCGAAACGAGATTTCCGTCGACCCATCCAAACTCCGTGCCCCTGGAAGTCAAGTTAAGCTTGGAATAGATTGTGGCCATGCGATCTTCCGTGTGCTTTCCAGAAGCAAAAAACAGGCATGCGTCAACCGCAACGTCAAAATTCGCTTTTGCATCAATGTGAAACAGCTTGGATGATTCAAGCCCGCCCTCAGTCTTCCAAAAATGGCGTAATACTTTCCTGGCAGTCATGGTTTTGCACAGCATGGCGATCGCACCTGATTCGGGCAGGGCCTCGATCAGGCGAATGAGCATCCACTCGGCTATGTCGAAATTCGATTTCCCGGTTTTTGCATCAAAACCTCGCAGCCGTTGGAAGTTCGCTTTCTTGGGCAAATTGGTGCTGCCCAAGATGCCTGCTCTGAATTGGTGACCCAAGGAGGATTGCCTAAAACCAAAACGCGGGGTGAATTCTCTTTCCTGAGAATTTGATACCAGTCAGCGGAAAAAAAGTCTTGTTGATAAAGTCTGATCCCCAAATCCGAAAAACGGCGGCTTGTTGAACGAACATAGTCTGGATTAATTTCGTATCCTTCGTAAATGCAAGCATTGCCCCATTTGTCATAAGAAGCACTAAGAAATGCGCCAAGACCGGCTGTCGGCTCCACGACAAGATTAGGCGAACCAAACAATTCGGCAACCAAGGCGACCGCTTGCACCGTTAAATCGTTTGGAGTCTGAAAGTCGCCAAATTCCTTCTGTTTGTTCATAAAAGCACAGGTTCGTCGTGAGACGACGCTGCTCTAACAAAGACTGAAGCTTCAGTTTTCAGGAGAGGTATGGTGAGTCTTGGTGGCATTTTATGTTTGCTAATTGTAGCATAGTCTTCCTCATCAAGGAGATAGTTCCAATGATTTCAGCGATGTCTTCTAAAATCGTCAGAGATGACAAAGCGGCGTCTCCAAGGCGTTGCTCGTACCCGGTGACGTCCCAATAGCGTCGCTCTATACCTTCATCAACATCCGTTTATGGTCTCGTAAACGATTCTGTATTGACGGTATCATTCACCCCACGAGTGCAGTATGATTTGATGGGCGTATCTCAACCCGTCCATCATGCGTCCCGTTGCGTGGAAGGCAAGGGTCGGGAGGTTGGAGAATCTTCATGAAATGTCTTGGGTTGATGTCGGGAACTTCGATGGATGGCGTGGATTGCGCCGTCGTCGACGTCCGGCCCGGTCGCTCTACATTACGGATTGCACTGCTCGCCTACCGGACTTACCCGTACCCGCCTGCGATTCGGGGGCAACTCCTGTCGCTGGTTCGTACCGGCACGGTGGAAACCGTGTGCCGGCTGCACGCGGCCATGGGGGAGGTGTTTGCCCGCGTCGCCAATCTGACCATCCGGCAAGCAAAGCTGTCGGCCAAAGACGTCGCCGTCATCGGCTCGCACGGTCAAACCGTATGGCACAGCCCCAAGCGGGCGCCGGTATCGGGGATCGGATCGGTCCGGTCCTCGTTGCAGATCGGCGATCCGTCGGTCATTGCCGAGCGTACGGGTATCATGACGGTTGCTGATTTTCGCGCCAGGGATCTGGCGGCAGGCGGAGAGGGCGCACCGCTGACGCCGTACGTGCATTATCATGTATTTCAATCCCGGCGAAGGTCACGGCTGATCGTCAATCTCGGCGGCATTGCGAACGTGACGTATTTGCTGGGGGGAGGTGGCCTGGAGGACGTGGTCGCGTTTGACGTGGGTCCCTGTAACCTGCTGTTGGACGGGTTGATGGGGCAAGCCACGCACGGACAGCAGTCGATCGACCGGAACGGGACCCTGGCCTCTCGCGGGCGCGTGCGGGATGTACTCGTCAATGCACTCCTGCGCCATCCGTTTTTTGCGCGTCGTCCTCCGAAATCCACGGGGCGAGAAGAATTCGGTGAACGCTATCTCCAACACGTCCGGCGGGTCGCCGCGCGACACAACCTGTCGTTGGAAGATACACTGGCCTCGGCTTGTGCAGGTATTGCGCGAACGATTCGCCGAGCCGGGCCATGGGCGGTTGACGAGGTGATTGCCGGGGGCGGTGGTGTGCGCAATCGGGAACTCCTGGCGGCCCTGAAACGGGAATTTGAGCCGGGTCACGTCATGTCCATGGAACGATCCGGTGTGAAATGCCAGGCGTTGGAAGCCATGGCTTTTGCGGTGTTGGCCTATGAGACCATCCGGGGCGTGCCGGCCAACTTGCCTTGGGTCACTGGCGCGACGTCGCCGGTCGTGCTGGGTACGGTGACGCCCGGACGGGACCCATTCGCTTTAAAAACATAGCGCGCGGAGCAACGATGGATTTATTCAAGAGCCTTCTGGAACGACTGCTTGCGTGGCTCCCCTTTGACACTCACCCTGTGCTCTCCCAAGTGCTGGGGCTGGGACTGATTGTTGTGGTGGCGCTCGTGGTTGTCGCGTTGTGGCTTTGGCGACGGAGCCGCAAACTCGTGCCTGCTCCCGGCGTGTGGATCGACGGTCTCGGCAACCAGGTTTCGGCCATGGTCCGGCCGCTCATGGACGGCCCGGACGTTTCAATGTTCAACCTCCTGCTCCTGGCCGTTCGTGAACACTTTTTGTTGCTGTCGAAAATTCCTTTGAGAAGTCTTATGCACCTGCGCGTCGAGGACGATTCTGTCAAGCGGGCGTTGGCCCCAATCCTTCGCAACGTCACAGTGGACTTTGTCGCGGTCCATCCGGGGACCCGCCTGCCCGTCAAAGCCATTTTCGTCAGGAAACCGAAAGACAAGGTCATGGCTTCGAGTTCACAGGATCGACTGGTGGAGGCCCTCTTGCGCAAGGCCGGGATTGACGTGCTCAGGCTCGATCCGGACGTCCTGTACAGCGTGGAGCGATTGACCAACCTGTTGGGTCTGGAAGAAGACACGTGACGCGGGGGGCGAGGGTTGAGCGAGGACACAACGCCGCCATGCGTCCGATAGTGCAATAAAGCAGAACCGCTATTCGGTAATGACCGGCAGCACGGCAAGCAGGGTCTGATGGGCCAGGTGATGCGACTCACCGCTCCGGATCGCGGGATCACTGAATGGAACGAATCGGGCCAGCTTGAAAAAAGGCCGGTGCGCCAACACGGCCGCCACTTCGGAGGACCGTCCCCTGGTGATCTCCAGCGTGTAGCCCGGACCCTGTTTCCACTCCCATGGGGAATGGCTCAGACAGAGGCGGATGTCACGATCCGCCACGGAAGGGAAGCGGTTGATGAGGTTTTCCTTGTACCGCCGGAGATGGCCGCCTTCCACGATGAGGGCAAAGACCATGTAGTGGCCCCACCAGACGAGGGAACGAAAGGAAAATTTGACGTCTCTGGTAAAAAACCTGGGGTAATCCAGATATTGATACGGGAAATCTTCCAGGTGTTCTCCCTTGACGAATTGGCAGGCGCCAGGGTCGAAGTCGTCCGGAGCCAGCAGGCGATGGGCCGTGAGTTCACGTTGAAAGGATTCATGGATCTGTTCCAGCAGTCGCCTGATTTTGGGGGAGAGGGTGGCCTTGGCTGCAAAGAACTCGGTGTCGGACAGCAGGGCAATGTCTTTGGCGGTAAAATTCATGAGTCACAATAAATTATTCCAATGCTCCCTTCAATGCCACCCCGCCGACTTCGTCGCCTGCGGCACCATGAGGGTCGTTGAGTGAGATTCGGCCACGACACTGATTGGAGGCGGCACGCTCCGCAGATGGATTTTTCTTTGCGGCCCTGTTATAACTACCACTCATGGGAATAGCCGGGCGATGATGTTCGAATGGGATGAGGCCAAAAACCAAGCCAACGTCCGCAAACATGGAGTCGACTTCGAAACCGCCAAACGCATCTTCGAGGGACCCGTCGTGACTGGGATCGATCATCGCAAGGACTACGGCGAGGATCGCTATATCACCATCGGCCGGGTGGCGCGCGCAGCGCTGATCGTGGTTGCCCATACCAATCGTGAAGGTCGTATCCGCTTGATCTCCGCTCGTCCGGCGTCCCGTAAGGAAAAGCAGACCTATCATGAACGGATACGATAAACCCCTCACCCCCGCTCAGATCGCGGACACCGAGGACAAGAATATCGACTTCAGCGATATTCCAGAGTTGGACGATTCCTACTGGCAGGAGGCGGAACTCGTCGAACCCGATCTCACCGAGGAGATCACCTTGCGCGTCAAGCGCTCCGTGTTGGCCCATTTCAAAGCACCGGGCAAGGGCTACGAGACGCGGATCAACCGCGTGCTGGAAAGCTACGTGCGGGCACGACGCGAGCACGGATAGCGCGATTCGGGACGCCGCATCACATCTGCCCTATCAAGCATATCAATTTGACCACTTGCACACGGGCCTCGCTTCATAGTACGGGACTCCCTGCACGGGCGCGGCGATCTTGACGATCAAGACTACCATCACTGCCGCTCCAGGATGGTCACGCATTCATGCGCTGGAATGGTCTCATGAAAGTGGCGACGTTCAACGTGAATTCGATCAGGAAGCGGTTGTCCGTGGTGAAACGGTGGTTGAAAACCCATGCCCCGGACGTGCTGTGTCTCCAGGAAACCAAGGTGCAGGATTCGGAGTTCCCCTCACAAGAACTTGCCGCTACCGGGTATCACGTGCGGTTTTGCGGCATGAAGGGCTACAACGGGGTGGCCCTCTTCACCCGGCGTGAACCCGGCTGGGTCTCGTATGGGTTGTGCAAAGGACCCGGCGGGGACGGGCCGCGTTTGCTTCACGCCGTGGTGGACGGCATTCCCATCATCAACACGTATATCCCGCAAGGCTTCAGGATCGACCATCCCAAGTATCAATACAAATTGGATTGGTTCAAGCGGCTGCGCCGGTATTTCAGCCGTCACTTGTCTCCCGATGAGCCCACGATCTGGTGCGGGGATATGAACGTGGCTCCGGAACCGCGTGACGTGCATCACCCTGAAAAACACTTTACCCACGTCTGTTTTCATTACGAAGCCCGGTTAGCCTACCGGCACGTGGTCGAGTGGGGGTTCGAGGACGTGTTCCGGCGTCTCCATCCGGACCGGCAACAGTTTACGTTTTGGGATTACCGGCGCCCCGATGCGCTCAAGGCCAACCGGGGCTGGCGCGTGGACCACATCCTCGCGACCGGGTCATTGGCCCGGCGCTGTACGGCGGTTGAAGTCGATATCAGGCCCAGGCAGGGGAAAACCCCGTCGGACCATACCGTGCTGTGGGCGGAATTTTCCTTGTAACGTTTTCGCTATCTTTTGCTATGGCCTACTATGATTAGCGATTTATCGCTATGTTTTCGCTATAGTTGGCTGCAACCTGCGATGTTTTGCCATGCTTTGCGGACCCGTCGTCACTTCATCGTGTCGGGAATGTTCTCAAGCGGGATGAACACCGCCAAGGCCACCACGGTGCTCCACACCCCGGGTTTCCCGATCGCCGACTGGGTGATGTTCTGCGTCCGGACGATCTTTCCCCCCATTTTAAAGACCTGCTTCCGTTCATTCCAGGCCACGTCCGGATCGAAATCGATCCCCAACGTCGTGGCCAGCATTTGCGCTGCAAGATCTTCCGTGTATTCGCCGGCTTCTTCGTCGGTTTCCCCGTACGTGTGATGTTCGGACAGATACCCATAGGTTTTCTGCCGGCCTTGAGGGATCGCCACGCCGATGGATGCCGAGATCAATCTGTTGCGTTCGTTGGTTTCACTCCTGGCCATGACGCAGTAGGTGATCTCACCGGGGTTCAACAGGCCTTCACCTCGCTTCCGCGGGATAATTTTGCAATTGGGCGGCAGGATAGACGACACGGTGACCAGGTTGCAGTAGGCCACTCCGGCACTCCGCAAGGCTTCTTCAAACGAGGCCAGTTTTTCCCGGTGGACGCCGACCCCCCGGGTCAGAAAAATATGCGTGGGAACCATGTCTCCTCCCGGTCATCAAGACAGGACGTGTCTGTGTATGGACAAAACGAGCGTTATAGTGACAAATCTCTACGGGAAACTGCAACACAGGTGTGGAAATTTCGTGCCCCAGGACATGCCTTATGCTGTCAGGCGGCCTCTCCGTATTTGTAGCTGTCGCATCCCTTCTTGGGTGCAGGGACTCCCTTATGCGGCTATGGGAGGTCGCCGGTAGAAGGCATCATCAGGCATGTCCCGGGCCTTGACCCGGGATGACGCGGCTACAACTTACCAGGAAAGGGAACGGAACAGAAGAGCGCCGCGAGATGGATCAGTTACGAAAAGAGACTGATCGCCAGATTAGATCCCAGGTCTGTTCCGGGGCAAATAGTTGTCCTCGCTGGTGTCCCAATTTAACAGGCACGATTCAGAGCGCTGATAATACGTTGGATTGCTCTTGCAGCGCGAGAGACGCGATCAGGGTCTTGGTGCCATCCGTTTCGCTGTTGAAAGCTTCCCCCTGATACTGCATCCATCAAGTCCAGTCGGTTTGACTCGGTCTCCGAATACCACTGGTACAATTTTTTGGAGTAGCGTTTCATCTCGTGGAGTTCTGATGAGATTATCAACTGCGATGCGATAATTCGGGCTTCAAGTTCCAGTCGGAATTTTTCTTCAGAATTTTCTGAAAGCCAATATTTCGCCGCGAGATCCAGCAGATCATAGAGCCGACGCTTGAGGTCATCGGCATCTCTAACGCTTCGCCCGACTCGATGTTGCAGATAATGATTGCCCCATAACGAAATGACGGCCGCAAGAAGTGACGCGCCCATGAGTGGCGCAAAGTCAAAGACATAGTCCATCATGTTGCAGTGACTTTGGTTGCATCCTCAATATATCGGCGAGCTAACCGGACGAAGTCTTCTAGATCAGGCTCGTTTGTCTTGAGATCGAGGCGTTGGTCGAGGTCTGTTTTGTTCATCCCTGTTTTGCGTATCAAGCCGCCAAACGCTTCCTCCAGAAACGATGAGCCAACACCGGCGACGCCATCGAAGATGATCTCTACTTTATCGAAACCTCCGTTCAGGGCAGGTATCAGAAGATTATCTCTGAAGGCTGTGCCACTAGCTTCCCCATCCTCAAGGAAACGACCCGCCGGGTATGCTGAGAAGTCCTCGGCAATGGATATGGTCTTGATTTGTTCGGGTTTCATTGTTTTAACCTCCATTCGATGAGGGTCCCACTCAGTGGGTGCTTGTGAGAGATTATTTTATCAGAACTGGCCCCTGTCTCGACAATATATTCTCCCCTGTTGCTGATCACGCGATACATCCCGTGGCAGTCCAGTTCCTCGATGTATCGGCGAATATCGCGTTGGAGGCCGTGCCCTCGGCTCGGTGAAAGTGTGGCAGTTCTTGAAAGATGATGCGCTGCTTGAATCATGTGCGCATCGTTTTTGGTCAGATTTTCCGGAAGCAACTCTCGAATACGTTCCTTGAATTTGCGTGGAAGAGTCGCTGGAATTCCTGAGCCCTGGTCGTAGATCATAACTGCGACTTCTCTGCTTTGCCCATCATAAGCCGCCGAAAGCCACCAATGCTTCGGTACGTCAAGACTTGTTTGGTCTCCATAAGCATGATGCACGACGTTTGTCATTGCCTCGGTCACGGCTGCATAGAGAAGGTGCTTGTTGGGTACGCTGACGAAAGGTTCCAAATGTAATCTCCGCAAGTCATCGATCACCTTGCCGTCTACTTTGGTCCCGCTACAGAATTGTACGTATTGAATGCCTGTTGAGGATTTTTCCTCAGGAATACTGACCACTCTGAGGAGCTTAAAGAACCCCATCTCTCGCAAAAGTCGTCTCACGGTGCTATCCCATTCTTCTGCATCGACTGCCACAAGTTTTGAATTACGGATTGCGAGCTGCCGGTTCCATCGATCCAACTCGGCAGCGAGCACCAAGGCTGCAGATGGTTTGATCGTGCGGATTGGCTTGAAATCGATGTGGATTCGTTTGTTTCTGTGTTTTTGGCTTTTCATACGGATATCGTCAAGCAACTTGACGACACCATCAAAATTATCTTCCAAAGAGAGAACTTCAGGGCAGTGGATAGGCGTGAACGATCCATGGACTCGATGTGGATTAGAACGAGATGGTTGTGGGTGTTTCCTTGTCCTGCTTTTTTTCTTCTTTATCCGTCGCCGATTCAGTTTGCGGGCGTGAATATCGTGCCATTGGCGTCTCTTGCGTGATAGCTTCTTCATTGGCTGGGCATATCGATACAGAAATTTTCTATTGACCTTTTATCCAAGAATATTAGTTAGTTGCAGATGTTTAAGACATCGACTGCTTGAAATCTCTAGCCACCTTCGCAAAAAAAAGAACGGTGGGCTCCATGAGGCATGTCCCTTTCCGTAGAGGACGGCCCCTGTGCCGTCCCGAATGTATGGCGCTACGACAAAGCAGGATGTCGGTTATCGGGACAGGTGCAGGACCAGCAGCTTTTGATCCGAGAGTTCCTGGACCGCGTATTTGACGCCTTCACGTCCCAGCCCCGAATCTTTCATTCCTCCGTACGGCATGTGGTCGGCCCGGAACGTCGGAATTTCATTGGCCAGTACCGTCCCCACGTCCAGGGCCTGATAGGCGCGGAAGATCGAATCGACGTTGCGGGTAAAAATCCCGGCCTGGAGCCCATAAGGAGAGTCGTTGACCATGTCGAAGGCCTGGTCGAGCTGCTGATACCGGGAGAGGGTGATGACCGGGCCGAAGACTTCTTCGCAGGAAAGTTTCATGCGTTGGTCCACGTCGGTCAGGACCGCGGGGCGAATTACCGCCCGTTCACGCGTCCCGCCCGTTCTGAGCCGTGCGCCCTGCTGGACGGCTTCCCTGATCCAGGTCTCCACCCTGATAGCCGAGCGTTCGTCGATCAGCGGACCGACGACCGTGGCATCCCCGGCGGGATTCCCGGCCGGCAGGGCTTCCACGAGCGGGATCAACCGGTCGAGAAAGGCGTCATACACGTCGTCGTGGAGATAGATGCGTTGGACGGAAATGCAGGTCTGTCCGGAATACGCGAATCCGCCCGCGACGCATCGTTGGGCGGCCAGGTGCAAGTCGGCATCGGGTTCGATGATGACCGCGGCATTGCCTCCCAGTTCGAGCAGGACCCGCTTTTTCCCTGCCTTGTCTTTTAAACTCCACCCGACTGCGGCACTGCCCGTGAAACTCAAGGCTTGAATTCTCGGGTCGCGGACCATGGATTCCGCCAGGGCGTTTTCGCACGGCAGGATGCTCAAGGTTCCTTCAGGGAGATCGAGTTCCTGAAACAGCCGTCCCAAGCGTAACGCGGTGAGCGGGGTCTGCGGTGCCGGTTTCAGCAAAATGGGATTGCCCACAGCGAGGCACGGGGCCACTTTATGCGCGACCAGATTCAGTGGGAAGTTGAACGGTGTAATACAGAGCACCGGCCCGATCGGTACGCGTTGCCCAAGACCCAAGTGGTGCTCCATGCCCGGGCTGATGTCCATGGGGATGACTTCTCCCGGTATCCGTTTGGCTTCCTCGCACGCGATCGAAAACGTTTGAATGGCCCGGTCCACTTCGCGCCGCGCATCGGTGATGGGTTTGCCCGCTTCCAGGCAGATGGTTTGGGCAAAGTCTTCCTTGTGTTCCTTCAGCTTGACGGCTACGTGTTGGAGGGCCGTAGCACGCGCGTGGGACGAGGAGCGGGCGAGACCGGCAAAGGCTTGGAGGCTGAGCGTGACGGCCTCCTCAACGTCTTGCGACCGGGCCAGGCAAACCTCTGCAATCGGGGTGTCGGTAAACGGGTTGGTCACGGCCTGGCGCGTGGGTGTTTCACGCCATTCTGAACCGACGAGGATGGGAGCGATGGTTTCCATGGACACGGCAGGAATCAGGCGCAACGTTGAACGTTCAACCGCATTCGCATGATGAGAAGGGGCGTCTTATAAGGACTCGGAAGCAGCTTTGGGGGAAGACACCGTTTGGAGCAGCTTGTCGATCTCTTCCTTGAACACCTCGTAGGGAAAGGCGCCGGGGATCGCGACGGCCTCTTGCGGATTCTCCGTGGCAAACAAAATGAAATGCGGGGTGCCTCGGACACCCAGTTCGCCCCCCTCCATGCGATCCTTAAAAATATCCTGGGTATAGCGGGACCCCTCGAAGCATGAAGCAAATTGCCGGGTATCGAGCTTGAGCGCGTCAGCCTGCTGCTGGAGTTGGGGCGTTGAAAATTTACTGCCGCTGGCGAATAAGCGGTCGTGCATGGCCCAATACTGTCCCTGTTCTCCCGCACAGCGTGCGGCCAGGGCGGTATCCACGCTCGGCCCGCTGGGGGATCGCGGGAAATCACGATACACCAGGCGCACTTTGCCGGTGTCGATGTATTCGGAGAACAGGATCGGCCAGGTTTCCTCGAAAAATTTCTCGCAGTACCCGCACGTGAAATCCGAATATTCCAGAAGCGTGATCGGAGCGCGGGGGTTGCCGCGAACCCGGTCATCTTCCTTGGTGAACCCCGGGGCCGCGTAGGCGCCGATCGCGAGGCCAAGGCTCAAGACCGCTATGGCCAGCCCTGCTGCGATGTTCGAACAATCGAGTGTATATGCCGATGATGAAGATCTTTTCATCGCGTCTCCTTTTTCATGATGAAAACGATTTCTTGCTTACAGTGTGGGTTGCCGGAGCGCGTCTGTCAAGCCGGGCCGGCACCCTTCGACCTCGCTTCCTTCGACTTCGCCCGTTCGCTTCGCTCAGGGCAAGCTCAGGACAGGCA
>WTGX01000012.1:3864-22648 GCA_011523385.1 Nitrospira sp. | reverse complement strand
CGGAAATCTCACATTGAATCTCGGACTCGTCCACGCACGGGAGCAAAACCTGTCCAAATACGCGTATCGTCACCATGGTGAAAATCCTCCTTGCTATAACCTCTCTACCTCCCCTCACCCCTCTCCCCGATTACAAACAGCCTGCCCTCGACGTTTGTAATCGGGGGTCGAGGACAGGCTTACAAAGGAGGAGACAGGGAAACCATGACCGTCTGTTTCCTCCCCTTTGTAAGGGAAGGTCAGGTGGGGTAGATCGCCGGATTACGCTACGTTAATCCGACCTACGCTGGCTCATCCTGGCCGATTCGTCCAGTACCTGGGCAATATGCTTGACTGCCGTGCCGTCGGGCAAGCCGTTTTTCAATTGAATCATGCAGGCCGGGCAACTTGTGGCCACGATCTCCGCGCCGCTTCGTTCAATCGCCCGGCGCTTCCGCTCGAAAATCCGTTGCGCGGTGTCATAGTCCTTCACGACGTAGGTGCCTGCCCCGCCCGCGCAACGGTCGGCATCCTGCATCTCGACGTAGTCGAAGCCCGGGGTCGTCGCCAGCAAATGCCGGGGCTGGGAAGTCACGCCGGCCGCGCGCAGGTGACAGGACGAATGGTACGTGACCTTGCGCGTCCCGTTCGATTCGGCCGGTTTCGAGCGATGCGGGTCCAACTCCATGACGTATTCCGCGATATGCTTCACGTTGTGGGAAACCCGCTTGGCCCGTGGCTCTTCGGGTTCACCCTGAAACAGCTTGGCATAATCCTTGAGCGCCAGGGTACAGGACGCACACCCTGTGACAATCACGTCATATCCGGCAAAGTTGTTGACGTTATACCTGGCCCCTTCCTTGGCCAAGGCTCGATGACCATACGTTTCAATGGGTGTCCCGGAACATCGTTGCGGCGGCAGGTCCGGCGTCACGCCGTATTGCTTCAGGACGTTGATCACGGCGTCACCCACGCCGTCGTCGAAGTAGTTGGCGGCACAGCCGTGAAAATAGGCTACCCTCGGCGGAGAGCCGCTTTCCCGTGTTTTGTCGCCGCTTGCATCTGGTGAGGGTGGAGACGGCACACACAGCGCATGATGCCGTTCACGTAACAACGACGTGGCCAGGCGCGGCAGTTTCATGTTCCAGGGCAGCCGGGCACGCTCGGAGAGTCGCGCCAGGAACGGTCGCAACAGCATTTCGCCGATTTTCCGGATCAGCGGCCGGTCCCAGAGCGCCTGCGTCTTTGCGGCCAGCTTGATCAATCTGCCGAACCGCTCCTGTTGCGCGTGCAGGGCAAAAATTTTCCCGGCCAGGACGTTGGGCTGTTCCGCCCGACGTTGCAGGATCAGTTCGGATACGTCCACCCCCGCCGGGCAGACCGTCCGGCACGATTTGCAATTCAAACACGCTTCCACGACGCGCTTGGATTCCAAATAACTGTAGTCCGGCGCAGTGACGATTTCATACCATCCCCGGGAACTCATGTCTTCGGATTGAAATACGTCGTAGACAGGGCAAACCGCATTGCATTTCGCGCACGTCGCGCAGGATTTCCCCAACCGTTCAAAATCGATGTGCTCGGTAAAGACGGTCTCGCTGATTTTCACGCCGGGGTTCAGAATCCCGGCCGGGTCCATGGCCTGTTTGACCTGCACGAAGAGACCATACAACTCGTCGCCGAACATCCGCCTGACCATTTCGGCGCGGACGCGGCCGTCCCCGTGCTCTCCGCAAATGGACCCCTTGAACCGGTCGAGAATCGTGTCATGTACCTCATAATACGTGTCCACCATGCGCTGGAAATCCTGCTCGTCATTCACGTCCAACAACGGCACGACGTGAGCATTGCCGTTGCCAATATGTCCGAAAATCGCCACCCGGACCTTTGCGGGACCGAAGACCTGGTCCAGATAGCGAATCAACTCGCCCATGTGTTCCGCGGCCACGACTACGTCATCGACGTAGTTGATGGGCTTTTTTCTGGCGTCGTACCGGTATAGCGTGGGATAGAGGGCTTTTCGGGCTTTCCAGAGATTCCGTTGGTGCTCCGGGTCGGTCGCGACCACGGGCTTGCCGGCCAGACGATATGACCGGCAAGCCTCGTGCAGTTGTGCAATCCCGCCGTGGTCTCCCGCTTGATCGAATTCAATGAGCAGGGTTGCCGCAGCATCACCGGGAATCCCGTACTGCGACCGGCCGATAAGGTCCAACGTGTTGGCATCCATGACTTCCAGGGCCAACGGATCGAGCCGCAACAGGTGATGCACGGCATCGCCCATTTCTTCAAGATCCCGAAAATGAATCATGCCGGTCACCGTCGAACGCGGGCGGTCCACGAGCCGGATCATCGCCTCACTGAACACGCCCAAGGTACCTTCACTCCCCACAAACAACTTGGGAAGGTCGAACACCCCGCGGGTCAACCCCTCGGCCACGTCAAAGAGGTTATACCCCGCGCTGTTTTTGCTGACGCGCGGGCGCTTGGATTGGATGAGATCGAGGTGATCCCGCACGAGGTCAAAGACCCGGTGCAGCCCCTCAAAGCCCGCCAGGGTTCGAGGGAACCCCTCCCCGTCCACGGGTTCACGGCCGGCCGTGAGCCACCCCCCAGGGCGGACACGCAGGTCCGCCCCTACAAGCCTGACTCGCATGGCCAGGACGTTATCCTTGACGGACCCGTACCGCAGGGTGTGCGGCCCCGAGGAATTGTTGGCCAACATCCCTCCCAACTTGCACATCTCGCCACTGGATGGATCGGGCCCGAACATGAGGCCGGTCGAGGCCAGCCGGGCATTCAACTCGTTGAGCACGATGCCGGGTTGAACGCGCGCCCATTTCTCTTCGGCGTTCACTTCGAGGATTCGGTTGAGACGCGACACGTCCAGAATGATGCCCGACCCGATGGCCGATCCCGTGAGATTGGTGCCGGCCGCCCTTGCGGTCAGGGGGATGCCCCGGGGCACGGCATAATCCATGACCAGGTCGATATCCGTCTCCCGTTCCGGGAGCACCACGACTTGGGGCGTCAGGCGATAGATGCTGGCATCGACTGCATACGCACGTAAGGTGGACACGTCATCCTTCACCTGGGCCGGGTCAAGGAGGCGCCTCAGATCCGTTCCGATGCTCGAGCGTTTATCGGGGAGTACGAGGTCCATGCGTCCTGCTTCCGAACACTTGCGGGAAAAGCGCGTGCTTCACGCAAGCGTAAAGGGCACTATATCCAGAATGTCGATGGTTTGGAAAGGGAAGGGACCCTGTCTCAGGAAGCAAGGCGAAACCGCAGGTCCGCCCCTACATGGGTACGGGTTCGGGGTAGTCCCGGGCGGGCTCTTGGACAACCGATTCGGCACCGGCTTGCCGGGGACCATCCAGGTTTTCTTCGAACAGTTCGGGGGTTTCTCCTTGCCCTAATGCCGCAAAGTCGCGGAGGGGCGGCAAATCCCGAAGATCCCGAAGCCCGAATTTCTGGAGGAAGGTCTTTGAAGTGCCATACAGGATCGGACGGCCGGGGATGTCTTTTCGGCCCACGATGCGGATGAGTTTCTGGTCAAGCAACGTCCGTAACACGCTCGACGTTTCCACCCCGCGAATCTGTTCGATCTCCGCACGCATGGCCGGTTGCTTGTAGGCAATGATCGCCAGGGTTTCCAATGCCGACCGGGATACTTTGACGGACGCCTTGACCTTATTCAGCTTGGTGATCCACGGAGCACAATCGGCCCGCGTGACCATGGCGTACCCGCCGGCCAACTCGACAATCTGGAGGCCGCGGCCGTCCTGGTCATAATCCTGCTGAAGGGCCTTCATGGCGTTATGGATCGACACCTTGGGCGGACCCGCCAAGACCGTGGTGACTTTGTCGAGAAGAAGAGGCTCGCGGGACACGAACAACAGGGCTTCGATAATCCCCTTGAGTTCCTGCTCACTCAACCCGTCGGCGAGACCCGCGCCTTCATCCGGTTCACAAGAAGGATCGCCGGCCGAGTACGAAAGAGAAGGATCCGGGGCCGATTCCACGGCATCGGTCCCTTCGACTGGGCTTCCTTCGGCTTCGCTCAGGACAGGCATATCTGTTTTGTCAGAGGATTCCATTCCCATCGAAACCTCCATTGTGTTCATCGTTGTTCATGATCCGGGGCGATGCCCCGTTTCCTTCCGGGTGCTCTTCGGATTGCCACGCGAGGAACGTGCGAGTGATCCGGATAGGTCCCCCGAAATTCACTTGCGTCAAGCGGACCAGTTTCATCCGCACGAGTTCCAATAACGCCAAAAAGGTGACGATCACGGTCAACCGGTCAGTCTCCCCTTCAAACAACGCGGCAAAGGTTAAGGCCGGTGTCTCCTCCAGGCGTTCGATCACGCTGTTGATACGGTCCTGGACCGTCAAAGTATCCGGCGTGAATTCCAACCCCGGGGAATCGGCGGTCTGGGCCAGGACTTCCTGCAGGGCGCTCAGGAGATCGAAAACCTGCACGTCCTCGGACAACACTTCCCGGACTGGCGGGCTCTGTTCGGGCTCCCGTTGAAACACCTGCCGCCACAATCGTTCCTGATCGGACAACCGGCCGGCGACTTCCTTGAACTGCTGGTACTCGACCAGGCGGCGCACCAACTCGCTCCGGGGATCTTCGCCCTCCTCGTCACCCGGCTCGGGGGCTGGTTCCTGCGGAAGCAGTGTTCGAGATTTGATGTGAATCAGGGTAGAGGCCATTACCAAAAAATCACCGGCAAACGAGAGATTGAGTTCCTTCATGATCTGAAGATACTCGAGATATTGCCGGGTAATCAGGGCGATCGGGATATCGTAAATATTGATTTCGTGCTTGCGGATGAGGTGGAGCAACAGGTCGAGAGGCCCATTGAAGGCCTCGAGTTTCACCTCATATGCGGTTTCAACCTGCTCCACGTTACCACCGGTAGATAACCGGACAGGCACGGGGGCCTGTCCCTGCACCTCGTATGTGGTTTCGACCTGCCCTACGATGCCACAGGTAGGGACAACCCCCTGTGGTTGTCCTTCTGGGATGATACACGCCTCATTCGGGACGGGGCACAGGGGCCGTTTCCTACCCATCCCAACCTGAATAATTCTATATACCACTTTTAGTGGGGAGAGACAATAAAAACTTCTATATATTGTGGATACGATATTTGTAGGGACAGGCCCCCGTGCTTGTCCGCTCACCGGCCCTTTTTCTTCCAGACGACCAGCAGCAGCAAGCCCAGGACAGCCAGGATGAGGAACAGGATGAAGAAATCGCGGTCCCTGGCGTTCATGCCTGCCTCATCGCCCGGGCCGGAAAGATCGACACCAGAAACGAGATGAGGCTGCTCGAAGACAGCCTCTCGAAAATCCGCGTCGTCTTGAAACCGGGCCTCCGTAAAGTCCACCGTGTTCCGAAACAGCGCCCGGTGAAAATCTGTCTTACCCTGGAACTCGGTAAACCGAAAATACACTTCACGCTCAAACCGGGACCCGGACAAATCCAGCGTCTTGCGAAACCGGCTTCCGGAGAAACCCGTCCCCTGAAGAAACCGCGTGCGCCCAAACTCGGCGTCCTCCGCAAAGGACACCTCCAGCAATTCTGCAAGGCCCTCAAACCGCGCTCCCGTAAACGCGGCCTTTCCCATGAACCGGGCCTGATGAAACCGGGAATGCGTGCCGAACGCCGTCCGGGTAAAATCGGCATCTTGGGCAAACACGGCTCGAATAAAAAATCCCTCATGGCCGATGTGCATACCGGAAAAATCGGCTCGCTCCAGGATGACCATCCTGGACAAGTCCATGGACCGCCGGACCGTGCTGCCCCGCAGGCTCACCGGCCCTCGAACGACGATGTACCCGGACTTGATGAGGTTGGTCGCCAGAATGCCCTGCACCTCCACGTCTTCAAGTATGAATGGCCCGTGAATGACGCGAACCTCGGACACCCGCTCGGCTTGAATGCGTTCGACAATGGCCGGATGCTTGACCAATCCCGGTTTAAACGGCTGGAGGCTCAACCGGTCCAAAGGCAGGTCGCCTGTAAGGACGACCCCTTTCAACACCACCCCGCTGCCCTGCTGCAACGCCGCCAACACGTCGTCCGCGGATACGGCCAGCGCCTGCCGGTCCTCCTCGCCACAGGCGCCTGTCAACTCGCGCACCATCACCCGGGGGTCCGTACCCTCCTCGACCCTGCAGACCCCCCAGGACATGGCCGTCCCCGCGACCCAGACAATCGCGCAGAGGAGACTCACGGACCACGTTGGCATAATCATCAAGTTACGGGCATACAACGCGCCAGAGCGGTCATTCCTGCGAAAGCAGGAATCCAGTGTCTTACTCCTTCCGAACGAGAAAAAAGAAAAGACACTGGATTCCCGATTAAAAATGTCGGGAATGACAGAAAGAGGAGAAAGGAGTCGGAGAAATAACATTCTCCAAGCGACGGCGACCCGGCCTCAGGCTTACGGCTTCGGGTCTTTCAGGGTGAGGTAAAAATCTTTGACTTCCCGGTCGGAGTGGCTGAGCCGTTCTTCGACTTCCTCAACCGTTCTGGGGGGCGACACGACCACTTTTTCACCTTCCTGCCAATTGACGGGGGTCGCGCAGGATAAGGTGTCGGCCGTTTGGAGTGCCGTGACCAAGCGGAAGACTTCGTCCACGTTACGCCCCGCGTTCATCGGATAATAGATCAGGGCCCGGATTACGCGCTTGGGATCAATCACGAACAACGCACGAACCGTGGCGGTCGCACTGGTCCCGGGATGGATCATGCCATAGAGACGGGCAACCTGCATATCAACATCCTCCACCAGGGGATAGGGAATCGTCACGCCCAGTTTCTCCTTGATATTCGCGAGCCAAGCCAGATGGGCATGGATGCTGTCCACACTGACGCCCAGCAACTTGACGCCTTTCTTCTTGAAGTCTTTGTGTCGACGGGCAAATTCCACTAATTCCGTGGTGCTGACGGGCGTAAAATCCGCAGGGTGGGAAAAGAAGACGACCCAATCCTGTTCTTGCCAGGCACTGAATCCAAAATCTTGAGACAGGGTGGTCACTGCGGAAAAATCAGGGGCATTCTCACCTATACGTGGCAGACCTTCAGCTTCAGACATCAAATTCTCCTTGTATCATGACAACCACAGGGGGTTGTCACTACGGCTACAGCGTAGGGGACGTCCCGGCCAGCGCTCGACATGCATGACCAAGAGCAATCCTTTACCACCCACGGGGCAAATCGTCGTCATCCAAACCCGCTTCCGCTTCCCTGAAATATTTCTCGGCTTCCAACTCTTCGGACAAATCTTCAGTCAGATCATCATCGTGGTCTTCGGCAAGGGGACCGAATCCCGCGTCTTCATCGAAGTCGTCGGAAATGTCACCGGTCATGTCATCGTCAAGATCGGCGGAAAACTCATCGGCCGTCTCATCATCGAATCCGGACAAATCCGATTCAAGCGACTCAAGAACGACGTCCGCAGCCACGTCTTCCATTGCAGCGGGAACTAAGTTCGCCACCGTCGTTGCAGCCATCGTTTCAGCTATCGGGGCTGGCTTCGTCGCCTTTTGAGGGCCTGGGACCTGTTTCTTCGTGGCCGGACGTTTTTGCGCGGGCTTGGCCGCCGTTTTCTTCATGACGGCCTTCTTGGTGGCAGCTTTCTTGGCGGCTGCTTTCTTGGCGGCAACCTTTTTGGGCTTGACCGCCGTCGGCGGTTTTCCTTTGGCCGGACGTTTTTTCACGGCCGTCTTCTTGACGGCCGCTTTCCTGGCAGCAACTTTCTTTATAGGAGCTTTTGTGGCGGTCCCTTTCTTTATCGCAGTCTTCGACTTCTTTTTCGGCGGAGCCTGCTTCGCCTTCCTGGACATGAGCGCAACTTTTTTCGCGGACTTGGCCGGTTTCGCTTTGGCTGAGCCTGCCCTGAGCGAAGTCGAAGGGGAAGCCTTTGCCTTGATCTTCGATTCCTTAGGCTTTGCCGTGGATGCGGACCGTCCCGACTTCTTCCCCTTGGCTTTGGGTTTTTCCCGGGCTCTGGTTGCCATTGTCCTTTCACCTCCTGATTTTGTGTGGCGTAAGGATAAAGGAACCTCTGATTTAATGCACTATCGGGCGCATGGCTGCGTTGTGTCCTCGCTCAACCCTCACCTATCTCTCTGATAAGCCTCGGGTTTCGCTCCGGGACGCCTTGCCCTGCATCCCGCTATCACAATAAATCAGAGGTTCCTATATGCTTCAAAACCCTATGCCTGAAGGTCCCTCTATCACGGACCACGATCAAGTTTCAACCGTAACTTCCGCTCAATTCGACGGATGTGGCATTCTCCGGCAAACCCCGTTACAGTGCGCTTAACCGTGAAGAGAACGTTCATGTCCCAGCCCTCTACCGAACTCAAACCGTCCTACACGCGCCGGACCATTCTGGCCCTCCTGCTTTTAATAAGCATTATCACCTATATTGACCGGGTCAACATTTCGGTCACGGCACGGCAGATGATCCCGGCTCTCGGACTCACCAACGTTCAGATGGGACAGATTTTTTCAGCATTTGTCCTGGGATATGCCCTGTTTCAAATACCTGGAGGCTGGCTGGGAGACCGGTGGGGTCCCAGAAAAGTCCTGACCCTGGCCGTGGTCTGGTGGTCGCTCTTTACGGCGATGACCGCCCTGGCCCCATCGTCGTTTCTCGCGGGGGTCATGGGCATTGGGGGATCGCTGATGATCGTGCGCTTCCTGATCGGCGTCGGGGAAGCCGCGGCCTTGCCGAATTTCAACCGGACCGTGGCCAATTGGTGCGGTCCGCAGGAACGAGGACTCGGCATCGCGATCACGATCAGCGGGATCGGGATCGGATCCGCGCTCACGCCCCCGGTCACGGCCTGGATCATGGTGAATTACGGCTGGCAGTCCGCCTTTTATTGGGCCGGAGGCCTCGGCGTGCTCATCGCCATGCTGTGGTTCTGGTTCGCCACGGACCGGCCCGACGAGCATCCACGGGTCAATGCCGGGGAAGCCGCGTTGATTCGCGGTTACGCGCCTGTACCGAGCGAGCCTGAAGCCGCGGCACCCGTTCCCTGGAAAGCCTTTGTCCGAACCTCAAGCGTGTGGTGGCTGGTCTTGAGTTACACGTGTTTCGGATACGTGGCCTACGTGTACCTGTCCTGGTTTTACCTCTACCTTGTGGAGGTCCGGAACTTCAGCGTGTTGCGAGGTGCCCTGTTCGCTGCCAGTCCCTTTATCGCCATGACGATCTTCTGTCCCATCGGCGGCTGGGTCACGGACCATCTGTCCGGACGATTCGGCGTGAATAAGGGACGATCCTGGACCGGAGCCTGGGGAATGGCTCTGGCCGCCGTTTCCATCCTCGCCGGGGCGGCAATCGAGCATCCTTTCATTGCCCTGGCCTTCTTGTCCTTGGGCGCGGGATGGCTGTATTTCACCGTCGGCGCGTTTTGGAGTTCGACCGTGGATCTATCCAGATCCCACGCCGGCACCCTGTCCGGGATAATGAATACCGGCGCCAACCTGGGCGGCACCCTCTCTCCCACGCTCACGCCCTGGATCGCGAACGAATTCGGATGGACCGTTGCCCTCGACGTCGCGGCAGTCCTGGCCTTCATCGGCGCAGTCTGCTGGCTCGGGATCAGACCCGCGGACGGCCTCAGACGTGGAGAATAACCGTATGCTTTTCCTCACCTTTGTAAGCCTGTCCTGAGCGGAGTCGAAGGGGGGAGAGCAGGTGGGTTAGAGAGCCAAGACATTTCGAGGATGGCATTGGCAACGGCAATGCAGGACGGTTGCCGAACGGCCGCGCGCCTTGCTACAGTCCGCCGATGAGTGCCCCCCTGACGTTCAAGAAAAAAAATCCCAAAGTCGTCATCTCCACCAGGTTCGGCAACATCACGATCCAGTTTTACACGGACGTGGCACCTCGCCACGTGGACAACTTTCTGAATCTCGCCAAAATCGGATTTTACAATGGTACGACGTTTCATCGCGTTATCCCCGGCTTCATCATCCAAGGGGGTGACCCGCTCAGCAAGGAAGCGGACCGCACCCTGCACGGCACCGGCGGGCCGGGTTTCGGCCTGACCCCGGAACCCAGCGACCAGCCACACCGCCGCGGCACGGTCTCCATGGCCAAAATGCCCAGGAACGAAGATCGCACCCGGGACGTCAACGACAATGGGTCACAGTTTTTTATCTGCGTAGAAGACGCGAGCAGTCTGGACCGGACCTATACCGTCTTCGGCAAAGTCCGGAAAGGCATGGAAGTGGTCGATAAGATCGTGGCCGTAGGACGGGACCCTCAGGACAATCCCCTGGACCCCATAACGATGACCATCGACGTGGTGGAGGAGTAAGGATCACCCTCACCTTAATCCTCTCCCGTCAAGGGAGAGGAAACGTGCTCTTAAAAAAACGCGGCGCTGGCGTAGGTGATGGTGGAATTGAATTGATCCACGATCTCGCGATCGTAGCGCAGGACCTCGCCTTTTTCCGCCTCGATCAAGCGCAAGAGCAGGTAAATCGCCGAGAAGCCCAGGACGTGGCGCTGGTCCTGTTCCTTGAGGAGAAATTCGGCAAAACCCTGAGCATCGACGTTTTCCACGTGCTTCAGCATTTCCAGGTCGGTTTGCATGCAGCGGTGGAACGAAAAATCCGTGGGGGCCTTGTCATCGCCGTAGCGCAGGCCGATATGCGCAAGGTTCGCGCTGGCGAGGAAACAGACCCGCTGTCCCGAAGCGGTAATCGCGTCTTTCAACACCGCCACGAATCGTTCGACCTGATCGGCCACGTCCTTGAGAGCCGGATCGACCACACACCCTGGCGGAAACAAAGACAGGATCGGGATTATGGAGATGGACTGCCGCGCGCCCACGGTTTCCTGCAGAAAGGGTAACTGAAATTCGATGCTGTGTTCCGTTTCATGCCGCAATTCATCCGCGAACCATGCATCGTCTCCCTTGGACCGGAGATGTTCCATGATCGGTCGATTGACCGGCACAATTCCCAATGGGCTTTCGAAATCCTTATCCGTCACGGCCACCGGCTTCGCCAACCCGGCGTGGGCGGTCCCCAGGAGAATATACACGTCCGGTGCCTCTGCCTCACGCAGTTCTTTATACGCCCATGCATAGATCGGCCCCGCCACGTTGACTTCGTAATTCGGCGCCACCAACCCCTTGATCACCTTCCCCTGATGCTCGGAGGGATCGGGGCTCGGCCCTTCCTTGGACGAGAAAAATCCGGCCACCTGTTCGCGCAGTTTCTGCGGCTCGGCTTCGTAGCTTTTGCCGGCGAAACAGGGTTTCCGCGCCGGCGCGTCACGATACGCCTTTACCGCCGCGGCTTTCGCCTCCTCGTAGCGCTCGCCTTCGAGAAAGAGCTTTTGATCCAGGTCGGCGATGAGCCGGTCGAGTTTGTCCGGCATCAGGAACTCGCCGTACTTTTTCAGGTATTCGACGCCGATTTGTTCCGGGGAATGCTCGCCGTCCAGAAATTGGAACAGGTAGAACAAGTTGAGTGGAATGATGAGCTTTTCCGCACTCAACCCGGAAGGGTCCCACAAGACGATATAATGCTCCTCCCCCTGCTTCATGGGCGAGTATTGAATATTGCGAAGCGCGGGGTAGGGTCTTGGCTTGTTGCTCTGCTCCGTCATGCACACTCCCGTTGTTTCGGCGCCATCCATGCGCGAGGCTCTCTTCGCACGAATTGGCGATTATACGGACCGGCCTTCCGCTCCCGCAAGGCAGTATTGGGGACAGTCGAGCCTGGATGTGCCTTAGCGGCTTGACGGCCTCTCCGCATTTGTAGCGGCGGCATCTTATGCCGCCTGAAGAGGCCGTCAAGTAAAGGAAGCGTCATAAAATGACGCAGCTACGAAAGAAGGTACGTGAGGCGGTGTCGTGAGACGTAGACCATTGCCTCAAGCCCTGCTAGATTAGACCGATTTCCGACGAGACACCACGAACCGTCATTCCCGATGCTCCACGTGAACAGACTCAACTGGTTTGCCGTATTCAAATATCTGGTGTACGCGGCGCTGATCGTGAACGCGGCGTTGTTCTTCAAGGACGACTGGGAAGCCGCGTCCCACCTGTTCCGGGACGGCTTGCCACTCGCGCGGATCATCGAAGGGTTTGCGGCCAGCATCGACACCGCGGCGTGGGTCATCCTGCTGCTGCTGTTCGAACTTGAAACCTGCCAGCTTTCCGAGGAAGTATTGACACGCCCCATCGGCCTCGTCATCAGGGGCCTTCGTGTCCTGTGCTACGGGGTCATCGTGTACGCCTTTACCGGCTATCTCGGCAAGGCGCTGGGCTTCGGCCTGTACGCACCGGCAGCCATACCGGACGCTTGCGCCTGGGCCATGAAGCAGTTCTCCCTGCTCGTTGAACTCGACGAATACCAAGCCCTCACCGCGGGCAACTGCGCCGGGATCACCGGAGCCCTGTTCATCAGCGAACAGACCAGGACGCTGGCCGAAGCCGGCACCCTGATTCAGGCCACGCGGCTGGCCTGGGTGGACGTCGTGAACGCCGGAACCTGGCTCCTGATCCTGGCCTTGTTGGAGCTTGACGTGCGGCCGGGCGTCAAAGGGTTGTTCCCAGGCTGGTTTGCCACCGCAAGCCGGCTCGCCAAATATCTGCTCTACGCCATTATCGCAGGTGCCGCGGTATATTGGGGAATCTTCGGCACCCTCCTCGATTTCTGGGATGCCTTTCTATGGATCGCCGCCTTCGTCTTCATCGAACGCAACGTGTGGAAGCTGGATGAACCCCGCGTGATCGCAAAGGAGGAGACAGCCAAGACGCTGGATCCCCCCAGCCGTCATTCCCGACGTTCGTAATCGGGAATCCAGTTCTTTGGTTCGAAGATGACAGAAAAACATGCACAACTGACAGAAAACTGTTTATGGTATACATTATTTCGTTTTCTGTCTGCGCCGTAGTGTCGGATTGACAATAAAACCGCATTCCACCTCTTTGGAGGTTGCCATGCATTCCTTAAAGAGAAAGGTTCACCCTCCTTGGGCCGTTGCAGTGCTCCCCCTTCTTCTCCTGTTCTGTCCTCACGCACACGCGGCCTCGGACGCCTTGACGGAGAATCTCTACGCCAGGGCGGGCGGCGGCGTGTATTTTCTGGACATGTCGGAATCGAGCCCGTTCATCAGGACAAACGGCAAAGAAGAGGCCGTCGGCTTTCTCGACCACTACGACGCCTCATTCCAGGCCGGGCCGCTGGTCAACCTGGCAATCGGTAGCAACTACGACGCCTTCGGGAAAAATCTGTTTACCGAGGCGAGCGGCTTCCTCACTTTTTACAGTTCCAGGCACGTCAACGAATACCGCGAGGATCCGGCACCATGGACTGAGTCACGGGAGAAGTTCGTAAAAACGTATTGCCCACAAGGAACGGAATTTGGAGTGTGCCTTACGCCAGAGACATCGCAGTATCTCCTGGATCTGATAAAAGACAACCCGGACGTCAGGGCGGTCGGTTGGATCGGAAAGATAGATGGAGGTGCGACACCCGTCAGTCCCATTTTTGCGTGGGGCGACCCCATGCGCATCAGCACGCAAAGGGAGGTTGACTTTCATGGCATGGATCTTGTGACCGGAATGTTTTTCGGGCAGACGGGAGAAGGCAGAACTTCCCTTTTCGTCGGGCCGAGCTACAAGAGGCTGAACCAGGAGTCCGAGACGTTCGCCTACGAATCCAACCGTCCACCGGAGATCAACAGCCTGACCCTGAAAGAAAATCTGAAAGCCTCGTATTACGGCGGGGTCATCGGCACCCGCATCGACCTTCCGTTCAAGGAGCGATGGCATTTCACGTTCGACGGCAGGCTGGGGGTGTATTACCTGGATTCCGAATACAACGGGTCCCAGCGGACGCTGCTGCTATCGGCGCCCCCGACCGTGATAGACGTGCCGACCGATTGGACAACAAGCGATTCGGCCGTCGCCACGACCCTCAATTTTCAGACCGCGCTAAGCGTGACCTGCATGGAGCGCGTCACCTTTCAACTCGGGACAGGAATCGAATACCTGTCTCATGCCCCGAAGATGCGCTATGCGAGCCTGGGTGAAAGCTTCAAGGGCGGTGTCGCCCACACGCCGGCACGCATCGAATATTCAAGCGCACTCGGAGTGCTCACCGCGTTCTCCATCGTCCTCAGTATGTAACGGAACTGTCGGGTTACGCTCTTCGACAAGCTCAGGGCTAACCCGACCTACAGGGCTCAGGAACAACGTCTGTCATTCCTGCGAAAGCAGGAATCCAGTGTCGTTGTCTTAACGGGCGGAGAACGAATAAAGACTCTGGATTCCCGATTAAAAATGTCGGGAATGACAGAAGGGGAAGTTTGCCGCTAACCGGAATACAAATGGCACCAGACGTTGTGAGCAGCTTCCGGTTTGCCGATTTGGATCAGGGGTGGGTCGGTGGTTTTGCAATGCTCCATCACGTGCGGGCAGCGGGTGTGGAACCGGCAGCCGGACGGCGGATTCAGCGGTGTCGGCACGTCGCCGGGCAGCAGGATACGTTCGTGCTTCACCGTGGGATCGGGCAACGGGTTGGCGGACAGCAGGGCCTGGGTGTAGGGATGTCTGGCGTCGGAAAATAAGGTATCGGCAGGAGCCACTTCCGCGAGTTTGCCCAGATACATCACGGCAATGCGGTCGGCCAGGTACTGCACCACGTTCAAGTCGTGCGTGATGAACAAGTAGGATAAGTGAAACTCCGCCTGCAGGTCCTTGAGCAGGTTGATGATCTGCGCCTGAATGGACACGTCCAAAGCCGAGACCGCCTCGTCGCACACAATCAGTTTCGGGTTCAGCGCCAGAGCGCGCGCAATGCCGATCCGCTGGCGTTGGCCTCCGGAAAATTCATGCGGGTAGCGCGGATAATGGTCCGGCCTGAGGCCCACGCGGTCGAGAAGCTGACACACCCGGTCCGTCAACTCCCGGCCTTTGGCCAGGTGATGGACCTTGAGCGGCTCGCCCACAATGGAGCCCACGGTCATGCGAGGATTCAGCGAACTGTAGGGATCCTGGAACACGATCTGCATGCGACGGCGCGTAGCACGCAACGTCTTGGCGTCCATGGCGAACAGGTTTTGGCCTTCGAACAACACGTCGCCGCCGGTGGGCTCCTGCAACCGCAGCACGGTTCGGCCCACGGTGGTTTTGCCGCAACCGGATTCCCCGACCAACCCGAAAGTCTCCCCGGACTTGATGTCGAACGTCACGTCGTCCACGGCCTTGACCCACGCGGACACGTTCGAGAAGAGGCCGCTCCGGACGGGGAAATATTTTTTGAGGTTCGCAACCTCGAGCAGGGACATTCGGGGAGCTTGCCCTGAGCGGAGCGAAGGGTCAGGTGGCTTCACGTCCACCACGTTACGTCCTCCCCGGTTGGTGCAACCAGCACACGACTTCATGGCCCGGCTCGATTTCCACGAGCGGCGGTTCCTCATCAGGGCAATGGGCCAGCACGTCCGGGCATCTGGTGGAAAAGTGGCAGCCCCGGCAATACATCAGGGGAGACGGAACCGTGCCCGGAATGGATTCGAGCCGGGTCTCACGCACACCGGGCTTGGGTAACGAACGCAACAGCGCCCGCGTATATGGATGCGACGGCGCGGCAAAGAGTTGCGGCACGCTCGCACGTTCCACGATCCGGCTGGCGTACATCACGATAACGTCCTGCGCGAACTGCGCCACGACGCCCAGGTTATGTGTGATCAGCAGGATCGCCATGCCCATCTCCCGTTGCAGTTCCTTGAGCAACTCCAGGATCTGGGCCTGGATCGTCACGTCCAGCGCCGTGGTCGGCTCGTCGGCGATGAGCAGGTCGGGCCGGCACGCCAGAGCCATGGCGATTATCACCCGCTGTTTCATGCCGCCGGACATTTCGTGCGGGTATTGATCGATACGCTTATCCGGCGACGGGATATGGACTTTCTCCAGCAGGCGAATGACTTCCTGCCGGATCTCGCGTTTGGTCAGGCTCGTGTGAATCTCCAACACCTCGCCGATCTGGTCGCCGATCGTGAAGACCGGGTTCAACGACGTCATGGGTTCCTGAAACACCATGCCGATCTGGTTGCCGCGTATCCGGCGAATGTCCTTGTCGGGCAAGGTCAACAGGTCGGAACCCTTGAACACCACCCGCCCGCCTACGACCTTTCCGGGAAAATCCACCAACTGCATGATGGACAGGGCCGTTACGGATTTCCCGCACCCCGACTCCCCGACGAGCGCCACGGTCTGTCCCGGCTGGACTGAGAAACTGACGTCCTCGACGGCGCGAATTTCCCCCTGGTCCGAGAAGAAGGACGTGGAGAGATGCGAAACCTCCAGGAGATGGGATGCAGCGTTCACGGGTCAGCGTCTCCGCAGTTTGGGATTGAGGGCTTCACGCAGTCCTTCACCAACCAGGTTGAACGCCAACACCACGACCAGGATCGCCATGCCCGGAATGAAAAAGAGCCACGGGGCGTCGAAGATGAATCCCTTGCCGTCGGCGAGGATATTGCCCCACGTGGCAAACGGCGGTTGCACGCCGAACCCGAGAAAACTCAAGCCCGACTCCGTCAGGATGGCCGTGGCCACGCCGATGGTGGCCGAGACCAGCACGGGTGCGATGGCATTGGGGACCATGTGCGCAAAAATCACGCGCCGGTCCCTGGCCCCGACCGACGTGGCGGCCACGACGAAATCCTGTTTGCGCAACGCGAGAAATTCGGCGCGGACGAACCGGGCGGTCCCCATCCAACTGGTCAGCCCGATCACGATCATGATGTTATAGATGCTGGGCGGAAGCAGGGCAACCACTGTGAGAATCAGGAAAAAGGTCGGGAAACACAACATCACGTCGGTAAACCGCATAATGAGCGTATCGACCGTGACCACGCCGAGCCTGACGTTGCCGTAAAACCCGGACAACCCGCCCAGCAGGATTCCGATCGCCAGAGAAATGCCGACCGCGATGAACCCGATGGACAGCGACACGAAAGACCCCTGGAGCATGCGCGCGAACACGTCCCGGCCCAACTCGTCCGTGCCCAACAGATAGATGCCGCCGAACGGTCGGTCATGGGCTGGGACCTCGTCCGGGGATGAGAAGGTCAACGGCGGTAGAAATTTTTCCGGCAGGCGCACGACTTCGGGATCGAATACCACCACCCATTCGGTCAGGACCTTTCCGAACACGGCCGCCAACAGGAGCAACACCAGGACGTAGGCCCCCACCACCGCCAGTCGATCCTTACGAAACAACCGCAAGGATTCCTGCCACGGCGTTTCCGACGGCGGCAGTTCCTCGCCGGGCCGTGTCGGGTTCTTGGTCAGATCTGACCCCTCTTGTGATTTCTGTATATGTTCACTCATTCGCTGATAATTTCCGCCGTTTTCCTTTCTTTTCCCCTCCTTTGTAAGCCTGTCCTCGACGTTTGTAATCGGGGAGAGGGGCGAGGGGAGGTAGAGCCGGTGGCAAGTCACTCATTGTCGTTCTTGTCATGCCCTCCAGGCATCCGCTCTACCCCACCTACCCTCCCCTTACAAAGGGGAGGAACTGTTGTTGCCTCATGGTCATATCCATGCACCTACTATGCATCCCCTTGCAGTCCCGTTCGGATTCGCGGGTCCACGACGGCATACAGGATGTCCGAGAGCAGGGTCCCCGCCAGCGTCAGGACTGCGGCAATAAAGTTCAACGTCAGGATCACCGGAAAATCTCGCGCGAGAATGGCTTCATAGCCCAGTCGGCCCAATCCGGGCCACGCGAAAATCTGCTCGAAAATGACCGAGCCGCCGATGAGCCCCGGCAACAAGAATCCGAACATCGTCACAAACGGCAACAAGGCGTTGCGCAGCGCGTGCCGGTAGATCACCACGTCCTCTTCCGCGCCTTTCGCCCGCGCCGTGCGCACGTAATCCTGGCCCACGACTTCCAGCATCTGGGAGCGCACGTACCGGGAGAGAATGGCCATCCCGCCTAGGGCGGACATCAGCGAAGGAATCACCAGGTGCCAGATCCGGTCCATTGTCTGAAAGAACCGGGGCGCCGCGTCCATCCCGAAGGTTTTCAAGCCGATCACGGGCACCCCGAACAGGTCCACGACCCAGAGAATCACGATGTAGGACAAGAAGAAACCCGGCACGGAAATAAGGGTATACGCCGCAAAGGTGGTCGTGCGGTCATATACCGCGCCGCGATGGATCGCCGCCTGAATCCCGGTGGGAAACGCCAGGGTCCACACCAGCAACGTGGCGCAGATAAAAAGCGGCAGGGAATTCAGAAACCGGCGCCAGATTTTTCCCAGGACGGGTTGGCTGTCCTTGAACGACTTCAGTTCGCCGGATGCAAGGTCACGGACCCAATAGGCATACTGCATGTACAAGGGAGCGTCGAGGTGGAACGCCTCGCGGATCTTGGCAATGTCTTCGGGCTTCATCCGGGGATTCGCCGGATCGACCTCGCTGGGTTCTCCGGGAGCCAGATGGATCACCGAATGCGCGAGGATGGAGACGATAAACACCAGCACCAGCCGTTGGAGCACGTTGCGAAGAATAAAGGCTTGCATGCGCGACTATCCCTTGAATCTATCTGTCATCCTGAGCAACGCGAAGGATCTGCTTTTTCAGGCGTTCGGTTGTTGAGCGAGAGATTCTTCGCCTTCGGCTCAGAATGACAATTCTGGTGTAATTAGCCTTTCATTCTCTCAGCAAACATTTACAAGTGACAATCCCTCAAAATGACGGCGTGAATTCGAGCTTTCGCCATTGATGAAAGTGAAACGTA
>WTGX01000012.1:0-3764 GCA_011523385.1 Nitrospira sp. | reverse complement strand
CCCTCAAAATGACGGCGTGAATTCGAGCTTTCGCCATTGATGAAAGTGAAACGTAATGTCGCCGCTCGGGATCGGGTAAATTTTTTCATACCGTTCCGATCCGTCTTCGGCTTTATGGACCAATACGATCTTTTTATCCAATACCCGCGTGCCCAACGGCGCGTAGAGAAACGTATACGGTTGTTCCTCTGCGATCAGCCGGTGCAAGCGGTGGGTCAATTCCCGTTGCACTTCCTGATCGTATTCCTGCCGGATGCGGACGATCAGGTCGTCCGCGCGCGGGTTGTTGTACCCGATAAAATTCAATTGCTGGGGTCCGGCCTGACTGGAATGCCACAGTTGAAACAAATCGGGGTCAACCCCCATGCTCCACCCGAGCACCACCGCGTCGAAATCGCCGGTATTGACGAAATCCTTCAGAAACACGGCCCATTCAAAATATTGCGTGTTGCACTTGACCCCGATTTTCTTCCAGGCGTTCTGCGCGATCGTCATGATGTTTTTGCGAATGGGATTGCCGCTGTTCGTGATCAGGTTGAACTCGAACACCGTGCCGTCCTTTTCGAGCCAGCCGTCGGTGTTGAGACTCCAGCCTTTGGATTCCAGCAGGGCCCGCGCGGCCTCGGGGTCGTAGGGCAAAGGCTCGACGGACTGGTCGTACCACTTGGTGTTCGGGGGATAGGGACCGGTAATGTGTTCCCCCTCGCCGTACAACAGATACCGGAGAAAATCTTCGACGTTGATCGCCATACCCAAGGCCCGGCGCACCTCCGGGTCGGCGAACAACGGGCGGCGATTGTTGTAGCCAATGTAGGAATAGCCGAAGCCCAGGCTCGAAAACGACTGGTACGTGTCGTCTTCCTTGTACCGCGCGACCTGGTGCGGTTGAGTCCCGTAGTAATCCACCGCGCCGGACCGGAATTCCATCTCCTGCGTCAACAGGTCGGGCACGATTCGCATGTAATAGTCCTGGTATTCCGGGGGCCCTTCCCAATAGTCGTCATTGCGCCGGAGATGGATATATTCGTCACTGTGCCACTCGACGAAACGGAAACGCCCGCTACCAATGGGGCTGCGGTTGAATTGACTATCGCGCATGCCGAACGCTTCCCGGGCGGCGTCGGAGAGGCCACGGTCGTCCATCTCCCGTTGCATGGCCTCGGCGTTGAGCAGGTGTTCGGGAAGGATGCCCATGCTCCAGGCGTTGATCGCGGGGGAGAACAGCCGCTTGTACACCACGCGCACCGTATGCGCGTCGATCATCTCAACCGCCTTGATCGGTTCGAAATCGGACGTGCGGGGGGAAAGGTTCCTGGGATTCATGATGGCGTCATACGTAAACTTCACGTCGCCGGCATCAAACTCATGGCCATCGTGAAACCGGACGCCCTTGCGGAGGCGAAAATCAATGACGGGATTGTGCTCGGCCACGGGAAACAGTTCCGGCAATTGCGGGAACACCTGAGCCTTGATCTCCGGAGAGACTGCCTCCGCGAAGGTGAGGTACTGCTCATACGGAAAATTTTCGAGGTAGCGGTCGCCGATGACCGGAAGCAGCCGCTGGAAAAAGTCCTGGTCCACGCGGTGCAAGGAAAACGCCACCCGTTCGGGAACGTCGAACGTCACTTCCACTTCCCGGCGCGTGGGGTTGCCGTCCGCGTCCTGCGTTTGAACGGACACCGTAGTCGTCCTGGAAATGGGAGGCAACACCTCGATGGAGCGAACGTTGTCAGCCAACGCGGCAAACGCCTCGTCTTGCAGCGCGGCTCGAATCCGTTCGGCCACTCTCGTTCCCGTGATCTCGGTGCCGTCTGGCAACCGGTTGGAAGGACTGGCGAACAGATACGCTTTTTCGGAGATCGTCCAGTCGGTGGCCAGCCGCCCCCGGAAGTTCAGGTTTTCGTCCAGATCCAGGAGCCCCTCAAACGTGAGGCTCACAATACCCGAACTGGCCGTGTCCGCATTCAGGATTGGGTTGAGAATCTTCGCATCGCCGGCCGACGCTTCGATATACGTCACCAGGCGCGCCGGATTCCCCGTCGCCTGTTTCTCATACGTCGGCACCCAAAAGTAGGACTGCAACAACACGACCGTCAGCAGCAGCGGGGCGAGAAGAAGCCAACGTTTCACGCGCATGGGCCTGAAAGATCCTTTCAGCGTAGCAGTGGTGTGTCATCCTGAGCTTGCCCTGAGCGTAGCGAAGGGCCTAGCGAAGGATCGCCGTTTATTTATTATAAAAGCACTCGGTGCGTTTGTTGCTCGGCATGATACGAACTGCGCACCAGAGGACCCGATTCCACGTGCCGGAAACCCAGGGTTATTCCGTGCCGTTTCAACTCCTCGAATTCCCTGGGCTCGTAATACCGGTGTACTGCAAGATGGGCGCTGGTCGGCTGCAAATACTGCCCCAGCGATACAATCTCACAGCCGGCCGCGCGAAGGTCGTACAGCACAGACCGCAGTTCCTCGCCGGTCTCGCCCATCCCGACCATGACACCGGATTTCGTACACGCTCCCCGCTCCTTCGCCCAACGAAGCACCTGCAAGGAACGGCGATAATTGCCCTGCGGTCTGACGGCCGGAAACAACCGTGAGACGGTTTCGATATTATGTCCAAAAACGTCCGGGGCCGCCTCCAGGACGGTATCGACAGGGTCCGGTTTGCCTTGAAAATCCGGCACCAGCACTTCCACGGTACACGCGGGCAACAATCGCCGGATGGCATGAATGGTCGCCGCAAAAATGGAGGCGCCGCCATCGTCCAGTTCATCGCGATTCACGGAGGTCAGTACCGCGTGCCGCAAATCCAGAGCGCGAACGGCCTCGGCCACCCGTTCCGGTTCCTCCCAATCTACCTTGTCCGGGCGCCCCGTGGTCACGGAACAATAATGACACCGCCGCGTGCAGACGTCGCCCAACAGCAGAAACGTCGCCGTCCGGTTGTTCCAGCATTCCCATTTGTTTGGACAGCGCGCCTCCTCGCAAATCGTATGAAGCTGCTGTTCACGAACCAGCGACTGAATGCGCCGGTAGTGCGGTCCCGCCTCGATCCTGACCTTGAACCACCCCGGCAACCTGGTCGGCCTCGCGTGTCCCTTGGTCATTTGTATGCATTCAGTCATTTGTTGACCACTTCGCGTCACAACCATTTTAATTGGGAATCCAGTGTCTTCGTCTTTGGAGCCGCGCCATCCATTTGGGACGGCACGGAGGCCGTCCCCTACAGAATCGTGGGGCATTCTGGTAGAGGCAGGACTGTGTGCCTGCCATTCACACAACCCCTTCCGTCATTATGAAGGACAGGGGCCGGATCTTCAAGAAAGGAGCCGCCGACAATGAGCTTGAATCCGTACGGCCTCTCCATGCCGCATAAGGCATGTCCCTGCCCCCGAGCAGGGATGCGGCAGCTACAACCACGGAGAGGCCACCGCCGCATTTGTTTTTTGCAGTTGTAGCCGCGTCATCTCATGACGCGACGATTTCCTGGCGGCATAAGGCATGTTTTGGGACTCTCCCCCACTCGCGTTCCGGGTCAGGGTGGCGTAGCGCAACCTGATAATTGGCCGTTGAGACATCTGCCATTGTTGCTTTCGCTTTCACTATTTGCAATTTTGTACAATTCATAACAAATTTTAAATTTTGTACAAGGTAATTAGGGCGTTTCGTAACCAATGTGTGGTAGAAACCTCGCATGGGTGCTGGACGCCAGACGGTTTTTAGTTGTGCGGCCAACTTTTTGCGCGGGCGCAAGTGCATTTTCTGTG
>WTGX01000038.1 GCA_011523385.1 Nitrospira sp. | reverse complement strand
ACCTCTCCTTCGGCCTCACGGCGACCCGGCGGGAGACCGACGTGGCTCAACCGGAGCACACGATCGGGTTCGAGATCGGGGCCCGGTGGTGACGGGGCCGCGGGGCTTTCCCACCCCCGGACGTCCCGCGTCCCCTTGACCGGCTCAGGACGGGCCCTTCGACTGGCGCTACGCTCAGGGCAGGCTTGTGTGCTCCAGTGCCTCGCCTGTGAAAGATAACCCCCTCAATCCCCCTTGTCAGGGGGACGGCAGCCCCGCTTTCCCCTGAGCAGAGAGCCGGCCGCAAGCTTCGCCCCCCTGATAAGGGGGGAAGGGGGGGGCGTAGGGGCGGACCTGCGTGTCCGCCCTGAGCGAAGCGAACGGGCGAAGCCGAAGGGAATTGTATGTGTTCAGTCATTTGTTGACAAGATGAAGGGCTGGCCACACCAGAATTGTCATTCCGAGCGAAGCGAGGAATCTCCTTGTTGTCATCCCCGACTCCGATCGGGGATCCAGGGTTTTTATTTTTTGTCGTTGTAGCTGCCGCATCGCATGCGGCTTGGAGAGGCCAAGAGCAGGAAGCGCCATGAGATGGCGCAGCTACACATGCAAAGAGAAAAACCCTGGATCCTCGATTAAAGATGTCGAGGATGACAGAAGGAGGCAGTCAAATGTGTCAACGAATTACTAAACACATACAGGGATGACAGCGGCATCTCCCGGTTGCAAAGGAGAAATCCCCTGTGGCAGGCTTGATTCGCTGAATCTATTCGGACGATCCGTCCGCCTGAAGGAGGAAGGGGATGAAGTTTAAGCGACAGGTCCATTACGTCAAAGGGGTCTTTATCTGTCCCAAGTGCAATCAATCTTTTGTTCAGGAACGCTGGATCGAGGAATGGCGCGTTCGTTGTCATCGCTGTGACTATCGCGGCACCCTTACCCATGTTTCCGTGGAAGAACACATGGAAGAAGAAACCGAGCGCATGTGACGACCGAATTTCCTGATCACTTTCAGTGGACCGTGTATTGGGAGCGCGAATACACGACCGCCATTGCGCCGGAACGCTTGAAACTCGATTTCCATCCCCACCGGCCGTTGATGACCAACATGCCGCTACACGAGCAGCGTGAACTGGCCGCCGGCGGCTACAAGGTGCTTCCCGATGATTGCGGCCCGGTACGCATGGTGGGCCAGTACGGGTGGCTGGTCCGGTGTCCGGTGGATTGCAAGATTCGCCGGACGAAAGACGGGTTGAAATGGCAGGCGCCCGAAATTCTTCCCGAAGAACGGCTGCTGGGCTACAAGTCCTTTTCCGGGATGTACGTGGACACGATTCTGAACAGCGGGTATGCCAAGCTCTGTTGCGGCATCCGGTTCTATTATCCCAAGCAGATCGGCATTATGCTGAAGGATATTCCCAACCACTTTTACCACTACCCGGAGCGCACGTTTTCCGTGTGGGAAGGGATCAAATCCCAGGAATACAAGCTCACGCCCAATCTGTACGACTTCCTCCCGGACTACGACGCGTTCGTGGCCAACGTGCTTCTGCAATTGGAGAAGCCCACGACGCTGAAACGGGGCGACCCCGTGGCCCTGATCGTCCCCGTCCTGCTCCCCAAGCAATTTCGCCTGGAAGAACTGACTCCCGACCGGAAACGTTCGGTTCCGCCCGGGTAGCCCCGACCCTGTGCGGCACGGAGGCATATGCTTGACATATGTCTCAAGGGAGCTTACGCTGATCCAAGGTCAATCATTCCGGTAGAGGTGTGTGCGATGAGAACGGCCAAATTGTTCAGGAACGGGAAAAATCAGGCGGTCAGGCTGCCTAAACAATTCGAGTTTGAAGGCGTCAACGAGATCAGCATCCGCAAGGAAGGCAACGCCGTTGTGTTGCTTCCCCTCAGAAAAAGCTGGGTTTCGTATGCCGCGCTGCCCGCCGCCGATGATGATTTCATGTCGGTGCGCCCTTCACTGCTGGATGACAAGAGAGTGAATTTTTGAGTTTGTACGTGTTGGACACGGATACGTGCAGTTACGTGATTAGAAGACGTCCCGAGTCGCTATTGGCGTCCATGCAGGTAACGGCGGGGGAGGGACACAGCTTGACGATTTCGGCCATTACGTATGCCGAATTGCTGCTTGGGGCGGAGCGTTCCGACAAGAAACACCGGAAACTGGTGTCCGAGTTCGTTGAACGCCTGGATGACATCTTGCCATGGGATGCCGGGGCCGCGGAGACTTTCGCCGCGTTGCAGGCGTATTTGTATAAGAAAGGCTCACCCATTGGGCTGAACGACACCATGATTGCCGGGCACGCGTTGAGTCGGGACGCCATTGTCGTCACGAACAACGTCAAACATTTCAGTAAGGCCCCGCGCCTGAAGGTTGAAAATTGGGTGCCGCGTGATCGTTGAACCCCACGACCCGCAGGCACGGTCATCCCTTGCTGTTCCTCAAACCCTCCCACCCGGATCGTGATGATCCTCATACGGGCCGATTATGGCTCTTCCCGATTTTCATGACGTGGAACGCGCGGCGGCCCGCCTGAAGGGCATCGCCCGTGAAACGCCCATCCGGACTTCCCGGCAGCTCGACGCCAGGTCGCGCGCCACCGTGTTTCTGAAGTGCGAAAACTTTCAGCGCGTGGGCGCGTTCAAGTTTCGCGGGGCGTACAATGCCGTGGCGCAGCGACCCTCCTCCAAGCTCGTGGTGGCCCTGTCGTCCGGGAATCATGCCCAGGGCGTTGCGCTGGCCTGCCGGTTGTCGGGTAAAGAAGCGCACTTGGTGATGCCGGAACCGGTGAATCCCATCAAACGGGCGGCGGTACAGGAGTACGGCGGTATCGTCCACGTGCCTGCCGACTCCCGTGACGCGGAATCGTTTTCCCAAGGGTTAGTGCGGAAACTTCAGGGTGAATGGGTCGAAGCCTTTAATGATCCCGACGTGATTGCAGGACAGGGCACCGCCGCCATGGAATTGTTGGGTCATGTGCCGGATCTGGACGTGCTGCTGGGCCCCATCGGCGGTGGCGGCTTGTTATCCGGCACATGTTTGGCGGCGCATGGCCTGAATCGCAAGATCCGGGTCTACGCCTGTGAACCGGCCGGGGCGTTGGACGCCCTGTATTCCGTGCGGGACAATCGCATCGTGCCGCAGGAGCATCCCCGGACCATCGCGGAAGGACTGCGGACGAGCGTGGGGACCTTCACGCTGCCCATCCTGCGAGACCACTTGGCCGGCTTCTTTGTGGTGGAAGAAGAGGAAATCGTCACGGCCATGCGGTTCGTCTATGAGCGCATGAAGCTGGTAATCGAACCGGCCAGCGCCGTGGCCGTGGCGCCGTTGCTCCGGCACGAACCCGCTTTACAAGGTAAACGCGTGGGCGTGATCATCTCCGGCGGCAACGTGGATTTGACGCAATACTTTGACGGGTTGAGGGCCTAAGCTGCTTATTCAGGAGAGGCTTGAGGAAGCGAATCCCGGAGTTCTTCGAGGTTTTTGATCACGAGGAGGTCGCCGTTGGCGGTGGCGACGTCGATGCCTTGCGCGCAGACCGTGCGGCATCTCTCCGGTTGGTTGGCCTGTTTGAGGGATTGCGCCAGTGCCAGGATGGCCGCGGAATAGGTGGGTTTCACCTTGAGGCAGCTTTCCAGAGCGGAGACGGCTTCCTCCCAATTTTCATCCCCCATATACGCTTTGCCCAACCCGAACCAGAGGGTCTCGTCATTGGGATCCATTTGCAGGACTTTCTTGAACTTCTCGATCTTGGGGTCCGGCATAACGTGTCCTGTCGAAGGTGTTGAACGTTTTTGTGCGCCTTCCGGTCATGACTGTAGCAGAGGGGTCTTCGCGTTGTCTAACCTCGGACCCTGTGTTACGATCATCCGCTCGTTTTTTCTCCTTGTCTCCTTGATATGAAAATAAGCTGTTGCGACCACGACTCTGTCATACATATATGTGGACAAAGGCTCACTCAGTCCGTCCCGCCTGTTCCCCTCCTTTGTAAGGAGGGGCCAGGGGAGGTAGAGGCATGGCAAGATGACGCTTTCTGCTTCTTGGATGGGTGGCTCTACCCCACCTATCCTCCCCTTACAAAGGGGAGGAAAAGAACTGGAGACCGGCGTGTTCTCGTTTTCATGACTTGGCGCGCAGGAAGCGGAATGCCTGCAACGGTAAATCCTCTTTCCTGAAAATCAAGGGCAGACAAGAACAGTTTACGGAAGGTTTGTTTGATGGGTCGCGTGGGAATTGTAACGCATCCGGCGTATCTGGAACATGATATGGGCCGGTCGCATCCGGAGTCGCCTGAGCGGCTGCGAGCCATCCTGGCTCGACTCGAATCCACCGGGACGCTTGCGAAGTTGATCCGGATTCCCCCACGCGAAGCCGAGGAGGAATGGATTACCCGCATTCATGATCCGGCCTACGTGCGGCGGCTGGAAGACAAGGCCCCGAGCACGGGCTATGCCTCGCTCGATCTCGACACTTCGCTCTCGCCCGGCTCGTTGCCTGCCGCGTATCTTGCCGCGGGTGGAGCGCTGGCGGCCGTTGATGCCATTATGGCGAACCAGGTTGATCAGGTCTTTTGTGCGGTTCGTCCACCGGGGCACCATGCCGAGGCCAACCGCGCCATGGGATTTTGCCTGTATAATAACGTGGCGATTGCGGCCCGGTATATCCTGGAACGGTATGGTCTCCAGCGCGTGCTGATCGTGGATTGGGACGTGCATCACGGCAACGGCACGCAACACGCGTTTGAAGACGATCCATCGGTTCTGTTTTTCAGCACGCACCAGTATCCCCATTATCCCGGGACCGGCGCGGCAACGGAGCGCGGCCGGGGCAAAGGAGAAGGGGCGACCATCAACGTGCCCCTGTATGGCGGGCAGGGGACGGATGAGTACCGGGAAGTTTTTCTCAACGCGTTGGTTCCGGCGGCGGCCGCGTTTCAGCCCGAGTTCGTGCTGATTTCCGCCGGATTCGATGCCCACCGGGATGATCCCCTGGCAAGCATGGCTATCACGGATGAAGGGTACGGCGAACTGACTCGCATTGTGGGGTCCATTGCTCAAACCCATTGTCAGGGTCGCATCCTGGCTTGCCTGGAAGGCGGCTACGACCTGCGGGCGCTTGCCGCTTCGGTTGAACAGCATATTCTGGCGTTGATGGACGCGTAACTCATGGCAAGCACGCGACGAAGACGACGGGGCAGAGGCCGGTGGTTTGTACGGTTGGGTCTGTTGGTGGCCGTTCCTGGCCTGCTCTATTATTTTTATACGGAGATCCGTCCCACCGTTATTTTCGGATTACGCGACGACTATGCCCATGCCATTCCGTTCCAGCGGGTCCCGGCGGGCTTGGACTCGTTGAGCGCGGAGTCATGCGGGCAATGCCATCAGGCGATTTATGAAGAATGGAAAACCAGTATTCATGCCCATGCCTATCGAGATCCGTTTTTCCAGGCCTATTGGAAAAAAGACGGGTACGTCTGGGTCTGTCTCAACTGCCATACGCCGTTGGAAAATCAGCAACCCACGCTTATCAAAGAGCTCCCGAACAACAGAGTCGAAAAGGCGGTCGAGGTCGATAACCCGAACTACGATATGGCCTATCAAGAGGAGGGTGTCACCTGCGCGGCGTGTCACGTGCGCGACGGCAAGGTCCTGGGACCGTTTGACGATTCGGCGGCTCCTCACCCCACGGAATATGATCCCGCCTTTCGCACGACGGCAATTTGTTATCGATGTCACAACGTGGTCTCCGGGCCCTTTCAATTTTATAACGTAGGGCCCTGCGGCACCTACGAGGAATATGAGGGCGAGTTTTTCATGAAGGAGCAAGGGTTCACGTGCCAGCACTGCCACATGCCGGAAGTCTCACGTCCGGTGGCCGAGGGCGGGCCCATTCGGCAGGGCCGCCGCCATCTCTGGCGCGGCGGGCATGATCCTGACATGATCAAACGGGCCGTCGCGGTCCAGGTCAGGGCCGATCCTCCCTACCCCAAGCAAGGCGAAACCGTCAGGATGACCTTGACCCTGATCAATGCCGGGGCCGGGCACAAGATTCCCACGGGCGATCCCGATCGTCACTTTACCGTGGAATTCTACGTCAAGGATCCGGCGGGCCGGATTCTCGATCAGCAAACCGACACGATGGGGCGATGGATTCTCTGGCAACCCGTCATTCTGGAGGTGTATGACAACCGCCTGCTGCCGTTGGCCAGCCGCGCGTATGAGTTTTTCTATGACATTCCGGAAGACCGGTCGGATCTGGTGGTGGAAGCCCGGGTCCGGTATCATATTTTGACCGACGGCCAGCATGCCATGTTGCGGGAAACCTATGGGTTGCGGTCGGATGACCCGTACCGGTATACGATCTATACGCGTCAATTTCCGCTGAATGACACATTGAAAACGGCGTTGCATGCGGAAACGCCGGTCGAGACACGGTTGGGATGCGCCGCTCCGGAGAACGGGGTTCATCCCGAGGAATCCGCCCCCGCGCGGGGTCATCAGGAGCTTTTAACGATAGGTTGATTTATGTGGAGCACGTACCTCATCGATACGGAAACCTTGGCCCTCAATCTTGGCCGGGAGGATTTGGTGATCGTTGACGTGCGCGGTCAGGGTGCGTACACCTCGCACATCCCCGGGGCCGTGCATAGTACCTGGCACGAATACAGTGATCCTCAGGCCACGGCCAAAGGCCTGTTGGATCCCGACGTCGCCCGGTTGGAGAAGCGGTTGCAGGCTTTGGGTATCAACAATTCGAGCGACGTCGTGGTGTATTCCAATCCCTTTGATAATTGGGGCGACGAAGGCCGGATGTTTTGGATGTTGCAGTATCTTGGACACAAAAGCGTCAAGGTCCTGGACGGAGGCTGGCCCAAATGGACGTCCGAACATCGACGCTATGAACATGACCCGGTTCGTCTCAAGCCGGGCAACTTTACGGCTTCGGTTCAGCCGGACGTGATAATCGACAAACAGGAATTGAAAAAATTGGTCAAAAGTCCCCATCGGGACACGGTGATCGTGGATGCCAGGAGCGTGGAGGAATACGCGGGCAAGGAAATCGACGGGTTGCCGAGACCAGGACATATCCCATCTTCGGTCAATATCCCCTGGAACGGTTTTCTCCGTCAGGACGCCACGGTCAAGCCCGTGTCTGCGCTTCGGGAAATGTTTCATGCATTCGGCATGAATGAACAACAGGAAGTGGTTACCTATTGTTTGGGCGGTCTTCGGTCGGCGTGGGTGTATTTTTTGCTGAAGTTGGCGGGTTATGAGCGGGTACGAAATTATCCGGGATCCTGGTGGGAGTGGAGCCGGGATTTTGCGGCCCCCGCTGAAAAAGACATGAAATTGCTCTATCAGGTCACGGGCAAAGAAGAAGAGGCGTCTTGAAGAAACTGTGTCTGCGTGCGAGGATAGCAGGGGATAGTCTAGGATAGCAGGGGGAGCACTGAATGCGGGAACATTCGTTTCTCTAACCCTTTAACCGGGAGGTATGGAATGGCGAGGAAACTTTTTTTCGGTGGGTTGGTGATTTCGGCGGTGTTTGCATTGGTGGCCATGTCGGGGTGCTCCGAAGAGAAAGCGCCTGAGAAGGCAACGCCTGAGAAGGCGGCACCTGCGGAGGCGGCACCTGCGGAGGCAGCACCTGAAGAGGCAGCACCTGCGGAGGCAGCACCTGCGGAGGCAGCACCTGAAGAGGCAGCACCTGCGGAGGCGGCACCTGAAGAGGCGGCACCTGCGGAGGCGGCACCTGAAGAGGCAGCGCCTGCGGAGGCAGCACCTGAAGAGGCAGCGCCTCCGGAGGCGGCGCCTGAAGAGGCAGTCGATGGAAAGTCGGATTAACAAGGAGGTGTAGAATGGGGAAGAAGTTTTTTCTTGCCGCATTAGTGATGTCGGCAGTGTTTGTTTTGGTGGCAGCACCGGCGTTTGCCGATGGGAATAAGCACGTTCATGAAGCGATTGCGCACGCGGAAGAAGCGGTAAAACATGGTGGCATGGGACATGCCGATGCCGTGGTCGGCCATGCGCAGGAAGCCTTGAGCCATGCGGAAATGGCGCAGAAGGACGTCAAAAACTCTCATCTTGACGAAGGCGTCGGCGAATTGAAAGAAGCGATTGCGCATGGCAACCAAGGGCATGCCGAGGTGGCGACCAAACATGCCAAAAGCGCCGTCATGCATCTGAAGGAAGTCCATTGATTGTATCGAACAGGTCAAGGCGGTTTGAAAAAACGGGCAGGGGGTTCCTGCCCGTTTTTGTTTTGGAGACCGGTAGCCCTCAAAGAGATAACTGATGAAAGTCGGGTATTTTCAAACGCATCCTGAATTTGGGGAAGTCCAACGCAATATCGAGCAGGTGGCTTCCCGGCTGGGGTCGTTGGACTGCGACTTGCTCGTTCTACCGGAATTTGCCTTTTCCGGGTATCAATTCGTCAGCCGGGAGGAGGTCATCGAGTTATCGGAACGGGTTCCGGACGGCCCCACCACCCAAGCCTGTCTGGAACTGGCCCGTCGACACCGGATGCACCTGGTTGTGGGGCTGCCTGAGCAGACCGGGGGGCAGTGCTACAATTCGGCGATTGTGGTGGGGCCTTCGGGGTTCCTGGGCAGTTACCGCAAAACGCATTTGTTCTGCGAGGAAACGTTGTTTTTCAGTCCGGGCGACTCGGGGTTCCGGGTCTGGGACATCGGCCCGGCTCGCATCGGGGTGATGATCTGCTTTGACTGGTACTACCCGGAATCCGCCCGTACCCTTGCCTTGCAGGGGGCGGAGATTCTGTGCCATCCGTCGAATCTGGTTCTGCCGCATTGCCCCGATGCCATGGTGACGCGGTCCCTGGAAAACCGGGTCTTCAGCATCACGGCCAACCGGATCGGCCAGGAAGCCAGGGGAGGCAAGCCGCCCCTGACCTTCATCGGGAAAAGTGAAGTCGTTTCACCCACAGGCCGCATTCTTTCCCGGGCTTCCGCAGATACGCCCGAACTCACGGTGGTCGAAATCGACGTGGACGAAGCCCGCAACAAGTCGATCAATCCCTACAACGAGTTACTGAAAGACCGACGCCCCGGGCATTATTTCTCCTGAACCCCGGAAAAGCTGTCATGTTTATCAAACGATACAGGCTCTAGAACCCTCCGTTCGTTTTGAGTGCCGCAAGTTTCGGCATCGACTCGCGGGCCAAGGCGAAAAATTCAGGGTCTTTTTCCACGCCGATACTCGCATAGCCTACTGCCTCCGCTGCAGCCAGCGTGGAACCGGCACCTGCGAACGGATCGAGAATCACGCCTTCCCCCAGCGGTAAGGCGGCATGAACCACCTGTCTCATGAAAGCTTGCGGCTTCAGGCTTGGATGAGAGGCAAGTAATTTTTCATTCTTTCTCGTAGGCGCGGAAGCGATCACGTCGCCAAAAGGCTTATCCGGCATGGGTCGCCGAAATCCCCCTGTTTTCCATTTTCTCAAGTTGTCCTGCACGTGGCCGTCGACGGGCTTTCTACAAACTATCCATGGTTCCCACATCGAGCGCGGCATGACGCTGATTTCGCCGAATCTTTCGTGAGCGCCTTTGGGTCTGTCGCCGCCGCGCATGGTCATGGTCAGGCGTACGATTTCTCCCCTTCTTTCCAAACCGGCGTCAACCAAGGCGTTCGACACGATGTAGGAAACAAGTGGGTTGGAGGCAACGACGACGTGTGCGCCGGGAACGAGTTTCGGAAGCAGCAATCTGCCCCATACAAAGAAAAACGAACTCAACTGTTCCAATTGTTGCTCCGTCAAGGTCGTAAAACGGGGAACGGGTGAACGTCTATTGCCGTCGAAAGACGGAGGTATTCGCCAAACGCCGCCCTTACCCTTCCGCAGTTTTTGCTGCTGCGCCGGCGTGTATTCGTGTAAACCGTAAGGCGGGTCGGTGACAACCGCATGGAAACTGTTTGGTTCCTGACTCTCTAGCCAATCAAAACAATCGGCGTTTACCAGCGTGGTTTTTCCGTAGTCGAACGGTTCTTCCCATTGTCGGGGATAAGCGAGATCTCGCTGGATGCCTCCGAAAGTGTGCGTCCGAAGACTGTAGACGCCACGTTCTTCGCGAACAAAGAGATCCGGCGTATTGAGTCTCAAGTAAGATCGGATGGACGACGGGGGCATTGGTCCGGCAATTCTCTCTACCCGGTTTTCAATTTCCTTGATGGGTAACGGCTTGGATGTCAACGCCAATACCTGCAGGATGGCGTCTCGTACTTGCCCGGGGTAATGTCGAGACTCTTGCCGTTCCATAAAGATACAGATTAGACGTCCAGACGTCAGGAGTCAAGCTTTCATGTTGCTCATGCCTGTTCCGTTGAGCGTCTTGGTATGAAAATAGCCAACGACACCCCAATTGTCATTCCGAGCTTGTCCTGAGCAACGCGAAGGACCTCGCGAGGAATCTCTCCCTCAATCACCGAGCACTTCAACGACGAGATCCTTCGCTTCACTCAGGATGACCTCGTGTGCTATTTTCATTTCTTGTGGTGCGGGTTGCAAACCTGCATGAGGGATTCCTGTATACTTGGCGTATTTGTTTTGTCTGGAGAGATGGAGATACCTTCGAGGTGGAATTGAACAACCACTACGATTAAGGAACAGAGCAAGAAGATGATCAATCGCATCGCCATGCATCCCGGCGCGCTGTTGCTCGAGCAGATCAGGGATATGGGGCTGACTGTCAACGGCGTCGCCCGGGACATTGGTCTGCCGGCGACGCGGCTTCATGAAATTGTTCATGAGCGGCGAGGGATGAGGGCGGAGACGGCAATCGCCCTGGGTGCGTATTTCGGCCAAACCCCGGACTTTTGGATGAACGCCCAGAAGGTGTATGAACTGTCCAAAGAATTGGTCGAGAACGGCGCAAAAATCCACTCGCGGATCCGCCGTCATGCCAAGGATCGGGTGGCAAAGTAGCTCGACGCCAATCAGCGTGGATTCAATCTCTCTCTCTCTCTCTCTCTCTCTCAATCCTAAACCACCAGGAGAATGATCGTCCCGAGTGCAACGCGGTAATAGCCGAACACTTTGAGTGTGTGCCGTTTGACGTAGCCGAGAAACGCCGCAATGACGGCCCAGGCTACCAGAAAGGACACCACCATGCCTATGAACAGCGCCAGGAGATCCTGGGCATTGAAGAGGTGGTACGATTGTACGAATTTGTAGCCGGTGGCGGCGAACATGGTTGGAAGCGCCAGAAAGAAGGAAAATTCCGTGGCAACTTTTCGGTCCAACCCCAGGAGCAGTCCTCCCACAATGGTCGATCCCGAGCGTGACATTCCCGGGATCAGCGCCACACACTGGGCGAGCCCGATTCCTACGGCCCTCGACAGGCCGATGTGTTCCAACACCGTACAACGGACGGCTCTGGGCCGGGTTTCCACGATCAGGATGATGATCCCGCCGAGGATGAGACTCAGGGCCACGGTTCGAGGAGAAAAGAGGTGCTCCTCGATCCACTCATGGGCCAGTAAGCCCACCAGGGCTGCAGGCAGGAACGCTGCGCCCAAGCCGACGAGAAACCAGAGATGATGATGGGTGCCTGCGGACGTTCTGACCGTGCGCATGAAGGAAGAGTTGGAGGTTTGCCGTTGGCGTCGCAAGGTGCGCCGTTCCCGGTTGGCGTGACTCAGCAAGGAAAGGATTTTAGTGCGTTCGTAGGCCACGACGGCCAGCACGGCTCCCAACTGGATGCAGATTTCGACGCTGACCGCCACGTGACCGGTGAATCCCAACCAGTGCCCGGCAAGAATGAGATGGCCGGTCGATGAGACGGGAAGATACTCGGTGAGTCCTTCCAAAATGCCGAGCACAACGGCTAAGCCTGGACCGAATTGTTCCATGGGTGACGGCGGCGGTTCGTGCGTGAATTGTGGGGAACGGCGCGATGATGCCGATCGAAGCCTTATCGCGTGACCTGTTGACAAAACATATCAGGGATCTCATAGTAAATACCATGGATTCCAAGTGAAGCCAGCACGTTTTCAGTCGGACGAAAGGGCGGTTTTGATGCCGAAAAGAACAAATGAGAATGCCGGGCGTGATCGGCTTTGCCGGTACGGGATGTGGGGAGCGAGCCTCCTGTGCAGTGCCGGCCTGTTCCTGGGCGGTTGTATGGTCGCCAAGAGCAAATATGAAACGGCCGTGGCCGAAATGGAAGCCGCCAAGACGGAACTGGAAAAAAGCCGGATGTGGTATGCGTCCCTGAAACAGGAAAATGACAAATTACGAGACGATCATCAGCAGGCGGTTCTTGGTTTGGAAATGCTGAGTGCTGAAATTCACCAGATCAAGGATGGGCAACAAAGCGAACGGGACCTGCTCTCCACTCGTGAGGCGGAGTTGCAGAGGGACCGTGAAGCGATGACCAGTAAACTTCGGGCCGTTCAGCGTGTGCATCAACAGTTGAAAAGCCGGAACCGCGCCTTGCGGGATACGGTGCGCCGCTATCAGAAAGAACTCAAAGAATCCCGTCGAGCCGCAGTGACTAATGCGGCATCGGCTCAGAAGAACGTGAAACCGAAATTCGACGCCCTTGAGACTCCGTCCCCGGGGTTCGAGAAATCCTCACCCAAGCCGTCGTCAGATCCGGGTACCATACCTTTCAAGGGGACCGTGGCACCGGAAGGGAACTCTCCCGGCGCTCCACCCCTGGTGGCCACGAAATCTACACCCAAGCCGGTTCCACCGCCGATCGCCGTGCCTGTTAATGGGACAGCGACACCCGTCAACATCAATACGGCTTCCGCAAATGACCTGGAGTTGTTTTTGGGATTAACCAAGGAAGTGGCCGACAAGGTTGTTTCAAACCGTCCCTATCGGCTTCGCGGAGAATTGATCTCCAAGCAAGTGGTGCCCAAAGCCACCTTCGACGTGATCAAAGACAGAATTACGGCAGCACCCCAATAAGTCCATTCCGTCGGGCCATCATGAGGAATCGACTCCGGCACTGAGGTCGACCGGACCGGTCCTTCAGAAATACCACGCCAGGCTCAGCAACATACCCACGTCATCCGCGTCGATCTGCGTCGGGACGCGGACTCCCACGTCGCTGAACAATTCGACCCAGCGTTTACTGTTGTACTGCGTGTAGCGCGTTTCGATGCGAAGCCCGAGATGTTCGCTCAGCATCTTTTCCGCGCCGGCGCCGTACGTCCAGGCCGTATAATCCAAGTCGCGGCTGGTCGTTCCCGAGACAAACTCGGGTTGGGTGGTCGAGGTACAGTTCACGTCGGACAGGCAGCCTCGATAGTGATTCTGAAACTGCGCCTGGATGAGGCGGATGCCTCCGAGGACGTAGACGCTCGTGTCCCATGACCGCAACACGCCGGGACTGCCGCCCAGCTTGAGCGTGAAACCGTAGCTCCTGTTTTTCTCAAAGGACCAGCGGTCCGGCCAGCTTTCGCCGGGTTGATTGCGTCCGGGGGACTCTCCCACTCCGGGAAGCTGTCCTTTCGCCTGGCCGCCGTGAAAGGCGAGGTCAACTTCGGCGCTCAGGTAAAACCCGTCCTCCTTGGTGAGCAGCGGGATCCGGTGACCGACGAGGAACCCGATCCCGTACGCGAAGGTATCGTCGGAATCATTATCGTGAAACACCCGGCCGCTTCGCGGGTTGCTCGCCTCGGTATTGTCGACGGTCTTGTCGTAGGAGGCATTGACCCGTTCCACCGGGACCGTCACGCCGACGTAGAACGAGTGCCCCTCGTGGGCGAACGCCGTATCTGTCAGGGCTGATGCGACCGGGAGCGTCAGGAGCATGCCCAACATGATTGAGTATATCCACTGTCGATCGTTTCGCATGGGTGTCGTCTCCTTTATTTCGGTCACGCCGTTCTCCGCGGCGACCCGGTGAATGCGCCGCCCGTAGGATAGTCAAACGATTCGCGCGTGACAAGCCGTCCGTTCTGGCGTCCTCGGCCGGTCCGCTTTATTTGCCGCGGCCGTTCACGATCCGTCCGTCCACCATGTGAATCGATCTATCGGCTTGCCGGGAGAGACGTTCGTTGTGGGTGACGATCACGAACGCGGTCCTGCGTTGTTCGTTGAGCTTTCGCAGCAGGGCAAACAGGGTTTCACCGGTGTGCGTGTCCAGATTTCCCGTGGGTTCGTCCGCCAGGACCAGATCGGGATTGTGAATCAGCGCGCGCGCCACGGCCACGCGTTGTTGCTCACCGCCGGACAGTTCGCCGGGTTTGTGATGCAAACGGTGTCCCAGGCCGACTTCCGAAAGGAGTGCGCTCGCTTCTTCGATACATTGTGCCTTCGGTCGTTTCTGCATGAGGCTGGGGAGGTAGGTATTTTCCAGGGCCGTAAATTCAGGCAGGAGGTGATGAAATTGAAACACGAACCCGATGCGCTGGTTTCGAAACTGGGCCAGTTCCTGTTCCGACAAACGGAAGATATCCCGGGATTCATAGAACACCGTGCCCCGCGTCGGCCGGTCCAAGGTTCCCAGAATATGGAGCAGGGTGCTTTTCCCCGCCCCCGAAGCTCCCAGCATGGCCAGAAGCTCGCCTTGCCGGACTTCGAGATTGATGCCTTTCAGGACTTCGATGGTTTGATTGCCCAGGAGGAACGTCTTGGTCAAATCGGTCACGCGAAGAAACGGCGGCGCTGGATCGGAAGACGGGCTCATGGCATTACTCGTATCGAAGGGCGCTGACCGGCGCCAGCTTGGCAGCCTGCCACGAAGGATACAGCGTGGCGGCAAAGCTGATCAGAATGGCGGAAAACGAAACCAGGAACACATCCATGGCCTTCACGTGGACTGGAATGCTCGACAGGAAATACACGGTCTGATCGAAGGTAAAATAATTTTCGATGAGGTAGAGAAAGGCGTATCCCAGGGGGATGCCGATCGCCGTGCCGGTGAGGCCGATGACCACGCCGTTCAACATGAAGATGCGCATGATGGCTTGAGGGGTGGCGCCCATGGCTTTCAGGATGGCGATCTCGCGTTGCTTTTCGTTGACGATCATGGTGAGCGTGCCGACGATGTTGAAGGACGCGACGAGCGTGATCAGGACCAGCAACAGGAACATCATGGTTTTTTCGAGGCGTAAGGCCGAAAACAGGTTGCGGTTCAGGAGCATCCAATCTCTCGCCATGTACCCGGTCCCGAGTCGTGCGTCGATCCGTTTGGCCACGGCGTCGGCGGTGAACACGTCTTCCACTTTCACTTCGATACCGGTTGCGGTTCTGCCCAGGCTGAAAAACCGCTGGGCCTCCTCCAACGAGATGTAGGCCAGTGAGGCGTCATATTCGTACATGCCCGACTCGAACAGGCCGGCGACTCGAAAGGGGCGAATTTTCGGCGTCATCCCCAATGCGCTGATGGGGCCCACCGGGGAGACGACGTTGATCCGGCTGCCGACGGCGACCCCAAGACGCCTGGCCAATTCCTTGCCGAGGATGATTCCGGGTTTCGGGCCGGTTTGAGCGGAGGCGTCGGGAACGGCCAGATCCTGCACGGTGCCGGATTTCACGTTCTTGGTGATTTCCGTGACCTCGGGCTCTTTATCCGGATCGATGCCGCGCAGGACAACCCCGCGCACGCTGGTTTTTGAGGTCAGCAGCACCTGTTGGTAAATGTAAGGCGTGGCCGCCACCACTCCCGGCACTTCCTCCACCTGCCGCATCACCTCCGAATAGCCCGCCAGAGTTTGCTTCCCCCGGGGCTGGACCACGACGTGCGAGGTCGTCCCCAGAATCTTCGCCTGCATGTCCTCCTTGAAACCCGTCATGATCCCGAGGGTCCCGATGAGCGCGGCGACACCCAACGTAATGCCGGTGATCGAAATGAAGGTGTTGAGCGAAATGGTGCGGGTTCGCCGTTTGGCCCGCAGGTACCGGAGCCCCACGAAGATTTCATACGGCAAGGTCACGATGGTTTCTCCGGTCGAAGTTGCGGAAAGAGAATCACGTCGCGGATCGAGGCCTGGTTCGTAAACAACATCACGAGCCGGTCGATGCCGATGCCCTCTCCCGCGGTCGGCGGCATCCCGTATTCCAGGGCGCGCAGGAAATCTTCATCAAAGCAATGCGCTTCATCGTCGCCGGCTTCCCGTTGGGCGACTTGGGCTTCGAAGCGTTGGCGTTGATCCAGCGGGTCGTTCAACTCGGAAAACCCGTTCGCCAGTTCGCGTCCGGCGATAAACAATTCGAATCGGTCGGTGAGGCGCGGGTCCGCGTCCTTCCTGCGCGAGAGGGGCGAAATTTCCGTGGGGTAATCCGTGATAAACGTGGGCTGGATCAGCCGGTGTTCTACGGTTTCCTCAAAAATCAGGCTCAGGATTCCGACCAGTGAGGCGTCTTTCGGAACGTCCAACCCGAGTTGACGGACCGCTGCCGTTGCCGCGTTCTGATCTTCGAGCACGTTGCGATCAAGGGCATTGTATTCGACGATGGATTCGAAATAGGGAAGCCGGCGCCACGGGGGAGTCAGGTCAATCGTATGCTCCTGATATTCCAACGTCATGGTGCCGAGGAGATCACGCGCGAGCGTGCCGAACAGGTCTTCGGTCAACGCCATGAGATCGCGGTAATCGGCATAGGCCTGGTAGAACTCCAGCATGGTGAATTCCGGATTGTGGATGGTAGAGATGCCTTCATTGCGAAAGTTCCGGTTGATTTCAAACACGCGTTGGAATCCGCCCACAATCAATCGTTTGAGGTAGAGTTCCGGCGCGATGCGCAGGTAGAGGTTCGCATTGAGCGCGTTGTGGTGGGTGACGAACGGACGGGCCGTGGCTCCCCCGGGGATGGGCTGCATCATCGGCGTTTCCACTTCGAGGAACCCGTGTTCGGTGAGATAGGTGCGGATGCCCGCCATGATCCTGCTGCGCGCTTCAAATACGGCGTGGACGTTCGGGTTGGCGATCAAGTCCACGTAGCGTTGGCGGTACCGGGTTTCAACGTCCGTCAAGCCGTGCCACTTTTCCGGAAGGGGACGAAGCCCTTTCGAGAGAAACGTCAACGTGCGCACTTCAACGGTCAGTTCGTCGGTTTTCGTGCGGAACAGCCGGCCGTCCACTCCGATCCAATCGCCCAGATCCAATTCCTGGGACAGGCGAAAGGCGTCGTCGCCCAGCACGTCTTTTTTCAGATAGACCTGGAGCCGGTGCGCGCCGTCCTGGAGCGAGGCGAACGCGGCCTTGCCGAAACGGCGAAGCGCCACGATGCGTCCGGCGATCCGGCAGTCAATGGCCTCTTGATCGAGTTCGTCTTTGGTCGTTGTCCCGTGCGCCGCCAGGAGGCGCACGACGCGGTGCGTTGCCTCGAAGCGGGTGCCATAGGGTTGGACTCCCATGGCCTTGAGTGCGTCGAGCTTTTGAATGCGTTGCGCGCGTTGTTCGTTCGATTCATCCATCAGGTCGTTCCTGCATACTTATTCGTTGACCATTTCCCCTCCTTTGTAAGGAGGGGTAGGGGAGGTAGAGGCATTAGCAGGCACCCGACGATCGAACTCTACCCCACCTGACCTCCCCTTACAAAGGGGAGGAAAAGACGCACATGCGTCCCTTACGATGACCCCGCGGCGGCTTGTTTCAGATAGGCTTCGATGAAGGAGTCGAGGTCTCCGTCCATGACCGACGCGATGTTTCCGGACTCATGGTTCGTGCGGTGGTCCTTGACCATTTGATACGGTTGGAACACGTACGACCGGATCTGGCTGCCCCAGGCGATGTCTTTTTTTTCGCCGACGATGGTTTGAAACTCGGACTCCTTTTTCCGTTGTTCCAACTCGAACAACTTCGCTTTCAGGACGCGCATGGCGCCCATGCGGTTTTGCAACTGCGAGCGCTCGTTCTGACATTGCACGACGATTCCGCTGGGGAGGTGCGTCATGCGAATGGCGGTTTCGACTTTGTTGACGTTTTGCCCCCCGGCTCCGCCCGCGCGAAACGTGTCGATCTTCAGATCCTTGTCGTCGATCTCGACTTCGACGTCGTCATCCAGTTCGGGATACACCGACACGGCGACAAACGACGTATGGCGACGTTTGTTGGCGTCAAACGGAGAGATCCGCACCAACCGGTGCACCCCGGCTTCCGATTTCAGGTAGCCGTAGGCATAGGGCCCCTCGATACTCAGCGTGGCGCTCTTGATACCGGCCTCATCACCGGGTTGAATGTCGATGCCGCCGACCTTGAAGTCCTTGTTCTCGGCCCACCGCACAAACATCCGCATCAGCATCTGGGCCCAATCCTGCGATTCCGTACCGCCGGCTCCGGGGTTGATCCCCAGAATGGCGGACCGACCATCATGCTCGCCGGCCAGCAACTGCTCCGTGCGCAGGTGCTCCAACAGCGTTTCCAGCGTCTCGATACCTTGGGTCAATTCGGCGTGAAGTTCGGCATCATCCTCCGCCCCGATCAGTTCAAGCGTGGCTTCCAGATCGGCCTGCCTTTGCTCGAAGTCGGCGACGCGGGCGATGTCCCGTTCAATCGTAGCTTTGCGGCGTCCCACCTTGGCGGCGACTTGCGCATTTTTCCAGAAATCGGGTTGGGCGCTTTCCCGCTCGAGTTCATCGAGTTCGCGTTGTAGTCGAGGCAGGTCAAAGACGCCTCCGTAAATCCTTGACGTGGGTTCCGGTGGTTTGCAGACGGGTTCGAATGTCCTCAAGCATGCCTGGCTCCTTTGCGTCGCGTTGAAAAGCGGGTGTCAGCCGCGGACGGCTCGTGAAAAAAACGAGCGAACGATAACAAAACCAGAGCCATTATAACACAGGCCCACGCAAACACATCGCCAAATCGTGTATACAGCGTCGAGGGGGCGCTCAGGGGGATCGATCCGTTGACCGCCTGTTCGGTAAAAATGGGCGTGACCGACAGAATGCGTCCGGTCGGATCGATCAATCCGGACACGCCGGTATTGGCGGCGCGGGCGAACGCCATGCGGTTTTCGACGGCGCGGAAGACGACCATCCCGAAATGCTGGTGGGGAGCGACGGTGTTTCCGAACCAGGCGTCATTGGTGATCGTGACCAGAAAATCAGCGTCTTCACGGGCGAGTCGGCGCACAAGATCCGGAAAAATGACTTCAAAGCAGATGGCGACGCCGAACCGGGTCTGCCGCTGCTCCGGTCCGCGTGCAAAGGAGAGCAGGGTCGGGCCCGGACCCGGATGAAAATCGCCGATCCCGACGACCAGCTTGTCAAGGAAAAAGAGAATCTCTTCCAGCGGGATGTATTCACCGAAAGGGACGAGATGTTGCTTGTCGTACCGTCCGGTGATTTCCCCTGAGGGGTTCAAAAGATACGCGCTGTTCAACAGGTACGGGGTGCCGTCGCGTTCACGCCGGAGAGCCGGGCTGCCGAACAGGAGCGGGACGCCGGCGTCCCGCGTCATCCCGGTCACCAGTGATCGATAGTCCGGCTCCTGTTCGAACATAAAGGGCGTGGCCGCTTCAGGCCAAAGGATGAGATCGGACTCGGGACTGACGGTTTCCGTGAGCCGGCGGTATCGTTTCAACGTTTCGGCGCGATAGGCCGTATCCCATTTATGCGCTTGATCGATATTGGCTTGAACGATTCCGACGTTCAGGCTGTCCGCAGGTGGAACATGAAGCTGGCTCAGCCCGTAGAGCCAGACCCCGAGGATGGCCGCCACGGTCCAGGCGAGCGGCACCCAGGGCCGGGAGCGGCGCTGCGGGCTTTCTGTCTGCACCCGGCGGAACAGGAGAAACAACGAGACGTTCACCAGCACGATGAGAAAGGACACGCCGTAGACGCCGGTAATATTGGCGATCTGGATGAGCGACAACCATTGAAATTGGGAGTAGCCCAAAAGACCCCAGGGCAATCCGCTGAAGGCGTAAGTGCGGACGTATTCCAGAGAAACCCACAAGCACGGTGCTGCGATCCATGCCCCGGCGCCCCATCGTTGTTCCAGCCGGACCACTCCCCAGGCATACAGGCCCACGTACAGCCCCAGGTACCCCGCCAACACAAGCATGAGGACGATGCTGATGGGCAGGGGGACTTTGCCATAGAGGTGCATGGCGGTTACCACCCAATACATCGTGCCGGTAAACGCCAGAAAGCCGGCCAGCCAGCCACGCCAGAAAGCTTGACCCGTGGTGACGCCGATCAGTACACGGTGAAGGGGCAGGAGGGCAATCCAGGCGAACAGGCCCCAGGGAATCCCGTCAATCAGATTGGAAACGGAAAGAGAATACGCCGTACCCGCGAGCAGACAATAGCACCACACACGCGTTTTTGACATAAGACCGTACAGTAGGGGAAGCTACCAGTAGTTGCAAGGAAGGCTCGTTTCCAGTGGATTTATGTTGAACATTTGAAAGTACGCTGCGTACAATGGCCCCTTTTAAGGAACTGTTTTGGGGAGGGTTAATCCGTGAACGTCGAATTCAGTGAGGGTTCGGTGATTATCTTTGCGCTGGTGTCCGGTATCGTGGGTATTGCCTATGGGGTGTATCTGACCTTCTGGGTCCTGCGACAACACGCCGGTAACGACACCATGCAAACCATTGCGTTGGCGATCCAGGAAGGCGCCGGCGCGTATTTGAATCGACAATACCGGACCGTTGGCATCGTGGCGGGAGTCATGTTCCTGATCCTGTGGCTGGCCGGCATATGGTCGGACCATTTCGGGTTGCTGACGGCAATGGGATTCGTCGTGGGCGCCACGGCCTCAGCCATCGCCGGGTACGTGGGCATGGTGATCGCCGTGCGGGCGAACGTGCGGACGGCGCAGGCCGCATCCAACGGGTTGGACCCGGCCCTGCAAGTCGCTTTCAAGGGGGGCGCGGTGACCGGGTTGCTGCTCATCGGGTTGGGCCTGGTGGCCTTGGCCGGGTTTTACGCTATCGGGTCCGCGGTGGCCGGACCGGAACACGCCGTACACGCCCTTATCAGTCTTGGGTTTGGAGGCAGCCTGATTTCGGTCTTTGCCCGGGTGGGCGGAGGCATTTACACGAAGGCTGCGGACGTGGGCGCCGATCTCGTCGGAAAAGTCGAAGCCGGTATTCCCGAAGACGATCCCCGCAACCCCGCGGTGATTGCGGACAACGTGGGCGATAACGTGGGTGATTGCGCCGGCATGGCCGCGGACCTGTTCGAGACCTACGTGGTGACGATTGTCGCGGCCATGGTCCTGGCCATGAGTCTCTTCCCCGGAAACTCGGCTCCCGTGCTGTATCCCCTGGCCCTTGGCGGGCTGACCGTCTTCGCCACGATTATCGGGATCTTCTTCGTGAAGGCGAGTGAAGGCGGGAGCATCATGTCGGCCCTGTACAAGGGCCTGTTCGTCAGTGGGGGATTGGCTGCTGTAGCGTTCTTTCCCGTAACCACCAACATGCTGGACGGCATCGGCGGGGTTTCGGGTGTCAGCTACTTTATCGCGGCCCTCCTGGGCCTCGTGGTGACGCTGGCCCTGGTCTTCATTACCGATTACTTTACGGCCACGGCGTATTCCCCGGTACGGGAGGTCGCCAAGGCGAGTGAAACCGGACATGCGACGAACATCATCGCCGGGTTGGCCGTGGGCATGCAGTCCACCGCATGGCCGGTGATCGTCATCGTCGCGGCCATCCTGTTGAGTTTTGGGATTTGCGGTGGCGCCGGCGGCGGCGGGCTGTACGGGGTCGCCATTGCCGCGGTGGCCATGTTGTCGATGGCGGGTATCGTGGTGGCGATCGACGCGTTCGGGCCGGTGACGGACAACGCGGGCGGCATTGCGGAGATGTCCCACTTGGGAGAAGAGGTTCGAAAAATCACGGATGCGCTGGACGCCGTGGGCAATACCACCAAGGCGGTGACCAAGGGTTATGCCATCGGCTCGGCCGCGTTGGCGGCCCTGGTGCTGTTTGCGGAGTATGCCCGCGAAGCCCGGGCCGGCAACCAGGGCCTGACGTTTGATCTTTCCGATCCCAACATCCTCGTGGGGTTGTTCCTCGGCGGGATGCTGCCGTTTATCTTCGGGGCGTTGTGCATGAAGGCCGTGGGCCAGGCCGGTGGCCTGGTGGTGGAAGAAGTCCGCCGGCAATTCCGGGAAATTCCGGGGATTATGGAAGGCACGCAAAAACCGGAATACGGCACGTGCGTGGATATCGTGACCCAATCCGCCCTTCAAAAAATGCTGGTGCCCGGCATCATCCCCGTGATCTCCCCGATCATCGTGGGCGTCCTGTTGGGGCCTGCGGCCCTGGGCGGCGTATTGGTCGGCAGTATCGTGACGGGCCTGTTCCTGGCCATTACCATGACCAGCGGGGGCGGGGCCTGGGACAATGCCAAGAAATACATCGAGGAACGGGGCCTGAAAGGGACCGAGACCCACAAGGCCGCGGTGACCGGCGATACCGTTGGCGACCCGTTCAAAGACACCGCCGGTCCGGCGATCAATCCGATGATCAAAGTCATCAACATCGTCTCCCTCCTCATCATTTCCTTTCTCGTACCGTAACGGTCCGTTGAAAAAACACTTTCTTCGGGTCAGGCCCGTGTGCCTGTCCGGGGGAAGACAGAGGCTTTCTTGCCCGCGCCCCACCTTTTGGGTAAAGGTCGCATTTCCTCCAATAATGTATTTTTTTAAACTTTTCGATGTTTTTTAAAATGATTATTTTTTTAAAAAATTTTACAAACTTTAAATTTTGTCATATTCGACCCTCCCCCTCTGTCATCCCTGTATGTGTTCAGTCATTTGTTGACACTTTCGCTGTCTCTTTCCGTCATCCCCGACCCCGATCGGGGATCCAGGGTCTTTTCTTTCTCCTCCGTTTATAAAAACAACGACACTGGATTCTCGATTACAGATGTCGAGGATGACCGGAGGGGCACTGCGAGGGAACACCTAAGCCCCGCATCTGTCAACGCTTGTCCTGAGCGTAGCGCCAGCGAAGCCGAAGGGCCTGTCCTGAGCCTGTCGAAGGGTCGAAGGGCGTAACCCGACAATAAACTCCCTCGCCCCTTGAGGGAGAGAGCCTGCCCCGGACTTGATCCGGGGGCCGGGGTGAGGGGAGAAAGTAACCCGACACCCACTTGAGACAGGCCAGGCCAGGCCAGGCCCTTGATTTCCCACGCCGGGTTGTCTATTCTTTGTGACAGTCGATTCACTCG
>WTGX01000019.1:94158-94427 GCA_011523385.1 Nitrospira sp. | reverse complement strand
CGTCATCCACGGTCAGGGTGATCCCGGTGGGCGTCACGTCGTCGTCCGTGATGGTGAGCGTCTGGCTGGCCGGGTGCCCCACCCCGCCCCCGGAGGCCGTGCCCGAGACCGTGACGCTCTTGTTCGGGCCGTCCACGTCGTTGTCGACCGCGGTGATCGTCACCGTCCCGGTGCTGGTCGTGGTCCCCGCCGCAATGGTCAGGATCTTGTTCGTGGTCACGGTGTAGTCACCGGTCGTCGTCCCCGCCCCGGGCGTAGTGGCCACCGTC
>WTGX01000019.1:0-94058 GCA_011523385.1 Nitrospira sp. | reverse complement strand
CCCACCCCGCCCCCGGCGGCCGTGCCCGACACGGTCACCGTCTTGTTGGGCGCGTTCACGTCGTTGTCCACCGCGGTGATCGTCACCGTCCCGGTACTCGCCGTGGTCCCCGCCGCAATGGTCAAGGTCTTGTTCGCGGTCACGGTGTAGTCACCGGTCGTCGTCCCCGCCCCGGGCGTAGTGGCCACCGTCACCGTCACCGCCGCGCTGGACGTGCCGCTGAGACTCGCCGTCACCGTGCTGCTGTTGCCCTCGCCGCTCTCCGGGATGGTTGACGGCGTGAGTTTCAGCGTCACCGTGGGCGTACCCTCGTCGTCCGTGATGGTGAGCGTCTGGCTGGCCGGGTTCCCCACCCCGCCCCCGGCGGCCGTGCCCGACACGGTCACCGTCTTGTTGGGCGCGTCCACGTCGTTGTCCACCGCGGTGATCGTCACCGTCCCGGTACTGGTCGTGGCCCCCGCCGCAATGGTCAAGGTCTTGTTCGCGGTCACGGTGTAGTCCGTTGTCGCCGTGTTGGTCCCGGGCGCGGTGGCGACCACCACCGTTATGCGTACGCTGGACGTGCCGGTGAGCCGCGCCGTCACCGTGCTGACGGTGGTCGTGCCGCTCTCGCTGATCGAGGACGGCGTGAGTCTCAGCGTCACCGTGGGCGTCGCGTCGTCGTCGGTGATCGTGATCGTGGCCCTCGTGACGGTGAGTGTGCCGGCGGTCCCGGTCACGTCGAGGGTCTCGTTGGGCTCGTCGAGGGTGTCGTTCGTCGGGGTGAGGGTGAAGGACCCCGTCCCGCTGGCGGTGCCCGCCGCAATCGTGATGTCGAAACCGGTCACCGCGGCGTAGTCGGTCCCCGAGGTGGCGGTCCCGCCGCCGACCGCCACCGTCACTGTCTGGGCGTCCACGTAGCGGGTCTCTCCGTTCACCGTCGCGGTCACCGTGATCTTGGTGGCCGTGGCGTTCTCGGCCACTTCGTCGTCATCCACGGTCAGGGTGATCCCGGTGGGCGTCGCGTCGTCGTCCGTGATGGTCCCGGTGGCCGTGGCGTCGCTGATGGTGGGCGTCCCGCCGGGATCGTTCGCCGCCTTCCCCGCGGCGCTCAGCTTCACCTCGAAGTCCTCGTTGGGCTCGTCGAGCGTGTCCTCGGTGGTGGTCACCGTGACCGTCTGCGTGGTGACGCCCGCCGCGAAGGTGAGGGTGGTCGCGGGTACCGCGGTGAAGTCCGCGGCCGTGGCCCCGCCGTCCACCAGCGCCGTGGCCCACTTCACCGTGACCACGTTCCCGCTCGCCCCCGCCCGCGTCACCGTGAAGCTGATCGCATCCCCTTCGTCCCCGCTCGCGTCCGCCACCGAGAAGCTCGGGGTCGCGTCGTCGTCGGTGACCGTCACCTTCACCGCCCCCGCGGTCTCTCCGTCGTAGTCCGTGTCCGCCGCGCTCACCGTGTGCGTGATCGTCGCCTCCCGCTTGTCCCCGGTGTTGTCCACCGCGTCCGCCACCGCGGTCACCGTCACGGTTTGCGCCGTGTTCCAGTCGGCCGCGTCGAATTCCAACTCCGTCACGTCCGCGGTGAACGGGGCCCCTTCCGGCACCCCCACCGCCACCGTCACCGTGCCGCCCTCCGGCTCGCTGGTCAGCACCACCGTGTAGGCGCCCTCGTTCTCCTTCGTGTTCTGCGTCCCCGCGGTGTCGGCTTCCGCCAGGGTCAGGGTCGCCGGGGTCACCGTGATGCCCCGCTCGTCGTCGTCCGTGATGGTGATGGAAGCCCCGGTGATGCTCAGAGACCCCGACGTGCCCGTGATGCCCAGGGTCTCCGCGTCGTCGTCGATGGCGTCGTCCGTGGGGTTCAGCGTGAACTGTCCCGTGGCGCTGGTCCCCGCCTTCGGAATCACGATGTTGAAGTCATTGACCGTGGCATAGTCCGTGCCTTCGGTGGCCGTGTCGTCCGCGCCGCCCACCGCCACCACCACGGTCGTCGCCGTGGCGTAGGTGGTGCCCCCGTCCACCGTCGCGGTCACGGTCACGGTCTTGTTCGCCGCGGCTTCCCCGATGCTCGTGATGTCCGCGGTGAGCGTGATCCCGGTCGGGGCGTCGTCGTCGTCCGTGACCGTCACCTTCACCGACTCCGCGGTCTCCCCGTCGTAGTCCGTGTCGTCCGCGCTCACCGTGTGCGTGATCGTCGCCTCTCGCTTGTCCCCCGCGTTGTCCACCGCGTCCGCCACCGCGGTCACGGTCACGGTTTGCGCGGTGTTCCAGTCGGCCGCGTCGAATTCCAACTCCGTCACGTCCGCGGTGAACGGGGCCCCTTCCGGCACCCCCACCGCCACCGTCACCGTGCCGCCCTCCGGCTCGCTGGTCAGCACCACCGTGTAGGCGCCCTCGTTCTCCTTCGTGTTCTGCGTCCCCGCGGTGTCGGCTTCCGCCAGGGTCAGGGTCGCCGGGGTCACCGTGATGCCCCGCTCGTCGTCGTCCGTGATGGTGATGGAAGCCCCGGTGATGCTCAGAGACCCCGACGTGCCCGTGATGCCCAGGGTCTCCGCGTCGTCGTCGATGGCGTCGTCCGTGGGGTTCAGCGTGAACTGTCCCGTGGCGCTGGTCCCCGCCTTCGGAATCACGATGTTGAAGTCATTGACCGTGGCATAGTCCGTGCCTTCGGTGGCCGTGTCGTCCGCGCCGCCCACCGCCACCACCACGGTCGTCGCCGTGGCGTAGGTGGTGCCCCCGTCCACCGTCGCGGTCACGGTCACGGTCTTGTTCGCCGCGGCTTCCCCGATGCTCGTGATGTCCGCGGTGAGCGTGATCCCGGTCGGGGCGTCGTCGTCGTCCGTGACCGTCACCTTCACCGACTCCGCGGTCTCCCCGTCGTAGTCCGTGTCGTCCGCGCTCACCGTGTGCGTGATCGTCGCCTCTCGCTTGTCCCCCGCGTTGTCCACCGCGTCCGCCACCGCGGTCACGGTCACGGTTTGCGCGGTGTTCCAGTCGGCCGCGTCGAATTCCAACTCCGTCACGTCCGCGGTGAACGGGGCCCCTTCCGGCACCCCCACCGCCACCGTCACCGTGCCGCCCTCCGGCTCGCTGGTCAGCACCACCGTGTAGGTCTTCTCGTGCTCCTTCGTGGTCGCCGTCTGGCTGTCGTCGGCTTCCGCCATCGTCAGGGTCGCCGTGGAGACCGTGATGCCCCGCACGTCGTCGTCCGTGATGGTGCCCTTCGCGCTGCCGCCACCCTCAGCGATGCTCACGCCGGTGCCCGGGTCGTCGGCGGCAAGCGCCGGGACGCTCAAAACAGCCAAGAAGGTCTCGTCCGGTTCGTCGATGTCGTCCTCGGTGGTTGCAACATCGACCGTTTTCGTCTCGTCCCCGCTCGCGAAACTGAGGGTTTGCGCCGTCGTGATGGCGGTGTAGTCGCTGGTTTCGGCGGCGTGAGCGTCCTCGTCGGCGTCTTCGGCGGTGGCCACCTTCACGCTCACCGCGTTCTCCGTGGCGCCCGACCGAGTCACCGTGAAGCGGACGGCGTCTCCCTCGGCGGCCGACCCGCCCGAGATCGAGAAGCTTGGCGGATCGTCGTTGTCCGTGATCGTTCCGGTGGCCTCGCCCTCGTCTTCCGCGATTTCCGCGGGCTCGCCGGGTTCGCTGAGGACGACGAGGAAGGTCTCCTCGTCCGGCTCGTCGAGGGAGTCGTCGGTGACGGCGACGGTCAGGGTCTTTTCCGTGTCATCCGCGGCAAAGCTGAGGGTCTGGGCGGTCGTGACCGCGGTGAAGTCGGCAGTGGAGGCGGCGTCCGCGTCGTCCGCTGTATCGAGCGCAGTCGTCCACTTCACCGAGACCGCGTTTTCCGTCGCCCCGCCCCGGGTCACGGTGAAGGTGACGCCGGAGTCTTCCTCGGCCGCGGCGTCCGCGATCGAGAAGGAAGGCGGGTCGTCGTCCTCCTCGATCTCGAGAGTGAGATTGGGCGGGTTCGGGACGCCGGCGTGGCCGGTGACCGTCCCCGAGACCGTGACCTCCTTGGCCGCCCCCAGGTAGAAGTCGTTGTCGTTCGCGGTGATGGTGACCGTACCGGTGCTGGTGGTCGTGCCCGCGGCGATCGTCAGGGTCTTGTTGTCGCTCAGGGCGAAGTCGGCCGCGGCGGCAGTTTCCCCCGGGGCGGCCCCAACCGTAATGGTGACCGGCGCCGCGGCGGCGCTGCCCAGTTCGGCGGTCACGGTGGCGACGCCACCGTTCTCGGCGATGGAGTCATCGTCCAGCTTCAAGCTCAGGTCGGGCGCCTCCGACAGGGAGACCGTGACCGAATCCGCGGTGACGCTCACGTAGTCCCCGCCGCCGACGCGGTGGGCGATCACCACGTCCGCCTCCTCGGCCAGCGGATGGGCGGTGACCGTGACCACCTGGGCGGTATTCCAATTCGTGGTGTCAAACTCGAGGTCGAGCGGCGACACGCTCAGCAGCGCTCCCGTCGGGACGCGCGGTTCGATGCGGACCTTTTCGTTCGTACCGAGGGCCGGCCGGCTGCCGAGCCGGACGCGATAGGTCTTCGAGAGTCCCCCTTCGATACTTAGGGCCGTCGGGGTCACGAAGACGCGGCGCTGGTCGTTGTCCACGAGGTTGACTGCCGCTGCCTGGACGGTGAGGCGGTCGGCGGTGTCCTGCCGCTTCGCCGCTCCCTCGATCGTGATGCCTTCGTCCCCCTCGGCGAGCGAGTCATCCACCGGCGTCACGGTGAGCGTGACTCCGGCGCTCCCGGTCGTTCTTCCCGCAGGGATTGCGATCTTCTTCGTGGTCGGATTCCAGGCCGGGGTGTAGTCCCGTGCGTCGCCGTCCGTGGTGGGGTCCCACCCGACGGCATCGCCGGAGACGCCGAGCGTCACATCCACTGCATAGGGCAGGGTGTCGTTGCCGGCGAGTCTGGCGGTGACGGTGACCGTCTGGGCCCCGCCGCCCTCGGTAACGGACGTGGGGGTGGCCGAGAGGATCACGTCCGGCATCGTGTCGGCGTCCACCAGGGTGATCTGCGTCGGACGGACGTTCAGGAACCCTCCGGCCCCGATGAGTCGCAGAATCTCATCCCCCTCCACCAGGTGGTCCTCGAGTACGCTCAGCTTGCGCACGATCTGGGCGGAACGCTGGCCTTTCGGCAGTTGGATCACAAGCGCCGTGCTGCGGAGATCGGTCCGATCGACGTACCACCGGTAATCCTTGCCCTGGCGGGCCTCCCCGCGCTGCAGGATCGGGACCCGATGGTCGGTATCGAAGACCGCCGCGGTTGCTTCGATCTCCACTTTCAGCGTCACCTCGACGTCGGTGGAGCCTTCCCGGATGCGGTTGGGAGTGGCCGAGAGGAAGAGTTCCGGCGCGTCGATGAGTTCGAGCGTGCCCTCCTTCACGACGTACCCGCCACCGCCTCCGACGAGCAGCGTTTCGTTGTCTTCGTTGATGTTGTCGCGCAGCGCCTCGATTTTCGCGGTTCCCTCCCCCTCGGTCGCGCCCTTCCTGATCGTGACGCTGCCCGCCTGGACCAGCCGCCAGTCCGAGGCGGTGGTCGTTCCGTCCCGGATCGAGATGGGAATCACGATGTCCTCCTCCGCCGGGATGTGCGCGAGATCGCTGATGAGCACCTTGAGGGTCTGTTCTCCGGCCCCCTCGCGGAAGCCCTCCTGCACCGTCGGCGTCGCCACGAAGGCGTGGGCGCCGCCATGAATCTCGTACGACAGTGAAATGGTCGCGGCAGTTGCCGGGACCGTCGGCGACGTCCAGCTCTCGTCGGCGTCGTCCGGGTTCGTGAGGGTTGCCCCGAGGTCGAGCGCTCCGGCGCTGAACTGGACCTTCTTGTCGAAGTCGTACTGCCCGCGGGCCACGTTGTACGTGCAGATGATCTGGTGGGGGTACTCCGGGAGGTCCACCTGGCAGGGGACCTTCACCGGCCCGCTGTCCAGCACCATGCGGAGGCTTGCCGCTTTCGTCAGCTTGATCTTCCGGCTGAAGCCGACCCGGAACCCGATCTGGTTTCCGACCAGGAAGGGACTCGCCGCGGGCGGACGAGGGGTGAGGCGCCTATCCAGATGCAACGGCTCGGCGACCTGGGGGGCCGCCGTGGAAAGAAACGTGACGTTAGAGGAGAGAAAGTTGCTGTAACGAGCGAGTTGCACGTTCGCTCCGGAGAACTGCGCGGCGAACACGACCTTCTGCGCACGGGTGAGCTCGGGGGTCGTGGCGGTCCAGGTCAGCGTCTTTTGGCAGGCCGTGTACCCGCCGCAGGTCTTGCCGATGTCGTCGCCCGTCCAGCGGAAGGTGAGGCTCGCCGGGGAAAAAGCGTTCTGCATGTCGGCGGGAAGGTGCCCCCCTTGACGGCACTGCGCTCCGGGAAAGCTGATGCCCCCGGCGCACGGGCGGAGGGTCAGAGTCAGGCCTCCCGGGGGAATCCGCCCACCCCAGATCCGGGCGTGGACCGTGAAGGTCGTGCTCCCGCCCGACGAGACGATGCGTTCCGGGTCGATCTCGAAGCTGTAGAGCCAACGGTCGGATGCGCTGAACGCGATCCGGGTCTTCTGCACCGTAAGCGACTGTCCGAGCGCCGTCGCCGTTCCCGTTACCTCCATGAATTCCCCCAATTCGGGAATGTCGTCGTCCGGAACCGTCACGGTCACCGGCAGCGCGGCCGTTTTCGATACGGCGGCGAACGTCATGCTCCATTCGTCCACGGGGGGCGCGAAGGTGACGTCGGTCTGGTTCGTCAGTTCGGAGGCGTTCAGCTTGACCTCGACGGGGGCTTCGAGCACCGCCCCGCCTTCGAGCGTTCCAAGGATCTGGAGCCACTGGTTGGTGGCGCCTTCCGCGACGGAGCCGCCCCCCACCGTCAGCTTCACCGTTGGTTTCGGGTCCCGGTCGAGCAGCGTGATTCGGGCCGGTATGACGGGCCGGCCCCGATTGCCGAGATTCGCAGAGACTACAATGGTCTCCGTTCCTTCCCAGAAGTTGTCATCCGTCGTCTGGATGTAGATCTCCAACGAGCCGCTTCGCTCGCCGTTCTTGATGGAGATCTGGTTGGCTCCGCGCGTCCGGTAATCTCTCACGTTGTTTCGGTCTCCCCGCTTGGCGGTTCCCGTCCACCGGAGCACCGCGTCCTCTCCTCTCGATCCAGATTGCCCTGCCGCCACCTGTCCCGGGGGGAGGGTGGCCGTGATGGTCACCTTTACGTCGGCCGTCCCTCCCAGTACGGGCTCGCTCACCGTGGTGACATCCGTCGTGAAGACGACGGCTCGAAGCGTCTCGTCATCCGTGATCGTGATGGTGTCGCTCGTCACCGTGGTAACCCCCGGCGCGCTCGGGGTGAGGATGATCGTCTCGTCCTCCTCGATGGTTCGGTCGTTGATCGGCGTAAGCCAGAACGTCGTTGTTCCAAAAGGCCGGTTTGCCGGGATGGTGATCGTGAAAGGGGCCAGAGTGGGGTAGTCGGCCGTCCCCCCACTTCCGGGGGTTGCCGTACCGCCGGAAACCCGGACCGTGACCGTCACGTCCTCGGAAAAACGGCCCCCTCTGACCGCCGCGGCGACCGTGATCTCCACGGCGCCGCCGTCCTCCGCGACCTTGTCGGGGGTGATCGTCAGGTCAATGCTCCTCGACGTCTGGGCGCCGGAGTCGCCGAGATGGACGGCGAGCAGCAGGAACGCGATCGCGGCGACGGTACTCGCGCGCCAGCATGTCCTTAAAGACCCAAACCGTTTATGATACATGGGGCACCTTGAAGCATGACATACGGTCTCTGCTTCCCGGTCCTTGCAGCGACGTTTCCGGACGCGTCCACGGCAGCCGCCGATGAGATCGAACGCACCTATGACGAAACGCTTTAGGGGAGTAGGTAGGTAGGTAGGTAGGTAGGTAGGTAGGTAGGTAGGTAGGTAGGTAGGTAGGGGTGTCGATTTCATTACATTATCAAGCAGTCACGAAATGGTTGAAAACTCCCAATGCTAATGCTACTACGACTTATTTTCTTATACAAGAACATACTTAAATGAAACGGGTGACTTGCCCTGCATCCCGCTATCACAATAAACCTGTCCTCGACCCCCGATTACAAACGTCGGGGGCAGGCTATTCTTAATCGGGGATCAGAGGTTCCTATCTATATCAGAGGTTCCTATCTATAAATGCGATCAGCCATGATCGCGACGGCAGGGCGCCATCACGTTCGTCTGGAGTAGCGTCAGAACCATCCGTTAAGAGGGCGTGCGGGAGAACGATCTCCCTTTTCTCGATGGCAAAAGCTCAGGGAGGAGGGCATGGCATATCACCTGTTCCACTTAGGGTCACGATTCTTGGGCCGCCCGGCGCATTGTCGAAAATACGCAGCAACGCCTGATGCACACCGGGCGCCGTACTCTGGAAATGAACAGGTAACACACAGAGTTCACCCGTGGTCAGGGTGGCTCCGGTACAGGGCTCCCGGTCGACGGAAAAAGCCCGGGACCCTTCCAATGCAATATCGTCGATACTCAAGGGACCGAGTCCCACGTTGGAGATGGTCAATTGAAGCGTGCGCCGGGCCGGCGCATCCACGTCCGCTGCAAACCGGATGGTATCGGCACTCAGGCTGATGGAAGGGATGACCGCCTTTCCGTTCAACAGAATCGACACGTCGTCGGAGCCGCTGTTGGCCGTCACAATGTCCGGCAACCCGTCATGGTCAAAATCTTCGATCCCCATGGCGGTCGGCACCTTGCCGACGGCATAGTGCCCGGCCGGTTGAAACGACCCGTCTCCCCGTCCCAGGAGGATGGAGGTGCTATCCGAGGCCCGATTGGTGGAAACCAGGTCACGATGGCCGTCGCCGTCCAAATCCTTGTAGCCCAACCCCACGGGACTGAATCCCACCTCCATGTTCGCGGGCTTGGTGTATTGGCCGGGACTGAGTTGCAGCAGCAGCTTGATGCTGTCGGTGAACACACTGGCAACCATGAGATCCAGGTCGCCATCGGCATCCACGTCCGTTTGGGTCACGGCACTCAGCGTGAACCCCGCCCGGATGGTTTTCCAGTAAGCAAAGGTGCCCTGTCCCCGGTTCCGAAACACGGACACGTATCCGTTCGGCGTCCGCCAACTCGGCTGGCTCCACGTCAACGTGACTTCCGGCAACCCATCATCGTCGAGATCCGCCAGTGAGGCCCCGGTAGGGAACAAGCCGTTCCGGTCCTGCTCTTCGACGCGGTGCGTCAACGTGAAATCGCCTTGCCCGTTGTTCGACAACACGGACCAACTGAACGGGGGATAATGGCCGAACCGGCCGCTATTGACCACGACCACGTCCAAATCGTCATCCCCGTCCACGTCACCCAACGCGAGGAACGTCGGACCTTTGCCCGAGGGATACGGCACGGGTTCCTCGAAGAACCCGTTCCCTTTGCCGAACAGGATGAGGACGCGACCGGCTCCGGTCTCGGCCACGGCCAAATCCGCAGTCCCGTCCAGGTTCAGGTCTCCGGTCGTCAGAAACATCGGGCTCCGTCCGACGCCGAAAGAATAGCTCGACCGGAACGTGCCGTTTCCGTTTCCCAACAACACCGAGACATCGTCCGAATCACTGTTGGCGGTCGCAATATCCAGGTGCCCGTCTTCATTGAAATCGCCGACCGTGAGTCCTTCCGGATGGGCGCCGACGGGCGCCGACAGGACCGGGGTGAAGACGAGGTTCTGTGCCGGGACGGAACCGGCAGCGACCAGGACCACCGCGCCGCATACCGTCCATGGTGTGAACACGCGCCCGACGAACCCGATCATCACGCTCCCTCGGCCCTCCCGTTCACTCGGGTAACGACCGGCCGTCCTTTGAAAACGTTTTTTTCAACGCAATTTCCACTTCATCCGTCGCCGCCATTCCCCGATTGCGCACGTGCACGGACCAGGAAGGATGGGCTCGCAGGGACGCAACCACGGTCTTGAGCAACTCCGGTTTGATCCGGGTCTCCCAATCATGCACCCAGGCGTACCCATCGTCGTCGCCCTCGTAATCTTCCGGAAACCCGGCGACGAGATTGAACCGCAGGATAAACGTTTTTTCTTCTTCAAACATCTCGGGTTATCCCCGTTTGTGTTCACTCATTCGTTGACAATTCCCTGTGTTCTTCTCTGTATTTGTAGCTGCGCCATCTCATGGCGCTTCTTCTTGTGGCGGCCCCTCCAAGCGGCATAAGATGCCGCGGCTACAACTGAAGAGAGGCCGTGAACGGCAACGGGAAACTACTCCTGCATGGCTTTGGCCCGACGGCCCATATAACCCGACCGGACGGCCCCGTACAGGTCAACGGTGGATTCTTCAAGCCCCTCGAACGTCTCGAGGTTGACGGCCCGATCATTCACGCGGCCCCCCGCATTCAGAACCAGGTTCGGGGCAAACGGAATAAAATAGTTGACGGGGTTCATGAAAATATCGCCGGCAAACCCCACTGCATCCCGAACCGTCATGGGAGGGAGCAACGGCAGGACCATATAGGGCCCGGAAGCAACCCCATAGGTGGCCAAGGTCTGGGCGGTATCTTCCGCAGGCGGGGCTTCAATGTCGAACATATACTTGGCCACGTCAAAGAGCCCTCCCACACCAAGGGTCGAATTCAGAAGAAATCGCAGCATTTCGGTTTCGGCCCGATCGATTCTTCCCTGGAAGATGCTGTTGAGAAATCGTGAGGCAAACCCCAGATTGTCAAACGCATTGGCCAGGGAATCCTGAAGGTCCGGTGCGATGACGCTGGAGTAAACCCTGGCCGCCGGCTTCAGCGCGTAGCGGTCAATATTGTAGTTGAGGGAAAACATCCTCGAATTGAACGGTTCCCAGGGATCGTGAACCGGCTCGCTCTCGATCGCAAAGGGATCTTCAAACATGTCCTCGACGATCGTTTCATCCAGGATCTGAATGTTCTCGTCGTTATCTCCCTCCAATTCCCCGGAAGGCTTGTCCTCGCCCAGTCCGCGGGGAGCGCCGGCCGGGTCGGGTGGAAAATACTGCAAGCCGATACTATCCTCAGACGCACGAGGGCTGGCAGGTGCAACGGCAGTCTGTTCAGTCGGATGTACCAGTTGTGCGGGAATAGCCGGTTGCGGAAGCTGAGGGCTCATGGGTTCGGCCAGAACGACCGATGGCAGCCCCGAAACGCACAAGAGGAGGGCCGTCTGAGCCAAGCTTGCTCCCGCGAAAGTGTGAGGCACGTACTTCCATGCCGTCATGTGATACTCCTTACTCTCAACTCTCAAGAATGACGTGACTTCATGTGCCCCATTTGTGAGGCCGGCCTGCAAGCCATCCCTCCACTCAGACGTAGCCGGTGAAGGGAATCTTTACTCGGAACTGCCCAACATATCATCGACCAACGGGCGGTTGATATCTTCACAACCCGGGCATAAGACATCGAACAGTGCCTCATAGTTCTCGACGTAATTCCGGTTGTCGGCCAATTTTTCATCGAGCACGTCCCGGTAACAGATGTCACACAACATCATGATCCCGCGCATCACCGAGACGGTTTTTCGACCGTGGCTCCCGCTCATGCTACGCCTCTTCCCGAAACCCGGTCACGTGTCACACAAGTCTCGACCACGGCACCCGTCTTTTTCAACGTGCTCTTCCACAACCGCAGAACTCGTCACGACCAGCCGCGCTGCTGGGCCAGGAAGAAATCTTCCGTTTCGAGGTCCAGGCCGCATTGCGGGCATTCGTACGGCTGATCCGGTGGAGGGATCGATAATTCCTTCTCCTGGATACGTCCCTGACAAACGTGATAGAAATGTCCACCGGAATGTTCGGAATCCAACGGATCGTTTTCAAATTTGAGAATCATGGCCTGCCCGATAAACGTAAGCGTACCTTATAACAAGGACGGCAAACGGTGTGCAATCCTCGCCACGTTTGGAGTTTTCTTCTTCCTGTCGTCCGCGCATCCGGCATGCGCGTTATCTCAAACCCCTCAGCCTGCCGCTGAAGAAATCGCCCTGGCTCCCGTCCTGACGCAGGGGCTCGTCCAACCGGTCTTCATCGGGCACGCGGGTGACCAGAGCCGCCGGCTCTTTATCCTGGAACAGCCGGGAAGAATCCGCATCCTGCAAAACGGTACCCTGCAATCGTCCGCATTTCTGGACATTTCCGACCGGATCGATTTCGGTGGGGAAATGGGGCTGCTGGGGTTGGCGTTTCACCCTCGCTTTGCGGAAAACGGACGATTCTTCGTCAATTATACAAGAAAGCCGGACGGGGCAACGGTCGTGGCGGAATTTCAGGTTTCACAAGACCCCGCCCGCGCCCTCCCCAACGAAAAACTCCTGCTCACGATTCAACAGCCGTATACGAACCATAACGGCGGGATGCTGGCCTTCGGTCCGGACGGGTACCTGTACATTGCCACGGGAGACGGCGGAGCAGGCGGCGACCCCGAAAATCGAGGGCAAAACCCGAACACCTTGCTGGGCAAGATGTTGCGCATCGACGTGGATCAGGGAGACCCGTACGGCATTCCTCCCGGCAACCCGTTTGCCGGGCAACGACGCGGACGGGAAATCTTCGCCCTGGGCTTCCGCAATCCCTGGAGATTTTCTTTCGACCGGCAGACCGGCCGATTGTGGGCTGCGGACGTGGGACAACATCGCTGGGAAGAAATCGACGTGGTGGAAGCGGGAAACAACTATGGGTGGCGCGTCATGGAAGGGGCCCATTGTTTTCAGCCCTCTCGCGGCTGCGCCACGTCCGGGCTGACCCTCCCGGTGGCGGAATACCCGAATCAATCACCCCACTGTGCCGTCACCGGGGGCTACGTATATCGTGGGACACGAGTGGAGTTTCTGCGAGGAACGTACATATTCGGAGATTACTGCAGCGGCCGGATCATGGGCTTGATCGACGGACAACCGCTCGTCCTTCTGGCCTCGGGGCTAAGAATCTCCTCCTTCGGCGAGGATGAGGCAGGCGAACTGTACGTCGTGGATCACGGGGGCGGCATCCACAGGATCACCCCGGCCAGGACGAACCGGTAAAGTCGCCGCCCCGCCCGGAAAACGGCCGGCGCACCTGCCTCTTCTTTCTTTAGTTGACGGAATCATGGTATCTTGATATTCCCCTTGTATCTTGTTTATTTCCCTTCGACGTATCAGCCGTGAATAAGAAAAGCCTCTTTTACGCGATTGCGCTCGCCATCGTCGCCTTTTACCTGGCCATGACGGCCTTTTATCGCTGGGGAGACGGGACGCCGCCTCAGATCACGCTGGTGGAGCCCTTCACCCAAGCCGGCCCGACGACCCCGTTGGTCCTTCACGTCGAGGATGCCGGAACGGGTCTCCAAGAGGTGACCGTCAATCTTGTGCAAAATCTCGAGAGTTACACGCTGGCGCAAGAACAGTTTGTCGCGCAATCCCCCCTTTCCATCGGTGGTAACGCCGATAACAGCTACGACCTCACTCTCATCCCGTTCGACGACGACACTATCCCCAAGCGCCGGGGGCTCGTCACGCTTGTCATTACGGCACGCGATTATTCCTGGCGAGGTTTTTTCGAGGGGAATTGGGCAAGGATTGAACAGGACGTCGCCGTGAAATTTACGCCCCCACGGCTGGAAGTCCTGTCAGCCCCCTTGCCCGTTTCGCAAGGCGGAGCGGGGGCCGTGGTCTACCGCGTCTCCGATGATGCGCAACGATACGGAGTCCGAATCGGCGAAACGTTTTTCCCGGGCTACCCCAACTCCGAGCGAGCCTTCAGCGCGTTCTCCCTCTTTGCCTTTCCTCATGACCTCTCGGCTTCGACCCCGGTACTACTCGTCGCGGACGACGGTTTGGGCAATCACGCGGAACAGCGGATCGACGTCACCGTTCTTCCCAGGAAATGGCGATCCCGAACCATCATGATTTCCGATCGCTTCATCGATGGGACGATTCGTCCCCTCATCGCCCAGACCCCTGAAATTGAAGACCTGGACGATCCGGTTCAGAACTTTCTCCAAGTCAACAACGTCTTGCGCCAACGGACGGCGGACCGCCTGACGGCCATGGCCTCGGACAGCCGGCCTGAGTTCCTCTGGAACGGGGCCTTCATCCAATTATCCAACTCCCAGGTGGAAGCGGCATTTGCCGATCACCGCGAATATCGCTACGACGGAAACGTCGTGGATACGCAATACCATTTGGGGTTCGACCTGGCCGTCACCAAACGTTACCCGGTGGAAGCGGCCAATGACGGAATCGTCGTGCTGGCCGAGTTTTTCGGTATTTACGGAAACACCATTGTGATCGATCACGGCTATGGGCTCCAGTCGCTGTATGCCCATCTCTCCTCGTTCGCCGCGGAGAAGGGAGACGTCGTCCGCAAGGGGCAAATCATCGGACGGTCAGGCATGACGGGGTTGGCCGCAGGCGATCATCTGCATTTCAGCCTGCTGCTTCACGGAGTCCAGATCAATCCCATGGAATGGTGGGATGGCCAGTGGGTGCAATCCCACGTCAACGGCCCCCTACATCGCGCTTCTCCTCGTACGAACGACACCGCGACACCGAAGCGGGATCCGCAAAACCGTCAGGACATCTCATCCCCGTCCCCGTAGGCCGGATTGACGTCGCGTAACCCGACGTGAACCCGGAAGACGATTGATGGCACGATCGCAAGCACGCACGCCAAGCAAGCACACGGCACCCGTTACCACGGTGCCGCTCGATCAAACCGCGCGTCAGCGGTACCTCAACTACGCGCTGTCCGTCATTACCGCCCGCGCCTTGCCCGACGTGCGGGACGGCCTGAAACCGGTCCAGCGGCGCATTCTGTTTTCCATGTTTCACAACCACCGGTTATCGCCCGACCGGCCACCCATCAAGAGCGCAAAAGTCGTCGGGTCGGTGATCGGGGAATGGCATCCCCACGGCGACTCCGCGGTGTACGACGCCATGGCGCGCATGGCGCAATGGTGGTCCCTGCGCGCCCCCCTCGTGGACGGCCACGGCAACTTCGGCAGCCTGGACGGCGACCCGCCCGCGGCTTACCGGTACACCGAAGCCAAACTCACCCCGGTCGCCGTGGAACTGCTGAACGAACTCAACAAGGACACGGTCGAGTTTCAGCCCAATTACGACGGCAAGGACGAAGAGCCGCTGGTCCTGCCCGCGCCGTTTCCCAACCTGCTGGTCAACGGGTCCACCGGCATTGCCGTGGGCATGGCCACCAACGTGCCGCCCCACAACCTCGAGGAAGTCGTCAACGGCGCCGTGGCCCTGATCGACGACCGGACGTGCACGATTTCCGACCTCATGAAGTCGATCAAAGGACCGGATTTCCCCACCGGCGGGGAGATCCTGAACACCCGGACCGAACTTCGGGAGATCTATGAGACCGGCCAGGGACTGGTGCGCGTGCGCGGGGAGTTCACGGTGGTCCCGGGCTCACACGGCAAATCCCGGAGCGTCGTGACCTCGATCCCCTTTGCCGTGGACAAGGCCACGATCGTCGAACGCATCGGCGAACTCATCGCCGCCAAAAAGGTGCCGCAACTGGTCGACGTGCGCGACGAATCCACGACCGACGTCAACATCGTGCTGGAACTGCAGAAGGACGCCGATGCCGACCTGGCCATGGCCTATCTGTTCAAGAACACCCCGCTCCAGCACAACTTTTCCGTCAACCTCACGTGTCTGATTCCGGCTCCGGGCACCGCCACCGCGCGCCCCCGGTGCCTGTCCCTCAAGGAAATCCTCGAACAATTCATCGCCTTTCGCTTTGACACGGTCACACGCCGGTTCTCCTATGACCTGAGAATCCTGGAACAACGCATCCATCTCCTGTCGGGATTCCAAATCATTTTCGACGCGCTGGACCAGGTGCTGACCATCATCCGCCAAAGCGACGGCAAGGCGGACTCCGCCGAGAAACTGAAACGCAAGTTCCGGCTCGACGACGCCCAAACCAACGCGATCCTGGAAACGCCGATCTACAAACTGTCCCGTACCGAGATCAAGAAAATGCTGGACGAACTGGCCGAGAAAACGAAGCAGGCCCGGGATCTCAAGACCCTCCTCGGGTCGAAACCGAAGTTGTGGAACGTCGTCAAGCAGGAACTCCGGGACCTCGCCAAGACGTACGGCGACAAACGCCGGACCAGGGTCGGGCGTCGCCAGGGCGAAGAAGTCGAATTCGACCCCGAGGCCTACATCGTCAAAGAAGACGCCGTGGTCACGATTTCAACGGACGGGTGGATTCGCCGCGTCGGGATGGTCAAGGATCTTTCGAAAACACGGCTCCGGGAAGGAGACACCCTGCTGACCGCCCTGATCGGCAGCACGGTGGATACCATCGTGTGCTTTTCGAACTTCGGCAGCGCGTACACCATGCGCATCGGCGATCTGCCGCCGGCCCGAAGCGGCTACGGAGATCCCGCCCAAAAGTTGTTCAAATTCAAAGACGGGGAGCGCATCATCGCAGCCCTTGTAGGGGCCGCCCGACGTGACGGCCCTCCGGCCCCCCGGTTATCTGCTTCGGCTGGAAAACCTGCGGCCCCGGCGCTCCCGCTCTTCGACGGATCAACGGCGGATGGAGACGACGGGGCTTCTCTCGGACAAGGGATCGCCGTGTCAACGGCCGGCATGGGCGTGCGCTTTGACCTGGGTCCGTTCAAGGAACCTTCGACCCGGCTGGGTCGAAAATTCATGAAACTGCGGGACCAGGAAGAAGTCGTGAGCGTCGAAACCCTGGTCCCGTCCGCGGCAGCGCCCATCCTCGCGGTCGCCTCGCAACGGGGCCGCGTGCTCCTGTGCAACGCCGGGGAAGTCGGCGTCCTCTCCGGTCCGGGACGAGGAGTGACGGTCATCAAACTCGACTCCGCGGACAGAGTCCTGGCCATGCGGCTGTTGTCCCGGAAGCAGGACCAACTGGTGGTCGTGAAACAGGAAGGTGGCACGTTGTTTCCCATTTCAACGAGAAAGTATCAACCCGTCAGTCGCGGGGGAAAAGGCCATGCCTTGTTCAAACGCGGGACCCTGAAAGGAGCCGAAGCCTTGCCCGTCGAACTGCCGGCCCTTGATACGGAGAACATCTAAAAAAGCCAAGATGCATATTGAAATGTTCATGGAATAATGTAATAATTCCTTACCTCCTTACTTCCTTACTATCGAGATTGTCATGCTCGCTAAACTGACATCAAAAAACCAGCTGACTCTGCCGAAATCGATCCTGTCCGATTTTGAAGGCGCGGAGTATTTTGACGTGACCAGAGAAAACGGCTGCATCGTGCTGACTCCCGTGCGGATCACTCGCGCGGGCACCGTACGCGCCAAGTTAGCCGAGTTAGGCCTGTCCGAGGCGGACGTAGCCGACGCGGTGGCTTGGGCGCGTGAAGCGGAATGAGTCCTCCGCGCGTTGTTATCGACACCAACGTACTGCTCTCGTCGCTATTGTTTCATGCTGGCACGCTTTCCTGGCTGCGAATGGCATGGCAGACTCACCGTGTCTGTCCACTGGTAAGCCGCGAGACGATGAACGAATTAATTCGGGCCCTGAGTTATCCGAAATTCGATCTGACTGATGGCGAGCGGGAGGACCTGCTGGCAGATTTTCTGCCCTGGTGCGAAACCGTCACCATATCGAATCCGGGTAAAATTCCGCAGTGCCGCGACCCATTCGATCGCCCCTTCCTCCAACTTGCACTCGGGGCCCAAGCCGACGCCTTGGTAACCGGCGATAAAGACCTACTCGCCATGACGCAAACCTTTCCTGTTCCGATTCTTACCCCGCGCGCGTTCCGTAAACGCCTCCCTCCGGAAGGAAAACCAGAGAAACCGTAGATAAGACCATGCCATTTCCGCATCCTGCAAAGGATTCAACCGATTGTCTGACCTATTGAATAAGTCGCTAAAATGGTGCATTATTACGTCAAATAGATGCTGTTTGTATACATAATTGTCTAAAAATGGAGGAAAAATGATGCCAAGAAGGACCATTTCCATTACAGATACGCACGACGAGTGGCTGAAAGCCCAGGTCGCCAGCGGGCAATATCGCTCCGAAAGTGAAGTCATCAGCGACCTCATCCGGGAGCAACAACAACGCGATGCCGGCGTCGAAGCCATTCGCCTCGCCTTAGCCGAAGACGAAAAATGCGCCCCCGGCACCCCCACACCGGCGGACGTCAGAACCGCGATCCAGGAGCGGTTGCGAAAAAGCGGCTCGCCTATGTAGGGGCGGACCTGCGTGTCCGCCTGCACCTTTGCCGAGCCAGAATTTAGTGCCTCGCCCGGCAAATCCTCGATGATTCTCTCCACTTCTGCACGCTCATGGTTCGAGAACCGGATTCAATGGATCAAGACGAATCCTTTGTTGACCTTTAGTCGTTTAACGGTTGTACTTTACCGCTTCGCGTAGTATGTTTTTGCCATGCTCCGGTCATGGCGCAACACGGCGAGCCGCAAAATCTGGGAAGGAGCACGGCCAAACCAATTTCGTAGCCTGGATATTGATATGGCTATCGATCTGTTGCTGGCGCTGAATGCCGCCGAAACGCTTCGAGACCTGAGTCCACTCAAGAGCGTCGGGTTGCACAAACTCAAGGGGGAGCGCAAAGGTCAATGGGCTATGACCGTAAACGGACCCTGGCGGATTTGCTTCGAGTTTCGCAAAGGCGACGCTTTCAATATCGAGATTGTCGATTACCACAGAGGATAAAACCATGCACCCTATTGCACACCCCGGCAGATTGTTGAAGCGTGAACTTGCGGCGCGAAACTTGAGCGCCAATCGGTTGGCTTTAGCCCTCGGCGTTCCCTCCGGCCGAATCACGGACATCTTGAATGGCCGCCGATCGATCACAGCCGAGACCGCAGTGCGGCTTGGCCGCTATTTCGGCAACCGTCCCCGTTTCTGGCTCGAACTCCAGAGCCAATACGACGTGGCCCTGATCGAACGCGACCGCGGTACAGAAATAGCCAAACAGGTACGCCCCGCCGGTGCCTGACAGTTTCAGCGGAGCATATTAAGAGGCGCGGTCAACAGGCTCGACAGCCTGTTGCAGATACTTGAGACGAATTGGCCGGGAGTGCGGCCAATGACTGCTCTCCCTCCGCTGAACCCTCTGTCGACAAACGCTACAGCGCCAACAATTGCTGGATGGCATCAGAAATCAGGTAGTGTCCTAATTTGACTTGGCTTTTTTCATATCTTTTCTCCACCACCCTAGATTGTTCACCAGACCTCCTCCCTGGGAAGCAATGATTTTTTCTTCCTCTTTCGTGAAAGGCTCTCGCCGTTGAAGCAAACGGATAACCTCTCCCGCCGCTTCTTCTAATTTGGTGATTTCTTCTTTCATTGCACAATCTCCTCAAACAAGTTTTCCAACGTCCACAGGCTCGACGTAATCCCCGCCGCCATTGCCGGTGTTGCCCGCAAGGTCTTATGCACCCGCACGAAATTGTAGTGCGCGAAGTGCAGGGCGACCGCCGCACACAGGTTTTCAATTTTCCTACTGAATGCATTCGTGAGCCGCGTGAACCGGCGCATGGACATCCGCATGGTCAAGTTTTGGCGCTCAATCAGACTGGTCGAAATCTCCCGAATCGTGGGGTTGCCAGCCATGACGGACCGATGGGCTGAGACCACATGCCAAAGCTTGATGATCCTGCTATAATTGACCATCACCAACACGAGGAAGAGGCTCATCAACCCGAACAGGAGGAGCAGGACATCATGAACCCACATCCGTCAGTCGCACAAGGGGCGCGACAAATTGGCGGCTCTATTCCCGCTGATAGTGGGTGTTCGATCAGTATTCTGGCCGTGGGGGAGGTGACCCAAACGGCGATCGACAATCTCAAAAAATATTTGGATATCATCAAGCCGTCGTTTGCCGTCAAGTCCGCCACGGGCCAAGAACATCAGCCCCAAATGACGCGGGCACTCAAGAAAGCGATTGAACGCCTGCATGGGTGCCGAGCCACGTTTCAGGACGTGGTGCCCGTCGTTGAGCAGTTTGAAGGCAGACCCGTCTGGGAGGGTGAGGTGCATATCTTCACCCTCCAGGATCACCCCACGGCTTCTCTCTGCTATGCTTGGGCCTCGCCCATCGAAGGCTCAGAGAAGCAGAAGTTCTATGCAGTTCTCCATGTCCCGCCAGTGGCCTCCCCCCTCGACGCGATTAGAACGTCGATTGTGCAAGATGCTCGATAATGGAAGGCGTGCCATTTGATTTGTATGCCATCCTGGAAGTATCACCTCAGGCATCAAGCATAGAAATTAAACGAGCCTATCGCAAAAAGGTCAAGAAATATCATCCTGATCTCAATCAAGAAAACTGCGATACCGAAAGAAAAATACGAGAAATCAATATCGCCTATGAGGTCCTGAGTAATCCCGGGAAACGCAAAAAATATGACCAGTCCCGACTGGATCGTGACGCAATCCTAAGGCAAACTGACCAACAGGAGTCTCCCCACACAGCCGAATCTCCAGACATCCAAGCCTGGTATGAAGAATGGCGATCTCATGCTTCGCAAGAAGTACCGGAATTCAGGCTTAGCGACTTTTTCTTCTCAGCTAAGATGTGGTCTGAGGCGTGGTGGCCAACTATCAAAGTCTTTACTTTTATCATGACCCTCGCATGGGTAGTGGGAAGATGTGTTGCCCTATGAAGAGATTTCAAATTAGGACCCTACCGGGGATCAGGGCAATCCACCTTTTAATCGCTGACCTGTAAAGAGCAAATGCCCTCACTGGCGGACTACCCGTGCCTGATGCCGAAAATCACAAGAACGGTGGCTATCCCCCGGCTTTGCGTTGTGGCGCCGCAGCTTGACAACGCCCATAAAGTAGCTACAATGGCTACCATGAGGTTCTATGATGTGCGCGGTTGGCATTAAAGAATTAAAAAATCGGCTCACTCATTACCTGCACCGAACCAAGCAAGGGGAAGAAGTGATCGTCACGGAACGCGGCAAACCGATTGCTCTCCTCCAATCCATCAAAACTGCCGGCCAAGCCACCTCGCTCGAAGCTCGCTTGTCTCGACTGGCTTCCCTTGGTCTCCTCATCCTGCCCACTCGACGAATCCGTCAAAACCCGAAACCGATAAAAATCTCCGGACCGCCCGTTTCAGAAGCTATTCTCGACGATCGACTGTGATTTATTTCGACACGAGCGCCCTCATCAAGCTGTTCATCCTGGAAAAAGGCAGCGAAGACGCTCAACGCCTGTCCCGCGATCATGTTCCCGTAGCAACGGCGACGATTGCCTATCCTGAAATGTATTCGGGATTCAATCGAAGAAAGCGGGAAGGGTATCTCTCGGGACAGCAATATACAAGACTGACCCGACGTTTCGAGGAACACTGGACTACATATATCCGCATCGAACTCACTCGGGAGGTACTTGCTGTAGCCAAAATTCTCCTTGAACGTCACCCGCTCCGAGCCTACGATGCCATTCATCTGGCCTCGGCAATCAGTCTCCAAAAAGGCACCCAGGAACCGTTGCAGTTTGCCGCTGCCGATAGCCGCTTACTCAATGCCTCTTCAGCCGAACAGCTTACTCCTTGGCGAATAGGAACCACGTGACCGCCATAAACGCCCTTAGGGGGGGATCATCAAACACGGAACCTCGATGACCAAGAAATACGACGCGAGTGAGATTCTGGTTTTGGAAGGGATTGATCCGGTTCGCCGGAGGCCGGCGATGTATATCGGGGGGACGGACAAGACCGGGCTGCACCATCTCGTGTGGGAAATTCTGGATAATGCCATCGACGAGGTCATGAACGGGTATGCCACGACGATCACGGTCGAACTCGACAAGAACGGCGGCGGCATCCGCGTCACCGACAACGGACGCGGCATTCCGGTGGACCAGCACAAGCAATACAAGAAGTCGGCGCTGGAAATCATCATGACGACGCTGCACGCCGGCGGGAAATTTGAAACCGGCAGCTACATCCACTCGGGCGGCTTGCACGGGGTCGGCGCGTCGGTGGTCAATGCCCTGTCCGATCACCTGGAAGTCACGGTCAAGCGGCACGGGCACGAGTGGCAACAACGTTACCGGGCCGGCAAACCCCTGGGGCCGGTCACCAAGGGGAACGCGGCGCGGGGCACGGGCACGTCGGTGTATTTTCGTCCGGACCCATCTATTTTCGGAAAGCAGACGACCTTCGATTCCACCCTGCTGCGCCACACCCTCGAGGCCAAATCCTATCTGCACAAAGGACTCAAAATCACCTTCAAGGACGGCCCTTCGCAGCAAACGCACGACTTCGTCCATGAACAGGGCATTGAAGAATATCTCACCAAGCTCGTCAGGGATCGCGGCCACAAACCCACCGCGGACTTCGTGTTTTATTGCGAACGCCGCCTGCGTGACAACGGCAAACCCGCAACCCAAGACGACGGCTTCGCCATGGAAATCGCCTTGCAATGGACGGATGAACCCGCGGAATTCGTCCGGAGTTACGTGAACGGCGTGGCCACGCCGAACGGCGGCACCCATGAGGCAGGCTTGCGAACCGGCATCGTGAAAGCCATGCGTCAGTATATGGAGACGCACAACCTCACGCCCAAAGGGCTCAGCGTCCAGGCTGAAGACATCCGCGAAGGCATGGCCTGCGTCCTGAGCGTGCTCATCCTGAACCCGCAATTTCAAGGGCAGACCAAAGAACGGCTCAACAATCCCGAGGTGCAGGGACTCGTGGACAACGCGCTGCGTCCGTCCCTGGAAAACTTTCTGCACGAAAATCAATCCATTGCCGAAACCCTGGTCGGCCGCATGATTCTGGCGGCGCGCGCGCGGGAAGCCTCCCGTGAGGCGTCAAAAGCCGTCATTAGAAAATCCGCGGTGAGCCATCGTCTGAACCTGCCGGGCAAACTGGCGGACTGCCAAAGCACGGACCCCGAACTCAGCGAATTGTTCGTGGTGGAGGGTGATTCCGCCGGAGGCACCGCGAAGCAGGGTCGCGATCTGAAAACTCAGGCAATCTTCCCGATCCGGGGCAAGGTGCTGAACACCGAGGAACTTACCTTGGGCAAGGTGGTCGAGAACAAGGAGTTGGCGGACATGGTCAAAGTCCTGGGCTGCGGAATCGGGCGCGAGTTCGATCTCAAGAAGTTGCGCTACCACAAAATCATTCTGCTCATGGACGCGGACGTGGACGGCTACCACATCAGCACCCTGCTGCTCACTTTCTTTTTCCGGCACGTCCCGGACTTGATCAAACACGGATACGTCTATATTGCCCAACCGCCGTTGTATCGCATCGACGTGGGCAAGGCCGTGCATTGGGCCGGGTCGGACGAAGAGAAAGAACGCATCCTGGCTGAAGCCGACGGCAGAACCAAGCCGGTCATCAGCCGGTTCAAGGGTCTCGGCGAAATGTTTCCCCAACAACTCAAGGAGACCACGCTCGATCCCGCCACGAGGCGGCTTCTCAAAGTCGAGTTGCATAATGAACTCGACACCGACCGCACCTTCACCGAGCTCATGGGCAAACGTACCGAAGCCCGGTACGAGTTTCTGATGGCCAACGCCGCCCTCGCCGACAATCTGGACGTGTAGGAGAGCTGTCGGGTTACGCTCCGCTAACCCGACCTACCGCGACTGCTCAACACGCCTCATCTGTCATCCTGAGCGAAGCGAAGGATCTGCTTTTCCTCGCGTTCGGTTATCGAGCGAGAGATTCTTCGCTAGGTCCTTCGCTTCGCTCAGGACAAGCTCAGAATGACAATAATGGTGCGATCGGTTCCTTCATTCCCAGCGAATCACTGAACATTCATTCACGTTGCGATTGACTGTCAGAGGAAGTCGAACGATAATGCCGGAACATTCGCTAGAGAAAAGAATTGCACTATTACACTTCTGGCTAAAAGAGTATTTTTGTGACGACAAAGAAATCGTCCGAGCCTGCCAAAGAACAACGCAGCGAACCTGAGGATCGAACGCAGGACATCTCCAGATCCAACCAGCCCATTGCGATCGTGGGGATGGCATGCCGGTTTCCCGGCGCGCCGGACCTCCCGGCCTTCTGGCGTCTGCTCGAAGCCGGTGAGAACGCGGTGTCGGAAGGCGTGCCGGGTTCCGGCGTCGGGCGCTGGGGCCAGATCTTCGGCGACGACGCGGTGCAGAGCGAGGGCTGCCGTTTCGGCGCCTTCGTCGACGATATCGAACAGTTCGACGACTCGTTCTTCCGGATCTCGCCGGTGGAGGCGGAGTGGCTCGACCCGCAGCAACGCATGATGCTGGAAACGAGTTGGCAGGCTCTTGAGGACGCGGGAATCGATCCTGCGGAGTTGAGAGAGAGCCGCACCGGGGTCTACACCGGGATCAGCAACGACGAATACCGGATGCTGGTCGTGGACTCGACCAAGCCCGCCGAAGCTGCCGGCTGTCTCTACGCTCTCAGCGGGACCAACCTGAACGGCGCCAGCGGGAGGGTCTCTTTCGTGCTGGGTCTCAGGGGACCGGCGAAGGCCGTGGACGCCGCGTGCGCGTCATCCATGGTCTCGGTCCACGACGCGGTGGCGGACCTGCAGCAGGGCAAGGCGGATCTGGCGATCGCCGGCGGCGTGCAGGCGATCTTGAACGGCCGCATCTACGAACTGCGCGCCGATTCGATGATGCTGTCTCCTGATGGACAGTGCAAGGCGTTCGACGCATCGGCAAACGGGTACGTGCGAGGTGAGGGCTGCGGGGTCGTCGTTCTCAAGCGGCTGGGCGAAGCGGAGGCGGACGGGGACCGGATCTGGGCGGTGATCCGGGGCGCTGCCGTGAACCATGGCGGGGCCAGCGTCGGATTGACGGTGCCGAACACCCCCGCTCTGGAAGAGGTGATCGAGACAGCGCTGTGCGACGCGGGAATCTCCCCGTTGGAGGTGGACTACCTGGAGGCTCATGGTACCGGAACGGAAGTCGGCGATCCGATCGAGATCAATGCCGTGGCCGCGGTCTACGGCAAGGGACGGACGGCCGACCGACCGCTGCTGATCGGTTCCGTCAAGACCAATGTCGGCCACCTGGAGTCGGCCGCAGGCGTGGCCGGATTGATCAAGGCGGCGCTGGTCCTGAAGCGGGGCGTTATTCCAAGGCACCTCCATTTCCGGAATCCCAACCCGAGTCTCGATTGGGACCGTCTACCGCTGCAGGTGACGTCGTCGATGATGGACTTGCCGCAGCGTCCGGACCGGCCGCGACTCGCAGGGGTGAACTCCTTCGGGATATCCGGGACAAACGCCCACATTGTGCTGGAGGAATACCGTGCTAAGGACGGTGCGTCCGCCGGCGAACCGTGGGCTGTCGGCTCCGGGAAATCAGTGCCGGTTACGCTGCCGGAGACCGTGGATGATCTGCCGCTGCCGGAGCAGGATATCCGGCCCCGCCGGACCCGTCTTCTTCCGCTGTCGGGCAAGTCGGAGCGCGCGCTTCGGGAACTTGCGGAGCGGTACGTGTCATGGCTCGACGAACGGGCCGGGGATCTGTCCTCTGAAGGCGCTGCTTCGGCACCGATGCTGTCCGATATGGCGTGGACCGCGGGCGTGGGACGGAGTCATTTCGAGCACCGTGCGGGCGTGGTCTTCCACGACGCCGGATCATTGCGGGAGCGTCTCAGCATGCTGGCCGAAGGAGGTCAGATCGCTACGCCGAGGACAGCGACCAGGGTGGCATTCGCCTACACCGGTCAGGGGAGCCAATGGGCCGGCATGGGACACGCGCTCTACGAGAGCGAGCCGGTGGTGCGGGCGGTGCTGGATCGCTGCGATGAGGTTCTACGGGAAGTGCGGGGCGCTTCCCTGCTGGACGTGATGTTCGGTCGGGCCGGGGGGGAAGGGGACCACCGATTAAAAATGTCGAGGGCAGGATTGAACGACACGGCGTGGGAGCAGCCGGCCCTGTACGCGCTGGAATGCGCGCTGACGGCGCTGTGGGCGAGCGTGGGGATTCGGCCCGGCGTGGTGCTGGGACACAGCATCGGGGAACTGGCTGCGGCGCAGACGGCGGGCGTGTTCAGCCTGGAGGACGGGATGCGCTTCGCCTGTACACGCGGCGAACTGATGTCAAAAATGGAAGAGGGCGCCATGGCCGCGGTTTTTGCTCCGGCGGCGCGAGTGGCGGCGGGCGTGCGTGAGTTGAACGCGGAGTCCGCCGGTGTCGGGCTGAGCATCTCGGGGGACAACGGAACCCACCAGGTCGTCAGCGGCCCCGTGGCGGACATTGAATCCATCTCGCGGCGTTTCGAATCAGAGGGACTCCGGGTCAGGCGCCTCAACACGGCCAAGGCGTTCCACAGCGCCCTGATGGATCCGGCCCTGGGCGCACTGGAAGCATCCCTGGACGGTGTGGCGATCCACCCTCCCTCCCTGACCCTGGTCAGCAACCTGACGGGCCGTGCGGTGGAGCCCGGCGAGGCGCTGGACGGGGCCTACTGGAAGCGGCATGCCCGGGAGCCGGTGGCCTTCGCCAGCGGCGTCAGGACATTGGCGGACCTCGGGGTGGACCTGGTGGTGGAGATCGGTCCGCACTCGGTGCTCGCTCCGATGGCAGTCCTGGCTTGGCCGGAGCCGGCGCAGACACCGGCGCCGGCGGTGCTGTCGAGCCTGCAACGACCAGCCGGCAACACGGTGGCAGGCAACGGCACGTTTGTGGGAGCGGTGGCCGGGGCGTACGCTGCGGGGCTCCCGATTCGTTTTGCGGGGCTGTTCGCGGGAGAGGCGCGACGCCGGATCTCGGTGCCGGGCTATCCGTTCCAGCGCAAACGTCACTGGATCGAGGCGCCGAAACAACGCCGCCGGAGCGCCGGACACCCCCTGCTGGGCGTTCGTCACGAATCCGCCCGCGGCGAGACCGCGTTCGAAACGGAAGTGTTTCCCTCGGACCCGCCGTGGCTGAACGACCACCGGGTGTTCGGCCGGATCATCGCGCCGGGCGCGCTCTACGGGGCCATGGCGGCATCGGCGTCCCTTGCCGAGGGCAACGGCTCGGTGGTGCTTGAGGACATGCAGTTACACAACCCGCTGGTCTTCCCGGAAGAGGACTCCGAAGACGGGACGGCCGACGGAAGCCGGAAGATGCAGGTCGTACTCGACGCTCCCGGGCAATCACCCGGACGCCAAGTCCAGGTCTTCAGCAAAGAGAGTGAGGACGAATGGACACTACACGTGGAAGGCCGCTTGTCGCCAAGCGCGCCGGATGCCGGCGGGCGGATCGATCTCGAAAACCTGAAGGCCGGCCTGTCGCCCGGTGACGTGGCGGACTACTACCGGACCAGGGCTGCCACCGGGATTGACCTCGGTCCGTCGTTCCGCACGCTACGGAAGATATGGGCCCGGCCCGGTGAAGCGCTTGCCGAAGTATCCTTCCCGGCAGCTTCAGGCCGGAATGGGCTGGACATCCATCCACTCATGCTGGACGGCTGCTTTCAGGTCATGGGCGTCGCGCGTCTGGCAGGTGGCCGGGACCCGGCAACGTATCTGCCGTTCGGCTGGGAGCGCTTTTGGCTGACCGGCCCGCTACCGGACCGGGTAGTCTGTCACGTGCGCATGAGTGACGATACCCCGGTGGCGGAAACGGCAACCGGCGAGCCGCCGGAAGTCCTGACCGGGGAGTTGCGCATCTACGATCCGAGCGGGGTGCCCCTCGGCGGGTTGAGCGGGTACACGGTCAAGCGGGCGACCCGGGCCGCGCTGCTCTCAGCGGTCGAAGGCGTGAAGGAGCTGCTGTACGAGGTGGTGTGGCGCGAACGCGCCCTCCCACCCGGCATCACACCCGCGGATTTCTTCCCGAGTCCCACCACGGTCGCCGCCGGCTCGGGTTTGTTGTCGGAATACCTGTCCGACGAACGTGTCGATCCCGAAGACAGGAATGCCCTTTTGACGGACCTGGAGCGGTGGTCACGATCCCGTGCGCTTGCGACCCTGGAAGCGTTGGGGTGGCAACGGAGGGCGGGAGAGACCGTGGACCCCGATGACTTGCGACAACGGCTGAACGTCATCCCGGAGCACCGGCGCCTCTTCCGCCGCATGCTCGAAATGCTCGCCAGGTCCGGCGTGCTGGCGGCGGACGGCGACGGCTTCGTGGTGGTCGTGGGACCCGAGGATTCCTTGCCGGAAGAAATGCCGAAGAACCTCGAGGAGTTCGCCACGGACATGGCGGAGCGGTATCCCCACGGCGTGACCGAGGTCGGGCTGTTTCGGCGGTGTGGCAACGCTCTTGCCGAAGTGCTGCTCGGCCGCATGGATCCGCTGACGCTCCTGTTCAGCAGTGGAGACCCGACCCCGGCCGATCTGTATCTGAAAGCGCCGGTGGCTCGCGCGGCAAACAAGATGCTGCGCGACGCAGTCCGGGCGCTCCTGGCCGGATTGCCGGACAACCGCAGGCTGCGGGTGTTGGAGGTCGGAGCGGGCACGGGGTCGGCGACCACCTACATCCTGCCGGAGCTTCCGGAGGGCCGGTTCTACTACACGTACACGGATATTTCCGCGGGCTTCTTCGCGGAAGCGGAAGCGCGCTTCGGCGACTACGGCGGATGCATCGAGTACCGACCCCTGGACGTCGAAAAGGATCCGATCGCTCAAGGCTATGCACCCCACAGTTATGACCTGATCATCGCATCCAACGTGCTGCACGCCACGCGGTATCTGGAGGAGACATTGGGACATTGCCGTGCGCTTCTCGCGCCGTCGGGACAGTTGGTCGCGCTCGAAAACCTCAGCGGATTGGGTTGGATGGATCTGACGTTCGGCCAGTTGGACGGCTGGTGGCGGTTTGCCGACGACTACCGGCCGCATCATGCCTTGGCGAGCCCGGCGGTGTGGCGGCGAGCACTCGGCGACGCGGGTTTCACGGAAGCGGAAGTCCTGGGAGTGGACGAGTCGGCCGGGACGCCGGACAAGGGCGTCATCGTGGCGCAGGGTCCGGCGGAGGTGAAAGAGCCTCGAGGCGTGTGGGTTCTGGCAGGGGACCGCGGCGGTCTGGCGGCGAAACTGGCAGCCGGCCTCGTGGCCCGCAACCAGACGGTCGTGCTGGCGGGCGAAGAGGCGCCGGAAGACGGGAGACCGGCAGCAGCGGGCCCCGGTGTGTTCGAGAAAGCCGTGGAGATGGAGCAACGGGAATCATGGCGATCCCTGATGGAGAACCTGCCGGGGGATGAGCCGCTCAGCGGCGTGGTCCACCTGGCCGCCCTGGACGGTCACGGGGCGGGAGCCGCGACCGGGGAAATTGCGGAAGACGTGAGACGCGGGGGGGCGAGCGCGCTGGCGCTCACGCAGGGCATGTCCGACGCCGATCTGACACCCGCGAAAGGCGTGTGGTTTGTGACCCGCGGCGCGCAGGTCCTGGAGCGGGAGCGTGGCGGGGAACTTGCCGGCGCGACGCTGTGGGGATTCGGGAAAGCCGTCGCGCTCGAGGCGCCGCATCTTCATCCGAGGATGCTGGATCTGGACCCGGCAGAGATGGCGCCGGTCCCCGACCTCGTGAATGAGCTGTTGTATCCGGACCCCGAAAATCACATCGCGTATCGCTTCGAGCGCCGTCAGGTGGCACGTTTGGTTCGTATGGGCGCCGGCGCGGAACGTCTCTCCTTACCGGAAGAGGCCGACTGGGCGCTGGCTCCGGACCCCGGGGGCGTGTTCGAGAAACCGTGTATCCAGCCGCTCCCGGCGCCTCCCCTGAAACCGCGGGAAGTGCGCGTCCGCGTGGAGGCTTCCGGCCTCAATTTCTGGGACGTGTTCCGTTCGCTCGGTTTTATCCCGGAGGGGAACCTGGGCAGGGAAATGTGCGGCCACATCCTCGACGTGGGGTCCGACGTCTCAACCGTCGCGGCCGGCGACCACGTGGTCGGATTGGGATTCGGCGCGTTCGCGGCGCAAATGGTCACGCACGAGGAGCTGGTGGCGCCCGCGCCTTCGGGAGTCTCGGTGACGGCGCTTGCCACCGTACCGAGCGCGTTCGTATCGGCCGCGCTGTCTTACGAGCTTTCCGGGCTCAAGGCCAACGACCGGGTGCTGATCCACGCCGGCGCGGGGGGAGTCGGAATCGCGGCCATTCAATTGGCTCAAGCCGCGGGAGCGGAAGTCTTCGCCACCGCAAGCGCGCCCAAGCAGGCGTATCTCCGGTCGCTGGGCGTGGAGCACGTGTTCGACAGCCGCACGACCGCGTTCGGAAAAGAAATCCTCGAAGTCACCAATGGCGCCGGGGTGGACGTGGTGCTGAACAGCCTGACGGGAGAAGGCTTCATCGACGCCAGTCTGTCCTGTCTGAAACACGGCGGCCGGTTCGTGGAACTGGCCCGGCGGGATATCCTGAGCGAGGAAGAGATGGAGGCCGTGCGTCCCGACGTGGCCTACGCCATCCTGGAGTTGGACGTCCTGAAAAAAACCGATCCGGCCTGGGTCGGAAGGGTCCTGCGGGAGGTGATGGCGCGCGTTTCGGCGGGAGAACTGAAACCGATAGTCCACAGCCGGTGGCCGCTCGCCGAAGCGGGCGCCGCGCTGAGGTTCATGCGATCGGCCCGGCACCTCGGGAAAATCGTCGTGACGACCCCGCCGCTGCTGAGCGGCCGGTTGCGGCAGGACCGGGCGTATCTCGTGACCGGTGGCCTGGGCGGGATCGGCTGCGCGGTGGCCGAGTGGCTCGCAGACCGGGGAGCGGGGACGATCGTGCTGAACGGGCGCCGGGCGCCGGACGCGGCGGCCGAAGAAACCATCAACGCACTCAGGAAACGAGGGGTGACGGTTCGAGTGGAACTGGCGGACGTGTCGGACGCGTCGGCGGTGGACCGGATGCTGGCGCGGACAGATCGGGAACTGCCGCCATTGGGCGGCGTGATCCACAGCGTGGGGGTGCTGTCGGATGCCGCGCTGACCAACCAGAACTGGGAGAGCTTCGAAAAGGTGCTCTGGCCGAAGATTTTGGGGGCCTGGCACCTGCACCGCGCGACCGTGGACCGCGATCTGGATCTCTTCATCCTCTTTTCGAGCCGGGTCGGCGTGATGGGCAACCCGGGTCAAGCGAACCACGCCGCGGCCAACGCCTTCCTGGACCAACTCGCCGGTCACCGCCGGGCGCTGGGACTCCCGGCGCAGGCCATTGCCTGGGGGGCCTGGTCCGAAATCGGCGAAGCCGCGGAGCAGAAGGAGCGGATCGAGCGACGACGGGCGGCGCTCGGGGGCCGCTGGTTTACCCCGCAGCAGGGTCTCAAAGCCCTCGAAAGTCTCGTGCGCCAGGACGCCACGACTTCCGTGGTGATGTCGATGGACTGGTCGGTGTTCGAAGAGGCTGTCGCGGACCGTCCACCTCTGCTGGAGGACCTGCTGTCCGCAACCACTGAAGGCAAGACCGATGCCGCGGCCTCCTCAGGCGACCTGCTTACCCGTCTGCGGAAAACACCCGCGGCGGCGCACGAGGAACTGCTGGTATCCTTCCTGCAGCAGCAGGTGCAGGCAGTGCTGAGGCTGCCGTCAACGCCAGCGCCCACCGTGGGGTTCTTTGACCTGGGCATGGACTCGCTGATGGCCGTGGAACTGCGGAACCGGCTGAACCGGGCGTTCTCCGAAGAGTACACGGCACCCAATACCGTCGTGTTCGACTACCCGGACATCGCCACACTCGCCCGGCATCTGGTCGAGGCACTGGGTGAGATCGGTGGCACGCCCGCGCCTCAGCCGCAGCCTGGGACACCCCCGGCAGTAAAGCACGAGGACGACGGCATTGCGATCGTCGGCATGGCGTGCCGCTTCCCCGGCGCTCCGGATCTTTCGGCCTTTTGGCGTCTGCTCGAAGCGGGCGTGAACGCGGTGACCGACAGTCGCCCGGATACCGATTTCCCGAGCGATCTCGCTCGAGACATTCCGACCGGGTATGCCTCTTACTGCCGGGGCGGGTTTGTGGACGAGATCGACAAATTTGACGCCGGGTTCTTCCGGATTTCGCCGATCGAGGCGCGCAATCTGGATCCTCGGCATCGCATGCTGCTGGAGACGAGTTGGCAGGCGCTCGAAGATGCCGGGATGGATCCGGACCGGTTGAGGGGCAGCCGCACAGGGATATATGCCGGTATCGGCACCAGTGAGTATCGGGACCTGATGACGACCAGCGACTACGGCATCAGTTATCTGGGCACCGCCGCGAGCATGGCGGTCGGGCGAATTGCTTTCCATCTGGGTTTGGAAGGACCGACGATCCCGGTGGAGCTCAACTGCGCGTCGTCACTGGTCGCGCTGCATCACGCGGTCGCGGGTTTGCAACGAGGCGAAGTGAATATGGCTCTGGTTGGAGGCGTGAGTGCAATCCTGTCGTCCGGGATAATCAGAGAGATGGCGGATTTGGGGATGTTGTCGCGGACGGGTGAATGCAAGACCTTCGATGCCTCCGCGGACGGCTTCGCGCGGGGCGAGGGCTGCGGCATGGTCGTCCTGAAGCGGCTCGGCGAGGCGAAGGCCGACGGCGACCGGATTTGGGGCGTGATCCGCGGTTCGGCGGTCAACCAGAACGGAGCCAGTGCCGGGCCGACGGTGCCCAACGGTCCGGTGCAGGAGCGGGTGATCGAGGAGGCCCTGTCCCGGGCGGGCGTATCGCCGGCGGACGTGGACTATCTGGAAGCCCACGGGTCCGGATCGGAGCTGGGTGACGCGATCGAAGTGCAGTCGGCGGCGGCGGTTTACGGCAAGGGACGCGAAGCGGAGCACCCGCTTATGATCGGCTCGGTGAAGACCAACATCGGGCACCTGGAGCCGGCTGCAGGGGTTGCCGGCCTGATCAAAGTCATCCTGGCGATAAACCAGGGTCTGATTCCCAGGCACCTGCACTTCCGTGACCCCAACCCCAACCTGGATTGGAACCGGCTGCCGGTACGCGTGACATCGGTTGCGACGGACTGGCCTGTTCACCCCGATCGACCGCCGTTTGCGGCGGTCAGTGCATTCGGCATCTCGGGGACGAATGCGCACGTGGTGGTGGAAGGATACGAGGCAGGCGACGGTGTGGGGTCACGGCATTGGCCTGCCGGTACCGCGCAACCCGTGGCCGTTACCCTGCCGGAGCCGGTGGCGGGCCTGCCATTGGCCCAGGAAGAACTTGTCGCGCGCAAAACGCGCCTTCTGCCGCTGTCGGGGAAGTCCGACGGCGCCCTGCGGGACCTGGCGCGCCGGGACCTGTCGTGGCTCGACCAACACGAGCTTTCGTCAGAGGACGCCATCGATCCCCTGCTTGCGGACATGGCGTGGACTGCCGGTGTGGGACGAAGTCATTTCAGCCACCGCGCGGGCGTGGTCTTCCGCGACGTCGAGTCTCTGCGAGACGGACTGAGAAAGCTCGAGACAGGGACACAGACAGAGCCACGGGCACCGACCAAGGTGGCGTTTACATATACGGGCCAGGCTGGCCAGTGGGTCGGGATGGGACAAACGCTTTATGCGAGCGAGCCGGTGGTGCGGGCGGTGCTGGACCGTTGCGACTCTGTTCTGCGGGAAGCGCAGGGTGCCTCGTTGCTGGAGGTACTGTTCGGGCAAGCGCCGGGGGCAAGCCTGAACGACGCGCCGTGGACGCAGCCGGCACTCTATGCGCTGGAGTGTGCGCTCACGGCGCTGTGGGCAAGCATCGGGATTCAGCCGAGCGTGGTGGTGGGACACAGTCTCGGAGAGTTGGCCGCGGCGCAGGCGGCCGGGGTGTTCGGCTTGGATGACGGGTTGCGGTTGGCCGCGGCGCGGGGTGCGCTGATCGAGGGGCTGCCGGAAGTAGGAGCGCAGGCGGCGGCGCTCGACGATCTGCAAACGGCGCTCGAAGACATCGCGATGGCGTCGCCGTCGCTCACTCTGGTGAGTCACGTGACGGGCCGGGTGGTGGAGCCGGGTGAGACGCTGGACGCGGCGTACTGGCGCCGCCAGGCGAGCGAGCCGGGAGCCACCGACCGTTGCGCGGAGACATTGGCGGATCTGGGAGTGGAGACTGTGGTGGAGATTGGGCCATGCGCGACACCGGCTTGGGCTGCCGGCAATGCCGAGGCACCTGTTGTGCTGTCGAGCCTCCAGGGATCATCCGACGGCGCATTTGTGGAGGCGGTTGCGGAGGCCTACGCGGCGGGACTCCCGGTTTCGTTTGCCGGGCTGTTCGCGGGAGAAACCCGGCGCCGGATTTCACTGCCCACCTACCCGTTCCAACGCCGCCGCCATTGGATCCAGATGCCGAAACGGTAAGTTTCCGCCTGGTTATAAGACGCAGGTCCGGAAACCGACACCCGTTCCCGGATTCTGCACAACCCACATCATCTGTCATCCCCAGTAGAATGCCGAAATGGTCATCCTGAGCTTGTCCTGCTTGTCCTGAGCGAAGCGAAGGACCTAGCGAAGGATCTTGTCGTTGAAGCGTTCGGTGATTGAGTGAAAGATTCCTCGCTAGACCCTTCGCGTTGCTCAGGGCAAGCTCGGAATGACAATGTTATTGTGGTTAGGCCTCTCCGCAGTTGTAGCGGCCGCATCTTAGGCGGCTTGGAGAGGCCGTTCGGAAGAGAAGCGCCATGAGGCATGTCCCTGCCTCCGAGCAGGGATGGCGCGGCTACAAAAAAGGAGAAGTTCTACAACAGGCTGTTCTGCTCCAGAAATTCCCGGACCTCCGCAACGCACTCCTTTGGGGCTTCGAGTTGAAGGAAGTGCGTCGTCTCAGGCAGGAAGTCATACTCCACGGTCATCACATGGACGAAGTCGACCGTCGGCAGGTAGGCATACGGCAGGGTAGGATCGGCTCCGACGATTTTTGTGGGGCATGGAAGCGCTCCCAGGTCCACCAACGGTGAAAATCCCCTGACGTAATCCATGATCTGGGCCTCGTATTCACGAGGGCACCGGAGTTCATAATCCTGTCCGTCGGCGGACCGTCGAAGCGTCGTCCTTGCCATGAGGTCCAACACGCCGGGAACGACACGAGTGAAGGCCGGCACGCAACGAAGGAGTTCGACGAAATCTTCTTGTGTTTGAAACCGATGCCCGCGTCGCCGGGTGAGTGCGGCGGCGTGTTCGGCGGCCTCATCAAATTCTATCTGGCTTCTACCGGGTTTGCACAGCGGGGGATCAAACAAAACCTGCGCCGCCAGGCTGTTGCTTTCAGTAGATAAAAAGAGCGTGACCAGGGCCGAAGCGGAGTGAAAGACACCGATTTTTGGTTTGTTCCCGTAGTGCCGGTCAATGGCTTCCAGAATACGTTCCTGATCACGAATCAGGGTCGCAACGTTATGCTTTTGGCGGGAACCAACGATATTCCATCCGTGGTTCCTGAGGTCATAGACGATGAGGTCGAACTCATCGGTGAGTAATGACCAGAACGGGTAATAGAGATCTATCGCCAGCCCGTTCCCATGGCTCAGCACGAGCCGGGGGCCGTCGGGATTCCCGTGCCGCCTCAGGGTCGTGACGGTGTCCTCGTCGAGGCGCACTTCGCACACCGAGCGCGGCTCGGGTATCTCCCACACGGGCTCTGAAGTCATGGAAAGATCGGGGCCACTTGTCGGGCCCTACACCAAGCCCGCTGAAAAGCGGTGGTGGAGCCAACGATGTTCAACCGGTGCGGCTATCGATAAAGTCGATCAATTTCCGTACTGTGTCGACCTTCACACAATCCTCGGGTGTCAACGTCACGTTGAACTCCTGAGCGACCACTTTTCCGAACGCAACAACATCCAAGGAGGACACGCCGAGCGTCGTGAGTCGGGTATTCAGATCCTCCGGCATATTCAACGGCTGCCCTTCTACTTTGAGGTTCTCGCTAATGAGGGTTTTAACGCGTTCTTCTGTTGACGGCATAATGTAGCGCCTCCCTTAGTAAGTAAGTGAATGAGTGAGTCAGTGAATAAGCAGTGACTGTCAGATATCTTCCGTCAGGAACCGGATGACGGGTGAATCGGAGAGCGATATTAGCATACCGCAGGACGACAATCCAGTGTTACCCTCGCCCAATCGTCTCGGACGTGGGATCAGGTGCTTTGTCCTCAGCAATGCGGGGCGGTAGAATCCATGTCCGATGAAGCCCCTCGAACTCGTGAAACACTACCATGAGCAGACCAAGCACGACTTCAACCGGTACGCCCGCGCCTTGGGGTACATGGACTGGGCCAACCAGCCCGATCCCTTCCGGCGCTATGAAGGGGCTCCGCTCTACACATTGCCGCTGCTCGATGCCGGCGACGACCCCGTGTCGCCTCCGTACGAATCGCTCTTTTCCTCACAACCGGTCCCTGCTCAACCCTTGACCCTGAACAGTCTTTCCCGATTCTTCGAATACGGCCTCTCCATCACGGCGTGGAAAGAATACGGAGGAAACCGCTGGGCGTTGCGGAGCAATCCGTCCAGCGGCAACCTGCACCCCACGGAGGGCTATCTGCTGATCGGGGAAAACCGCGATCTGCCGCTGAAACCGGGGCTCCATCACTATGCCTCCAAGGAACACGGTTTGGAGCACCGGTGGCAGGGGGCGACAGAGGCGATTGAAACCCTCCTGCAACCCTTTCCCCCGGAGTCCTTTTTCGTGGGGCTGAGTTCCATCCATTGGCGGGAAGCGTGGAAATACGGGGAACGCGCGTTTCGCTACTGCCAGCACGACGTCGGCCACGCGCTGGGCACGTTGCGGATTGCGGGAGCCGCGCTCGGGTGGCGAGTCTTTCTTCTCGCCGGGCTCGATGACCGGACGATTGCAACCCTGCTCGGCTTGAACCGCTTGCATGAATTCGATCGTGCTGAACCCGAATTTCCCGAATTGCTGTGCGTCGTCTGTCCCACGCCAACTCCTCTACCTCCCCTATCCCCTCCTGACCCTTCGACTTCGCCCTTCGACTACGCTCAGGACAGGCTCAGGGCAGGCAAAGGAGGGGAACAAGAAGCATCCCTGCCACTCACCGTTGATCAGGCCGTGCTCCGGCATTGGGAAGAAGGAGATTGGCGAGGCACGGCAAACCGGTTGAGCCGCGACAACCCCGTTCCCTGGGAAATCATCGATGATGTGACCAAGGCGTCCTGGAAGGCCTCGACGGAACGGTCGGCACTCCAACTGCTCCCCTCTCCTATCCAACGTGCGGAACAGGGCAGAACGGAAACGGCGACTCCTTCAACTCCTGTTTCGAGCACGATCTCCGCGCACCAGATCATTCACCAACGCCGGAGTGCGGTGGCGTTCGACGGAAACACGTCGATATCCGCCCGACAATTCTTCACGATGCTGGAGCGCGTCATGCCGCACGTGGATAGACCAGTGGCCGAACGGCCCATGCCGTGGGATTCGCTGCCGTGGGATCCCACCATCCACCTGGCCCTGTTCGTGCATCGCGTCGACGGTCTCCTCCCCGGCATCTACATGCTGCTGCGCAACGATGATCCGGCGCTCAAGGCCACTTTTCAACAAGCCATGCACGAGCAATTCGCCTGGACCGTTCCCGAGCATTGTCCCGCATCGCTTCCGTTGTTTTTACTGGAAGACGGAAACGCCCAGCGTATTGCCATGCAGGTAAGTTGCCATCAGGAAATCGCGGGCGACGGTGCGTTTTCATTGGGAATGATAGCGGAGTTCGAGGCGTCGATGGAAAAACATGGCCCGTGGTTCTACAAGCGTCTGTTTTGGGAGACTGGACTCATTGGGCAGGTGCTGTATCTCGAAGCGGAAGCGGCCGGTGTCCGTTCAACCGGTATCGGTTGTTTTTTCGATGATCCCGTGCATCGCGTGCTGGGGTGGCATCCCGATACGCAATTTCAGTCCTTGTACCATTTCACCGTCGGCGGCGCCGTAGACGATCATCGCCTCACCACCCTTCCTCCCTACGGCGAACTGAGCAAGGAGGGCAGGCACAGGGACCCGCCCCTACCAGAATGAACCATGGCGCCGTAGGGGACGACCCCCGTGTCGTCCCGTGGGAATGGCCCGCGACTCTTACAAAGGAAGGTGGATGCAAAGCCTGCTCTCTTGCAGTCTGCCCATGGAATAGGATAGGGTAATTGCCGGCCAAGGCGGCGTCGGCTCATCGCCTCTGCGACGAGCGAAGCCACTCCCTTCAGACAACAAATCGCCCAATATCAAGGAGGACACCATGAATCCACTCGACTCGATCCCCGGAACGATAGGCGCAGGATTCGTGCTGACCGTCGTTCTGTATTTTGTGGTGAAAATGCTTGTCTAGTTGTCTACGGACTTTCCACTGACTTGAACTCAACCCAAAGAGGATAGACCATGGAAACCTTATTGGCCTGGGGACATTTTCTGGCAGGTATCACCTGGATCGGCATTTTGTATTACTTCAATTTCATTCAAGTTCCCTTCCTGGGAAAAGTCACCCCGGAGACCAAGGCGGAGGCCTTTCAACATCTGGTCCCGAACGCGCTTTGGTGGTTCCGGTGGGGCGCCCTGGCCACGTGGCTGTTCGGCGCCGCGCTCCTGATGAACCAGGGCCGGTTCGGGTCGGCGTTCGCCCTGCAGGGCCAGGATGCCGTCATCGGGATGGGGGCGTGGTTGGGCACCATTATGCTCTTTAACGTCTGGGGCATTATCTGGCCCAACCAGAAAAAGGTGCTGGGCCTCAAAGAGGCTTCGGCCGATGAGAAAAAACAGTCCGCGCGTACGGCCCTCCTGGCTTCACGGACCAACACGATGCTGTCCATTCCCATGTTGTTCTTCATGGCCTCGTCCGGGCACGCGTCCGGCCTGTTTTGACCGGATTGGTTCGAGACTGGGAGACGTAAGGTAGAAGGAATGTACGTGATGCGGTTGCGCAATAGCCGTCACAGATGTCTTCTCTTTTTTATCGCGACGTCGTGGATTTTCGTGCCGGCTGCGGGGGCGAACGACACGGAAGGCTTGTTTGCCGGAGTTCGCTTCGGCCACGAACTCGCCGAGGCAGAGTTTGCCAAAAACGTCCGCTACAACGCAGGAGTTCTCCCTTCATATCCGGATGGCAGTGAGGTTGCAGGGTCGGATCGTGCACGTGACGGATTCAACGCGTTCTCGGCAAACCTGGGCTATCGCGCGTTCCTGTCCGACCGGGTCTATCTCTCCGGCGAGCTTGAAGGCGCCGTCTACTCCAATGCCGTGCAAGGGTTTATGGAAGGAACATACACGGGAGATGAGAGACCCATTCCCGCAGAACACGTCTTCCCCGGAGCATGGAAAGTGAACAAGAACCACAGCCTCGGGTTCAATGCACGCTTGGGATACGTGCCCCGGGGATTTGCCTTCCTGGGCGAAGGCCGCTCGGTGTACCTGATTTCCGGAGTGAAATGGCTGGACGCGACTTTTGAAATCGCCATTGACAACTTCGGGGCCGGGGATGAGGCGATTCGTAGCGTGACCCGCAAAAAACGTGATGCAACGCCCTGGCTTATCGGCGGCGGCCTGGAATTCGGGAGCAGCAAGAATCGTTTTGACGTACGCATCCAATATTCCAGTTGGAACATGGATCACGCCAGCGGGGATGGAGCAACAGAACAGAGTGCCTATGTGCCATCCACGTTCGACGTTGACGAGGTTGGCATCTCTCTGGGATATACCAGATCGTTCAGCCTGAGCATGTAAGTTCTTTATGTAAGCCGGTCAGGTGTTGCCGGCTCCGGTTCATTTCATCATATCATTTCTTACAAAAGAGGATCTTATGAGCAAGAGTCTCAAGGGCACACAAAGCCATGACAATCTGAAAGCCGCTTTTGCCGGCGAATCCCAGGCGAATCGCCGGTATCTCTATTTTGCGCGCCGCGCCGATATCGAAGGGTACCCGGATATCGGCGGTTTGTTCCGCGACACCTCCGAAGCCGAAACCGGTCATGCCTTCGGCCACCTGGATTTTCTGAAGGAAGTCGGCGATCCCGCCACGGGTGAACCCATCGGGAGCACCGAATCGAACCTCAAGGCGGCCATTGAAGGCGAGACCTACGAGTACACGCAGATGTACCCGGGCATGGCCAAGACCGCGCGGGAAGAAGGTTTTGAGGAATTGGCGGAATGGTTCGAGACCCTGGCCAAGGCGGAACGCTCCCACGCCAACCGTTTTACCAAAGGCCTGGACTCGTTAGGCAACGCGTAATCGGCACGAAAATACCCAATCCATACCCCGAATCCGTCATTCTGAACGAAGTGAAGAATCTCTCCTTGACAACCAGGCACCTCAACGACGAGATCCTTTCGCTAGGTCCTTCGCTTCGTTCAGGACAAGCTCAGGATGACAACGCGGGCGCGTGGCACCTCCTGCGTTGAAAAACATTCACCTCACTTCCGTTGACTGGACGCGCGACGATCTTGTTCGGGAGACGAATCGGATCTTCGACGTGTGCGACGGTTGTCGCCGGTGTTTCAACCTGTGTCCGTCCTTCAACACGCTGCTGGACCGGATCGACGAGTACGAGAGCGACGTCTCCCTGCTGACTGCCGCGGATTACGAACAGGTTGAGAAGGAATGTTATTACTGCAAGCTCTGCTACAACCACTGCCCGTACACGCCGCCCCATGACTACCAAATTGATTTCCCCCGTCTCATGGTTGCGTGGAAAAAGCAACGGGTCAAGGAACAGGGCGCGTCCTGGCGCGATCTCCTGCTGATCAAAACGGACCTGATCGGCAAACTGGGAAGCATGACCGCCTCGCTGACCAACCGGGTGCTCTTGACGCGGTGGATCCGGAGCCTGCTGGAACCAATCATCGGCGTGCACCGGGACCGGCACGTGCTCGCCTTTTCCCGGGAAAACTTTCCCGCATGGTGGCGCACACGGGGTCCGGCGCTGCAACCCGCGGCCCCCAAGCATAAGGTCGTCGTGTTTCCGGGTTGCCTGGTGAATTATCAGGCCACTGATATCGGAAAAGCCACGGTACAGGTCCTCGTCAAGAATAACGTGGAGGTCGTCGTGCCCGAGGGCCAACGCTGTTGCAGTATGCCGTCCTTTGATCTCGGCGATACCGAAACCATGGTGCAGACTGCCACGTACCATTTGCGATTGTTTCTGCCGTATCTCCAGCAAGGGTATGACCTCGTCGTTCCCACTCCCAGTTGCAGTCTCATGTTCAAACGGGAATATCCGTATCTGGTGCCGACGCGGGATATGGCCTTGTTGGCCGAACGCACGTTCGACGTCTGCGAATATCTGATGCGACTCAAAAAAGACGGGGCGTTGTCCACGGAGTTCAGGCAAACGTCACGGCGCATCGCGTATCAGGTGCCCTGTCATTTGCGTGACCAGAACATCGGCTTTAAATCCAAGGAACTCATGGAACTCACGGGTGCCCGGGTCGAGGTGCTTGAAAAATGTTCCGGCCACGACGGTTCATGGGGCGCCAAGGTGGAATTTTTCGATCAGTCCATGAAGATCGCCGGGAAGGCCGTCCGTGCGATTTCCGATTGCGAGCCCGACCTGGTGGCATCGGATTGCCCTCTTTCAGCCCTGCAACTCGATCAAGCGGGAGCAACATTGTCGAAACACGGAACCCGGCATCCCATTCAAATCGTTCGCGACGCATACGACCTCCCATCATGAACCCGTTGACCCCATCCGATCTTCTCTCCCACGAGGACTACGAAGCCCAACGCGCGACGTTTCGACAGGAGATTATCGCCCTCAAAAAACGACGCCGGATCGAGGTCGGCCCCTTGGTCACGCTGGTTTTTGAGAATCGACGCACGCTGCTGTTTCAAATTCAGGAAATGGTTCGTGCCGAACGCATTTTCGATCCGTCGAAAATTCAGGATGAGTTTGACGTATACAACGCACTGCTGCCCGAACCAGGCGAACTCAGTGCCACCGTGATGATCGAAATTACGACCCAGGAACGCATCAAAGAGATCCTCGACTCCTTCCGGCAATTCGATCGGCCGGACACCCTGGCGCTCACGGTCGGGGATCAAGCCGTGTTTGCCGACTTCGAAGCCGGGCACAGCAAGGAAGACAAAATCAGCGCGGTCCATTTTGTGCGGTTTGCGGTTCCGCCGGCTTTTGTGAACACGCTTGGCGAGGATGGGTCTCATGCCGGTATCCGGATTACCCATGAGAACTACAAGGCAGAGGCGAACGTCCCACCCGCCATGCGGGAAGAGTGGCTGAAAGACCTGCGCTCCTGATCGTTTGTCATTTTTTCCTTCAACAGAAATTGACAACCGCCGAGGTGGTGGTTATTATTGATCGTCAAGAGGAAACTATCCTGGATTTTCGTGAATCCGGAAAACACGATACCTGTTCATTTCATATTTGATCGGAGGGATTCATGGTTACAATTACCCCAATTGCCGAAGAGAAAATCAAAGAATTGATCCACGATGAGGAAGAGGAGGTCATCGGACTGCGGATCTACGTGAAGGGCGGCGGTTGCAGCGGCTACCAATATGGGATGTCCTTTGAATCCAAAATGGACGACGACGACACGGTGATTGAAAAAGGCGACGTCAAAGTCATTGTGGATTCGCAAAGCGCTCCCATGCTGAGCGGCGCGGAAGTCGATTACGTCGACAGCCTGCAAGGCTCCGGGTTTGCGATCAAAAACCCGCAGGCAAAAAGCACGTGCGGTTGCGGCAGTTCCTTCAGCACCTAATCGCAGCCTCTTCGAGTTCAAAAAGGCCAGGATTCTTGCCTCTCGGCGGAACTCCTGGCCTTTTTCTTAGGATCCCTTGTCGTTCATTCGAGTATGACACGATCGACCCTCACGAAACGCATAGAATTTTCCGCTTCCCACCGGTATTTCAACGCCGAGTGGGACGAGGAGCGCAACAGACGGGTCTTCGGCCCCTGCTTCCAGGAGCATGGACACAATTACCTGCTTGAAGTGACCCTCGGCGGACACGTCGATCCCATCACGGGGATGATCATCAATCTGTACGACCTGAAACACATCGTAACGGACGTGCTCGAAGAGTTCGACCACAAACACCTCAACTTCGATATGCCCTACTTTGAACGGCTCGTGCCTACCACTGAAAATCTAGCCTTGGTGCTATGGCGGAAATTCCGTGAGCGCCCCGAAACCCGGGACATTGCATCGATACGGCTTTGCGAAGGAGAGAACCTCTGGGTCGAACTCTCTCAGCCGAATGATCCGGCCTCGCAGGACAATGCGGAACCGACCGAGGCCCTGCTGACTCGCCGGTATGCCCTGACCGTGCGGCGCGACGCCGATGCTTCCCACGTGGAAACGTGGCCCCTTACCCTGGCCGTCACGATTCGAGGCCCGATAGACCCCGTCACGGGTCGCGTCACGGATATCGCGGCGTTGGATGAGCAGGTCCAAAGGCAGATCCTCAACAATCTCGCGGACACGAATTTGTCGCGACTCCAGGAATTTGCCGACCGGCCGGTTACCCTGCCCACCCTGGCCAAAGTCCTTTGGTCCAGGTTGCGCGACGTTGCCGATGCCCGTCTCGCACGACTCCGGCTCACGGACCACCACGACCTGACTCTGGACTATTCGGAATAGCCGCCACCCCCAGAACTCTACTCCCCTTTATTGTCTTCTCCAAAATTCCATATATTAAATGTAGCGTTTAACAATGATGTGAATATGGATTATAATATAGTTAGCATTTACTATAAATTAGCTAAATGCCGGTCGGGCTCGCAACCGGAGGTTCATGTATCAGAGCTATGTTGATTTGTTCCACGACACCCAGTCAGAGGCGTAATATATGCTCACCGACCTCAAGGTTCTGTCCCGTGTATAATGCCAACTCCTAGTGCTGGGGGAGAAAACTGAGAGGCTGATTAGTGAAATTATAAGGAGGGGAAAACCCGAAGCCGAAGAGGAAACCTTTACGTCCAACGAGCGCTTTTCCTTATAAGCCTTACAGCGACAAGTTAGAGCACTACTACGGACAGAACCTGCTCGCCCAGAGCCTACACGAAAAGGCTTATGAGTAACAAACCCCGGGGTAGCAGTTCGGGAAAGATGTACTTGTGACTCTTCAATGAACGGCCCTTACCTCCAGCAAGAAAGCGCGATGAGATCGCGCGGCTACAATGACGGCGAGATTCCTCGCTACGCTCGGAATGACAGATAACGCTGGATCCCCGCGATCAGAGCCTGTCCCCGATTTGATCAGGGATGACAGAAGGAAAAAGCGGACGTGTCTGAAAAAAAAGGGGGGAGCCGGTCCGGCTCCCCCCTTTCCTATTGATCCGCCCTCCGTTACTTGAAGGACGCCGGTGTGGCTTTGAGGCTTTCGGGGGAATCAACCTCTACTTGCCGCAGGCTGGACGACCCGCCTCCGAGCGGCAGAATCCGCTGATCATTGGCAGGGAGCACCCTGAGGTACCCCCATTGACCTGATTGCGAATAGGGAAGCCGGCCGTTGCTCCACACATAATCCCCGGCCAACGACCATTTTCCTCCGGCCGACGGCAGGAATACATCCAAGCCTTCCGAACCGGCGAATTCCACGGTGCTGATCATATCCGCTCCGGGAAGGAAGGGCTCGATGGGCCATTCGTGTTTTTCCACCGTGAACATGCCGTTCTGTTCGCTGCTGGCACCGAACACGTGGATGCGAACTTGATCGCCCGCATGCGCCTCGATAATCGGCGTGACGGGATCTTGCGGATTATCGACTTCACAGGGTTGGAACATGCGACCGAGCGAGCACCCTGCTTCTTCACGATACAGGTACGGCTCCGCCCGGTAGTTCACTCCCGTCAACCCGGCCACGTTCTGTACGTACGGCATGAAGCTGGTCCCGATGATGTTGTCTTCATCCTGGAAATACAACGCCACGTCACGATAGTTGTCGCGCCCTTCGTTCCCCGGAATGGTGCGATCAACGATGACGTCCGCCCTCCAGCCGTTTTTCAGGGAAATGTCTTCCCCGGTCTTGGGATCGCGGTACGTCGAGCCTTTGGGGCCGACAATGACCCCGCCGAACAACCCGTTCCGAGGATTCGTGGTCACGTTCCCCCAGTCCCACACCAGCGTTTGGCCCTCGCCGTTAAAAGGATCGGCATAGTAGGTGTAGGTGCGAGACTTCCCGGGAGCCACGGTTTGATCTCCGGTGTTGTTGCCGAGATTGACCCCCTGGGAATCCTTTGGATCGAACGCCAACCCAAAGGCTGAGAACGACGCCCGTCCCTCCTTGAGCTTATTCGTGAGCTTGACCTTGAGGCAGTCCCCCACGTTGGCCCGAAGGGTCAGCGGCATGGGTTGCGCATCCCCGGACACCGTCTTGACGTCATCCTCAAGCACGTAAATCTTGGCTTCCGGATTGCGCAGTTTGATCTTTCGTTCAAAGTCGACTTCAATGGCCTCCGGCGCATTGGAATTGAAGCTCATGTCCGGATGATCCATCGCCACCACGTTAAACTGCTTCACCGGCGCATCCGGTGGACACACCGGAAGCGGTTCCGGGATGCCTTCCCTGCCGTACGCCTTGTTGGGCAGCGGTTGAAGATCGGAGACCGGGGCGTCCAACACTCTGATGAGACCCCACGCCCCTTCCGAGAACTTGGAATTCCGACCATTGAAGAACATGTAATCGCCCGGTCGATGGCGAGGTCCGCCGGCTTCGGCAATCACCAGGTCATACCGCTCGGCGATGCCGACGTGCAGGGCATGCTTTCGATTGGCTTCCTCCGCGTACCGTTCCGACCAGAACGTATGCCCGGAGATCGTAAACACGTTGCTCTCATTCATCGTGACGTCCAGCAACCGGAACACGATGGCGTCGCCCAAATACGCGCGCAGCATCGCCGTACTCGGATCACCGTGCACGCGACTGCTGAATATCTTTGACGGATCCGGGTCGTTTGCCAAACGCTGGGCAAACGGCTCGGCCCGGAAATTCAGAGCGCCCCCCGTGGTATGAGTCCCTCCGTTGAGGAAGGGCATGGGGGTCATTTTGATCGTCTCGTTGGGCGGCATCTGGAACGACACCGTCCGTCCCGCTTCCAACGCGACTTCCACCGGTTGTCCGGGAGGATTCCCGGCCGTGACCACGTTCACCGTATGCGGGACGGTATCCATGATGTGCACCATCAATTCACGGAAACTGCCGGCGACGTCATGACCGACCCGTTCCGTCGCATGAATATCCGCCACCGGGCCGGTCCTGATCCGTTTACCCGTTTTGGGATCATGCCACGTAGAGTTGAATGGCTCGGCAATCATCGTGCCCACGGCACCGTGCGGCCAGGTCGTGCCCCCAAAGGCGTGGTCGTGCCAAAAGACGCTGCCCACGTCCGCATCCACCCAGAACCGTTGCCGGACGTATTCCACCGTGACGATGTCGCCGGCCGGGTGCGCATGTTCCAGCGGTGCGTCGAACGTGAGGGTCTTGTCGCCGATTGCGGCGATCCGCAGCACTTCCTTCCCCTCCACGTTATCCGCTCCCACCAGAATGGGAATGCCCACGTGATACTGCTGGGCATTCGTCACGTGGATGGTTTTGTCTCCGATCTTCGCCGCCTTAGTGACTTTGGCGTTCATGGGCACCGGCAACCCTTTCTCGGTGTCTTTCGTAAACTGCGTAAAAGGTCGCATCGACTGCTCGTACGACATGCCGGAAATCACGCCGTCGGAGGCTTGATTGTCAAACTGGAAAAAATGGAAATGCGTGTTGATCTTGGAGGATTGGAAATTGGTAATGTCGTCATCCAACCACTCGCTGGTCAGCGTCCAATCGATACAATCGTACACGTTCGCTCGAACGACCAGCGGAAATTTCTTGTCGTTGTCGGCTCGAACGTCCGCTTCTTCTTCATGGACCACGTAGAGCAACCCGTTGGGATCGACGATGGCCGGCTCCTTGCCCTGCGCCGCGGACAATTCAATGGGCAGCTTGATGAAATGAATATTGTAATCCTGAGAACCCGCCCGGTCCGGACACAGGCTCCAGTTCCCGTTTTCTCCCGGCTTGGCCGGTCCCACCGACCGGGTTCCGTCGTCATTGAGTCGAATCATCTCCAGCCATGGGGCCGGATTATGATCGTTGGAAAACGGCGCGCGTTTTCCAAAATGCGGCGTCAACCAGGGCCACGCCACTTTCCCGGTGGCCGGTTCGAACCAGATGGAACGACGTTTTCCGGGTTCATAGCCTTGCCATTCGGGCTGATATTTCGGGTTGTCGCCGATGGAGGGTTCCTTTTCACTCATCGCGCGATTTCCATCCCACACCCAATCGACAACCGTGGCATCATAGGCCTTGAGCTGACCGAGCTCGTCGTCCTGATGGCCCGGTTTGCCTTGGTTGCTGAGCTGCATGGACACCCAGTCTTTCAGCGTGACCACCGGAGGGGCGGCTTTCCAATTGGTCTTGCCGCTCTCCACGATCTTGAATTGACTGCCGAACCAATTCACGGTCGTTCCGGCCAATTGATCCGACGTCACGGGCCTGTTGATGCGTCCGACCCGGTCCGGCAATTCCCGCAACGGCGCCATCACGTCATTCTGGATCCCGGGAACCTGCAGGGTGTTGTAGACTCTCCAATACCCCCACATCCCCGCGACGTAGTGATGGGCGACGTGGCAGTGGAACAGGAAGTCCCCCGCCAGCCATTGACACAACCCGGACCCACATTCCGTTTCCAGATCCAGGGCCTCTGACGGTCCGATCACTTCCACGTCCACTCGATCCGATTTGGTGCGAACCACCGGATATTTCACGGGCCCGTTCTGACCGGTACTCCACACGGGCATTTGCGTGGCCCGCGGACTGCGCTGCCAACGAATGGCTCCACCATGCGGATGGTGGGAATGGAACACTTCCGATCCGCCGTGCACGACGCGGAACTTCGCGGGATCCCCCAAATAGCTGCGCGGAATCGTCGGTGCCGCATCACCGAACGTATAGGAGCTGTACGCCATGGATTCATCTTCAAACCCGAAATATTCGTGTTGCACGTGCATGTTGTTGATGCCGAACGGTTCGCTACGATAGTTCAAGGCACGTGCTCCCGGACGGTAGGCGTCCGTCAGCGGATCGCGTTGAGGCAGGAAGTCGCCGTGCTTGTTCACCGGACGAAACGCTTCATCACCCACCTCATGATAAATCAACACGAACTCGCGAAAATCCGGACCCGTGCCGTTCCTGATCATCGTCTGCCAGCCGCTTCGGTCTTTCGTGGCAGGACCCGTTCCCAACGGATCATAGTACTCCGACCCGCGCGGCTCGACGACAAACACCCCGAACAATCCCATGACCGTCAGTTCCCGGTCATTACTATAGGTATGGAATTGCCGCCCTCCCTCCTGGGTGTCCGGATGGATGTACCATTCCATCTCGATGGCCTCGCCGACGCAATCCTTTTCACAATCTTCAGAAGGACCGCCCGCCACCGAATCCGGATTCGTCGTGGTCGCCGGTTGCCCGGTTTTACTCATGACCATATCGGACCCGTTGATGTGGAGGCTGACCTCCTCGCCGAATTCCAACGCGTTCCGAAGCGTGATTTTCACGCAATCGCCCTGGTTGCCACGAATCACTAAGGGCTGAATCCATTGATCCTGGATCCCGTTTTTCACGCCACCGGGATCATGATGGCCTTCTTCCTCCCGAGCCGCCGCGTTCTTCGCTTCTTCTTCACGAATGTCGGGAATGTCTTCGGTCAGGGCATACATATACCCGGGATAGAAATCCAACCATTGATTCAAGGTGATCTCCACGTTGACGGCGGAGACGTCATAGTGCCTCACCGGTGCGGTTTTGGGGCACAATCCTCCCTTCATCGAAACCGGCTCGACGTCGGAATTGGAGGCCAGTAACCCGTTGGCCGGTCCGGCCCCGTACTGGTGCATCATCGACATGGTATTGAAGGCGCCTGACGCGTCGCCCTTATGCTGCATGTCTTTTTGCATCTGCCGCATCAAACGCTGATGTTGCAACTCAACCAGGGCTGCACGCTCAGCGCGTCCTTCCACTGCGTTTTCCATGATGGTTTGGCCTTTGAGCCGTTCAGCCCATCCCGGTGACTGGGACGACATGGATACCTGATGAACAGCAGGAGGCGCCTCCGCACCGGCCGACGCGTTCAAGCCGAATAGCATGGCTCCTCCCCAAATCGCCAAGGCCGCCGTTGCCGTGAATATGAAACGTGTCGTGTAACACATCATTCGGTCTCCTTACACAACGAGGTGAATAAAAACAGCATTTCTTTACAGTCGGATACAGGTGTGACGGTTAGGGCGAACACAGAGGTTCACCCCTACACGGGAATGAATTGCAAGGATGATGCCTCAAGATATTTTTCGAGGCACTTTATGTAACCCGCTGAATGTAAAGGGAACCGGCTGAGTGAATGGGATCGCACTTGTGGCCAAAAGCATCAGCCACAAAAACGGGGTGTGGCAGGAAAGGACATCCGTGAACCGGGGGTAAACAGGAAGAAAGGGAAGCAACCCGCTAGGATGCCGTGGACGGCGTATGCGACCGATGCACGGGCAGGTCAATATGAAAGGTCGTGCCCTGACCGGGTTCGCTGTCCACCGCAATGAAGCCCTGATGTTCCTCGATAATGCCGTGAACAACCGTGAGCCCCAACCCTGTCCCTTCCCCCACTTCTTTGGTGGAAAAAAATGGCGTGAAGAGTTTCGGAACGTGGTCGGAGGGGATACCGCATCCCGTATCGGCGACTGATAGACGCACGTGATCGTTGCGACAACGAAGGCTGAGGGAAAGGATCCCTCCCCCGGACATCGCCTGAATGGCATTGATGATTAAATTCAAAAGAACTTGTCCCATCCGGTCCCGGTCGGCCCACACGTCGGGACAGTCCGGCTCCAAGTCCATCTCAAACCGGATTCCTCGTTTTTCCAAACGGTCCTGAATCACGTCTGCGATATCCTGCACCACCAGCGACATGGCGAGCGGACGGCGTTCAATGGGTGTTTGCCGGGCAAAACTCAACAACTGATTCATGATTTTCGTGATACGTTCGACCTGCGTCACAATGGTGGTCAATCCTTTCTTGATCGATTCGTCTGAAGTCTTCCGTATCAAGTACTCGGCTCGCCCAAGGATGACGTTCATGGGCGTTCCGATTTCATGGGCCATGCCGGCGGCCAGGGTGCCCAATTCAGCCAATCGTTCGGTCTGGCGGAGTTGGCTTTCCAATCCCTTCCGTTCCGTGATATCCCGGAGGATCACGGTAAAAAATCGTTGTTTGTCTTTCTTGAATTGAGAAATCGAAGCCTCGATGGGAAATTCTTCCCCATTGGACCGCAGCCCCGATACCGCCCCCAAGGCACCCATCCGCCGAACGGTCACTTGGGTTTCCCCAAAACTCTTCACGTGTTGACGATGCCCGACCCGAAATCGCTCCGGAAGAAACCGGTCGATCAGTTTCCCCATGGCGTCCTGGGCTGAACAGCCGAACATGGTTTCCGCGGCCGCGTTGAATTGCACGACGCGTTGTTCATCGTTAATGGTGATGATGGCATCCATGGCCGACTGAACGATGCCGGCCAGTTGCAGCTCAATGGCCTGCAATCCTTTTGAAGTCCGCTGATGGACGCCTGCCTGAAATCGAAGCTCGGCGAGTTCGCGTCGAAGGGTTTCGATTTCTTTGACAAGTTGGGCTTTGGAGGGGGGAGGCGCCATGCGATGCTCCAAATGGATTCCTCAGGTGGCCGATTGCTCCATTTCTCCCAATTTCCTGTAGAGGGTCTTACGGTCGATTTTCAAGATCTGCGCTGCTTGCAGTTTGTTGCCTCGAGTTTTCTCCAAAATTCTTTTGATGTACATACGCTCGACTTCTTCCATCGAAAGCGACCGTTCGATCCCTTCCTCGATCAACCGCCCTTCTCCGTTCGCCTCGCGAATCGTGGCGGGCAACGCCTCCACGGTCACGATATCTCCGGGGGCCAAGGTGACGGCGCGCTCGATCACGTTTTCCAACTCCCGCACGTTGCCGGGCCAATGGTAATCGATCAACAACCCGAGTGCCGATTCGGCGATTCCCGCAGACGGCTTGCCCGTTGCGCTCGCCATCTTGTGAAGCAACATGTTGCACAGCAAAGGGATGTCTTCTTTGCGTTCCCGCAGGGGAGGAAGCCGGATTTCAATGACGTTCAGACGGTAGTACAAATCTTCCCGAAATCGTTTGGCTTCCACTTCCTCCGCCAACACCAAATTCGTGGCCGCGATGATCCGGACGTTCACGGGAATGGATTGCGTCGCGCCCACCCGGCGAATTTCCCGTTCCTGGACGGCCCGCAATAATTTCGCCTGCAGCAGCATCGGCATTTCACTGATCTCATCCAAAAACAACGTGCCTTTCTGAGCCTCTTCGAACAATCCACGTTTATCGGATCTGGCATCCGTAAAGGCCCCTTTCACGTGCCCGAACAATTCGCTTTCCAGAAGCTGTTCGGGAATCGCCGCGCAATTCACCGGAATGAAGGGCTCATCCTTGCGACTACTGTTAAAATGAATGGATTTGGCCACCAACTCTTTTCCCGTTCCGCTTTCGCCGGTAATGAGAATATTCGCCTGGGAGTCGGCCACACGACGAATGAGAGCGAAGACCTCCCTCATGGGTTTGCTTTTCCCGATAATCTGATCAAAGGCGTATTCCCGATTGACCTGTCTCCGCAGGTGTGCCACTTCCCGGCGAAGAGACGCCTCACGGAGTGCTTTCTCAACCGTCACCAACAGTTCATCCGTCTTGATGGGTTTTGTCAGATAGTCGAAAGCGCCCTGTTTCATCGCATCGACAGCCGATTCTACGGTGCCGAAGGCCGTCATCATGATGGTGTTACAGGCGGGATGGTGTTGTACCAACTCGTGCAGGAGTTCGGCTCCATCTATTCCCTTCATCCGGAGGTCCGTCAGGACAACGAGATATTCGTCACTCTCCAGATGGTCAAGGGCTTCCCGACCCTCTCGCGCGACGGCGACCTTATAACCGTGATCTTCCAATATATCTTTGAGAAGATCCCGCATTTCCTGGTCGTCATCAACAATCAGAATGAAATTGGTATGTACTGCCATAGGCCACCTGCATGCATTGTGACTGGACAATTTTACACATTATGTAGAGATTTAGGACGAAAAACTCAATATGCGTCAAATTTCTACAACGACACGAAGCCGTGCTTCCGAGCAGGCAGGGGTGGCGCAGGTAAATCTGTGAAGACACTGGATCCTCGATTAAGGATGTCGAGGATGACAGAAGGAGAAAAAGCGGAAAGGCCCGAAGGTCAGAACTTGGCTCTCAACCCGTTACTCCCGGCACAATAAATTCTTGACATTGTTTTACATTTTCGTATTATGTACGCACGATAATATACTGTTAGGTCTAATATTTTTCATACGCCTGTCATGTTCATAATCCTCACCATCGCCGCTGTTTTCGGGTTGTCCGGGTGTTCAGCGCCTCTCATTCCTCTCACGCCGGGTTCCGGCACACTACAGGACAATTCGCATCAAACGCCGTCCCTCGCTCACAATCAACAAGTGTTGTGCCGCACAAACAGTCATCTTTACCCCTGCATCATCACTTCTCCAAAAACGCCTCTCACGCCAGCTTCCCGGGCACCCGTCGCTCCTTCTGGCGGAACTTCAATGTCACCACTCACGACTCATCATGACCCACTAGAGACGGAGACACACCTGGCAGAACATGAAAACATTGCGATCCGGCTCCAGGAAATTACATCGACATTCGGGTCCCTTCTCGCCAATCTGTCAGAGCCTGAATCTCGGCATCCGCTGCCTGACCATCCCCAGCCGGCTGCCGGCAAGTCATCTAAAAAAGAGACCCCTGCCGATGACCGCGATAGAGCCGCCGTAAATTCACAAGACGCTCCAGATGACAGTTCTCAAGCCGAGCCTTCTACCCCTGACCAGACCAAGGCGCCATCCGACCTCCAAGATTTACCTTCTCAAAACTCTGCCCAAGATTTAGATCGTTCAGTTCCAAAACGGAAGCTTAGGGTCAAGCTCCTGGCGTCCGTTTATTTCTCCTCAAACAGTACCGAACTCCTGCCCTCAGAGAAGATCGTTTTAATCGATCTTCTCCCTTTAGTCCGCGACAAACGGCTCCTGTTTGTTGGGTACTCCGACCGTGCTGGTGACGACAATGCCAATGCACGCTTGTCCTACAAGCGAGCGCGGGTCGTCAAAGCCTTCTTTGCACAAACCGGACACGACCCGGGCAAGCTCTTCGCCGGAGGGCGGGGGTCATGCTGTGACAAAACTGAGGGGAACACCCCCACCGGACAGCAACAGAATCGGCGCGTTGAAATCTATCACACCCTCGAACGGTTTCGGCTTCAATCGCCACCTTTCATCAAGGAGTAATGCCATGAAAGCCATCCACCTTTACTATTTTTTCATTTTTCTGTTCTTTTTCCTCATCCCTGCCACCGCCGTTGCGGCTACGACGGGGGGCGACTTTGAAGACCTGTATGACTTCTTCTATGAAGCCGCCACCGGGTATCTCGGCCGCGCCATTGCCATCGTCGGCGGCCTCATGGGCCTCGGCGTCGGGGCCGCCACCGGCAAACCCATTCCGGCCTTGATGGGTGTCGTGCTCGCCGTCTTCGGGACACTTGGTCCCACGTTGATCAATAACCTGTTCAGCAGCGCGACGATCTAGTCATGGATAACGAGAACATGGAAGATTACTGGATTGGGCGGAACCTCGACGCTCCCCAATTATTTTTCATGTGGGAAGCCGACCGCGCGTATTTTGCGATGCTATGGGTCCTGGGCGGCATGCTTCTGGGCTCGACGGTTCTCGGCGTCGTGGCGGCCATGATCTTCGGACGCCTCTACGCGCAGGTCAAAGAGGAAGGGGGCAAAGGACTCTTGCCTCGTATCCTGTACTGGCACACCCCCTCTTCTTTATGGCTTTCTCCCTATCTGCCATCCTATGCACGAGAATTCCTCGGACGGTGAATAAGGAAAAATATCTTTCAGCGCTCACCAGCGCCAACTATAAAACCGCCGTCTGGATGCTCGTTGCCGGCGTCCTCCTTGTGACGAATCTCCTTCAAGCGCTCTTCCTCTTCACCGCTGATCTCACGGAAAAGACCATCGTTGTTCCTCCTGATCTCGTCAAGCCGTTTTCCATCCACAAGAGCGAGGTCAGCCCCGCCTACGTCGAGCAGATGACCCACTATCTCAGTCAGCTACTGCTCACCTACCACGATGACAATGTTACGGCTCAATTCGACTCCGTCCTTCGACACGTTGACCCCGCGGCTTACGCACACCTCAAAGCCGAATTCCATGCGCAAGCCGAGCGCGTCCGGCGCCACCTGATCGGCTCCGTGTTCTATCCCATGGGTATCCACGTCGCCAAATTGACTGCCACCATCAATGGCGAACTCGTCAGTATGATTGGGCAAAAAATCGTCTCCCGCAAACAGAAGTATTACCAATTCGCCTACGCCTACCGGAACGGCTCATTCTATCTGGTGAAATTCCAGGAACTCGAAAAGGGACCGGGGGAAGAACTCAAGCCCATTGAACCCAAGGAAGATGAGGAAGTGACCCTCTGATGATTCGTCTTGTCCTTCTCTGTCTCTCCACCCTTCTGCTCTTTCCTGGCGCAGCAGCCGGCATTCAGAATTTCACGGTCCGTGACGGTGCCAGTATCACCGCCATTATCTCGTCACATGAACTTACCCGGGTTACAGTCGTCGGCAGCCAACGCTTGGAAAAGGTCTGGGCGCCGGCCGGAACGCTATGGGTCCAGCCCGATGAGGCACAAGGCGATATCTTTATCAAGCCCGTGACCGGCGCTCCGGCGACCATGAGCTTCTTCGTCCGTGACGGTGCCGGTGGCACGTATACGATCATCGCCCAGCAACGCGACGTCCCATCTGAAACGATTCTTCTGAACCCCGAGTTGCCGACGCGTCAGACGAATCCGCACCAAACCAGACGGCAGTCTTTCTTCTACGTCCAGGAAATCAAGCGCCTCATGCTCGCCATGGCGCTCGACCGGGAGACCAAGGGGTTCACGAAAGACACACACGACATCCCTGTGCCGTTCTGGGAGGAAACCCGTATCGTCCACACCGGCACCTATACCGGCTCTCGCTTCATCGGCCAAGTCTATGAAATCGAGAATCTCACCAGCCAGCCGCTCACCTTCCATGAACAGGAATTTGTTGCCTTCATTCCCGATACCCGAGCGGTCGCCCTCCGCCACTTCACGCTCCCTGCGGGAACATCCACGTCGCTCTATATTGTTCGCGACAATGCCATGAGGACCGAACCATGAAACTCCTGAGTGCCAACGAAACAAAACGTAAACAAATGCTGCTGGCTGGTGGCGCGGGCGTCGGCTTGGTCAGCCTCCTCGTTTTCGGCCTTTGGTTCACCGACCCCAATAAAGATGAACCCTCCCTCCGCGAAAAGCAGCGCGAAAAAGCAGCCGAAGTCACCAAAAGCTTCCGGACCAAGAAGGCTGTCTCGGCTGAGGAAACCTGGATTGCCAAATCGGAAGAAAAGATTACGGAGCTTGAAAATAAAAACCGTGACATGACGACGGCCATGAGGAACATTCAGACCAGCCTCGCTGAACTCGGCATCGACGTCGGCGCTCTTGCCAAACAATCGCAAGAGAAGCCGGGGAAGCCAGCGCCGGAAGAAGAAGCTGGTCTCCCAATGCCCGACCTGAAATCCAAACTTCCCGATCCTCTTGCGCTGTTAAAGACGCCCGAGCCATCGACGGTCAATCCACCTCTTCCGGCGATACCGCCCCTCCCCAGCCCCTTGCCACCGGGACGGGGCACGCGCTTGATCACGCCGACCCGGAACTTCGCCGGCCAGCCTGATAAAACGTCCCCTCAGCAACAAACCGGCGAAATTCACATGGTCACTGTAGGGAATCGCCCAACCGAGACCGGCGATGCCAAGAACGTCAAGCAATATATTCCCGCGGGAAGCTTTGCCTCAGTCCGTCTCCTCTCCGGGGTCGATGCTCCCACCGGGGGCGCCGCCAATGCCAATCCTATTCCCGTTCTCCTTCGGGTGATGACTGATGGCACGCTCCCCAATTTCTTTCATTCGAATGTGTCAAGCTGCCACGTCGTGGCCTCAGCCCACGGCGAAATATCCAGCGAGCGCGCTCACATCCAACTTGAGAGAATCTCCTGCGTGCTCCTTGATGGCCACACCATCGAAACTCAAGTAAAGGGTTATATCACCGGTGAGGATGGAAAGGCTGGTATGCGAGGACGCCTTGTCTCCAAACAAGGCTCCCTCATCGCGCGCTCGCTCCTGGCGGGTCTCGCTTCCGGCTTCGGGAGAACGCTCCAGCAGCAGTCCCAACAACTCGCAACCAGTCCGCTCGGGGCTGTGGCGACCGTCAATCCCAACCGTGTTCTTCAAGCTGGGGCGGGCGCCGGAATCTCCACTGCGCTCGAGAAAATTGCCGACTATTATCTCCAGCGTGCGAATGAAATTTACCCGATTATCGAAATCGCCGCGAACCGCGAAGGCGAAGCCATCCTCCAGGAAGGTGTTTCGCTCGATCAACCCATCCTTCACAATACTCGTGAAGAAGAAGACCTCTCATGAAACTTCTTCTTCTCAGCGTCTTGGCCGGCCTGGCGGCTTGTGGGCCGACATACACCTGCGGAGATTTTCCGGACGCCGTCTGCCAATCGGTTTCAGAAACCTACGATCAGACCCGGGGCGACGCGGGGCAGGACTCTCACGCGGTTTCCACGCCTGACCCTCCCGACCACGTCATCCTCACCACACCGGATATGGCGTCTTCACCAAAGGATGCTGGCTTGGGTGAGCCGTTTCTGACGCGGCCACGTCTGCTCAGAATCCTGCTGACGCCTTGGGAGGACAAACAAAAAGATCTTCACGCCGGCGGGTACGTCTATATCCGTCTGGAGGAATCCCAATGGGTGATACCCAGATAAGTCCATTTCAAAAATTAAAGGCCGCCATCAACAGGTTCACCAATGTCGTCAAGATGTCGCTCTTGAGCGACGCCCCGCCTGGCGTCGCCTGGCAAAACGGACAGGCCCTCCCGACCGCGGCCCAGTTCCGCGCCCTTTCGGAGCGCTACTCCCTTGCCACCGTGTTTCCGTATGAATCCCATGACCCCGAAACCAATCTCTATTACAACCACGACACCGTCGGGTTCATGCTCTACACGAACCCTGCCACGGGCCTCGGGGTCAATGAACTGAAAATCCTCAATCAGTTCTTTGTGCAGCAGCACCGGTCAGATGCGCTCATTCAAATCTCCCTGATAGCGGACAATAATATCGACGGGATCCTCCAGCCCTGGTTTGATCTTAAGAAAAATAGCGCCGACACGTCCAATCATCATATCTTTGCCACGCTCGCTCAAAACCGTCTCGATTATTTCCTCAAAGGGAAGTGGGATTCTCTGTTCCAGGACCAGGCGTTCTTGGTCCGCAATTTTCACCTCATCATCTCCTACACGATGCCCGGCAATCACGATCTTTCCGAAGATGATCTGAGCTACCTCTTGAAGACGCGGGAAGCCATCCAGGGCACGTTGAAATCCGCGCGCATGGATTCCGTCAGTCTCCACCCTGAGCGCTTCATCAACATCATGAGCAGTATCCTGAATCCCACGCATGAGCCACGGCCAACACTCACCTACGACCCCGACAATCTTCTCAATGCTCAGATCGTCGATGGTGACACGGCCTTGCTCATCGACGCCGGCGCCGGGAGCTTCGTCCATAACAATTCCGCCTACACCATGCTCCCTTTTCACGTCAAACAGTATCCGCAATATTGGGCGGGCTTTAACAATACAAAGCTCCTCGGCGACCCCACGAATAACATTCTTCGGCTTCCCTGCCCTTTTATCATTACGATGACCGTCAATATTCCCGATCAAATCTACATTAAAGGGAAGATCAAACGGCAGAGTGCCCGGGCCACTCAAATGGTGGGCTCGCCGGCATCCAAATACGTCCCGCAGTGGAAGGATAGAAAACGCGACTGGGATTACGTCAATCGGAAGGTTGAAGACGGCAATAAATTGCTCGAGGCGTCCTACCAGATTCTCCTCTTCGCGCCCCAGGGGCGTGAGCAGGACTGCGAGCAGGCCCTCAGGGGTCTTTACAATTCCTTCGGCTGGCTCCTGTCACGCAGCCGCTACAGCCCCATGCACGCGCTCCTTGGGGCCTTACCCATGGCGATCAATACCGAATGTAAGCGTGCACTCAAAATGTTCGGGTACTTCCAAACCCGGTTGTCCTGGACCTGTACCAATATCGCCCCTTGGATTGCCGAGTGGAAAGGCACACAAACCCCGATGATGCTCTTTACCGGCCGGCGCGGGCAGCTTACCTATTTCGATCCCTTTGACAATACCCAGGGCAATTACAATCTCGCGTGTTGTGCCACCTCCGGGTCCGGTAAATCCTTCCTCACTCAGGAGTGGGTCTGTAATTGTCTTGGTGCCGGGGGCCGCGTCTTTATCATCGACGCCGGACACAGCTACCGGAATCTCTGCCGGCTGCTCAACGGCACCTATATTGACTTCGGCGATGATCACCTTGAGATCCGCCTCAATCCTTTTTCCTTTATCAACGCGGATGACCCGAAACATTTCGCCGAGCAGGTTCCCCTCATCAAAATGCTCGTCGCGCAGATGGCCTCTCCGGACGCGCCCCTCACACCCGTTCAGAAAGGGCTCCTGGAAAACGCCATCTTGCATACGTGGGAGGAACACAAAAATGCGGCCACGATTACGCGGATCGTCGAGGCCCTTGAAACCCTCAATGAAAACGACCCGGATCTCCAGCGCCAGGCCAAAGATCTTGCCGTCATGCTCCAGTCCTTCACGAAGACCGGCATGTATGGCGCCTACTTCGAGGGGGCCGCGACCGTTGATCTCGACAATCAATTCGTCGTGCTCGAACTCGATGCCCTCAATGCCAAACCCGACCTCCAAAGCGTCGTGCTGCTGATCCTCATGCTTCGGATCACTCAAGTCATGTACCTGTCGAAGAATAAATCCCAGCGCAAGCTCTGTATCATCGACGAAGCCTGGCGGCTCTTGTCCAAAGGACAGGCCGGCGACTTCATCCAGGAAGGATTCCGTGTGGCCCGCAAGCACGGCGGCAGCTTCATGACCATCACCCAGCGCCTCTCGGATTATCATAGTTCGCCGACCGCCGAAGCCGCGCTCAGCAACTCCGATTACACGCTCTTCTTGCGACAAAAAGCCGATGAACTCGCGCTCGCGGCCCAGAAGGGCTGGCTGGATAAACACAACGGCAGCGTTGACCTTCTACGTTCTCTCGAAACGCTACAAGGTAAATATTCTGAATTGGTGATCCAATCGCCGAAAGGCTTTGTCCCTGTCCGCTTCATTGTGGATCCACTCACGGAGAAGCTGTTTTCGACGAAAGCCAATGAAGTTGAGGCGATTCAAACGGCCTTAGCCCATGGCCGTAACATCATGGACGCGGTCAAGGAACTCAGTGAAAAGCAACAACGATAACACCGACGCGCCGCGGCCGTCAGAATGGCACGAGATTCCGCTTCTTCCCGTCTGTATGTGGCCGGCCTATGTCCTGGTCGCAACAATCTGCTTACTGACTTTGTTTCTGGCGGGCGCGTGGCGCATACCCATTTACATTAAAGACTTCTTTTACGTTCTCTCCCACTATTGAAAAGGACACCATGACTGCTGAACCCACAAAAACACAGGAAACCCAAGGGACGCCGGCAGCAGCGACGCCACAGCCACAAACCCCAAAAGCGATACCGGCAAGCGCGATGAGTACCACAAAACTTCTTGGTTTCGCCTTCTTGGCCGGTGCGTTCGCCGCCCTGCTCGTCATCGCTATTGACTTCGCCGGCAAAGACCCTCCGGTCCGATTCGGCGTTGTCAATATCCAGGACATTCTCGAGCGCCATATCAAAGATTATGCTGCGCGCAATCTCACCAAAGAGCAGCAACAAGAAGCCGCCGCGACGTTCTCGAAATCTCTCGAATTCGAGATTCGCCAGCTCGCCAAGAAGGAACACCTCCATCTTCTGGTCGCACCGGCGGTTCTGTCCGACGTGCCCGACTATACCGGATACATTGAACATCAATTACAGGTGCCTGATGGCCTGTAATCTGACACCGCTACAGATTCAGCGCATACTCCGCTGGGGGTTCGCCGGCGTCTTTTTCATTACAGCAATTTGGGCGCTTTCGTTCTTTTATCTTATCGGCTTCAATACGACCAATAGCTTGCCCGGGTACGTGTACCTGGTCATCAGGTATCACCACCCCGCAAAGAACGAGCTCGTTGCGTTCCATCCCCCGCCCAATGACTTTTATCCGCATCGCTGGTTCATCAAATACGTGAAGGGAGCAACCGGTGACATCGTTCGCTGGGACGGCCGGATTTTCTCCATCAATGATCAACCGCTGGGTTCAGCCAAAGTTCGTTCTGAAAACGGGATCGCGCTGGCGCGCGGAACCGAAGGGCAGATCCCTCCTAATCATTATTTCGTCTGGAGTGAGCATGCTGACAGTTTCGACAGCCGCTATGCACAAATCGACCTGGTTCATCGCGATCGCATTATCGGCCGCGCTTACCGGCTCTTCTAGCCACGCGCGTGACCTGGGGACCATCGGCCCCTCCTATGCGATCCCTGAGCGCAATCTCCTGGACGTGATACAGGAGCGTCTTAAGGAGCGCATGAAAGACGGATTCCTTGAAAAACAGCGCCGCAAGCTCACCGAACGTTCCAAGCGGTACATCACGCGGCCTCGCGGCCTCCCGCTTCCTCGAACGCAGACATACCGAGCCTACGATGTCAGCCTGGAATTCGTCACCACCGAGGACATCACCGACGGCCATGGCCGTGTCCTCTACCCGGTGGGCACCCGCGTCAATCCCCTGGTCTTTCAGTCGCTCACGAAAATACTTTGCTTCGCGGATGGAGACGACCCCGACCAGGTCAAGTGGCTGAATCGCCACTGTTCGGATCCCCTGAAACATAAACTGATCCTCGTCCGCGGGAATTATCCGAAAGTCACGGAGCAACTCAATCGGCGTCTTTACTTCGACCAGCGCGGATATCTCGTTGATCGTTTTGAAATCCAGGCCGTGCCGGCGACGGTCCGGCAAAAGGAGCACATACTCTATGTTGAAGAAATCCCGATCCACTAGCGACGGGCTCTTCCCCGGCGCGGCACTCATCTTCCTGATCGCCCTCGTTCTCGTGCTATCCGCTCCGAGAGCTGCCCGGGCGGCGCCGTGCAATGGCACATTCCCCAATCCCATGACGGATATCTGCTGGCGCTGTCTCTTTCCCATGTATATCGGGCCTGTCGAAATCGCCTTCGGACAACCCAATAACGGCGACTCCGCGCCGCCGCTGCTCTGCACCTGCCCCGCGCCGCCGCCGCTTTTTATCCGAATCGGGATTGGCTTCGCTTTTTGGGAGCCTGCCAGGGTCGCAGAAGTCGTTAGAACTCCCTTCTGCTCACCAACCCTCGGCGGCACGATCCTTGCGGATCTCAATGTACCTCACGGCACCCACCATGAAGGCCAGGGTGGAGAGCAAGGCAATGCCTTCTATCAAATCCACTGGTTCCAGTATCCCGCGCTTTCCTGGCTCGGGATGGCGCTCACGGCCGTTATGTGCTTTACCTCCGAACCATTCGACCTCGTCTATATGTCCGAGCTCGATCCCTTGTGGGATGACGACCAGTTGACCTTCATCCTTAATCCCGAGGCGATTCTCTTCAGTAACCGCATCGCTCAAGCCGCGTGTATTGCCGATACCATCGCCGCTCGCCTCAATTCTTTTGGCCTCGACAGTATGTTCTGGTGTTCCGGATCACAGGGATCCGTGTATCCCCTCTCCGGCAACCACGCCAATCATACCGGCGGCGTCGATTCCAGTCTCGCCATCGTGCATAAGCACGTCTTCAAAATGCACCGACAGCTCATTGCTCAGGACACGTCGACAAGCAGCGCCATGTGCGGTCCGCGACCACAACCGATTCTCCGGAAAAAGCAATATAAACAGCAGATGCTTTTCCCAACCCCACAAACTGACCAAGGCTACGGCTTCGGCGCACCCTCAATCTTATGGGGTGCCGGCCGTGAGTATCCGTATAAAGGCGAGGATTTCTCTTACCTGATCTGGAGGAAACGCAAATGCTGCGCGTTCTGAACTCCTTTGCGTCCGGCGAATTCCCAGGCATACGTGTCTCTGCCTCATTGAAGCTCTTCTTTATCCTCCTCGCCGTGCCGACGGGCCCGGCTTTCTCACAGCCTGTCTACCAAGAACCCGATCCGGCAGCCGTACAGCATCAGCGACAACAAACGAACCGCGCCCTTCACGACGCCCAAAAACTCTTACAGGATGGAAGTCTCGCTGAGCACCTGCGTTCGACTGCCGACGCCCTTGGTCATACATACGCACCAGGGCGCGGTTTTAATTTCACGCTCCCAGGTAGCCTCTCACAAGGCTACCCCTTCATTGATGAGCACGTCGGTCGCGCCGCGGCGTCTCAAGCGCCGCGGCCATCTTTCCTCGACGAACGTATCAGGCCCTTAGTCCTTATCAGCTTCGGCATGCCCGACAGTCAGATTCGCGGCCTTCTCCACGAAGCCCACCAACTCAAGGCGGCTGTCGTCATTCGCGGCTTGCTTAATGACGACTGGGGCTCCACCATGAAAAGACTTCACGACCTCACGTCCGAGGGACTTGCCGGGGTGAGCATCGACCCGACCACATTCACCCGTTTCGATGTGTCTCGCGTCCCGACGTTTATTCTACCCCTTGAACGTCTCGAACCGTGCACACCTTCAAGCTGCGCCCCCGTCAAACACGTTCGCGCCACAGGGTCCGCTTCTCTCTCCTATTTTCTCAACTTTGTCACTCGAATCGGAACTCCCGAAGAACGCCATAAAGCGCGCAACTGGCTGGCTGCTCACAAAGGAGGACCATCATGATTTTCTTCTTCGCCAAATTTTACATCACCAAGTTTTTTATCTTTTGGCTCCTTGTCTTCGCGGCTCATTCCAATGTCCTCATCGCCGGCAGCATGGACGATGCCATTCAAGGCGGCAAGAATTTCGCCGTTCAAGAAAATGCCATGATCCGCGATATCCCGCAAAATCTTGATCCCGACACCATGCCCAATTACCAAGGCACGAATATTCCCGAAAAGAATTACTACTCGGCCGGTTCCGCCCTTCAAAGCCAGGCCCAATCTCATGCCGCCTCAGATCCCAATGCACAATACATCACCAATGCCAGAACCACACGGCCGGCCCATATCGTCGATCCAAAAACAGACCCTCTACTTACACATAAGCCGGCCAATGAGATTCGTATGACTGCCCTTACGCAAACCTATACCGGTTGCGATTCCGTCAATATACCCAATGCCTCCGTCTCCGTCTGCGGCAGCCAACTCATCTGTCCGGATGGCAACTGCACGGCGGACGTTGGGCAGACCCATACGCCCTCTACGGCAGGATTCGCCCGAGCTGCCTCCTATCTCTCGGTCCTTCAAGAAATGACAGAAACCCTCGACACCAGTACCCTCGAAGTCTTTCGTGGAGAAAATAAAAGATGCAAAGACAATAATTTTGGCTTCTTTACCTGCTGCCAAAATCCCAGCAATTCTCAATGCAATGCCATGGAACGCGAACTTCGCATCGACCGCGACGAGCAACGCACCCACTACGTCGGTCGCTATAAAAATTGCGACATCCGGCTCCTCTTCTTCTGCGCTCTCTGGCGGGACTATAAATCCTATTGCACCTTCCCCTCGAAACTCGCCAGGATTGTCGTCGTTCAGGGACGCGCTCAGATAGGCAAAGCCTATGGCGGTCCTAGAAATCCGGATTGCTCGGGCTTCACGCTCCAGGAGCTCCCGACCGTCGACTTTGAATCTATCGACCTCTCTGAATACCATGCCGACGTCATAGCCGAAGCCAATGCCGGAACGACGCCGGATGTCGTCGATGCCGTCGATGACATTAAAACCAAAATCGAAGGCCGGCATCAGGAGCTTCAATGACCCTTCCCACGCTTCTCGCCATCGAGTTTACGTGCTTTTTCGTCATGCTATTTCTCTCAGAATTGCGCTGGAGAACTGCATCTCTCATCATGTTCTTTTACCTCGTTTCCATCTTCGGCGCTCTCGCATACGCCGAAGATTCCACTCCGCTAGCTTCTTCTCCCGGGAAACGCTCCACCGCGCTCTTCCCTTCGTATTACGAAGAAGCTGGCCGTGGGCGGCATTGGTACCAAACCACGCCACCGCCACCGAAGGAGCAAAAACCGGAGCCAGAACCGGCCTCTCCGCCTCTTCCGGTGCCGGCGCCGCTCACGCCACGTGAGATCCTTCAAAAACAGGGGGAAGCCTGGGAAGACGCACTGGCTCGTGCGGTCCTGCATCCCTCGGCAGAAAACTATCTCGAGTACTTGCGGCTCACTGCCGCGATTCAAGCGCAGGCCCAGCAGTTCGCTATGGGGTTCAGGCAAGCCATCTGGAGCGCACCCGAGTATGACTATACCCTTGTGAATCCCGTTCGCGCTGAGGCCATTTCCGCGAAAAATCAGGCCGCGCTTATTCAGGAGACGGCCGACCTAACCGCATTGGCCGACCGTTATGGCTTGGTCTTCTTCCTGCGGGGCGATTGCCCCTATTGTCAGCGCTTCGCGCCGGTCCTGAAGGCCTTCACCGACGCGCACGGCTTCTCCGTGCTCCCTGTGTCACTTGACGGCAAGGGATTACCGGAGTTTCCGGATCCCCAGCACAACGCCCTCTTAGCGTCGAAGCTCCAGGTGGACGTCGTCCCGACTGTCTTCCTGGTGGACCCAGTCAGGGATCAACTCCTGCCTGTTTCCTACGGCTTCACCGACGCCTCGACGCTTGCCAAAAAGATCCTGTGGGCGGCGGATAACATGAAAAACGACAAAAACAAATAAGTCTAATTGGACTCTACGGCTTCCAATGAACCCCTCTCTCTTCTTTCTTCTTGTTTTCCTCTTCTTCCAGCCTAATCCCGCCGAGGCGGGCATTGGCGACAAACTAGACGACTGGTTCAATAATCAGAATTTCAATGCGTCCACGCGGCCGGGGATTTATGAAACACAGTCTGCTCGCTACGCCACTTTAGGCGGCATTTCCTACCGCGCGCCCATCACTCAGCCCTACCGCTTTCTCACTATTCAGACGCCCCGCTTCTCTGCCGGCTGCGGGGGAATCGATCTTTACACCGGTGGCTTCTCCGTCATGAATGCCAGCCAGTTTGTGGATGCTTTACGTGCTATTGGACAAAACGCCGTGTCGTTGGCGTTCATGCTCGCGATTCAAATCGTTTCCCCACAATTGTCCGGGGCCATGGAAGACATTCAGTCCTGGGCCAATGAATACCTCACAATGGGCATGGACTCTTGCGAGGCTGCGACGAAGCTTGTCGGCGGTGCGCTTGAGTTCTTTGGCCAAAAAGAAGGGAATTGCACGATCAAGCGCATGCAAACGACTGGCGAAGACTACAACACCGCCAATCACTACTGCACGACTGGGGGTCGTATCAAAGCCACTGAAGCGTCGGGCGGGGGTGAGGACGATCAAATCGTATTCACTAAGGGCAACCTAACTTGGTTCGTCCTCATGCAAAACCCCTTCTTCACCACGGATACACAGTTTGCTGAACTCATCATGAATATGGTCGGTACTGTCATCTATCGTGACGGCGGCGGTGGCGACACTGATCCTACCGGCCTCAATCACATTCCGGCGGCTCTCAATGAGGACGGCACTCCGAGCCCTGCCTTTGAAAACATGATTGCCGCTTTGATGTACGGATCAGACGCGGCGTTTCAACTGCTTATCTACCGCTGCCAGTCACCGACCGCCACACCCATGGGTTGCCAAACCATTCATGCGAACCGGCAAGCCATCAATCCGGCTGCTTGGGGGAACGGCCTCCATGGCAAGATCAAAACCTTGGTTCAAAGCATCGTTTCGAAAATCCGGAGCGATGCTGCGTTGACCCCGACCGAGACGGGCCTCATCGGGGCCAGCAAAATCCCGCTGTACCGCTTCCTCACGGCCGCCAGCGCTGCGTTCCCTAACGCACCCGGCAGCAACATTGACGTAAGTAAGCTCACAGACAAATATACCAATCTGTTTGCCCGCAATATTTTGCTCACATCGCTTAACAACATCCTTGGCATGGTTGAATTTCAAATCCTCAATCTCCCCAATAACCTCTCTCAAGCCAAACGTGTCAAAGAATTTCTCCCACAGCTACGCAATGCCATCAAAGGTGTCGCGGCGATGACGAAGGAAACCGAAGATGAAGCGGAACAGTACTTCGCCTTGCTCAAGCAGATCCGGGAATACGAGAAGGAAATCATGACCAATTTGGGTAAGGGCTTTATGCAGGCGGCCAGGTGGGGACGCTAAGGAGGTAATGAACCATTAACTGGGAAGTGATTGCCTATGGCTCCGGCGATTTTCTCCGGTTGGTCTTTACCGCCGTGGCCTCGATTTTCGGCAACGCCAATTACATCGCCGCCGTGCAGACCGCGTTTTTCATCGGGTTCTTGACCTTGCTCATCAAAGGTGCGATCAATCAAGACGTAATGTCTGGCGTGAAGTGGCTCATTATGGCCCTGGTGCTCAATCTCGCCTTGCTTGTTCCTAAAACCACCGTCGTCATCACCGACCGGGTCCTGCCGTCGGCGTCGGCCGTCGTGAACAATGTGCCGATCGGCCTGGCGGCCACGGCTGGCTTCTTTTCTTATACCGGAGATTGGTTTTCACGGGCTTTTGAAACCGTCTTTGCCGTTCCGAACGCGGTCCGCTACACCCAGAACGGCCTACTCTTCGGCCACAAGGTGCTTGAGGCCTCGAGAACGATGGTCATTCCCGATGAACGCACGTATCTGAATTTCACGGAATTCTTCTCCTCGTGCGTCGTTGTCGACGGCGTCGGCCACGGCCGGTTTTCCTGGGAGGACGTGCTGGAGGCCAATGACCTGCTTGCCTTCTTTGGCGCAAATGTCGCGCAGAATGCGGCTCGGTTCAAGTACGTCACCACGGCTGGGGTCCAACAAATTCTCCCCTGTCGATCCGGGTTCGTCGGGTCGTTACAGCCCGACCTCCGGGGCCTCACGGATGGCATCATGAGTACCGGCATCCGGGGGTTCATCGCCAATAACAGCACCGTCGGCGCAGCGCTCACCAAATACAAGAATGATCTTCCCCCCGCGATCCTCTATCTCACCGGCATGACGATTACTCCTGAGACCCTTGTGCTGCAAAGCTCACTCAGCAACACCATGGGCAATGCGATCCTGAAAATGGCCCGTTCGGTGGATGACGCGACCTTCGCCACTCAATACGCCAGGCAATGGGCTGAAAACGAGCGCCGCACCACCTATCAGACCATGGGCCGGATCGCGGAGGAAAAATTGCCGCTCTTACGGGCCCTGATCGAAGCATTTCTCTATGCCATCTTTCCCATTATCACGCTGACCGCCCTGATCTTGCCCACCGCCGTCCCGTTCACGTACGTCACGACTTTGCTCTGGATCAATCTTTGGCCGCCGCTCTATGCCATCCTCAATTTCTTTATCTCGTATTACACCAAGGGTGTCCTCACGGAATTGAGCAGCATCTACGGAAACGGCTTTAATGCCATGGCCAATACGCAACTCACGGAGTACGTCAGCGACATGGTCGCCACGTCGGGCTATCTCGTCTCCTCTCTCCCGATCATCGCCTGGATGCTCGTCTCCCGATCCGGGGCACTCGCGGCCATGGCCGTCTCCCGTATCATGCAGGGCTATGACACCTCCGTGGGCCATGCAGCCGAGCAGATTACTCGAGGCGAAGGCGAAATGGGCGGGGTCCAGTGGCGTGAAACGAATGAGCATGGTAGCTTCGGCCCTGCCGTCTCCGGTATCTCACCTGACAATAATATTCAAACCTCCGCCCTCTCGCCCAAGGGCGACTTTGTCACGTGGACCGCCGAGGGACAGCCCTACTTCAAACAAATTCAATCCGACGCGGTTGTAGGCTTCAATCTCGGCAAAGAAATAACCGCTCAAACCTCCCAGGAGTTCACCAAGGCCGTCAGCCAGGTTGCGCAATCGCGGGAGGCCTGGATCGAATCCACAACCCATCTTGGAGAAGAAGTCGCTTCGCTCGCCGATAAGACCGGTGAGCAAACCGTCGTTGGCGAGAATATCTCCGAGTCCCACAATTCCATTCATGACCAATTCACCAAAACCATCAATCACGCAGTTGAACAATTCTCTCACCGCAATTCGCTGGATCTTTCTGAAAGCGACAAAGCTGGTATCTCCGCCGCCGCGCAAGCCAAACTCGGCTTCACTCTGGGAGTGGGTGCCGGCATTCACACGGACGGCGCGGGTTCCGGAGGCCTCAACGTTGGTTCCGAGGAAAGCCAGACCCGCTCTGATATTCAGGACTATACCGACAAGTTCTTGCAGAGTGAGGAGTTCGGGAGCGCCGTGCGCACCAGTGCCAACTATGCCCTCGCTTACTCTAAGAATATCACCGACTCCGAGGGCAAAGAATTCGTCTCTGCCGTCCGCAATGCGTTGCACGAACAGGAAGGCCATCAAAAAGAATATGCTAAATCCGCGATGGAATTTGAAGACGCCCGCGAGCGGCACCAGCAGGCCGTCGCGCTCAAGGAAAATATCACCGTCAATGGAATCGACGCGATCAAAAATCACGCCATCCACAATGAACGCATGTCCCCCGACCGGTTTCTTCAACTCCTCCATGACGTGAGTGACGGCAACTATGCCGCCACTCAGCGACTTCTCCATATGGATGAAACCATGCGTCAACATGGGGTCATGCCGCTCGTCGGCAATAATGTCAGTGAGCTCGCGGAGAACTTTGTTCCTGCAGGCAGCATTGAATCAATGCGCACTGATCCTCGCGGGTCTTACGAAGATAATCCTGTCATCAGCGAATTCGACATGGCAGCCAAAGGCTTCTTCCCCTTTGAAACCACTGACCAAATTCACCAAGATCAAAGCCGTGTGGCCGACGCCGTCGCCGCATCACAGGAATCCGAAGGCGCACAACGCGTCCAACAAGTGGAACGCAATCTAAATGGACCCCTTCACCACCACGGACAAATGTTGGATACCCTCCAGGGTGTTCGCGCCGGAACCCTCGACACCGTCGAAAGCCTGACTCACGGTCCATGGACTGTCTCCCCGGAGGTCGCCGGTTTTCTGGGCGGGGCCACCGGCCGTGCAGAAGCCATGCAATCGTTCTCTAATACCATGCAATCGCTCTCTGGTCCTCCTGGCATGGTCCAAGACAGTTCTGCGCTCTACCAGGGCTCTGGCGAAACACCGTCAGTAGATGAGCCGACAACTCCACCCCTCGATCAAGGCTCCTGGCCGCGCGAGACTCCATCAACAGAACCAGCAGGCGCCGGCAGCCGCGTCGATCTCGGCATTGTGCCGGACTCCAGCAGTGATGGTGCCGGACCGGCTGCTTCCTTCGGCCAAGGCGCCTCAACCATCCCTGGTGAAGAGGCAGTCTCGGCCGGCGCGGGCATCGCCCCAGACAGACCGACGCCCGACTCCCCTCACGCACGAGTTCCGGATTCCGGATTTTCTTCGGCTACTCCTCGCGCCGAAGGCGTCGCGCCAGCCGGCATCGAGCAGGAATCGGGGGCCGTCTACCAGGGCGCCGGCGTTGACCGTCCCACCTTTCGGCCTCCCGAAGAAGCCGCTACAGGACGAACGCAACTTCTAGCTTCAATCATGGGGCATGAAGACTTGCGCCTCACGCCCTATCCTGACGGAGGCGGCTTCTCGATCGGCTACGGACACAGCCTCACTCACAACGGCACCACGTTCGCTGACGGCACACCCATTCCCGATACATTGACTCCTGACCAAGCTGAACGTTTACTTCAAGAAGATCTCGCACAGGCCGAGCATGATGCTCGATCCTTGGTTAGCGAAAAACGATGGGATTCTCTCAGCGAAGTCCGAAAGGGCGTCATGATCGAACTCGCTTATCAGCACGGTTACGACAATACAAAAGAATTTGAACAATTCTTTGACGCTGTTGAACAAGCAGACTGGCAACGCGCGGCAGGGGAGCTCATTGACAGTGATACTTTTAAAACAGAAGCCACTTCTGCCCGCATGGCAACCCTTGCCACGCGTATGGCTACTGACGACTGGGAGAAAGGTTTAGCATGACGGTCCAATCTCGAAAAAAATATCCACGCCCTCGCGAATCATCGCCGTCTCTAATCAAAAACGGGAAGCCGACAAAAGAGTGAAATACAGAAAGACTCGTGCCTTGGAACTATTGCAACTGGGTTCTGGATTGCCTGATGCGAGTTTCCGTGAGGGTCAGGAAGAGGCCATCCAGCACATTGTGAGGGGGCATGGTCGGTTGTTGGTCGTGCAGAAGACCGGCTGGGGGAAGAGGTGGCGAACGCTCTCGGTCGTAATGAGGTGGACATCCTGCTCATCTCACCAGAAAGGCTGGCCAATGAGTATTTTTTTGCCGAGGTACTGGAAGAAGTTGCCAGTCAGATATCCTTCCTCGTGATCGATGAGGCACATTGCATCTCTGACTGGGGCCATGATTTTCGCCCACACTACCGACTGATCGAACGCATCATTGGCAACTTGCCGCCAAATCTCCGGTTGCTGGCAACTACCGCCACGGCAAATGATCGGGTAATCGACGATTTGACGGAAATGCTCGGGCCAGACATGGAGATCATTCGCGGCAATCTCAACCGCCCCTCCCTTACTTTTCAAACAATCCGCTTGCAGAGCCAAGCAGAACGGCTCGCATGGTTGGCGGAACAATTGCCCGCTCTTCCGGGTCATGGGATCATTTATACACTCACGGTCCGTGATGCAGAACAAGTAAGTGAATGGCTTAGGTCTCGCGGACTGAACGTCAAGGCCTACACGGGTAAAACGGGCGAGCAGCGACCGGAGTTGGAAGATGCGCTTCTTCAAAACAGAGTAAAAGCCCTGGTAGCAACAACAGCCTTGGGCATGGGCTTCGACAAACCTGATCTGGCTTTCGTCATTCATTACCAGACGCCGGGTTCTGCGGTAGCCTACTATCAGCAGGTCGGTCGTGCCGGGAGAGCGCTTGACGCAGCCTACGGAGTGTTGCTGAGCGGTCAGGAAGAAACCGAAATCACCGACTATTTGATCAAGAGTGCGTTTCCAGCACGCGATGAAGTGCAAAAGATACTGAATGCCTTGGAGGAGGAACCTAACGGGCTGTCCGTTCCCAAGATTGAAGGAGTAGGCAACATCAGTCATGGACGAATAGAGAAGACTATAGAACTCCTTTCTCTAGAATCACCAGCGCCCATTGCCAAACAGGGAAGCAAGTGGCAACTGACCGCCGCGACCCTGAGCCCCAACTTCTGGGAACGGGCGGAGCGACTCACGAAACTGCGGAAAGAGGAGCAGGAACAAATGCAGGAATACGTGAGGCTGAGTTCCGGTCACATGGAATTCCTTGTTCGGGCGCTGGATGGAGAGCCGGACAATATCTCCTCACCTGGTTTGCCTCCTTTGGCAACAAAAGCGAACCCGACCCTGATTCGGGAAGCGATTGATTTCCTGCGCCGCACGAGCCTGCCCATCGAACCGCGAAAGAAATGACCACCTGGAGGACTACGGCATTATAATCTGTCCGGGCGGATCGTTGCCGATCTCCAGTCTCAGCCCGGCAAAGCACTCTGCGTCTGGGGTGACGCTGGCTGGGGTGGTTTGGTGCGGGAGGGGAAATATCAGGACGGATACCTATCAGATGAACTGGTGGACGCCTGTAAAAAATTGATTGAAGAATGGAACCCGCAACCGGTCCCGAAATGGGTAACCTGCATTCCTTCACGGCGGCATCCGGGCCTGGTGCCTGATTTTGCCCGACGCTTGGCCAAAGCCCTTGACCTTCCATTCAAACAGGTATTAATTAAGACGAAGGACCGCCCTGAGCAGAAGACAATGGCGAACAGCACTCAACAGGCACGCAACATTGACGATTCGTTGGCGCTGACCGATGAAACATTGCCTGATGGGGCATTATTGCTCGTGGACGATATGGTGGATTCACGCTGGACCTTCACCGTTGCAGCTTGGTTACTGCGTTCGCATGGAAGCGGTGAGGTATGGCCATTGGCGCTTGCTCAGACAGGAGGCAACCAATGAGTGAGACGCTCTCCTTGAACACTAAAGCTATTCTGCTGTTGACCGCCCCTTTGATCATTGGACGCGGTAAAAGTAAGGAACCAGCCAATTTGCTCACGCCTGGCGAATACATGAAACTCGCCTTGTATCTCCAAGAGATGGGGAAGCAGCCCGCTGATTTGCTGGAGGCAAATATAGATCAAATTCTCGGGGACCGCCATCACATACTTGACCGCAACCGGCTCAAACGTCTGTTGGATCGCAGTTTCCTTTTGAGCCAAGTAATCGAGCGCTGGCGGACACGAGCAATTTGGGTGTTAAGCCGAACTGATGATGCATATCCACAAAAGCTCAAGGTACGGCTGAAAAAGGACGCGCCGAGCTTGCTGTATGGCTGTGGGGACATGGAAATTCTCAATAGCGGTGGATTGGCGATTGTCGGTTCCCGCAACGTCAATGATTGCTTAATCGAGTACACCCAAGAAATCGGACGTCTGGCAGCAAAGGCTCGACAGACTGTAATCTCCGGTGCTGCCAGGGGTATTGATCGGGCAGCTATGTCTGGCGCATTGGAAGCGGGTGGCAAAGTCACAGGTGTATTGGCCGATAGCCTCGAACAAACGGCCATGACTCGTGAGCATCGAAACCTGCTGTTAGAGGGACAACTTGTATTGATCTCACCTTATGATCCGAACGCGGGATTCAACGCGGGGCACGCAATGCAACGCAATAAAGTGATCTATGCCTTGTCGGATGCGGCCCTGGTAGTGAACACAGACATGAACAAGGGGGGTACATGGGCCGGCGCAACGGAGCAACTCGATCGGCTGCGTCTGGTGCCCATCTATGTACGTTCGACCGGTGAACCATCCAAGGGGCTTGAAGCATTGAAAGCCAAAGGAGCCATGCCATGGCCGAACTCGGTAGACGCAGATAACCTTGATACCGTCCTTCGGCCTGCTATCCTCAAGACGTCGGCCTCTCCAATCCAGAGCCAATTGTCGTTTGATGTCCGATAGGAACCTGTGAGAACGGTCTGACGTTCACGAATCGGGCAGGTATTGCTTGATGAGGGCGATCAATTCGTCTTCCTCGATTTTGCCTTCCCGGGTCAGCAGGAGATTCCCGCGTGAATAGAAATGCGTGGTGGGGTACGTTTCAAACTGGTACTGCTTTTTGATGGCCCGGCACCGGCCCGGCACGTGCATCTTGGCCTTGCCGATGCGAACGGCCGGAAATTTCCGGGCGACTGCCTCCAGGATGGGATCGTAGGCGGCACAGGGTTCACAAGCCGCAATGCCGTAGGCCATCACGGTCGCTTGGGCCGCTTTTAGTTCTTCGTAATTTTCGTCAGTGACGTTTTCGACGATTCCGGCCATCCGGCATTCCTTTCCCGTTCATTAAAAATCAAGGGGGATCCCGTGTTCGCGGAATCCCCCTTCAATGTGCCTCGACGTTGACGCAGGGACAACCCCCTGTGGTTGTCCTACAACGCTTTCAGGGCGTCCAAAATTTCCTTGTCGTCCCGAGCGGTCTTGATCTCCTGCACCTTGACGTAGGCCACTTTACCTTCCTTATCCACAATCACCGTGGCTCGTTTGGAACAATTGAGATCCGGGAAATACAGGCCATACGCTTTGCACACATCACGATGCATATCAGCCAACAGGGTGTGTTTCAGGTCGAGTGAGTCGGCCCAGGCCTTGTGCGAAAAAAAGCTGTCCGTGCTGATACCGAGCAGTTCGGCATTGGCATCGGAAAAACTCGGAAAATCGTCCGTCAGACATTTATTTTCATTCGTACAGACCGGGCTCCAATCCAGGGGGTAAAAGGCCAGGACCACGTTCTTTTGACCTTTAAAACTGCTTAACGTGACTTCGTTCCCATCCTGATTTTTCAGGGTGAAATCTGGCGCAACGTCGCCCGCTTTTATTTCTGAAGCAACATCAGACATGAAACAGCCTCCTTCTTGAATTCGTTAGGAATAATGGAAACAGGTGGAACGTGAAACCTTTTCGCTTGCAGGCCATTTTTCGTAGCACGCCCTTTCAAAGTTTGTCAACCGGACAAAAGGCCCAAGACCCGGAACAGAAGATCGGCGACCGGACAATGGCGGCGGAAGGCTTGTCTTTATAATCGACCGGGAGTATCGTCTTCTCATAAGCCTTATCCACTAGAGAACTGACCCCCTGATCATGAGCTCACTGATGTCTCACTATCTCTCCGCTATGGAATCCCGCCGTCTGACGCAACGTCTCCTGTGGCCCGTTCTGATCGTCGGCGGACTGGCCGTCGGGGGGACAGCGGCGGTCGCCTGGCATATGACGACCGGATTGCCCTCACTGGGGGGACTCCGGGATTACCAGCCCAGCCTGATTACCAAGATCAAGGCGGATAACCGCCAGGTTATCGGCCAATATTACGTGGAGCGAAGAATATTGACTCCGCTTCGTGACGTGCCCCGGCATTTGATCGACGCCGTGATTGCGGTTGAAGATACCCGGTTTTTCGAACACCCGGGATTAGACGTCTGGGGAATCCTTCGGGCCACCTGGACGAACTTCAAACGCGGAGGAAAAGTTGAAGGCGCCAGCACGATCACCCAACAACTTGCCAGATCCCTGTTCTTGACCCCGGAACGGACCTTTCAGCGCAAAATACGGGAACTCTTCCTGGCCCTGAAAATGGAATTTATCCTGACGAAGGAACAAATTCTCGAGATGTACCTCAACCAGATATACTTCGGCCAAGGGGCGTATGGGGTCGGGACTGCGTCCTTGACGTATTTCGGAAAAATGTTATCCGAATTGCAGTTACCCGAGTCGGCATTTCTCGCAGGACTGCTGAAAGCCCCCAATACCTATTCACCCTACAAGAACTACATTCTCGCGAAGAAACGCCAGGAACACGTGTTGGGACGGATGGTCCGGGCCGGCTTCCTGACGGAGTCCCTTGCCCGGGCGGCAAGCGGGACCCGATTGGACTTTACCCGTCAATCCTATGATCGCGTTGCTCCGTATTTTCTTGAAGACGTCCGCCAACACCTGGTCAAGGAATACGGGGAGGCCATGACATATAAAGGGGGGCTACAGGTTTCCACCACCCTGAACATTCCAATGCAACGTTTGGCCGAAGAGGCCATCAGGAAAGGGCTGCGCGACCTCGACAAACGGCAGGGATGGCGTGGGCCGCTCCGTCATGAGGAACCGCCTGAGACGCTGCCGGCCGAGCCGCCCACGGTTTACCCCGCGTTCGGGGACATCCTGGAAGGCCACGTCGTGACCGTATCCGATAAAGAGATACGGGTCCTGGCGCATGACTTGGTCGGCACCATTACCTTACCGGACATGCTCTGGGCTAAACGCCGGCTCTCCGAAGGCACGTCCGTCACCGACGCGGTGGTGACCCCGATTGACTCAGCCACACAATTGGTCGAGCCGGGAGACGTGATTGAAGTCTCGCTGAAGTCCACCGCCAACGACACGATCCGGTTCCGGCTTGATCAGACTCCCGCGGTCGAAGGCGCACTCATTGCAATCGATCCCCGGACCGGCGCGGTGCAGGCGATGGTCGGCGGGTACGAGTTTGAACGGAGTCAATTCAATCGCGCTTTGTTAGCCATCCGGCAGCCCGGGTCTGCGTTCAAGCCGATCATTTATGCCACGGCCATTGATCAAGGGATGACGCCCGCTACGCTTGTCCTCGATGCGCCCGTGGTCTACGAAGAGGAGGAGCCTGGAAAAACCTGGAAACCTGAAAATTATGAAAAACGCTTTTTCGGCCCGATCACCTTGCGAGAAGCCTTGCGCCACTCCAGAAACGCGGCAACGGTCCGCTTGCTCGAACAGATCGGCGTTGGCCGCGTCATCAATTTTTCACGCGCCATCGGGATTCACAGCCCGTTAAGTCCTGACCTTTCCCTGGCACTCGGCTCTTCGGGGGTGACGCTTCAAGAACTCACCGCGACCTATGGCGTGTTTGCCAACCAGGGACTGGCCTTGGAACCCTATACGATTTCCCTAATCAGAGATCAGCATGACCACATCCTGGAGCAACACGTGTTTGAACCCAGCCAAGTGATTTCCAAAGAAACCGCCTATTTGATTACACATATGATGATGGACGTCATTCAAAGCGGAACCGGCAGGCGCGCCAAGTCGATCGGACTTCCCTTGGCCGGCAAAACCGGCACGACCAACAGCTACCGGGACGCGTGGTTCATCGGCTATGCGCCGAATCTCGTGACGGGCGTCTGGGTCGGCTTCGACAGCGTGGAAACACTCGGCAAAGTGGAGTCCGGTGCCCATGCTGCCCTCCCCATTTGGACAGACTTCATGAGCAAGAGTCTCAACCTGCTCCCCGTCCAGACCTTCTCGGTTCCGGATGGCATCGAGTTCGTCGAGGTTGATCAGACAACCGGCACCCTTGTCGCTGAACCCTCACAAGAGACGACAACCGAAGTCTTTGCAGACGGAACGGTTCCCCACCCACCCGTTCGCCAACCGGCCGATCCTTTGGACTTTTACGAATTTGATGAACTCGACCAAGCCGTCGAAACCCGCTAGAGCAGAACAGCAACCATTTGCCAAGGAATTGTGGTATGGGAACAAAAAGAAAGAACTCCTCCGGTCCATTGATGCCAGTTGAGCGGATTACCCAGTCCATTATTTTCATCCGTCGTCAAAAGATCATACTGGATGCCGACTTAGCTATCCTCTATGACGTCGAGACAAAGATCCTTGTACAGGCTGTCAAGAGGAACATTGACCGTTTCCCAGAGGATTTCATGTTCCAGCTCACGCGGCAGGAATTTGTCGACTTGAGGTCACAATTTGTGACCTCAAGTTGGGGCGGCAGGCGCTATCCGCCTTACGCGTTCACTGAACAGGGTATTGCAATGCTCTCTAGCGTACTGCGCAGCAAGAGGGCAATCCACGTCAATATCGAAATCATGCGCGCTTTCGTGCGATTACGGCGGATGCTTGCCAGCCACGAGGATCTTTCTCGAAAGCTCTCTGAATTGGAGAAGAAATATGACACACAGTTCAAGGTTGTCTTCGATGCTATAAGAAGACTCATGACCACACCGGAACCGAAGAAAAAGCGACCGATGGGTTTTACACCATCGCGACACAAGTAAAGGCGAACAGACTTACCTAAAGGAGCCTTCGCTGGAACGCCGTAAACAACCGTTGGCTGCAAGAGGAGATATCGAATGAAAGCAAGTGAAGCGAAACTGCTGGATTTCCTAGAAAAGTCAAAACAGTTTGTTATTCCCATCTATCAACGTACTTACTCTTGGACGGAACGAGAGTGCAGCCAGCTTTGGGAAGACATTCTGCGCGCCGGTCGCAATGAAGACATACCCGGCCACTTTGTCGGCTCAATAGTTTACATCGAGCAGGGACTTTCCCAAGTCTCGCGCCAATCTCCTTTGCTGGTCATCGACGGCCAACAGCGATTGACAACGGTGTCTCTCATCATCGAGGCGCTCGCGCGCCAAGTGGCGGACACCGAACCGCTTGATGGTTTTTCCGCAAAAAAACTCCGCAGCTATTATTTGCTCAACCCGCTGGAGGAAGGCGAACGCGGTTATAAGCTGTTATTGACCCAGACCGATAAACAGACCTTGTTGGCGGTCGTGGATCAGAAGTCCATCCCAGACGAGCATTCCCTACGAATCAAGGAGAACTTCGCGTACTTTGAGAAGCGGGTGAGAGAGTTAGGCAGCAATCTCAAGCCGCTGTGCGAGGGATTGGCAAAACTCATGGTGGTAGACATTGCGTTGAGCCGCGACCACGACAATCCGCAGTTGATATTCGAGAGCATGAACTCCACTGGGCGAGAACTCAGCCAAGCAGACCTGATTCGCAACTTTATCCTCATGGGATTGGAACCTAAACAGCAAAATCGTCTTTACGATGAGCACTGGCACCCCATGGAGATCGCCTTTGGGCAAGAGGCCTATGCACAGCACTTTGATGGTTTTATGCGCCATTACTTGACCGTCAAAACCGGTGACATCCCAAATATTCGCAAGGTCTATGAAGCCTTCAAATTATACTCTCGCCGCCCAGATGTCGATGCCGCCGGCACCGACGCGCTCGTGGCGGATGTCCATACTTTCGCAGGATACTATTGTTGCATGGCGCTGGGACAAGAACAAAAACCGAATCTAAAAGCCGCTTTTGATGACCTCCGAGAACTAAAGGCGAACGTCGCATACCCATTCCTGTTGAAACTCTACGCTGACTACACTAAAGGCATTTTGGAAGCGTCGGATCTAGAGCACGCTGTGCGGTTGGTGGAAAGCTACGTTTTCCGCCGCGCCGTCTGCGCCATCCCCACCAACTCGCTAAACAAGACATTTCGATACCTTGGTGAGGCATTGGACGAAAGCCGTTACCTTGAAAGCATTCAGGCGCAATTCATGCTTATGCCGTCCTATCGCCGATTCCCAAAGAATGATGAATTTCATCGCGAGATAAGGGTTCGCAATCTTTACCATTTTGGAAACCGGAGCAGCTACTGGCTGCGACGATTAGAAAACTACGGCCGCAAGGAAGAAGTTCTCGTCGATGAGTATACCATTGAGCACATCATGCCACAGAACAAGAAGCTTTCGCCTATGTGGCGCTCGGATCTGGGGGAAGACTGGCAACGAGTGCATGAGACCTGGCTGCACACACTCGGCAACTTGACGCTGACTGGCTATAACGCTGAATACAGTGACAGGACCTTCGCCGAAAAACGCGACATGAAAGGTGGTTTCCGGGAGAGCCCACTGCGAGTCAACGAGGGATTAGGGACTGTGGAAACTTGGAATGAGAAGGAAATAGGGGCTCGCGCTGATCATCTGGCGCACAAAGCCCTTAGCGTTTGGACGGCACCCTCGTTGTCTGAAAAAATACTCGATACCCATCGTCTCGACACCACGGAGAAACCTGATGCCTACGCCATAGAGGACCACAAGTTCCTTAACGGTGGACCCGTTCGCCTTCTCTTTGATGCATTCCGCAAGGAAGTCTTGGCACTGGACCCATGTGTAACAGAAGAATTCCTCAAGCTCTATGTTGCCTACAAAGCTGAGACTAACTTTGTCGACGTAGTACCCCAGGCCAGAGGACTTCGGCTCTCAGTGAACCTTGAATTCCACGAGCTTCACGACCCTCGAGGGCTAGCCAAGGATGTTACCAATGTAGGCCGCTGGGGCAATGGCGATGTTGAGGTGGTGGTGAGCAAACCAGAAGAGTTGCCCTACGTTATGAGTCTTGTGCGTCAGGCCTTCGAAAAGCAGATGGGGGATGGAGAATCAGTAGTGTGAAATGGGAGGTTAATCGAAGACAAACTGAGCTTCTATGACGCTCTGGAGACCAATAACATCCCGATAGTGGTACTTGAAGACGATACCCCGGTCGACATCGCCAGTGAACTTGTGGACACCGTTCGCAAAAACGCCACCACCAACTCGCCACTACGCGAGAACGTGCAGGCGAACTTCCCCAGGCTGGTCAACGCATTCTGCACAAGTAGGAGTCGACTCGGACAGTGCTCGAACAAGCAGGGGTATTGTCTTCTGGCTGGACCGACCAAGTTGCGTAGGAGTTCCTGTCCCTCAGGACGGACAGTCACCCTTCCGCTACTGCGCGTCCTGGTATTCTTCGTGCCAGGCCATCTGAATGGCTTCGAGCTTTTTCTCGTTGGACGACTTGGGGTCATCCGTGAATTCCGGCCATGCCACGATCCACGCATGGAGATCGGTAAAGCGAACCGTCAGGGGATCGAGATCCGGATGCTCTTCGTGAAGCCGAATCGCGATGTCTTCGGCCATATCCCACGTTAATTCTTGAGACATGTGGTGCTCCTCATGGGAATCGCCGGACGTTCAATCCGTGACTTCGGAGAGTTTTTTGCTTTCGAGGGCTTCTTTGAGCGTGACGTCCATCAACACCTCGGCCAAGTGATGGGTCACTTTTTCCATGTCGGCAATCCTGGCCCGGATCAGGCGATGGTCCTCCTGCTCTTTGGCGACGCGCAGGGCCTCGATAGCCTTGCCGATGGACTCGATTTCTTCCGCCGCGATCAGGTCCGTTCCCCGTTTCAGCACCTTTTCGGTAGCCATGATGATGGCATCGGCCTCCGTCTTCGCCTCGATCACCTGACGCGCCTTAATGTCTTCCGCCGCAAATTGGAAGGATTCCCGAATCATGGTTTCAACTTCCTCATCGGTCAGCCCGTAGGAAGGTTTGACTTGAACGGATTGCGATTCGCCGGTCCGGATATCGGACGCAGTGACCCTGAGAATGCCGTTGGCATCGATCAGGAACGTCACTTCAATGCGAGGCACGGCCGCGGGTAGCGGCGGGACCTTGAGTTGGAACCGGGCCAGGCTTCGATTGTCTTTCACCAACTCGCGTTCGCCTTGCAACACATGAATGTCCACGCCGGTTTGGCCATCCACGTAGGTGGTGAACATCTCCTTGGCGCTGGTCGGGATGGTCGTATTCCGGCGAATCAACGTGCTCATGACGTTGCCCATGGTTTCAATGCCCAGGGACAGCGGGGTCACGTCGAGCAGGAGCATCTCCGTGTTTTGCCCGGCCAGTATGCCGGCCTGAACCGCGGCCCCGAGCGCGACGACCTCATCGGGATTCAGGTCACAGTGGGGCGTCTGGCCGAATAGGGCCTGCACACGGGCTCGAATCACCGGCATCCTGGTGCTACCCCCAACCAGGACAACTTCGTCGATCTGACCGGTTTTCAGGCCCGCGTCACTCAACGCGTGACGACACGGCGTCATGGTTTGTTCGACCAGATCTTGAACCAAGGATTCGAATTCATCGCGCGACCAGGTCCGTTCGTATGTTCCTTTGCCGTCGGGCAGGGTGACGGCCATGTACGCCTGCTGTTCGTCCGACAACCGGATTTTGGTCTTCTCGGCTTCGAGCCGAATGGTTTGCATCAGTTCAGGCGAATCTTCCACCTTCACGCCGTGCCGGGCATCGACGTCCTGGATGACCGCATCGACCAGCCGCCGGTCGAAATCATCCCCGCCGAGATGCGTATTCCCGTTGGTCGCCAGCACCTCGAAGATGCCGTCCTTGAGTTTCAGGATGGAGATATCGAAGGTTCCCCCTCCGAGATCGTAAACGGCGATGTTGCCCTTCGTGTTCTTTTGCAGCCCATAGGCCAACGACGCCGCCGTCGGTTCATTGATGATTCGCAGCACCTCCAGGCCGGCAATGAGGCCGGCATCCTTCGTCGCCTGGCGCTGGCTGTCGTTGAAATAGGCCGGGACCGTGATCACGGCTTTGGTAATTTCCTCGCCCAGATGCGCTTCCGCCCGAAGCTTGAGTTCTTTCAGAATCATGGCCGAGACTTGCGGGGGGGAATAGGTTTTTTCGCCCACCTGGATGCGGATCACACCGCCCTTCTCCTGCAAGGTGTACGGGAAATATTTCAATTCATCCGCCACGTCGGACACGGCTTTCCCCATGAACCGTTTCACGGAATAAATCGTGCGGGACGGATCGCGAACGAGATGCTCCTTGGCGGGGTCCCCGACCAAGAGGCCGTTGTCCGTGAGGCCCACGATCGACGGAACTTTGGTTTGGCCGCGGGCTCCGGAAATGACCCGCGGGCCGTCGCCGGCCATGTGCGCAACCAATGAATTCGTGGTGCCGAGATCGATGCCGACGATCAGTGCCATATGTTCCGTCCATCCTCTCCCGTGGGACTCGTCGCCGCAGCCAGATCATTCACGATATTCTTCACGTACGTGCGGTTGGATAGAATTTCCTGCATACCCGTGAGCACCGCATCTTTTTGCGCCTGCACGGTGACACCACCGTCGGACGGCAACGCATCCCAGCGGCTGAATTGCTCTCGCAATCGAGTTTCCATTTTCGCTTTGCGCGCTTCAAGCGCCTGCCGCTCGACTTGCAATTTCTCAAGCAGTTCCTGCCGGCGTGCGTCGGACTCCCCGGGGGACAGCGACCGGAACTCTTCCAAGTCCTCTTGCAGTTCCAGGATTTCATCGAACAGGTCGGCCGGGGGCGAGGTCCGAATATCCTTGGCCGAGCCCGCTTCGAGACGAATGAGATACTCGGCTCGTTGCACGGGATCTTTCAACGTACGATACGCCGTGTTCAATAACGCGGTGTTGCCGAGGCTGATGGCTTTTTCGCCCTCGTCTTTCGTGGCGTAGTAGTCGGGATGAAAGCTCCGGCTCAAGGCATAGAAGGTTTCTTCCAGCGCCTGTTCGTCGAGGTTCAATTTGCGAGGCAGGTTGAGGCAGGTGAAATAGTCGAGTTCCTTGGACAAGGGTTGCACCTTGACGCACCGACCGCAGAAGTATTCGCCGGTCATTTCAGACTGACAATGCCAGCACATGCTGCGGGCCATCGGCAGGTCGCGGTCCCGTCCGGCTGATGGCGTGTGTTCGCTCATCCTTCCTCTCTCGCACAACGGGCATGGTAGGACTTCACCATGCCCGTTGGTTCGCTTGTCGCGCGACGACGTTCAACGCGTTATGCTGAAAACGATTCTCCGCACCCACAGGTCTTGGTCGCGTTGGGATTGATGAATTTGAATCCCCCGCTGACCAGATCCTTTTGATAGTCGAGTTGCATGCCTTCCAGGTAAATGGCGCTCTTCACATCGACGATGACTTTCACCCCGCCCTGCTCGCACACGGTGTCGAACTCGCCGATTTTCTCGTCGAAATTGATCGTGTAACTCAATCCGGAACATCCGCCGCCCTTGACGCCCAGGCGCAAACCGCCTTCGGTGAGGTCCTGCACGTCCATGAGCCGTTTGACTTCGGCCACCGCGGCCTCCGTCAGCGTGACGAGTGGGGTGGTCTGTTGTGTCGTTTCCATGGCTTCACTCCTTGCCGGGTCAGGCGGGCGTAGCCGCTTCTTCGGGCGTGCCTTCGGTATCGGCTTTCTTTTTGTAATCGTTCAACGCGGCTTTGATCGCGTCTTCCGCCAACACGGAACAGTGGATCTTGACCGGGGGCAGGTTCAATTCCTGGACGATCTCGGTATTCTTGATCTGGCCCGCTTCATCCACGGTCTTGCCCTTCAACCACTCCGTGGCCAAGCTGGAACTGGCAATCGCCGACCCGCAGCCGAAGGTTTTGAACTTCGCGTCCACGATGGTCTCGTTTTCCACTTTGATCTGGAGTTTCATCACGTCGCCGCATTCGGGAGCCCCGACGATGCCGGTCCCCACGCCATCTTCGTCTTTCTTGAACGACCCCATGTTGCGGGGATTGTTGTAATGGTCAATTACTTTTTCACTGTACGCCATGACACCATCCTCCTTCTGCCCGATAATTTATAAGTACGGTACGCTTGCATGCTTGACTTCAATGCACCGCCCATTGGACGGTTTTGAGATCAATGCCTTCCTTCGCCATTTCATAGAGCGGCGACATTTCACGCAAATGATTGACCGCCTTGATCATCCTATCGATAGTATATTCCACTTCTTCCGGCGTCGTAAACCGGCCGACCCCGAACCGGATGGATGAATGCGCCAAGTCGGAACCCACGCCCAGTGCCCGCAGCACGTACGACGGCTCGAGGGTGGCCGAGGTACAGGCCGAGCCCGACGACAAGGCGATTTCCTTGACGCCCATCAACAGGGCTTCGCCTTCGACGTACGCGAAACTGATGTTCAGGTTCCCAGGAAGTCGCTCCGTCTCGTGGCCGTTGAGGTAAACTTCTTCCAAGGCACCCATGATGCCGTCTTGCAGGCGATCGCGCAGAGCCATCGTACGAACGGATTCCTCCGGCATTTCCTGCGCGCACAACTCGATGGCTTTGCCAAACCCGACCACGAGCGGCACCGGCAACGTGCCCGAGCGCATGCCCCGCTCGTGTCCGCCGCCGTCAATCATCGGCGCCAACCGGACGCGCGGCGCTTTCCGGCGCACGTACAGCGCCCCGATGCCCTTGGGTCCGTAAATCTTGTGGGCGGTAAAGGCCATCAGGTCTACCCCCAGTGCATGGACGTCAACCGGAATTTTCCCCACGCCTTGCGTGGCGTCGCAATGAAAGAGCACGCCCTTTTCCTTCGCGATCTTGCCGATCTCCGCGATGGGATGGATCGTGCCGATTTCATTGTTCGCCAGCATGATCGAAATCAAAATGGTTTTGTCGGTGATAGCTTTCCGCACGTCGTCCGGATCGACCCGGCCGGCTTTATCGACGGGCAGGTACGTGACCTTGATCCCTTTTTTCTCCAATGACTTCGCCGCGTCGATCACCGCGCGGTGTTCGGTTGAACTGGTGATGATGTGATCACCCTTCTCCTTGTACATTTCGACCACGCCCTTGAGCGCCAGATTGTCGGACTCGGTCGCGCCGCTCGTGAACACGATCTCCTTGGCGTCGGCATTGATGAGGCTGGCGATGTGTTTACGGGCCTGGTCCACGCCTTCTTCGGCTTCCCACCCGAAGGAATGGTTCCGGCTTGCGGAATTGCCGAATTTTTCAGTGAAGTACGGGAGCATCGCATCGACCACGCGCGGATCACAGGGTGTGGTCGAATGGTTGTCCATATAAATGGGTAACTTCATGATGGCACTCCTTGTAGCTTTAAAGATTCAACGATAATCACGGGTGTTTCCTCCACCAATAAATCCTCGATGGACATGCTGTTCAGCAATTGAAAGATACTTTCCTGGATTTTGAAGAGCGGGGTTCGAATGTTACAGTGATTCAATTGCTCGCATTGGGATTGGCCGTTTTTTTCATGGCAACAATCCGTCAATCCCAAAGGCCCTTCGATGGCTTCGAGCACTTGCGCCAGGGTAATGTCCTTGGGATCCCGCCCCAACGCGTAGCCGCCCTTGGGTCCGTTATGATGACTTTCGATCAGTTGATGCCTGGCCAGAGTCTGAAGCACTTTCGCCAATAATTCCACGGGGATATTATGTTCTTCTGCAATTTCCTTGGTGTTCACCACACGCGGGTGGGCATCGATGCCGCTTTGGACCCTGGCCATGTACTGAAGCGACAGCAAGGCATAATCGGCTTTCTTTGAAAACTTCAGCATGACCCCTCACATAAACGATAAACGCGGAGCAAATAAGTCTCCGACCGAAACCATCGGAGTAAATCCTAGCATTGACATTTCTTTCTAGTCAAGAGTATTTTAGTCGGAGATTAAAACAGTCGGATATAAAATGGTCAAGCCGTTTCAACGGCTATCTTATTGAAAGTACGTCATAATTCAATCATTTTTCTTTCCGGACGAGCGGGGAAAAAGGAGATCAGATGGGAGGCAGTAATCCATATATCGAGCAAGTCGAAGTCAAAACAGCCACGGAATCGTTCAGCGTGACCTTTCGTTTGCCTGACGAAACACTCGATGTCCAGGTTGATCCAAGTAAAATCCCGTATGGACCGACCGGCCAGCCAGGCAGCCTGCTGGATATTGCGATGGGAGCGGGCATCGACGTCGAACATGCCTGCGGCGGAGTCTGCGCCTGTTCGACCTGTCACGTCATCGTGAAGGAAGGATTGGATTCGTGCAGCGAGGCCACGGACGACGAACTGGACCAGTTGGACGAAGCCCCCGCGATTACGCTGCAATCCCGCCTGGCCTGCCAATGCGTTCCAGACGGCTCCACCAACCTCGTCGTCGAAATCCCCGAATGGAATAAAAACCTGGTCAAGGAAGGGCACTAAGCCTGCGGCCGGTCAACGGCACCCTCCCCTGCTGTCATTGCGAGCGCGCGACGCGAGCGCGGCAATCTCGCACGTGACATGCGCTGACTAAGGGCCGTTACGTCATGGTACGCAACGTCACTCGATTCCCCTGGCAGTCCTGGATATGGGGCGAGTTTCTATGGTCAGGGTTCTTCGATAAGCTGATATTTGGCGATCCGATAGGCGACTTGACGCGGCGTCATGCCCAACAATCTCGCCGCCTTCGCCTTGACCCATCCTGTTTTCTTGAGGGCCTCTCGAAGACGGTCCCGTTCGATTGCATCCAAGCGTGCGGAGAGTGTTTGCTGGGATGCAGGGCTGTTCGACTTGGCGGTGGGCTGAGATTGAACGGTTCGCATGTGGTCAAAATATGGCGTGAGCGATTCAGGAATGGCTTCCAAATTGACAAGCGAGGTCTCTGCAAGGACGACCAGCCGTTCAATGCAATTTTGTAATTCACGAATGTTTCCAGGCCAATGGTAGACACTCATCATGTGAACCAAGTCCTGTCCCAATTGAATGTGGCGGTTATTGGCGTAATTGAATTTGTCGAGAAAATGCACAATGAGCAAAGACACGTCGTCCCGCCGGGCACGTAAGGGAGGAAGCGTGAGTGGTACGACGTTCAGCCGATAATACAAATCTTCCCGAAACTCGCCGGTATGGACCATGGCTTCGAGATGACGATGCGTCGCGGCAATTACCCGGACGTTCACTGAGAATGTTTCCTCACCTCCGACTCGCTCGAAGGTTTTGTCCTGAAGAACGCGAAGAAGCTTCACCTGCGTTGACAGGGGAATATCCCCGATCTCATCCAGAAACAACGTTCCGCCGGCTGCCTGTTCCAGTCGCCCTTTTCTGGCCTGATTCGCACCCGTAAAGGCTCCACGTTCCTGTCCAAACAGGGTCGTTTCAATCAGGGTTTCCGGAATCGCCGCGCAATGCACCGCCACGAAGGGTTGCTCGGCACGCTCACTCAAGGAGTGAATCCTTTGCGCCACCAATTCCTTGCCCGTCCCGCTTTCGCCGCGAAGCAATACCGTGGCCGAGGTGTTCGAGATCCGCCGGATGGCAACTTCCACTGCTTGCATCGCCGTGCTGTTTCCAATAAGCACCGGCGCCCGTTCCTTTTTCCTTCGGGCGCTCGACGATTTCGGTGCATCACCGGCTTGCTTGAGGCGTGGTAATGACTCGGAAATCTCGCAAGAACGGCCCGGAGCCTTTCCCGCTACGGATTTTTGATTCAACAAGTCCAAGACCTCGCCAATCCGGGCTTCGGGAGCATCCTCTCGATCTAAAATAGCCCACAGTCGGGTTATGAGCTTGTCGGCGTCCATTGAAAGTTCTCGTTTCACGTTCCGTTCACGTCTGCATAAAACAAAAGGCCCCGGTAGGTCCACGTGCAAACTCGTTGCTCCATGGCTTCCCGGCGCCTTTGCCTTGGTACACGATCGACTGCCCGAATAAGAAAGTTCCCCGTACTCGACGAATGTACGGCAAGCATTCTCTTCGACCAAAAAAAACGCCCTTTCCCCACCTTCATTGGGGAAGGACGTTCATTGTCCTCGCGCAATCTCTCTCAGTCAGCGTAATGACGACTTTGTCATTGCCGATTGTAGTTAACCGTACTTTTCTCTTTTTGTCAATGGGGCGCATTAGTTGTGTCAGTCGTTGACCATTTCCCCTCCCCCTAACCCTCTCCCTATTTCCCGCTTAATGCAGGAAATAGGAGAGAGGGAGTCGATATAAACCTGACAAAATTGTCGGATTCGGACAAAGATGTCATGACCCTGACAATGATGCGCTACGCACACTCCGTCTGAAGTCAACTTCGAACTTCAATAAAATTCAATGCTTGGTTATGAAAAAGAAAATGGCATTGTTTTTGCTTGCCTCTTTTTATAGAGACAGACAATACCGGTGCCGATAAAAGCCCCGTAGTGTGACAGAGTAGTCAAAGTCGTTCTGGCAATGACGCCAGGCCTTGGAGTTTTGTTGAACTCCTGGTCTGGCGTTTTTTTTCGTTTTTTTCGTGGCACTGGGCTTGGACCTGGGAGGCGGCAACTGTCAAAACAGAAAGACCTCTGGATTCCCGCGTTCGCGGGAATGCCAGAAGAAGGAGGAGCCATGGCACACACAGTTCAACAGCACCATTACGATCCGGTTTCATCGGAAGCCACAACCCCCGACCCCCGCTTTCGCGAGGGCAGGCTCTATAATCGAAAACCACCTCTCACCTCTGAAGAGTACCTGTCCAAGACGCTTGAAGTCGCAGTGACGAAAGCCGTGTTGCAGGCAAGCGGTCCGACTCGACGACAACTGCTGGCCGGCGTCGGAAGCGCGGCGTTGGTCGGCATGATCAGCGAGTTTCTTCCTCTTTCCCAATTGCAGGCATTGGCCGCGGACCCCGTGGGCAAACCGGAAAAAACGGATCTCGGGATCGGGTTTATTCCCATTACCTGTGCCACGCCGATCATCATGGCCGAACCCATGGGGTTCTACAGCAAGCATGGCTTGAACGCCAAAGTCAAACGGGCGGCGGGGTGGGCCATGGTCCGGGATTGGGCGATCAACAAGGACGTGGATGCCGCGCACATGCTCTCGCCCATGCCCTTGGCCATCACCCTGGGCGCGGGATCTCCCCAGGTCCCGTTTTATATGCCCGCCGTGGAAAATATCAACGGGCAAGCCATTACCTTGCACAACAAACATAAGGGCGTGAAAACGGCCGCGGACATGAAAGGGTTTCGCTTTTGCGTGCCTTTCGACTATTCCATGCACAATTACCTGTTGCGCTACTTCCTGGCGGACGGCGGCGTGCATCCGGACAAGGACGTGCAGATCCGCGTGGTGCCTCCCCCGGAAATGGTCGCCAACCTGAAGGCGGGCAACGTGGACGGCTACCTGGCCCCCGACCCCTTTAATCAACGCGCGGTGTACGAGAACGTCGGTTTCATTTACAAGCTCTCGAAGGACATCTGGGACAAACACCCCTGCTGCGCGTTTGCGATTTCACAGGAATTCGCCAAAACGTATCCGAATACGTTCCTCGCGTTGTTCCGGGCGATCGTCGATGCCACCCATTACGCGTCGAACCCGGCCAACCGGAAGGAAATCGCCAAGGCCATCGCCCCGGCGAATTACCTGAACCAGCCGAGAATCGTCCTGGAACAGGTGCTGACCGGGACGTTTGCCGATGGGTTGGGCGGCATCAAGAAGGTCCCGAGTCGTATCGATTTCGATCCGTATCCCTGGCATTCCATGGCCGTTTGGATCCTGACCCAAATGAAACGGTGGGGTCATTTGAAAGGGGACGTGAACTATCGAAAAGTCGCGGAGCAGGTCTATCTCGCGGCGGAGTGCGACAAGGTGTCCAAAGGTCTGGGCTATCCCACGCATGCCAAGACCATGACGAAGCACGTGATCATGGGCAAGACGTTCGATCCCCTGAGACCGGACGCCTACGTGCAGAGTTTTCCGATTCACAGCATGGCGTAGCAGGAAAAGGACGCTCTACCTCCCCTAACCCCTCCTTGCAAAGGAGGGGAAGGGAAAGACGGGAATGACGATGGGCAGCAAATCAACACAGCATCCGTTTTTCATCTCCGCGTTTTTCCTCGGAATTTTTCTGTTTGTGTGGCACGTCGCCACCATCAGTCCTCCGTTCGATCCCACGGGCAAGACGGACGAGGAATTGCTGGTCCTGGAGTTCAACGGCGATATCGTGCAAACCGACGACGGCGGGTACGTCTGGAACCCGGAAAAAGAAAAGGTGAAAGGCGTGCCCGGTCCCATGACAGTGATGGAAAAAGCCTGGACCGAATTGAACGAAGCCTTTGTGATTAAAGGGACCAACGATCATGGGATCGCCTTTCTGGTGGGGTATACGGTCTCACGATTTTCCGTGGGATTCCTGGCTGCCTCCGCCGTGGCCATTCTGGTGGGAATTATTCTGGGATTGAACCAGATGTTGTTTCGCGCGCTGAACCCGTTCATTCAGATCCTGAAGCCCATCTCGCCCTTAGCCTGGATGCCCTTGCTCCTGTACACGGTCAAGGATCCGAAATGGACGGCGATCCTGGTGGTGTTCATGGCCGCGGTCTGGCCGACCCTGGCCACCACCGCCTTCGGCGTGAACTCCCTCCGGAAGGAATATTTGCAGGTGGCCGCCATTCTGCAGTTGTCGTGGTTCAAGCGACTCTACAAGGTGATTCTGCCCGGAGCCGCGCCGACCATCGTGAACGGCCTCCGCATTTCGTTCGGGAGTGCGCTGGTCGCCGTGGTGCCGGCGGAGATGCTGCTGGGGGAATTGGGCGTGGGCTACCTGAGTTGGATTGAATGGAACAACCTGGATATTGCCGGCGTCATCTTCGCCATCCTGGTGGTGGGGACCGTCGGCGTGCTCCTGGATTCGGGATTTAACAAATTGGCCGGTTTGGTCACCTACAGGGAGTAGCGTCATGTCCTTTCTCTCTATCGATCACCTGAGCAAGCATTTCCCGAGTCACTCCGGGAACGGCACGGTCTGCATCTTCGAAGACGTCACGGTCAAGATTAACAAAGGAGAATTCGTCACCGTGATCGGCCATTCCGGATGCGGGAAAAGTACGTTGCTCAACATCATCGCCGGGTTGGAAACCCCGACCGAAGGCGGAGCCATCCTGAACGGACAGGAAGTCACGGGGCCGGGATTGGACCGGATGGTGGTATTTCAGAGTTTCGCATTGATGCCGTGGATGACGGTCTTCGAGAACGTCGCCTTGGCCGTTCGTTCGGCGTATCCCACCTGGAGTTCGCAGGAGATCAAAGCACACGTGCAGAAATACATCACCCTCGTCGGCCTGCAAGGAGCCGAAACCAAAAAGCCCACGGCCCTGTCCGGGGGCATGAAACAACGGGTCGGACTGGCTCGCGCGTTTTCCATTGAACCGAAGGTTCTCCTGCTGGACGAACCGTTTGCGCAAATCGACGCGTTGACCCGTGGCGTGATTCAAGAGGAATTGGTGCAGATGTGGAATGCCACCCGCAACACGGTCTTCATGGTCACGCATGACGTGGATGAGGCCATCCTGCTCTCCGACCGCATCATGCTCATGACGAACGGCCCTTCCGCACGGATTGCGGAGATCGTGGACGTCACCATCCCCCGGCCGCGGTCACGGGAAACGATTATTGAAGACGAACATTATTACAAGATTCGAAACCACATCATTCATTTTCTCGTCCGACACGCCTCGCACGGACAAGCGGATGAGAGCGGAGATCACACGGAACGGTCCGGTCCAGTCGAAATTAATTTCCGGACCCAGGAGACAAAACCCGTAGGGGCGGCCCTGTGTGGCCGCCCATAACTGGAAAGGAGCGTCATCATCATGAATGATGCGAAAACTGTCATAAAAGCCAAACGTCTGACGAAAAACGTCAAAATTGCCGAGGTCGCGAAAGCGGTGAAAAAGAGTCCGACCTTCGTGGCCGCCGCCTTAACCGGCAATCACAGGTTGACGCCGGAAGAGGCAGCGACCGTCGGGAAGCTGTTGGACCTGGACCAGGAATCCACCGTCAGCTTGAGCCAATTTCCGGTTCGGGCGGATTTCCCGAATATGAGTGATCCGTTCAAGTATCGGCTGCTTGAGGTCATCGGCGTGTACGGCGATGCCTTGCGGGAGATGGCCAATGAGATGTTCGGAGACGGCATCATGAGCGCCATTGATTTTTCGCTCGACATGGAAAAGGTCAAGGGAAGTCAGGGAGAAGATCGTTGCAAGATCACCCTGAACGGCAAGTGGCTCGAATATAAGACCTTCTAGAAAAGATGACGCCACCTGCCAGGCAGGCGCACTCTTTCATTCCTCCTCCTTGTGAAAAGAGCGCGCCTGCTCTTTTTTTTGTCTTTACAGCCGCACGATCCCCGCTATAAGTCGGGGACATGCCCTCCCCCTGTCGTCCTTTCAGCTTTTAGCCAAACTTTGGATCTGTTTCTTCTGTGTCTTCATTCGTCAGAACACACTTGGAAAAATCCTGGATTCCCGATTGAAAATTTCGGGAATGACAGAAGAGAGTTGTTTTTCCTTGTCATACAGAGCATCATGGGGTCCCCTGTCACCTTCAAAGGAGTTGCACTCATGACCAATCGTTTGAGAACGACCGCGCTGCTGCCCCTTGTGGCTTTCAGCATCGTGAGCCTTCCAGCCATGACAGCCCCGATTCAGGCTGCCGCGATCCAGGGCTTCGGCACCTTGAAATTCGGCATGACCCCGGCTGAAGTGGAGGCCCTCGATGATTGTTCGAGCCAGAACGAATGCCTGTATGACCTCCTGGGGAAAAATCGTTACTTTACTTTGGCCTATGGCCCAAGCGCAGGCGCTCCGTCCGGGGACGGGGGCACGCCGACCACCCTGAGCCACATCGACATTGAAATGGGCACGTATACGCAGGAATGGTTTCTTGAAGTCTTTGAGGTGCTGGCCTCACAATACCCCATCAACCACCAGCCCACTGACCAGGAACAGGCGGTCTTTCGAGATGGAATCGCTCAAGAACTGGTGTTCGGGTTTGTAGACGGCTTTGTGCTGCTGAAAATCGTGCGGCGACCGTTCGGGAATATGATCATTCACGTCGTCTTTCAGGATGCCGCCCACGCCCAAGGCCAGCGCGATACCTGGAACGCCGCCGTTACTCCTTAGCCGGACAGACAAACCATGCCGAACCCCGATCATCCCGTCGTCGAACGCCAGGACATGAATCCATTGGCCATTGTCACCGGAGCCTCACGAGGGATCGGGGCGGCGTATGCCCGCCTCCTCGCGAGCCGGGGCCATGACCTGTTGCTCGTCTCCCGCGACGAGACGCGACTTGTGCCCTTCGTCCGTGAACTCGAAACGAACTACGGCGTTCAGGCCCACGTGTTCATCGCGGACCTCGCCCAACCCGATGCCGCTCACCAATTGTTCGTGGAAAGCCGGCGGTACCGGCAGACCCCGGATATGCTGATCAATAACGCCGGTTTCGGCTTGTACGGGGAATTCGTCTCTCACCCACTGCCGCGCATCCAGGAGATGCTTCACCTGCACGTTCGGACCGTGGTGGAAAGTATCCGGTTGTTCCTGCCGGGGATGATTGAACGCGGGTCCGGAAGCATCATCAACGTGGCCTCCATCGCCGGCATGATCCCGATTCCGTATTTCGCGGAATATGCCGCCACCAAGGCGTTTTTGGTGTCGTTTTCAGAAGCGCTGGTCGAGGAAACGCGCGACACCGGCGTGGTGATCCAAGCCTGTTGTCCGGGACAAACGGAGACCGATTTTCATGCCTCGTCCGGCTTTCGTCCAGACAGCCTCCTTCCCATGCAGACGGCCGACCAAGTGGCGCAAACCTCACTGGCCGCTTTACCGAACAAGCGCCCCGTGGTCACCATCGGCTGGCAAGGCTGGCTGGCGGCTTTGGTCATGAAATGGCTTCCGCGGATGGCTCTTAAAGCGGCAGGGCGAATCACCCGGCCGGCCACCCGTTCAGACCTGACCTCGTGACGGATGATCCGGAGTTTCCATGGCTTCGATGCACCGCGCGTCATCCACGCGCGGATCATTGACCAGCGCGCCGACCGGGTGCGCGATTATGGCGTCTGCTGGGTACGGCGTCAGGAACGCGACAAGCCGAGTCGCATCCTGCAACCCGGGATCGAGCCACGGCTCATACGCCCCGGGATGTAAAATGACCGGCATCCGGTCATGAATCGAGGCCAGGCGTTCGTTCGGTTTCGTCGTGAGAACGGCACATGATTCGATGGTTATCCCCGCTCCATCGCTCCACCGATCCCACAGTCCGGCAAACGCAAAGGGGCGCTCATTTTTCAACCGGATGTAGTAAGGCTGTTTCCGCGTTCCTTTCCGTTTCCATTCATAGTAGCCGTCAGCCAGCACCAGACAGCGACGTTCCCGGAACGGTTTTCGAAAGGACGGCTTTTCCGTCGCCGTCTCCGCCCTGGCGTTGATGAGGTTCATCCCCTTGGCGGGATCCCTGGTCCACGAAGGGATCAGGCCCCACCGCATCGTGACCGCCTCGCGTAACCGTGCAGGGAGCGTCGCCCTTACACAAACAACCGCTTGCGAAGGGGCCACGTTATAGCGCGGTTGGTGGTCCGGGGTGGCTTCGAGCCGAAATTCTTCGGCAAAGACCTCGGACGTGCAGGTTAAGGTATATCGTCCGCACATCCTGCTCAGGGATTCAGGATCTTTGTTTTTGTAATTGGAGCCGTGGAATTCAGGTGGGACGACACACAGGTCGTCCCCTACGAAACCCT
>WTGX01000017.1:207652-328939 GCA_011523385.1 Nitrospira sp. | reverse complement strand
GGAACGGAACGGCATGAAGGGCATCTCCACCTGGTTCACCGCCAAGATGCCGTAACACGGACTTTCGTAGAACGAACAAAAAAAGAGCCGTCGGCCAGTGAGGGCCGACGGCTCTTTTTTTTATTGAATCACTCCCCCCTCTACTCCCTCTCCCGCTACTGTATAGACTGGACACATAGGTAACAACCGTGCCGGATACATAGGTAACACTCAGACCCCGTGTGGCATACTCGCCCCCTCACCTTGTGGAAGGAGGCGTGTATGCCTTGGATGCAGCAGGATCTCATGTCATTGCGCGAAGAATTTGTGCACTTGGTCGAAACGGAGCGGCTTCCTCTGGCCACCCTGTGTGAGCGGTTTGGGATCAGCCGCAAGACGGGCTACAAGTGGCTGGCGCGGTACCGCGAGGCGGGACGGGCCGGCTTGGCGGATCGCTCCCGGCGCCCGAGGCGGGTGCGGCCCACGCTCCCGGCGGCGGTACGGGAGGCGCTGCTGGCCGAGCGCCGAGCCCATCCCTGTTGGGGGGCGCGGAAGTTGCGGCAGCGGATATGGCTGCAGGGGCTGACCCCGGTCCCGGCCTGTAGCACGATCACCGCCTTGTTGCACCGGGAGGGCTTACTCGGCTTCAACCAACCACTGGCGCCGGCGCGCCGGCGCTTTGAACACCCGGTCCCCAATCAACTGTGGCAGATGGACTTCAAGGGCGCGGTGCCCACCTTAGCGGGGCCGACTCATCCCTTGACCATCTTGGATGACCATTCGCGCTTTAACGTCCGGCTCCAGGCCCTGCCGAATCAACAAACGGCGACCGTGCAACAGGCGCTGACCGAGACGTTTCGCCGCTATGGGCTGCCGGATCGGATCTTGGTAGATAATGGCAGTCCCTGGGGCAGCGATGCCGCGCATCGGGACACCCCGTTGACCGTGTGGCTGTGGCGGGTGGGGGTGGCCGTCACGCATAGTCGCCCCTATCATCCGCAAACCCTGGGCAAAGACGAACGCTTTCACGGGACCTTGACCCGGGAAGTGTTACGGGACGCGCAATGGCGCGATCCGGCGCACGTGCAGACGGCCTTGGACCGCTGGCGCACGGTCTATAATCAAGAACGGCCGCATGAAGCCTTGGCGTTGGCGGTCCCGGCCAGTCGCTATCGACCGAGTCTCCGGAGCTATCCGGAGGTCTTGCCCCCAATCGAATATGACACGGGGACCTTCGTGCGCAAGGTGCAACAACAAGGCGAGTTTTCGTTTCAGGGGCGGCGCTATAAGCTCAGCAAAGCCTTTCGCGGCTATCCCGTGGGGGTCCGGCCGTTGGCGGGAGACGGCCAGTATGAAGTGCTCTTTTGTCAGCATCGGCTCACCACAATTGATCTCCGGGAGGGCCGGGACTAGCGAGGACCAGGATGGGCAAACGTGTTACCCATGTATCCGGTACATCTGTCACCCTTGACTCCGGTCTGAACACGCTACTGGGAGAGGGTTGGGGTGAGGAGATCTTCCGAAACAGGTTCAGGCGGCCCAGCCAACCGACAACACCTCCGCCTGTTCCAGCACGGTCCGCGTGGCCTTTTCCTGCTTATCAGGCGGATAGCCGTGTTTGCGGAGGATGCGCTTGACCAGCACCCGGAGTTGGGCGCGCACGTTCTCTCGCAGGGTCCAATCGATCGTGACGTTGCCGCGCACAGTCTCGACCAGTTCACGCGCAATCGTCCGAAGGGTCTCGTCACCCAGCACTTGAACTGCGCTGTCGTTGGTCTCCAGCGCGTCGTAGAAAGCCAGTTCGTCTTCCGATAGCCCCAATTCTTCGCCGCGTTCAGCAGCCACCCGCATATCTTTTGCAAGTGCGATCAACTCCTCGATCACCTGTGCCGCTTCAATGGCGCGATTCTGATAACGCCGAAGGGTCTGCTCCAACAACTCGGCAAAGGAACGCGCTTGGACCACGTTCTTCCTCCGGCGGAGAACAAGCTCGCCTTTCAACAGCTTCTGTAACAGTTCCACGGCAAGGTTGCGTTGCGGCATGCCCCGCACTTCGGCCAGGAACTCATCGGAAAGGATCGAAAGATCGGGCTTCTCCAAACCGGCGGCGGCAAAAATGTCGATCACGCCTTCCGACGACACCGCGCGGGAGATGATCTGGCGCACGGCGTGATCCAACTCCTCTTCGGGCCGCGCTTCAGTCGGCGCGCGCTTGGCCAGCACCGCGCGGACGGCCTGAAAGAACGCCACGTCGTCACGAATGCGGATCGCCTCCTCGTGAGGCACGGCCAAGGCAAAGGCTTGGGAAAGCTCCAGCACCGCTTGCATGCAACGGTCCTTGCCGTTCTCCTGAGCCAGCACGTGTTCCTGTGCGGCTGGCAGCAGACCCAGCCGTTCCGCCGGTGTTCCCGTGATCCATTCCGACCAGTCGAATCCATGGAACAAGCCGCGGCAGACCTCGTACTTCTCAAGCATCACCGCCACGGCTTCCGCCTGATCGAGCGAGGTCTGCCCTGTGCCGCCACTCTCGGTGTACGTCGCCAAGGCACGCTTGAGTTCATGGGCGAGCCCCAGGTAATCGACCACGAGGCCGCCGGGCTTGTCGTGGAACACGCGGTTGACCCGGGCGATGGCCTGCATCAGCCCATGACCGCGCATCGGCTTGTCCACGTACATGGTGTGCAAGCTCGGCGCGTCAAAGCCCGTGAGCCACATGTCCCGCACCAGCACCATACGCAATGAATTACCGGGGTCGCGGAACCGGTTCGCCAGTGCCTCGCGCCGGGGCTTGTTGCGGATGTGCGGCTGCCACTCTGGCGGGTCGGACGCGGCGCCGGTCATCACGACCTTGAGGCGACCCTTGTCATCGTCCTCGTGATGCCAATCGGGGCGCAGGCGCACCAGTTCACGGTACAGGTCGATGCAGATGCGGCGACTCATGCACACCACCATCGTCTTGCCGTCCAAGGCTTCGAGACGCTGCTCGAAATGGGCAACAACGTCATGAGCAATGAGCTTCAGGCGGTTCTCTGCGCCGACGACTGCTTCCAACTGCGCCCATTTGGTCTTGAGCTTCTCCTTGCGTTCGACCTCTTCGCCCTCAGTCGCCTCCTCGAAACCGGGATCGATCTTCGGTCGCTCCTCTTCGTCCAATGTCAACTTCGCCAGCCGGCTCTCGTAATAGATCGGCACCGTCGCCTTGTCCTCCACCGCCCGCTGAATGTCGTAGATGCTGATGTAGTCGCCGAATACAGCTCGGGTATTGGCGTCCTGAAGCTCGATCGGCGTGCCGGTGAAGCCGACGAAAGAAGCATTGGGCAAGGCATCGCGCATGTGTCGCGCAAACCCATCGATAAAATCATACTGGCTACGATGCGCCTCATCGGCAATGACCACGATGTTTCGCCGAGCGGACAAAGCAGGCACGTCCCCGCTGGCATTACCCCCTCTCCCGTCGCTGGGAGAGGGCTTGCCCCGGACTTGATCCGGGGGCTGGGGTGAGGGCGACGGCATAAACTTCTGAATCGTCGTAAACACCACCCCACCGGATTCAACCGCGAGCCGAGTCCGCAAATCCGCCCGGTTCTCCGCTTGCACCGGCGGTTGGCGCAACAAGTCGCTGCAACGGGAGAACGTGCTGAAGAGTTGATCGTCCAGATCGTTGCGGTCGGTCAAGACAACCACGGTGGGATTCTCCATCGCCGGCTCACGGATGATGCGCCCGGCATAGAACGCCATGGTCAAGCTCTTGCCCGAACCCTGCGTGTGCCAGACCACACCGATTCGCCGATCACCAGGCTCACCGCCCGGCTGACGACCCGATTCCCAACGGCCGATGTCTTCGCCGGATTTCCCCTCTCGTAATTCAGCGGCCCGCAAGGTCTCCGCTACAGCCACCTGCACCGCATGAAACTGATGATAGCCCGCCATCTTCTTGACCGGCGCACCGCTCCCGCTGTCTTCAAATACGATGAAGTCACGCACCAGAGAAAGGAACCGCCCCGGCTCGCAGACGCCTTCCAGCATCACCTCCAATTCAGGCATGCTGGGGTCGGCCAAGCCCTCGCCGGTGATCGTGCGCCAAGGCTTGAACCACTCCCGCCCGGCGGTGAGCGTGCCGATGCGCGCCTGCACCCCGTCCGAGACCATCAAGGCCGCGTTCATGGCGAACAGCAACGGCAGTTCGGCTTTGTAGGTTTGGAGTTGCTGCCACGCGGTCCAGATGGTGGCGTCCTCGTCCGCCGGGTTCTTGAGTTCAAGCACCCCCAGCGGCAGGCCGTTGACGAACAGCACGATATCCGGGCGGCGCTCGTGATTGTTTTCGACAACCGTGAACTGATTGACCGCCAGCCAGTCGTTATTGCAGGGAAAGTCGAAGTCGATCACCCGGGCCTGTGCCCCACGGATGATGCCGTTATGGGCGCGATACTCAACCGTCACACCATCCACCAACATCCAGTGGAACGCCCGGTTTCGCGTTTCCGGCGATGTCCCTTCCGGCCGATTCAGCTTGCGAAAAGCGTCTTCGAGCGCCTCGGCAGGTAGATCTTTGTTGAGTCGAGCCAGGGCATCCCGTAACCGCCGCTCCAGGACAACCTGCCCATAGTCGGCACGCTCGGCAGTAAGGGTGTCGGGGGCAATATCAGGACCGTGCGCAACGCTCCAGCCAAGGCCATCCAACCAACCGAGCGCGGCGTCCTCGACATCGGATTCGGTGATTCTCGTCACGGCGTCTCCAAGCCACCCAACTAGCGAATCCGATTTAAGCCAACTGTGGTTCTCCGTTGTCGATCTCGATCATCTGCAAATTATGCGATTTAAAGAAATTTTCTAGGGCTTGAGCATATTCATTCATAGATTCTATATCGACAATTCTTGAGAGCTCTCGGGCTGACCGGGTTAAGGCCACACCTGTTAACTGAAACTTTTGGTCTACAGCACGTTTGGTTGTCGGCAACAAAACCCAATATCGCTTCTGAAAACTGAAGGGAATACACCATATGTCCTTCGTAGGTTCGAATGAATAAAGTTTGATGCACATATTATAGTCAAACCAAGAGTCGTAGTCTGAAATTATGAGTCCATGTTCATTGAGAATATTGAGAGCATCAAAGTTCAAACCATATTCTTTTAGGGAGTTTTGTGCAGCGTTACCATTCAGCGAGGGGACTCTCGTATCGATAAACTGATTTTCGTCAGGCATTCTTACTGACACACAAACAGAGCAGAATTTTCTAAAGAGACGAGCGGTGTTCTGGTCAAGGTTTCTCAAGATGCTCAGACTCCGAATCGAAGTCGTCCCAGGTTTTTCGACCTCGCCCGAGAGAACTTTTGCCCAAAGCTTCTGCAATTCCTCCGATGACACGTCTTGAACATCGTTAAAGAAACGCGCCATCAGGTCGTGATCCGGTTCATGATCCGGAACTTCTTTGCATTCCAGTTCCTCAGCGGCTAACCTCACAACTGATTTGATATTTCGTAGTCTTTTCTCCTCCTGGAATTGAATTCTCTGCTCCACCATCTCGGCCATGGTCAATTCTCCTTGAATAGCCATGTCCGAGCATTCCAGCTTGCGTCGTGCGTCTGCTTGCGCGTCTGCGATGATCTGCAATGCGCCAGCTTGGCCTTCCGCCATAATTTTTAGCTTCTTTGCGTCTCCTTTGGCGGCAATCTCCTTCGCAATTTCCTAGTTTAAGGTATTTTATCTTGCCTGTCAAGCATTGACCTTTCTTCGTTCGCCTGCTATCGTCCACGTCACTATCCGTTGGGGCTGCCCTTGTCGGGTCGCCCGTGAAATACAAGAGCCGTGTTCGCTGTTTCTGGTGGCCACCAGGACAGCGAGAGGCCTTGCCAACCGGTAAATACATGGGATCTCCTGATTGCCTCAACGGATAGGCCGGCCCGGCCTATGTGAAGCGGGTGGCTTTATCCATCTTCCAATTTTAAGAGGTGCGTGATGACACGTTTTTCTCTTTGGGTGCTTGCACTCAGCAGTGCACTGATCCTTTCGGCGTGTGGGGGCAGTGGCGGTGGAAGTTTGCCTACGTCCTCCGTGATGGAACCCACGGAGATCGAGGCGCGGAATGCCATTGTTGCCATTTCGCGGGCAGCTGATAGGTTGCTCACCACAGACATTGTCGTGCCGACCAGTAGCCGTCTCCTCCCAAGCGAGCGGTTCGCCATGGGGTGTTTTGCCAGCTTCTGTTCGACGGATGTGTTTGGGGTGCCGGTTGAAGTGGCAGCCGCCGACTTCGGTGTCGGCTTAGACGCAGACGATGTGCGCCAGATCCAGACCGTGCATGGAACCCCGACGGGACGAATCCAGGGGACAGAAACGGGGGCTGGTGTATCGGCCGATTATACGGTCTATGGCGGCTGGCTGACCGACAACGTCTTTGGTTACAGTTTCACAACCTACCGTGCGCCCGCAACAGTCGATGGACTCCAAAGCCTCTATGCGTTTTCCTTCGGGACCGCAAGCGGCTCTAACCCGATGACCGGCGCGGCGACGTGGACCGGGGCAATGGTGGGTAGCCATCAGGCCCGTCCCACGCAAGCCATTCAGGGCCGCGCCGAAGCCGTGTATCAGTTTGCCGATCAAATGTTGGACGTGAGCATGACGGAGTTGACGCGCGGGTATGCCGATATGCGCTGGCAAAACATCGACGTGCAGGGTGGTCGGTTCCAGACGTTTGCAGGCATGGGCTCAGGGACTGATTACCTCTGGGGGAGTTTTTACGGGGCCAACCATGAGGAAGTCGGCGGCACGTTTGAACGGGCCGGCATCGTTGGAGCATTCGGGGCGAAGCGGTAGCCATGCATCAGGGGGGTGGGGCGGCCTCGCCCCCCTAGTCTTCATCTAATGGCAAAGGAAGGGTTTCGTTCAGTTTGGGCAAGGCCCGATTTAGATCACCACAAAAGCGGTTCCAGTTTGGGGCGGCTTTCATTAGTGCAATCACGGCGGCTAAATGCTCTTTTAGTTTCGGATGCCCGAAGTCTGGTGTAAACCATTGGTGATATTTCGCCCGCCGATACCCACTGGGTAGTTTCGGATTTAGTCGTTTTAGTTCCTCCAAGACACCAGGAGCCAAGCGATCATAGACAAAATCATTGGTGTACTGGGCAATGATGATCGGGCGCTTCTGTCCATCTGGTCCCGGCCATCTCTTGAGCCGAAAAATTTCTTGGTAAAATTCAAACGGGAATGTCCGGGTCCATGGCTGCAACTCTTTGGCAATGAATTTCTCAAGGATTGTGGCAAGGGCACGTTCTTCCCTGACTCGTTGATAGCCAGTGGCTTCATCTACAAGGGCAATGATCCCAACCTTGGCCAACCCCCGCATCAGCAAATAGCAGGTCTTCGCAAATTTCTCCTGTGTTTTCAGTAACGCACCATCATCATGGGCGGCGAGATAGACTTCACAGACTTGGGGTAACAGTTCGGCCCGATAGCCCCACGCTTTGGGAATGCCAGGGGCACTCAGAAGGATGGGATATGTCGAACGCTCTAACTCTTTGGAAACATACGGTTTTAGGTTCTCTAAAGCCAAAAAAGGGGCCACCTTTTCGAATGCAGATCCTCGGCCTACAGCGGGCTTCCCCGAGCGGCCAATGGCACGAAGAAAACTCTCTTGGGTTAAGACTCTGGTTTCGTCTTCGAGGACATAGCACTGGATTTCAATGTCCCCGATTATCAGAGGTCGATCTGGTGCCCCGGCGATCACTTTCAAGGGTTGCGTATCTGCCTGTTTTTTCTTCATGCCTGCACCCCCATCCCTCGTTTAATCGTGTATTCAAAGGCCGCCATCGGTGGCATTTTTCGACGATTGTAGCGGAAACAGAACTCATCGACGTAGCGTTGCAGGTGCTTCCGGCTCACCGAATGATACTGCCCGAACATCCCCCGTTTCAGGAGCGACCAGAAGCCTTCAATGGTGTTGGTGTGAATATGGCCGTCTACGTACCACTCGGCATGTTTAATCACGTCATGCGGAAGAATGCGACCTATGCCAAGATACCCCTTATAGTCATCGGTCATCAGATTGGCGTTGGCTGTATCAATCCTGTCTCGAACAAAGGCTCGAAGATCACGGCCCTTCATGTCGTCCTTTTTCACGGCCTTGGCTGTCACATTGCCTCCGCGCTCGACGGCTCCCACCACCGGGGCTTTCTTCGTTCCTCGTCCTGGTGGGTTGTTCTTGGTGCCTTTCCGGGGCTTTCCCCCGACATAGGTTTCATCCATTTCGACGATCCCCGTTAAGAGTTCTCGCTGTTCGCGTTGCGACATGGCTTTCCGAATTTGCATGGCAATCCGCCATCCCGTATTCTTGTTGACCTTAAGATCGCGGGCGAGTTGCAGGGCAGAAAGGCCCTTCTTCGCGTTCAAGACCAAGGAGACAGCCAAGAGCCATTTCTGTAGAGGCAAATGGGTTTGATGGAAGATCGTGCCAACCGTCACACTGAATGACGTTTTGCAGTTGTAACAGTAGTGGCGGTGCTGATTGCGAGTGGTTCGAGTGGATTTGCAGTAGGGGCAGGTAGGCGTGTCGCCCCAGCGCACTCGTTCCAGGTAGGCGATACAATCCGATTGATTTTCAAAGCGGCTGATGATTTCAATAATGTTCATGCGTATACCCCTTGCTAAGATGATAGGGGCATACTACATGAGGCGCGGAATATTGTCAATACCTTAAACTAGGAAATTGCGATCTCCTTAGCTTCAGCTTCTCGACGTGCCTGCCAAGTCGCTAGCATTGGCCCGGCAATGCTACCTATCCCACTCGCTACATAATCGACGAGCTTTTTGATCCCAGGAACCTTTATAGGAATATTGATATTCACATTCATAGAGTTACTTTTGGCCTCTGTCACACTAAACCGTCATGGTAATCCTCTCTGACAATCCCCTCATGTTCATTTGCTCTCATACTTACAATGACCTCAACACCCGCTTAGCCGCAACGCGGCCACTTCGACGGTGGATTCGGTTGGTGGATCAATGGGGCAAAATGCCTCATGGTCAGATAACTTCTGAAGTTGGGAAAGCGATCAATTAATACTGGGGTCACTGAAATCGACTCCGGTGGTCTTGGCTTCACGCTTGAGAAGCCAAGTCATGCACTTCTTGTATACGCACGTATGTAGATCCTTTACAGTGGAGCCAAATAAGAGATTCCCCATCGTCAGCATGGCAAAAACTGAGGAGCCTATTATGAGAGACCAAGAGACTATGGGAAAAGTAGAACGCAGTCCAAGACCAAAGAGGAAACCTAGTATGAGGAAAATTGCTACGCTCCCTGATGACATCCAAGCGATGATCTTCGCATTTCTGTCACATCGCCAATATAGTTTGTCAATAATCTTTTTGTTAAGAGCCTGCTGAGATTTGAGTGCTTTCTGGGTCTCTTGGTGAGCTTCCTGCTCACCTGTAAGCTTGTCGGAATCCTCCTTTTTTATTTTGTTTACTACCCGCTCGAGCGTCTGCGCGATAGTCTCCGCTGTTAGAGAAGCGTCGTTTCCTTGTGTAAGGTGAATAAGTTCTTTCTTTACAACAGGACTGCTTCTGAGCAACTGATGGTCACGAGCCGTTATCTTTCCTTGATTTTGCAGCCTGTCTATCTCCGTCATGAAACTATTCAATAACTTATAAGATGGTTGAAGCGCCGCATAGGAGAATGCCAGTAGTCGTGTTTTCGGTAAATCGCATGCTCCTAATGGCGCTTTCAGCCATGCCGCGTTCGCTAGGCTGAAGTCGGAAATCACACTTGACACGTCTCGGGATGCTTCAAACTGTTGGCCGTAATGCCAAGCTGCTTTTGCAAACTTCGTGTTGCTTGTTACCAGAACGGCTCGAGATTTTTCTAAAGAGAGTGCTGATCGGTCCCCTCTAATGGCATAGATGCTGCGTACAGAGTTGATGTCATATTCCTTGGCTCGTGGGTTCATATACGATACCTCGTCGCTGAGCACATTTTCGAAAACCGTCTCATCAATCTGAAAATTCTTGATGTAAGGAGGTGTACGTACCACCTCAATATCTACCTCCCCAAGTTTATCTTCTATCGATTCGGCAAGAAGCAATAAATCCGATTTCGTCGTCCCGTTTTTCCTCGCTTCCATGACGATCAATCCGCGAGCATCAGACGATTCTAAGTGAGAAGCAGTGCCATGCAACACGCGCTGAAGTTCTTCGCGAGAATGGGAGAACGTTGCTATTTTGCCCTTCAATCTGTTCAGCAGAGAGATCAACTCATAGACAGCGGTTTGCTTGACTTCACCTTCAAGGCCGAGTCTCTGAACAAGCAAGGGTGTATCGAGATAAAAGACGACACTCCGATAATTACTTGATACGTTTTCCAGATCCGGACACATCAACGCATTGGCCAACATATGTCCTTGAAGCAGTATCAGAAAATTTTCAAATCGTTCAGGCTCAGCTTGTTCAACATGTTGAATGTATTCACTAACAAGCACGATGTCGGAATCATGATGGCCATTAAGCGGAGGAATAGCCGTTCCCTTTAAATAATAGCGCAAGCATGCGATATCGAACTCCGCAAGAAACGCACACATCGCAGTCACCGCGTCTTCTGGATTAGACATCGACCTGCTTGTGTCTTGTGAGAACTGGCATAGTCCGTGAGATAGAGTACGGATGCGATGCTCTGCCTCGCTCTGCTTGACGGTAATCTGAGGATCCGGCAGATCGTTACTTATACGGAATACATCATAGGTTTTCGTTAACAGACGATTCCTGGACATTCGCTTCAACACTAACTGAACGGTTCTCTCTGGAATTTCCAAACCAAACTGTTCTCGTATGTGACGGCTAACCACTTTATCTGTGACCGGATCGGGACAGTGATCTACAAGAACCTGAAGTATGAACGGTTCAAGGTAACTAAGGTAATCTTTACCTTGATCTATATTTACTTTTAGAATCGCTAAACTGGTGAGCGTATTCGTTGACATCACTCAACTCCTTCAAATGTGAATTCTGCGTTTTTCAACCGTAGGTTGCCCGAAATGAGTTTGGGCAGTAGTACGTCGCGTAGGGCAGCAAGGGTATTGGATTCGAGGACATTTGAAATTCTCTTTGCAAACAAGTCAGATAACGTGTCATTTGCTACACCGAAACGGGTTAGGTCAGGGACTGCACATTTGGCTTCGCTGAGGTGGTGACGCTTGATATGACCCATTGTCGTAGTTTTGTCCGCAGCAATACTTTGAAATTTAGGAAGATGGGATTCTATGCAATGTAGATAGAACCACTTCGGATATTTTGAGGACGTCACTTTGAACAGGTGCTGATTCAGGGCTGCCCGCCCTCCACACCAGACTTTAACCATCAAACTACCTGACCACGAGAAAAGAACGTCCCCATCATCAACTATACATTCCGGTGTTATATTTTCCGTAGCCCATTCCCCACTATCCGCCTGTCCGCTTCTCAATTGGGCGATCTTCACTACAGGCAGACGCTTCTCATTTTCTGTGGGCCTGAATTTTTGTAGGGCAAGACCGTTCTGAAAGTCAGCAATCTCATCAAGTGCTTTCACCTCCCAGCCCTCTGGAATCAGGCCTAACTCGGAGTCCACGAGGCGGTCGGGGAAGAGGTCGGCTATTTCTTTGTCCATGCTGTCGAGGTAGGCGCGGGCGCGTTCGATTGTCCAATCACTCCCCCCTTGAGGGGGAGTCGCAGAAGCCGAGCCGCGAGGCGAAGGCTGATGCGGTGGGGGGTGCACTCCTGACTCACCGTCCCCCCACCGGCTCATCTGCGGGCTGGCGCCCTTGGTTCGCCGACTCCCCCTCAAGGTGGGAGTAATGACCCTTAATGAATCCCCCTCAATGGGGGAGGGATGATGCAGGGCAACATAAATGTTCTCCAGGACCCCGAAGCAGTTCTCGAAGACTTCATGGTTCCAGAAGCGCAGGATGTTGTATCCCTTCTCTCGCAGGAATGCATCACGTTTTTGGTCGTAGGTGTGTTGTTCCGCGTGCTGGCCGCCATCGAGTTCGATGAGCAATTTTTGAGGCATGCAGGCGAAGTCGACGATGTACGGGCCTATTGGCTGTTGGCGGCGGAATTTGTAGCCGTCGAGTTGTTTGTCGCGCAGATAGTGCCAGAGGAGGCCTTCGGCATCGGTCCGGCGTTCTCGGAGGGTTTGGGCGTTTTGGAGGGTTTGTTGGGTGTACTGACGTTGTATTTCCCCCCACCGGCGCGCCTGCGGGCTGACGCCCTTGTCTTGCCGACTCCCCCTCAAGGGGGGAGTGATGGCCCTTACTGAATCCCTATCAAGGGGGGAGTGATTACGGAGGGCGGCTTTGGCGCGGACGGGATCGAAGTCGATGAACCAGGATTTGAACAATGCTCGTGCCATGGCCTCCAAGGTCTCGTTCATGCGCCGGGTCAGTTCGATCTTGTCGTCCAGCGTGCCCAGGATGTGGGCGATGGCGCGTTGTTCGGGGAAAGGTGGAACTGATACCGGAAGGCTATAAAATTCTTCACGGCTAGTCGATGGAATTGCTGAACCGCTATCCATTAAGTCGATATCTTGCGTGAGAAGTTCGTAATAGGCCCAACGAACATCCATCTCGACCTTCGGTTTGAGGTAGAAGGCCGTGTCAATCACAAAGAAAGGTTTTGCCGAATAGTGTACGCCCCGGTAGGCCCCCTTCCGTCCAACAATAACACTTGGATGATCGTATAGTGCTTCATCGTGCCAACCTATTGGCCCGTTCGTACCAAATACACGAAACATTCCTTGGGAGGTATCATAACTACGAAGCGCACGCCCATACTCTAAAGTCGCTAAGTCACCCCACTGTCTTTTTTGCCACTCACCTGCTACAACCCGCTCCTCTCTCTCCACCAACACCACATGCTCGGCCTCGATTTCTTTTCGGAATTGCTTGGGGACGGCGTCCCAGACGAACAGGTCCACTCGAAAGGGTAGGTTGCTTTCCTCGAACGCTTCTCTGAGTTCGGAAACGCGGCGTTCCTGTTCAGGCTTGGTGAATACCACTAAGTCGAGGTCGGATTGCGGGCGTGCGGTCCACTTGACGCGGGAACCGTAGACCCAGGCCGTGGTATTCGGTAGGTGTCGTTTGAGCAGCGCCAGAAGGGTTTTTCGCTGGTCCGCGGTGATGTCGAGGGGCCGGTCTACTCCCATGTCCCTCCGCTCATGGTCTGGTAGAGACCAACAGCATCATCGATAAAACCTCCCATAAGGTCCAAGCAAGCTTGCGCTTTTTCGCCGCTGTAGTCATGGGCCGTATCAATGCGGGCGTCAGTGTAACGCAACCATTCCTCCAGAGCGGATGCAAACAACTTGTTCTCGGAAGCCAGTTTGAAGAGAGGCCTGGGGCTGTTGGGCACTTCGGCAAGGCCCAGATCTTCAATCAGGTATCGTTTCAACACCTTCCACAGACAGTCGTAGCAGGTCTCGAAACGCTGAATAACCGATTCGGCGATAGCTTCCTGCGTCACATCGGGCAGAGATTCGTCAAGTTCTCGATAGTTCTTGTATTGCTCCTCAAGACGCTTTAGCGACTTTTGAAAGTTGTCGTAATCGATCATGGTCTGTTTTTTGGATTCCTTTCCATCAGTTGGACACACGACGTAGAACCAAAGCCTCAACGACCTTGACGCCGTCAGGGGTTTCTTTCATCTGACGAGGCGGATCTCCGTGCTGTCCTTCCCAGTGATGTGTTCCCGTGTTCAGACTAATCTTCGCTACGGAGATCTGTTCCGGTAACAGGTCGTCGTAGCCTTCTTCGTAGCCGTTCACCACCACGCGCAGGCTGGTGGGATATTCTTGAAGCAACTTGATCAACTCACTGACGGTCATGAGGTTTTTCCTTTGTGATACGGGCGATACTCCAACAGCGCCGACCGGCCCACAATATCGACGATGCGCACCAACTGTTCGCTGCCGTCGGCATCCGTCAGGCGTAGGTTTTCACCGGGGAGGAAATGAACTGGTTGCTGTTGTCCATCGTTGATGGCGACGTTGGAGGCATAGAGGTAGGTCCGGTCATGGGTGTCACGAATCGGATTGAGCCTGCCTTTGAGTCCAGGCAGGGTACCCGTTGCCTCGGGAAAGATGACGGCGCCACCTTCGGGCAGGGCTTCAAGTTCTATTGCGAGCGATCCCCTGTTTGGCATCCACTCTCGTTCCAGATGTGCGGCATATCCGAGGGCGGCAGCGAAGACCGTCATGGGGAGATGTGTCGTATGCAGGTCGACGATTGCCTCGCCATCCTCGTTCGTGGACATTTGCTTCCAGGTCTTGTTGGGAAACAGAAGCAAGAGGTCGGCATCCGGCAAGGGCTGGCCGGCGGAACGCACGGTAACAACGGCGCGGGCGGGGCTGTGCTCCTGTACCGCAGCAGGAATCACGAGGCAGACTTCCGAATCATTGATCAGCCGGTATTCAGGAGATTCTCCGCAAAGTTCCCGTGTTTCGCGCAAAATGATCGGAACGCCGTCTCCGCGGCGCTCCATGAAATACTGTCTGTCCTCCGAACCTCGGATACCCTGTACGGGCATGCGTCCTAACACGGAAGTCAGGACCTCGTTGCGAGTCGCCTGCCGCGTTGTCATGCTCCCCACCGTCAGATTGTTCGGGAGCGAGCCTGGCGACTGAATCTCCAAGCGATCGTCGAACATCGAGAGACGAATCTTGCTCCCATGCATTGAATAGTCGCGATGCGCCACGGCGTTGACCAAGGCCTCGAACAGCGCCTTGTCGCTGTACTGGGGCAAATCCACGCGCGCTGGTGTCTTCCGCGCCGCAACGTGCATGTTCCTTACGGCAAAGGTTACTGCATCGGCGACTTGGCGGTTCAGGGGGCCGATAATATCCTGCGCATCGACTTGGCCGGAGGCACGGTCTTTTCCCCGGTAGCGGGTCGCCGTGATACAGGCATTGGGAAGCCATTGCTCCGGATTTCTGGTGCATAACAACACGCCAGCCACCGTGGCGCGCATGACCCCGGCGTCGTCAATGGCCCAAAGCGCCATTTTCCCGAGCGCGGCCTTGGGATTGGCTGCACCTTCGGCACTCAATAGCGGTTTCCAAAGCGATTCATCCAGAGTGTTGAATCCAGTATCCGGTACAGTCAACTCGTCGAACGACCTGAAACGCCTCTGTCCTCGTCGTTGCGCCAGGCGGAGCCGTTCGTCGCTCGTCATCTTGCGCTTTGAACTGCCGACCCGGTGGTAGCTGCCACCTGGGCTATCGTGTTGGGCGTGGCCTTGCGGCACTTCCACCAATAGAAGCGCACGTTCGTTTATGATCCGACGAAGGATGATGGGGCGGATGGGAGGCTTGATCGAGTCGGTACAGACGTCCACGAGAAGGCGCTCCAGTTCGTCCATCTGTTCACGCGACAGATTTTGAACGTCGCCCTTTTCAGTTACACCACAAAGGAGTACTCCGCCGTCTGAATTAGCGAATGCCGCAATCTCATCGGCCAAATCATGGCGGCTTGGACTCTTCGGTTGGTTTCCGGCAAACTCGATCTGCTTGAATTCCCAGTGGCTGTCTTCGCCAAGGCGCAGTTGGTGTACGATATGTTCGTCGCTGTAGTTCATCGCTGATCTCCAAATCCAAGCACCCTCAGGTTCGCTGTGATGGCCTCATCCAGTTTCGCGCCTTCGGTTTGTTGTTCTCGAAGTTGTGCGGTGAGGCGCTTCATTTTGTCTTCGAAGGGCTCGCTATCTTCCTCTTGGGCTTCGGCACCGACGTAGCGGCCCGGGGTGAGCACGTGGCCGTGCTTGCGCACTTCTTCGAGTGTTGCGCTTTTGCAGAAGCCGGGGACGTCGGTGTAGGACCTTGCCCCCTCACCCCAACCCTCTCCCTCCAGGGGAGAGGGGGTTTCGGGAGAGGGGGAATTGCTGCGCCAGGCGTGGTAGGTGTTGGCGATGCTGGTTATGTCTTCGTCTGTAAGTTCGCGGTGGGTGCGGTCGACCATGCGGCCCAGTTTGCGGGCGTCGATGAACAGTATTTCCTTCCTTCGGTCACGAAATTTCCCGTCTTTGCGATCTCGGGCAAGAAACCAGAGGCAGGCGGGGATCTGGGTCGAGTAGAAGAGTTGGCCGGGCAGCGCGACCATGCAGTCCACGAGGTCGGCCTCGATCAGGTTTTTCCTGATTTCGCCCTCGCCCGACTGGTTGGACGACATCGAGCCGTTGGCGAGTACGAAGCCAGCCACGCCCCTGGGCGCCAGGTGATGGACCATGTGCTGCACCCAGCCGAAGTTGGCGTTGCCCTTGGGCGGGGTGCCGTATTGCCAGCGCTTGTCCTCAATGAGCCGCTCGCCGCCCCAGTCGGAAACGTTGAATGGCGGATTGGCCAGGATGAAGTCGGCCTTGAGGTCGGGATGGCGATCATTGTGGAAGCTGTCGCCGTGGGCGATCTGTCCCTCGATCCCTCGAATGGCGAGGTTCATCTTTGCGAGCCGCCACGTCGTGTGATTCGACTCCTGACCATAGACGGAGATGTCGGCCTTGGAGCCCTTCGGTGCTTTTCGCCCGTTGCCATTGCCCGTAGCATGCGCGCGGATAAATTCCACTGACTGCACGAACATGCCGGACGATCCGCAGCAGGGATCGTAGACCCGACCCTGATAGGGTTCCAGCATCTCGACCAGGAGCTTGACCACGCAGCGCGGGGTGTAGAACTCACCGCCCTTTTTGCCTTCGGCGCTGGCGAACTGCGACAGGAAGTATTCGTAGACCCGGCCGAGTACGTCCTTGGACCGGGCAGCCTCGTCGCCCACCTTGATATCGCTGATCATGTCGATGAGTTGGCCGAGCCGCTGTTTGTCGAGCGCCGGGCGGGCGTAGTTCTTGGGCAGCACATCCTTGAGTATCGGGTTGTCGCGCTCGATGCCATCCATCGCCTGGTCGACGAGTTGGCCGATGGTGGGCTGCCTTGCCTGGGCCTTGAGATACGCCCAGCGTGCCTCCGGCGGCACCCAGAAGATGTTTTCGGCGCGGTACTCGTCCGGGTCCTCGGGGTCGGCACCCTGAGCCTGCTCGCTTTCGAGGCCGGAGTGCTTTTCCTCGAAGGCGTCGGAAATGTATTTCAGGAAGATGATGCCCAGAACGACGTGCTTGTATTCCGCCGCGTCCATCGAGCCACGCAAGGCATCGGCCATTTGCCAGAGTTTGGCTTCATAGCCTGTCGTGGCGCTGTTATCAATGAGCTTCGCTGTCGCGTCACTTGCGGATTTTTTCGGCTTCCGTGCCTTCATTCAGGACTCCGGGTGGCTGCAAGGGCGTATTGTAGCGCATGCCCACGGAATGAAAAAGGCTTTTCACCCTCACTCCTACCCCCCACCGGCGCGCCTTCGGGCAACGCCCTTGGCTTGCCGACTCCCCCCGTGAGGGGGAGTGATTCAGGAAGGTGTCGGGTTACACTTCGCTAACCAGACCTACGAGGCTCAAACGCTATCCGTCCTGGCCTTGGGGGCGGGCTCGGCCGAATTGGCGGCGGTTTTCCTGTTGGATGGCTTGCAGGCAGGCTTCACAGATGTCGCCGTGTTCTTCGGTCATGTAGGTTTCAGTGATTTCTCCACAGCGATCACAGATCATGATTGGTTCTCCGGCTTCATTCTTTGCCGTTCGGGGTCCCTTCCTCTGCCGGCGCACCGGAAGAAGGAGGGTCGACTTTTTTATCCATCGCAAACAGGATCAGCAATGACACGACCCCCACGCTGATGGCGCTGTCCGCCACGTTGAATGCCGGCCAGTGGTAGCCGCCCATGTAAAAGTCGAGAAAGTCCACGACTTCGCCATATTGCAACCGGTCGAGCAGATTCCCGATCGCTCCTCCGAAAATGCCGGCGACGCTGAGTTGGCCCCACACGTCCGCCGGGTGCATGCGATAGAAGATTGTCCCCAACAGCCCGAGCGCGAAAATCGACGTCCCGGCAAAAAAGATGAGCCGAAACGCGCTGTTGGTCGTGGCAAACATGCCGAAGGCCGCACCGGGGTTCCGGATGTAGGTCAGGTTGAAAAACCCGGCGATGATGGGGATGGATTCGTGCAGGTGCATGGTATGCATCACGAGGGTCTTGGTGATTTGATCCAGGACCACGATGACGAGCCCGACGCCAAGAAGGATGCTCCACCGGCGGGATCCGGGGTTCACGTCACGGCCTCGAGACACCGGTCACAGAGCGTCGGATGTTCGGGCGCGCTGCCCACGGCATCACGGTAATTCCAGCAGCGCTCGCATTTTTCTCCCTCGGCCTTCACGACGTTCACGCTCATGCCCAATGTTTCATCACTGGCCAACTGTCTTTCACCGGCCGGGTTCCCGGTTGGATGAAGGACCACCTGGGACACGATAAACAGCGTGGGCAACTCGCGTTCATAGGCTCGCAGAAACTCGTGCAAGTCCGGCATGACGTGAAGCACCACGCGCGCTTCCAGCGAAGACCCGATGATTTTTTCTCGCCGCTGTTCTTCCAGGGCCGACAGGACCACGGTGCGGATGGTGAGTAATCGTCTCCAGTTGGCGTCCAAATCCGCCTCATCGGGTATGGCCGCGGGATCGGGAAAGTTCGAGAGGTGGACTGAGTCATCCGGCGACGGTACTCTGCCGGGCACGGCGTCCCAGACGTCTTCCGCGGTAAAGCTCAGGATTGGTGCCATGAGCTGGGCCAAACCCGTGACGATTTTGAACAAAACCATCTGCGAGCCCCGTCGCAGAGGCGAATCCGGCGCAAAGGTGTACAGCCGGTCCTTCAAAATATCCAGGTAGGTCGCACTCATGTCCACGGAACAGAAGTAATCCAGTTCGTGTACGATCTGCCGGAAATCGAATTCCTCGTAGCCTTTCCGCACGTGACGGATGAGGTTGTTGAATCGCAGCAGGGCCCACCGGTCCAACTCCGGCAATTGCGATACCTCAACCTGATGCGCCGGGTTGTGCGGGTCGAAGTCATAGACGTTGCTGAGCAGGTACCGGCAGGTGTTCCGGATTTTCCGGTAGGCCTCGACCAATTGCGTGAGAATTTGCGATGAGATGCGCAGGTCTTCCTGGTAATCCTGGGCCGCGACCCACAAACGCAGGATTTCCGCGCCGTGCTGTTTGATCACGTCCTGCGGCGCCACCACGTTACCGGCGGACTTGGACATCTTTTTACCCTGCCCGTCCACCACGAACCCGTGGGTCAGCACGGCCCGGTAGGGCGCCTGCCCATCCGTGGTCACGGACGACAGAAGCGCACTGTGGAACCAACCCCGGTGTTGATCAGACCCTTCCAGATACAAGCTCGCCGGCCACCAGTCGTCACCCTGCTGTTTCACGACCGCGGCATGACTCACTCCCGACTCAAACCACACGTCCAGAATGTCCTGTTCCTTGTTGAATCCGGTGGCCCCGCATGCCGCACAGGTCATGCCCTCGGGGAGCAATTCCCGCGCCGGTCGTTCAAACCACACGTCTGCGCCATGCTCGCTCACCAGTCCGGCAATCCGGTCAATGATCTGCGCGTCGATTAACGGGGTCTGGCATTGCGCGCACGTGAATCCGGGAATCGGCGTGCCCCAAATCCGTTGACGGGACAGACACCAGTCCGGCCGGTTCTCGATCATGCCGTAGATGCGTTCTCGGCCCCGCTCCGGGATCCATCGCACGCGGTCGATTTCTTCAAGCGCCCGCTCGCGCAACCGGCCTTCGTCCATGGACACGAACCATTGCTGCGTGGCGCGAAAGATCACCGGCTTCTTGCAGCGCCAGCAATGAGGATAGGAATGGATCAATTTTCGATCATTGAGTAACACGCCCAGTTGCCGCAGCTTTTCCACGATCGCCGGGTCGGCTTTGAACACGTGTTGCCCGGCAAACTCCTCGACCTCGTTCGTGAAACGTCCGTGATCATCCACCGGCACCTTGACCTGCAGGGGTTCCGTGAGCACCCGCCCGGCGTTGTATTTCAAGGCCAGCAGATAGTCGTCCATCCCATGGCCCGGCGCGATATGCACGCAGCCGGTTCCCTGTTCCAGCGTCACGAAGTCACCCAGCAGAATAGGTGAAAACCCGTTGTCCAATGGTCGTTGACACCGAAGGGTTTCGAATCCGGCATTGCCTTTTTTGCGATCGAGGATCTCCGGGTCTTTCAAATCACAGGCTTTGGACACCTCTTCGACCAGCTTTTCCGCCATGACCAGGACTTCGTTCCCGACGTGGACGAACGCATAGTCGATCTGGGGATGGATCGCGATGGCCTGATTCGCCGGAAGCGTCCAGGGTGTCGTGGTCCAAATGACGATGGAAATGTTTTCGACTCCCGACGGGACGGCAAGGCCCAACCGTTCCCTTGAAGCCGCATCGAATGGAAATTTCACATAGATGGAGGGCGACTCATGGTCCATGTATTCCACCTCGGCCTCGGCCAGGGCGGTTTGATCGTGAGTGCACCACAGCACAGGTTTCAGCCCCTTGTATACCCCGCCCTGCTCCACGAATTTGCCGAACTCCCGGATGATGGTCGCTTCATAGGCTTTGTCCATCGTCAGATAGGGGCGGTCCCAATCACCCAGAACGCCCAACCGTTGAAACTCGTCCCGTTGGATGTTCCAGAATTTTTCCGCGTATTCGCGACATTGCCGGCGCAATTCCGTGGCGCTCATGTCCCTTTTCTTCTCGCCGAGTTGCTTCGTAACCTGGTGCTCGATGGGCAACCCGTGGCAATCCCAGCCCGGCACGTAAGGCGCCCGCATACCTTCCATGGTGCGGGACTTGACGATGATGTCCTTGAGTATTTTGTTCAGCGCGTGGCCGATGTGAATATGGCCGTTGGCATATGGCGGGCCGTCATGCAGCACGTACAGCGGCTTGCCTGCGCGTGACGCCTGAATGCGTTGATAGAGCTCCTGCTTCATCCACCGGGCAACGAACTCCGGCTCGCGGTTCGGCAGGTTCCCTTTCATGGGGAATGCCGTCTGAGGCAAATTGAGCGTTGACTTATAATCCATGGTCTACTGCTGTCATTGGTATGAAGATAGCCAACGACATCCCGAATTGGTCATTCCGAGTTTGTCCTGAGCAACGCGAAGGACCTCGCGAGGAATCTCTCGCTCAAACACTGAACACATGGAAAAGCAGATCCTTCGCTTCGCTCAGGATGACGACCTGGAACATTTTCATCTCTTGGGGTGCAGGCGGCAAGCCTGCATGAGGGATGCCCGCTCGTTAGCTGACCGCCATCATTCGATCGAGCGCGACCCGGGCCAGGACCTTGTCGTCGACCGGCACGGATATCTGATTCACCACACAGCCTTGCGCGAGATTCTCCATGCTCCAACACAGGTGCGCGGCGTCGATCCGGAACATGGTCGCGCACCGGCAGACGGTGGGGGACAGGAAAAACACCTGCTTGTCGGTTTCTTCGTTTTTCAGCCGGTTGACCAAGTTCAACTCGGTGCCCACGGCCCACAGGGTGCCCGGTTCCGCTTGTTTGACCGTGCGGATAATACGCTCGGTGGACCCCACCGCATCGGCTTGATTAACCACGTCTTCGTGACATTCCGGGTGCACGATGACCTGAATGCCCGGATAGGTTTTGCGAAAGTACTCCACGTGCGCGGGTTGAAACATCTGATGGACGCTGCAATGCCCTTTCCATAAAATCAGGCGGGCTTTTCGGATCGCCTCTTTCGTGTTCCCCCCGTACGGCAGGTACGGGTCCCAGACGATCATCTGTTCACGCGGTATCCCCATGGCATTGGCCACGTTGCGCCCCAGGTGCTCGTCCGGGAAGAACAGGATTTTTTCTCTCCGGGCCCAACACCATTCCATGACGGCCTTGGCATTGGACGACGTACAGGTAATGCCTCCATGTTCCCCGCAAAAGGCTTTGAGGACCGCGGCGGAGTTCACATACACCGCCGGCATGACGTCCTCTTCCACGGACAACACGCGCCCCAGTTCCTCCCAGCACTGATCCACCTGCTCAATGGCCGCCATGTCCGCCATGGAACACCCCGCGGCCAGATCCGGTAAAATCACGGTCTGGTTCGACCGGCTCAGAATATCCGCGGTTTCCGCCATGAAGTGGACGCCGCAAAAGACCACGTAGGGGTGCTGCGACCGCTCCGCCGCCAACTTGGACAGCAACAGGGAGTCCCCCCGGAGGTCGGCATGGACGATGACTTCGTCCCGCTGATAGTTATGCCCCAGGATCAGCACCCGGTCGCCGAGTGCCTGCTTAGCGGCCCTGGTCCGCTCAAAAAGTTCCTCGGCCGGGACCGGCTCGTAATCGGTGATGGGAAACGCCGTGGTTTCAACGGAATTCACGCCCGCACCTCCGTGATTCAACCATTCTCACTGACTTGCTCCCTCTGCTTGATCCTTCGTTTCGCTCAGAACAGGCTCTCAAGCATGTTCTGAGTCTAAGCTTTTGATTGTAGCAGATCTTAAACATCCTGCAACAGTGCCGGAAGGGGAACTACTACCACTGGTCAGCGAACCATTGGGCTTCGTCGGTTAGCGAGAACGTCTGCGATCTCGGCCAGTTGAGCCGTGGACGTTACAAGCTCGATCACCCCACGCAGCCACGCCCGATACAGCCTGTCCGGCGGGGTGCCTTTGGTGATAAGGGTGCCAATGAGGATGTTGGTATCAAGAACGACCTGCACGCGCGGCGTCTACCTCCTCGTCGATCAAGTCGAGGATTTTCTGTTGGTCAAGTCCGGCGTTACGGTCCTTGATCCCGTGAACAGTGAGATCCAACACGCGGCGACGCACGGCTTCATCGACGAACCGGGATAGGTCGCCCTTCTTCCCGCCAGTGCGCGCAAGGAAAGTACGGACCGTGCGGTCCGTCTGTTCAGGGATTAAGAGGTTCCATCGGGCCATTAGCACATCTCTGCGCATAGATGTTTATGCAACACATCATAACCGTATATTGGCCCGTGCCGTCAATTCCGCAGTTTCCCCTCTGTCATTCCTGCAAGTTTTTAGCAGGAATCCAGTCCTATTGGCTGTAGAACCGACCAAGGCAAGAGAAAGACAAAAGACTCTGGATTCCCGATTACAAACGTCGGGAATGACGGAAAGGAGAGCACGAGATACCATCGCATTGCTATTTTTGCTATGTCTGTGCTATGTCTGCTATGGCATTGCTATGTTTTTTGCGTTTATGCTATGTATTGCTATAATTGTGCTATGTTTCGCATAACGCGCTGCTATGAAAAAGAAGCCTTTGGCAAATAAGACGTTCCGGATGGAGTCAGATGATGTCTGAAAACGATGCGAGCATGGATGCCTATCGCACGGTCTTGAAAGACCTGAAAAGAAGAAAAAAGGTCATCGAAGCCGCCATTGCCGGCGTGACGGCCTTACTGGGAGAAAGTGAAACAACGTTGCAGGCCTGTCTGCCTGTTTCTCTTCCCAAAACTCAAGAGTCTGGTAACGCCACATCCGGTGCATTTGCCGATCTTTCGTTGCCAGAAGCCGCCCAAATATACCTGAGTACAGTGAAAGACCCCCAATCCACTGCTGATATTGCCGAAGCTCTCAAGAGAGGGGGATATCCTACCAAGTCCAGAAATTTCAGCAATACGGTCAGGTCGGTCCTGGACCGGCATGCCAAGACCGTGGGGACAATCGTGAAAATCAACAAGAACTGGGGGCTAGCCGAGTGGACCCGCGACGGCGGTGAGTGGTGAACGTGCCTCAAGCTTTTGGGCGCCGGCTACTCATGGCGTCCCCCCTCTTGAGCCTTCACACGCCCCAGCCTACACCATGGCTGATTGACAAGAAAACGGGCAAGGCGTATATTGTGTAGTCTAATGAATAGCTAGGGGAGCCAGACGGCTGAGAGTCTTCTGACGAAGACAACCCTTATAACCTGATCTGGGTAATTCCAGCGTAGGGAAGCGGACAGACAGTCTACGCCTTTTGAGTGAGCCGCTTCCAATCCGTTGGAAAGCGGCTTTTTTATTTGCCGGAAAGGATTTCCGCATGAACAACCCTCAAACCTCTTCCACGAACGGGAATTCCTCCGGACATGCGCCCACTTCGGCCTTGACCACGTCTCCGCTTCCCGCGTCCAAGAAAGTGTACGTCAAAGGGGAGCAGGACGGTGTGGCCGTACCCATGCGTGAAATCGCTCTTTCCTCGGCCAAGAAGGAGAACGGCGCGTCCGCTGCCTCTTCGACCGTCGTGTACGACACGTCAGGTCCCTATACCGATCCTGCAACGAAGATCGATATTCAATGCGGCCTGCTTCCGTTACGCCGGGATTGGATTCTGGCACGGCAGGACGTGGAGGCCTTACCCGACGTCTCTTCGGAGTACGGACGACTGCGGGCCAATGATCCGGCGCTTGCCGGCCTTCGCTTTGGCCATATCCGCCAACCGTTGAGGGCGAAACCGGGCAAGAACGTCTCGCAACTGCATTATGCCCGCCGAGGTATCATTACCCCGGAAATGGAATTTATCGCGATCAGGGAAACGCAATTCCGGGATGCGCAGGCCCCGTCGAACGGCAGGCCCCGTGGCGTTGTTCAACATCCCGGCCAGGCTTGGGGTGCAACGATTCCCGACACCATCACCCCGGAATTCGTTCGTGACGAGGTGGCCCGTGGCCGCGCAATCATCCCGGCCAACGTCAACCACCCGGAAATCGAGCCCATGATCATCGGCCGGAATTTTCTGGTGAAGATCAATGCCAATATCGGCAATTCCGCGGTGGTGTCGTCGATTGAAGAGGAAGTCGAAAAAATGATCTGGGCCATCCGGTGGGGATCCGATACGGTCATGGACCTGTCCACCGGCAAGAATATTCATGAGACCCGGGAATGGATCATTCGCAATTCCTCCGTGCCCATCGGGACCGTCCCCATTTATCAAGCCCTGGAAAAAGTCGGCGGGAAACCCGAAGACCTGACGTGGGAACTGTACCGGGACACGCTGATTGAGCAAGCTGAACAGGGGGTCGATTATTTTACGATCCACGCCGGCGTCAAATTGGCATACGTGCCCCTCACCGCAAACCGGATGACCGGTATCGTTTCACGAGGCGGGTCCATCCACGCCAAATGGTGTCTGGCGCATCACCGGGAAAATTTTGCGTATACCCATTTCGAGGAAATCTGCGAGATCATGAAGGCGTATGACGTCTCCTTCAGTCTCGGGGACGGATTGCGACCAGGCTCGATTGCCGATGCCAACGACGCGGCGCAGTTTGCCGAACTTGAGACGTTGGGCGAATTGACCAAGCACGCCTGGGAGCACGACGTGCAGGTCATGATCGAAGGACCCGGCCACGTGCCCATGCACATGATCCATGAAAACATGGAACGGCAATTGGAGGCGTGTCACGAGGCCCCATTCTATACCTTGGGGCCCCTCACCACCGACGTGGCGCCGGGATACGATCACATTACCTCGGGGATCGGGGCGGCGATGATCGGCTGGTACGGGTGCGCCATGCTGTGCTACGTCACGCCCAAAGAACATCTCGGCCTGCCGACGAAAGAAGACGTGAAGGCCGGCGTCATCGCGTACAAGATCGCCGCGCATGCCGCGGATTTGGCCAAGGGACACCCGGGAGCTCAACGCCGCGATAACGCGTTGTCGCAAGCCCGGTTCGAGTTCCGGTGGGAGGATCAATTCAATCTCTCGTTGGATCCCGACACGGCCCGGGCATATCACGATGCCACGCTACCCGACCACGCCGCGAAGGGCGCCCATTTCTGCTCGATGTGCGGACCCCAGTTCTGTTCGATGAAAATCACGCAGGACGTGCGGGATTATGCCGCCCAACTCGATATCGGCGAACAGCAGGCCCTGGAAACCGGGCTTCGAGAAAAAGCCGACGAGTTTCGCAAAACCGGTGGGGAACTGTATGTGCACCCCGACAAGCCGTAACCAACGGAGGCCCCTCACTTTCACCTTCACCCTCACCCTGGCCCTCTCCCGGAGGGAGAGGGCAATGTAGGAATGTTTGCCATGGACAATCTCCAGCCGGCGCCGCTTCGTGAACGGGACGTCACCCGCCACATCGCGCGCGAATTTTATAAAGAGTTTGATCAGCTCATTGAAAGTGACGTGATTATCGTGGGCGGCGGGCCGTCCGGTCTGGTCTGCGCTCATGACCTGGCCGAACAAGGATTTCGCACCCTGCTGCTCGAACAAAGTCTCGCGCTGGGCGGGGGATTCTGGTCTGGCGGATACCTCATGAACAAAGCCACTCTGTGCGAACCAGCCCACGAGGTCCTCGAGAGCATGGGCGTTCCGTGTAAACCCGTGAAGGATTGCGCGGGCATGCGAATCGTGGATCCCCCGCACGCCACCGCCCGCCTCATTGCCTCGGCGTATGAAGCCGGAGCAAAGGTGTTGAACCTGACCAGGGTCGTGGACCTGATCCTTCGGGGCGAGGGTGTGCTCGAAGGCGTCGTTGTCAATAATACGACGGCGGAGATGGCCGGGCACGATGTCATCCACGTCGATCCGATCGCGCTCGAGTCGAAAGTCGTGGTCGATGCCACCGGCCATGACGCGGTGGTGGTCGGCTTGCTGAACCAACGCGGACTCTATGAGACAGTCCCGGGCAACGGAGCCATGTGGGTTGCACGCTCCGAGGCCATGGTTGTAGAAAATACCCGCGAGGTGTTCCCGAACTGTTTCGTCACGGGTTTGGCCGTGGCCGCCGTGGACGGCTCTCCCCGCATGGGTCCGGCTTTCGGTTCGATGCTGTTGTCGGGGAAACGCGCCGCCGACCTCGTTCGTCACAAATTGAAGGGCGAATAGGGATTGTATGGGTGAAGGGAGTTGTCCCCCCTCACCGCAGCAGCCGACGCCTGTCGGCTGGGCTGCTTGCGACTCCCCCTCAAGGGGGGAGTGATAGACGATGAACCAGCAGGATTTTCTTCAACAGGGTGAAGGGCGGGAAGAGGACAAGCTGACCGCGTGGAGTTTATTCCAGCAGGCCTACGAATGTCAGATGAACGGCAAACTGGATGACGCCGTTAAACTTTACCAGAACTCCATCGACGCCTTCCCGACGGCCGAAGCCTATACCTTCCTCGGGTGGACCTACAGCTTCATGGGCCAGTTGGACGAAGCCATTGAAGAGTGTCATCGGGCCATCCGGACGGACCCGGACTTCGGGAATCCGTATAACGACATCGGGGCCTATCTTATCGAATTGAACCGCTTGGATGAGGCCATCCCTTGGCTCGAACGGGCTACCAAAGCCAAGCGGTATGAAAGTCCGGCTTTTCCGCATATGAACCTGGGGCGCGTGTATGAACGACAAGGTGATTGGGGCCGCGCCATCGATTCCTACAAAACCGCCGTGACGTTGAATGCCGACTATAAGCCCGCGAAACGCGCGATGATGCGGCTGATTGCCTTGATGAATTAAGGAGGACAACCACAGGGGGTTGTCCCTACATTTATTGTAGGGGACGGCCGGAGCCCGCCCTGCCTGTCCTGAGCTTGCCCTGAGCGAAGCGAACGGGCGAAGTCGAAGGGTGCCGTCCCGGCGATCACAAGAAAGGGTTGACTCGTGGAACAGGAAAAAATCGTGCTCGTAGGTGTGACCGACGTTTTTTTCTATACGAAGATTCGTGATGCGTTTAAACCGGCCGGTTATGGGCTCAAGCGCGTCAAATCTCCCGATGACATTCTCGAAAAGTCCAAAGCTCAAGCCCCGACAGCCATTGTGCTGAACATGAACGACCCCGGGCTTGATGCCACCACCTTGCTAAAAACCGCCAAAAACGATACGGCCTTGAACTACGTGCCGGTCCTGGCGTTTGCCAATCACGAAGAAATCGACACGTGGCGGCAGGCCAAGGAACTCGGCATCGACAAGATCGTCTCACGCAATGAGTTTTCCGCCCGAACCCTGGCCCTGCTCCAGGAAGTGATCCAACCACGTCCGGCATGAAACAGTCTGCCCTGCATACCACCCATCAACAACTGGGAGCCCTTTTCGGTCCTGCGGGAGAATGGGAGATGCCGGTCCATTATGGGGACCCCATTGCCGAACATCACGCGGTCAGAACGGGCGTGGGGATTGCCGATCTCTCCCATCGAGGAAAACTGACGGTCACGGGAGAAGATCGCGTGACCTGGCTGCAAAGCATTATCAGCAACGACGTTCTGCCCCTCCAATCCGGCGATTGGCTGTATTCGAGCTTCATGACGCACAAAGGCAAGATGCTGAGCTACTTCCGGGTCTATCGACTTGAGGAATCTCTTCTGGTGGAAGACGCGGGCGAAGCAGGAGCCGTCACCCACGAGACTTTTCGCAAATTTTTGCTCTACGGCACCAAAGCCAAAATGAAGAACTGTGGAGACACCTGGGGCATTATTCTGGTCAGCGGCCCCAAGGCCCCCGACCTTATCCGGCAGGCGTTCGGTGTCGGCGTCACCAGCTTGAAAACCGGCAACTTTCTGACTCATGATCTGGACGGCCAAGCGACCCTGATAGCCACGACCCAGGAAACCGGCGAACACGACGTTGAGATCCTGATGCCGAATGAGGTCTTGGACCAAGCCTGGAGCCGGTTATGGGAAGCCGGGCAAGCCGTTGGTCTCCGGGCATTTGGGACGGAAGCACGGGAATCCCTTCGCATCGAAGCGGGCATCCCCAAGCTGGGACCGGATTTGAATGAACGCATCGTGCCGCCCGAAGCCAACCTCGAGGGAAAAGCCTTCAGCCTGAGCAAGGGGTGTTACCCCGGACAGGAAGTCGTGGCGCGCATGGACACCTACGGTACGGTCAAGCGACGGCTCGTGGGCCTGGTCATCGATTCGAACACGATCCCCTCTCCCGATGCCAAAGTGTTCAGCGCAGACCGGGAGGTCGGATGGATCAGCAGCGCGATTCACTCCCCCACCCTGAACAAGACCCTTGCCTTTGCGTTTCCCTTACGGGACTTCACCGCTCCGGGCACTACCTTGCAGGTGGAAGTGGACGGAGAACGCCATCCCTCCGTCGTGCAGACCCTTCCGTTCTATCACGCGTAGGGGCGGACCTGCGTGTCCGCCCGTATTCGTCGTATCGGTTTCGGCATTCTCAGCTTGATCTAACGCCACGGGTAAGTTATCGTTCTCAACGAGAGGATCCTATTCTTCTGCGTCGTAGCTTGGTGATTGGAGATGAAAGCTAAGATTGAACGGATCAATTTGACGTATGAGGTGGAGTTTGCCACCCCATCATTTGATCTGCCGAGTAGCAACGTGAGCGTGCTCAAGGCTTTCTACGAGACGATTCATCCTCGGTTTAGGATCAACACGCGTGACATGCATGTGGCCGGGGGCAATTTACTTTCGGATGTGCGCGTTCGCGTGACCCTGTTCAACGGGAATGGCATTATCGATATATCCGTGGACAGAATGTCACTTGCTTTCAATAACTTGAGGGCGAGAGAAGACGTGACAATCTGTAGAGACTGCATCTCGCTGAGCGAGGATGCACTGCAAAAATCGTTACCTGCCGTATCAGTCCGCACAGTAAGCATCAAACCTACTCTGTTTCTGGAACTAAACGGCGAACAAGAGGATGACGGCAACTACCTGTCCAGACTGCCGGGGGCAAGTATCCATCTCGACCTGAGTGCATTCGGCAACGCCACGCAGCATTCTGGAGTCAATCTTGAAGTCGAGAACTCCGAGGAAAAGTGGGATGCTCTCTTTCACGCATTTCAGGATCGGACAAATACGTCATCATTGATTCTTTCTTGTCATGTCTTCTATCGTGCAGACGGAAAGGTACGCGGACTCGAAAACCGTGTGAACCATTTGCAGCAATTGTTGAAGGCGTTTCTCGACAGCATCGGCCTGGAAACGGAAGGCTTGACAGAATGAATGCAGGAACAGAAACACTGCTTCCATTTCTCGGACAGGGCCAGGGGCAACCTGAATCATCGGAGCCGGTTCCGCGATTCAATTTGGCTCTAACCGAATCAGGTATGCGCGAAAGAGAAGCAGGATTGAAGACGCTATCATCATATCAAGCGCAGGCGTTCGCATCGGAAGAGAAGAGACCGACAGATACAGATGCATGGCTTTCCATTCTTTCCAACCTTTCCGAAATTTTGATGCGCCCCTCGGACGTGGGTCAATTTAGCATCGCCGGATCACAAAAAGTCATCGTTCTTGTAGCAGGATCGGCAAAAGCATCTCCCTACCGCAGCAGAATCACCGGCCCTGTCAAGTTCGTCAACAAACTTCTCGCCACGTGGCATTTGGAACCGGAATCAGCCTGTGTCCTGCTGGGATTCGAACCTTCCCGATTCGCTTACGTCAATGACGTGCTTCAGGGGTACGAGACCCTTACGGGACGGGATACGAAAGATCGAATCGTCCATCTCATCCAGATCAGGACTTCTTTGTCTGCGCTTTTTCGAGATGAGACAGTGGAGAATGAGTGGCTGAGAGAACCCCATGATACCTTGAACGGCAAGAAGCCAATGGATCTATTGCTGGAAGGTTCTATGGAGAATCTACTTCTAGTGAAGGAATACGTTGAGTTAGTGGCGAGAACCTGAACTTGTTTGAATCGATCTCGACGGAATCACTGCGGACGGATACATTCAGGTTCGCTAATCAGAAACAGTATGCCGACCATTTCCGCGTGCAGGGCTTTAATGACGAAAGTGTCAGGGAGATTCTCTCTTTGTTGGCATCTCGAAGCATTTCTGACAATCCAGAAGAACTGTGCGACGGACCGTTCAGACCTACGCAACTTCAGAAAAACAAACTTCGCACTCGTTTCTCGGATGGCTCTTTTTCCGTCTTTTATAGTTCCTTGGACCCCGAGACGGCTGAAGCTGAGGTTCGATATTGGTTTCAGAAATACGCGGGCAAACCCACTACCTCCCGTACTGCCTACTATTCTCGCTTCTCATGCCGCTTCGACGGATCGATAAAGGACTTGCGGCCGATGCATGCGGACTGGCCTGATCTCACTCACGGAAGCGACTACGGCTTCTGCAACGGTTTGGGAACCGAGGCAGTGGACTCTGATCTTGATGGGCTGCTGACACCATCCGCGCGAAGGCCCAATGGAACAAACCTTCCAGTGTTCAGACGACGCGCTGTCAGTAATCCCATAGTCCAGGGCCTTGTGGCAATGACGCTGAATCCTTCGAGCGGAGAGGTTGCCATCAGCGAAAGAGACGTGTGAGGTTCCTGAATCGGAATAGTGACTCCCACGCTCTCAGCAGAAACACGTTTACCAGCCGTTATTCCGGATGGCGGGCTAACGAGAGTTTATCGGCGACGGCCAGGATGCTGGCGCGCTGATCGTCATCCAAGCCCAACAAAATATGTGCCTCGTCCCCATGCTGGAGTCGCAGACTCAAAAAGGATATTTCTTCGCGCTTTTCCTCGTCTTTATAAATGCCGTCGATAGATTGGAACTTGCTAAGATCGGCAGCGGAAAACACATCATAGCGGAAATACTGATCGCCGATGACCATGTCATACACCGCGTTACCTTCCGTCACGGCGACCGCATTGAAGTGGCCCTGGTCTTCATACCCTTCCGGCAAATATTGGTTGATGTGCAAATGGGCGACGGTCCGGGACCCCAAGGCCGCTGACATTTTTTTCTCCAAGGCCTCAAAATCGATTTGCAAGGCCCGTTCATCCGGTCCGGTGGCCGCCAGGGCCGCCGCTTTTACTTGTTCAAAGACTTCTGTTGCTGTTGCCACAAGACACTCTCCTTTCTCAATCCGTTCAGAATGGGTCTTTCACGGTATCAACTTGGCGGCTACGATAGCCAGACCGTCAACGAGAATGCAAGTAACGATCGTTGTTCCTTTCCATCGGCGCTACCGTTGCACGGTAGCGTGACGGTTGGGCATACTGGCGCGTAAGCGCGGATCTGTATGTCTGCTCACGTCACGAAGGAGCCGGCAGAAGAAGGAATACCCCCTCACCCCAGCCCTCTCCCTCGTTGGGGAGAGGGGAAAAGAGTTAACAGGATGATTGCTCAAGCTTGTATGATCGAAGGGTGCGCGAACCCAGGCTATGCCCCGGCCGGAACGGGCACCTTGTGCAAAGACCATTTTGCCGATTTTGTGACCTGGCGGCGCAAAAAAGGGGGCAAAGGGATGTTCCGTAAATATACCGGCATGACGATGATCGAACGGGATGTGATTGTCAAAGAATGGTATGCCACCCTCGCCCTCCCGCATTGACCAGGACGGACAGCCACAGGGGAGGTCTCCCTAAATTACGCCTATTCCATTAACAGGGATCCGTGGTGGTGGATCATTTTCCAGCCTTCGTCGATGCGTTCAAACAGGTTGGTCGCCACGACCCGGCTGTTTTGAGTGTTATCGGCGTGCCGGCTTGAAATATTTTCGGTACAAATCACCCAGGCCACGTCGCCGGCGACTTGCACCTGCAATTCCGTGAGGGAAAATCCCATGGAAAACACGTTATTGAAAATGACGACCCAGGAATCCCGAACCATCGGCCAACCGACCCGCATGCTCCAGCCGGGATGAATGCACGTTACGTATTCCTGGTGCGCCCACACCTTATCCATTTCTCCGATGTCTAACCTTTCAAAAGCCCGATAAAACGCCTCGTTGGCTAACGTGACTTCCTCAATTCGCTCTTTCAGCATTCGGTTTGACCTTTCTCTTGCCGCTCCTGACCGTTCGCTTCGTTCAGAAATTCCCCCCTCACCCTCGCCCTCTCCCTCGGTGGGGAGAGGGAATTGGAAATCATCATCCCATTCGAGCAGCGGTTGAGCAACCCTCTAGCCCACATTTCTCACCAGACTCCGTCGCGGGGGCGTCGAGACGCCGTTGTGCCGGGGCGCACGGACTGCGAGACGCTGAAGGCATAGTTGAACGCTATGTCGAAGGGGCTTGCGGGAGTACGCCCCGGCACAGCGAGTGGACCGGCGACCGCAGCAGGAGGCTGGTGAGAAATGCGGGCTATGTCCCTGAAGAGCGGTTGACCAACCAGACCCCGCCCAGGACGAACAGGATGCCAAGCATTTTGATCAGGTCCAACGATTCCCCCAGAATGACAAACGACAATAACAAGGCAGACACTGGAATCAGATTGGTAAAGATCCCGGCCCGTGAGGGACCGATACCGGACACCCCGTAAAGCCAGGCTTGCTGGCCAAGCGCGGTGGCAAACACGATGACGTAGACCAACGCCGCCCAACTGGAGGGAGGAATGCTTCCGACGCCTGCCTCCAACACCTGGGGATCCAGCCACAGCAACGGAATTTGAAACACGATGGAGATGAGAAGCGTCGTCCAATTTACCGTCAACGGCGATAGCCCCTCCATCATCCAGCGGCTCCCGATGGTGTACAAGGCCCAGCTTACCAGGGCCAGAACGACCAACCCGCCGCCCAGTAGAGGATTCACTCCGCCATCCGTCGTGGCATTACCGCCCGATACCAGGGCCACGCCGATAAACGACACTGCACACCCGGCCCAGACCCGGCTAAACGGGATATCCCGCAGCATCAAGGAGGACAGAAAGGCCGTAATGGCCGGGCTGGCCCCGATGATCACCCCGGCGGCTCCGGCCCCGATGTGTTTGAGGCCATACAAGATCAGCAGGTGATTCCCAAGCACGCCAAGCCCCAGGGCCGTGAGGATCCCGAGGTCCCGTATGGTCAATCGCGTTCTGGATTGTTCCTGCCACCACCACAACGGAACAAGAATGCACAACGCGCCAAGGCCCCGAAATACGGACACTTCCACGGCAGAAAAGGCACCCAGCGCCACTTTCTGGGCCACCACCGACCCGCCCCACACGACCGAAGCCGTGAACAATGCGGCATAGGCCGATGATTTGGAAGGGCTACTCAACGCTCGCCTCCCGAATGCGTTTCTCTGTACAATGCAACTCGGCGGGCACCGGTCGCACAGGTACGCCAGCCATGGGTCCTGTGCACTTTCTCTGAATCAGATATGAATCACGATCATTCCCCGACCTCATCATCCTCTCCATTTTCTTTCTTTGAGAACTGTCCCAAAGGCGGGTATCTGCTTCAGGCGGGCCATATCCACGTGTGGCGGGCGATTGTAGACGTACCTTTGACACGTCTTCAAGTGTACCAGGAAACCTTGAGTCCCGACGAGCAGGAACGCGCGCAACGGTTTAAAAGTTCCCAACACCGACGACGCTTTACCGCGGCACGAGGCATCCTGCGCAATATTCTCGCCCGCTACCTCCGGCAGTCGCCCCGTGACATCCATTTTGAATCGGGCCCCTTCGGGAAACCGTTCTTGCAAGACCCCGCGGGGCAATCGCTGCATTTCAACGTGTCTCATTCCCGGCAGTGGGCCGTCTATGCCGTTTCCCGCGATCTCGAAGTCGGCATCGATCTTGAAGAAGACCGGGATTCCCTGGATTATGCAGGGCTTGCCGAACGCATTTGCAGCGCCGATGAACTCATAACGTTTCAAAAGCTCCCGCAGGCTGAACAACGGACGGCGTTCTTCCGGTGTTGGACGCGCAAAGAGGCTTTTGTCAAAGCGCTGGGACACGGCTTCTCCTTTCCCCTGCAAAACGTGACGGTGACCTTCACCTCCGATGACCCGCCGCGAATCCTCAATCTCCAACTCAATCTTTCGGGGACAGGCTCACCCTCCGAGGATTGGTCGCTTTTTAATCTCCCCCTGGGGCAAGGGTTCTTGGGAGCCTTGGCGGTCGCAGGGAAACCCTCCCTGGTCCGGGGCTGGGACTATGACGTGAACGAGTAATGGACCGTCGTCCACGTGTTGCTCCCGATGGTGGCAGAAAGCCTGGCAGTCCAAATGGCTTATGGGCATAGGGCTTCTGTCCCGTTGACTACGCTATTCACGGGTGCCTAGAATGTATCTTCCATATTGCTTGGGGATTCTTGCTGGTTTGATACAAGGAGGAACGTATGTCGTTATTGATAACGGAAGAATGTATTAATTGCGGAGCATGCCTCCCCGAATGCCCGAATGAGGCCATCTTCGAAACGCGGAGTGCTGCGGAAGAAAAAGGGTATGAGGTGGGTGAAGGACAAGGCGAAGGTGATACGGTGTACGTGATTACCCATCAACGCTGCACGGAATGCGTCGGGCATTTTGATGAACCGCAATGCGCGGCCGTCTGCCCGGTCGATGACTGTTGCATATCCGACCCGGAAGTTCCCGAAACCACCGAGGTCCTACTCGAAAAAGCGAGGACCCTGAACCCTGATAAAGAAATCGACCCCGAGAAGGTGTGGAGCGGCGTACGAAATTAGCCGTATATTGACGACGCCCCGTCTTCATCCGAAGACGGGGCGTCGTGTTTTCCCTCGCTAACACTCCTCTCCGCTCCTTGCCGTTACACTTTCTCGAAATCCGCAACTCGCACGGAAACGAACTTCGACACGCCGGGTTCTTCCATGGTGACCCCGAACAGTGAATCGGCGACTTCCATGGTGCGTTTGTTGTGGGTGATCACGAGAAACTGCGAAAGCGGGGTTAACTGAGGGAGAAATCGAGCGAACCGGACCACGTTCGGTTCATCCAATGGGGCATCGACCTCGTCCAAAATGCAAAAGGGCGACGGCTTCGTCAGAAAACTGGCAAACAGCAAGGCCAAGACGGTCAGGGTTTTTTCTCCGCCGGATAACATCGTCAGGTTCTTGAGGCGTTTCCCGGGCGGCTGGGCGATGATATCGACGCCGGGCTCCTGCCCGGGCTCTTCTTCGTCTTCTTCGGCGTCCGGCTGCACCAATACCAGTTCCGCCTGTCCTCCGGCAAAAAAGGCCGAAAAAACTTCCCCGAACTTTTCCTGGACAGCTTCAAACGTCTGCTGGAACATTCGATTCGTCGTTCGATTGAGGCGTTCGATGATTTCCTGCAGCGAGCGGATCGATTCCGACAAGTCCTCTTCCTGTTCACGAAGAAACCGGTATCGCTCTTCCAATTCCCGGTGCTCGTCGATCGCGGCCAAATTCAACGCCCCCATGCGATCCATCCTGGTCCGGATGGTCTGCAACCGTTCTCTCCAGGTCTCGGGCCCCTCACTCTCGGCGTCATTTGAAACGTCGGGCTGAGGTGTTTCGGGATCACGCACCTCCATGGATTCCCCATAGGTGCCGGTCAGCGTTTCCTCGATGGTTTGCATCCGCGTCCGGATCTCAGCAAGTTGGACGTCCGATTCCCGTCTCGTTTCCCTGATCGAAGAACACTGTTTTCGATTCTCATTGAGACCGTGTTCATGTTCCCGAGTCCGTTGCAGGCCGTTCGTATGACGCTCTTCGACCTCCCGAAGTTCACCCTGCAACGTCGTTTTTCTGGTTTCCAATTCCTGAAACGTCGCATCCGCGCGACGGCGTTCCTCTTGGCTCCTCCCGGCTTGAACCTGCAGGGATTCGATCTGCCCGGCAAGACTCGCGAGTCGCGCCCGCCGGTTGCGATCCTCCTCTTGTAACCGGTCCAGATCCGCACGGGCGCGTTCGTGACGTTCCCGATACGTGGTGAGGGTCAACCGCGTCTCCGTCAAGCGGTCATAGAGCACGCGTATGGCTTCGTCCACGCCCTGGAGTTGCGTCGTGGATTCCTCCAGCCGTGTTTCTTCTTCGCCGTGTTGTCGCGCAATTTCTTCGAGCCGCGTTTGAGCCAGACGTTCGTGCTCCCGAACCCGAGCGAGTTCGGCTTGACAGGCTTCCAATTCCGTCTGATTCGCATTCAACCGCCGCTCAAAATCCTGCAGGTGATCCATTAAGGCGAAGCGTTTCTGCTCAACCACGAGTTGCCGCATTTCGGATTCTTTCAGGAAGGCTTCAAGGGTTTCGAGTTGTTGCTTGTTCGTCTCTGCCCGTTCCTGGACGGTCCGGCGTTGGCCGTCAAACCCGACGATGCGGTGGTCCATTGAGGTCAGTTCCTGTTCCAACACCCGCACTTCGCGCCGTCGTTGAAGCAGTCCGCTTGCCTCACCGGAGGATCCGCCGGTCACGATGCCCCGGGGATCAATGACTTCTCCGGTTTTCGTCACCAACAGCAGAAACCCGATGTCGGATTCAGAAACGCGTGTCATCGCCGACAGACCATGTTCGAGCGTATCAACCAATACCACCCGCCCCAAAAGACTCTGCAACGCGCCTTGAAGGTCGTCGGGAACGGTGACCAAGTCGACCGCCCGGCCCAACACCCCGTTCGCCTGCTGCAAGTCAGGCCACGACGCCGGAGACGAAGAGGAACCGGGGGCTTGCGCGGTGACAAACGTCCCACGCCCCCAGCCCTGTTCCGTGACGACCGCAAGCGCCTGCATCACGTCTTCGACCCCGCGTACAACCCAGGCGCGAATATGCTCTCCCAAAGCCGACTCGATGGCGACTTCATATTCTTGCGGCACCTTCAACCGTTCAGCGAACACTTCCCTGACCCCCTGGCACATCCGTCGCAAGGAAAGGGCGTTCCCTTCCTGGCCTTGCCGATACCCCAACTCTTCCTGAAGCACGGCTTGTAGTGCCTGCAACCGCGATTCGGCTGCCGCCCGGTCGGTTTGCTCCTGAACCCGTTGCTGATCGACCTCTCGAATCTGTTCTTCGAGTTCCAAGCTCTCGGCTGACAGGTTTTCTTGCTTTTCGCGGTCGGCGGCCAATTGTTGGGCGATGTGTTCCGAAAGCGCGGTTTGCTCGGCCAGGGCCGATTCGGCCTTCGCTCGTTCCTGCCCGCAATGGACTTGATCGCCTTCCACGTCTTGGAGGCGCGTCCCCAGCTCCCGTTGCTTGGTATCGAGATTTGCCAACTGCGCTTCGGTTTGAGAACGTTCAACCGCAAGATCGAACAGGCGTTGCCGGCTTTCCTCGGTCCTGGTTTGTAACGCCGTCCGCTGTTCGCCTTGCCGTTGTTCTTCCGTCTCCAATTCCGTCAATCGTCCGGTCACCTCAGCCTTGTCGCCTTCCGCGCGTTGCACCTGCTCCTGAAGGCCCTCGATGCTCATCGTGGCTTCCTCGGACACCGCGCAGAGACGCGCCTGTTCTTCCACTGCCTGCGTTCGTTGCTGATCAAACAAGTCGGCTCGATTGCGCTCGACTTCCATGGTTGTGAGGGCTTGCCCGATGCCGTGTTCCAACTGTCGAAGCTCCTCCTGCAGATGGCTGGCGCGCTCCCCGTCACGGAGCAGCGCCGATTTGGCCTCCTCGTACGACGCCGTCAGGCGAGCTTCCTCGGCCATGAGTTCGGCCTCGCGCCCTCCCAGCCGGGCCAGTTCGGATTCCACGTGCATCCGCTGCCGATACAGGCTTTCAAAATCGTGTTTCAGGAGCCGGATTTCGAGAGCGCGGGATTCTTCTTGCAGCTTCCGATAGTGCTCGGCCTGTTGCGCCTGGCGTTTCAAGGTCCGCAGTTGTTTTTCCACTTCGGCAATAATGTCCCGTACGCGAGCCAGATTCTGTTGCGTGGTTTTGAGTTTGTTCAGGGCTTCCGTCTTTTGTTTTTTGAAGCGGCCGATTCCCGCGGTTTCCTCGATGAACGTGCGGCGGTCTTGCGGAGACCCGGAGAGGATGTGATCGATATTGCCCTGTTCGATCACCGTATGCCCCTTGGTGCCGGCCCTCGCTTCCAAAAAGAGAACGCGGATGTCTTTTAGCCGGCACGGGATTTTATTGATGGAATATTCGCTTTCCCCGTCACGGTACAACCGGCGCGTGACCATGAGTTCTTTGTTCCCCGGCAAGGACTCCATCACACCGGCCACGGCCTCCAGTTCCTGATTCGTCACGTCGCTGACGATCAGCGAGACTTCCGCCAGGCCCAACGGTTTACGGGACTCCGTCCCATTGAAGATGACGTCTTCCATACGTTCACTACGCAGCACTTTGGTGCTTTGTTCACCCAGGACCCATAAAATGGCATCCACAATGTTGCTTTTCCCGACTCCGTTAGGCCCCACCACCGCGGTAATACCTTGAGGGAAGTCGAGTCGAGCTTCGGGAAAGGACTTGAATCCGGAGACCAGGAGGGATTTCAACTTCATGAGAAACTCTTAGCGGGAAATGGGTGATGGGGCAAACGGACTCGTGGCGCTACTGTACCACAGAAGACAAGAAAATCAAGGCTTTTACACTAAATAATGTGGGGATTATGAAAATGCCGTGTATATGTTGTGGGTTTCAGGGTATAGCCTGTGGATTTCCTGTAGATACTGGAAGCGGCTGAAACCGTGACTAGACGAGCGCCCTTTGGTTGCGTTTTTCTCCGGGCATCATCAACTCTTTGGGAAGCAGAAATTCGATGTCTTCCTCAACGACCGTCAGTTCTTCGACCTCCTGGGCCCCGACTCCTTTGAGGTACGCCACCACTTCACTGACGAGAATTTCCGGTGCGGAGGCTCCGGCCGTGACTCCGATGGCTTCCACGTCCTTGAGCCATTCAAGCCTGATGTCTTCATAGGAATCAATAAGATAGGCGGGGACCGCGAACCGTTCGGCCAATTCACGAAGTCTGTTGGAGTTTGAACTGTTGGGAGACCCGATGACCAGGATCAAATCGACGAATTTGGCCAGTTCTTTCACGGCGTTTTGCCGATTTTGCGTGGCATAACAAATGTCCTCCTGATGCGGACCTTTGATGCCCGGAAATCGCCGGTTGAGCGCTTCGACGATTTCGCTGCATTCATCCACGCTCAACGTCGTTTGTGTGACGTAGGACAGGTGTTCTGTATTTTCAACCTCGAGCATTTCCACGTCTTTGACCGAAGAGACCAGATGAAATTTATCCGGAACCTGTCCCAGTGTGCCCACCACCTCGGGATGGTCGGCATGGCCGATGAGAATGAGTTCGTAATTATTGCTGTAGTCGCGATGGACTTCATTGTGAACCTTGATCACCAAGGGGCACGTCGCATCAATGACTTTCAGGTTGCGCCGCCGCGCCTCTTCCCACACCTGTTGGGCCACTCCGTGTGCACTGAAAATCACCTGCGCGCCGTCCGGGACTTCATCCAGTTCCTCGACGAACACCGCTCCCCGTTTGCGAAGTGAATTGACGACGTGCCGGCTGTGTACGATTTCATGTCGCACGTAAATCGGAGCGCCGTACCGTTTCAGCGACAATTCGACGATCTCGATTGCCCGGTCAACGCCGGCGCAAAACCCCCGCGGATTGGCCAAATAAATTTTTTTCACTCCGACCCCCTAACATCCGTGGAACAGCACTTTCGCTGGGAGAGGCTCCTTGTTCCCTCCAAACAGCACGCAGGGAAAGGTTCCTCGACATTATGACATATATTGGAGATTCGTCAACTCGGTAATGGCCGTACCCGCACAGAGAATCCTTACCATCGAATCAAGGCGGTGCCCCACGTTAAACCTCCACCGAATGCCCCAAGAAGAATCAGGTCACCGGTCTGAAATTTTCCTTGCCGGTACGCCCAATCCAAGGCCATCGGCAAAGAGGCCGACGACGTGTTGCCGACCTTGTCGACGATGGAGACCATTTGATCCTGACGCACGCCCAACCGTTTCGCAATGGTGTGCAGCATACGTCCGTTGGCTTGGTGCGTAATCACTTGCTTCACCTCGGACAAGCTCGTATGGGTCTCACGAAGAATTTCCTCGATCGCCTCCGTCAACCGTTTGACGGCCACGCGATAGACCGCCCCACCCTGTAACCGAATACTGTGTTGATGATTTCGAATCGTTTCCTGACTCACGGGGTGCCTCGATCCTCCTGCCGGAATCGTGATCAGATCGTGGCAGGCTCCGTCCGAATAGAGTCGAACAGCCATGATTCCCGCACCCGGATTGCGATCCGACGATTCTTCCCGTATCACCACCGTGGCCCCGGCTCCATCGCCGAAGAGGATTCCACTCGCCGACTGGGAAACATGAAGAGAGCGGGACTTGATCTCGGCCGCCACCACCAAACAGCTTCGAAACTGCCCTGACCGGATAAAGGCATCGGCCATGGACAAGCCGTACAGAAATCCACTACACGATGCCGCAAGATCAAAGGCCGCAACGCGACGCATGCCCAGCCGTTCCTGGAGCGCACACGCCGTGGATGGAAACGTCGTATCTGGAGAAGTGGTCGATACCAGAATGGCATCTACCGCTTCACTCGACAAGCCTGAGGACTCCAGGGCTTGGCGAGCCGCATGCTCGGCCAAGTGCGAACAGGTTTCGTCGGTCCGGCTCCAATGCCGGGCCCGTATGCCAGTGACCCGAAAGACGTCCTGATCATGGAAGGCAAATTTCGTTGCCACCTCCTCATTGGTCACTCTCCGTTCCGGAACGTACGAACCGGTCCCGCAGATTCGACTGGTATAGGAATGCGTCATTGACCGTTACTCACGCCCCCCCCTGATGAAGCCGCCAATCTTGTCTGAAAAGACTGAACTCTGCTATGCTCTGACGATCAATTGAATTTTCCAAGGACTTTAACGCAGATGCTGCCCCACCTGTTTCGGCATACGGTCACAACGTTGATTCTGTCCGTGGCCAGTTGCCTCACCCTGGGCTGTTCGCTCTGGCCAGGCAACGATTCGCCTGCCCCGACCGCCGGGGCCGACAGAACCGATGCCCAGATTTTTGTCGGGGATACCATCGAAATGAACTATGACCCCAACGTCATTTTGAAACGGGCGGAATCATTTCATGAGCAAGAGGGATACGCGGAGGCGATCGTCGAATATCAACATTTTCTGGACCTGCATCGCAATCACATCCTGGCCCCGTACGCGCAATACCGGTTGGCTCTCAGCCATTTCAAAATGATTCAAACGATTGACCGGGACGTGACGCCCGTCAAAAAGGCTCAGGAGGAATTTTGGGAACTCATTCACAGCTTCCCTGCAAGCCAATACGAAGCGGAGGCCCGGGTCAAAATTAGAGAATGCCGACGCTACTTGGCCAAACACGATTTGTTCGTAGGAACCTTTTATTATCGAAGAGAACAGTACTTGGCCGCGGCAAAACGGTTCGAGAAAATTATCGACGGCTACCCCTCCATGGAGGAGGCCGTCGAGGCCAAGCTGCAATTGGCGAAAACGTACCAGAACCTGGGAGCCTGGGAATGGGCACGCGATTGGGCGGCGGCGTTGGTTCAACAACATCCCCGACATCCATTGCGGGAGGACGGGCTCAAGTTGCTGGCGGCGCTTGAAAAGGAAAAACCCAACGTGATGATGGCGGCCCGGCCTCGTGGGTCCTTACAACCTCGTCGGTCCTTACAACCTCGTGGCCCCGTAAACCAACAAGTGCCGAGACCCGCTTTCTTTCCCGCGACGACCGCAATCAATGGCGCCTCTTCGCTGGTCCCGCAAGCCCCTTCAACGGTGACCGATTGCCAAATGGGATCCTGGTGTGGAAGAACAGGCACGTCCCTTTCCAGTGCCTTTGCGCCAAATCCCCGTATTCCCGCATCCGTGACGTGTCGCCCCGGCACCTGGTGCCAGTAGGGGACGGCCCCCGTGCCGTCCCGCATGAACCGTGTGCCCTCCCTGATGGACAACCACGGGGATCTGTGCCTACATCCTGGCGCGGACTACTGTCCGATATACCATCCAATCCCGTTGCGTTCGAGAAAACTGGTGAGACGCGCCAGGGAATCGACGTAAATCATCACGCCAACCAGGACCAGGCAGGCGCCACTGGCGAGAGAAACTCCGTGGAGGTAGTGCCGGGCCTTTTGAAAATAGCTGAGGAAGCGATCGACGCTGAAGGCGGTGACAAAAAACGGCAGCCCCAACCCCAGGGAATAGGACGCCAGGAGCAAAATGCCCAACTGCATGGATTCCGTGGTACTGGCATAGGCCAAAATCGCCCCCAGAATAGGCCCGACGCAGGGCGTCCACGCGGCGGCGAAGGCCGTCCCGATCAGGAACGACCCGACGTATCCCACGGGCCGGCTGCCGAACGAGAAGAGCCGGCGCTCGGTCATCATCACGTTCCACTTGAGCAGGCCCAACAGGTAGAGCCCGAAGACAATGATCAGCACCGCTCCGACTTTTCGAATAATATCCTGATATTCATACAGCACTTGCCCCACGAAACTGGCGGAGGCGCCGAACGCAATGAACACGGAAGAGAATCCCGTCACAAACAAGAGCGAATTCAGGATAATGGCTTTGCGAAAACGCTGCCGCTCGGACGCATCCACCAACTGCTCCAGGGAGAGCCCGGTAATGTAGGAGACGTAAGAAGGAACCAACGGCAACACACAGGGCGAGATGAAGGACAGAAAGCCCGCACTGAAGGCCGCAAACAGGGAAACGGGGTTCATCGCGTCGATCATCGCGTTACGACTCCCGGAGAAGGCCGCGGATCAATTCGCGCGCCTCCGCACTGTTCCAGTCCCGCGCTCCGAACACGCGTTGGGTCAACGTGCCGTTTCGATCGATTAAGAAACTCATGGGCAGCGTGCGGACGCCATAACTTCCACTCACCCGGTAATCCGAATCGTGCAAAATCGGGAAGGTCAGCCCTTGGGCTGCGACAAACGGCCGGGTCACGATACTCCCCTGCGGGTCGGAAGAGATCGCAAGGATGGCAAAGCCTTCGTCCTTCAAATCCTGATATACGCGTTCCATGCTCGGCATTTCGACACGGCACGGGCCACACCACGTCGCCCAAAAGTTCAGGAGCACCACCTTGCCGCGATAGTCCGGAAGCGCCTGCCAATTTCCCTGCAAGTCAATGAGCTGAAAATCAGGAGCCGGAGATCCCATGTCCGGTGGGGCCCGGCGAACGGCAATGGCGTTCCCCGATGATTCTTCCTGATCCGAATACCCTGAATCACAGGCCACTCCCAATAGAACAAGCAACGCCCCCAGGGAGCAGAGTATGAACCGTTTGCAGGTAATCACTCCGCATCCTTTGTTGATCCAGGCAGTCACCGTTTCTCAACTATTATACACTGAACCAGCCTGTTTCTTTCGCCGGTGCGTCTGCCCTACCGGATTTCATCTTATTCAGGAATTCCCGAAACCGTCAACAGGCTGCATGGCCCCCTCTGCCTGTCGCCTCGGAATGACAGATGTGGACAGGGGCGCGACCATCCAGTATAGTCATTTGTTTAGACAACCCGGGCATACAGCGCGTGTCCTACGTGTCAACCGGCCACGTCCTTTCCCTGATTTTCCTTAACCGGCATCAACGGCATACTCCCTTTCCATGATTGCTTGTCACGGTATCGGCAAATCCTACGGGCATTTCCAGGTATTACACGACGTGAACCTGACCATCGCGGAGGGTGAATGTTTTGCCCTGTTCGGACCCAACGGCGCCGGTAAAACCACGTTGTTGAACATCCTGGCCACGCTTCAACGGCCCAGTACGGGGCATTTTCAAATACTCGGCATGCATGGGCTCAAGGACAAAGACACCATCCGGGCCAACCTGATTTTTTTGGCCCACGGCACGCACCTGTACGATGAATTGAATGCCAAGGAAAATCTGGCGTTTGCCCTCGCCCTGCGCGGACAAAACCCCACGGACCGCGACGTGAAGCTGGCGTTGGACCGCGTGGCCATCGGTGCCTTTGCCGACATGAAGGTCCGGCACTATTCCGCCGGCATGAAGAAACGGTTGGCACTGGCCAAAGCCATGTTGGCGAAACCCAAAATCCTATTGTTGGACGAGCCCTTTACCGCGCTGGATACGGCCGGGACCGAAATCCTGCGGGAATACGTCCGGGAACGCCTCTCGGACAACGGCACCGTGCTTCTGTCCACGCACGATTACGACAAAACGCGTCCGATTGCCAGCCGGGCCGGCATCCTGCGGCATGGGGCGCTACAGGAAACGGCTATCGAGGAGTTGAAGTCAGATGACCTCGTTTAACGTCATCCGCTGGATCGTATGGAAGGATTTCGTCACCGAGCTGCGAAGCCGGGAGACGATCTCCTCCATGGTGTTCTTTGCCCTCATCGTCATCCTGATTTTCAGCTTCAGCTTTTCCATGGACCAGCAAGCCGCGCGCGAAGTCATTGCGGGGATCATGTGGGTCGCCTTTGCCTTTACCGGAATCATCGGGTTGGGTAAGTCGTTTTCCACGGAACTGCAGAATGATTGTCTGGAGGCCTTGCAGATGGTGCCGGAGGCCAAGGGGGCGATCTACCTCGGAAAGGTCGCGGCGAATTTCGCGTTCATGTTCGTGGTGGAAATCCTTTTATTTCCGATGTTTGTGATCCTTTTCAATTTGGAGATCGTTGAAGAGATTTCGCTCCTTCTGTTAGTATTTTTCTTGGCAACTGTGGGACTTTCCGCCATAGGAACGCTCTTTTCGGCTCTGACGGTGCAAATTCGGGCGCGTGAAGTCATGCTCCCGATCCTCCTCCTCCCCCTGGTGGTCCCCGTCATGATCGCTGCGGTCGAAGCCACCAAAGGCGCCCTCAACGGAGATCCGTTGGCCCTGTACGAACAGTGGCTGGAACTCCTGGCAGTGTACGACGTGGTCTTTACGGTTGTCTCGTTTTGGATGTTTGAATTTGTGATGGATTCCTGAGCCACGATGACGATTCATCGGGTTATCCGCAAAGTCCAACGGTTTCAAGGCTGGTTCGGAGGCGGAGCCGCCCTCTGCCTCATGGTCGGGCTTTACCTCGGCCTGATCGGGTCGCCCCCGGATTACTACCAGGGCGAAGTGGTGCGGATCATGTACATCCATGTGCCCCTCGCCCATACATCCCTGCTCGGGTATACCGTATTGGCGGTGGGCAGCCTCTGGTACTTGTGGAAACGCGACCCGATTGTAGACAACATGTGCCAGGCCGTGGCCACACTCAGCGCCGTATTTACCGCGCTGGCGCTGGGGACCGGCATGATTTGGGGCAAGCCTACGTGGGACACATGGTGGACGTGGGACGCCCGCCTGACTTCTTTTACGGTGCTCTTGTTGATTTTGATCGGTTATCTCATGCTGCGAACTTTTGTGGACGACCCCGAAAAGGAAGCCCGTTATGGCGCCATCCTGGCCATCGTCGGATTCGTGGATCTGCCGATCATTCATTTTTCCGTGGAATGGTGGCGAACCCTGCACCAGCCGCAATCCATTTCCATGCGTGGAGTGAGTATTTCTTCGGGCCTCCTGGTTCCCCTGTTGTTCATGAGCGTCGGCATGTCCTTGCTGTTTTCGTACATGTTGATGGTCCGCACGCAGTTGCTCTATCTCGATCGCTTGCTTCACGCGAAAAAAGGACGCCTCTTGAGCCAATTTCACCTGTCGAAATCCGATTCATGAGGAATTTGTACATCCGATGGGGCGGCGTGTGCATTATCGCGATCGCGTTCATCATGCTCACCTATAACCACTATCGGGACAACCTGGCGAGTCTCGCTCCTCGACAGGTCAAGCAGGAAGCTCCCGCGGGTGATATCCGGGTCCTGGGCATGGTGCAAGGCGGCACGCTTGAAACCCGCGGAGCCGGAAAAGCCACGTTCGCCCTGCTTGGGGAAAGCGCCTCGCTTCAGGTGCAGTATGAAGGCCCGCCACCGGATAACCTGCGGGAACTAAAGATCCTGATCCTGATCGGGAGGTGGAACGCGGCCACGCAGGTCTTCGAGGCCCGCGATATCGGGATCGTGCCGAACTATGGATTTATCGCCGGCGCCTATCTCCTGGGTCTCCTGCCGTTGGCGCTGTTGCTGTTCGCCATGAGCCGGCGAGTCTACTTCTTGTATGACGAAATCAAAGCCTCCAAACTGTATGAGGAAGAGTGACGAACGCAATGGGAAAGAAAAAAGTCGGTATGGTGGTCAGCCTCCTGTTGGTGGGCGGAGCCTTGGGCTACCTTGCCCTGGGGAACTTCGGGGAGAACGTGGTATACTTTTTTACCCCCTCCGAAGTGAAGGCCTTTTCCACCGACTACTATCAGAAAAAGGTGCGCGTGGGCGGCATGGTCGTCGAAGGGAGCCTGGAAACGTATCCCGATCGACTGGGGCTGATCTTCCAGTTGACCGATGGGGAGGCGACGATTCCCGTCACCTTCGAAGGCATCCCGCCTGACCTGTTTAAAGAAGGCCAGGGTGCCGTGGTCGAGGGGTATTGGTCCGGCGAACATCGATTCGAATCAAACCTGATCATGGCCAAACATTCCGAAGACTATATGCCCATTGAATTGAAACGCGCGGGCGTGGAACTGCCCCGCAAGGATTTCATGAAATCGTTGGTGGAATGAAGCTGCCGCGACCCCTGTAAAAAAATCCCGTGATCATCGAAATCGGACATTTTTCCGTTGTTATCGCGTTGGTGCTCTCGGTGTTCGGGATCGTGTCGTCCGGTCTGGCGCTCCGGACGCGCGATGCGGACTGGGTCCGCGCCGGGCGCATGGCCCTGACGCTCATTTTCATTCTGCTGTCCGTGGGCATGGCCGCGTTGATCTATTCGTTTCTGGCTCGCGACTTTTCCGTCCACTACGTCGCCACCACTTCAAATTCACAACTCCCCTTGTTTTACACCATCGCGGCCGTCTGGGGCGGCCATGAAGGCTCCCTGCTGCTGTGGGTCTTTATCCTGTCCGCGTTCAGCACGATTGCCGTGTGGCTCCATTGGCGAACCCAGCCGGCCATCATGCCGTACCTCATCGGCATGGAATGCCTCGTCATCCTGGGATTCCTGCTCCTGATTCTCTTTCTCTCGAGCCCCTTCGACCGGCTGATCCCCGCCCCACCGGACGGCAAGGATCTGAACCCGTTGCTCCAGGACCCGGCCATGGTCATGCACCCGCCGATGCTGTACATGGGCTACGTGGGGTTTTCGATTCCCTTTTCCTTTGCCATGGCGGCCTTGCTCTCCGGCCGGCTGGGCGAGGAATGGATCAAGGTGACCCAACGGTGGACGATCTTCGCGTGGGTGTGCCTGACCACGGGGATTCTCCTGGGCGGCTACTGGGCCTATTACGAATTGGGCTGGGGCGGCTACTGGGGATGGGACCCGGTGGAGAACGCCTCGTTTATGCCGTGGCTGGTCGGGACCGCCTTCCTGCATTCCGTGATGGTTCAGGAAAAGCGGAAGATGTTCAAGGTCTGGAACCTGTTCCTCATCATCGTCACGTTTTCGCTTTCGCTGATCGGCACGTTCCTGGTGCGAAGCGGCGTCCTGACGTCGGTGCATACGTTTGCCACAGACCCGGAACGGGGGTTGTACATCCTGATTTTCGTGACCATGATCATCGGCATAGCCTTCGGGTCCCTGATGCTGAGAGCCAACAAATTGAAAAGTCAGATCGAAATGGATTCCATGGTTTCACGGGAGTCGGTGTTTCTCTTCAATAACCTGTTCTTCCTGGTGGCGGCGGCCACCGTCTTTCTGGGCACCCTGTACCCGCTCATGATCGAAACCTGGCAAGGAGCAAAGGTCACGGTGGGCCCGCCGTATTACAACGCGGTGTTCATGCCGACCGCGCTCGGGCTCCTGTTTTTGATGGGGGTCGGCCCCTATATTCCCTGGCGCAAGGCCTCCCGGGCCAGTTTGCAGAAAAACTTTCTGATCCCGGTCGTGGTGGGAGTGCTCGCCACCGTCGTGTTGTTCGCCCTCGGTATCCGCAGTTTCTTTGCCTTGACCGGCGCATTCGTCGTGGGTTTTTCGGGCGCAGCCATTTTTATCGACGTCGGCAAAATTTCCTCGCTGTACGCCCGCAGGGAGTCCATCAACCTGCTGAAGGGTTTTCTGTCGGCTTTCACCTCCAATCAACGCCGCTACTCTGGCCTCGTGACGCACGTCGGCGTGCTGGTCCTGGTCATCGGCATTATTGCCTCGACCGTGTATCAAACCGAAAAGGTTGTCTCGCTCCGCGTCGGGGATGAGTTCGTCATCGACGACTACCGGGTGAAACTCGAACGGATTCACGACGTACGAGGGAAAAACTGGAGCGCGCAGGAAGGCGTGTTTGAAGTGTATGAAGGCGACACGCTGCTGACCAAATTACGTCCTCAGAAGCGCGTGTACGATGCTTCACAGACCCCGACGACCGAATCCGCGATTTACGCAAAAAACATGGGGCATATATTTCTCACCATGCCGGACGTCTCCGCAGACGGCGTGGCGGTCGCCCGGGGCGTGATCAATCCCCTGATCCTGTGGGTGTGGGGTGGCGGCGGCATCATGGGGCTCGGGGTCTTGCTCAACATCTTCCGGCCACGAAAACGTGATGAATAGGGAGAGGAATGGTTTGATTTCGTCATGACTCGTACCACGCAGATCACCATTCTCGTCGTGCTCCTGGCCCTGCTTTCGTTGTTTTACCAGGGACTGTGGGGCGACCCGCGGCATATTCCACCGGTCCTGGTGGACACCCGCGCCCCCGTGTTCGAAGGTCCCAACGTGGAATCCGGCGAACCGTTGTCCTCCGAACAATACAAAGGCAAGGTCATCGTCGTGAACTTCTGGGCCTCCTGGTGTCAGGAATGCAAGGTCGAGCACGAGAACCTGCTGAGACTGTACGACGAGTTTAAAGATCATCCCGAATTCGTGATGCTGGGGATCAACTACCAGGATGAGATCCCCAAGGCACGCGCGTATTTGCAACGCTACGGGTCGAGTTTCCCGCACATGCAAGACGTCAAAGGCGCGTTAGCTATCGATTTCGGCGTCTACGGCGTGCCGGAAACGTTCGTCATCGACAAGCAGGGTATCATCCGCCACAAATGGATCGGCCCGATCGTGGACAACGTGTATACCAATCTGACGAAAAACGTTCTGACACCTTTATTGCAAAGGGCGGACACCCGTTCGCTCCGCTCAGGGCAGGCCACCTGAATGTTCCGTTTTTCCCCAATTCTGATCCTTCTGTGTCTTGTCTCCTCCACCGACGGCCTGGCCAAAGTCGTGGATGAAACGGAGATCGATCAAAAGGTGCGCGAGATCGCCAAGACGCTTCGATGCACCGTGTGCCAGACCGAGAACATTTGGGAATCGGGCGCGCCCCTGGCCCATCAGATGCGTGACGCCATCCGAGAACGCGTGGTGCAAGGCCAATCCACCGAGGAAATCCGGGCGTACTTTCACAGCCGTTATGGCGATTACATCATGATGGAGCCCCCGAAACAGGGGATCAATTGGCTGATCTGGTTGGCGCCGTTCCTATTGCTGTTCGGCGGCGGAGTCCTGCTCTGGAGAGAAGTCAAGGGATGGGTGACGCGCACCCCCGAACCTCAGCCACCTCCCACGCTCGATGAAACCTCCCGGCGCCGAATTGAGCGGGAATTGCACCAGGATAGATGGGAATAAACTCCCGGCAAGCCGGTGCTTATCCGAAGTCACGTCAGCAGGAAGGAAATCGTATGTTTAAGCGTATAAATTCTAAGGATTTAAAGCCTCGGCAAAAGGAGAATTTTAATTTCCAAAAGGTAGCAGCAGTGTTAGCCGACTATGGTTATAACTGCATACGCCTAAGCGACGATTGGGAAGGGGCTGATTTTATCGCCTGTCACATTGATGGTAACACGTTTCTGAAAGTTCAACTCAAGGGACGACTGACGTTTATGAAAAAATACATCAACAAAAATATTTACATTGCCTTTAGAGAAAAAGGGGAATGCTATATATACCCGCATGATGAAGTTCTTGAAGAAAAGGAGCTTAAATTAATAAAGGATTCAGACAGTTGGAAGTCCCACGGAGCTTATAGTTGGCCTCGTATGACTAAAAAATTAAAGGAACATATGGCCCAGTATGCAAGATGAAACTACCAAATCCGACAGCGAGTGAGGCTTCCCGCGTGCGGTTTCTATCCGCCCATTTGCGCGATGCGCCGGGTCATCCATTCCACGTAGGCTGTTCGGGTCATACCACGCCTTTGCGCCTCGCTGGCGATGAAGGCGGCCACGCCCTCATCCAGCAGCATATTGGCGCGCACGCTCCGACCCGAGAGACGGAGCAATGGAACGGACACCAGCAGACACCCTGCAGGGGTTTTCACCCGTTCGAGCACACTGGGCGGCGTGATCGTCTCTCCGTCCTTCTCGGTCTCGACTACATAATCGCGCAACGCTTCCTCGGCGTTTACCAGGGCTTCGTCAAGCGTTTTTCCCATGGCGACGATGCCGGGCAGGTCGGGAAACGTCACGCCATAAGCGCCTTTTTTGCCATCGATTACTGCGGGATACCTCATGATGCCGTTCTCCTTTCAGGGTGGTTATTCAGGCCACCCCGCTTTCCTGGCAATGGAACGGGCAACGCCCGGCGATACCGTCTTGTGTCTGGGCAAGGTAATAATGCCCTTGATGTGAGGATGCCGGTAAATGTCATGCCCGGAGCCATGGCGCGTCAAAGACCACCCGTCCTGTTCCAGCCTGTGTTTGATCTTCTCGGTTTTTGTTTCCATGTGCATATATATACACAATTTCAAAAAGATTCAATATTTTTGAAGGCCAGCCTTTCACCACAATGAATTCCCGTTAGCCATTCCACGCGCCACACGTTTCTCGGAAACATTGCATGTCGACCATTTTCTACTTTGTCTGTCTCACGATCCTCGCAGGGGTCATTGCCGCGATTTCTTCTCCCTTTTGGCGGAAAGACCCTACGGCGCCTGAGTTGATTAACCGGGAAGCCGAGGAAGATCAGGAGCGGGTCGATCTTTCCGTCGAACGCGAGGTCCTCCTCCAGTCACTTCAGGAACTCGACGTCGAATTGGCGCAAGGCCGGTTGGAACAGGAGGATTACGAACGCTTGAAAGCCACGGACGAGCAGCGACTGCTGGGTGTCCTGGATCGACTCGAAGCCCTTGCCGCCACCGGCCGGTCGTCGTCGGCCACCGAACAGGCAGGGCAACCAGGGAGTGCCTGGGGACCGGCGATCGCAGTCAGCCTGGTCGTAGTCATATTGTCGGTCGGGACCTACGGTTTTCTGCAATGGCGTACCATCAACCGGCTCGTGGGCATCCAAACCGAACGTACAGGTCAAATACCCGATCCGCGGGAAATGGTCGCGCGCTTGGAAGCCAGACTCAAAGAAAACCCCGATGACGTGCAAGGCCAGATGATGGCCGGCCGCTCTTACATGGTCCTGCAACGTATGGACGGCGCGAAAAACGCTTACGAGAAGGTCCTGGAACTGGACCCTCGCAATCATGAAGCGCATTACAACCTGGGCGTCATCATGATCGAAGAACGGAAATTCGACGACCCCAAACTCTTTAAAGCCGCGCTCGAGCATTTCGACCGCGTGTTGGTGGATCGTCCCAACGAACCCGGGGTGAATTGGTATAAAGGATTGGCCCTCTGGTATTTGAAGCGATACCGGGAAACCGAAGAATTTTGGGCCACCGCGTACAAGAACCTGGATCCCGGCAGCCAGGACGCCGAATTCGTCAAACAAGCCCTCGCCAAATTGCGTAACGGAGAGACGCCGTTTTAGTCTGCCCGAGGGTTCCTCAAACCGCGAGAGCGATGAGCGGACAGTGTTTGTCGCTGGCATCGCCGACTACCCAATGGCCTGATTCCTCCCATGAACCTTGACCAACAAATCGACGAAGCGATCTCGCCGATTACGGGCGTCATCTCCGACGTCATATTTTTTTCGCTCAATATCGCCGGTCTTAACGTTCCGGTGATCGCCTTTTGGTTGATCACGGCGGGCCTCATGTTCTCACTGTATTTCCGCTTTCCGAATATCCGCTACTTCGGTTTGGCGCTGAGAATCGTGCGCGGCCAGTACACGCGTGACGACGAACCCGGCGACCTCACCCATTTCCAGGCGTTAAGCGCCGCTCTCTCCGGAACGGTCGGCATCGGAAACATCGCGGGAGTCGCCGTGGCCATTTCGATCGGCGGTCCCGGCGCCATGTTCTGGATGATCCTGGCAGGCCTCCTCGGAATGGCGACAAAGATGGTGGAATGCACGCTCGGCGTCGCCTATCGCCGGATCAATGCCGACGGCACCGTCTCAGGAGGCCCAATGTATTACATTCATAAAGGGCTCGCGGAGCGCGGGTTTGCGCGACTTGGGGTCTTCCTGGCCTTCCTCTTTGCCGTTTTCGGCATCGGGGGCAGTATTACGCTCTTCCAGGTCAACCAGGCCTTTGTCCAATTTTCCGAGGCCACGGGCTTTCAGGACGGCCTTGCGTTCGGAATTGTCATCGCGTTCGCGGTCGGGCTTGTGATCATCGCCGGCGTCCGCAAGATCGGACTGGTCGCCCAGACCCTCGTTCCTCTGATGGCATTTGTCTATCTGGCGGCCGGCTTCATTATCCTCTGTCTGCACCTCGAACAGGTGCCGGCAGCGTTTGTCAGCATCTTTGTCGAAGCCTTCGCACCGGAAGGGGTGAGCGGCGGCGTCATCGGCGCCATGATCATCGGCCTCCAACGAGCCGCGTATTCCAACGAGGCTGGTATCGGATCCGCCGCCATTGCGCATTCAGCCGTGAAGACGAGAGAACCGTCGAGCGAAGGACTCGTGGCCTTGCTCGAGCCGTTTATCGACACGATTGTGGTCAGTACGATGACCGCGCTCATTGTGATCGTCACCGGGGCCTACAAGATTCAGGGGCTTTCGGGGATTGAGATTACGTCGGCGGCCTATGCTTCCGTCTTTCCGTGGTTTCCGAAAATCCTTGCAATCGCCGTCGTCCTCTTTGCCTATACGACGATGCTGACCTGGTCCTATTACAGCGTCAAATGTTGGACCTTTCTCGCGGGTGAATCGTACCGGGCCGAACTCGGGTACAAGATTGTCTACTGCCTGCTCTTGTCGACGGGCGCCGTCGTCTCCATGAAGGCGACGATCGAATTCGCCGATTCGATGTTTTTCGCCATGGCCATCCCCAACGTGATCACCTTGTATATTCTGGGGCCTCAAGTCAAACGCGAGATCGAAGGGTACGTTGCCCGTATCAGGAGCGGCGAAATTCGCCGCGTCGGGAACGTTCACGGGGATGCGACTTAAGAACTTGTCAAACCCGGCCCTAGATCTTCGCCAGATACGAAGCCACGAGCAGGACGGCCAGGGTCATCACGATGGCGGCTTTTTGCAGGGTATCGGCGCGGGCCGGGACGGTTGGTGAGGAGGCCGATGGTGAGGTATCCTGAGACGACGGGGCATAGGGATCGATAATGAAGTCGTGAATGAGGAGGAGCCCGAAGGCGATGGCGAACAGGAACAGCTTCAGCATCAAGACCACGCCCCAGGCAGTTTCGATCCGGGCGGAGCCGCTTTCATTCAACATCTGATACGCGCCGGTCAGGATCAGAATAATAAGACTGACCCACGCGACGGTTCGAAAGCGACGGCCTGCCCGGCGAACGACTTCCCGAGACCGTGAATCGGTTGCCGTGTCCCTTGCCGCCGGCGCCAGCACGAATTGGGAAAATATCAATCCGCCGATGAGAGCGATAGCCGCGGCGAGGTGAATCCACGTAATCAGGTAGTCAGGCATCATCGTGCGAGAGAAGAGCGTTCAACCATTGCCAAGACGTTACCTACCAAGGTTTTTACCTCGGCGGCAACCCCTTGACCCCGTTCAATACTCATCTCCGGAAACGCTTCCGGTAGAATAGAATAGGGCCCCCTGCCAAGTCATTGCGTGTTCTCAAGGAGGTTCTCGGATGAAACAACTTTCCACGCTCCACGTTGACGACCAAACCACGGCACTCCCCGTTGTTACCGGAGCCGAAGGTGAACGGGTCCTTGACGTCACAACGCTACGCGCCCGAACGGGACTCACCACCTTTGACCCCGGGTACGTGAATACCGCCTCCTGTTCCAGCGGGATCACGTTTGTCAAAGGGGACCAAGGAATTCTTCGATACCGCGGCATTCCCATTGAGCAACTGGCCGAACACTCGAATTTTTTGGAGACCGCCTACCTCCTGATTTACGGTAATCTGCCCACCCAACACGAGTATCAGCGATTTACAAACGCCATCACCCGCCACACGCTCCTGCACGAAGACGTGAAACGTTTTTACGACGGGTTTCCCAAGGACGCTCACCCCATGGCCATCCTGTCGGCCGTGATCGGCGCGCTTTCGACGTTTTACCAGGACAGCCACGACCCAACCGACCCTCAACAGGTCGAAATATCCACTCATCGTCTCCTTGCCAAAATCCCGGCCATCGCAGCCTATTCCTACAAGAAATCCATCGGACAGCCCTTTGTCTATCCCGATAACGCGCTGGACTATTGCTCCAATTTTCTCCGCATGATGTTCTCGGTACCTTCCGAGCCATACGCGGTGAATGCCGTTGCGAGCAAGGCCTTGAGCCTGTTGTTCATCCTCCACGCCGATCACGAACAAAATTGCTCGACGTCCACGGTGCGTCTCGTCGGTTCGTCGCACGCGAATCTCTTTGCGTCCGTGTCCGCGGGCATCTATGCGTTGTGGGGTCCGCGACACGGCGGCGCGAATCAACAGGTGATGGAGATGCTCGAAACCATCCATGCCGACGGCGACAACGTGCGGAAATATATCGAACTGGCCAAGGACCGCACCCATCCCTTTCGCCTGGCAGGATTCGGCCATCGCGTCTACAAACACTACGACCCCCGGGCCAGGATTTTAAAGCGGACCTGCGAGCAAGTCCTGGAAGTTCTCGGCATTCATGATCCATTGCTGGACGTCGCCAAAAACCTGGAGGACGCGGCGCTCAAGGACGACTTTTTCGTCTCGAATAAATTGTATCCCAACGTCGATTTTTACAGCGGGATGATTTACAAGGCGATCGGATTTCCCGTGAACATGTTCACGGTCGCGTTTGCGATCGGCCGGTTACCGGGCTGGATCGCCCATTGGCGGGAGATGATGCAGGAACCTCGCCTCAAGATCGGCAGACCTCGACAATTGTATACCGGCCCCTCATACATCGACTATGTGCCCATGGATCAAAGAACAGAATAACCCGGCGTCTCCCCCCACCGGTTCGCCTGCGGGCCGTGCCCCTTCGACAAGCTCAGGGCAGGCTCTTGGCTCCCCGACTCCCCCTCAAGGGGGGAGTGACTAAAACTCCACCTTGGGAGTGGCTCGGGCCTCTTCTCCTATTTCGAAGTATTCGGCTTGTTCCACACCGGCTAACCCCGCATACAATCGTCCCAGCAATTTCCGGATAAATGTGTTCAGGACCCGCACGCTGTCGTTATACCGTTTGCGTTCAACCGCCAATCGATTCTCCGTCCCTTCCAGTTGGTCCTGGAGCTTCAAAAACGATTGATCGGATTTGAGTTGAGGGTAGGTTTCCCGCAGGACCAACAGCCGCGACAGCGCCGACTCGAAACCGCTCGCCGCACGGGCCTTGTCATTGACCGATTGCGCCTGAAAATAGGCTTTGCGTGCATTTGCGACGCCCAGATAAATCTTCTCTTCCTGGCTCGCCACCCCTTTGACGGTATTGACCAGATTGGGAATCAATTCAAACCGCCGCTGCAATTGATTTTCGACCTGTGCCCACTGACTCTTCACCGCCTCATCCATTTCAATAACCTGGTTATAGCCGGAATAGACGCAGCCACCAAGCATCAGAATCAGGATGAGTAATCCTCCGAAAACCATGAGTAAGATGCGTCCAGCGCTCATGATGTTCCCTCCGTTACGTATGCCGTATTCGACGTATGCAACCGCCTCGCTACCAACCCGCACCGCCCCCGCCACCGCCGAAGCCGCCGCCCCCGCCGAACGATCCGCCAAAGCCGCCACCGAATCCACCGCCAAAACCGCCGGTTGACACGCCCCACGGGCTTCTCCCCGTCACGCCGCCCAAGGCGCTGCCCAGCAACATGCCGCCTGCGAATCCCCCGCCGCCCCACATGGAATAATGCCGGCGACGGCGACGCATGTTGGAGAACAACATGAACAGGAAAAACAACGGGACGAGCAACGATCCCAGAGCCGACCCGCCGCCACCCCGGCCCGGCCGATACCGGTGCTGGGGAATGCCGGTGAGCTTGACCCGTTGGGCGTCCGCGACCTGGTTGGCCGTGACGACCGCCAATTGGAAAAGGCCCTGCGAATATTGGGCCTGTTTGAAGAATTGCGAGGCGACCGCGCGGGAAGCCGAGCCTGCCCACGAGTCGGGCAGCGCACCCTCCAATCCATACCCCGTATGGATTCGCACCTTTCGCTCTTTGAGGGCCAGCGCGATCAAGGCGCCGTTGTCCTGACCCTTCCTGCCAAGTTTCCAGGCTTCGGCGTGCCGCTGCACAAAACTGAAAAACGGTTCGCCTTGAGTCGACTCCACGGTCAACACTTTCACCTGCGCCGTGGTTTTCTGTTCGAGTTCGCGAAGCCAGCCTTCCAACTGCCGTTCGGTTCCGGGGTCGATGATACCGGCGCTGTCCACGACGTAGGTGCCGGGGTCCGGCACGGACACCTCGCCCCAGCTCAAGGCGGGCAGGAACAGCAAAACCGCGACGGCTAACCCGGATCTCACGTCCATGGTCGTTACCAGCGATCGGCCACGGTCTTTAACCCGTCGATTTCATCATAGAGCCGTGTAAAATCCTTCCAGTCATGCTGGTGGTTTTCTTGCAGCGCCGCGCGAATGCCGGGAAGGGATCGATCTGTTTCCTGCTCGATCCGGCCGACGATTTCAATCGCCGACAGGTAGTCGTGTTGTCCATGAAGCCACAGTAGCCCGCGGAGCGTGCGGATCAGCCGCTCGGCAATATCGCCTTCCATGACCCCAAACAGTTTTTCACGACCCGCAGCCGCCAGGAGGCCCTGCCGCATGCCGATCAGGATGGTTTTCAGTTCGCGCTCACATTGCAGCCGAACGTGGCGTTCCTCAAACGACAGATCCGCAAAATAGTCGGTGCCGACGAAACACACGTGGCATTGCTGAATCTCCAAAAATTCCAACGGAAAAGTATCCAGGGACCCGGCAATGTACACGGGCGTCATGATCAAGGGCGCGGCGATCTTGGCTTTCCCGAGTTTGACCCCGTCCTTGGCCAGTTCCCGGAGCATGGCCAGATCAACCGTTTCCAGAACCAGGACGCTACGCGCGGTATGCCGCGCCGGATCAAAGCCGGACGTGGCAATGGCGCCCACCCCGATCACCGCCAAACAGTTTGCCCCGCCGAGCGTCTGCACGCGCTCAACAAACCGCTTCACCGGCTCCTGCATGCCACTAACGATTCGTTCGAGATTCATCATGGATTGAGTCATGGGATGGAACTCCAAGTTTTACTATTACTTGTCTTGCCTGATCAGGCTAACGCACAAGACAAACCCTTGCAAGAGAGAAAACCGCTGTGAAGGTGGGAGAATTGACATCATTGATTGTCAGACTATTTGAAAGGGCTTATACTGCGTAACTGAAAATTGCAATCCCAGCCAGACAAATTCATGTCGTGTATGAAAAGCAAGAGCCTTCCACCATTCAGGACACATCAATGACTTAATCGCCATGGCAACGCTAGATGTCTTTGATTATGATCGCTATTTGCCTGGTTCGGTCGCCGAACTGAAAGACCCGCAAACCGATATCCCCCGTATCGCAAAGGACAAACGGCTCCTCAAACAGATAGAAGTGGCAGTCCAGCAAATCCCGACATCACACCGATTAGTCCAAGGAGATGCGCGTGAACTGACGTTTCTTGAAGATGAATCCATTCATTTGGTGGTCACTTCCCCGCCGTACTGGATCTTAAAAAAATACAAAGACCACCCTAGCCAGCTTGGGGACATCAAAAACTATGAAAAATTTCTCCGTGAACTCGATAAAGTCTGGGCGCATTGTCATCGCGTGTTGGTCCCGGGAGGGCGCCTGATTTGCGTGGTCGGCGACGTCTGTCTGGCACGAAGAAAAAATGACGGGAGACACACGGTCGTTCCGCTTCATTCCTCTATTCAAGACCACTGTAGAAAACTTGGCTATGACAACCTGGCACCAATCATCTGGCACAAGATTGCCAATGCCGTGTTTGAGGTATCGGGAAATGGTGCCGGATTCTTAGGAAAACCTTATGAACCCAATGCCGTCATCAAGAACGACATTGAGTTCGTCCTGATGCAACGCAAACCGGGTGGCTACCGGAACCCGACAGTCTCAATGCGGCTACTGTCCGTTATATCTGATGAAAACCACAAACGATGGTTTCAACCCATTTGGTCCGGCCTTACCGGCGCATCGACCCGAATGCACCCCGCCCCCTATCCCGAAGAACTAGCGGCACGTTTGGTCCGTATGTTCTCCTTCGTAGGGGACACGATATTGGATCCGTTCATGGGAACGGGGACCACCACGGTCGCCGCGGCTAAGTGGGGACGCAACTCCATCGGCGTGGAAATCGACCGCTCTTATTGTGAACTCGCGGAGAAACGGATTCGCCACGTAACGGGTTCATTGTTCTCTTACGCCGAAATCAAAATGCAAATGAAAAAGAAATAGGTTATGCAAGACCGGCTGGCGAAAGCCATTCAATATTTTTGGAAGGCAAGAAGTCATCAGCGCAAAAAGCAAGGGGGGTCCACAGGGAAAAAGGATGCCGGCAACAGAAGTGCCGTCACTGGCGGCAAACATCTTGACGGGTTCATAAAGCTTTTGACTGAGTTGCTGTCAGAGGTAGGATTGCCGGATTCCACGATCCATACTAGAACAACTACTTTGCCTGGCTATTTCAGGCCGACAAAAAATTGGGATTTACTGGTGGTCGTGGACGACCGGCTTCTAGCATCCATTGAATTCAAAGCCCATATCGGACCATCTTTTGGTAACAATTTCAACAATCGCGTAGAAGAAGCCCTTGGTAACTCAACGGACCTGTTAACCGCGTACAGAGAAGGCAAATTTAAGCCGTCACAAAAACCGTGGCTCGGGTGGTTAATGCTTTTGGAAGATACGCCGAAATCGACATCGCCGGTTAAAGTAGATGAGCCGCATTTCGAGGTATTCCCCGAATTCAAGACCACGTCATACGCCAAACGCTACGAACTGTTTTGTGAGCGACTGATGCGGGAGCGCCTGTATGATGGAACTTGTCTGATTTTGTCAGATAAAAAGGGGGGCCTGAAAGGAAAATTCACCGAGCCAAATCAAGAATTCAGCTTTGCGACATTTGCAGCCTCGTTGACCGCTCACGCAATGGCGTATGCCAACATGCGGAAACCATAAGGTGCCGACAAGGCTATTCGGCGGCGGTGATTCAAGCGGAATGGCTCAGGTGAGTGTTTGTCAAATAATGCAGGTTTCTTGCATATCTTTCCTGTTTTTCCTAGAATGCACCCCATCGTTTTTCAGCCTCATACCTTTCTCGTGCTTGAAAAGAGACGCGATGGCGACCATCGGACAATTGATGAACAGGGATCTGAGCGTCGTGACCGAGGACATGACGGTCAAACAGGCTGCCGGACAAATGCACGACCAGCGCATCGGGTCGCTGTTGGTAAAGAAAGGAAACGATTTCTCCGGCATTGTGACCGAGACCGACGTGGTCCGGGCCGTGGCCGAACATGATGACGTGGCAAAGACTTCAGTGGTTCACGTCATGTCCAGTCCCATTCTGACCGTCGAGAAGAAGCTTTCGCCCCACTATGCAAGAGATCTTATGGCCAACAAACGGATTCGTCACTTGGCCGTGAGCGATAACGGGAAGATCGTGGGGATTCTTTCAGCGCGCGACCTCCTGGCTTACTTCAAGACCGTGTCCAAAGAAGTTTCGTAATCCTCGACCTTCCCGTTCTTACGTCACCCCGAGTTTCTCCAACACCGATGTCGTAGGCACCAGATTGCGTTTGAGGCCGAGTGCCCGCGGCTCCAGGCCCATGGCAAGTCCGAGCAACTGGGGCAAATGTAAAATCGGCAGATCAATGTCACGGCGCTCGCGCTTGGCCGCCTTGGTTTGAAGCCCGTCGAGGTTGAGATGACACAAGGGGCACGGCGTGACCATCACGTCGGCTCCGTGCTCTTTGGCATCGGATGTATGATGGGCAACCATCTTCAGCGAGCCGGGTTCGTTAATGGTAAGCAACGGCATGCCGCAGCATCGGGTCTTGCCCGGGAAATCCACCACCTCGGCGCCCAGCAGGGCCATCACCGTTTCCAATGATTGGGCCCTTGCCGGCTGTTCGTCAAACCCCAGCGCCGCACTGGGCCGTTGAATGTAGCACCCATAAAACGGGGCCGCCCGCAACCCCGTCAACGGCCTCTTCACCGCTTGCCGGAGCTTTTCTTCCCCCACGTCTTCCAGGAGAATCCAGACAAAATGTTTCACCGTGGTGGTGCCGCGGTAGGAGAGCCCCTCTTCGGCCAGAACCCGGTTGACGTCGTCCAAATAGCCGGCATCCGTCGTCAGCCGGTGATTCGCCTGACTCATCACCCCTTGACACGTACTGCAAATCGTCATGATGGGAAGTCCCTGCTCCTCGGCCATGGCCAACGTATGGGCATTCAGGATATCCCCCAAACGCAAATCTTTTTCCTGCACCACCCCCGCGCCCGTACACGACGCCGTGGTCATTTCTTCCAACTCAATCCCCAACCGAGGGTACACCTGTTTCACGGACTGATAGAGTTCGGGACAGCCTCCCTTTGACACGCACCCGGGGAAAAACGCGTATTTCATCGTCGCTCCTTCGCTCGTTGAAACAATCGTCGGATTCGATCAATCCCCGGTATCGGGCGATGCAAGGGCCCGGATTTGGGAAGTTTGCCCCGGGGCAATGCTCGAAGAATCATCGGTAGAAAGGAGAACATCTGCCGGAGATTGGTAAGCCCGAACGTTCGAACGGCCAACATGGGTTCATCAAGGCGCCCTTTCTGCTCGATAATATCCGCAAACGCTTCGGTATGACGCGAGCCGGAGGTGGCCGGCACGCCCTGCTCAATGCCCCTGGCCCGAAGCGTCATGATGCGGTCCATGGCCCCCACGCCTTTGGGACACACTTCGATGCACTCCATGCACCGTGTGCAATCCCACATGCCGCCCGGATTATTGAGTTCTCTCAACCGTGACGAACTGTTCCCATCCCTGGGGTCTGCCACGAACCGGTACGCCTTGGCCAACGCCGCGGGTCCGACAAAATTCGGACTGACTTCCAAGGCCGCGCAATCCGACACGCAAGCTCCGCACATGATGCAACCCATCACGCCAGTCAAATTATTCATCGCGTCCGGGGACGCCAGATACTCGCCTTCAGGCTCCGGACCCGTGGGCTGGAGCCAGGGCTGAACGTGGCGGATCTTTTCCCAAAACCCGGCCATGTCCGTGACCAGGTCCTTAATCACCGGCATATTGTTCATCGGTTCCACGTGGACCGTCTCGCCCGGCGCGGCCAGGGACGCCACTTTGGTCTTGCACGCCAAGGCGGCATGTCCATTGATGCGCATCCCGCAGGACCCACAGATGGCTCCCCGGCATGAACAACGCAGGGTCAGCGATTCATCCACGGTTTCCCGGATCCTGAGCAATGCGTCGAGGACCGTGTCCGACCGTTCCGTCGCCAACGGGTAGTCCTGGAAATAGGATTGCGGCGATTCCGATTCCGGGTTAAAGCGGCGAATGCGAAACGTGGTCAGCATGGCGTCTCATGGACAACCACGGGGGGTTGTCCCTACGATCATGGTTGCAGGGGACGGCCGGAGCCTGTCCTGAGCTTGCCCTGAGCGAAGCGAACGGGCGAAGTCGAAGGGTGCCTCCCGCATGAACCGCACTCAATACACGCGAACTTGCGGTTCCCATTGAGTGATCCGAACGGACAGAAAGTCGAGGTGAGGCGGCCCGCCGGGATGATGATAAATCAGAATATGTTTCAACCAATGTTCGTCGTCACGATCGAGACAATCCGTTCGAAAATGCGCACCGCGACTTTCCGTTCGCGTCAGGCCGCCCAGCGCAATGGTTTCGGCACAGTCCAGCATAAAGTCGAGTTCCAGCGCACGCACGAGACCCGTATTGAACACTTGTCCTTTATCACGAATGGCCACGCGATTCCACCGCTCCCGGAGACCGGCGATTGTCTGTTGAGCATGCGCCATCCCTTCCCGATCCCGAAATACGCCCAAGTTCTCCGTCATGGCGCGACCCATCTCGTGCCGGATACGGGCGACGGTATCGTCAGTTTCAGGACGGGCTAGGACCCTTTTGAGGCCGTTTTCCCCATCCTTCACCACGCCGTCGCTTATACGGGGATGCGGACGGGTTTTCGCATATTCTCCCGCGTAGCGACCCGCACGGCGTCCGAACACCACCGTATCCAGCAAGGAATTCGCTCCGAGCCGATTCCCGCCGTGGAGACTCAGGCAAGCGACTTCTCCGGCCGCAAACAGACCGGGAACGCCTTGCCATGCTCCTGCAGGACCCCAGCAGCGGCCCTCGACGTCCGTCTTCACTCCACCCATGATATAGTGCATGCCCGGGCACACGGGAATCGGCTCTTCGGTCAAGTCGATATTGGCAAACGATTTCGCCTCCTCAAGGATTTGGCTGAGGCGCTCCCGGATGACTTTTTTGCCCAAATGCCGGCAATCGAGCAACACGCAGCCGTTGATCCCCCGGCCTTCATTAATCTCGATTTGCTCGGCGCGAGACACGACGTCACGAGAAGCCAGCTCCATCATGTTCGGAGCATACTGCTCCATGAACCGTTCCCCCTCGGCATTCAACAAATGGGCGCCTTCCCCTCGCGCCGCCTCACTCAGGAGCAGCCCTTTCCCCCGCAAAGTCGTGGGATGATATTGCACCATCTCCATGTCCATCAGCGGGGCTCCGCCCCGATACGCAATCGCCATGCCGTCGCCCGTACAGATTAGCGCGTTGGTGCTCGGCTCGAACACGCGCCCCAATCCACCGGCGGCAATGATCACGGCCTTGGCCTTGAACAACGCCATGCGCCCGCTTCGTATTTCAAAAGCCACGACCCCGCCGCAGTGTCCATGCTCATCCTTGACCAACGACAACACGAACCATTCCTCAAAGACCGGAAGGCCGGCTTTCATCACCTGCTCATACAGGACGTGCAGCAGGGCCTGTCCGGTAAAGTCGGAAACGAAAAAAGTGCGGGCGCGTTTCTGCCCGCCGAAGCGACGGGTGCCCAACCGCCCGTCCTCGTTCCGGTTGAAGATCACGCCCATGTGTTCCAGGGACAGAATGTCCTGCCCGGCTTCCTGCGCCAGGATTTCCACGGCGTCCTGATCGGCCAGATAATCACTGCCCTTGGCCGTCTCAAAGGCATGCTCTTCCCATTTGTCTCCACGGTCGGTTCGAGCGGCGTTGATACCGCCCTGCGCGGCATTGGAATGGCTCCGAACGGGATGGACCTTGGTGATCACCGCGACAGTCGCCCCGGTCTGATGCGCGGCCAGCGCCGCCCGCAGCCCCGCCAACCCGGCCCCCATCACAAGCACGTCAAATTCGTAAGAAGTCACCATGTTTCAAACGGATCGCTGAACAAAGAGGTTCTCGTTCATTCTATCATAGGTGCCAAATCACCTATTCTGTCATCTTGAACGAAGTGTCTGTCCTACCTTGTCCTGCCTGTCCTGAGCGTAGCCGAAGGAAAGGATCTGCTGTTTGAAGAATGGCTGATCCGGTGCTCAAAGACCGAGAACGTCAAGCAGTCTTTGCAGCCCTTGATCATACCGGGCTGCCCGCAGCAGGTCGGATACGGTGAACCGACCTTTCAATTGATCCGCGGTCAGCGCTGATTTGCGGTATTTGGGCCAAACCTTGCGAAGTTCCGCCATGGAGTCGCCTGCCGCGATTTCCCGACGCTCATGTCCTTGATGCAGCCTGAGCAGTAAACCTTCCAGGTTCGGATTCTGAAAGATGATCTCTAACTTAGCCTCGGACGCTACGGCTTGGGGGTCACGTCCTGCCTGCACGTCTTGAGCATGACGGTCCCGGTCCAGCAATACCAGGCTGTGACTGATATCCCTTCTGCTGGGATGTCTCGTCAAGTGGCGAGCGGCTTCCTTGACGACGGTTACGGAGTCGCCGCCGCTTCCCGTCGCGACCTTCAAATTCAAGTGCAGACCTTCCCCGTCGCAACAAAATTGAACGAACTGCGCGAAGGCCCGATCGTTCTTCCCTTCTACCCCGATAAAGATGACTCGCCTGGGTTCGACCAGCCTGCGTCGGGGCATCGCCTCTCATCCGATTTTCGGGAGACCGCCGAGTACCCCGGCCCGGTACTTGGGGTAGAGACGGGCGTCACGGCGGAGGCCGCGCACGTCTTGGGCACCGTGTACCTTGGTCGCGCCGTTGCGGTCCTTCTCGACGATGAAGACCTCCTCTTTCTCCAGGTCGTCGAGTAGTCCGACGTTGTGAGAGGTAACAAAGAGTTGCGCGTCATTGGGATTGGTCTCTCGGGAGCGGAACCAGTCGAGAACTTCACCAGCAATATCCACGTGCAGATCACCATCGACCTCGTCGAGGACTAAGGGGATGCCCCTGTTGAGTGCGAAATAGATCTGCCGTAGCAGATGAAACAGTCGTTTCGTCCCGCTGGATTCGCAATGCTCATGGACTGACTCGTCAAGCCCGTGATGATCGAAGAGCACTACCTTTTCCCCGAGTAAGCTGTATCCAAAATGAAAGCCTTGAATCCCCAGGTCGCTGGACTGGATAAGCTTCTCGGCCCAGGTCTTTAGCTCGGAATTCTCCTCGAACCATTGGATGACCGTTTTGGTCGGAGGCTCCCATTTCCCGCCATACACGATATTGCTCGACCAAAGGACCAATCGCATGTCTTCCGCGATTCGCATGGCCAGGGGCACGTTAAACAGGGCGAGCGTGGCGACCACTGAGGCATCCTCTCGAACAGCCTTGAGGCGTTCATCATTGGGCTTAAGCCCGAACTCGCCGGAAACGTATATGGGTTCCCCCGGACCGCCTCGCTCGAAAAGACGGCGGGGACGCCCCTTGGGAAAGTAAAACAGCGCTTCGTAATGGAAGGAATAGTCCTTTAAGCCGGAATCATCGCGTCCAACAGCCAACTCGTAGTGGAACAGTTGCCTGGCTTCGCCAGTCGCCAGCCAATCCGCCTCAAGTTCTATACAAAATCGTGTCGGTGCTCTCCTTGTCTCCGGAGAAAAGAAGGGGGAGAGGGACCTAAGGGACTTGATCGGGTTGTTTGCATCTGTAGGCAACGCGGATGAGGCAAGTTGGGCGGCAGTGATCAGCGCCCTGAGCAATGTTGTCTTGCCCGACCCGTTGGGTCCGATGAACACCACGACAGAAGGAAGTCTGATGTCCGGTTTGGACGCACTACGTCGGAAGCGCGGCAGGTCGGGAGCGGTTCCCGGAATGCACAGATCCAGAACGACTTCTTCTCGTATGGAATGGTAGTTTTCTACAGAAAATGATGTGATCATTTCTCAATAATAACGATTTTTCGTCAAGAACTCAATATAATTGATCGAATAAACTCATTCAGGCAATGATCTGTATAGTCCAAGTTTCACCTGACGTCTACCTACGCACCCCATTACACACCCAATGTGGGCTCGATCATCTATCGCCGACGACATGGGACGGGTTTAATTTGCACCTGCATTTCACCGATCCGTACGAGAAGTATAAACAGCTGGATGGGCAAGCAATGCATTACTGCCGATTGGCCCCGAACGCGGCCGTGAGGTCTGACCGTTGGAGGGATCCGGCGACCCCTTCATGCGACGGCCCGTAGAAGGTGCCGCTCAGGGTGCCGTCATCGCCGCCGGTACTCCGCAGGAAATTGCCGCTGATGGCGATATCATACTCCAGCGTCCCGTCGCCCCAGATCGTGCCTTGGCTCAGGGTCCCCGGCGTCGTCCCGGGCGTCCACGATTGCAAGTCGGTAAACTCGGCCGTCCCGGTGAGAGTGCCAAGATTCACCGATACCGTAGAGCCACCGACGACGGACCTTTGATCCGGTCCAAACCCTACCAGGCCGCCCTCCCAGGTCACCGTGCCCCGTAGCACGGCATTGTTGGCAAGATCGAGGGTTGGCGTGGTTCCGCCCGTCCAGGGCTGGCTCACGCCGTTTTGATAGTTCACGCCGAACGTCACGGTCCCCTGGCGCCCCAAGAGTGCGGCTGTTTGCCGCGACCAGGGCCCCAGGCTGTCGACCGACACATCCTCCGGATCCGTCTTTTCGTCCAGCCGCAGATACAAGGCCTGGAGACCGGCCGCATCGATCGCCGGCAGCCCCCCGGTGATGGGTGCCCAAGCGTCGTACATGTTCGAGTCGGGGAAATCCTCGCCCGACACGTGGCCCTGGAGGCCGAGTGCATGGAGCGTCTCATGTACCAGGACCGAGATCGTCTGGTGATCGGGACGATTCCCAAAGACCCGCCGGTCCATTTCGACCGAGGCTGCCCGCAGGCTCGTCTTTTCCCATCGAGCTTGGCTCGTGTCGTATGCGGTTTGTATGTCCTGATGCGAGATGGCTTCGGAACCGGGCCTCCCGCCCTGGGGAGCCCCCGGGATAAACTCGATGACGATCTGCCCATCCGGGATGTTCGGCAGACCGGCTTCCCACTGGCCGGCGATACCGGTAGGGGCATCGGCTCCAATTCTCAGGTGACTCTCGTACGGCAGGGCACGGTTAATCAGCCCGATAGCATACTGCGCGAGCGCCCGTTCGTGATCCGTCGCGGTTCGGGCAATCCTGATGGTGGGCGGCTCCTTAAACCGAACCAATCCGGGGTCATGCCGCCATGTGAAATCCGGCCCGGATCGCCACGGCCCGCCGCTCGCGTGCGTGTAGAGGTAATCGGTCACGTCTGCGGCAGAGGGTCCGGTTCGGGTGGTCAACGTCGGGGAAAACGGGAGAGGATCTACGGGTCCTGGATCTGGCGGTCGGAAACTTCCGCCGCCGCCACCACCGCCACCACCACCGCAAGCCATGAGAGTGAACAGCATGAATACGAGAAACAGGAAGCGAATCATAAAACCTCCTTGTAGGTGGAGCTCAGTGAATGAGCGGACCGACCGGACATAGCCGGGCCGGCCCATCGCTCCAGGCGAAAGATTCCCTGCGTATTTACCGTTGGTCAAACAATCGGCTCCGACTGGGAGCGACCCAGGGGGAACCGATCAGGCTGTTGTATTTCACAGGCGACCCGACAAGGGGCAGCCTGGAGCGATGAACGGAAGGAGAGTAGCAGACGGTGGGCAGGCTATCAAGTTCCCGTAGGTCGGATTAGCGTAGCGTAATCCGACGTGAGGCTACGGGTGTCGGGTTACGCCTTCGGCTAACCCGACCTACGGCTTCTGAACGGTATTTTGCTGTTGCTTCATCTGACGGTGTTTATTCACAAGATAAGCGGCGAACGAAGCGCACGCACCGAACATGAAAACCGCTTCCTCCAGTCCAACATCGGGTGCATCCTGAAAAACCAACGAATGACGAGCGCCTTCTTCACTGTTGGTATAGGCGTAAAGTTTTTCGAGTGCGGTTTTAAGCTGTTTATTGGCAAGCAATCCTTTCTTTTCAAGAACTTTTAGCGCTTGGCCGAGTGTGCTTGACGTGTGATCGATTTTGCAGGCAACAGCTTCAACAGCGTGGATGCTGTCTGCAATAGAATCTCCGTATTGCTGTGCATTGATGTGTTCCGCCGCTTGGCGCAAGTGCGTTGTTGAACCTTCCATGCTGTTTTGGCGGAGTGTCTCAAGGGCCTGTTGTGTTGCTTCTCCAGATTCACGACTGAACCGCGGCAATATGGTGGGAATGCCGCTTTTATCGTCAACAATATAAGCTATAGGAGCTTCCTGAAAGGCTTCCACCAACTCCTTACGCAGGTTATCTGAACAACAGTCATGGCGCACGATAAATTCAACCAATGTCAAAACCTCATGATAATCTCCTTGGGTGATTACTCTCTTGATAAACGAAGATGCTTGTTCTGGCCCATATTCATTTATTTCGTCATGGAATTTATGCTGAACCTCGAACTCATAGGACTCTAAAATAGAGCCAATATTCTTCACAGATTCAAATCCATACGAAGCCCAATAGGGATCTTCACCAATTTCTTCATACTCTATCCTTACGCGTGGATCTAAGCGATCAGTATCATAGCTCGCAGTACTACGAATTTCGTTTTCTATAGCGCGCCACGCCAACTGCCTAAACCTCTGTGGGATATGCTCCAGGCGCATAAGCTCGGGTAGCGAGGCTTTACCTTCCCGCTGCGAAAAGGTCAACTTGTAGAAATCATCGTCGTTTTCGTGTGCCATCAATCGCTCCCTCTGAACATCAACTCATGGGAAACCGGGTCGATACTGACAAGATAGATATAGCCGAGTCACTCATGATGTCGCCTTCCACTCCAAGCGCACCTTTAACCTGTTCAGAGCGTCCCGGTGTTTCTCATTGCGGATTGTTGCGTGCTATCAGGAAACGGCATGCTCTCGAATCGTCGTCTCGGTGGTCTCTATTTTCTTCAATTCGCTTCTCAGGGCATGCTCCAAACGCCACAGATCATGATTCTGTTGCATCCTCAGCCATAGCCCCGGACCATTGCCGATCAGTTTGCCGATCCTCAGCGCCATTTCTGCCGTGATGGGGTGAGTGCAGGCCAAAATCCTATGCAATTGCTGACGCGAAACACCGAGCCTTCTGGCTGTCTCGCTGACCGATAAACCCAGCGCCGGCAGTACGTCCTCACGCAGAACTTCTCCCGGATGAATTGCGGGACGTTGCAACGGTCGTTTGACGCGATACTCAGTCATTTCTGCTCCTTCAATGATACTGCTCAAGGTCGACCCGTAGCGCCTCACCATCTTCCCACGCGAAGGTAATACACCAGGGACCGTTGACGTGGATACTGTAGCGCACGGGCATTCCGTGAAGACTGTGAAAATTAAACCCCGGAACGTTTATGTCGGCCAATGATTCGGCCTGGTCCAAAACTTCCAGCCGTCGTAAGCAGCGCGCCTGTAAACTTCGCTGGATATGGCGGCTGCGACCACGTTCGAACAACCCAGCAAGACCTCTATGCCGAAAGCTCTTAATCATTCTGGACTGTAACCTTTTTTGTTACAATGTCAAGGGTACTCTGGACCGTGGCCCGGTCATACACACAAGGCAACAGCGAAGAACAGCCTGCGAACGTTGCCACAACGACTGCCTTGCGACGGGCCGGGAGCATCGTGTAATCTGGATCCGGTCATCGTGATGATGGGTGAGAGGCCGTTCCCGGTGTGAGTTGCATGAGCTTCGTTCAAGCTATCCCCTCCGACGTCGAATCGCTTGTGCTGGAACTCCAGGCGCACCCGGTCAATACCAACGAATTTTTTAGAACCTTCAGATCTCGAAAACTCCGGCCTCAACAACTCCGGGCCTTTGTCCAACAGTACCACTATTTTTGCTTCCATTTCGTCAAGGTCCTGGAAGGCCTGTTATACCACACCCCGGTCCACGAAATGGAAATGCGCATCGAGTTGACCAAAACCCTGTATTCGGAGTTGGGCAGCGGGTCACCCGACCGCGTGCACATCCGGCAACTCGAGCGGTTCGCGTCTGTCATCGGGCTGCAGCAGCAGGATCTCCAATGCACGGTTCCGATCCCCGAAGTGACGACTTACCTCGACACCTTGCGGCGGCTATGCCTTGACTCCGGTTATTTGACCGCACTGGGCGCGGCCTTGGCCGTCGAAACCACCGCGGCGTCCGAATTCGAATACTTCGTGCCGGGCCTCGAACAATATGAGCAGTTTCATCCCGGGGAGTTGGAATTTTTCACGTTACACCTGGCTGAAGAACAACACCACGGCAATTGGTTGATCGAGGCCGTGCGCAAGACATCCCGGTCCGGGGATGACCTGCAGCGAGTCGCCGCGGGCGCTCGGGAAACCGCCGATGCATGGTTGGAGTTCTGGGCGGGCATGTATCGAATGGTCTTTGATGCCAACCCCGCCGACTCAGTTGATTGAATGACCTCCTCTCCTGCCCCATCCCCGCAACCCCTTGCCTTGGAAGGCGAGATACTCCAACAACGAGCCTGGCGCATGCCGGACCTCGTGGTCTACCAACATGAAGCGCATGAATGGTGGGTCGCCCCACTTGACGAAGATCTGCCCCTGGTCCGGCTGAACCGGATGGGCGCCTCCCTGCTCGGGGCCATGGACGGCCGCCTGTCGATCGGCGCGCTCCTCGAGCAATTCGGTAAATGGGTCTGCGGTGCCGACCAGGAAACCGGCCGGTGGTTTCTGGAGCGGTGGTCCCTGCCCCGCTATTCGCTGTGTTATTTCGGAACGGAGCCGCCAAGCGGGCACAGCGTCAACGCGAAGTGGGACCTCCTCCTCCAGAAGGTGCGCGAACAATGGCATGAAAACGTGGCGGTCGAAAGCGAAGAGCACCTCACGGAATTTCACCACAAAGGGATTCAAAGTCATCACGGCCATTTCGAAATCGTGGAAACCACGGTTTCGCATCTTCTCCGGGAACCTTGCGAAGCACTGCACGGATTCTCCTACGGCCAATTGCTCGCCAAAACCCTCCGGCAGTTGGGCTGGTGGAGTCCGAAACCGCAGCGGGTCGTGGAGGTCGGCGCGGGCCTGGGGTACCTGTCCCAGGAAATGGCCAAGGAATTTTCACGGGTTGAACGACGCGGCGTGGAATACATCTTTCTGGATCTCACCCGGGCCTTTCTGCAATCCCAGTTCGCGTTAGCCGGCCAAGCCGGGTGGGACGCCAAAGTCCTGAACGCCAACGCGGAACAGTTGCCCCTAGCCGAGGCCAGCGTGGACCTGGTCATCGACAACGAAAACCTGGCGGATATGACCCCGGTCCACTTATCCAAAGAAGAACTGGAGACTCGCAAGGGCGCGACTCCTGAACATCAGCAAAGCCTGGATCTGATTCAGAAACTCCGTTTGAACCTGGACACCCCCTATCCCGACGAAGCGATCTTCAACTACGGCGCCATTCAATTCCTTCACGAACTCTGGCGCGTGCTCAAACCGGGCGGGCGGGCGTTGCTGATTGAGTTCGGGATCGATTCAGGGTGGCCGGACCCCGTGCGGCTTCCCGGGCATACGGAATACGAAGTGCAATATACCTACCTGCGCCACGTGGCCAGATGGCTGGGCTTTCGGGAACAATACTGTGCGCTGCCCCAACTGCTCTCGATTCGACGGGATACGCAAGTCCTGTGCACCGGCGCCGCCTATGCCATCCGGCGCCTGCAGGACGCTGAGGGCAAGGCGTTCGCCGTGCGGGCGTATACTGAAGCGGAATTAAAGGACGCGCTGGGGGAGACGCTGGCCAAACTGACCGGCTTGCACTACCACAACGTCCTCGATCCGGCCTGGTTCGGGCTGTGGGATTTCAAAGCCCTGATTCTGGAGAAACCCGGCGGGTTTCACCGCCCCGCCTACAAGGAATCCCAAGGCTTCCGCTGGTATAGTCAACGGTAAGTTACGACGGATTCTGTTCGGGGCGAAAGACCTTCTTGCCCATCACCAGGTTGTATCCAACCGTGTAACAGTATTCGCTCGCCGGGACAAATTCAAAGTTGACCCCGTCAATCACTTTGGAGGTTTGCTGTTGTTTTGACGTGACGAGCATGTCTCTCAGATCGTTTGAATGGCAAAAGCGGAGACTGCTTTTGAGTTTATGGGAATCCTCCGAAAACTGGTCGGACCACATGACTTCCATGGCCCATTGGATGGCCGACTCAGGCCCTCTAAAGACCATATCAACTTCTCCGCCAGGCCACCGGGAATAATGAAACCTGGATATATCCGCATGAAACCACTGGGAGAATATTGCCGTTTCTACTAATGAACCCATTGATTCGTCATGGGATTTGACCGGAGCAAACAGTGCGCAATAGACCGACGGATTGGTCAGGTACACTTTGAAAAAATTTGCCCGTCTGAACCGTCGCCCACTCTGGTCAACCCGATGAAGCACCCTGAGCAAAAAAGCAGCTTCAAGATATTCGATGTATCGTTTAATGGTATTCTTCGCGACACCGGAATTTTGTGTCAGGTCCTCCAGGGAAACCTCGTTGGCCGTATTAAACGCAAGCGTGGTGAATAACGAGTTCAGTTCCTGGATGTCCTGGATGCCATAGAGACTCGGCAAATCGCGCAGGAGAACCTTGTCGACAATGTCCGCCTTGACGAATCTCCCCGGATCTTTCTGAATATCGGCTGAAAAGACGACCTCCGGATACCCGCCGTAGTTGAGGTAATCAACAAACACCTTATTCAAATGCTCGATGTCCTGTGCGTGGGAAAAGTTTGGTCCCTTCGACAACTTTGGACGCATCAATTTGGGCATTGGCTTCTCGGAACTGTCCAAGAGGGTCAGATATTCATGAAATGTGAGTGGAGGCAGAAGAAACTCCGTAAACCTTCCGGCACCCGATTCCACGCTCTTCAGCCGTAAGGCGACTGCGGCGGAACCCGACGTGATCGGTTTCACCGCAGGGAACGCATCCATCAGTGTCTTCAGATGGATTTCCCAGTCCTTCAGATACTGAATCTCGTCATAAAAGACATACGTGGGAGTTGTCTTATAGTCAGTCCCGCTGACCTCACCAAAAAATTCCAGAAGCTGCTCGAGGCCGAGGCTGTTGTACAACGGGTGATCAATGGAAAAGTAGACGATTTGCTTTGGCGGAATTGTTTGCAGGAGCCGACTAATGGTGTGATGGATGAGGACGGTTTTCCCGACTCGCCGGGGACCCATAAGAAGAATTGCTCTTCGAATATTTTGATTTTCGACAAGGGGATAAAAGAGTTCCAAATAGGGTCGCGACTTCCACTGGGTATAGTTCGGGGGCACCTCATGAGGCCTATCCCACCAGGGATTTTCAAATTCAATCCGCTTTAATATCTGAGTTTTCGGAACGTCTCTCATCGGGAATCCCGCTATGCAGGGCTTTGCCAAACATGTAATATCAGAACGATCGGCTAAGATCAATGCATTGATCTTAATCTGGCATTCGGCAAGATTTCATTGTTTGTCCAACTTCAGTTCTTGCATCACGCAACGAAGGATAAGTACGCCCGCATCGGCTTTTATCCGATCGTTCCCAGTTCCAATTTGGTTTGCCATTTTCGCAATACGGTGGCCTTGAGCAACTGATGATCCGGATGCGACAACTGCGGGTCCTGCTCTATCATGACGAACGCCTCTTGCCGGGCCTGCTCCAAGGCCGTGACATCCCGGACCAGGTTCATCACGCGAAACTCGGGGATTCCGGACTGCCGCGTTCCCATCATTTCACCCGGTCCACGAATTCGAAGATCCTGTTCGGCGATCGCAAACCCATCGGAGCACTGCACCATCGCTTTCAGCCGCTGCTGGGCGGTTTGCGTCGGTCCGGCCGGTATACGCAGGCGGTCCGCGGCAGGCTCCGGGGGGAAAGGCAACGCCGGGTCAAACGTGCCCCGTGCCGGTACATCCGTCCCCAAATCCCGACGCCTGCCTGCGGAACTGATCAGGAAACAGAACGAACGTTGCGCGCCCCGCCCGACCCGACCGCGAAGCTGGTGGAGTTGGGCCAACCCGAACCGGTCAGCGTGCTCGATCACCATCACCGTGGCATTGGGCACGTCCACGCCTACTTCGATCACCGTCGTGGCCACCAGGATGTGGACGTCGCCAGCCCGGAACGCTTTCATGATTTGGGCTCGCTCATCCGACTTCATGCGTCCGTGGATGATGCCCACGTGCATCCCGACAAATTCCGTGGACCGTAAGCGTTCCGCGGCCTGCATCACCGCTTCGAGGTTGAGCTTTTCGGATTCTTCCACCAACGGATACACGATGTACGCCTGCCGTCCTTCGTTGACTTCCTTCCGCACCAACTCGTAAGCCCTGGACCGCGCGTTGTGGCGAAAGACGCGCGTCCGGATGGGTTGACGCCCGGCAGGCAATTCGTCGATGACGGACACGTCAAGGTCTCCATAAATGGTCATGGCCAAGGTACGGGGGATCGGGGTGGCAGTCATCACCAGGACGTCGGGGTACAGGGCTTTCTCACGCAACTTCCCTCGCTGAAGCACGCCGAATTTGTGTTGTTCATCCACCACCACGATTCCCAACTTGGCGAATTGCACGTCCTGTTCCAACAGCGCGTGCGTCCCCACGATGAGTTGCACGTCACCCGCGGCGATGCGCGCCAACACGGCGGCCCGCTCCTTCGGCGATGTCCCACCGGTCAGGAAGGCGACGGACACGTCAAGCGCGTCCAGGTACGGACGGATGGTCAACACGTGTTGTTCCGCCAAAAGCTCGGTCGGAGCCATCAAGGCGGCCTGATACCCGTCCCCGCAAGCCCCCAACATCGCATGGAGGGCCACGATGGTCTTGCCCGACCCCACGTCGCCCTGGAGCAACCGGTTCATGGGCCGGGCCGCGCGCATATCCGCTTCAATCTCGGCAAGCACCCGTTGTTGGGCATCCGTGAGTTGAAAGGGCAAGTGCTCCTGCAACGGTGTGGTGTACGACCCGGAGAGCCGGAAGGCAATGCCGGGTGACGCCGATTGACGCATACGCTGCCGAAGCGCTAACGCCAGTTGCAGGAGAAAGCCTTCTTCAAAGGCCAACCGGTGATGCGCCGGCGTCTGCCAGTCGTTCAGCAAGGATAGGTCCGAACCCGTGCCGGGAAAATGGAGCGACGCAATGGCCGCATTCAGCGAAGGCCACTGGTGTTGCTCCAGGAGACGTGAGGGAAGCGGATCCTGCAAATCGGAGCCGTACGTTTCCAGCAGGCCCCACAGAATCCGTCGAAGTTGCCGGGAACTCAGCCCACGCGTTTCATGATACACCGGGACGATGCGCCCCACGTGAAGCAGCAGGTCTTCATCCTCTTCTACCACCTCATAATGCGGGGTCCGCATTTGAACCCCGACCCCGCGGCGGTGCCTCATCACCGGACCGCTGAGCACCACGCGCAACCCGTTCTTGAGTACGTCATCGAGATAAGCCTGGTTGAAGAACACGACTTCCACGGCACCCGTTTCATCCTGAACCGACATCGTGAACAAGGTCATATTGCGTCGTCGCGTCCGCCGGAGTCCGGCATGGCGGATGGTTCCGGCTATCGTGGCTTTTTCCCCGGGAACCAATTGAGAAATGGACACAATGCGCGAACGGTCTTCATACCGCCAGGGTAAAAACCACAAGGCGTCCTCAATCGTACGAATTCCCAATTTTTCCAGTAACAGCGCACGCTTGGGTCCGACCCCCTTGGCAAACCTGATATCAGTCTCGTGTAATGCGCGATTCGACGGAACTGGAGGCTTCTCCGCACTCCGCGAATCACCGTAATCGGTTGAAGCCCTTCGTTCCGGTGAAGATTCCCGGCTTGGAGAACCGGAGGTCTGCTGAAGCGTCATGGTGGATAGACGTCCGAGTACCTGCCTGGCCGTCTCTAATCGATTCGGAGACCTTCCCTCCTGCTCCTGAAACAAAAAAAGCAGGACCAATAATTCCGCTTCGACGCGAGCGGGAAAGACCGTGCTCCGTAAGGCCTCCACGATTTGTGAGGAAACGAACGAAGCAAGCTGTGCCGTGGATGAGACCGGATTCCCTCTATTCTCATAGGCTGTTTGAATCGGGCGATCCAAACGGTCCAACAGCGCCTGCAATGCCCGGGGGATTTGGGTGTTCGCCGGTGAGTCTGTCTCCATGCCGGAGCGAATAGTACAATAGATAACGGCCCCGGACAAAGACCATTCGACAGGCTTCCTTCGCCTTCAGGCGCGTTGCGCCTTACGCTCAGGACAGGGTTGTCAGGCGAATCAACGGTATGGTATCAAGCAGAACGTTGCGTCATGTTTGAAGAAAAGGAGTCACCGTCATGGCTTTTGCCTGTGTAGTGTGCGGAAAAAAACGCATGAGCGGAAATAACGTCAGTCACGCCAATAACAAAACGAAGCGGGTCTTCCGGCCCAACCTTCAAACCGTTCGGGCGTTACTCAACGGCACGGCGCAACGCATTCGAGTCTGTACCCGGTGCCTGCGATCCGGCCGCATTCAAAAGGCGTAAAGCTGCCTTCGCCGGTCTGCTTCACTCCCACACACCTCATGAAATTTTCTCTCCCTTGACGGGAGAGGGGGACGGTTAGACTACCCGAAACTGAAGCGCCACGGAATTGATGCAATACCGCAAGCCGGTCGGCGGCGGGCCATCGTTGAAAATATGACCCAGGTGACCGTCGCAACGCGCGCAATGCACTTCGGTCCTTGGATACAACAATTTCCAATCGGTTTTGGTTCCCACAACCCGCTCCGATAGCGGCTGCCAGAAACTCGGCCAGCCGGTGTTGCTGTCATATTTGACCTCCGAGGAGAACAACGCCAGGTCACAACCCGCACAATAGTACGTGCCCGTGTCCTTACTGGCATGATAGCCATTGGCAAACGGCCGCTCCGTCCCTTCCCGGCGAAGCACGTAATATTGTTGCGGAGTCAGGATGGCCTTCCACTCTTCGTCGGTTTTGACGACTTTGACGATTGCACCAGGTTCCTCTTTCGTCGTGGCCAACACGGGCGAGAAACCCATGGCCTTCACCAAGAGTCCCAACCCCGCCAATGCCCCTATCTGCAAGACGGTCCGTCTTCCGATCTCCATATGCCTTCCTCCTTTCCGTGACTCGCCGCCGGCGACTCTGCCGGCCGGGATTTTGTCGCCAGCGTGCTCCTGCTGATTCAGTCTACTCTTCAGCGAGCCGTGATGCCAGAGGAGGAAACTGATGATGGTGGTGTAAGTAAAATGGCTGAAACGTTGATTAAATTGACACAAGATTTAGCAGACCCTAGTATCATTCTGTAATTCTCTTTCAGCGTGTTCTAGAAATAAATTAGGAAGCAACCAGATGGTGATCAGAAAGCAAAGGTTCTACAAAGGAGAGGACTTTATATGTTGACCTGCACAAATGAGATCAAAATTATCCGATATGAATTTCCACTCTTTCCTATAAACCACAAGCGGTATTGGGCCAATATCTGAAGGGCTTGGGAAAGGACATTTAAGGAGGCGCGCGACCCAAATGGCCGAAAATGAAAAAACGACTATGGAAGACGACTATGAGGATGAAGATGAAGTTGTCGATGAGCAGGACAAAATTTTGGAGGGCGGAGACGAGGGAGACCTCAATACATCGTCTCCCAGCACTGTGTCTCTCGAAAAAGCTGACCGCAGCTTATCAGAGTTCAAGCGATGGTTTGACGAGAGCGACCTCGTTCTCAATCCAGAGTGGCAACGCAACTATGTCTGGAGTCGGCGGCAGGCGTCCAAACTGATTGAGTCCTTTCTGCTCAACATACCGGTTCCAGTCGTTTATCTTTCGAGAACAGAAGACAAAAAGTACGAAGTAATCGACGGGTTGCAACGACTCAAGACGGTATTTGACTTCTTCAATGATGAGTTTTCGCTTACAGGACTTGACATTAGGAAAGATCTCAATGGGAAGAAGTTCAAGGCACTCGATAGTACCACTCAGCGAGAGTTGAGAAATTCGACGTTAAGATCTTTCGAGCTATCTAGTGACACCGACCCAAACATCCATTTTATCGTGTTCGAAAGATTAAACACAGGCGGAACTAAACTCAACGAAATGGAGATCAGGAATTGTATTTTTCGAGGTAATGTCAACTCTCTTATCAAAGAGTTGGCGAGCAATGCTGATTTCGTCAAGTGCCTGAACCAACCAGCGTTACAGAAGCGAATGAATGATCGGGCTCTTGTGTTGCGGTTCTTAGCTTTCTATGAACGTACCTACCACAAGTGTCAACAACAATTAAAACAATTTCTCAATGAATTCCTGGAGACCTATCGAAATCCAACTGAGCAAAAGATTCGAGAATATCGGCGAGCATTCGAGCATTGTACGAGATCTTCATTGACGGTCTTCGGCGAGTACGGATTCCGATTGAGAAACGAACCTCGTAATATATCGAAGTCAGGAGGTGAATGGTCGACACGAATCAATGCCGCAGTATTCCAATGCATATTTACATCGTTTGCCAATCACGACTTAGGACAAATAACACGATCCGCAGATCGTATTTACGAGGACTATTTGGACTTGATCGCTACCGATAATTATTGGGTTGATTGTGTTCGTCGAGCTACTGCCGAAAGAACAAGGCTGGCGCATGTGTTCAACACTTGGCAGGAGAGGTTGCGTAGAGTGCTCGAAGATGTTCCCTCCAATGATAGTCAGAGGATTTTTTCTAAGCAGTTGAAGAAACAAATGTTCGATCAGAGTAAGACTTGTTCGATTTGTGAAAACGAAATAAAGCTACTTGATGATGCTGTTCTGGACCATGAGAAACACTATTGGAGGGGTGGCACAACCGTTCCAGAGAATGCAAGACTGGCGCACAGGTTTTGCAATCTGTCCAGAGGAAGTACTGATTAGTACTACTTGAAATAGAGTACGAGAGGCTGGAGACTTGAGAGGTAGTGACATCAAGACAGATTTAAAGGAACGACTCATCTAAAGACTTGTTTGTTAGTTATTGCACGCTGGGTAAATGCCTTCTACACATTCAGCGATCATATCACCGATCAACGCACCCAGCGAGAAATCCCTTGGTGGCAACCCTATGATTTCGCTATGTGAGGGGTCAGCTTCATAATTTCCATTGGCATCCAACGGCTTGTGTACAAAACGAACGCCATCGAGTTGATCGCTGACATATTGTTTGGTCTTGTTTACGTGAAGTTCGACGAATCGTCCATTCCTGCTTCTGTTTAGCCTAGAAAGACGCCTTACTTCGTCAAGTTGCTGTGGCTTGAGGCCTTCAAAACATTCCAGCCAATGAACAGAGAGACCGCTTTCGCCTTTACGTAACCGAAAGGCGGAACCATCTACTTTCCCACCTTCATCAATCTCGGTTGGTTTAATGTAGTGAACAACATGGCTGTCACCGGGCAAGTCGTCGCCAGTCATTATTCTTTATCTAGCAACGCGATATTGATATCAAAAGCCCGAACCTGTTTCTTCAATCCTTCCAGTGTATCAATACCCACTACCCGCGAAACTTTCTTAGCACCTAGACGTCGTTTGAAGATCACGTACTCTCCCAATTGTGAGCCAAGAAACTGCAGCCCGATATGCGTCTTGTCATCGCCTTTCCAGACGGCACGAAGATTTCCATTGTCCATGAGCACCAACTCCGCCCTCTTGGCCAACGGCATGGACTTGACGAACCACCAGAAATCTTCTCTCGATGATTTGCCTATATCGGAACATTCATCATCCTCTGAGGCAAATCGGCGGAGTTCCTCAATGCGATGTGTATAAGCCTGATACGTCTTTTGTCTTTCTGTCCAGATTGTTTCAAACTCGGCACGATACTGGCTTACCAAGTCAGACGATCTCAGTGTATCCTCAAGCGTATTGGAAGACGCAACATACGTCACTGGCACACAATCGTTTATGTCTTCTTCAAATTCGACTTCCCAAAAACTAAGAGGAGATGATTGGGAATAAAACGGATTATGAGGCCATGCTAGGGGATTGTTACGACCAGCCCACCGTGGATCTTTATCTATCTCTTCCTGGGCAAAAATTTTGTCTTCTGCAAATTCGATTTCCTCTTCGGGGGTAAAAAAATAGGTATTCCATCGGTGTGACAGATCACTTGGAGAAAGTTTTTGGTTTGCGGTTGCGGTCGTGCTCATGGTGTATCTTTTAGTGGAATCCAGTATTTTTCCCTGATGTCTGGATTTGTCATGCGTACAAAGCAATTGATGATTGAGTCATGTGCACGCTGGAACCATTCGTCCGAGAGAGGTTTTGTTATCCCTCCAAGGCGACCACTTGCCTTGATTTCAAATGCCAGAACTGGTGCATTCTGTTGTTGAACTTTAACGCCACTGCGTATGTTAATGTTGAGTTGCAAATCGTTTGAGAGCCTGTAGAAGTAATTGCAGTTGAAACCAGGAGAATCAGAAGCGTCAATACCAAGATCCAGAATTGAGAATGATGGGATCACCTTCGTTGTATCTTGCGGTCCCACCCAAAAGTCGCAGTGTTCCAGAGTATTAATGTAGATCAACTCACAAAGATCAATCGTAGGTTCCTCTGTGCTAACTTCCGTTCGGATAAATTCGCTAAAAAGACCGTAGTATTTGTCAAATGCAGGCTTGATGTTTTCATAATAACGGGGATATTCATTGCCTTTTCGGCGACGCCAATTGAACATAAAAGCGTTCTTCTGTATCTGAATGAGACTGATTTCATCACCGGCAATAAACCAGTATCGAGGCATTGGGAAAAACTCCTCGGTAATAATGTCCTGTCCAATATTCACTGGAACTTGTTGCTTCACTGTAGGAAAGTCATTCTTTATCTTTTCCCAAAACAGACCAACGTGCTCGCTATGAAAATTAGCTAACGGAGGGTTAAAGTATGAAGAGACTACAACTTCATCAATGGGCGGGGTCTTAAACGCTATGGACATTGGGAGTGTCAAATTATTTCACGATCGCTATAATCTTTACAAGATTATTTTTATTTTATGTAATCAACCATCGATGCCGCAACCACTGCCCACAAAGCACACCAGATAAAGACTTCATCCTGTCATCGTCGCCTGTTCAACATTGCCGTCATTCAACCTGACCTTCCTTCCAATTCAGATCCAAGTCGAGCGTGAGGGAACAGGAACGAGAGCAGGTCGACCGGCTTTTCACAATAGTAGTCGGGGTTGAGGGCCGACACTTTGTCCCGATTGCCGTACCCGTAGCCGACCGCGCAGGCAGACATCCCGGCAGCCTGGGCGGCCCGCACGTCGTTGGTGCTGTCGCCTACGAACACGGCTTCTTGCGGTCGAACCGAGAGGCGCTCCAGGATCCGCAACAACATGCCCGGATCGGGTTTCAGATCGGACTGGTCGAGGGGACCTTCGATCGTGGCAAACCGGTCCTTGATCTTCAAGCCTTCAGTGATACGCAGGGTGTATTCCAGCGATTTATTCGTAGCCAGGGCCTTCATGCGCGTATCCCGCCCGTCAAACAATTGGTCCAGGCCGGGATACAATTGCGTGGTGTCCAGACAATGCGCGAGATAATGTCCGCGGAAGATCCGCAGCGCTTCTTCATAGCGCGCCTCATTGGCCTCCCCGACGGATAAGCGCAACAGCCGTTTGACCCCGTCGCCCACGAAGGTGAAAATCTGTTCGGGCGGCAACGTGGGTATATCCAGATCCCCGAGCGTGCGGTTTACCGACGCGGCAATATCGTACTTGGAATCAATGAGGGTCCCGTCAAGATCAAAGATGATCAACCGGACGGAATCTCCTATCGGGCCATGGTTCATGATCGGCCGGCGTTGACGAGATCGTCCCTGAGCCTGCGCAACGCCCGGGCGCGGTCGTCATTGGTTTCACGGAGCATGGTGTCTTTGACAAAGTCCGCCAAGCGGCTCCGGCCCACGTGGGGAGGAAACACCGGCGACACCATTCTCCAGTGATTGCCCACGGCTCGAATGCGAATGGAGAACTGTTCCTCCCGCGGCTCCGGCACGAACGTGGCGGTTTCCACGTGAACGACGCCAAGGACCTGAAAGGTGACGGGAATGAGGGCTTCCGTGCTGCTTACGATCGTCCATTGCGTGACGTCGTCGCTGACCGAATACTTGCGGATCACCACAAACCGTTCCCAGACCGGCTCCTCCCGGTCCCACGCCACGTAGGGCCGGACCGCTTCGTATGAGTGCGCGGTCAACCGGGCTCCCCGTTGATCCAGCGACAGATATTTTTTGATCACCTTGGCCGGATCGTTAGTCAGGTCGCCCGTAAGAGTCAAGGCGGACACGGGGAAAAGCCAAGTGCCCACGGCCAAGACGACGAGGCACAGCAGGATTCTCACGGGTCTATCCATTGACGTGTTGTAGGGGATGACGCGATCTCAGCTTTTCGGAAGAAAATCTTCGACGATGACCACCCCTTCAGGCGGATTCAGGATCAACACCGCGTCCTCCAAGCCCTTGTTGACCTTGAAATTGGAGAACCGAAATACGGAGACGTTGCCATTCTTCTCATGCAAGGCGAGGGCTTGAATCATATGGGTGCGCGGTTGGATGTCCGCCACGATCTTGACGAGTGACGACGGCGGCGCGCCGGCCACGCGTTTGGGGATCAGCGTCACCAACGGCAACCCGCCTTCCCCTTTCTCGCCGTCTCCCGTGGGTTGCGGGGTAAAGTGTTCGGCCAGTTTACCGACCCCCTGGAGCAACCGGAGTGGGGCCTTGGTCGAGACCATCATCGTGAGACTGCCCTTCAGCATCTGATTGTGGGCAGGCACGTACATGGCCACCTGATCCTCATACACGTAGATGTGCTCCACCGAGGGTTCCAGGTAATCCCAGCGGAGCCGGCCGGGCTTCTTGAGATAGACGCGACCGGAGGAGCGGATCGGCGTATCGAACCCTTGAATGCGCGTTTCCTGGACAAAGTCAGCCTGGAAATCCTTGATCTGCGCGTATTGCGCATCGACGCGATTGATCAGCGCTCCAAGCTCATCGCTCGCCTTGGCCTGCACGAGCGCCGGGATCACTACCAACACACACCCGATCACGATCCATGCCGCTTGCTTCATCCCACCTCCTCTTCAAGTGCCATCCGGCGACCCAGGACTTCACGACGGCCATCGCGTCCGGGTGCACTCACTAAGCCTTCCTCTTCCATCTGTTCAATCATGCGTGCCGCCCGGGGATACCCAAGCCGCAACCGACGTTGAATGAGCGACGCGGAGGCCTGCCCGGAGGTCAACACGACTTCCCTGGCTTGCTCATAGATTTCGTCGCGTTCCTGATTTTCTTCGACGATGACCTGTTCCTGGAACGCCGATTCGTTGCAGAACTCCGGACCGGCTTGCGCCTTCACGTACTCGACGACCCGGCGAACTTCGTCGTCTGAGACGTAGGAGCCGTGCAGCCGCGTCAGACGGCCAGTGCCCGGCGGCAAATAGAGCATGTCTCCCCACCCGAGCAGGGATTCGGCCCCATTGGTATCGAGAATGGTCCGGGAATCGGTCTTGGACGAGACCTGATAGGCGATCCTGGTGGGGAAATTGGCTTTGATAAGGCCGGTCACCACGTCCACCGACGGGCGTTGGGTAGCCAGGATCAGATGGATGCCCGACGCCCGGGCCATTTGGGCCAGCCGGGCGATTTTTTCTTCCACTTCCTTGGGCGCCGTCATCATGAGATCGGCAAATTCGTCGACTACCACCACGATGTAGGGAAGCGGTTGCGGGACCTCGTCAGGCTCATGGTCGCCGGTTTCCTCGGGCTCGGTCCCTGACCCGAGCCGGTTCGATTGAGGCGTGTTCCGCGGGGCGACGCGCAAGCCGTCCTCGGGTCGTGGGACGACACGCAGGTCGTCCCCTACAGCCTGGTTATAGGCCTGGATATTGCGCACCCCGTATTCCGCGAGCAGACGATAGCGGCGCTCCATTTCCTGCAGGACCCAGGTCAGCCCGCGTGCCGCGGCTTTCGGGGACGTCAGCACCGGATGCAACAGGTGCGGGATACCGTCATAGACCTGGAGTTCCAAGACCTTGGGATCAATGAGCAACAATTTAACCTCGTCGGGATGGGCGGAAAACAGGAGACTCAACAACATGCTGTTCAACCCCACGCTTTTCCCTGCCCCGGTTGCCCCTGCCACCAACAGGTGCGGCATGGTTTTCAGGTCCGCGACGCAAGGACGTCCGAAAATATCTTTCCCTAGGGCCAGCGTCAATTTGGACCGGGAATTGGCATAGGTCTCATTGGTCAGGATTTCCCGTAACGCCACGGTTTCTCGTACCGGGTTGGGGACTTCGATCCCCACCGTGGATTTTCCCGGCAGCGGGACCACGATGCGCACGCTGGGGGCTTTCAGGGCCATGGCCAAATCGTGGGCGAGCGTCACGATTCGCGCGACTTTGATGCCGGGCCCCGGCGCGAATTCGTACATGGTGATGACCGGCCCCGGATGCACTTCGGTGACTTTTCCGGCAATCCCGAAGTTCTGCAAGGTGCCGGTAAGGATTTGGGACTGCGACTCCAGGTTCTCATCTGTCTGCTGTGTGTTTGACACCGGAGGCGCCTCAAGCAGGGCTACGGGGTCCGGCAGGTGATAGCCTTTCGCCACTTTCCTGACCGGTTCGGGTCGCCCCACGTCGGATCGCGAAACGGTACGAAGTCCGCTCCGTGCAGGAAAATCGATCTCAGCCGGAGCTTGGGCGTCTTGTTCCAGGGGCGGCTCCTCTTTCGGGTCGTCTTCTTTGAGAAACGCAAAGATTGGCCGCTGTTTTCTCGATTCGCGATTGATTTTGAGCGGTTTATTGGCCTTGGGTTGAGAGCGGTCTTTCCACCAGGCCGGCCACTGCCACGCGGGAAACCGGACCCATTGCCCCATTTTCCCCACGCCCGTGGGAATGCTTCCGACCCCTGCAGAGAGGGAAAAAGGCGTGATGAGCAAGAGGGAAACGAGCAGCAAGGCTCCCAAGAGGATCGTGGTGCCCCATCGGCCGAACAAGGGTTCCAGCTTGCCGGCTGTCCAAGCGCCCGCGTGCCCGGCATAGACACCCGATGTAATCCCGTCTTCCAAAACCTGAGCGGGGACGGGATGATGCAACCACACGAGCGTGCTCAACCCCAGGATGAGCAGCACGGAGCCCAGGATCGTCGTGACGGATTTGCGCTCCGTTAGGAACATGCGAATGCCGTACACGAGGATAACAAACGGGATCGCCAAGGCTGCGGAGCCCACGAGCCAAATCAGCACCTTGGCAATGTAGGCACCCACCAGCCCGACCAGGTTCTGCGGGCTGCCGCGTTCCACCACCGTGTCACTCTCCGGGAATCCGGACCAGCCGACATCATGGAGTGAAAAGGACCACAGACTCAGAAAGATCAACACGGCCAGCGTGACGAGGAGAATACCGACAATTTCCCGGTTGATTGGAAGGGCGGGGCGGGGCGCTGCCGGCCTGGCGGACTTCTTGGCGGGCCTGAAAAATAGGCGCATGAACCGACTTTATCACATGGCTGCGACTTTTATCAACCAAATTACCTAGTGAACATTCAGTAAACCGAGTGAGCGGACGGAATGCGTCAGGGCGATAAATTCCTTGACCGCGAGCGTTTCGGCCCGGCGACGCGGATCGATATTGGTTTCTTCCAGAGCCCGTCGGAGCACGGGTTCTTCCCAGCCTTCTTCGCGGCAGGAGTTGATGAGGGTTTTGCGTCGATGTGCAAACGCACCCCGGACGACCTTCATGAACACGTCGTCGAATCCGGGGTCGGTCGGTTTACGGGCGGACCGGCCCGTCAGGCATACCACCGCCGAGTCCACTTGCGGGATCGGGCGGAAACAACTGGCTGGCACGACGAAGGTCTTGCGGGGTTTCGTCAAATATTGGGTGACGACGGACAAGAGGCCATAATCCCGCGAGCCGGGCGACGCAATCATGCGCTCGGCCACTTCACGTTGCAGCATCAGCACCATCCGGTCGATGCGCTCACGTTCCTCCAGCAACCGGAATACCAGAGGCGTTGATACGTAGTAGGGTAAATTGGCAATGACGACCGTGCCCGTGGGCAGGGTGTCATAGGGAAACGCCAGAGCGTCTCCATGATGCAATTCCAAGACGTCCCGTTGCGCGCAGGTGTGCGCCAAGTACTCGACCAGAAGCCGGTCGATCTCCACGGCAATCACCCGGGCGACGCGTTCGCACAACGCGTGCGTGAGGGCGCCCCGTCCGGGGCCGATTTCAAAGACCACGTCTTCCGGATTCAACGCCGCAACCTTCAGTATCTTGCGGACGATGTTGGGATCGATGAGAAAATGTTGCCCGAGGCGTTTTCGGGGGCGAGGCAGAACGGGCATCGGTATCAGGTTGACGGGATTTCGTCCTGGCCTTGCAGCCCACCGGTTTCAATCTCGTGGGAGAGTTGGTACAGGTGGCGGAGACACATTTCGATGTCGTCACTCAATTCATCGTACATATCCGCTCCGGCAAAGGCCGTTTCCAACCAATCCTTGGACAATCGTTTCCGGTAGCCGGTGCCGAGTTGTTCTCCCACCTGCGTCACCACCTGTTTTTTCCATTTGTAGAATTGTTCTTTGGCCAGGATCGCGTTCACGGCCTCCAGCAGGTGCGGCTGAATGATTTTGAGCTCGCGGATTTGCTTTCCGATGAATTCCAATGCCTGCTTGGTCTGATCACTCATAGTATCCTCGACTGCGTTCACACGCTCCGGCGTTTACGATACGCAACTTTCCGGCTGCGGACTAAGCGCTTCCTGCGCTCGAAGGGTATATCCTAGCAGAAACTGTTCCACGGACATGCGTTTTTTATTCGCGGGTTGCACTTCCAGCACTTCGATCCTGCCCGCACCCGTCTGCACCCAAAAGGACTTCGGACCCACGGCCAGGATGGTCCCTGGTTGTTGCACGTCGCTCCCGTCCGGGCCGCCCTGTGGATCGACGCGGCCTTTTCGGACGATCAGGCGATGTTTCCTTCGCTCCGCTCCGCTACGCTCAGGACAGGCATGATGAAAGGTATAGCACCCGGGCCATGGTGATAGGCCCCTGATCCTGTTGACAATCTGCGTGGCTGATTGCGTCCAATCGATTACGCCGTCTTCTTTTGTCAACAACGGGGCCACCGTGGCCCGGCTATGATCCTGCGCGCGGGGAACGACCGAACGTTCGGCCAAGCGCGTGAGCGTTTCCACCAGGAGCGCACCGCCGACTTGTGCCAACCGGGCGCCCAATTCCAGGGTGGTATCCTCGGGTTCGATCGGGACCGGTTGCTGAAGCAGCACGTCACCGGTATCCATGCCCTCATCCATCAACATGGTGGTAATCCCCGTTTCCGGATCTCCGTGAATGAGCGCCCATTGGATCGGCGCGGCTCCCCGGTAGGCGGGCAGCAGAGAACCATGGACGTTGACGCACCCCATGGGCGGCAGATCCAGGATCGCTTTGGGAAGGAACCGGCCGAACGCCGTCACGGCAATGACGTCCGGTTTCCAACCGGAGAGTAGCCGCAGAAAATCCGGGCTCTTCATCTTCTCGGGTTGACTCACGGGCAACCCCTTGGCCACGGCCAGTTCTTTCACCGGGCACGGCACCACGGCCTGTCCCCTTCCTTTGGGACGGTCGGGCCGGGTGACCACGCCGACAACCTCATGGCCCGAGGCGTCCAGGGCTTCGAGTGACGGCACCGCAAAGGCGGGCGTTCCCATAAACACGACGCGCATGGCGTTTCCTTACCATCCTCCCTGTCTTCGCGCAACTGCTCCGTGCGCCTTGGCCCACATGAACCAGCGCTCTTCGTTTTTTGCGAGCGGACGACAAAATGGGGCTTAAATCGTGAGATTAACAATGACCAGTTTTCTTAGAAAAGCCCCTTAATGTGTAGCCGCCGCATCTCATGCGGCCAGAAAAATTGCGGCATAAGATGCCGCAGCTACAATAAGAAGAGGGCATCGACTGACCTATATAATCCGCAATAACGCATGCCATATTATTACCTAGTTTTAATTACTCGTATCTCGTTGACACGGTCAAATGCCCTATCCTATGATGCAAGCCAAGAGACGTTTGCCCTGAAACATACATTGTAAGGGTTTCGCGCGTTTTACATAAGGATACGACGGCATGGGCGGTCATAGTCATTGGTCCACGATCAAACGGCACAAGGCAGGGGTCGATGCCAAGCGCGGCAAAGTCTTCACCAAATTGATTCGCGACCTGACCATCGCGGCCCGCGGCGGCGGAGATCCCGACGCGAACCCGGCCTTGCGCACCAGTATTGCCAAGGCCAAGGAAGCCAACATGCCGGCCGACACCATCAAACGCGCCATCCAGCGCGGCACGGGAGAACTGCCCGGCGTGAATTATGAGGAATTCACCCTCGAAGGCTACGGACCCGGTGGAACCGGGATACTCCTCGAGATCATGACGGACAACCGGAACCGCTCGGTGTCGGAAATTCGCAGCATGTTGGGGAAAAATCACGGGACCATGGCCGAAGCGGGAGCGGTCGCGTGGCAGTTCCATAAGAAAGGGCTCTTCGTCGCGGACGGGCCGTCGATTGATGAGGACCAGTTGTTGAGTATCGTCCTGGAAGCCGGGGCAGAGGACGTCAAACAGTCCGGCACCGGCTTTGAAATCACCACGGACATTTCCGAGTTCGAAGGGGTCAAAGCGGCCCTGCAACAGGCCGGCATTCAAACGTCGGTGGCTGAAATCACCTATCTCGCCTCCAATCAAATCCGTCTCAACGAAAAACCGGCCGAGCAAATGTTGAAATTGATGGAAATCCTGGACGACCATGATGACGTCCAAAAAGTGCATGCCAACTTCGACATTCCGGATGAAGTCATGGAAAAAGTCGCGGCCTCCGGCTGACCTCTCGCGTGACCCCACTTCATGATCGCCAACCTGACGGGAATCCTGGCGGCCAAAGACCCCTCACGGCTCGTGCTCAACGTCAACGGCGTGGGCTATGAAGTCTTCATCCCGCTCAGCACCTACTTCGCGCTTCCCGAGTTGCGTGCGACCCTGACGCTGCACGTCTTCACCCACCTGCGGGACGATGCCATTCAATTATTCGGGTTCCTGACGCCGGACGAAAAAACGGCCTTTACCCTGCTGACCAAAATTTCCGGCGTGGGCGGGAAACTGGCCCTGAGCGTGTTGTCCGCTTTGAAGGTTGCCGACCTGCGGGCAGCCGTGCTCGCCAACGACGTGGACAAACTTGCATCGGTGCCGGGCATCGGGAAAAAATCCGCGGGCCGCATCGCCCTGGAACTCAAGGATACCATCGCGTGCCTCGGGGATGGAACGCCGGAGGCGACCGACGCCCCGGCGTCGATTGACGCCCCACGGGAGGATGCCCTGTCGGCGCTGGTCAACCTGGGATACCGGCATCGCGACGTGAAAAACGCCCTCGACCGGGCGAGCCGCATGAGCCCTGCTCCCACCTCACTCGATGAACTGATCCGGGAAGGATTGAAAATTCTTGCGAAACAGTAGGCCACGCGGCCGCGAACGGGTTACAGCGTTTCCCGGATTTTCGCTCCGCGATAGCCGTTTTGCACGACGCGATAGAAGAACCGGAGCACGTCCGCCAGATCGAACCAGAATCCGCAATTGAGGCACTTGGCGTAGAGGTGTCTGGTCATCGTGGTGTAATGCCGCTCCACCATCATCAGGCCCTGACACTTGAGACATTCCATGATTCGTTTCCTGGTCCTGTCGTGTTCTTTCCATGCTCCACCGTTCAGGTGGTGGCCGGTTCCTTGACTTGTTGCCTGAATTTTAACCCATGATGCAGGAAAATCGATACACTATTTTCTGCATTGTTGACAACCGCCAAGCCGGGTTCTTCGTCCCGGTCCCGGGCCACGATCAGCGTGGTCAGGGCAAACGGCCCGCGTGGCGTGCGATAGTGCCGCGGGGGATAGTGAAAGGTGCCGTCGCCGTTTCCGAACAACACCGAAATGCTCCCCGATTGGATGTTCACGACCGCGGCATCGGGAATATCGTCTCCGTCGAAATCCCGGGCCAGGCCGTCATTGGGACCCGCGTCGCCCCCTGAATCCATGCCCTCCTGAAAAGTGCCGTCGCCGTTTCCCAAAAAGACGGTGATGGTGTTCATTTGCCCGTTCACCACCAAAAGGTCCAACGCACCGTCATTGTTGAAGTCGGCACAGGAGACGGACAAGGGCCGCTTGCCCGTGCGGTAATCGGTGGGCAGGAGAAAGGTGCCGTCGCCTTGGCCCAACCAGATCGAGACGGCGTTGCTCATCGGCCCGCCATTCGTCACCGCCAGGTCCAGGTGCCCGTCCTGGTTGAAATCCGCGGTGGTCACGGAGGTGGGGGTATCCCCGTATTCGTATAACGGCCCGATTCGAAACTTCCCCTTCCCGTTTCCAAACAGCAGTTGCAACTTATCGTTTCGCAGGGCCACCACCAGATCCAGGTGCCGGTCGCTGTTGAAATCCCCACTGGCGATGGAGACCGGGGTCCGGTGGACGGGATACAACGCGTCTTTCTCAAACGTCCCACTGCCCTGCCCCATGAAAATGGCGACTTGATTACTCCCGGAACACGCAACGGCCAAGTCCTCGTGCCCGTCACCGTTCAAATCCCGAACCGCGAGATTCCGAGGCTCCATGCACACCCGAATAGACACTTGCGCCTGGAAACTCCCATCGCCGTTCCCGAGCAGGAGAGACAGGGTATTCGCCGAAATATTGCTCGTGATCAGGTCCGAAAAGCCGTCCTGGTTGAAGTCCCCGGCTTGTACCGCGGTCGGGTTTTTTCCGACTTCATAACTGGCAAAGAGATAGAGCAGGTCCGGGGGAACATAAGGATCCTTGGGCGAACACCCAGGCAGGAACAGGATTCCGCACAGCGTGAGGAAACGGAGTATGTTGCTTGTCACACGGCGGTCACAAGACATTTCGGCACTCCCGTCGGACCGCATCTCCCGGGCTCACGGCCCCGGATATATTATCGGATCCGCATAAAATCCCATAGTATACGAGCTTTCGATTAAGCGATACAACGAATTCTTCAGGCACGCCGGTCTTCTTGCCGGGTTTTCCGCCCGTTGCGCGCGTCATTTTCCGGAGATTTTCTTTGAATCCTGCAATTTCCCCATGAAACGACTGGAAGAGTTTGAAATAAATGTGCTATAGATTCTCTCTTTGGAAGGAGGAGGTCGCTGATGTCGGAAACAAATTCGGGTAAAGTGAAAATCGAACTCACCATGTACGGGGTCGCCGAGATCCTGAAATGGTGCGTGGACAAAAATAACGGACGGATCCCGAACGTGGATACCGAAGGCTTTAAACAAATGCAGGCGGCAATCGCTGACAAACCGGAAAAAGGGGACTACTTTACCTTTGATAAATTCTGGAAGATGTCGAAGGTGTTCGAGTTCACAAAGGACGAAGTTGCCACCATCGACCGGTGCCTGTACGACATTCCCAACTTCGAGGGCAAACAGCTCCCTCAAATCCGCTACAAGTTCTGGCCCGCCCAAGCCGACTGAGCCCAGGCCCGTCGTCCTTTCGATTGGCGTGGAGACAGGTCGCTTGAGATTTGTCTTCGTCGCTCATTGCTTTACAATCATCAGCGATCGTTTATCGGGAGCCAAGTCGCGAACGCTTTAACCTGTCCACCGGATCGGAATCACGTCACTCTTGGCCCAACTCGAACACATCGAAGCCATTGAACGGCGTCTCTGGAGCGCGGCCGACACCCTGCGCGCCAACTCCAACTACGCCAGCAACGAGTACTTCCTGCCTGTTATGGGGCTGGTCTTCCTGCGCCACGCCTACAGTCGCTACATGACAGTAAAAGACAAGGTTGAAGCAACCCTGCCCACCCGTGGCGGCAAGAGGCGGGCACCCACCAAGGAAGATTTCTCCCAGCAGAGTGCTATCTTCCTCAAGCCTGCGGCACAGTTCGACCACTTGGTGACCCTGCCCGATAGCGCGGATCGCGCCAAGGCCATCATCGCGGCGATGGAGTCGATTGAAAACGATTACGACGGCCTGCGCGGCGTCCTGCCCAAAAACGAATACCGGGAACTCAATAACGACGTCCTCGGCCAACTCCTGCGTACCCTCAATCCCGACGAGTTGAAGCGGGTCTCCGGCGACGTCTTCGGCCGCATCTATGAATACTTCCTTACCCAGTTCGCAGACCAAAAAGCCCACGACGGCGGCGAGTTCTTCACGCCCGTCTCGCTGGTCTCGTTGATCGCCCACGTGCTCGACCCCGACCGAGGCACGCTACTCGATCCGGCCTGCGGCTCCGGCGGCATGTTCATCCAGAGTGCGCGCATCGTGGAGCAGCACGAACAAAACCCGACGGACCGGCTTACCTTCCGCGGTCTGGAGAAAAACGCCACCACCATCCGCCTGGCCAAGATGAACCTGGCGGTCCACGGTCTCGAAGGCGACATCCGGCAGGCGATCACCTACTACGAAGACCCACACGAACTGCTCGGCCAGGCCGACTACGTGATGGCCAATCCGCCTTTCAACGTGGACGAGATCGACGCCGATAAGGTCAAGACCGATCCGCGTCTCCCCTTCGGCCTGCCCGGCGTCAACAAGAAAGACAAAGTCAGCAACGGCAACTACGTCTGGATCAGCTATTTCTACGGCTACCTGAACAAGAACGGCCGCGCCGGCTTCGTCATGTCGTCGCAGGCGTCCAGCGCCAGTGGGGCCGAAGCCAAGGTGCGACAGAAACTGGTGGAAACCGGTGACGTGGACGTGATGATCGCCATCCGTTCCAATTTCTTCTACACCCGCACCGTACCCTGCGAGTTGTGGTTCCTCAACCGCAACAAGCCTAAGGAACACCGTGACAAGGTGCTGATGATCGACGCGCGCAACGTCTACCGCAAGGTTACGCGCAAGATCTACGATTTCAGCCCCGAGCAGCAACAAAACCTGCTCGCCATCGTCTGGCTCTACCGGGGCGAGACCAAGCGTTTTCTTGGCTTGGCGTCCGACTACTGTGAGAGTACGCTCAAAGAAGGCAACGCATGCTTCAACACGAAAAATGAACAGGACGAGAAGGTGAAACCGCTGCCTGATTTCCTCGACTCACTTAACAGCCTTCGTGAAGTACTGGCCCCCTTTCTCAGCACACTTAGTTCAGACGATGCTTACGCTGAAACACTCAAGGAACTGGAAGCTGCCCTGATCACTTTCAGCTCCGGCGTTGATGCCTTCAAGAAAACGTTGCGAACTGAATCACCGGTATCCACTCACGAATATCTGCAAGTTGCTGAACCCGTGGTCAACTATGGCGTCGATTCGGCCAAGAAGCTACGGCAGGTAGTTGACAACCTCGCACCATTGGCCGAGACCAACCACAACCTCGTCAAGCAGACCGACCTGCTCCATAAGCTCGCCACACGTTTGATCGAAACCTGCGAGAAGGAGTGTCACGCCAAGTCCAGCGATGCATGGAACGCTCGCGACGTCACCCGCGCCCGCAAAACCATGGACGAAGCCCGCCAGAATCTCACGAAGCATGACGAATCGTTGCCAGTCCATGCCTGGGGACAGCTCCGAAAGGTACGCTACTTCTGGCGGCAGGCCCACTGGCTCACCGAACGCTTCCCCGAGGCAAAGCTGCGCGACGTGGAGGGGCTGGTTAAGCTGGTGGACCGTGCCGAGATCGAAGCCAACGACTGGAGCCTCACCCCAGGCCGCTATGTGGGCGTAGCACCCGAGGAAGAAGACGAAGACTTCGACTTCGAGGAAACCCTGCGCGAGATCCATATCGAACTGGAAGATCTGAACGCCGAGTCGGTGAAATTGGCCGAGACGATCAAGAAGAATTTCGAGGAGTTGGGGATATGAGGGAGCGAACCAACCTGCGATCAGGCGTCCGGGTGCAGTCACGATCGCCGGTGAAGTGGGAAAGGAAACCTCTTGAATCAGTGACTGAATTTTGTCTTGGCAAGATGCTTGACCAGAAGAAGAACAGAGGGGAACTCCGGCCTTATCTCGCAAACGTGAATGTCCGATGGGGTAGTTTTGACCTGGATAGTCTTCGAGAGATGCGATTCGAAGATCATGAGTTGGATCGGTACGGATTGAGGAATGGCGACATCGTAATGTGCGAGGGCGGCGAACCAGGGCGATGCGCGCTTTGGAAAGACCAGTGGCCCGGCATGATGATCCAGAAGGCCCTGCACCGCATTCGTCCCGCCGAATACCTGAGCAATGAGTTCCTATTCTACTCATTGCTGCACAAAGGCAGGACGGGACGTCTTGCCCCACGCTTCACGGGGGCGACCATCAAACATCTCCCTCGCGAGAAGCTGGCAAAGGTTGAAATAGAGGTGCCTCCACTCGATGTTCAAATCCGCATCGCCTCCATCCTCTCCGCCTACGATGACCTGATCGAGAACAACCGGCGGCGGATTAAGTTGCTGGAACAGGCGGCACGGCTGCTTTACAAGGAGTGGTTCGTCCACCTTCGCTTCCCCGGCCACGAGCACGTCAAGATCAAAGACGGCGTGCCGGAGGGGTGGAAGAAGAAGACATTGGATGATGTGCTTGTGGATATTGAATCAGGAGGGCGTCCCAAAGGAGGTTCTCAAGAAAATGGAATACCCTCCATTGGTGCGGAAAACGTTATTGGAGTCGGCCAATACGACTACACTAAGGAGAAATACATTCCCGATGAGTATTTCAATGCCATGCGCCAAGGAGTGGTCCACAACCGTGATGTAGTCCTCTATAAGGACGGAGCCAACATCGGACGCTCTTCCTATTTTGGTGAAGGATTTCCGCATGAGAAGTGTGCGGTTAATGAACACGTTTTCATTCTCAGAGGATTACCAGAATTAGGACAGAATCTCCTCTACTTTTGGGTCGCGCAAGCGGAGACACATCAGCGAATAGCCAACTTAAACGCAAACACAGCGCAACCGGGGGTAAGCCAGGGCAAACTCAGAACGTTGAGTTTCATCCAGCCACAACATTTGGTCACAAGACTATTTGACGAGAATGTTGAGCCGATTGTCCGACAGATATTCATTCTCGCACGAGAAAATCGAAAACTTATCCAAGCCCGAGACCTGCTTCTGCCACGTCTGATGAACGGGGAGTTGGCGGTTGAGTCGAAGGTTAAAATAATGTCTTTATGAAACCTTAATTCCCTTGAATGGCCGATGAGATAGGGGGTGCAAAATGAGTAAAAGTCCAACATTTTCAATAAAATTGTTTTACGGCTATTCTCATAAAGATTCGAATTTCAGGGAAAAGATGGAAAAAACCTTGAAACTTTTGGAGGAAAATGACGGCCTTAATCAATGGTGCGATAAATGCATACGTCCTGGGGAGCACATATCAGATACGATAAAGCAAAACATGGAAAAATCCGACATCTTGGCATTCTTAATTAGCAGCGATTTCCTTGCTTCGGACGAATGTAAAGAAGAATGGAACTATGCAAAGAAATTAGCTGAAAATGGAAACCAAACAAGAATTTCCATAATTCTCAAAGAATGTGCTTGGAAAGACTTTGATGATGCGAAGTCATTGATGGCTTTGCCACAAGATGCAAAAGCTGTAACAAAATTTGGCAATAGAAACGAGGCTTGGCAACAGGTCTATGAGGGTATAAAAAATGTAATTGAAAGTCACAGAAAATGCTTCAGCGTGAGACAGGAATTTGTAGACGAAATAACAAAGATAGAATTTATCTCTCAACAGAAACAAGATATTAAATTGAGTGATTTATTTATCTTTCCTTCCCTGTACTGCAACTCAGGCCCCGGCTCTCCGTATCTTATAGAGGATGTAAAGCAAATAATAAAGAAACAACATGCTTTGATTGATGGCGGTGAACTGAGCGGGAAAACGGCTCTTTGTGTCCACATGTTTCTTGCCCTTGTTGAGGAAAAGAGTCCCGTAATATTCATTGACTTAAAGGATATGGAAAGCAAACCACCGTCGATGAAAATTTATCAGGACATCTACGTCAAGCAATTTCGGGGAGACTTCTCGGTGTGGATGAAACAAAAGGACAGAACCGCCATACTTGATAACCTTTCGAGTTCTACAAACTCGATCGAGCACGTTAATTTTGCCAAAAAACATTTTGCCAATGTTGTTGTCACGGTATCTTCTGATATCTACAGAGCTTACTGGAGTGATGATTCACGCTTGGCTAATTTTGCAAACATTAAAATGAGTCGCCTGTCTCATACAAAACAGGAAAAGCTGATCAGAAAGTGGACCGGATTATCAAATCAGGCTGCTTCCATAACTGACGGCAAAATAGATCAGCTAGAGGATAAGATAAATTCCATAATCATCAGTAACAGAATTGTCCCCAGATACCCGTTCTACGTTCTTTCTATATTGCAGTTAGGTGAAGGGTTCATGCCAAACGACCTCAAGATAACGGCCTACGGCCATTGTTATTACGTCATGATTTTGGCACATCTGTTGAAGTCTGGTATCAAAAAAGAAGATAGCGATATTAACTCCTGCCTCAATTTCGCCAGCCATTTAGCTTTTCATATTTACAGAGAAGGCCATAATGGGTCCCCTATTGGTGAAGAAGAATTTAAAACCTTTACGGAAGGTTATAAAAAAGAGTTTGTTATTAAAGATTCGACAATAAAGCGGTTACAGTCTCAGGATTACGGAATTCTCAAGAACAGAGAATTTAGAAATCCTTACATGTACTACTACTTCCTAGGCAAATACTTGTCTGATAATAGTCAGAAGTTTAAAGAAATTATAGAAGCTATGGCTGAAAAGAGTTATGTGACCACAAATCGATTGGCTCTAATCTTCTTAATCCACCATAGCCATGACAGTACGATTATAGATGAAATATTGCTGCGAACGATGCTTTCTTTGGACGATCAAAGGCCAGCTAGTCTGGACCGCATAGAAACCAAAATTTTCAAGGATCTTGTGAAAGCTATACCTGAAGACATAACTTCTCATAGCAGCGTTGCAAAAGAAAGGCAAAAAACAAGAGCGACGCGTGATTCGGTGGAGCAGCAAGACCACGATGATGACGAGGAAAAGAAAGATTTTCATAAAGAAGTAAACGATATTTATCGAATACTAAAAAATAATGAAATACTAGGACAAATATTACGAAATAAATATGGGAGCTTGGAAAAGAAGAGGCTCAAGGAAATCATTGAAATTATTGCAGATGGCGGATTGCGCATAGTTAAATTTTTTCTCATAGATCAAGAACAGATTAATAGTTTTGCGCAATTCATACACCAAAAAGAACCGGAACTTGATATAAATAAAATACGTGTTGAAGTTCAAGCCCTTATATTTTTACTGACGGTGATCAGCCTTAAGAGTATAGCTGTGGCCATCAATAAACCTGAAATCAGAGACTTAGTTGAGGACGTAGTTCATAATAAATCAACGCCTGCTTACGATTTGGTTGGCTATTTTGCGTTTTTGGAGTCGATAGAGAATTTTGACAAGAGAGGGAATGACTATCTTAGCAAGTTACTCGCAAGTCACAAAAAAGACGATGTTATAAAAAGGATTATATCTCTATGCACCCAGGGCTATATGAATACGCATACGATCAAGGATTCCATTGCTCAGTCCGTGTCTTCAAAATTAGGAATTAAATTTCGAAGGAGATTGCCATATTAGAAGCAGATCACGGCCAAGTATCTGGAGCAACGCCTTGGCTGGAAGTCGGTCTACGCCGACAACCATGAAGACTTCGATACGGAGATCCTGCTTGGGCAAGCGGTTGCAGGCTCTTGACACAATTCTTGCGCCGTTTTAGACTTAGCCCGACTTAGCTTTATGAGGATCAAATGAAAGTAAACATGCACGAGGCCAAGTCGCAGCTTTCGAAGCTGGGCAAACTGGCGTGGGAAGGTGAGGAAATTGTGATTGCCAAAGCCGGCGAACCTTACCTGCGGCTGGAGCCGTATCGTAAGCCGAAGACCAAGCGCAAATCAGGTGTGTTGAAAGGGCAGATCTGGATCGCTCCGGACTTTGACGAGACGCCTCAGGAAGTTATCGATTCGTTCTGGAACTCGAAGATATTCCCGGATGAAGACGAATAGTGGCACGCTTCCTACTGGACACTCACGCTCTCCTGTGGTGGCTGGCGGAACCTCAGAAGTTGGATGGACGTGCATATGAAGCCATAGCCGATACGTCCAACGAAGTCTTCGTCAGTTCAATTAGCGGCTGGGAGATCGCCGTCAAGCATGCGTTGAGGAAACTGCAAGCCCCGGACAACCTCGAAGCAAGTATCAAAAAACAGGGCTTCACGCCACTCGCTCTTACCTTCCGTCACGCGGAACAGGCGGGCACCCTTCCGCCGCACCACGGCGACCCGTTTGATCGGATGCTGGTCGCCCAAGCCCAAATCGAGGGCCTCATCGTGATCACCAGAGATCGCCATATCTCGCGCTACGACGTGCCCACGATGGCGGCCTAGACGACGCGGATGACCCCATCCCCCTACACCGAAGACACCCTCATCCGGCAGACGACAGCCGGGTATCTGGAACAATAATTCGGCTAGAGTCGGGGCACGCCTGCAACCACGAGGACTTCGGACCGGCGAGCTTGTCGGGTTGCTTCAATGACCGTAATATTCTCTTGTCAGGCAAAGTGAACGAGGAGATATCAGTGTGAACCAAGGAGACCTATCCAATCTCGTCGCCCTTGGCGAAGGCTTTACAACTGAATTCAAGCGCTCCGGCACTTCCGGACTTGGCCGTGAGATATGCGCTTTTGCCAACGCGACCGGCGGGACGATTCTGCTGGGCGTGACGGATGATGGAGAAGTCTGCGGGGTTGCCAACCACAATCGCCTGAAATCAGAAATCCAGTCAATCGCCCGCTCAGCCGATCCGCCGATTGCAGTAGAGATCGAAAGCTCGGGCAAGGTGCTCTGCGTGAGAGTACCCGCCCAGCAGAGCAAGCCCTACTCTTTCGGGGGCAAGTTCTTCATCCGTGAGGGCTCAAGCAGCCAGCAGATGTCGCGGGAGGAAATTCGTGAGTTCTTCTACAAGGAGGGGCTGATCCACTTCGACGAAACCGCCTGTGAGAAGTTCTCCCTCGAAGCCGATCTCGACGAGAAAAACTGGGACCTTTTCAGAAAACGCGCGAAAATCCCCATCGACATGGAACCAGGGACGGCCTTCGGAAACTTGCACCTGATCGGCGAGGACGGACGCATGAGCCATGCCGGGGCTTGGCTGCTGGCAAAGGACATCCGCAAGTTCAACGTCAGCGCCGATGTCGCTTGTGCTCTCTTCATGGGCACCAACAAGGTGCGAATCCTTGATCGGCGCGACTTCTACGGCGACGTCTACTCGATGATTGATAAAGTGGTGGCGTGGATTCTCTCCAAAATCAACGTGGAATACATCATCAAGCACGTCAAGCGGGAGGAGCGACCTGAACTGCCGGAAGAAGCTATTCGTGAGGCGGTGGTCAACGCTTTGGCTCATCGTGACTACCGCTCCACTGCCAACGTGCAAATTTACCTCTTCAAGGATCGACTCGAAATCGTCAGCCCAGGCGGGCTGCCCGCCGGCATGACTGAAGCAGGCCTCGGCATCAAAAGTATCCCTCGCAATCCGTTGTTGTTCAGCATCCTGCACCGGATGAAAGCGGTAGAGAGGATCGGTTCCGGCATCCGGCGCATTCGTGATCTGTGCCGTGAACACGGGGTGGCCGAGCCTGTTATCAAGATTTCCGATCACTGGGTGACGACCACTTTCCCACGACTGGCCAGACATACTGGTGACCAAGTCGAGACTAAATCAGAGTCACAGCCAGAGTCACAGCCAGAGTCACAGCCAGAGAGTCTTGAGCAACGAGTTCTGTTACTTCTTCGTCAGGCTCCCATGGCAAAATCAGCCATCTCGACCGGCTTGGGGCAGAATACAGTTTCAGGCCAGCTCAACAAGATAATTCGTTCGTTGGTGGATGGCGAGTTGATCGAATACACGATTCCGGAGAAACCCAACAGCCGGTTGCAGAAATACAGGCTCACGGAAAACGGCAGGAGTCGGCTGGCGAATTTGGAGAGAGGGTCATCATGACCCCAACTCCCTACACCGAAGACACCCTCGTCCAGCAGACCACGGCCGAGTATCTGGAACGGCAACTCGGTTGGGAATCGGTTTACGCCTACAACAATGAGGACTTCGGGCCGGAGAGCCTGCTTGGGCGTGCGTCTGAGCGCGAGGTGGTGCTAACGCGCGCGCTACGCGAGAAATTGGCGGCATTGAATCCGGGATTGCCGGATGACGCTTACGACGATGCGGTGCGACAGATCACAGCTACCGTGGCCTCGCAGACCATCGTTACCGCCAACCGTGAGAAGTACGGCCTGATGAGAGACGGAGTGAAGGTCACCTTCCGCAATGAGAAGGGCGAACCGGTACGGGAGCGGTTACGAGTCTTCGACTTCGAGACACCGGAGAACAACCACTTCCTCTGCGTGCGTGAGTTGTGGATCAAAGGTGATCTCTATCGCCGGCGAGCGGACGTCGTCGGCTTCGTCAATGGTCTGCCGCTACTTTTCATCGAGTGCAAGAACCTCCACCGGGACCTCAGGGCCGCCTTTGAGGAGAACTACTCGGACTATCGCGATACCATTCCTCACGTCTTCCACCACAACGCAGTGGTGATGTTCGGTAACGGCGAGAAGGCGAAGATCGGTAGCATTACCAGCAAATGGGAACACTTTCACGAATGGAAGAGGCTGGCCGAAGAAGAGCCGGGTGTCGTGGACATGGAGACGTTGCTCAAAGGCGTCTGCGACAAGCGCAACTTCATGGACCTCGTCGAGAACTTCATCTTTTTCGACGAGTCGTCGGGCGAGCCGAAGAAAATCATCGCCCGCAATCACCAGTTCCTAGGCGTGAATCGAGCCATTGATGCGGTACGAGACCGCGAGGCACGGCAAGGCAGGCTGGGCGTCTTCTGGCACACCCAGGGGGCCGGCAAGAGTTACTCGATGGTGATGTTCACCCGCAAGGTGCACCGGAAGCTCGGCGGCAACTTTACTTTCCTTATCCTCACCGACCGAGACGACCTCGATACCCAGATCTACAAGACGTTTGCCGGCTGCGGCGTCGTGGACCATGATCGCGACCCGTGCCGGACTTCAAGCGGCGAACACCTGAGCCGGTTACTGGCCGAGCACAAAGCACACGTCTTCTCGCTGATCCAGAAGTTCAACAAGCAAGTGGCCGAAAGCAAAAGTTACACACAACGCGACGACGTCATCGTCATCACCGACGAAGCCCATCGCACCCAGTACGGCACGTTGGCGCTCAACATGCGGAATGCCCTGCCCAACGCGAGCTATATCGGCTTTACCGGCACGCCGCTGTTCACGGAAGACGAGATCACGCGACGGGTGTTCGGCGAGTACGTTTCGACCTACGACTTCCAGCGTGCGGTGGAGGATCAGGCCACCGTGCCGCTCTTCTATGACGCCCGCGGCAACAAGCTGGGAGTGGCCGTCAACGACCTGAACGACCGTATCGCCGAAAAACTGGAGGAGTTGGAGGCCGAGGATATCGACGTGGAGCAGCGACTGGAGCGAGAGTTGAAGCGCGACTACCACGTCGTCACCGCAGGCAAGCGTCTCGATCAGATTGCGCGGGACTTCGTGCGTCACTATTCGACGGCCTGGGAAACCGGCAAGGCGATGTTGGTCTGTATCGACAAGGTGACCTGCGTGCGGATGTACAAGCTGGTCGATTTCTATTGGAACGAACGTATCAAGGATTTGGAAACGGCAATGTCGCGGACAACCGACGAACAGGAGTCGATTTACCTGAAGCGGCAGATCAACTGGATGAGCGAGACCCGCTTGGCGGTGGTGGTGAGCGAGGAGCAGGGCGAGGTGGAGAAATTCCGCAAATGGGATCTGGACGTTACCCCGCACCGAAAGCTCATCAAGGAAGGCCTGGACCTGCCTGAGTCGATGCGCAACAACTCGCGATTCCGCAACATGCAGCGGATGGAGTTGGATGAGGCTTTCAAGGAGGAGGAGCACCCTTTCCGTATCGCCATTGTATGTGCCATGTGGTTGACCGGCTTCGACGTACCCAGCCTTTCCACCCTCTATCTTGACAAGCCGCTCAAGGCCCACACACTAATGCAGGCCATCGCCCGTGCGAACCGGGTGAACGAGGGCAAGAACAACGGTCTGATCGTGGATTACTGCGGTGTTCTCAAACACCTGCGCAGGGCATTGGCCACCTTTGCAGGGACGCATGCTGGCCGAGTTGACGAGACCGATCCGGCCAAGCCTGATGAAGAACTGCTGGCCGACTTGGCCGAGGCTATTGCCTTCGTGCGAATCTTCCTCGATGAACGAGAAGCATCGCTGGGCAACGTCATCCGGAAGACCGGCTTTGCGCGCAACGCCGCCATTGCGGCGTGTAAGGAAGCTGCCAACGAGAATGACGAAACTCGTAAGCGTTTCGAGGTGATGTGCCGCGAAGTGTTCAAAAAATTCAGAGCCTGTATCAACGTGAAAAACGTCAACGCCCATCGGGCTGACCGGGACGCCATCGACGTTGTGTACAAGAGCCTGCAGCAGGATCGCGAGCAGGCCGACATCAGAGACATTATCCGCAAGCTACACGAGGTGGTGGACGAAGCGATAGAGGTGCAGCCTGAATTCGCAGGCGACGATCCGATGCCTCCACCTTACGACATCAGCCATATCAACTTTGAACGCCTGAAGCGAGAATTTGAGCGATACAAGAGCAAGCACTCGCTTGTTCAAGACTTGAGGCACGTACTGGAGAAGCGCGTACATCGTCTGCTTGCGCAGAACCCTCTACGAGCCGATTTTCAGAAGTACTACGAAGAGACCGTCGCAAAGTACAACCGCGAAAAAGATCGTGTGACGATCGAACAGACGTTCGATGCACTGCTGAAGCTGGCGCAGGAACTTGGTGAAGAAGAGACTCGGGCGGTGCGGGAAGGTCTCGACGAGGAGTCACTGGCAATTTTCGACTTGCTGAAGAAACCGGACCTGACCGCAGCCGAGATGAAACGAATCAAGAGCGTTGCCGTCGAACTTCTACGGACGTTGAAGTCCAAGAAGCTACGTGTGGATCAGTGGCGAGAAAAAGAAACGACTCGTGATGCAGTAGTGGTCACTATCCGAGACTTCCTTTACAACGAAACGACCGGCCTGCCTACCGACATTTACTCTGACGACGAAGTTGCAACCAAGTCCGATGACGTCTTCCGGCACGTGTTCCGTGTATACCCGACGTTGCCGTCGCCATACTATCACAGCGGGGCAATGGCCTGACTATTCCGTGGCTCGTAGCCGACTCAGCCGACCTGCCCAACCGAGAATGCGTTCGTCAGCGGTCACGAGACGGTGACCCTCCAACGCGGTCGCGACGATCAGACGGTCGGCCGGGCCGGCATGGAAATCGGCAAGGTTAATGGCGCGAATTCCGATCGCTCCATCGACGGCGATTTCGAACACGCCCTGTTCCAATTGCTCACGACGCCACAGGCCAACGTCTTCAGGGAACCTGATCCGTCCCCTGTCCTTGAGCATCGCTATTTCCCAGAACGAGATCGCAGAGATGCCGACTTGACCTGACTGCCATGCCCGGTCGATCTCGCGTCGAGCCCTGAGGCCCAATCGCGCCTCACCCCCTCTGAGCCACAGCATGACGTGCGTATCGAGGAGAATCACTTGTCACCGTCCCAAGTCTTGCCGGTGTTGGCTTCCCATTCGACATCCAGGGGCTCAATAATGTCGCCAAGTATCTTGAATCTTCCCCTGTCGATGCCAAACAGACTCTTCGGCTTCTCGCGATACGGCACGAGCCGCGAAACCGGGTGGCCGTTCTTGGTAATGACGATCTCGGCGCCGCTGTCTGCCACCTCGTCCATCAGCTTCAGACACTTCGCCTTGAACTCGGATGCCTTGATCGTCCGGGCGCCGGCTACTTTATCGTTACCCATCTCCTTAAACTCCATCCTGTTTGTTGTTGAAAACGTTGCCATGATACTATAGTTACGACCATGGTCACAATGCCTGATATGCGTCACGTTGTGTTGCATTGTCATACGGTATTCCATAAAGATGGACATCTCCATGGACATTATCGGCAAACCGTGACTGAACGATATTCAATCGCCCAAGCCCGCTGGAATTTATCGAGACTGGTTCGTGAAACGGAACGTGGCAAGGCCGTGGCGTTGACGCGACGGGTGAGCCGGTTGCAATGCTTATCAGTCGTCGCCGCTTTGAGCAACTGGCTTCCAATCATTCGTGTTTCGCCTAAGACCAAGCGCAAGCTTGGCGGGCTTGAGGAGCAGATCTGGATTGCGCCGGATTTTGACGAGATACCTCAGGAGGTTATCGATTCGTTCTGGAACTCGAAGATATTCCCGGATGAAGAGAAATAGTGATACGCTTCTCCATAAATAAGAAGCACTCCCTTGCTTTCAACAAGTTGCGCCCCATCAAGGCTGACCGTGACAAAGACCATTGATCCAAAGAAGAAGTCTCAATATGGGCAGTTTTTCACACCTGCGGAAATCGCTCGATTTATGGCGGGATTGTTTACTCAAAGATCCGGGGGCAACTGTCGCCTGCTCGATGCCGGGGCCGGTATCGGTTCTCTTTCGGGGGCCTTTTTGGAAAGGTGGGCTGCTGGTGGTTTTGATTTCCAGCATGTCGAACTTGATGCCTTCGAGATCGACGAGTCCCTGCACCCCCATTTAATCCAATCGCTGGAGAAATACAGACAGTATCAAAATATCGTTTCAAACGTCCGGGGTGACGACTTCGTGCATACTGCGGTCGATTCGCTTGCCGAGGATCTATTTGCCGTGGCCCTTCCAAGATATACCCACGCCATCCTTAACCCTCCCTATAAGAAAATACGCAGCAACTCTCTTTACCGTTCGGCATTGCGGCGAGTCGGCATTGAAACCGTCAATCTGTATTCAGCGTTTGTGGCCTTGTCTTTATCTTTACTGGAGGATCACGGTCAACTTGTTGCAATCGTACCGCGGAGTTTCTGTAATGGGCCATACTACCGTCCCTTCCGTGAATACGTTCTGGAACGTGCGGCCATCCTGCAGATACACCTGTTTGGATCGAGAAATAAGGCCTTTAAGGATGATGACGTGTTGCAGGAGAACGTCATCATCACGTTGGAACGTGGGGCCTGCCAAAGCGACGTGACGGTGACCACCTCGACCGATGCCAGCTTCGCCGATATGGAGACGAATGAGTACCCCTTCGATCGTATCGTGTTTCCCGGAGACCCCGAACGATTCATACACGTGCCGACCTCACCGGAATTTGACGCCATCGAACGGTCGAGAGCGATTCGCTTCACCCTGGACGATATAGGCATCAAGGTATCAACCGGTCCCGTGGTCGATTTCCGATTGAAGGAACACCTGCGTGACATCCCGGACACAGACACGGTCCCCTTGCTCTATCCCAGCCACTTTCGAGACCAAAGTACGGATTGGCCGAATCCGGAATTGAACAAACCCAATGCGATATGCCGCAACGCCGAGACGGAAAAATGGCTTTACCCGAATGGGTTTTATTGCGTCGTGCGCCGTTTTTCATCCAAAGAGGAAAAACGCCGTATCGTAGCGAGTGTCGTCACGCCCGACAGTTTCCCCAATGCCGAAGCGTTGGGGTTTGAAAATCACCTGAACGTGTTTCATGAAGGGAAACATGGGTTGACGGCAGCGCTGGCCCATGGGTTGGCGGCATTCCTCAACACGACTGCAGTTGATGAAAACTTTCGTCGTTTCAACGGCCATACTCAAGTCAACGCAACCGACCTCAGGCTCATAAAGTATCCGAACAAGGAGAACCTCATTGCCTTAGGCGAGAGGACTATGCGCCGCCGTGAGCCGATTCAGGCCTTGACCGATGATCAACTAGAGGGTTTGGGTACATGACGAATGTGCCCAATAAACACATCGCCGAAGCCAACCAAATTCTCATTGCACTTGGGGTGCCCCGTGCCCAACAGAATACGCGTTCAGCCTTATGCTTGCTTGCATTGCTGAACTTGACGCCTCGCAAGAAATGGGCTCGAGCGGAAAAACCCCTTATGGGCATTACACCGATTATGGATTGGGCAAGGGAGCACTACCAGAAAGACTATGCCCCGAACACACGAGAAACTTTTCGCCGGCAGACTATGCATCAGTTCGTGGATGCCGGAATCGCCGTCTACAACCCTGACGCCCCCGACAGACAGGTTAATAGCCCAAAAGCAGTCTATCAGATCGAACCCATAACACTGGAGTTGCTTCGCAGCTTCGGTACCAAGACGTGGCACGACAAGCTGACGAACTATCTCTCCCGCCACGAGACACTAGCCGCCAAGTATGCCAAAGAGCGCCAACAAAACCGAATCCCCGTGAAAATTGCCAAGAGCAAGAAGATAACCCTCAGCCCTGGTGAACACAGTGAACTGATACGTTTGATTATTGAGGACTTCGGGCCTAGGTTTACACCCGGTAGCGTCCTGATTTATGCTGGAGACACCGGCGACAAATGGGGGTACTTTGACGCACATCTGCTCGCTGATCTCGGCGTCAACGTGTATTCACACGGGAAGATGCCGGACGTCGTTCTCTACTATGCCGATCGTAACTGGCTTGTGCTGGTAGAAGCCGTTACCAGTCATGGCCCAGTTGACGGCAAGAGACACAGTGAATTGGCCCAATTGTTTGTGGGGGCAAAAGCCGGACTGGTCTACGTGACAGCCTTCCCGAATCGTGCCGTTATGGCCCGGTACCTTGGCGAGATTGCATGGGAAACCGAGGTATGGGTTGCCGATGCACCGTCGCACTTGATCCACTTCGACGGCGAGCGCTATTTGGGTCCGTACGATGCGCTCTGAACCCTTCGTTCGTTAGGACATTTCTCGACAGCCGGTATGCGTCTTACTGCGCCGGAGGCACGGGATGTGTGACCTCAGCCACTCCCCTGCAGGATGTCGAACGGGGAGAAATCGTCGGTCAGGATGAGGCCGGGGTTCCAGTCCGGGGCTTTGGCGGTATTCAGGAAGGGCAGGACTTCGGGCGGCATTTTGCCTTGATTCAGCAGGATAATCGTCGCCAGGGAAAACTCGTCGGAATCCATCCGTAACGCATCGCGACCGGCGAAGAAGATCAGGTTCACCGAGCCCGGTTTGGTGCGGAGCCAGGACGGCGCGGGAATGCTGTACGTCTCCACGTGAGGGAACGAGGTTTTCATCGTGGACACGACGGCCTCGGCCCTGATCCGGTCCACCTCCGAATCCGAGGCGGCCAGGTTCACCGCCACCACCCCGTCCTCACGCAGGTGTTCCCGCAATTGGGCGTAAAATTCCGTGGTAGTCAGATGAAACGGGATCTGGTGACGGGCGAAGACGTCCACCCAGATGACGTCATATTGCGTGGCCTGCCTCGCCAAAAACACGCGCGCGTCCCGGACGTACACGTGGTGGTTGGGAGGCGCGTCATATTCAAAAAATCGTTCGGCCGCTTCGACGACCGAGGGGTCCATCTCGACCACGTCCAGCTCCAGTTCCGGCCAATGCCGTTCCAGCCATTTGGCAATCGACCCGCCGCCCTGTCCCAGGATCAGTCCTCGGTGCGGCTCGGGATGCAGCGCCAGGGCGGCCATCATCATCTGGCTGTACGGCAGCGCCAATCTCACCGGGTCGGGCTGCCACATGATCGCGTGGAAGGTATTGTCGAGCACCAGGAATCGAAGGCCTTTCTCGTCGCGGACCCGCACCTGCTGATACGGGCTGTCTTCCTGGTGGATCGCCGGCGGATAGATGAGTATCGGGTGGAACCCCAGCCAAACCAGCCCCCCGAGTATCCCGACGACCGGCACCAGCACCATCCCCCTGACCAGACGGCTCCACCACAACCAGCTCAAGCCCAAGACCACCAGCACGACGCCCAAGACCGCGACCAGGGTCAGGCTCCCCAACCACGTCAACAGGAAAAACGAAGTGCCCCAGGTCCCGACCAGGCTGCCGATGGTGGAAACGGCGATCATCGCCCCGGTGTGCCGGCCCAGGTGTCCCATGTCGGCAATCGCCAACCGCAAAAGCACGGGGAGCACGCCGCTCAACCCGAAGGCCGGCACCGCCAACAGCACGCTGGCCGCGAGACAGGGACCCCATCGCGGGTCCGCGGTCCATTGCGAGACCGTGAACACAATCGGCTGTCCCACCCCGGCCAACAGGAGGGTCCATGCACCCGAGCCCAACAGTAACCAGGGCAACACCGCACCGGGTGCGCGCCGGTCGGCCAGCCAGCCGCCCGTGGAATAACCGCTGCTCATGGCCGCGAGCACAACCCCGATCAACGCGCCCCAGACGAACAGCGAAGTGCCGAACACCGGAGCGAGCAGACGACTGCCCAGAATTTCCAGGGCCATGACCACGGCGCCCGTGGTAAAAGCCGTGCCGAAAAACCACAGCCGGCCCCACGGGTACGGCGATGAGGGAGTTTCTTGTGCGTCCATCTAGTCCGTAGGGGTGAATCCCGGTGTCCGTTTTCGAGGTTGCAGACCCATTCACCCGTCCTCGTTTCATACGGTGTTTTCCGAAGACAAAAGCTCCGAAAGATGCTATAGAAAGGGTCGTTTTAGTGTCAATGAAACAATGCGGCCGCGGGGAATGGAGGATGCATGGCGACCAGAGATTTTATTCTGGATCTCGGGAAATTGATGATCGGCATCGCCTGGGTCGACGGCCGGCTGGAGCAGGACGAAATCAATGCCTTGAAGGAACTCCTGTTCCTGCTCCCGGATATTTCCGGTGAAGAGTGGATGCAACTGGAACTCTATATGACGCATGCGGTGAGCGACGCCGAACGCCGGGATTTACTCGACCGTGTCCTGTCCGGCATTCGATCGTCCCGGGACAAACAACTCGTCCTCGAGACCTTGGAGAAACTGGTCGGCGGCGACGGGTCCGACCGGGGGATTGTAGGGGACGCCCCCCGTGGCGTCCCGGAATCGGCATTCTTGGATAGCATTCGCCAGGATATCGAAGGACGCAGTACCGGCCTGTTGGGTCACCTCGCCGCGCCCATTCGCCAAACCCTGAAACGCAAGGCCGGTCAAGGGTCGCGCGAGGACCGGATCGAGGACTTCATCAAGAACACGATTTATTATCAGTTGACGTCGGAGTTGCAGCAGCAGGGGCGCACCCTGTCGATTCCCGTGACGGAGGCCCGGAAAGTCTGTTTGGCCGCGGGCCTGATGGCGCACGTGGCCTGGGTGGACAACGAGGTGTGTCACCGCGAACGCGAGGCCATGAGTCTCGCCCTCCGGGAACTCTGGAACGTGCCTGCCGATGAAGCCCGGTTGATCACCGAGATGAGTCAGGCCCGGATCATGCACGGCCTGGACCTCGTGCGACTGACCAGCGGATTTTGCCACCACACCACCATCGAAGAGCGCAAAGCGTTTCTGCGGTGCCTGTTCGCCATTGCGAATGCCGCGGAGAACACGTCCCATGCCGAGATCGAAGCGATTCGCCAGATTGCCAAATCGTTCGAGTTGCCGCATCAGGAATTCATCGAGGCGAAACTGACCATCCCGCGCCAGGACCGAGGCGGCTTATAGGGCATGTCTCCGGAATCCTCATCGCCGAACACCGACGAGCACCGCTCCATCGCGGGAGCCGCAGGGCTGATCGGCGCCGCCACCTTTTCCAGCCGCATCCTGGGGCTGGTGCGCGATATCCTGCTCGCGCGACTGTTGGGGGCGACGATTGCGGCCGATGCGTTTTTCGTGGCCTATCGCATTCCCAACCTGTTGCGTGAACTCATGGCCGAGGGCTCTATGTCCTCCGCCTTTATCCCCATCTTCACCGAATACCACACCCTGCGCAGCAAAAAAGAAACCTGGGAGCTGGCCAGCGCCGCCTTCACCACGCTGCTGACCATCGTCACGCTGATTACCCTGCTCGGCGTGATCGCCGCCCCGGGCCTGGTGTGGGTCCTGGCGCCCGGGTTTCACGATGACCCCGAACGATTGAGTCTCACGACCATCCTGACCCGGATCATGTTCCCGTACCTGATCTTCATCAGCCTGGCGGCCTTGACCATGGGCATGCTGAATTCCCTGCGAGCCTTTGCCGCCCCAGCCCTGGGTCCGGTGTTTTTCAACGTCTGCATTATCCTCTCGGCGCTCGTACTGGCCCCGGCATTGGAGGAACCGGCCTTGGGCATCGCCCTCGGCGTCGTGGCAGGCGGACTGACGCAGTTCGTCATGCAACTGCCCGGCATTCAGAAACGCGGCCTGCTCTTCCAGTGGCGATTCAACCCGGGGCACCCCGGCGTGCGGAAGATCGGCACCTTGATCATCCCGTCGTTGCTTGGGCTCTCCGTGGTGCAGATCAACATGACCGTGAGCACGATCCTGGCGTCGTACTTTCCCGGTGGGCCCACGTACCTGTTTTACGGCATGCGCTTGATCCAATTTCCCTTGGGCATTTTCGGGGTGGCCCTGGCCACGGCCATTCTGCCCACCCTGTCGGATCAGGCGTCGCGCGGGGCCTTGGATGAACTGCGGGATACGTTGGGATTCGGCCTTCGCATGATCGGCTTCATTATCCTGCCGGCGATGATCGGGGTTATTTTTCTTCGGGGTCCCATCGTACACCTGTTGTTTGAACACGGCGCCTTTTCCGCCGCGGACACGCAAGCGACCGCCGCGGCCGTGTTGGCCTATGCAGTCGGGCTGTGGGCCTTCGCGGGCATTCGCATCATCGTCACGGCCTTTTACTCGCTCCAGGATACGAAGACCCCGGCTTTCGCGGCCGTGGCCGCCATGCTTATCAATATCATCCTGGCGTTACTCCTGATGCAGCCTTTGGAGCATGCCGGCCTGGCCCTGGCTACGGCGCTCTCGGCCATGGTGAACATCAGTGTATTGACCGGCATTCTCACGCATCGACTGGGCGGCATTGATTGGCGAGGAATCGGTCGTTCACTCGGCCAAGCCGGGCTCGCGACCATCCCTGTGATTCTGAGCTGTTTCTGGATTGCGGATTTGGCGGTCTGGCATCGCGCAGACGAATGGATTGCCAAGGGCATCATGCTGATAGTCGGCATCGGCTTGAGCGCGACCGGCTACGTCGGCATCCAGGCCCTGTTTCACTCCCGGGAACTGGAGGTCCTGTGGAATCTCGTTCAACGCAACGTTCCATTCCTGCGCCCCCAGACGTGACACCCGAATCGCAGAAGGGCGCACACGCGTGAAAGCCGTGCTCCAACGGGTCCGCTCGGCTTCCGTCACGGTCGAGGGCGAAACGATCGCGTCCATTGCGCAAGGGCTGGTGGTCCTGCTGGGAGTGGCGAAAGACGATTCCGAAGTGGACGTCGCCTATATGGCCGACAAGATCCCGCAACTCCGCATCTTCTCCGACGAAGCGGGGAAGATGAACCGTTCGATCATGGACGTGAAAGGCGAACTGCTGATGGTTTCACAATTTACGTTGTTGGGAGACACCCATCGTGGCCGTCGTCCGGGCTTCGATACGGCCGCACCGCCCGACACGGCGCAGCGACTCTATGAATCCGCGGCGCATGCCATTCGCGAGCGTGGCGTTCCCGTGCAAACAGGCAAATTTGGTGCCAACATGATCGTGACCCTGGAAAATGAAGGCCCGGTCACATTTGTTCTTGACAGCCACCGGAGGGAATCGGGGAAAATAGATTAGTGGTGAAACGATCCGCGCCGTAAACGGGTCAAAGGAGGGGAAGATGGCGAACGCCGTTTCTCAACATCATCCACTCAGGCAATTATTCGGGACGCTGACGGAACGCAGCTTTACCGAGTCACTGGGGTGGCCCGACTTCAACGTCACCGCCTATCTCTCCAATCTTCTCGTCGAATTCTCCCACGTCGACCAACTCCGACACATCAAGAACCAGCGCGGACAACCCGTCGAAACCGTGGCCGAACTGTTATACGAATCCGAACTCGCGACGGACTCCCCTAATCCGGGCAGGGAACGGAGCATTCACCGGCACATCGGCGACTTGACGCTGTTCATCGCCGGGCTGTTTCCGGAATATCTCCGCTATCTCAAAACCGGCGGACTGATTTACCACAAGGATTATTTCGTGAATTACGTGAAAGCCGGTAAACGCTCGTACCGCATTGTTGCCGGCTTTCAACACGGTGAGCGGCATGAACCACCGGTGCTGTTTCAAAAACTCTCGTCGAACTTCGAACTGTGCGTGACCGGGCTGGGGCTCGTACGCCAGGACCTGGACCGCATGCAACATCCTCCGCACCAACGAGCCAAAGACATCCTGCTGCATTAAGCAACGGTCAAATCGAGAACGGGTGGTATGGGATCAGTCTTCTTTCATTTGGCTTTTCCCGTCCACGACCTGGATGAAGCCAGGCGCTTTTACGTGGATGGGCTGGGCTGCACACTTGGGCGCCGTACGTCGCACGCCATGGTGATGGAATTCTATCATCATCAAATTGTGGCGCAATTGACCGCGGAGCCGCTTCCCCGGCAGAAAGGCATCTATCCTCGACATTTCGGATTGGTGTTTACGGACGAAACGGAGTGGAAGGAACTGGTTGAACGGGCCAGGACCCGCGGGCTGAAGTTTTACCAACAGCCTCGCCGTCGATTTCCAGGCACCCGATTGGAACATCAGACGTTTTTTCTCGAAGACCCGTCACACAATTTGCTGGAGTTCAAACACTACACGCATGAGACCGCGATTTTCGGTGAGCAGGACGCGCCCGTGATCGGGGACGAACACGAGCCGCGCTGAGGAAGCAGGGCGTGCAGGCGAAGGGGCTAAATAAATCATGTGGAGCATGGAATGTGCGACATTGCCTTCTGAGGATGTGAGAAGTCTGCCCCGTTACCCAGTTGCTCGTGACTTTGATCGGACGGCTGGTGGCGGAGCGACGACAGGTAGACCAAGGCTTGGAGTCGGTACTCCAGGCGGATGTGTCTGTCCGCCTACTTGACACAACTCGTTGCCCATCAGTATATCACCATAGACTCAGGTGGTGAGTCCTGCTTGCCGTCACCCTGCTTGACTAGTTCCTAAGGTCACTTAACCAAAACTTGCAGGATGCCGTGACTATCACAACGCTTCAATTTGCTGACTTCCGTCATAGTCCACCGGTGGGCTAATGCCGAAACGACCTGACCTTCCCGTTTATTTTACAAAGCTGGAGTTGGAAAATATCCGTTCCTTCAGCGAGCGTCAGGAGCTGAAACTCGTCAATGACGCTGGCTTTCCCGCTCGCTGGACCCTCATTGTCGGAGACAATGGCGTTGGCAAGACCACGCTGCTCCAGTGCCTCGCACGTATGCGTCCAGTTTTCAACGATACGTCGGACGACAACGACGAAAAGGGTCAACCTCTCGAGAAATTTGAGCCTGAATTGGCGAGAGAAGAGAGCAATGACGTTCTGGACGCACTGGCACGATCGGGCCGCAATGTAAAAGCGCGACTGGAAGCATACCTTTCTGATGTGCCACTAGAGGGACCAAGAGAGGGTAGAGAGGGAACCATCCGAACATGGGTTGAGATCAGGCGGGCCAGAGGACACTTCAAGGATTGGAAGCCTGGCGCGAGATCTTCGAGGCAAGTCAAGGAACCACTTGTACTGGGCTACGGCGCCGGTCGCCATCCGAGCGTTACCAATGTCGACAAAGTCACAACAACTGATCCCACAGAAACAGAATCGCTGTTCAAAGTCGCGGCTGAACTCCTTGATGCCGAAGAACTTCTACACCAACTCGACTATTCTTTTCTTAAAGGACAGTCCGACGCTGGGGTGAGACTAGGCAATTTGAAAAAGATGCTTTCCGCGATGCTTCCGGACATTCAAGCTCCCGAAGACATTAAAATTCTCGCCCGGCGAGGTTCTGGAACCCCCCTCGATCAAACTGGAATCCACATAAAGACTCCTTCTGGTGATGTGTCGCTTGGTCAGTTAAGCCTTGGCTATCAAATGGTATTCGCCTGGACGGTGGACATTGCCTGGTGGCTGCTTAGGCACTATCCAGGCAGTTTAAACCCCTTCGACGAGCCAGCAATCGTGATTGTCGACGAGATCGATCTCCACCTTCACCCTCGCTGGCAGCGCGAAATTCGCGAACATCTGACCAGCCATTTTCCAAAAGTGCAGTTTATAGCGACCGCTCACAGTCCCGTGATGACGCAGAGTTCACTAGGCGCAAACTTGGCGGTTGTTCGATGGCTCGACGACCATGCAGTAATCGAAAACGATCCTATCGCTATTCGCGATTGGCGGCTCGATCAGGTTCTCACAAGCGATCTTTATGGCTTCGATTCGGCACGTCCCCCAGAGATTGAGAAGTTACAAAAACGCCGACAAGAACTAGTCCAAAAAGAAAAACTCTCGAATGCGGAAGGCCAAGAACTAGACGAGTTGGATCGCATGGTTCTCGATCTACCAACAGCGGAAACGCCTGAAGATCAAAAGGCGATGGAGATTATTCGCAAGGCCGCCGAGCTTCTTCCTTTGGATAACGGTTCTTCATGATTCGGGTGTGCAAACCACCCACCCCCACAAACCTAGGAGAGGCGGGAGTTGCCCGCACCCAAAAAGATTGCGCAGCTTATGCCGCAAATCCAATGGACTATTTGAGTGGAACCAGAAAGTTCATATTTGAACCAACAATCTACGGCCATAACTCAGTCAAAGATACTCTGCGCACAGTCCAACATGGAAAATGTTGTTTTTGCGAAGGACGGTTTGAAGCGTTCGCGGCAGCCGATGTAGAGCACTACCGACCCAAGGGAGCTGTGCAACAAGATAAGAATTCGTCGAGGCTAATCCCTGGCTATTATTGGTTGGCCTATTCATGGGACAATTTGTATTGGTGTTGCCAAGTATGCAATAGAAACAACAAGAAGAATTACTTCCCGTTAGCTAATCCCCGTAGGCGCGCTCGTTCCCACACTGATGATATAGCCAATGAGAGGCCACTTATTCTTAACCCTGGTGGTCAGGAAGACCCTTGTTGTCATATCAAATTTCGAGATGAGATCGCCGTTGGTTCGACCAAAGCCGGACGAAAAACGATTGAGATCGTCGGCCTTAATCGAGTCACACTTGTCGAAGAACGATTGACGCGTTTGAAAGAGCTTAGACGGCTATTAGAAATTGTTGAGATTTTTACCCGTAATCCAGACCGCGGATCTAGACAATTGTTGAAAGATGCTCGTAGCGAGCTTACGGCCGCGGTTCAGCCAGCGGCAGTGTTCAGCGCCATGGCCACTGACTTTCTACACGGGACGGAGCCTATCCAAGCCAAAGCGCCGTAGAAGTCGCCCGACCAGGATTCCACCCTCATTAGTCAGACCTTCAACATTGGCAAGATCAGCGATTTGTAAAACCTCCTGAGCGATCTGTTCTCGACGCTTGGCAACGAACGCTTTCTCGTCTTGCGTGAGCGAACAACTTCGACCCAAGGCTCGAAAATAGGCGTCTATCACGGAGAACACGTACAGACCATGCAGAACACCACTGAGCGGCCGCCATGTTGCCTGCCATGGGGAGAAATACAGCGCGTTTCGGTCGCAGACAAGCGGCAACTCGTTCTCAATCATGGTGAGTTGGAGATGCATACATTCATGAATGATCGACTCCGCAAGGCGTAATTTGCCTTCTCGTTCACCAGAAGGGATTGATACGAAAATCGAGAAAGGCACTTCCGGATCGCTATGACTGACATCAAAATCTGTTCCGCGTGCTTGTAGAACGTGCAGTGTCCGCAGATATGCTGCGACAGTTGCATACAGACTTGGAACCAAGGCAATGAGGGAGAGGGCCGATCGGACGGTTACAATATGAGTTTTAATGCTGAGAGATTCAAGAAAGGCCAAGCCTGATCTTTCGTAGCGCACACGGCTTGGCACTGGCAATTTTTCGATTCGGCACTCAAGGGAATCACCGAGATCCAACGTGGCAATTTCCAAGCGATCGGCCATTGGATCGCTCGCCAGCCATCGATGTGTTCCGTAGTTCGACATGACAAATCCATGACGCGCACTTGCTTGCCAAGTGATCGCGGTCATCGGTTCGGCGATGCCTGGAAACCACGGTTCAGCCGATTGAGAGAATGTTGCGCTAAACGATTCTCGAATTCCGCTTGGCATAAAACGAATACACGAGCGTGTAGCGTTCTCCACCATGCAGCAGGGAAACCGCATGATGGGAGTTCTCACCGATCTCGAAACCGATCACGCTTCCGCAGACCGGCCTGATAATCCGATGGATATCACTCGGTTCGAAGCTATTGAATAGCATAAAAAGCCCACCGTCCTCATCACGCAGGCCACGATTGATTTGAATCGTCAGGCGATGGGTTTCTTTGCCAACGAGATAGTCGTTGTGAATGGCAATTCGCTGGCCTGGCACCAGCTTGTGCGCTACGAGCAGGATCCGCTCATCAAATGCTACATCAAATATCTCTGCCATCTCTCGACGGAGTGTTGAGAAGTTATCCGGAGAGGTCAACGGGGAAACATTCTCCGGAAGAGCGACGTTGAGCATTCTGAACTCATACTGTTGGTAGAAATCGGTTTCAACAAGTTGCCAAGGCGCATCAGTCTCGAACCACTCGAGGAGCGTCTGCACAATGTTGGGCGCAAGGCAATGCCGCGCGAGGAAATAGCGGAAAGGCACATCGCGAAGCTCTACCACTTCAAGAGCGCTCTCCCGCAATAGTTCATAGGGAGGAGGCATGGAGAGACAGCGAAACGTCAGTCATCTGTTGTGGCGGTTATACGTACGATTATAGACTGTCGAGGAGGTAGGTCCGCCGTCACCGTTGTTCCGCACTTCCTCGACAAGGCGAGCTAAAGCGACGCTACTCATGCTATTCGGCTCAAGCTCGGAGTTCTCAACTAACTGCGACTCCTCGGGTTCGTTGGAGCTCTTCGGGTTGTCCATAAATACCTCCTTTTGCTGTTCTCGCGACCATGGGCCGAGCGACCCATTCTCGCATTCGTTTTATTAGCAATAGCTGATCGGCGCAAAAGACGGACGGATTGTCGAAACCACGATCGTCACTCCATCGATGCGCTACCATCCCGCCGCCGCAGACTTTTAGCTCAGGACAGACACGGCATGCGGAGGCGGTTGGCCGTTGCTGGCGATAGTAATCTTCGCAGGCACGGCTGCGGACGATATCGAGCAATCTATCTGAAAAAATGGACCATGATGTCTGTTCAAAGCGGTCTGCATCCTTGTGAGCCACCTTCAATGTATCATTCTTGTTGATTCGACCATCTGTCTCGATCACGAGAATACCGTAGTCAGTAGTGCCAACTCCTTCTTTCTGAGCCTGCCCTCCAAGAATGAGTCGGAGCATGTCATCGAAGATCCTCACACGCGGAGGCTCCGGGTCGCTGAGATAAATGTCGAGCAATTCGACCATCCAACGTCCAAACTCGGTTGACTCGGCGCTTGCCTTCCCGAATGGTAGACGCGTGTGATTCCCGTCGCGAACCAAGAAATCGATGCTCGGAGTGCCGGTGGCCTTGAGTGAGGCATAAACAGAACCGGGACTAGAATTGGGATCGATCACCGCCAGAACACCGGTGAACAAAGGACGTGCATCCTCTCGCGCGGTCAGCCGACTAATCGCACTGCGAACACGCTCGTACGATCCACGCCCCCGGAGATCGACGCGAAATCTGTCATGCACATCAGAGGGGCCGTCGATGCTGATAGAGACCCCGACATCGAACTGGACAAAGATGTCGATAATCTCGTCGGTAAGAAGTATTCCATTCGTCTGAACGTAAACACCGCAGAGCACCGGAAGTGCGGAGCGAAGCTGACTGCATAAGCCGCGCAAACGATCGACCCCGATCAGCAATGGTTCTCCACCATGCAGCACGACACTAAATGGTTTCCTCTGGTGGGTATAAAGGTCAGCGAGTTGTTGGACAGTTGCCAGTTGAACTGCCTCGGGCATGCACTTCGGTTGACCGCGCCAACCGTCATCGTCCATATGATAGACGTAACAATAGGTGCAATCGAGGTTACACCGACTTGCAACCTTGAGCAGTACTGTGTCAACCACCGTCGAGGCGTTTAGCGCAACCATGGGCTAACGATTGTACCAGAAGGAGTCAAGTGCTGGAATTTGAAACTTCTTTGATCAAGTACTGCAAGGCAATACTCTCGAGCCTCACGGGCAGGTCGGGGAATTATCTCATCGTTGCTGCTACTTACTACCTTCACGGTTGGCTTTTACATGCTCTTCTATGATCTACCATAGACCATAGCAGCGCACACAGCAAAAATCTAGACTAGAATTATCATCTAAAGTAGGGCTCCCCGCTAGGGCATGACGTCGAGTTCCGCGAGGACTTCCTCCAAGTGACCATCCACTTTGACCTTTTGGAAGATATCATCGAGCTTGCCTTGTTCATCGATAATGAACGTCGTGCGCTCGATGCCCATAAATTTCCGGCCGTACAATGATTTTTCTTTCCACACGCCGTAAGCCTGCACCACGGTTTTCTTTTCGTCACTGAGCAACGGGAAATTCAGGTTGTACTTTTTTACAAACTTCTTGTGCGAGTCCACGGAATCTGCGCTGATCCCCAGCACTACGGCACCGCTGTCATGAATTTCTTCCAGGCCGTCACGAAAGGCACAGGACTCTTTGGTGCAACCGGGCGTGTCGTCTTTGGGATAAAAATACAGCACGACCTTTTTCCCCTTGAAGTCGGAGAGCCGCACGATTTTTCCGTCCTGATTCGGCAAGGTAAAAGCCGGAGCCTTCTGTCCGACTTTCAACTGCTGGGTCGAAGGTCCGGGGTTCGCGGCCTTCGTCGCTTTGGCTTTGGCCGGCGTGCTTGATTTTTTTGTGACGGTCTTCTTCGTACCCCCGGCTGGCGCTGGTTTTTTCGTTACCTTGGTTTTCTGGGCCATTCCCTCCCCCTTCCTCGTCGCTTCATGTATTTGTCGCAATCATTCAGGTATACCGGTGTTTCACCAGCCTACGCTCTTCACCGACCAATAATGAAATTTTATGATATACCAAGGCTAAAAGAAAAGAGAAAATCCTATCCCGAGTGAGGAACACGTGCAATTTGTCGTCGATGAAAATATTCCTTTTGCCCGGGGTCGGGGATGACGGAAAGAGACAACGAACGTGTCAACGAATTAGCGAACATTTACAGGGATGACAGCAAGCAGATTCCTTCCTTCGACAAGTTCAGGATGACCCTTTGGTAAATTGGGGAACGCGTACACGAATGATTATTTCCCATTTTTCGCGGCAACGTTTATCATTGCGACAGAAGGAGGCACGGCCATGGAACCGAAAGTCGTCCTGATCACCGGTGGCGCGCGCGGTATCGGAAAAGGAATTGCCCTCGAACTGGCAACACGGGGATGGTCCGTTGCCATTTGCTATCGAACCAGCGAACAGGATGCCACTGCGGCCACTCAGGCTATCGTCGAGCGAGGCGGTCAAGGGTTCGCCGTTCGTTGCGACGTGTCCGATCCCGCGGCCTGCCGGGACTTGGTTCGGCAGGTTGAAGAGCGCTGGGGGAAGATCGACGTCCTGGTGAACGGGGCAGGGCCGTATCATCGGGTCAACCTGTTTGACGAAACACCGGAAGGCTGGTCGGACATGTTTACCAATAATCTGCACCCGATTTTTTATTTGGCCCAGGCGGTTGCGCCCGGCATGAAAGCGCGACGGTACGGTCGCATCATCTCGTTCGGCATGGCCAACGCGGACAAGATGGAAGCCCAGCCCATGGTCACGGCGCATTATATCGCCAAGGCGGGCATTCTGATCTTGACACGGACCCTGGCGAAACTGTTGGCCCCGCACGGAATTACGGTCAATGCGATTTCACCGGGCTTTATTGATTCGGGAAGCGCCCCGCCGGGAGAACTCGATGGGATGGCGAAAAAAATTCCGGCCGGGGCCATCGGCGAAGTGAACGACATTGTCTCAGTGGTGACGTATCTGTTATCCGATGAGGCCCAGTACGTGACGGGCACGAACATTCACGTCAGCGGCGGCTGGGGCCTGTAACGCGGCTCACGCCGCGCCCCGCTCACCGCGTGAGTCTTTCCAGTCCAGTCCGAACACGTCCCCGAAACATCGCGTGATCCGGTCACGGACTTCGTTCGGCTCGACCTTCCTGCTCAGCACTTCGGCCATTGACGTGACGCGGCAGCCCTCAATGCCGCACGGCACGATCCCGGCATACGGCGCGAGATCGACCGTGACGTTCAACGCAAAGCCGTGCAAGGTCACGCCACGAGTGATTTTCACCCCCATTGCCGCGATTTTCGCCAAGGGCCCGTCAGGGTCGACGGGATCCCGCACCCAAACCCCGACGAACTTGTTCACGCGCCGTCCTTTGATCCCCCATTCCGACAACACACGAATGATCACCTCTTCCAACATGCGCATGTACGCCTTCGGGCCTGGACAAAAGTGTTTGAGTTTCACGATCGGGTACCCAACTACCTGCCCGGGTCCGTGGTAAGTCACGGACCCGCCGCGTTCACTTGCAATCACCCGAAGACCGTGAACCCCGGACCCTGCGCCTGCCTCATTCCAATGCGCGTCCTTGGCGGTCCGGCCGAGCGTCAGCACGGGCTCGTGTTCCAGCAACACCAACGTATCCGGTCGAACGTCTGAAACCCGTTCTTCGTGAAGACGCCATTGCAGTCGGCGAGCCGCGTCATAGTCCGTAAGCGGAAGCGAGAGTACCTCACCGGGAAGCTCCGAACGAAAACCGGGCCGTGGCGTCAACGATCGTAAGGACAAAGGATCCATGGAGGATCGATTTTACGCCTGCTCCATTGCGGCACGCAAAACCTGGGAACGGATCGGGAGGGCTGACTGGGAGTAGACGGATCTACTCCCAGCAGTGTCGTTAAGCGGAGAGAAGGTTTACTTCTTCTTGGCGGGAG
>WTGX01000017.1:83317-207552 GCA_011523385.1 Nitrospira sp. | reverse complement strand
CTTTCTTCTTGGCAGCCTTCTTAGCCGGTGCCTTCTTCTTGGCAGCCTTCTTGGCGGGAGCTTTCTTCTTGGCAGCCTTCTTAGCCGGTGCCTTCTTCTTGGCAGCCTTCTTGGCCGGTGCCTTCTTCTTTGCTGTTGCCAAAAGTCTCACCTCCTTCCAGCGTTGCGGCAATAATGATGAACGACTCTCTTGTTCATCGAGTCACGTGTATCCGGACTTGTCATCCGGAAGCGTTCACGGACTTTTCGGTTGACTCCACGTTAGCAAAGGTATTCGGTCCAACTTTTTTGAAACGGGGATCTCGTTTGAGCGAGGTCGCAATCGACGTCACCGGTGTTTTTCCTCTGATCTGCATGCCCCCCTCAAGGAGACGCTGACACAATTCTTTGGCATGCATGGGTCCTCGCGTTTCCCGGAAAATGATGAACGCGGCGTCCGGAACGCTCATCCCGACGTATTTGCTGCGCCCCAGAAGGATTTCCTTGGATTGATCCGTGACATCCGTGACCGGTAGTGGTGGGGCGCCCGTTTTATCAGAAATGATTTGGCTGGAGAGGCTGGCCAATTTCGCTTTGTCAGCTTCAACTCGATAGAGCGTCTTTGCCAACTCCAAGTATTTCTCAATGGTCGCAATTTCTTCATTGAGCCTCTCCCTTTTTTTCTTGAAGTCTTTGAGCTTGGTTTCATACGCAGTTATGCGCTGCTCCAAGCCGACGATAATATCCTTGAGTTCATCTTTGATTTCTTCCATGTCAAAAGCAAGCTTGATTTTTGCTTGCTTTTAACAAAGTTTTAAAAGCAAGTCAATATGAAATTGTTTTGATCAATTTCATGTTTTCACTTTTCATTAGCTTTCCACTACTATGATTTGCTGTCATGCAATTTTTCTAAGCCTATATTTGGTGATATGTTAATGAGTAACACACAATTGACAGCCATTAATGGTTTTTGTTCCTCTTGACGAAACAAAAGAGCCTGTCCTGAGCGTAGCGGAAGCGAAGTCGAAGGAAGCAGAGCGAAGGACCTCGTCGTGCGGGGACGAAACCCCGCGATAACCTCTCTTTTGGATGTGTTGTCGCGCATTTCCCGCCTGTGATAGGTTTTTTTCTCAACCCTCAGCCTCTCCTTGCCATGACCATGCCGACCCCGACCAATCTCGTTGCGCTCGATTGTGCGCACATGGCTTCCCTGGTGGAACGGATGGGTTGGCCCGCCTACCGAACCCGGCAAATCCTTCAGTGGATCTACCAGCACCGTATTCGCGAAATCGCCGGGATGAGCAATCTTTCTCTTATGGACCGGGAAACGCTGGGGCGAGAAGCCGTTCTTGAACGGTTGGCGTCGCCCACGCTTTTCCAAAGTGCGGATGGGACCAGGAAATTCCTGTTTTCCCTGAAAGACGGGCTCACGGTGGAGAGCGTGCTGATCCCCGACGGGGAACGGTTGACTCAATGCGTGTCAACGCAGGTCGGGTGCACCCTGGACTGCGGTTTTTGCGTGACGGGACAAATGGGACTCAAACGAAATCTGAAGGCGCATGAAATCGTCGATCAGATTTTGACGGCCCAGGACCAACTCCGACCCGGCGACCGGATCTCATCCCTGGTGTTCATGGGCATGGGCGAACCGCTGGCGAATTTGGATGAACTGTCGGAGGCCCTCGCCCGGCTGACCGATACCGAATGGGGCGTGGGCTTTCCCAAACGACGCATCACGATTTCAACGGCGGGGTTTTCGCCACGGTTTCACGACGTCGCCCAACTCGAGGTAAACCTGGCCGTGTCGTTGAACGCCACCACGTCCGAGCAGCGAGACCGGCTCATGCCGATGATGAATCGCTTACACCCCCTACCCGACCTTCTCGATGCATGCCGGACGTATCCCATCCCGGCAAACCGGCACTTGACGTTCGAATACGTGTTGTTACAAGGAGAAAACGATTCCGCTGCCGACGCCGTCCGCTTGAGCCGGCTGCTTCACGGCATTCGGTGCAAAATCAATCTCATTCCGTTCAATGAATTTCCGGATAGCCCGTTCCGCCGGCCGGCGGACCCCGTCATTGCGGCGTTTCAGACGATCCTCCGGCAAAAGGGCCATGACGTGTTCGTCAGACAGAATCGCGGGCGTGACGTCCTGGGCGCCTGCGGGCAACTCGGAACCCTGCCCGCGCGAACAGGGCCCGCGCCTCTTTCAGCAGGAACCTGATGCAAGACCTACACCTGCTACCCATTTCCCGCGACCTGCGGGACAAAACCGCGAACCTGCGTGACTTCTTTCAACGGTTGGACGGTGTACTGGTCGCGTTTTCCGGTGGCGTCGACAGTACGCTCATGCTCAAGATCGCTACGGACGTGTTGGGCGATCGAGCGATTGCCGTGACCGCGGCATCGCCGACCCTGCCGCACGAGGAGTTGGAAGCCGTTCGTCAATTGAGTGACGAAATTGGAGCACGGCTGATCGTGGCCTCGACGAATCAACTGGAGCTCGAGGAATTCGTCCGGAACGACTCGATGCGCTGCTATCATTGCAAAACCGATCTGTACCGGCTGTTGGCTCCCATCCAACGGGACACGGGCATTGCCACCATCGTCGACGGCGCCCACGTGGACGACCTGGGTGATGACCGGCCGGGGATGCGAGCGGCCCGGGAATTCGGGATCCTTAGCCCGCTGGTCGAAGCCGGGCTTGGCAAGGCCGACGTGCGTACCCTGGCCAAGACCCTGGGCCTCTCCAACTGGGACAAACCCGCGGCCGCGTGCCTGTCCTCTCGTATTCCGCGAGGCACGAGGATTACCGAACAGAAATTACTGCGCGTGGAACAAGCCGAACGGCTGTTGAAGGAAGAAGGGTTCCGGCAGGTGCGCGTCCGCGACCATGAAGGCATCGCGCGCATCGAAGTGGATCGCAACGAACTCCCAAACATGCTCGATCCCGTCAGGCGTGACCGCATCACCCGTGGCCTGAAAACCCTCGGATTTCAATTCGTCACGTTGGACCTGGAAGGCTACCGCTTGGGAGGAAGCGTGAAGTAACCGCTTACTTCTGGGATTCGCCGGCGGCCACGGCTTGTACGGCTTGTTGGGCGAGGCGGCGATGATCGTCGTCCGAGAGACTTCGCGCCAGAACTTTTTCCGCCACCGTCAACGCCAGGTCCGCGGCTTCGTTGCGAATGTCCTGAAGGGCTTTTCGCCGTTCCCGCTCGATTTCCTGGGTCGTCTCAGCCTGGATCCGTTCCGAATCAGTGCGTAGCCGTTGCTCGTTCTCTTCCAGCAGCCGTTGAGCCTTGGCTTTGGCCTCCGCCACGATCGCCTCGGCCTCCCGCGCCGCGCCGCTCAGTTTCGCCTCGTAGTCGGCCAGGCGTTGCTCCGCGGTGACCCGGTTCTGCTCTGCTTGCTCGATGCTGTCGCGGATTTTTCGTTCGCGCGTTTCCAGGGCCTCCAGAATCGGCGGGAACGCAAATTTGTACAGGACCCAGAGCAGGATGCCGAACGAGACGACTTCCCAAAAAATCAGGGACGAAAAGAAATGGACGTCAAATTGAGGCATGGCGTGCGCGTCCTATTTCCGCAGACCCATAATGATGAACGCGATCACCAGCCCGTAGAGGGCGATCGCCTCGACCAGCGCGAAGCCGATCCACATGTACTTGCCGACCCGGCCTTCGGCTTCCGGTTGACGGGCTACGGCCTCGATCATTTTGCCGAAAATATACCCGATGCCCACCCCGGCGCCGGCAAACCCCGCGGCCGCGAGCCCCATTCCCAATAACGCTGACGCTGCAGAATCCATGATGTGTTGTTCTCCCTGGTGAAATCGTTAATAACAATACGTCGAACAGACGGTTTCGCTTAATGGAGATGAAAGGCGTCTCCCATATACACGCACGTCAAAATCGTAAAGATGTAGGCTTGAATAAAGGCGATCCCGACTTCCAATCCGTAGAGCGCCACCGTAAAGGAAAACGGCAGCCACCCGATCAACAGGCCGCCGCTGATCGTCAAGCCGAACAGGACCCCGAGAATGACGTGCCCCGCGGTCATGTTGGCGAACAACCGGACGGACAACGACACCGGACGGGCCAGTTGACTGATGAGTTCAATGGGGATCATAAGCGGCAACAGCCAACCCGGCGTCCCCGACGGCACGAGGATACCCAGAAACTTCATCCCGTGTATTTTGAGCCCGACCAGGATGCTGAGTGCATACACGCCCACGGCAAACACGCCCGTCACCACGAGTTGACTGGTGACCGTATACGCGCCGGGCATGAGCCCCAGCAGGTTGCAGAATAGAATAAACAGAAACAGGGTGGCGATCAGGGGGAAAAACCGCATCCCCTCGGGTCCCATGGTCTCGTGAATCATCCCGCGGATAAACTCCACCAGCAGTTCGGCCACGCTCTGCAATTTCGTGGGAACAAGAGAACCCGACGAACGCGCCCGCGTCAACAACAGGGTGACCACACCCACCACGACAAACATCATGATCACGGCCTTGTTGATGGACACATCCAGGCCGAAGAGGGACAACGACACAATCGTGTGAAGCTCAAAAGGATGCAGGGGATCTTCCAACGGAACCTCGTCTTCGTGTTATCGGAAACGCTTTGGGGATACGCTACGATTGATCCCAGCCCTTCGACTCGCTCAGGGCAGGCGTTGGGCGGTACGGTAGGCGTTTCGAATACCGGCAATCAGCCCGAGGATCAGACCTCCCACCAAACCCCACGGTTCAGTGGGCAACAGGTAGGAATCAATGCTCCACCCCAACCCTCCGCCCACCATCAAGGTCGCAAGCAAATTCGTGCTGATACGCACGGCTTGCCCCAACCCCGCAAACAATGGATCTTGTGACGAAGGCATAGGCCCAGCCTCTCGAATCCGGGCAGACTATTCAAACAAAATCCCGATTCGACTGTCAAGCCGAAGCTTCTTCTCTTCCCTGGAATCCCCCTGCCTCCAAGTTTCTCACGGAAGGGCTTTCTCTCCCCTACCCGCTCCGCTATGATAGGCCCACAATCATCCGAACCCCGTTCCGATACCATGAGCCAGCCCGTTCTTTCTTCAGGTTCCTCCACGCGTCCCAACACCGGGCGGTTCCCGCTGGTCCGGACCAGGGCCTTTCTTGAAGGGAGTCCCTGGGACGTCTACCGGCGGGGCGCTGTGCCGCACCGGCCTTCCGTTCTGCTGGAAAGCGGGAACCCGTCGTCGAACCTGGCCCGCTGGTCATTTGTGGCCGCCGACCCGTACATGGTTTTCTCCGGGAGTCCGGGTCGCTACACCCTGGAAACGGCGCACGGCACCACGCAACATCACGGCGACCCGCTTTCCGCCTTATTCAGCATACTGGGTCCGTGCCTCGTGCCCCGTTCCCCTGCCCTGCCGCCGTTTATCGGTGGCGCCATCGGATACGTGAGTTATGATGCCGTCCGGCACTACGAAACACTGCCGTCGCTGGCCCGCCGTGACCTGCCCCTGCCCGACTTGGAGTTCCTGTTTTTCGATCTCGTGGTGGCGATCGATCACCATACGCGGTTGCTGCATATGATTTTCACACCGGCCCCCGAGCGGTTGCTGGCCGAATCCCATGAGGCTTTGCAGCGTGAGGGCAACGCCCGAATGGACGAACTGGACAGCCACTTGAATGCCCCGTGTACGGATCCGTCAAGGTCGCCAATCGTAGCGTCCATGATGGAAGGCACGCATTCCGAACGGGAGTACGTCGAGCGCGTGCAGCAATGTCAGGCGTTTATCGAGGCCGGGGACATTTATCAGGCGAATCTCGCGCAGCGTTTTTCCGTCGCGTTCAATCCTGCAGAGGATCCTGCGCTGCACACGGCCGGCTCAAACCTGTATCACCGCCTGCGTGTGGTGAACCCGTCGCCGTTTGCCGGGTTGTTCGTCACCGGAAACCTCGCGTTGGTTTCGTCCTCGCCCGAACGACTCATCCGGGCTGCTGGCACCCGGGTCACCGCCCGGCCCATTGCCGGCACTCGACCTCGCGGCCGCACCGCGAGTGAAGATCACGTCCTCATGGACAACCTGCGGCTCGACGCGAAAGAACGCGCGGAACACCTCATGCTGGTGGACCTGGCCCGCAATGACCTGGGACGGGTCTGCGAATACGGATCGGTTCACGTTGAGGAATTCATGACGATCGAGCAGTATTCGCACGTGGCACATTTGGTGTCCGAGGTCGTGGGCACGCTGAGGCCCGCATGTTCCACACTGGACCTCATCCGGTCCGTGTTTCCGGGCGGCACGATCACCGGCGCGCCCAAGATCCGCTGCATGGAGATTATCGAAGAACTCGAACCCGTTCGTCGCGGGCCTTATACCGGGTCCTTGGGGTACGTGAGTTGGACCGGCGACGCGGACTTCAACATTCTCATCCGCACCATGGTGCTGACGCAGCAGCGGGCCTATCTGCAAGTAGGTGCAGGGATCGTCGCGGACTCCGACCCCCGTCGCGAGTACCAGGAAACCCTGTACAAGGCCCAAGCCCTGTTCGAAGCGTTGCAATAAGACGTCGCGTGTATTCCATGTGGGTCTATCTGAATGACCGGATTGTGCAGGCGGAACGGGCGCGGGTCTCCGTGTTCGATTATGGGTTCCTGTACGGCGACGGCGTCTTCGAAACCGTCAGGATCCATGACGGGCGACCGGTGTGGCTGGACCGTCATCTCGCACGGCTCACCGACGCCTGCAAGCAGATCCGGCTGCCATTACCTGACAAACCGTGGCCGGCGATTTTTCAGAAGGTTATCGACAAGAATCGCGTGGACCATGCGGCGATCCGGTTGACGCTCTCGCGTGGAACAATGTTCCCCTCTCCCTTTTCCGCCTTCAGCGAGAAAGAGGGAAAGAGCCAGGCAATGTTCCCCTCTCCCCTGGTGGGAGAGGGCCAGGGTGAGGGGGGTGAGAGGAGTGAGACCGGCACAGTCGTGTTGTTCCACCGGCCCCTTCCGCACGTCACACCCTCCCAACGGCGCAAGGGCATCAGGCTCACCCTCACGACGATTCGCAGGCCGTCGCCGCTGACGGGTCCGACGCAAGCCAAAACCCTGAACTATCTGAACAGCCTCCTGGCCAAACAGGAGGCTGCGGAACGGGGAGCCTTCGACGGATTGATGGTCACGACGAACGGATACGTCGCCGAATGCTCCATGAACAACGTGTTTTTCATCAAGGACCGGACCCTGTACACGCCGTCATTGGCCTGTGGCGTCCTGCCCGGAATTACCCGGGGAGTTGTGCTGGATATGGCTCCGCTCCTGGGGCTTCAACCCCGGGAAGGCCGCTACCGTCCGGCATTCCTGTACGAAGCGGATGAATGTTTTCTGACCGGTAGCGGGATCGGCATTCTTCCGGTCCAAGCCATCGACGGGCATTCCTTCCCCAGGCAAACGGCCCGTTCCCGGGTGGCTGCCATTCAAACCCGCTACAATCACCTCTTGAAAGCACACGGTTGATAAACCGGAACGCCTCCCTCTCCAATAGCCGGCGTAGGGTCGGATGAGCTTGGCATAATCCGACACCTATATTGATGGTGAAAGAAATATGCAAAACTGAATCAAATACGAGTAATACTGATACTTAATATATGCGTAATAGATATAAATATGATCAGAATATATGCAATTCTGCACCATAAATAGTGCTCAGTCTCTGTTTTTCCCTTTTATGTCATCTCCGGCATTCTTAATCGAGGATTCAGCGTCTTTGCTTTTTGTCGTTGCCTTTTGTCTGGCATCCCCGACACCCGATTAAAAACAGCCTGCCCTCGACGTTTGTAATCGGGGGTCGAGTGCAGACTCTGACCGGGGACCCAGTGTCCTTGTCTTTTGCTCCCTCGCCCTCCGGGAGAGGGCCGGGGTGAGGGTACCTTTCGTGTTTTCTGTCTTTGTAGCCGCGCCATCCCTGCTCGGAGACAGGGACATGCCTCATGGCGCTTTCTACTCACAAGTGGTCATTCCGAGCGAAGCGAGGAATCCCTCGCTCAACCATCGAACGCATAAAAAGCGGGCAGGTGACAAATCCAGGCTAGCGCATACAGCGCGGGTTAAGTATAGTAAGGAAAAACAGCGCAAAAGCGGACATTCGCGCAAAAAATCGCCACTTTCTTCCAAGACAACAAGACCAACCATGAAGGAACGAATCATCATTGATCCGGAGATCCAACACGGCAACCCTGTGATTCGTGGCACACGTGTACCGGTGACCCGCATACTTGGGGGGGGGCTGGAAGGCAAGATGACCTTCGACGAGATATGCCAAGAGTATGAGGTGACGGCCGAAGACATCCAGGCCGCCATCAACTATGCCGAAGATCTGGTTGAACAGGAAACCCACCACCCGCTCCCCATTGGCTGATTTCCTTCGTGCGCTTTCTGGCCTTTTTCCGTCTTTGGCCTAATCAAGAAGATATTGTTTCAAGGAGTACGTTTAAATACTCCAAATCTTGTACTCTTTCTGACGGACTACTACGATAAGTACCAAACGATGATCTATCTCGATCACAATGCAACGACTCCAGTACCGCAGGAAGTAGTGGAAGCAATGATGCCTTACCTTACTTCCGAGTGGGGCAATCCGTCGAGTTCATACAGGTTCGGATCAAAGCTAAAGAGAGTAATCGAAAACGCACGCGAACAAGTGGCGGGACTGATTGCTGCAGAGCCGCGAGAGCTTATTTTCACGTCCTGTGGCACAGAGAGTAACAACACAGCCATTCATGCAGCACTGCAGGTCAATCCGGACAAGAAACACATCGTCACATCGACGGTGGAACATTCATCAGTGCTCAACTATTGTATGGCGTTGCAGAAACAAGGCTACCGCGTGACGTATCTGCCAGTTGATTGTGAAGGATTGTTGAAACTAGGCGATTTGGAAAGCGCCATCGACAACGATACCGCTATGGTTTCGCTAATGTGGGCGAACAATGAGACAGGTGTCTTGTTTCCTGTTTTGGAAATCGCTGAACTTTGCCGGGCACGAGGTGTGCTGTTTCACTGCGATGCTGTTCAAGCAGCGGGCAAAATCCCTATTAACGTCCGAAACTTACCAGTGGATTACTTATCTCTAACGGGTCACAAGTTTCATGCACCCAAAGGAATCGGCGCTCTCTATGTTCATCGTCGAACGCCCTTTCTGCCCTTTGTGTACGGTGGACACCAAGAGCATAACCTGCGAGGAGGTACGGAAAACGTTGCACTCATTGCCGGTATGGGCAGAGCCGCGGGACTGGCATCGAAACATTTGAGCAACTATGAGCAGAAAGTGCGCCCGTTGCGAGATTCCTTGGAGGAGGGCATATTGAAAACAACGCCAAATGCGGAGTTGAACGGACACAAGACCCTACGTCTGGCCAACACCACCAATATTTCCTTTCAAGGGATCGAGTCTGAAGCACTTCTGTTGTTGCTGGATAAGGATGGGATTTGTGCCTCATCCGGCTCGGCATGTTTAGCCGACTCCGACGAACCCTCCCACGTTATTAAAGCGATGAAACCAGAAAATCCGGCAGCAGGTCAAATGATACGGTTTTCTCTTGCCACGAACACAAGAAGGCAAGATATAACCGCCACGGTGAAAGCTGTCCAAACAGCCGTAAGCACGCTAAGCGGCTAACATCGGATGAAACTGCCAGCAGATTCGTACATCGCCAAAGACAAACTGATACGATATCTGCTGGTTCCACGGGTGCATGGAGACAAATCAGCTTTTTTGGCACAGGGCGGCTATACTTTGCGCAATGCTGACTCCCTGTTCCAAGATTTACGCCTGCAGATTCTTTCGCTGGATGCACAGAAACTGGAATCCAACCAATTTGGCCAATATTATGAGATACGCGGCACACTCACTGGGCCAAACGGTGAGACCCTGGCTGTTCGCACGATTTGGATGACTGACCACTTGTCGGGCATCACAAAGTTCGTTACACTCATTCCAGACAAGGGTAAAAACTGATGAAGCTTGAGCCTTATACTGATGCAGTCTTAACATGTGATTTGCCAGAATACCGGCTTTGTCGTGGCGACATTGTCAAGCTTGTAGACCATCATGTTGCCCTTGATGGCACAGAAGGCTACTCCATCGAAGTCTTCAACGCTTTAGGCGAAACGATCGCCGTCACCGCCGTTCCCATCTCTGCTCTCGAAGGACTCCGCCAAGACGAAGTGCTCTGCGCTCGGCCACTGGCTCAGTAGCAGAGTACGAACGCCATTTTAAATGGTATCGAATCAGAAGGCCTGTTGATTATGTCGGACCAGAAAGGCATTTGCGTCTCTTTGGATATGTCAGCGTCGAAATGTGTGCGCACAACTCTCCAGTGGTGAGGCCCCTTCGATTGTGTTGTATCAGTCTGAACTGATGTCCTGTCTCTATCTGATCCTGCGAATTTTTTGAAGATCTGCATCTGGATTGTCGAGCGCTCTTTGGTACTCCGATAGAAGATCGTAACTGTCAGGTTCACATGATTGTCCTATCATATAAAGAAATAAGTTGTGAGCTAATCTGCCATTCTTATTGATCATCCTCTTTGCAACTGAATTCCAGAGCACTCCAGACCATGGGCAAGAATTCAGATCAAGGTTGGTTTGGCTTAACAATGCCACAGCATTTTGAAATGTCATACCGCGATCTACCAAGGTCCGTGTTGCTTGGGCGAACGCCTTCATCCCAACAGGACGAAATAGGAGATGCCCTCCGTCCGCTCTCCGATACCTAGCTGCAAGTTGTTCGTTTGGATGAGAATCACTAACCTCTTTAATCTGCTTAACTGATTTGCGCAACAAATCCCAGAATCGGCAAGTAAGGTTGTATATTTCCTGGACACGTCCCTTGTCCGCAGGGCCAATTTCGAGTTTTCGCTTGTCACGGCTACCTGGTTTAAGAGAAATCCTTTGAATTAAGTCATAGAGACCCAGAACGGTGGTAATACATTTGGCGTCGTTGCTTGGTATATTGGCTGTTTTTGTAAGGGGAACAAAACCAATATTCAGATATTGGTACTCATCAATAATTTTCCGCGTTACAATTGCAAACGCGTCGTCTTCGCTCAAAGCCACCAATTCACCTTTAGAAACCGGTCTAGCGTACTTATTAAGCGTCGAGAATAGTCTCCTGGTTCGCTCACGCCCTTTTTCTGTCTCCTGATGGGCTACAAAAATGACACTTTGTTGGTCCTTAGAAAGTGACGGCTTTTGTGCTAGGGCCAATCGGATACCCTCGACGCGATGTTGACCATCAAGTGCGAAAATCTCCTCAGCACCGCTTAAGAACAAAAACCCAAATGCATCCTGAGATCCTTCCGGAAGCCCGAGCATAGGCATGGCAAGATTTTTCCCGACCTGAATCGGATACCAGTCTGGTTCGCCTCTGTAAATTCCCGCAACAATCGAGTTGAAAAAATGCTGCTTTTGAGATCTGAGATAATCAGCAATTTCCTCAAGCCGTTTTGGTCTTAATTCTCTCTGAATCCAGGTTTTTAGTTCTTTGCGTTCGTGTATGTGATCGACTTTCTTAACCCATATGTTGACTTCTTCGAACGTCATGATCGTAATATAGTACCACCAATCACCCATGCGCGAGCGCAGGCAAGGAAAAAGTGTCTGAGGTTTTTGCTGTCCGTTCATGTTCCAAATAGTTTTCTAAGCTCAATGCTAACTTTGGCAGGGAAATTTTTATTGGTCGGAGGCAGATAAGCCGTCAAAAGAGCTTTCTCGACCTCATCTATGAGATTGGACTGTACGCGAGCATAACAAAACCAAAGAAAACCATCCCACTTCTCAAGCATATCCGTCATATGAGGTCTTCTTGATTCATCGCCAACTTTCTTCTCGCGCAAGTACTGCCTATAACGCAGCCGAAAATCTTGATGCTCTGTCTTGCCTACATAAAGTAGATACGAACAATAGGGGTGATTCGCTATTCCAGGCTGGACGAGAAAAGTGTAAACGCCACACGTTTGCGGTACTTTGTGCAAATTCCTGTCTGTAAACTTGACGGCGCTCCAAGTCAGTCGTACCGGCAACCGGCAGGCTTTCCATTGGAACGGAGAGAGTACCATGTGCTTTATGTGGAAGTCCGCCAAATTCCATTTTGTTCGTTTGCCTCCATGAGTAACTATGTCATACATTCTATTCAAGCACCTCATGATTCTTTGGCAAAACTCTTCTAGCTGGCATCTTAGGTCGGAGAACGTTCATTTTCCGCCATCTTTCCAAAATTGCCGGGCTACGCCAATCACCGGCTTGCCTTGTCTGCGTAAGACTGCTTCAACTTTCTTGAGCTTCTGATTGACGACGTCACCAAGGATCAGCTTTTGGTTTGCAGGGCTCAGCGTTGACGGGGAAAAGTGAACTCCACATTCAGCTAGCTCGGCAAAATTGGTTTCATGGGTACCGGTAGTGAGAAATTTGTCGGCGTCCTGTGATGCAAGCCAGACAGGAAATCCCCATGAACGCCCTTGCCTTGCTAGTTGACTTAAAAGCCCGGCCTTACTTTCTTTCGGTAGGAGTAGATGGGCTTCGTCCACGAATAACACCATTTTGATAGGCTGGACGTCATTTTTTATGGCCAATTGCTGATTAAGTTTCTTGATGAGAAAGTTTAAGATCAACGCTACGGTAAGTGCTTTTGTTTCGCCGTCTGTGCCGAATTCCTTGAAGTCTATCACTATTGAGCTACTTAGCCATTTCTCAGGAAGCATGGCTGTATGAGCGCTAGCAAATAGATTATGTCTTTCGATCTTTCGCACAATGGATAGGTCTACACCTCGTGCGTCACTGTTCTCCAATTCCACGGCAAGTGCGGGAAAACTAGGCTCTTCCAACCGTTGATACGCATCGCAAATATTGCGTTCTTGTATTGCACCAAGTTGAGGGGTAAAACACCGAATCAAACTGGCAATTTCGTAAGCTATTTGGGCATTCCGGGTTGGATTCGGATGACGATACAGGGGATTGATGGGCAGGTCCTGACTAATGAGTCGCACATAGCGCGCACCAGTTTGTTGTAAGAATTGAGACCGACGATTCTGCTGTTGCTTGTTGCTTGGATCGTCTTCTAGTTCGCCCTTCATGTCGAAGAATACGAAGCGGACGCCGTGGTTGGAAAGTTGCGCCAAGAGATCAAGCGCTAGCTGGCTCTTACCTGTTCCTGGTTGACCTGAGATTACGAGCAAGCCGTTGGACGTACCTGGACCGTTCAAAGACCATGGTGGGGCATCAGGATCTGCTAGTACTTTCAGTTTCACTTCAGTTTCAACTACCTGCATCGTTGGCACTGTCGGTCTAGCCGCTGTACCGAAATCAAGATCCCCAGCAAGCTTCAGCAAAGCCGAAATAAATTTGACTTGGTCGTTGTCGGCTTCCTCCCACAGATGTTTGAGTCGCTGGCAGCCATATTCGAAGTACTGTCGGAATGTCTGTCGATAGCCACTTTCATCAAGCGCCCCACCTGCGCGATGGTTCAGCGCGGCACGGACAAGATCGCGTAAGTCATCACCAACGACTTGTTCGTCGTTGAGCGTCACGCCCTTGGTATCCTTAGGCTTGAATTCAGAAGGGACACCTTCTCCCAATGCGAGAAATAATGCCGCCCGTCCCAGCACTGCCTGATTGCGAGCACCTACACGAGGATGAACAGTCTCGATGAATTCGCGAGCTTCAGCGCTGGTGTCGAATTTCATATTGGCTCCTCGTTTATAACTCGTGCCCGAAGTAATCGTCAGTGACTCTCACTTCATAGTTCATGCTGTCGGGATTGTTGTGTGGGTGCAAGGTATAGACACGAGCAAGACGTTTGCGGAGTCGGTCAAACAGAGGGCCTTCGGGATCAACTTCCGAATCAGTGGCAAGAATGATAGACTGATGACCGCTGAGATACAGTTTATCGAGCACATTAGCCCGAACTTCTTTATCAAGGCGGGCCAAAGGCGTATCCACTAAGAGTGGCGGCACGAGTTTTGCCAGCCGGCGTAATGCCTCATAAAATGCCAGCATACGAACCTGCCGTTGCCCTGCTGAAGTGTTCGTTCCCTCCCAGGTTACTTTCTTGCCATCTTGGCGAACTAGCCGACATTGCCAATGGTTATCAAACTCCATGCCCATAAATTCACGCTGACGTTCGGTGATTTCAACCCATAACTCACCCACGTGTTCAGAAATTCGTTTCCTCAACTGAATCGCGGCTTCGCTACGGATTTCGCTAGCCGCCTCGCGATAACGTGAGGCCAATACTGCCAGGCTCTCTCCTTTCTGCGCTTTTTCCACAATCTCACGCTGATTCGTCTCTTGGCGTTTGAGTTCAGCCAACTGCGTTTCCAACCGATCAATCTCACCAGCAACATCTCCCAGGCGTTTATTGACTTGCTCTTGTCTTGTAATAAGTTCTCCTCGTCTCTGATATAACTCGGTTCCCCGGTTGAATGCGGCCGTATTCTGCTGCATCTGTTTGAGATTTTGGTCGAGTTGCCTCAGTTCAGCATCCATTCGTTCGATATTCTTACACATCGTGACCAAATCGCCTATCGAACCATCAGATGTCGCAAGCTGGTGTCGCACTTGTGCGCTGATGTCGTTCCGGTCAGTCACGAAAATGCGATCAGAAATTCCCTCTGGCGGAGGATGAAAAAGCCTGTGTAATGCGTCCACAAGTCTTTTCATATAGAACAACTGGACCGCAGACTGTAGGAAATATTCCTGGGGAACATTGCCGAATACCTCGCTCTTGACTTGAGGAATTTTTGGCTCAACTGTTGACTTGGCACTTTCCCATTCACGACGCCGTTCTTCTGAAAGCAAATAATCGTAGAACTTACGGCGGTAGTCACCAAGCAAAGAGACTGGGAGTGCCGACTCCCAGGCACCCCTCAGCTTTGACTCCAACTCGGCTTTTTCCGTCGTCAGCCTATCACGCTTTTCTTGTGCTTGTTGGAGTTCCTTGGGGTCTACGACGCCCAAGGTCTTGAGGGAGTCCTCGACCTCAAATAATTCATCCTTAATTTCATGCAACTCACCTTCGAGTGATTCACGTTCATGGTGATTTGCCTTCGAGTGTCCCTCTACACGGAACACCTCGGCTGCCAAATCAGCCAGCTTCGTTTCAGGGTTTTGCCCCGTCATAGCCTTGAAGACACGGGGTATCTTCTGCTGTACAAGTTGGCGAAGGTCATTTTCCAACTCGGCATAGGTCCACAACCCCAAAATTCGTGTGATTCCTTCCACAATTTCCTGGTGTTCTAAGTTGATGCTCTGACTGCGTTCGGCATCAAAGAAGAAAAATCGTGCCAGATGCCTGGGAAGGAATGCGTCACGCAATTTCTGAATTACCTGTTCGTCCTCGATTGAGCCTGTTGTATCTGAACGTATAGCATATGAGTGCCAGACAGGGGGCGAATTCGGGCGATGTCGAATCTCCCGAATAAACTCAACCTTGCGGCTTCCACCACTCTTCTCGTCGAGTTGAGAAATGCTTGCTCTAAGGCAAACCGTATCTTGTCCTTCAGCCAATGCGCGACGATTGAGCGACTTGTCAAAAACGAAGCGGGTTGCCTCTGAACCGGTTTCAACACGCTTCAGATCACCAACTCCGCTCTCTCCGACAACCGCAAGATAGAGAGCACGAAGGAGGTGTGTTTTCCCTGCACCGTTTTTTCCGCCAACCAAAATGCCACAGCGTCCATCGAGATTTCTGAAAGTGAACGTGTGTTCACCGTAGAACGGACCGAAATTTTCCAGCGTTAAGGAATCGATGCAAACTTCTGGCATACTCAGTCCTTCGATCCTGTAGTCTGCGTTTCTACGTCATCTTTGAGAATATTGAGAAGATCGTCGGCCAATCCTTGAGCGCGGTGACTCTCACTATATTCTTCGACTTTGGCTAGCATACGCCGCAATTTGTCGACGCGAATATCGAATTTCTTAGCAACTTTCTCTTCTAATTCCCGTACTCGGTTTAATTTGTTGAGATCAGCGTTCATGATCACTCCTCGCTGTTTGTTGACAATGCGGGCGACACCTCGGCCATCATCTGGTTCACGCGCAGCTTTCCACATTTGTTGGATCAAAAGTAATTCCTCCGGAGTAATGAGGTCCAGGTGTGTATCTTCCTGTAGAGTTAGTAGGCGTTTGAGAAGTTCCCGACGACCTTCGATAGTAAGTGGACCCGGGCCTTCATTACCGTTCATTCGGCGATTGTCACGCCATCCATTGACGGGGTCTCGGAACTCAAGAAGCGTTTCACGGAAACCGAGCAGGTGTTCCATACGTTCGTCACCAGCGGCCAGTAAGCCTTCACTAGCTTTATCGCGATCAACAACTGTGCACGTCCAGCAACCAAAACGCGAGTTGCCGCAACTCGGGGTGCTGGTGTCAATCTGAATAGGGCATTCACCGCCGGAGGCGTTGGCGTACAGCTTGTATAGCATGCGGTTGTCTCCACCCCAGGGATTAGAGTTTTGAAGTAAATATGCCCAAACATCTTCAGTGGTCAGGTATTCTATGGGATTGGATACCCAGACACGCGGCAAGTCCGGATGACGCCGCAATCCATTCCGTGTCTTACGCCCAGCCATGGTTTGCGCACGGGTCGAGCTTTCCTCTCGACGAGCCCCTAAATGCAAAATCGCTTCACCCCAATGCCCCAGGCGTTGATTGACGAACTCAGTCACGGGGTCAATTTTCATACGTTGTGTGCACCAGCGAAAGTTGCGCCTAGGCGGCGGATAGCCACGACCGATAATGTTGACCCAGAATGACTGCTCAGGAGGAGGCTTGAGAAGACGAACTTCGATGTTCAGTTGACTTTGCTCAGAAAACTTGTGCATCCGTGCCAACGCATTTTCGATCATTTCGACGATTGCAGGGATCTCTACGCGGGTATCTGTGCAGAGAACAGTGACCGGTTTCTTTCGCTTCTCAGGAGGCACGGACAAAATCGCATCAAATAACAAAGATGCCAACATGGTACTGTCTTTGCCGCCGCTGAAACCGACCAACCATGGGCGTTGATCTTCCAAATATAGTGCGCGGAGATTCGCCTTAATGTCTTGGTAAACCGAGGTGCCCATGGAGGCAAGTATGTCTTTATGAGAGCTGTTTTTCAAGAAGAACCTGGAGTTGATTTCTGAACTTTCCTATACGCAGGATGAGTTTTTATGCTCTTTTCACTAGGGTCCGCACTTGGTAATCGAAGTACCGTTCAGCTATAGTAGGAAACACAGAGAGAGAATGTGCCAACTCTACACAAAGGGGGTGACTGGCTTCGACGGGGATCAGGAGGTCAACGGTGCGTGTCGAGCTCTCGGAGTCTCGTTAAACCTTCGGGAAACCTATAATTGCCAACCAAGATTTGGCTCTCGCAGCTTAATTGACTGCGACGTCTCCCCATTCTTTGTCTGCGGGCATGGATGAGGCGCTACTTCAGCAGGCTGGTCCAATGTTGGTGCTCAGCAACGGCGGATGAGACTTTTCTGGGCTAGCGAACGCTCTAAGCCGGTCAGTGGGCGTGGGCGGTTGCGAATCCTAAAACACTGACTACGCACGTAGGACCGTTGTGCTGAATATCTTCGGACAGGGGTTCGATCAAGAAATGGTCGCCCCGGGGAGCAATCCTCGGGTGCATAACGGGGCTCATTCGGTGAACCCTACCGCCCATTCAACGATGGGCCATGGCAACGCCGAGGGGTCGGAGGAGGCCAACTCGTCCGGCCCTGTAGAGACTCAGAGATCCGCTGGTCGTGAGATGAGCGGGCACTCGGAGCATCCGCAGATGCTAACACGCCCCGCGTCCCACGTGGACGAAGGCATAGTCCGGACCACGCTGAAAAGCATGGAACATCCGTCCCCTCACCTCCACCATAAGGGCCTCTGGACTATTTGATCCAGAGGCCTTTTTTGTTGAAAGCTCTGCCGGCACAATCCTAAGGAGAAGTTCATGAGTTATCGGAAAACAAAAAAGCTGGCACTGACTGATGCAGCTTATCTCGCAGGATTGATCGATGGGGAAGGAACCATCACTCTTTCCAGAATAAATCGAAATAAATACCGCGCGCTGGTCGTGACAGTGAGCAACACAGAGATGGACATTCTTCAATACGTTCAAGCAGTAACTGGTGTTGGAAAAATCACAAACAAAAGGAGCGTCAAATCGACGCACGCTCCCAGCTTCACCTACCAAGTATCCAACCGACAGGCTCTCGGCATTTTGGGACAAATTGTTGAATATCTCAGATCTCACAAAGCCGCTCGCGCTCACTTGGCCCTAGAAGATTATCTTCTTTTGACTCCTCGAAATGGCCGTTACTCAACAGAGCAACTGGAGAAACGAGAACTGTTTATTGAGCGATTTTTTGGCATCAGGCCGGTAACACAAGCAACACTGAATTAAATATGTATGAGTTCACTCATTTGTTGACAATGTCCCCCTCACCCCAGCCCTCTCCCTATTTCCCGCTTTATGCAGGAAATGGGAGAGGGAGAAATACGAACGACAAAGACACTGGATCCCCGATTAAAGATGTCGAGGATGACAGACAAAGAAAGAAGACAGCGTCATGAGGCATGTCCCGGGCCTTGACCCGGGATGACGCGGCTACAAATGCCTCTACCTCCCCTCGCCCCTCCTTACAAAGGAGGGGAAGGAAAAAGCGGAAATTGTCAACGCCAACCAGGAGAAACGGCATGACTGCCAACGAGACCAGCCTGCGCAAGGGCATTCGTTATCAGCCCGATGAAACACCGCCGGTGCCGCTGGCCTTCGGGCTCGGGCTGCAACTGGTGGTGCTCTGCGTCGCGGGGATTGTCCTGACCCCGGCAATCGTCATCCGGGCTGGCGGCGGGAGCGAAGATTTCCTGTCATGGGCCGTGTTTGCCGCGATCCTGGTCAGCGGCGTGACTACGCTGGTCCAAGTGGTCCGGGTCGGCCGGTTCGGCGCGGGATACGTCCTCCTGATGGGTACCTCCGGGGCCTTCATCGCGGTCTGCGTCGCGGCGCTGGCCGAGGGCGGGCCGGCGATGCTGGCCACCCTGGTCGTTATGTCCTCGCTCTTCCAGTTCATCTTTTCCACGTGGTTGTCGCTGTTCAGGCGTATTCTGACGCCGGCCGTTGCCGGCACGGTCATCATGCTGGTAGCGGTCACGGTGATGCCGATCATCTTCGGCATGCTGACGGATCTGCCGGACGGGGTCCCTGCCCAAGCCGCTCCAATCAGCGCCCTCGCCACGATCCTCGTCATTGTCGTGATCGCGTTGAAGGCGACCGGCACGTTGCGTCTCTGGGCGCCGGTCATCGGCGTGGCCGTGGGTTCGGTGGTAGCCGCGTTTTTCGGTCTCTACGACGTGGACCGCGTGGCCGAGGCGTCATGGATCGGTTTTCCGGACGGCGCGTGGCCCGGCTTCGATCTGGAGTTCGGGCCGGTGTTCTGGGGACTGCTGCCGGCATTCGTGTTCGTGACGCTGGTGGGTGCCATTGAAACCGTCGGCGATGCCGTCGCCATTCAGCGCATAGCCTGGCGGCGTCCCCGGGCCGTGGATTTCCGGGCGGTGCAGGGTGCCGTGGCCGCGGACGGCTTGGGGAACCTGCTGTCCGGTCTGGCGGGAACCGTGCCGAATACGACCTATTCCACGAGCGTGTCCGTGGCCGAACTCACCGGCGTCGGCGCCCGTCGTGTGGGAGTGGCCGTAGGGGTCCTGTTCCTCGTGCTGGCGTTTTTCCCAAAGGGCCTTGCCGTGATCCTGGCGATCCCGGGTCCGGTCGCCTCGGCCTATCTTACCGTGTTGCTGTCCATGCTGTTTGTTGTCGGCATGCGGATGGTCTTCCAGGACGGGATTGACTATCGCAAGGGGTTGGTCTGCGGCGTCGCGTTCTGGGTCGGCGTCGGGTTCCAGAACGGCGTGATCTTCCCCGAATATTTCTCGGAGTTCGCCGGCGGGCTGCTCCAGAACGGGATGACGGCGGGCGGGCTCACGGCCATTCTGATGACCTTGTTCGTGGAGTTGACGGGACACCGGCGCAGCCGGGTCGAGGTGGCGTTCGACCTGTCAGCCCTGCCGCAGATCAGCGAGTTTCTGCGTGCGTTCGCCTCCCGTATGGGGTGGGACACGGCAATGGCCGACCGCCTTGACGCCGTTGGCGAGGAAGGGTTGCTGACGCTGCTCCAGGATAAAAGCGAAGCCGAGCGCGGACAACGGCGCCTGCTGCTGGTCGTGTACGAGGAAGACGGCGGGGCGCACCTTGAGTTCATTGCCTCCACCGGCGAGGACAACATTCAGGACCGGATCGCCCTGCTCGGCGCCCGGACCACGGGGGAGTTAATCGAGATCGAACAGGAAGTCTCGCTCCGGCTGTTGCGGCACCTCGCGTCTTCTGTACGCCACCAGCAATACTATGACACCGACATCGTGACCGTCCGCGTGGACAGACCTTCTTAGCCCTCACCTGCAAATCAAGGTCGCTATCGCGGCCTGAGGGCTCGCTACAACAGGCTTCATGGTTTCCGGGGTTCTTTCCAAAGGCGTACTATAAAGCGCTCCCCATCCTCGATGAAATCAGGATCGGTTCCATTGTGATCGAGCATTCCACGTACTATTTTGCGGGGAACACCCATACCCATGTGTTCCATGTAGCCGTAATCACGCATCACGTCCTTAATAAGCTGATTTCTGGCCGCACGGCAGCCAGTGCGCATCCGCGCGGGTGTGATCCCATTCGGTAGTCTTCCAGGAGAGATAACTTCAAGGCGGTTCTCATAAAGGCTCACTTCGATATCGGTCGCCGAAAGTGAGTAGTCACGGTGGGCTATTGCATTCACGACGGTCTCACGAATCACTTCCAAGGGATAGTCTTTCCAGTGTTCTCCACGCTGACCCTTCCCGTCAATGCGCGATTCAACTACAGTATTGCGGCGTATAAAGTCGATTACCTGATCAACAAGACCATTCTCAACAATTTCCCCTTGTCCATTACGAAGCGGCATGATCGGGCCTCGTAGAGGACTGCGTTCCTTCGCTACGTAGTCCTTCTCTGATCCTGCGTACGCGACAGCATCTATACCTGCATGGGGAAGAAAACGGTTTGGGTTCCGTCCAAATAAGAGAAGGCCAGCGACTGTCGTAGGAGAGTTGCCTCCGTTTTCTGACAAAACCTCCGTGTTGATGAGAAGCATACGCCAAGCCGCTTCGTTTTCTTCTAATGGAACCTCCTGCTGTCGCACACGTGCAAAGTAATCAACAAGTCGTCTGCGGTCGAGGTCCTTCATAGTCGATCCAGAGACTGGTCGAAGTTCCAGTCGAAACGCACCTCGCTGTTGAAACAAACGCTCCAGTTCTTCCTGGCTAGCTTCGCGGCTTTGCGTCCCAACGCGAATAAAATACGTTCGGTGCTTGTTGTGCCACACATGGTGCACGGTCCACCCGCGCTCCACGTGTACAACAGCAACATGTCTCCCTGGCTCGAAATCACGATGGATTTCAAAGTAAGGGATCAATTCTGGCCGAATCTTATCTCTGCATGCTGTCATTACCCACTCTTCTAGCTTGTCTCGAGTAATGCCCAAAATGGTTTTATCTTTCTCGACTCCAAGTAGCACATATCCCCCTTGCAAATTGGCAAAAGCCACCAATTCTTTTGCGAGGTCGCGATTCTCAATAGTATCTCGTTTAAACTCCACACCAGAGTTCTCATCATTTCGAATAAGCTCGATCAGTTCCGTCCTGGTCATGGGTAAACTCTAAAAGCCGTACTTCAGGCGTCGCGTCTCGAACGCCTCCCTGCCGCCTTCGAGCACTTCTTCGACAAGCTCCCGTACTGGCCGAGAATCAATAGATCCCATGTGTTCGACTGGTATTTCAGCCCTGCCCTCACTAGCTTCACCTGCTGCCCTAAGACCTACAATCAGTTCTGCATCGCCAAGGACAGGGATGTTGGCATTATGGGTAGCAAATAGGAACTGACGCCGGCACTTTTCCTCACGCATTTTGGGAACGACTCCTTCTGTGATGAAGCGGTTGTCGAGGTCGTCTTCGGGTTGATCTACGACTAGTGTAGCGTCGGACTCAAGCAAGAGTAGTAACAAAACCGCCGTTGCTTTCTGACCTGTGGAAAGGTCATCCAAGGCCTGCCAAGTAGCCGGTTGCCCTTCTCCAGCCACATTTAGCTTTATAGAGGTTGTTGGAGGAAGGTCCAACTCCTCCATCTCCATAAATGTTTCGAGTGGGGCTTGCGCAAGGCGTTCTGCTTGGGCTGGTGGAATTAAAAAGCTCTCCGCGAGAGCGTCACGCCCCGCACGACAGGAATCTGCAAACTCCTTGAGCGAGAGCGAATCACGTTTCTTGAGTATCTCAAGAGTTTCACTCAGGCGTCCACCAACATGCTCTCGTAGGAACTGATATAGCGGTTCTCGATTTCCCGCTGCTGTCACTTGAACGCGAACTCGGTCAGCAAGGGCCTTGTTTACTTTTTTTGCCGCCCTCTCAAGCTGCTGATATTCAGAGGCCTTAATATCCTCCCATTCTGCTAGTAAGTTGCGCCGCTGGTCTTCTAGCTCATTCAGATCACGCTGAAGCGTGTTCTGCCTGTCCTTGAGTGGGCGGAGTTCTTCAATCTGCCGTCGGAGCCGTATGAATTCTTCTCCATCGACTTTGGATTTCTGAAGTTCACGAAGGATCTTTTCATAGGCAGCTTGAACACTCTTCTTTCTAGACTCCCATTGCTGGGAGACTGCCCTATGGCCTTCATCAGCATCCTTAAGTGCCTCGGCTATTTGGCTGACAATAGCTTTGATATTTCGATCAAGCTGATCAAGGACCGCATCTAACTTTGTTAGAATCTCTTTCCCCGGCAATCCTTCCAACGCCTTCACTGATATGAACGCACGATCGATTGGTATGGCCCGACGGAGTTGCCCTAGTATCTCGCGGAAAGGAACAATGCGTTCACCTGCTGTACGCAAGATTCTTTCTTCGCGGACTAAGAGGCTCTGTTCCTTAAGTTTGTCCTCAAGGCCTGCTTGTTGGAAGCGCTTCAGTGTTTCCTCCAGCGCGGGAAGAGATGCCAGCCGCTCAGCAATCTGACGTAGCTCCCTCTTCACTTCAAGTATACGAACGCGGGATCGTTCCAGCGTTTGCGTAAGAGACCCCTTACGCTGTGTGATACTTGGATCACGATCCACAAAGCGCTCCAGAAGGCGCGTGAGTTTCTCGGGACTTTTCGTCAATTCCGAGATCTCGTGCTGGCCGTACACCTCTGCCTGTGGAGCGATGTCAGTTGGAGAGAAGGAAATCACCCTTCCCGTGTCATCTCTCACCACCGGTGGATTGGGAATGGTTCTCTCAATCAGATAGTCATGCATTGCTGGCCGATGAGAACGGACGAGGAGAGAAACCTTTGTGCCGCCGCGAAGAACTTGCCGGATAATCCCGTCGTGGACCTTGCGCGCCTCCTCACCCAGTGGCTCCAAGCCCAGCACATACCGAACACTCTCAACTACGGTTGACTTGCCTGTGCCCCGCCCACCAATGAGAACGTTCAAATTTTCATTGAAGTGGATAGCACTTCCGTCAAGAAACCCACCCTGCCAAGATATAGTAACGAACTCGGTATGATCCTCTGGTATCGGGTCATGAGCAAGCCGGATACGGGAACCAGGATCTATAAATGCTTGTCTAAGACCATCAATCGAAATCTCCGACATTTTGATCCAGCAAGAAACCGAAGGTTTCGCCAAATCTTCTGGTTTGCTGACATCATTCGCATTAAGAATGGCAACAGGTCGTTCCCTGTAATGTTGAGCATCCTTATTTTTTAGAATATGTCGAAGGCCCTCAGGAGCGTCCTGCACGGGCCCTGGAAGGGAGCACGCAAGAAGATAGGGATGCCTCCAGACGTTCATTCGTGTCTGACCATCAAGCTCCCTCAAAAGCCCTCCTTCACCTGCGACATGCGCCGCAAGACACACCGATCCCCACTTTTGGGCCTCTTCCAATAATTCCGTAACATCATATTTGCCCGTGGGTGATACCGTTGATTCATCATGGACACCACAGTCTCCAAGGTAGCGCTCGAGCTTAACAAGTGGTGTATCAGGAGAAAACAAGCAAAGCAGATGCACCCCTTCTTTTGTCACTGCCTCGAACCCTGGAAACACAAGAATGTCTGACTTTCTGGCTTGCTCACGGAGTATTTCCGATGTTTTGACCCTGTAGTGATCGGTGACGGCGATCACTTGGATCCCATTCGTTTTGCAGGTATCAATCACAAGCTGGTTGTATTCACTCTCGTCCTTCGCACGAGTAGGCTTGTTATGGCGCTTCACATAATCGTAAGGATTCACCTGCAGGGCACATTTGTAGAAACAGGCGCCGCTAGGTAGTTTCAGTGCTTCGGAAATTGGTTCAGGCCAGTTCATAGTTGTCTTCTTCTCCGAGTTCGGTGATGCCTTCAACCTCAAGAGAGATCTGTTTGGCTTTGTTCCTTAGAGACACCCTTGCCAGTACGATCTCTCGCGCTTCTCTGGCAATCTGTACGCGTACCTTATTGTCTTTTGGAATGGGCAGCACTACTTCAAAGATACGTTTGCCCAAGGTATCGATCACGTCACGGGTGAATTGCTTAGCACGCATCTCACGCTTGACAACCGGGCAATTGAGCAAAGCTAACAAAAGATAGGGATCAAGCTGATCTTTCTTCTTTACTCGTACCTTGTAAAGGCCACCACAGTAGAGAATGCGGGTATCATGCTCGGTTAATATACAGGAAGTTCCAACCAAGTAGGTACCATCACGGACAACAAATAGATCCTCGACACGTACGTCCAACTTCTCTTTAAACTGATCGTAGATGTCTTCGCTGACGCTCTGTTTTGGATCAACTTTGAGTTCCCAGTTCGAGATGTCAGATGTACGGATGAATGGCACAGAACCTGTCCCATAGGCCATTTTCCCGACCTCAATGCCTGTATCAAATGCAAGCACGTCCTTCTTGACGAGGTCGCTGATTGAAATAAGTTCATGGCTATTAGACAAACCACGAAGTTCTTCCTCCACCACTGGATCGTAATACCGAGGAATGAAGATGTTATACCGCACCTCTCCATCTCGGATGATAAAACCGTAGTTCCCGCTCAGTTCGAATTGGTCACTATCTGGTTCCGGAAGATCTGCGGAGATATTTTGTATGAGTCCCTGGGTCCAGAGAGGTATCCGTCGCAATCGCTCGCGTAGACCCATACGATTGTTAACGACATCCAACACAGCCTTTTCTATTTTTTGACGAAACTCAGAATTCAATGGAAATGGTAGAATGAGTTCATAGTATCGGTTTCCAATAGTATCAATTATGTCAGCCGTGAACTGCTTGGCTCGAATCTGTTTTCTTACTATTGGCGAACTTAGAAGGGCCAGAAGTAAGGGGGCAGAGATCGCTTCATCTGCAACCACTCTGAACTTTAAAATATGTGACTGATATAAGATTTTTGCATCAGCAGCAGTCACAAGGCACGTTGCCCCTATAAGGTAGGTGCCGTCACGAACGAAGAGCAGATCTCCAGGTTGCAAATCTTGTTTTGAAGCGTACTGCTCATATATGGCCTCGCTTACACCCTGTTTAGGGTCAGTTTTGATTTCCCAATTCGAAATGTCGGACGTCCGAATGAAAGGGATAGCCCCGGTTCCATAAGCCATTTTACCTATTTCGTTACCAGTGGCGGTCTGAATATAACCTTGCTGGATGAGTTCTTCGAAATGCACTAGTTGATGGGTATGTCTCAGGTTATTCAAATGATTTTTAATCTCTGGGTTATAGTATTTTGGGATAAGAACAGATCCTCGAACCGCTGAGCTTTTTAGGCGAAAACCAAGGTGATTGCACACTTTCATTTGTTAACCTTTATGAGTTCCTTAAACCGCTGAGCAACCCTTGGTACATCATCAAGAAGAATTTCCCTCCCGGAGAAATCCCTCCGAATAGTAGGGTTGCCACGAGAATCGTGCCCACACCACCTAGCATCGGCCATAAAAATGTCATAGTCCTCCCTTTCCTTAGGCGTTCTCTTCTCTACAAAAACCGTGCAAACTTTTGCATGGGTACCGCCCTTACCGCTAGTCTTAAACAGCGCTTCCGGCATCGAGACGATACCGAGAATTATGGTTCGTTCACGCAGAAATGTGACGACATATTCATATGTAGGCATTCCAAACACAGCCTCTGGTAAAACTATGCCCAAACGTCCACCTGTCTTAAGGAATTGAAGACAGCGTTCCAAGAAAAGGATTTGAGGCGGCTGGTCTTCGTGGAGCGTGCTTGTCTTTTCAGCCTTGCTAGTCTTTTTGTTCTTTTTCCACTTGTGTCCCAAGTCGTATTGAGCAAGCACACGCTCCCCCTTGATCCGAATTTTTGTTCCAAAGGGGGGATTGGTTAGAACTATATTGCAAGCCCCGATCTCGATGCTATCTCGTGTGGCATGGTTCCAGTCCTTAGGTGGATGTAGGCTATTTTCGCAGAAGACACCGCCGCGGCCGTCACCGATGATTGCCATATAAGCTTTGGTGACCTTTGCCAGAAAAGAGTCTTTGTCAATACCACGAAAACACTTACTCGCAATTTCACGCTTCTTCCGATCGAGTTGTACGGCACTCCAGCTCTTCGACTTGGCCTGGCCCTCCATTTTCTTCCAGACATGTTCCAATGCCATGATCAGGAAGCCACCGGAACCACACGCAGGATCAAGAATCATATCTCCTGGTTTTGGGTCCAAGATGTCGATCATCATCTTGACAACGTTTCGGGGAGTAAAAAACTGGCCCTCACTGCCGCGAAGGGCGGGACCAATGAAGACTTCAAAAGCATCTCCCACCGCGTCCCTAGGCGCTTCGGTAATACAATAGTTTTCTAGCTCACCAACAACATATACGAGACTTTCAGCGTCTATGGTGATTGCGTCGGTCTTATCGAAGACATCGTTGAAGTCCCCCTTCACTTTGTCATCAAAGAGGGTGAGTATCCTTTTCCTGACATCACGCGGCGGCTCGTCGATTCCAGAGCGGAAGGTGACAATTTCATCGGCGCCAGTATTAATCTCATCATAAATCTTACAAAAGAGAAGGTTGATAATCTGTTGGGCCAAGGCTTCGTCGCGTGTGATGCCTGTGACATTGCCAGCAAGGTGGTTGCGAATATCACGGAAGACGGCCCTCAGATCCGAAGGAACTTTCAGGTCTTTTCTCTTGAAAAGGCCAATATCCTCAATACGCTGACCATAACGTGGAATGCTAGGAAGGTCTTGGTAGGTGCGTCGTCCATCTTTGTGGTAGATCTTTCTTAAGTACGTGTGCTCAAGACCGTTGAACCAGACTCCGATTTCGGCTGCCGACATATCTAGATAGAGTTTTAGTTGTGCAAGACCATCCTGTCGATTTTTCTTTTTACACTCAACCACCATGAATAGGTCATCTTCAATTCGACGGCTGTTCTTGAAGACAGCAATATCCACGGGATAAGACTTTTCCTTATCCGATGGCCGCTTACGGACACGGTACTGGGGCCGAGTTTGAATATTAGATTTCGGGTAGTCATAGTCTTCAATCAGACGTCGTGAAAAGATTTGGACAGCATCGATCTCTTCTGGAGTAGCCTTTATCCAGTGACCAGAGACAAAATCTTGTATCTGACCTTCTGGCCCTTCGGTCTCTTCGGCTTTCTTAAACTTCTTGCCCATACCTAAAAAGCGACCCTCGAATCAAAGTCCTTATCATATTGTTCGATTATTCCATCGTCAGCAAAACTGAACTTATCATTATCACCAATAATGATGTGGTCGTGGACCTTTATTCCTACAAAGCGGCAAGCAAAGACAAGGTCCCGCGTGATCTTTTTGTCATCCTCGCTTGGCCGTGCGACTCCCGATGGGTGATTGTGAACGCACACAATCGCAGCGGCGGAATGTCTAAGGGCAGTCTTGATCACTTCTCTCGGATAAATTTGAGCCATTGTCAGCGTCCCTTTAGAAATTGCCTCGATTTTTAAGATATGGTTTTGTCCGTTCAGAAGAATAACCTTGAATACCTCTTGGTCCAGGTCTCGCATTTCTTGATAGAGGAATTGAAGAATATCGTCTGAAGAGTCCGCGAAGACGCGATTCTGGAATCCTTCAGCAAGGTAGCGTTTGCTCATTTCGGTTACTGCCTTAAGCTGAGCGATTTTAGCTTTACCCAAGCCAAGCACGGCCTCCACTTCTTCCAAGGGTGCTGCGTAGATCTCCCTTAAAGAACCGAATCGAGAAAGGAGTTCCTGGGCTAGGCCAATGGCGCTTTTCCCCTTCGCTCCTGAACGAAGGAAGATTGCGAGCAACTCGGAATTCGTGAGGGAGTCTGGCCCCTTCAGAAGCAACTTCTCCCGCGGCCGGTCTTCAACGGGCCAGTTCCCTATCGTGTGCGAATCTTCCTTTCTCTTTCTGCTCTTTGATGTGCTCATTTCTTTGAACGTTTCCGAGGGCGCTGAGCTTTAACCCAGGAATCAATTTCTTCTCGATCAAAGCGCCACTGATTTCCTATCTTAGAAACCGGTATCTTTCCCCGTTGGGCAAACTTGTAGACAAGGTCAGTACTTAGTTTGAGATATTCAGCGACTTCTTTTACAGTGAGCCACTTGTCAATCATATGATCGACTTCCAAAAAAAACTAACCGGTCATAATAATATCTATAAAAACATAGAAAATCGATCACTGGAAGTCAATCAAAACTTTTGCTTCACAGGAAAGGGGCCTGGAGAAATTTCTGCGGAAAAGACTACGGCGTGTTAACGCTATAACTTGTTCATTCTGCTGAATAATTGTTCTATTAGCTCCGATTTACAAACATTCTGTTTGTCCTTTTGCCGAAAAAAGGTATTTGAGCACTAATCGCAAATCCCATTGCGCATTCATCGCGGGTTTAACGTGAAGACCTCCTAGCTTATCAAGGATAAAAGCGAAACCAGCAATAAACCTTAGCAAAGGCTAATGAAGCCGCCCAACTAAGACAGCCGGGGGGTAAAGTTCTCGGAAGAAAGGTTGGCTTCGTGCCACTAGGCACGAAATCACACTTCATGAAACCTAGTAAGGGAAGTCTGCTGCAAGGCATTTCCTGCGAACGCTATGAATTATCGCCTAAAAGACTCGGAATACTTGCCAAGCGCCCGCTGAAAAAACCTAACTCTCCATCATTTCCAGGCGGGCGTCGAATTCATGGCCGCAGGTCACACAGCGGATGCAATCCGATTCGACCATGGGTTCGTCGTCTCGAATCCCCATGCCGCCGCAGTCCGGGCATCGCGTAAGGTGCAGGACTTCATCCTTGAGGTTTTCGTACCGCGTGCCCCGCAAGCAATAGACGGGGTCGCCGTCGAGCAGCCAGGGTTGGCACTCCTTGTTCACCACCGGGAGGACAATGTAATGGTGATCGACGTAGTCCCGAATCGCTTCATGGGTCGTGAGCCCGTCCTTGAGCAACTTCCCGGTTTTGGCATCATAGAGGGCTCCATCCTTCATAATGGCTTTGGTCGGTCCCATGTGACACCTCCTTTAAGTAAAGGATCGATCAGTGGCTACGACTTTGCCGTCCTTCCACACGCAGTGTGTCGGCAGATTATCCGTCTTTGACGCCGAAAAAGAAAGCGAATCTTTCAAGCAACCTCATTTGTGCCTTGCCATATGGGAGTCTATAATTCTTTTGATGGTCACCGGATGAACGATGAAACAGGTGCCGTCAGCTTGTTCCTCCCCTTTGTAAGGGGAGGGCAGGGTGGGGTAGAAAAATGGACAAGAACGGAGAAGGAAAACAGAGGGCTAGCCAACGTCTCCTAGGCATTCTGAAGCTCCACGGTCTCTCTTCAGGCTCTACCTCCCCTCGCCCCTCCTTACAAAGGAGGGGAAAAACGAGCGGCAATTACAAGCGAATTATTGGACACATATACGGGTCATAGAACAACAGGAGGACTTCATGAGTTTGGCTGATAAGCAATGCGTGCCGTGTCGCGGGGGGGTGCCGCCGCTGGAACCGGCGAAGGTGCGGGAGTTGTTGGGGCAATTGGAGCAGGGATGGGCGTTGAATGCGGACGGGCATATCGAGCGCCTGTACGAATTCAAGGACTTTGCGGAGGCCCTGGACTTTGTGAACAAGGTCGGCACCATCGCCGAGACAGAAGGCCATCATCCCGACCTGTATTTGGCGTGGGGCCGGTGCAAGGTGGAAATCTGGACGCATAAAATCCACGGGCTCACGGAAAGCGATTTTTACCTGGCGGCCAAGGCCGACCGGGTTTTCGCGGGCCATGGCTGAGTCCCTCATCACCATCGAGCCGTCTGCTCAAGCCGCCGCCGTGCTCGCGGAAGAACCCTGGAGCGACCTGGACGGCGTCCCGCAGGTGGCCCTGGTCACCATGCCGTTCGGGTATTCCAAATTCCCGTCCATTCAACTCGGCACGCTGTCCCGGGTGCTGCAGAACCACGGCATGGGGTCAAAGAGTTATCATTTCAACCTGCTGTTTGCCCATCGCATCGGTGTCCCGCTCTACGAAGTGTTGTGCGAAAAACGGGGCATGATCGGTGAGTGGTTGTTCTCGTCGATTCTCTTCCGGGACAACCCCAAGCACGCCCAATATCCCGACGTGTTCAAACCCGTGTTCGAGAGCACGGCGCAGGAAGCCGGATGTTCCACGGGGTATCTGGAAGAGATCGCCCATACCATCGCGCCGCAATTTCTGACCGAGCTGTTGACGTCGTACAACTGGGGGCAATTCAAGGTCGTGGGGTTCACGTCCACCTTCGACCAGAACGTGGCGAGCCTGACCCTGGCCAAATTGATCAAGGACCTCTATCCCGCGGTCCGCATCGTCTTCGGCGGGGCCAACTTCGACGGGGAGATGGGCCTGGAACATTTCCGGGCGTTCCCGTGGATCGATTACGTGGTGGTCGGCGAGGGCGAGGAGGTATTTCCCGCTCTGGTGAAGAACGTGCTTCGCGGTCAGGAAGACTTGCTCCCCGCCGGGGTGGCCTTTCGCAAAGATGGGGAGATTCAGTTCCAACCCAACCCAATCCTCTTTTCCGATTTTACCGAAGTCGGGCCACCGGATTACGATGACTATTTTGAACTGGTGCGGGAACTGGAGGGGCAGGGATCGACCGGGCTGAACCGGATTTTGCTCTACGAAGGGTCGCGCGGATGCTGGTGGGGCGAAAAACATCATTGCACGTTTTGCGGGTTGAACGCGCAGGCCATGACGTTTCGCGCCAAGTCGTCCGATCAGGTGGCCCGGGAAATGGACGGACTCTCCAGTCGCTATAACACCACGCGCTTCCGGCTGGTGGACAACATCATCGACCTGAAATACATCGACGCGCTGTTCGGTCGATTCGCCGCGGGCCACTATGACCTGGACGTGTTCATGGAGACCAAGGCCAACCTGACCAAGCAGCAAATCCAGACCTTGGCCCAAGGCGGGGTGAAGTGCATGCAGCCGGGCATCGAAAGCCTGAGCGCGGCGCAGCTCAAGGAAATGGACAAGGGCGTCAGCCCGCTCCAGAACGTCCAGTGCCTGAAATGGAGCCGTTATTACAACCTGGATATCAACTGGAACATCCTGCTGGGTTTTCCGCAGGAGACCAACGCGGACTACAAGCGCCAGATCGCGCTCATTCCCTCGCTGTTTCACCTTCAGCCGCCGGAAAGCACCGGCAAACTGTGGCTGGAACGGTTCAGCCCGTATTTCATGCGGCCCGAAGAATACGGCGTGCGCATTACCGGACCGGGCGCGGCGTATGAATACGTGTACGACGCGAGGAAAGTGGACCTGAACAAGATCGCGTACGATTTCGAATATGAGATCGATTGGAACGTGGACCCGGCCCTCTACGAGCAGTTGTGCAGCCTCGTGCAGGAATGGCGGGCCCGGTATTTCTCGCAGGACCGCCCGTTCCTGTTCTATGCCAAGGCCATGAGTTACGTGACCGTCTACGACGGCCGCACCGATCAGCCCACGAGCGAACGGTTTGATTGGCCGTTTTCGTTCGTCATCGAGTATTGCAATGAGACCCCGAAAACGCTGGAGCAGATCAGGCGGGCTTCAGTTGACGATCCCGCGGCGACAACCCCGGCGACTTCCATCGACGACGCGGTTGCCACGCTCGTGACCAAACGCATCCTGGTGGAAGACAAGGGCCGCTACTTTACCCTGGCCTTGCCGGTCAATGCGCATCTGTAGGAGAGAAGGTTCGGCGCGAGTGCCGGGGGCTGAGGAACAGACTTGGTGCTTACGCGGTTCCGCCGGCTTCCGTCGGTCCTTGCGCCAACATTTCCGAAAACCGTTTCCCCACGATGTCGGTGACTTTGCCCATGATGTCCGTCACCTCTTTCCATTCCTCGGGAGTCAATTCTTCTTTCAGTCTCGGATTCAGCCCCCATTTGGCGCTGACTTGTTGGCCTTCACGCTCGACGTGGACCGTCAGGATTTCGGTTTCGAGAGGACCCTTCGATTTGGAGGACGGTTTCCGCGATGGGGTTTCGCCTGCCACAATGTGCGCCTTTCTGCATGAAGTGAATGGATCACGGAATGCGTCTTACTGTGACGGGTTGTGAGGCCGAGTGTCAAATGATCCCCCGGCAAACCTTGTCTCAAGGCCTGCTCTCCGGTTAGAGTCAGGGAATTGAGCCATTTGTCCGGAGGCTGACCTTATGAGTTTTGACTGGAAAGAAATTCTCAAATCCCTCAAAGATGAAATCATTCCCAAGCGCTGGGACACGCAGGAATTCGTGCGAAACTTCCTGGAAGGCCTGTTTCTCGTGGTCCCGGTGGCCGTCACCATCTACGTCGTCTTCGTCGTTTTCAATTTCATCGACGGCTGGCTGAATATCCCGGTCCCGGGGATCGGGTTTCTCCTCACCATCGGCATGCTCGTGCTGATCGGCCGCCTGGCCTCGAACGTGTTCTTCCGCGGAGCCATGGGTTCCCTGGAAAAAGTCCTGACCCGCACGCCCTTTGTCAAATTGGTCTACACGTCGCTCAAGGACCTCATCGAAGCGTTCATGGGTGAAAAAAAGCGTTTCGATCAACCCGTACTCGTCACGCTGATCCCGGGTGGTCACGCGGAAGCGATCGGATTTGTCACGCGCCAGAACCTGGACCTGTTGGGGCTGGAAGACCGGGTCGCCGTGTACTTTCCGCAATCCTACAACTTTGCCGGCAACCTGCTGGTCGTGCCGCGCAGCCAGATCCGCCCGCTCCACGCCGACAGCGCGGACATTATGACTTTCATCGTCTCGGGCGGGGTTTCGGGTGGTACGGCCAATGGGAAAACCGGCAAAACGCCCCCGAACGGCACCCCGGCGTTACCATCTCCGGCCGAATCTAAAAAATCTCCCGATTCGTTTCAATAACCGGCATCGTAGCGTATTCCTCTCGGGTGAAGGTTGCAAAAACCTGAGTGCGCATTCTATTTTGGATACATGGTTTTCATATAGTAGAATATCCTTATTATTGACTGAGAGATATGATTATCGGCTTCGTTGATCGTTCCCGTTATGATCCCGCACCCATGTCAGCAAGTATTTCGAAGGGCCTGCAGGCCCCTTTCCTTGATCCTGTGCCTGGTCACCCTCACGGCCTGTAACGAACAACAAGCCGCGCCTCCTCCCCCGAGTCCGCCGCCGTCGCCGGTGCGCGTCGCCCCGGTTCTTCAACGGGAAGTGATGCAATCCGTCACCTTGGTCGGCACCGTCGAACCGTGGAAACGAAGCATCGTGGCCAGCGAAGTCGAAGGGTTGGTCCAGGCCTTCCCCGCGGAAGAAGGCATGCAGGTCACGCGAGGGCAACTCCTGGCGCGTTTGCGCACGGAGACCTTGCAGATCCGGCTCGATTCGGCCGTGGCTCTCTATCGGGAGTCGGGCGCCCGCTATCAGCGGGCCAAACGGGATCTGAAACGAGTCCGCGTCCTCTTCAAGAAAGAACTCGTCACGCAGAAAGACTTCGATGACGCCGTGGCCGAAGAAGCGGCCCTGAAAGAACACCTGTCTCAATTGGATGCCGAAATCCGGCAGGTCAGGGACTCCCTGAACAAGTCCAGGATCGTCGCGCCGTTCGACGGATGGATCACACAGGAATTTACGGAGATCGGGCAGTGGGTGGAAGAAGGCGGAGCGATTGTTGAGATTGTTGACCTGTCGCACGTGCAAGTTGAAGTTCCTCTTCCGGAACGCTACGTGAGCCATATTCAAGTCCGTGACCCCGTCACCGCGACCTTCGACGGCCTTCCGGAGTTCGAGGCGCGGGGCAGAGTGTTCTCGCTGATCGCTCAAGCAGATCGAGCCGCGAGAACTTTTCCGGTCAAAGTGGAGATTCCGAATCCCGCTTTGGCGATCAAGAGCGGTATGGTGTCCCGCGTCACGTTCCGGGTCGACCGGCCCCACCAGGGGATCGTGGTGCCGAAGGACGCCCTGGTCCTCCGGGGGGGCAAGCAGTTCGTGTTCCGGGTGAACGAGAGGGTCGTCGAGCAGATCCCGGTGACTGCCGTCCTGCACGTCGAAGATCTCGTGGAAATCGAAGGGCCGGTCCGGGAAGGCATGACCGTCGTGGTGGAGGGCAACGAACGTCTCTTCCCCGGCCAACCCGTGCGCGTGTTGGACGCTCCCGGAGAGGCTCCCGGCAACAACCCATGAACGTCATTCAATTCGCCATCCGGTACCCGGTCACCACGACCGTGGTCGTGATTCTCATGGCCCTCTTCGGGCTCGTCTCGCTCATGAAGCTTCCCATCCAACTCACGCCCGACGTCTCCAAACCCGAGATCACGATCGCGACGCGGTGGCAGGGGGCCAGCCCCAAGGAAGTGGAACGCGAAATCGTGGACAAACAGGAAGAGCAACTGAAAGGGGTGGAGGGTCTGGAGAAAATGTTCGGCGAGAGTTCCTACGACTCCGGTGAAATCATCCTTCGGTTCCCGGCCGGGACCAATACCGACACGGCGTTGCTTCGCGTCTCCAACCGGCTCAACCAGGTCAAGGCCTATCCCGACGAAGTCGACGAACCCGTGATCAGCAGCGCCAATTCGAACGTCCGGGCCATGGGGTGGTTTATTTTCGAACCGTTGGAAGGAAACCTCGTCGAAATCGACACCCTGCGGGATTTTGCGGAAGACGTCATCAAGGCGCGGTTCGAGCGCATTCCGGGCGTGGCCGCGTCGAACGTGTACGGGGGCCGCAAACGGGAACTTCGCGTGCTCGTGGACCCCCTGAAACTGGCCATCCGTGCCCTGACGGTGTTGGATCTGGCGCAGGCGCTGGACCAGGAAAATCGCGATTACAGCGCGGGGGATTTCGATGAAGGCAAACGGGCGTACGTCGTCAGGACCACCGGCGAATATCAAAGCCCGGAAGACGTGGGGAACGTCATCATTGCCAGACGGGACGGCGCGCCGGTGTACGTGCGTGACGTGGCCACCGTCAGCGTCGCGTATCAGGAGCCGCAACACGTGGTGCGGGAAATGGGGCGCAATTCGATTGCCGTCAATGCCATCCGCGAGACCGGGGCCAATACCCTGGACACGATGCAGCACCTGCGGGAAGCCGTTGAGGAATTGAACGACGAGATTCTCCAACGACGGGGCTTTCAACTGTTTCAGGTCTACGACGAAACGGACTACATCTACAGTTCCATCAACCTGGTTCAAAAGAACCTGGTCATCGGCGGCATCCTCGCCGTGACGATTCTCTTCCTGTTCCTCCGCACGGCCAGCACGACCTTCGTGGTCGGGTTGGCCATTCCCGTCAGCATCATGGGTACCTTCATCGCCTTGTGGGTGCTGGACCGGAACGTGAACGTGATCAGCCTGGCCGGCATGACGCTGGCCGGGGGCATGCTGGTCGACAATTCCATCGTCGTCCTGGAAAACATCTATCGTCACCGGGAGGCGGGCAAATCGCTGTGGCGGGCCGCCTATGACGGCACCACGGAAGTCTGGGGCGCGGTGCTGGCCAGCACCCTGACGACCATTGCGGTCTTCGTGCCCATCGTGTTCATCGAGGAACAGGCGGGACAACTCTTTCGGGACATCGCCATTGCCATCAGCGCCGGAGTCGGGCTGAGTCTCCTGGTTTCCATTACCGTGATCCCTTGCCTGTCCGCGCGCATCCTGACGACCACGAACCGCGACCGGCGCCGCGCCTCCTTGCGCGCGCCGTTCCCTGAGGATGACGAGATCGAACCCGGGCGCCATGGGGCCGTCCGGAAAAGGAAGACCGCCGACCGGATCGGCGATTTCGTGTATTGGATGTGCGGTAGTGCCGGCTGGCGCGTGGCCATCGTCTGCGGACTCACGGCGCTCGCCCTCGGCATCATCACGCTGTTCCTGCCGAAAGCCGAATACTTGCCCAGCGGGAATCGAAATCTGATCTTCGGCATTGTCCTGCCCCCGCCCGGCTACAACACGGAGAAGTACGTTCGTCTGGGAGAGTCCATCGAAAGCGTTCTCACCCCCCATTGGGACGCCGAACCCGGGTCCCCGGAGGAAGCCGCCCTGGATGGGCCCAGCATCCGCAATTTCTTCTACGTGGCGCGCGGGCGCGGCGTGTTCATGGGCGGCCGCACCAACGACGACGCGGAAATTCGAGACCTGATCCCGGTGTTTCGCCGGGCCCTGGCCGATCTCCCCGGGATCATCGGGATCGTGACCCAAAGCAGTCTGTTTCAACAGGGATTGGGCGAAGGGCGGAACATTGACATCGAAATTACCGGACCGGACCTCGACAAGCTTCTGGCCTTGGGCGGACGGATCTTCGGACAGATTCAACAAATCATGCCGGGCTCACAGGTTCGCCCGAAGCCGAGTCTCGACCTGGGGAGTCCCGAAGTACGAGTCCATCTGAAACGGGACCGGGCGGCCGACGTGCAAATGACCAACCAGGAACTCGGCTTTACCATTGACGCGCTGGTGGATGGGGCCAAGGCGAGCGACTATCAGTTTGAAGGAGACGAAATCGATCTCACGGTCCGGGGCATCGACCGGTATGCCGACCGAACGCAGGACCTGGGGAACCTGCCCATCTTTACCCCGGGCGGCCGGCTCACCACGGTTGGTGACATTGCCAATATCACGCTCGTGGCGGGTCCCGAACAAATCAACCACATCGAACGGGAGCGGGCCATCACCATCCAGGTCATTCCGCCGAGCCAGATCCCGTTGGAGACGGCCATGGACATGATCCAGCAGCAGGTCGTCCGTCCGATCGAAGAAGAGGGGAACCTCGGGCGTCTGTACAGCATTCACCTGGCGGGTACGGCGGACGACCTCACGAAAACCTATGACGCCCTGAAATACAATCTGCTCATGGCCGTGCTGATTACCTATTTGCTCATGGCCGCGTTGTTTGAAAGTTTTCTGTATCCGTTTGTTATTATCTTCAGCGTGCCGTTGGCCGCGGCCGGCGGCCTGCTCGGGCTGTCCGTCGTCAACCGCTTGATAGCCCATCAACCCATGGACGTCCTGACCATGTTGGGCTTTATCATCCTGATCGGCGTCGTGGTCAACAATGCCATTCTGGTGGTGCACCAGGCCCTGAACTTTATGGACCCGCAACGGCTCAACCTGTGGGCCTCCGAAGAAGACCTGACGACGGGCGGCATGCCGGTCCGTCAAGCCATTGCCGAATCCGTGCGATCCCGGGTCAGGCCCATCATGATGAGCATGCTGACCACGACCTTCGGCCTCCTGCCGCTGGTCCTGGCCTCGGGTGCCGGATCGGAATTGTACCGGGGCATCGGGAGCGTCGTGCTCGGCGGGCTCATACTCTCGACCATGTTTACGCTCCTCTTGGTCCCGGCGATCTTCAGCCTCATGATGGACTGGAAACTCAAGAGACGGAGCGCGACCTCAGAAGCGGTCCTGGGCCCGGAAGTCCGCGAAACGTGATCGAGAGGAGAGTGATGTTTCACCTAATTGTATGCACAGCAACACATTACAAGAGGCCGTCATGATCGTCTTCATCTTCGCCGGTATCATGTGTCTGTCGAGCATGACGACCCTTTCCTGGGCTCTAGACGTAAAGAATAAGGCCGCGTCGCCCCCACGCCCGCCCGAACTCCGGTTGAGCATGCGCGACGCCATGCAAGCCGCCGTCGACAACAACCCCACGGTGCAGATCTTTAAAGAGCGCGTGGCCCAGGCGGAAGAGCAAGCCTTTACCCAGCGCGGAGCCTTGCTGCCGAACCTGTCCGCCCGGGTCAGCGGCGCGAGACGGCGATTCTTTCTCGGCGCATTTGGCGGACTTGCTGCCGGTGTGTCCCCCCCCATAGATTTTTACGAAAGCCGTATTGCAGTGACCCAGAATCTGTTCAGCCTGAGTCTGATCCAGAAATGGCGCGCGGCCCGAACGAACATCGAAGTGGCCGGCCTGGACTCGGAAACCCAGAAAATGGATACGATGGCTTTAGTGGCCTTGGCCTATCTGGAAACCTTACGGGTGAAAAAATCCGTCAAAGCCCGCTTGGCCGACGTGAAGCTCAATAACCAATTGTTGCGCCTGGCCATGGAACGCAAGTCGGTCGGCATGGCCACTCAATTGGACGTTACTCGGGCGAAGGTACAGCTCGAAAATGAAAAACAACGCCTGCTCGTCTCGAAGAACGACTTCGGCAGCGCGAAACTCAACCTGAGTCGCGGCATCGGGTTCTCCTTCGACGTAAAACTGATCCTCACGGACGAACTGAAACTCGTCCCCGTCACCCATCAGTCCGTGGACGAAGCCTTGCAGGTCGCCAGGGAACACCGGGTCGAACTCAAAGCTCAGAAGAAACGGGAACGGTTGGCTGAACTGACGTTGAGTTCGGTGGTGATGGAAAGGGTGCCCTCACTCTCGGGTACCGGAGACGTGGGCGTAATCGGGAATCAACCCGGCAATGCGTTAACCACCGACAACATCCAGGTGTTGCTCTCTATTCCCCTGTTCGACGGCGGCCAGCGTGAAGGCCGCATTTCCGAACAGCGCAGTTTGCTGCGCCTGGAGGCCCTCAAGACGCGAGACGTCGAAAAACAAATCGGGTTGGAAGTCCGGGACGCCATGTTGACCTTGAAATCCACCCAACAACAGGTCGCCGTGGCCAAGGAAGGACTTCGTTTGTCGTTTCAGGAACTCTATCTCGCCCGGCAGCGTTTCTCGGTCGGCTTGGCGACCAATATCGAAGTCACGGACGCCCAAACCCGGGTGGCCCAAGCCCGGGACAACCTCATTGAAGCGCTGTTCAATTTCAACGCGTCACGCGTGGATCTCGCCAGAGCGCAGGGACGACTCGAAGAACTCTAACTCGCCGCCGTCACCCATGGTCACGTCCGACCTATACATGCAAAACGACGTTCGGGTCCAGGCGAACAAGCGCCGGACCTTCGCCATTATCAGTCATCCCGACGCCGGGAAAACCACCGTCACGGAAAAACTGCTGCTCTATTCGGGGATGGTCCGCACGGCCGGCATGGTGGGAAGCCGGAAAAGCGCCAAAACAGCGACCTCCGACTGGATGGACATGGAACAGGAACGCGGGATTTCGATCACCGCGTCGGCCATGCAGTTCCAGTACAAACAGGCCGTCATCAACGTCCTCGATACGCCGGGCCACCAGGATTTCTGTGAAGATACCTACCGGACGCTGACCGCCGCGGACAGCGCCGTGATGGTCATCGACGCGGCGAAGGGCGTCGAAGCCCAAACCCGGAAATTATTTGAAGTGTGCCGCTTGCGCAACATTCCGGTCCTGACGTTGATCAACAAAATGGACCTGCCGGGACGCATGCCGCTCGACCTCATGGCCGAGGTGGAAGACGTCCTCCGCATTCACGCCAATCCGATCAATTGGCCCGTCGGGTCGGGCCAACAGTTCGTGGGCGTCGTGGACCGCGGCACCCGCCGGGTCTCGCTGTTTAAAAAAATGGCGGCGCAGGGCTCCGCGAAAGCCGACCGCACGGAAATCCCTTTGGACGGCCCAGAAGCCACGGCCCTGATCGGGGAAGACGTCCGGCAGGAAGTCAATCATGATTTGGAACTGTTGGACGTGGCCGGGAATCCGTATTCGCAGCAGGCCTTTCTCAACGGTGAGGTGACGCCCGTGTTTTTTGCCTCCGCGCTCACGAACTTCGGCATTGAAAATTTCTTTGACGCCTTCGTGGAGATGGCGCCCGCCGCCATGCCGCGAACGGCTGACCAGCCCGACGGTACGCAAATCGTCGTGGACCCGGTGGAGCGGCCGTTCAGCGCCTATATCTTCAAAATACAAGCGAATATGAATCCCCGGCATCGTGACAGCACGGCCTTCCTGCGCGTCTGCTCCGGCCGGTTCGAGCGTGACATGGTGGTCAAACATCACCGCCTGAGGCATGACGTGCGCCTGTCCCGGCCGCACAGCCTCGTCGCCAAGGGCCGCCACACCGTGGACGAAGCGTATCCCGGAGACATCATCGGTGTGATCAACCCGGGACAGTTTGCCATCGGCGATACCATCTCACTGGATGACGGATTCAACTATCAATCCCTCCCCCAGTTTCAACCGGAGGTTTTTGCCCGGATTCAACCCACCGACGTGGGCAAACGCAAAGCCTTTGACAAAGGCATGGAGCAAATGGCCGCCGAAGGCACGGTCCAGATTCTCCGGAGCCTCGATGACCTGGATTTCCTCGTGGCCGCGGTGGGCCGGCTTCAGTTCGACGTGTTGGAATTTCGCCTCCGCAATGAATACCGGGTGGAGACCCGGCTCGAACCGTTGAGCTATGCGTGCAGTGCCTGGGTGGTCGGAGACCTCGACACCTTTCGCGCCCCGGGCGACGCCATGATCGTCAAAGATCACCGTGACCGTCCCATCGCGCTCTTCCGCTCTCCCTGGTCCAAAACCTTCGCCAAAGAACGTAACCCCGACCACGACCTGCTGGAGATGGGATAGCCAACTTGTGCCGAACAATACATCCACATTGTCATTCCGAGCTTATCCTGAGCTTGTCCTGAGCGGAGCGAAGGACCTAGCGAAGGACCTGCGAGGAATCTCTCCCTCAATAACCGACCGCCTCAACGACAAGATCCTTCGCTTCGCTCAGGATGACAACTTGTACTATTTTCGTCTCTTGGTGTGCAGGCGGTAGCCTGCATCAGAGATTTTTATGTAAGTTATGACTCACTATCCTAGCGGTGAAGACCATGAGAACCAAAATTGTCGCTATCGGAAATTCCCGTGGCATTCGGATTCCTCAAACGCTCCTGAAACAATGCCAGTTGGAAGACTCCGTCGAACTGGAAGCAAAAAACGGAGAACTGGTCATCCGTTCACTGATAAAACCGAGAACGGGCTGGACACAGGCATTCAGGGAAATGGCGTCGAAGAAAGAAGACCGGCTTCTTGATCCCTCTCTCTCGCCAGGCTCCGAGTGGGAGAGAACGGAATGGACGTGGTAGTTTCGCAGTTCTCTTCATTGGCGCCGGAATTCGATCTCTACAGATGTGTTCCCGTAATCTGTTATGATGAATGCATCGAAGACACTGCTGCTGACTCAGGAAAAAAAGGAGATGAAAAATGGCCGTTCAAGTCTATGGATGCAACCACGTGGTCATCGAAGTGGACGACGCGCAGAAAGCCGTGGAATTTTATTCGGACGTGTTTAACCTGGAAATGCTGCGGGGAGGCGAAGGCGCCGCCTGGTGCAAACTGGGGGAGCATCAGTTCCTGGCGATCTTCGAAGTCGAAACCCTGCAACCCGATCGCACGAAGCACTTCGGCCTCATGGTCCGGGACGAAGCGCAAGTCAACGAAGTGCGGGACAAACTCGTCAACAAATACGGCCTGACGTTGGAGCCTCCTTTCCGGTGCGACTTCCGCGACCCCTGGGGAAACCGCATCCAGGTCGTGGACATCCACGATGAGTCACTCGTCTGGCTGCTGCCCTACCGCGAAGTGCAGGACACGGGGGCCACGTTTTCACAGTGATTTTGGAATCGCGGGTCGTAGATGCGTATTTTGCAGATAACGGATTGTAACCCGGTTACAGTTCGAGACGCTTACTTGCCAAACAATCCCTGCAATAATTCCTTGCCCATCCTGCCGATGGATTTGCCGAGTTGCTTGACGCCTTGGGGCAGGAGTATCCCCGGTTTCATGACGGCCTTGTCAATGGCGTCGTAGATCTGCTCGAAGATGACGGCTGACGCTTGTGAAAACGTGGTGCCGCCTGACGGGTTCCCGATGTCACGCAATTCGAGATCGGGTAACGGCAATTGCGTGACCTCGCTCTGTCCGCCGACGAAGCTCACGTTGATGATCGCATTTTTGACCGTCACTTTTTTGATGTGAACGGACTTATCGAATTCTTCTCCTTCCTCGTCGCTTTGTGCTTTTTCTCGATTATTGTCATCGGGATCGGATCGAGTGTTGCGCTTGACGTTCTCATGGATCGCGCCGAGGTTGCTGCCCTGTAACGACCATTCGAAGGTCACGGCCGGCGCGATGATCAGCACTTCTTCGACGATCACGGTGTCAGTCAACAGGGAGTTCCAATCGACGTGCACCCGGACCTCCGGGAGGGATACGGCAAAGGCGGTCTCATACCCTTCAGGGTTGTTGACGACGAGCCGGGTCAATCCGGCTTGCATGGTCGTGCCGGACGGCAGCGCAATATCCACGTCCTCCAACATCACCGGCACGCCCAGTATCCGAGGACCCATGGTCTCGATCCCGCCCTTGACCAAGGCATCCAACGACAGGCCAACCAACGCCACGGCAATGATCCCAACGACTCCAATGAGCATGAGAAACCTTACAAATACTTTCACAGGAGTCCTTCATGCGGACTGACCGCCTGCACACCAAGAGATGAAAAAACAAGACTGGATTCCCGATTACAAACGTCGGGAATGACGGATTCTGAGGTTACTTTCGTATCAATCGCGCCTTGGCGGTTTACGATTCAACCGGCCTTTGTCAACGTGGCCAGGATTTTCTCGGATGTTTTCTTATCGAATTCGCCTCCGTAAAATCGAAGGAAGAGGGCCCGTCGTAAATCTTCCCGTGTCAGATGGGGAGCTTTTTCCTTCAAGGACGCGATGACAAGGGCTTGCGCCGTCTCATGCATCGAACAGCCCATTTTCAACCGGTCCTCTCCTGAACGGGTCAGTATCATGCTTCGGAACCGTTGTTCCATCTCGATGGAGGTATCCCTCATGCCATCACTTCCCGATACAGATCTCTTAACCCAAGACGATCTGCCCAGCCGACCAAATAATCGTGATCCAACTGTGGTACGGCAGCCAAAAGATTTCTGACGTCGCTCAACTGTATCTCTGAATGCGAATCTTTAGCCCAATCGAGCTTGGAGAGAATGAGATCTTCCGGAGCCACAATGTAAAATGAATGATCATCAACCTTCACGATTCGCCTGCGAGAAAATTCTTCTTTGCGATAGTCACTGTTCTTTCTGATAATCAAGTCAACTTTGATCATATACGCATGGTGAATGACGTTGAACATCAATCGGTTTTTCACCGCCTCTTGCACCATTTCGCGATCGACGTAGAAGTCCCCTTGAAACAACCTGACGGTTTCCTCCACGCCCTCCTCAAACAACTCGACCACAATGTCAATATCTCGCGTCATACGTGGGACCGCGTAGTAATTCATCGCAATGGATCCCGTGACCATGTATGGAATATTGGCTTCCGCCAGTCGGGTCGTGACCATTTGGATGATTTCTAATTCCTGGCTCATTTTGAGTTACAAAGATCTTGAGAGGGAATGGAAATGGTCATTCATTCGCTGACGCAATGAACGACTGAACACTGACAATCCTGAACGAAGTGAAGGATCTCTCCCTCAACAACCGAACGCCTCAAAAAGCAGATCCTTCGCGTTGCTCAGGATGACCATTTGGTCGAGTGGCCTGATGATGGATTCCCTCTAATCCTCAGCGACAGTTTTCAACGAATCCGTGGACATATACGGGGCTCTAACTGCTACAATTCACGGCGGCCTTCGATGGATTTGGTCAGCGTCACGTCGTCGGCGTATTCGATATCCATGCCGACGGGAATGCCGTAGGCAATGCGTGAGACCGTGACTCCGTAGGGCTTCAGGAGTTTCGTGAGGTAAATTGCCGTGGCTTCGCCTTCGATGGTGGGATTCGTCGCCACGATGACCTCCTTTACGCCACCGTCCCGGACGCGCGCCTCCAACTCCTTCACGCGAATATCGGACGGCCCCACCCCGTCCAGCGGTGAGATCGACCCCATCAGGACGTGATACAGGCCTTTGTACCCGCGACTTTGATCGATCGCATGCAAGGTGCTCGGTTCTTCCACGACCAGAATCCTGGTGCGATCCCGTTGAGGATCCTGGCAGATGTCGCACAACTCGCTTTCCGCAATATTGCGACATTGCTCGCAAAACACCACAAATTCCTTAACGTCGCGAATGGCATCGGCCAGGCGCAGGGCCTCTTCCTTGCTGACCTTCATCATATGAAACGCGAGTCGTTGCGAGGTCTTTTGCCCGATGCCGGGCAATCGCACAAACTCCTTGGCCAGTTTGGCCAATAACCCCTGACGCTGTTGTACGCTCATGAATCCATTGTGGATTTTTGATTGTGGATTGTGAATTCGTCACATTCCGGGGATGCCGAGACCTCCGGTCAACCCCTTCACTTCATCAGCCATTAACTCCTTGGCCTTGCGCAATGCTTCATTGGTGGCAGCCACAAGAAGGTCCTGCAACATGTCGGGATCCTCAGACTTCAAGACTTCGGGCTCGATCGCCACGTTGGTGATTTGCATTCCTCCATTGGCCGTGACCGTGACCATGCCGCCTCCGGCCGACGCCTGGACGGTTTTCGCGGCGGCTTCTTCCTGAATTTTTCCCAGTTTCTCCTGCATGGCCTGGGCCTGTTTCAACAGATTTCCCATATTGCCAAAAGGATTCTTGGACATGCTTACGCCTCCTTCTTTCCACTCGGGCGACTGGCCTTCACCACTTCGCCGCCAAACAGTTCCATCGCGTGTTTCACCATGGGATTCGCTCGTGCCTGCTCCAACAAGGCCTCGTCATCCTGTTCCCGCCGTTTGTTTCGCATCTGCCTGATCGTGAGCCCGTCGCCCGGTTCTCCGGTCAATTCGACCACTCGAATGTGAATGCTCGCCCCTGTGACGGTTTGGCAGATCTTTGCAATCAATGCGCGGGTCTCTTCTTTCTGGATTCTCGAACAGGCCACCGATGCGGTTTTGGGAAACCCCACGATGACCTGGTTGCCTTCGATTTTTACCAACGTTCCCATTTCCAAAAAGGTTCCAATGTTGGGGGAATTCTGAATCACGGAATCGACGACCCGCTGCCAGTCTTCTTCCCGGATAGCCGGCGGACTCCCCGGGGACGCCGGTCTCGGTTGAGGCGCCGATTTCGCCTCGACTGCAGACCGTGCGGCGCGCGGCGCGCTCGCCGCGTTGGAAGTGGGGGTCTTTTGCGCCGGAGGAGAGGGGCGCCCGCCCTGCCCGGACACGGGAGCCGAGGGCCTGTCCTGCTTGTCCTGAGCGGAGCCGAAGGAAGCGGAGCCGAAGGGCCGACCTGACGTTCCGGCGCGATGGTCAGGTTGTCTTGCCGGTGACGGCGGTACCCCTGACGCCGGCCGGGGTTTTTCTGCCGGCACGCTTGCAGCCTGGGGTTGTGGCCCCCGTCCCGTTTCGGCCTGCCGCAAAACTTGTGCGCCGGGCTGCAGCAACCGCGCCGCGCGCACCGCGGCCACTTCAAAGACAAAACGAGGATGCGCCGTTGACCGAAGGCGATCTTCAGCTTGGGCAAAGAGATGAAAAACCTCCTGTAACTGCTCCACCGAGAACGATTTGGCTTCCGCCAATAGTTGTTTCACGTCTTCATCCGGCAAATCCATCAAGCCTTGCGCTTGCTCGAACCCGGGCACCACTGCCGCAATCATCAGGTGACGCATGCGCTCCACCACCGCCCCGCAATAAGCCCGCAAGTCGTACCCGTGGTCAACCACCTCGCCAACCAGGGTGACGGCCGCGGCCGGGTCCTGAGTCACGACCGTCTGCACGATGCGGCCCACCAGTTCGTCGGGCACGGCCCCGAGCATCTCGTCCACGTCATGCTCGGTAATCGTCCGGCCGCCGAACGCCACGGCCTGATCCAACAAACTGAGGGCGTCGCGCATACTGCCTTCACTCGCCCTGGCCATCGCCCCCAGGCTCCGTTCGCCGATCTCGACGTCAACGTGTTTCACGACTTCCTGAAGACGCGCGATGATCTCCCGCCGGGGAATCCGGCGAAAGTTGAAATGTTGGCAGCGAGACGTGATGGTGGGCGGGATTTTGTGGACTTCAGTCGTCGCAAAGATAAACACTGCGTGCGGCGGAGGCTCTTCCAGTGTCTTCAAGAGCGCGTTGAACGCCGAATTGGAGAGCATGTGGACTTCGTCGATGATGTAAATCCGATAGGTGCCCCGGAACGGCGAAAATTTGACGTTTTCGCGAAGCTCCCGGACATCGTCCACGCCGGTATTCGAGGCGCCGTCGATCTCGATGACGTCAACCGAGTTGCCGCGCGTAATTTCCAGACAACTCTCGCACTGACCGCAGGGTTCAGGGGTGGGTCCTTTTTCGCAATTCAGCGCCTTGGCCAGAATCCGGGCGGCCGTGGTCTTTCCCACGCCGCGCATGCCGGAGAAGAGATACGCATGGGCAACCTGTTGCCGGAGGATGGCGTTCCGCAGCGTCTGCACCACGTGCGGCTGCCCGATCAACTCTTCGAATGTGCCCGGACGAAACTTTCTGGCGGAAACCTGATATTCCATTACTCGTTCATTCGACTCCGCTCAGGACTCTGCCTTCGGCTCCACCCGGAGCGTCACGCGCGTCATCCTTTGTTTGGCCGTCACGTGCCAGGGCGGACACCCGTTCGCTTCGCTTCCTTCGACTTCGCTCAGGACAGGCAGGGCGGGCTCCGGTCCGCCCCTACTCATGAGAATCGTCAAAACCGGGGCCGGGTGATCCTGTAGCACACAGACTCGCCTGCTTACCGTTGCTTCCTTCCGGACCTGGCGGGGTTCACAAGATTCTGCTGCACAGGGCCCAGCCCCTTTTCGTTGTCAGTGATCAGAGCAATGGAAGACGAAGAACGCGCGACGGCCTTTCCTGCTTACTGATGCGTTTGAGAATTGGTTTTCAGCACGAGCCCTGCTCATTCATCTCCATCATCTGAGAAACACGTATCGTCCCGCCGCTTTCCAAAAACGGATCTGACTGAGCTATTTCTACGGCAGCCGCCATGCTTTCTGCCTTCACAACGGCGAATCCTTTCATCGCATTCTCATCAGTATCATCTTCAACGCTACCGGCCTTGACAATTTTTGAAACGGGTAACGGTGTTCCCGGATTCACAATCGATTCACCAAGTCCTTCGATCCAACCCTTCCATTTTTCCATTTGCGCCATTCCTTCTTCCTGCGAACCCGGCTCGTTTCCGCCGTAATAGGCCAGCATGAAATTCGGCATCTCCTCACCCCTTTCAGAGAGCGTCGTAGGCCGTGGGTTCTCGTCGGTCAAACGAATACTGGATCTTTGCTACTCCAGACGCGCAGCCGTCCACCATAGTAGCAGCATTCCTATCGAAAGGGCTACATGAAAACCGTCTTTCGATCGCAAACTTTTGTCGTGCCCGCCAAGGATCGCTGACATCCTTGCAATAGATCTTCTCCTGCCTCATTCATTTTCCTGGGCTCACAGGTTCCCCTGTTTGCAGCCAGGAGAAGAAAAAACGGAATAGACGGCTTCATAACCGTATTGGGGAAGTTCGAGGAAACAATTGGACCATTCATGAAAATCTCATTGCCGTTTTCGTGTATTCGGCTAAGTTTGATCCACCAGTTTGCTTCAGTTCCGAAGCGGTTCATGTTCGCTTCGCCGTCCGGGTAAGACTCACCATTACCCGTGGGAGTCTCAGGGTAAAAGTTTTAGGAATCGCACGGACCGCCCATTCCGGAGGTGAGGATAAGCAGGATCGGTCGCAATGGGAAAATGTTCGAATAGAAAGGGGCAAATATGAGAGTCGAAGAGCAAGCTCAAGTCCCGGTCACTGTATTGACGGGATTTCTTGGCGCGGGCAAAACAACCCTGTTGAATCGTATTCTGACCACCGAGCATGGGAAACGGGTGGCGGTGATTGTGAATGAATTCGGTGAAGTCGGCATTGATAATCAATTGGTGGTAGGGGCGGACGAAGAAATCTTTGAAATGAACAATGGATGCATCTGTTGTACCGTCCGGGGAGACCTGATCCGGATAATTTCCAATTTACTCAAGCGGAAAGAGCAGTTCGACTATATGGTCATCGAGACCACGGGGCTGGCCGATCCGGCACCCGTCGCACAAACCTTTTTCGTCGATGATGACATGAAGCGCCGATTGATGCTGGATGCCATTGTGACGGTGGTGGATGCCAAGCATATATGGGAACACCTGGATACCAGTCCAGAGGCCAAGGAGCAAATTGCCTTTGCGGATGTCATTCTTCTGAACAAGATCGACCTGGTGGACGAAGGGGAAGTGGAGCGGCTGGAGAGCCGTGTTCGGGCCATCAATGCCATGGCCAAAATCTACCAGACCCGTGATGCCCGGTTGGAAATCGAACGGCTGTTGAATGTGGGAGCGTTTGACCTGAGCCGGAAACTGGAAATCGATCCGAACTTTTTAGGCGAGGAAGCGCATGAGCATGATCCGTCGGTCTACTCCGTATCGCTTGCGGAGGCCGGACAGGTGGACGAGGCCAAAGTCAACGATTGGCTGCGGGAGGTCCTGTCGGGGATGGGCACCGATATTTTTCGCATGAAAGGGATTTTGAATGTGAAGGGGCAAGATGAGCGCTTCGTGTTTCAGGGGGTGCATATGTTGTTCGACGGTCGCCCTGATAGGCCATGGCGGGACACGGAGCCGAGGGGGAACCAATTGGTGTTCATCGGCCGCAACCTCGATCGCGATCGACTGGCCGAAGGGTTTCGATTGTGCCTCGTTTAGTGCGGCCTCGGGCAGGAGTTCGATTGCGGCCGATCGGGACGTTTCTCTTGGATGAATACATCCATGCCGTCATGTTTTCGCCGGACGGCAGCCGATTGGCGGCTGCGGATGCGAGCGGCCAAGTCGCGGTCTGGCACGTGGGATCCCAGCGATGCGTCTTCCGTAACCCGAAACATCAAGGCGCGGTACTGGCGGAGGGGTGGCATCCCGGAGGAAAAATTCTCGCAACCGCCGGGGAAGACGGAGTGGGGCGTGTGTGGGACGTCGATTCCGGAGAAGAGCGTGCCGTGATTCCGGTTGGAGATGGAAAGGGCTGGGTGGAACATCTGGCATGGGAATCAGGCGGCGAACGGTTGGCGATGACCGCGGGAAAAACTCTGCAAATCCTGAAGTGGTCGGAGTCGGGCGGGTGCTCTGTGGAATGGGAGACCTCTGATCATCAGACTTCTGTGTCCGATCTTTGTTGGCGAACGGGATATCCCGGCCAAATATTTTCCTCCTGTTTCGGAGGAGTCACATTATGGCGGGTCGGGATGAACTCCCCCGTGAATATGTTTCCCTACAATGGAGCCCTCCTGTCGTTATCAATCAGTTCGGACGGGCAGTACCTGGCCGCGGGAAATTTGGATGGGTCGGTCCATTTATGGAGTCTCTTGACCGAACAGAACTGGCATATGGCCGGTTATCCCTGCAAGGTCGGGCACGTGGTCTTCGATCCCTATGGAGAATCTTTATGGACAGCAGCCGGTCCTGATTTGGTGACGTGGTCGGCCCAAAAATTCGAAGGATCCAGTGGTCGGCTTTTGGGCGACCACCTGGGGTGGATTCAAGCAATTGCCTGTCACCCTCGTGAGCGGATGGTGGCGACGGTAGGGGAAGACGGGTTGATCTGTTTGTGGAATCCCGGGAAGGCGAAGCTGATGGTGAGTCAGGAACTGCGTGTGTCGGGAGGATTGTCCTGTGTGGCTTGGAGTCCGATCGATGCCTGTCTGGCGGCGGGTGCCGATGACGGAACGGTGGCGCTCTTTGCCGTGGAAGGCGTGAGGGGGTAACGATGAATTTATTTGGAGGGCGCCCCCGCATCGATCCGGACCAGGCAGATCGTATTAAATCCTGGGCTCGTTCGGCCTGGTCTTTGCCGGAAGAGACCACGGTTATGGTGACCGAATTGGAGTGCCGGGAGCCCGGTTGTCCGCCCATTGAAACGGTCATTGCGCTTTTGGAAGTGCCGGGAAAGACGACCCAGTTCAAGGTTCATAAAACGGCGGATGACGTGACGCAACAGGACGTGGAGGCCCTGGCGCAGGCTGGGGAACATCAGCGAGGTGATGGAATGAGTCAGGCAGACGGTGCAACCGGCGAAACATCGGACCCTTAAGTGTTTCTGCTGCCGTGGTCGACCGGAGCCTGCCGCTTGGGCATGGAACAGATCATCCTTCCCCAGCTCGACATAGATCATCGCCCTTGCAACCTCGCCGAATTATTGCCACGTGTCAAACATGAACAGCCCCCAGTCCATGGACGTGGCTAACACCGAGGGAGAGGGCGATGTATCACGGTCAGGTCTGTGGCCCTGACCAGATCGGGCCAAACTCGTGAGCCTGCCCCAGGAATCCACATGGATGTTTGCCATCTTGATGGGGTTACTGGGCAGCTTGGGTGCCTTATTACCTGCCGGTCTGGTTCTGTTTATTCCGGATGAATGGCGGCAATGGATGATGCCGAATCTGCTGGGGTTTGCGACCGGCACGATGCTGGCGACGGCGACCATCGGGCTGATTCCCGAGGCACTCGAAGACATTTCGATTAATGAGGCGGGCATCGCTTTGTTAGCGGGGCTGGTCCTGTTCTTTATTCTGGAATGGATGGTGATCTGGCGTCATGCGCACGGGGAGGCTGCTGAGTTCAAGACTCACGGGCACGCGAAGGGCTCGATGGTTCGCCGAGAAGCCGGAACATTGATCCTGGTCGGCGATGCTGTTCATAACTTTGCCGACGGCATTGCCATCGGCGTGGCTTGTGTCGTATCTCCTACCCTGGGTCTGGTCACGACGTTGGCGGTTCTGGGTCATGAAATTCCACAGGAGTTGAGTGACTTCACCATTCTGCTGTCGAGCGGATTTTCCCGGTGGCAGGCGTTTTGGGCCAATACCCTGTCTGGTATGGCGACCCTCGCAGGGGTGGTGTTGGCGTTTGGGGGCTTGGCCTATGCGAAGCCGATCGTGCCCTATGCCCTGATGTTGGCCGCCGCCAGTTTTTTGTATATCGGTCTTGCCGACCTGGTTCCCGGTTTACATGGCCGGCATGGGGCGGCCAGCGGGGCCTGGCCGTTTGCCATGATGCTGGCCGGGATGGTGACGATCGGCATCCTGACTGTACTTCCGCATTAGGAAGCATCCGAATGACCAGAAGAGGAGTGGATTGATGAAAGCATCCTATGAAGTACGTCCAAGCCCCGAGCATCGAGCGGGGGGCGCAGAAACGGGAGGTGGGGTCCGATGACCGAACAACTCCCGGAAGGCAACCTCCCGGCACGCCAAGCGGGAGTGGGTTCATCCTTTGCCGACTTTTTGCCTCAGGAATATCGATCCGGATTTTCCCCTGATTGGTTGATGGGGCTCTCTCCCTTTGAGGATCGAACCTGCTCGTTCTGTTATTCGGTCAAAGATGGAAGATGGGTGGCTTTCGGGCCGAAGAAAGCCGATGAACGGTTACTGATTTGTCAAAGGACGGGCTAAGCCGTGAGTGGTTTGATGTGCCTTGCTCAATCGGCTCAAGCAAGGTATGCACATGGCAAGACCTGACCTCGTTTCCAATCCCTGATTGACCCATTCGTACCGTCCTGGCTACTTTCCGGTCCAAGCCAAAAAAGCCTTTTATAATTCCTGTTCCCAGGCTCAGGCCTACGATCGCGGGTGAAAAAAACCCTTGACTCTGTACTTGGGTACGGAGTGTATACTTCAGATATGAAAAAGGCCGATAAAGAACAAATGACGATTGGAACCTTAGCCAAGGCAGCCGGGGTCGGGGTAGAGACAGTCCGCTTTTATCACAGGAAGGGTCTTCTGGAAAAGCCATTTCGAACGTCAGGTTTTCGAAAGTACCCGGAATCTGACGTGCGGATAATCAAGTTTGTCAAGAGAGTTCAGGGGCTTGGATTCTCCCTCAAAGACGCTCAAGATCTCCTGGGCCTTGCTCTTTGTTCCCGAGAAACACGACCCTTTATTGCAAAGACTTGTAACGAGAAGATCGATCAAATTGAACGGAAGATAGCCGACTTGAATAGGATGGCGGGAATGCTCCGCGAGTTTTCCCTGATCTGTGGCCGTGAAGCGTCGGATGATTCTGAATGCAGGCTCCTGGATTGCTTTGAAAACAATTGGGAGTGCTGCGAAAAATGAGGAGGAGAAAGCAATGAAAGATTCCTGTGGATGCTGCAAAAATGGCAAGTGTGCATGCAAGACAACGACGTGTAACTGCTGTTGTGGAACTGAAGTTTGTCGCTGTGATGCGTCATGCGCATGTGGTGATTGCTGTAGCGGGTGCTGCAAGACCTCGAGTCGTATTTAACTGCAACTGAGTTTCAATCCGCGCGCGGGTTACGCGATCATAGGCTTGGCAGCTTGCCTGCGGAGTCTATTACCCGCCTGGGTAGCTGAAAATCGGTTCACCGAATTCCCGTCGAACTTGTAACGTCCACACTCCCACATTTCTTGTTTCGATAATTTCTCTTCGTCGTACACTCGTCCCCAGAAAACACACCTTTCATTTAGTAGTTTTTGACGTTCATTGAAAAGTCATTCAAGAAAACGAAGTGACTTTGTATAAGTATACGCAGCAGAAACAATCGCTGATTGGTGGACGAATTACCCAAAACAATGGTTAACCCAAAAAGAGGATATGGAGAAAGCTTCACACCTTGAGGAAAGGAAGGTCCTATGGCCAAAAAAAGTTGCATCATTAAAAATGAAAAACGAAAAGAGGCGGTGAAGCAGTACGCCCAACAACGAGCCATTTTAAAGGAAGTTATCCGAAATCCTGGGTCTTCTTTGGAGGAGCGGGTGGAGGCGCAGCGGGGGCTGCAGGCGCTGCCCCGCAATGCCAGCCCAAGCCGAGTGAGAAACCGATGTCTGATTTCAGGCCGGACCCGTGGATTCCTGAGACGATTCGGCATGTCCCGCATCGATTTCCGTTTGTTGGCATTACGAGGGGGTATTCCCGGAGTGAGAAAGTCGAGCTGGTAGAGGGCTGATCATGAATGGCGGCTAGGCCGTCGGACCTCCTATTCGTGTCCGTCCCTTATTCGCGGGGTCCTCCCGCCGCGGTTTGATCTCGTCACATTATTCTGATCGTCCGGCTGAACGCGTGTCCGTGTGTGGCAACCTCACGTGTATCCGTGAGCGCTATCGGGGAGGACTTCAGTCCGGGCCACATGAAACAGGCGCAATTCATTGTCATTGTATATGGAGAAACGAGCATGCTTGAAGGGCGACGCCGTCGCGTGATCGACGATACGACACCGGTGGATTGGAAAAATGCGGAGTGGCTGCGGAAGTTCATAACGGAAAGCGGGCGCATCCTGCCTCGACGAATGACGGGCAATAGTCAACATCGGCAGAGGGAGATCGCGCGAGCGATCAAGCGAGCGCGACACATGGCGCTGTTACCGTTCGGCCGGCAGTCCGAATACTGATGAAGTCAGGGCCTGGAGCCCTCAACCTCGAAGTAGGGAGATGAGTATATGGCAAAACTCAGCAGTCGATTGAGAAATGAAAAGCATAAGTGCTTAGTCGCGGATAAGGAGGTATGTTGATGGGACAACGTTGTCAGGTCACCGGAAAGCGGCCGATGTCCGGCCATCGCGTGAGTCATGCCAATAACAAAACCAAGCGGCGGTTTTTCCCGAATCTGCATCGGAAACGCTACTTTCTGCTGGAAGAGAATCGTTGGATTACCCTGTCGGTTTCAACCCACGGCATGAAAATTATCGATAAAAAGGGGTTGGCCCGCGTCGTCGCCGATATGCGGGCGGCCGGTGAACACATCTAATGGGCTTCAGGAGTTTAGGATATGCGTATCACGATTGCCATTGCCTGCACCGGATGCGAGACGCCGGGCAAATCGGTCTATTGGACCTCCAAAAACAAGAAAAACGATCCCGACCGGATCGAACTGAAAAAATATTGTTCGTACTGCCGGAAGCATGCCGTCCACAAAGAAAAGCGGTAAGGGCATGATGCGCGTGGGACAGCTTTGTGAAATGTTCGCCGGGTTTGCTTATCCGCAGGAAGGGCAGGCCGTGCTCACGCATGCCGGGCGGAATCGTGCCGGTTTCCGCTCACCTGCTGAACCGCCGTTACGGTTGTCTGCGTGGTTGTTTGCAGCAGTGAAGTTACCGAGGGGAACGCTTGATGACGATTGCAACTAACGTCAAGACTTACGATGTCGTAGTCGTTGGTGGTGGTGCCGCGGGTGTGGGGGTTGCGATAGCCCTAAAACATGCGGGTATTGAGAACTTTATCGTGCTCGAGCGACACACGGTCGGATCGTCGTTTGCTTCATGGCCAGCCGAAACTCGATTCATCACCCCCTCATTTCCGACCAATTCGATTGGTATGCTCGATTTGAACTCGATCGCGATTGGTGTTTCGCCCGCGTTCAGCTTAGAGGTTGAGCATCCGACGGGCGAGGAATACGCGTCGCACTTGCGGGGAGTCGCGAAGTTTTTCGAGTTGTCGATACGTGAGAGGACTAGCGTGACGCGGACAACAAAAGTTGGCGACGACTTTCGCATCGATACGGCTGACGAGACCTTACGAGCCAAGTACGTCATTTGGGCGGCTGGCGAGTTCCAATACCCACGTCTGAATGGGTTCGTCGGCAGCGAACTTTGTCGACACACGGCAACAATTGCCAGCTATGAAGAACTTGACGGAGACGATTTCATCATTGTCGGTGGCTACGAGAGTGGTGTCGACGCGGCCTACCATCTGGCGTATCGCGACAAACGGGTACGGTTGTTCGACAAAGGTTGTCCATGGAAAGACCAAAGTTCCGATCCCAGTGTCGCACTGTCTACGTATTCGCTCGAACGGATGCGAGAAGATTGGTTTGAGGAGTATGTGGAGTTGTTTCCGCAAACGCCAATCGCCTCTGTCACCCGCGTGGACGCCACGTATGAAGTCACGGCACAGGACGGACGGCGGTTTCAAACTAGCGTTCCGCCACTCTGGGCGGGTGGATTTGAAGGAAGTCACAAGCTGGTCGCAGATTCGTTCGAGCGACGCGACGACGGCTTTCCGCTACTGAGCGAGCACGATGAATCAACCATTGTGCCGGGTCTGTTTCTGTGCGGGCCCGCCGTGCGTCACGATAACCATGCCTTTTGCTTTATCTACAAGTATCGACAGCGTTTCGCCGTGGTTGCCAAGGCGATTGCCAGTTCCCTGGGGCTGCCGGCTGAAGAGTTGGAGAATTACCGAAAGTGGGGCATGTATCTCGATGACCTCTCCTGCTGTGGGGAAGAGTGCGTATGTTGACGGGGAACGACGAAGTGGTCGCCGGGTGGACACTCGCCGCGCCTTCGAGCGAACCGAACGCGACGAGCGAGGCCGCGAGGAGGGGGATTGTATCCGGCGCGGGGCGAAGCCGACTAGCACGGACGCTACGCGTCGAATGGCTCGGACAAACGGCTGCCAGCGTTTGCTGGATTGCCAGCATGCTGACCTACGGGATCAGTTCCGGTGGGGATTGGTTGCAGTTGTTTGCTGCCTCCGCATGGCTGTTGGCAAACATCGCATCGATTGCGACTGCTGAGGCTGACTGAGACGTTGGTAGCACTTCAAGTGAATGATCACGAACGCGCTGAAGGTGAACTCCTTGAACGAGCGGTGAGCTTGCTAAGCCAACAAGCGTGGTGCTGGGGTCAAGACATTTTGCGACCGGAAGGCAATTGGCTGCTCGAGATCGGCTTTGACCGCATCGAGCCGCCCGCCGATCGCAAAGACTGTGCTAGCGTGTATGCCTTGGCGATGCCGCGGAGACGATGTGTTGTGCTGCGTGGGTTTGGTGTGTTCTACGGAGATGGCCAGTGGGGCGGCGTCTTCCTCCCCCGCTATGAGTTTCAACCTCGATATACAACACATGCGACGCTGGATTGTCCGCCCTGGTCCGATACGGATCTCCCGAAGTTGAACACGCCGACTGAATCCCAGCGAAATGCGTGCGCAACGTTGACCTTGGATTTGATCGATTGGATGCGGCGTTACGAGGTAAACATCGTCGAGCAATTGGGAATCGAGTACCGACGATCAACCCTGCTTGAATGGGACAACGGCACGCGACCAGTCGTGCCAGCCGAGAATTTTGCGTCGGCCTGGCGCGAGTTGTCGTTTCGAGTTGCATCCAATTTCAATGCGTTCCTGGGGCCGAGTCAAACATGAGCGAGGACGTCATTCCTCTTTCGTACGAGCAATGGCGAAACTGCATTTTGGTGAAAACTTTGTTTCGTTCTCGATCATACCGCCTTGACCCTATGGCGGAGAGGGTGGGATTCGAACCCACGGTGCCGTTGCCAGCACACGTGCTCTCCAGGCACGCCGATTCGGCCACTCTCGCACCTCTCCGCATTACGGGCATTACGGGATGAGTCGGTCATCTTAGCATGGGGCCTTTCGAGCAACAAGGAACTGGAAGGGATAGCAATCGAACCCCTCAATTCCCCATGGATTGGCGTCGTTGAAATAACCGTTGCCGCCGGGACGATCCCGTCAGCGCCTTATAGAGATGGCCGCGAAACAGCATCATCAGCACCGCCGCGACAGGCGTCAGACACAGAACCAGGATCATGGCCGTCGAGGAGGAAAGCCCAAGAGCCTGGAACCACTGGCTCAACACGGCGAAGGGCAATCCCAGGAGTTGAAGAAAATCCAAGCCAATCAGCCGGCCGCTCCGGCTCGAAATCGAAAAGAAAAAGGACAACCCGAACGGCGCCAGGATCACGACCAAGGGGAAAAACCATTCAATCCAATTTTCCAGGACGAATTCGTAACTGTCTTTGAGGATTTCGAGGGAGGCACCGGCACGGCTCTGGTAAATCAGTTCGGGGACGGGGTTGAGCAAAATAAACAGGAGCAGGAAGACGGCTGAAACGATTGCCGGCCCATACGGGTTGGCTTGCATGCCGAGTTCGAGAATTTGCAGGGGCACCCACACGATAAAGCCGATGGTGATCACGTCCCAGAAATAACTGCCTGCCACGTCCCATAGATCGCGCCAGACCATGTGCCGGGCACCCATCACGGCTTGTTCGAGTAATCCCAGAAACGCACCCACGACAAAGGCATTGGCCACGCCGAGTAACAACCCACCGAGCATGCCGAAGGCCATGGCCATTCCGGTGGCCGCGTACATGAGCACGGCCAGGATCATGACCGCCGGGACGAGTAGCCAGTTTCTGGTCAGCGACTGCCAGGTCGCAAATAGGGCTTGACGATAAAGTTGAAGAGTCGCTGGGACGAACTCCGACATGAGTCGTCGTGGGAAGTGAAAGCCGATTAGCCTGAGGGTCCCCGATTAGATCCTCGATCAGAGCCTGGCCCCGGCTCGGACGGGGATCGAGGACAAGCGTCGGGGACAAGCTTTTGCTTGAGGGTGAGAATCTCCTGCTGTTGGCGATCCCGTTCCTGCTCAATCTTCTTCAACCGGCTGGGCCGGTCAAGGGTCCACCATTGCACGCGATTCTTGAACGAAACCGTTTTGGGCGCCACGCTTTTGAGTGTCTCCTCCTGAAAGTGAAACCCTTTGTGCGTGTCGCGCGTCCGGATGAATTGCTCGTAAATGTTCAAATACAGTTTTTTGAGGTCCATGCCGGTCACCATAGCCTACTCGATTGAATTCTGGCAAGAACCCGTTGTCGGGAAGACCGGGCGTTGACACCCTGCGCACCGTAGGGGTAAATAGAAAAAATGGCTCAAGCCGTTGCCTTGAGGGTCCAGCCGTACCGTTATCCTGAAAAAAGGAAGCGATTCAACGAAGCGAGAGTGGCGGAACTGGCAGACGCGCGAGACTTAGGATCTCGTGGGAGACCGTGGGGGTTCAAATCCCCCCTCTCGCACCACTCCACAGCCGTCTTGCATCACAGAACGAGTTCAACATGAAATTGGAAGTCACCGAATTGGGACCGGTTAAACGGGCGATCAAAATTGAAGTGCCGGAAGACGTTGTCAACCAGGAATTCGACCGGGTGTATACCAATCTGAAGCACCAGGTGCGCGTCCCGGGCTTCCGGCCCGGCAAGGCGCCGGTCGCCATGTTGGAAAAACGCTACGCGAAGGCCGTCGAACAGGATGTCATTCAGCGCCTGGTGCCGATTTACTACCAGAAGGCGATTCAAGAAGCCGGCGTGGCACCCGTGTTGGTTGAAATTTCTCCTATGGAGCGAATGAAAGCCCACCGAAACACGTCGCTGACCTTTACCGCTACCGTGGAAATTAAGCCTCCGATTGAATTACGCGATTATCGTCCGCCCAACCCCATTGCCTTGAAACCCGATTCACGGACCATTACCGATCAGGACGTGGATAAAGCCCTGGACCGGTTTCGAGAACAACAGGCCCGGCTCGACGCCGCCCCTCCCGGCACCCTCCTGGCTGAAGGCCTGTATGCCGTCGTGACGATCGAAGGCGCGGTCGACGGCGAGCCGGTGGAAGGTTCGAAAAAGGAAGGGCACCTCCACAAGGTGGGGTCTCAGGAACCTGTGCTGGGTCTCGTCATCGACGACGCGCTGGTGGGAAAACAGGAAGGAGACCGCACGGAACTTCAGCAGGAATATGCCGCCTCGCATCCGGATGCCCGGCTGGCCGGCAAAGTCGTGACGTTTCATCTCTCCATCCTTGGCGTGAAACAGAAAATTCTCCCTCCGTTGGATGATGAATTTGCCAAAGATTGCGGGGAGTATGAGAACCTCGATGCGCTCAAAGACATGATTCGCTCCGAATTGGAGTCGGTCCTCAAACGGAATATCGAAGAAGGCTATAAGGATCAGATCATGGAACGTCTGTTGGAAATGCATCACTTCGATCTGCCCGAGACCTTGGTCGAACGTGAAATTCGTACGCTGGTTCGACAACGCGTCATGGAAGAGCAACGAAAAAAGGGCGGTAAGTTCTCAATGGATGATCAAATCCAAATGGAAGAGCAAGCGAAACGCATCCAACAGGAGGTGGCACCGGGAGCGCAGAAACGGGTCAAGCTCGCGTTGGTCCTGGAAGCCATTGCGGACAAGGAAGGGATTTCCGTAAGCGAACAGGAGATTGAGGAAGAACTCACCAAACTTGCCAAAGGGCTTCAAGTTCCACTGGATGACATCCGCAAGATGGTGGAATCGGGAGGGGAAAGTTCGCTTCAGGAGTTCGAGGATCGCATCCGGGCTGAAAAAGCGCTTCAATTGGTCTATCAATTTGCGGTGATTCAGGGGTAAGACGCTCCGCAAACCCGTTTGGCACAGAAAGGGTACAACCGTATGTTAATTCCAATGGTTATTGAGAGTACGAACCGCGGCGAACGGGCGTACGATATATACTCCCGCCTCTTGAAGGACCGCATTATCTTTCTCGGCGCGCCCATCGACGATGTTTTCTCCAACCTCATCATTGCGCAACTGCTGTTCCTGGAAGCCGAAGATCCGGAAAAAGACATCAACCTCTATATTAATTCCCCGGGCGGGAGCGTCACCGCGGGCCTCGGCATTTACGATACCATGCAATACGTGAAACCGCCGATTACGACCATTTGTTTGGGTCAGGCCGCCAGCATGGGCGCCCTGCTCCTGGCGGCGGGCACCAAAGGCAAACGGTACGCCCTGCCCAACGCCCGCGTGATGATTCACCAACCCATGGGAGGATTTCAGGGACAAGCGACGGAGATCGACATTCACGCGCGCGAGATCCTGAAAATTCGCGAAAGACTTAACCAGATCATGGCGGAACACACGGGTCAGTCGTTGGATAAAATCAGCCAGGACACCGAGCGGGATTATTTCATGTCGGGCACGGAAGCCAAGGATTACGGTCTTATCGATGAAGTCATTGTCAGGGCGTCGGAAAAGGAAACGGCCGGCTCGAACGGCGCCTGACCGCTGAGCGTCGAGTACCCCATGGCCACACAACTCAAATCGGACGAGAATCTACGGTGTTCGTTCTGCGGGAAAAGCCGCGATCAGGTGCGCAAACTGATTGCGGGACCTACCGTCTACATCTGCGACGAATGCGTGGGCCTCTGCAACGAAATCATGGCCGAGGAATGGCAAGAGGCCAAAGAAGCCCTTTCCTCTAAACTTCGCAAACCCGTCGAGATCAACCGCCACCTGAATCAATATATCATCGACCAGGCCCGCGCAAAAAAGATTCTCTCAGTCGCCGTTCACAATCACTATAAACGCATCGCCGCGAATGAAACCGGAGACGTCGAACTCCAAAAGGGCAACATTTTGATGATTGGGCCGACGGGAACCGGGAAAACTCTATTGGCTCAAACCCTGGCCGATTACCTGGACGTGCCGTTTACCCTGGCCGATGCCACCACCTTGACTGAAGCAGGGTACGTCGGGGAAGACGTCGAGAACATTATCCTGAAACTGCTGCAAGCCTCGGATTATGAAGTCGAACGCGCCGAACGTGGCATCATTTATATCGATGAGATCGACAAGATCACGCGGAAGGCCGACAGCCCCTCCATTACCCGCGACGTGTCGGGGGAAGGCGTGCAGCAGGCCCTGCTGAAACTCATCGAAGGCACGGTGGCCAACGTGCCGCCGCAAGGCGGCCGGAAACATCCCCATCAGGAGTTCATCCAGGTGGACACCAAGAATATCCTGGTCATTTGTGGCGGGGCGTTTGTCGGGCTTGAACCCATTATCGAACGACGGTTGAACCGAAACCGCATGGGCTTCAAATCGGACCGGTCCGCCTCGCCGCAGGAACGCTCCGCGTCCCTGCTGGCCCATATCCAACCGGAAGACTTACTTCAATACGGATTAATTCCCGAATTCATCGGGCGATTGCCGGTGGTGACGACGCTGGAGGAGTTGGATGAACACGCGTTGGTCCGGATTTTGACCGAACCCAAGAATGCCTTAACCAAGCAGTATCAAAAGCTGTTGTCTTTAGACAACGTGAAGCTGAAATTTACGGATGGGGCCCTCCATGCCGTCGCCAGAAAAGCCTATGCGCAAAAAACCGGGGCACGGGGACTTCGCGCGATCATGGAAGAGGTCATGCTTGATATTATGTACGAGATCCCCTCGCAAACCGATATCAAGGAAGTGGTGATTACCGAGGACGTGATTCTCAAACAAGGTGAACCGTTCAAATTTATTGAACCGTCACCACGCATGAAGCCCGCCGTGGGCTCGTAGCGAGGGGGTGCCGTCAGCCCGGTCACCGAAGGTTGACGCACCCAGCGACAACGTCCGCGCCGTTTTCGCATACCCCACACCGCGACTCCTCGTCACGCGCCGAAGCTTCGCGCGGCTTTCTTTCTCCCGAACCGTTTGTTCTTGCCGTCGCCGTTCACGTCGTTCTTGCGCGAGGCGAACTCGAAACCCAATTTACCGGAACTGAGGTCAAGCGTGAGATGGGCGGCAAACTTGCGTCTGTTCTTCTTCGACACGAACCCTTGCAGGAGGTCGGTTTTCCCTTTATCCAACAATTGTCGCACTTCACCTGCCTCAATCGGGCGGTTCAGAATCTGCCGGCTTATTTTGAAATCACAAGCCGGTTGGTCGCCGAGTCCGCTGCGACAGATGTACCGTCTCGGCGCATCAAGCACCGGCGCGTCGCATTTGGGGCAGGGGCCGACTTGGTCGGAGGTCTGCGGATCAATGTCGTCATCCGCGGCGGTGTCACCAAAATCAAACGCCGCGGTGAAATCGTCCTTGATGATCAACTCGGCGGAAAATTCCCGGCCGAGACGGCTGCGGAACCCGTTCAGGGGGCCGAGGCGCCGGTCACGCAACAGGGCGGTCACTTCGTTGGGTGACAACTCCCGCCCGGCGATGGATTTCCAAATCGAGAAATCACAGCTTTCGCATACGAACTTGCGATAGTTCTCCCGCACCGTACCCTTGCCGCACTTGGGACAGGGCACATCGAGCACGGCGTATTCGTCGTCAATCTGGTCAACGTCACACTGCCGGGCGGCTTCGACGATATTGACCGTCATCTTGCGAATGTGCCGCATAAACTCTTCGGAGGAGAACTGGTCACTTTCAATCTGCTTCAGTTTCTTTTCCCACTCGCCGGTCAATTCGGCCGTGGTCAATTCGTCAATCTTGAGGGCGCGTAACAGCCTGAGGAGCGTCGTGGCCTTGGCCGTCGGGATCAGTTCACGGACGTCCCGCAGGATGTACCTGTTGCGGATCAATTCCTCGATGATCGCAGCACGCGTCGCGGGCGTGCCGAGACCACGACCCTGCAGGGCTTCCCGCAGCTCATCATCCTCCATCAGTTTGCCCGCGCCTTCCATCGCGGACAACAGGGTCGCCTCGTTATAGCGCGGCGGAGGCTTGGTCTGCTTCTCCTCCATTGCGATTTCGACCGTCCTGGCCTTTTCGGAGCCGTCCTTGGCGGCGACTTCGAGCGGAGGCAACGTCTCGTTGCTTTCCTTGCGCCCCATGACCTGCAACCAGCCGCTCTCGATCAACACCCGCCCGCGGGTCTCGAAGGTCTGCCCTTCAACGACGGTGCGGCGCGCGGTGTTTTCAAACCGGGCCGGAGGGTAGAAGGCCGCGATGAACGAGCGCGTGACCAGTTCATAGATGCGCTGTTCCTGTTCTTTCAGTTTACCCGGCACCTCCCCGGTCGGAATGATGGCAAAGTGGTCGGACACTTGAGCGTTGTTGAAGATGCGCTTATTGTTCCCATTGATGAAGTTTTTTTGAAGGACCTGTCGGGCCCAGTGGCTGATCGGCCGGTCATCTTTGTTCTCCGGCGACGTGGCGACCCGGTCGGCGCTGGAAGAGCCCAGTGATTGCATAATTTTCCTGGCTGTGTCCGGGTAATCCTCGGGCAACGTCCGCGAATCGGTACGCGGGTAGGTCAGGACCTTGTGCCGTTCATAGAGGGCCTGCGCGATGCCGAGCGTCGCCTTCGCCGAAAACCCGAACCGCCGGTTCGCTTCACGCTGGAGTGACGTCAGATCAAACAGCATCGGAGGCTGCTGGCTCGATGGCTTCGTGGTTTCGGACACGTTGCCCTCCCGATTCGCACATTGCGCCACGATGGCCTCGGCCCGGGTCTTATCCCAGATGCGCTCAGGTTTTGTGGTGCCATGTTGATCCTTGACCTCACCGGATGCGGCACCCTGCTTCGCCCGGGTTTGCAACTGCGGATCAACCCAGTGCCCTTCGTACCGTCCTGAGGCAATCGCGAAGGTGGCCTTGACCTCCCAATACTCGCGAGGCTCGAAGTGCTGGATCTCTTTCTCGCGGTCGACAAGGATCGCGAGCGTCGGTGTTTGCACTCGCCCCACCGTCGTCAGTGAAAACCCGCCACCGCTCGAATTCAGCGCAGTCATCGCCCGGGTGGCATTGATCCCGATGAGCCAGTCGGACTCCGAGCGACACACCGCGGCACGCTGGAGGGGCAACAATTTATCACCGTCACGAAGACGCTCAAAGCCCTCGCGTATCGCCTGCGGGGTCATGGATTGCAACCAAAGGCGTTGGACTGGCTTTGATCCCTTGAAATGGCGGATCAAGTAATGAAAGATCAGTTCGCCCTCGCGGCCGGCGTCGCAGGCGTTGATGACCCTGTCAATATCCTTGCGTGCGTAAAGTTTCTTGATGAGTTTGAGTTGCGATTCATTCTTCTGTATCGGTTTGAGTTCAAAGTGACCGGGAATCACCGGGAGGTTGGCGAGCGCCCACTTCCCTCGCTCGACTTCAACGCCTTCAGGGGCAACCAGTTCGAGCATGTGACCGACTGCCGACGTTACGACGTGGGCCGGCCCCTCGAAAAAGTTTTTATCGTTCTGAAACCCACCGAGTGCCTTTGTGATGTCGCGGGCCACCGAGGGTTTCTCGGTAATGACCAACGTCTTGCCCACTCCTTCGATAACGCGGGGGCGCGCCTTCTTTTTCGCGGGTGCGGTAGACGTACGGGCAGGCATCAGCAGGACGTCCTGACATAACAGGAACCGGGCACCTGTCGAATACAGCCTCGCAATTCCAGGCTGAGCAGCAGACTCATCACTTCGGCCCGGTCAAACGGCGCTTCCATTAACACCTCGTCAATCGACACGGGGTCTTCATGCAAAAGAGACAGCACCCGTCGCTCTTTAGGGGTGAAGCTTTGAGAGGTTGTCTCCTGAAAACCGGCATTCTTTACTCGATCGCCTAAGGGTCCGTCAAGCTGAGGGAGCAATTCTTCAACGACGTCTCGGGCATCTTCAACGAGTTTGGCTCCTTGTTTGATGAGTCCATGAGCCCCTCGATGTTTTCCGTATTTGACGGCACCCGGAATGGCAAAGACCTCACGGTTCTGCTCGAGCGCAAATCGTGCCGTGATCAACGCGCCGCTTTTTTGATCGGCTTCCGAGACGATCACGCCTAACGACAATCCGCTGATAATCCGATTGCGACGAGGGAAATGGTGCGGCAGCGGCGGGGCCCCAAGCGGCAATTCCGATACCACTGCGCCATGGCCTTCAATGTCCCGTCGTAATTGTCGATGTTCGGGCGGATACGTTCGATCCACTCCACACCCGACGACGGCAATCGTCGTGGCCTTGGCCGCCAGCGCGCCTCGATGGGCTGCCGCGTCGATTCCCCGTGCCAACCCGCTCACGATCGTCAACCCCATGCCGGCCAATTGTTGGCTGAGTTCTTGCGTCATGAGCGCCCCCGCCGATGAGGCTTTTCTCGATCCCACGATCGCGACGGCATAATCGCCGGACGCAGGCAACGTGCCGCGCACGTATAACAAGGGCGGTGGATCGGGGATCATCGCCAGCCGGCGAGGATAGGCGTCATCCAGAATCGTGACAATCCCGCTCTCGCCCTTTTCGAGCAGCCGCATTTCCTTCCGAACGTGCGCCACGACGCTTGGCTCAGGTTCTTTTCGCAATGCGGTCACAACGGAAGGACGCAACCCGGCCACGTGCCGCAACTCGGACGCCGAAGCGGACAGCACTTCCTTCGGCCCGCCAAAATGCCGAACGAGCGTACAGATTGTCCCATCACTGACGCCTTTCACTGATCGCAGGATCAGCCATGCTTCCAGCAATTCCATGGTTCAGCAGAACCACAAACAGGACGTGGACGGGACGGGCATCGGTCGGCTAGGCGACTCCCGCACCTTCGCCCAACACCACGATATCATACTGCTCGAGAGGGAGCAGGGGGTCGGCGTTCACCATGATCCGATACTGAAATTCCCGTTGAAGCTGCTCAAGCGTTTCGGGCTCGGTGTCTTGCAGCATCTCCACGATATGGGGATGGGCCCCGATTACCACGGTTTGCCGCCCGGCCGCTCGTCCGATTCGGCGAACGTCGCGGAAAATATCGTACACCACCGTGAGCGCAGACCGGGTATATCCGCGACCGTCGCAATCGGAGCAGACGTCGGAGAGCGTCCGGAGCAGGTCTTCCCGCACGCGTTCCCGCGAAATCTCGATCAACCCCAAGTCACTGATACGGGAGATGCGCGTGCGCGCTTTATCATTGCCCATCGCGTCCACGAGGGCGTGATAGACTTTGTCGCGATTTCGTCCCCGTTCCATGTCGATAAAGTCGATAATGATGATTCCCCCGATTCCGCGAAGTTTGATCTGGTAGGCAATCTCGCGCGCCGCCTCCAAGTTGTTTCGCAAAATCGTTTCTTCCTGATCGCGCTTTCCGACGTACCGACCCGTGTTCACGTCGATGACCGTCATGGCTTCCGTATGATCGATCACAATGTGGCCGCCGGACTTCAGCCAGACTTTCCGGCTCAGGGCTCGAGAGATTTCCTGTTCAATCCCCAAATGATCGAACAGACTCTCATCCTTTTCATAATGATAAATGCGAGACGTCTGGTCGGGAAGATAACGCCGGACAAACTCCCTGACCGCTTCACATTCCTCTTTCGAATCGATGAGGAGCCTCTTGACGTTCTTGGTAAATAAATCGCGCACCACGCGGAGCGTCAGGTCCAAATCCATATGCAACGCGGCAGGTGCCGGATGACGGTCCTGCTTCTTGACGATATCTTGCCACATGGCGGTTAAAAACCCGACGTCGGCTTTGAGATCCTCCTCGCTGACCCCTTCACTCACCGTCCGGACAATGTAGCCATACCCGGGCTCCCGGATGCGTTTCATGATGTCTTTGAGACGACTGCGCTCCTCCTCCTCGGCAATGCGTCGCGAGATCCCGATATGATCGACGTTCGGCATGAGCACCAGGAAACGGCCCGGCAATGAGCAATAGGACGTCACCCGGGGGCCTTTGGTCCCGATCGGGCCCTTGGAAATCTGTACGACGAGTTCCTGGTCTTCTTCCAACAACTCTTGAATGGGCCGCACCGTCTGCCGTCGGGGGCGCGGGAATTCCGGACCCTTCTCATCTTCATCACTTTCCACCAGGATATCGCCGGGTTCGGTACCGACTGACAAATCCGACACGTGCATAAAGGCGGCGCGCTCCAGCCCGATATCAATAAACGCCGCTTGCATGCCGGGCAGGACTTTTGCCACCTTGCCCTTGTAGACGTTGCCGACAAAATCTTTTTTCTTGGCGCGATCCACGTAGAGCTCCGTGACCACTTTATTCTCCAACACCGCCGCACGCGTTTCTTGCGGAGTGATGTTGATGGCAATTTCAACTCCCATACCTCTACTCCTTTATTTCATCACCCGGGCAGCGCGTGCGACCCGGGGAAAAGGCCAACCATGTCCAAGCCATGGATGGCAATCCAAAAGCGTGACACGGATTCTCCATTTCGTCAAATGATCCATTCTGCTCCGCGACGGGGAAGACCTCACGCGAACGGTTCACGGCGATAACTTGAGTCTTGCCCTCTTCACACTGAACAGCAAACCCAACCCGGCCATTGTCATAATCGTCGCACTCCCCCCGTAACTGAGTAACGGCAAAGGAATGCCGACAATGGGTGCCAGACCAATGGTCATCCCCACGTTGACCGCCATATTGAACATCAACATGCCCACAAACCCGATAGCCAACAGGGCACCCAATGAATCCTTGGCTTTTGCCGCAATATCCAGCCCCATGAGCAGCAACGCGAGAAACAGACTGATGAAGAGGACCCCACCCAAAAATCCCCATTCCTCGGCGAGGACCGCGAAGATAAAATCGGTGTGGCCCTCCGGAAGAAATTTGAATTGCGTTTGTGTCCCGCTATGGAACCCTTTTCCGACCAATTGCCCCGAACCCACGGCAATGCGAGATTGCATCCCTTGGTAGCCTCTTCCCGCCGGATCATGGTCGGGATTGACAAAACTCAAGATCCGTTCCTTTTGGTAATCATGAAGCGAACCCCATAATTCACTCCAGGCAAATGGGAACAGCATCAGCGCGGACAGCAACACCACCCCGAACGCTTTAGACTTGACGCCGACGACCAGAAGCAAGGTGACGTAAATCGACAAAAAGCTCAGGCTGCTTCCCAAATCCGGTTGCTTGAGAATCAAGGAAAATCCCGGCACGGTGATCAACGCCGGGACGATCACCCGATACCACCAACCTCGACGATTTTGGGTGGAATAATAGACGGCCAACACCAAAAGAAGCGGAAGCTTGACAAATTCTGCCGGCTGAAACGCCAGGGGTCCCAGGGCAATCCATCGTTGAGCACCATGACTGGCCTTCCCCCCGAAGAGCACGACCACGAGGAGCAGCAATGCAAAGCCGTACAGCGGAAACGACCATCGAGCGAGCGTATGGTAATCGATTCGCGACATCGTCAAAAAAGCCAGCGCGCCCACACCGATCCATATCGCCTGTTTCAGATACAGAGGAAACTGAGTCCCGGCTTTTTCTGCCGTTACGCTGTATATGGTCAGGACTCCGATGGCCGACAACGCCAAAATAATCGCGCAGAAGTACCAATCAAACCGGTCGAACTCTCGCCTGCGACGCCACGGTTCCTCAATCACGCCGCGGCTCCTGTTGCATCACCTTGTCGGATGGCCTCGTCAGGGATACCCGTGTGCGCTCTTTGTCATCGACCCCATATGACACATAGGCCTCGATCAGTTCTTTAGCCAACGGGGCTGCCGCAGACCCGCCATGGCCCATGTGTTCGACCAACACGGCCACGGCGATACGGGGACGTTCGAATGGTGCATAGGCGACGAACCAGGCGTGGTCTCGAAATCGTTTCGGGGTCTCTTCTTCGGATTCCGAACGTAATGAGACCACTTGCGCCGTCCCGGTTTTTCCGGCCAACTGGACCACCGACGATTGAGATTCTCGCGCCGTTCCTTCGGTAACCACCGCCGCCAGCGCCGCTTGAATGGCTTCCAGTTGATGGGCCGGTAACGTCAGGGGGACCGTTTGCGCCGGACTCCACTCATCAATCCATTCGCCCCTTCGTCCCCATACGCCACGAAGAACATGCGGTTGAAACGGAATCCCGTTATTCCCGATCATGCCAATGACTTTCGCCATTTGCAGGGGCGTGACCGTGACGTAGCCTTGACCGATTGCGACGGAAGTCGTTTCCCCTGGATACCATGGTTCCCCTCGCGTCCGCTGTTTCCACTCCGAGGACGGGATCAGGCCCGTTCTTTCGGCGGGAAGGTCAATGCCCGTTCTTTCACCCAATCCGAACTGTCTCGCATAGAACGCAATGGTGTCCACACCCATACGGTACCCTAAACGATAAAAATAGACGTCACACGATTGGGCAATCGCCTTTCGTAAATCGACGGCTCCATGACCATACTTTTTCCAATCCCGAAACGTTCGGCGGCCCAATCGAAACCGTCCCCCACAATGAAGCGTATCGGCGGGTTCGATCTCATTGGTATCAAGAGCCGCCGCCGCCGTGATGATTTTAAACGTGGAGCCCGGTGGATACTGACCCTGAATCGCCCGGTTCGTGAGAGGATGGCGCTCGTCCTGAAGAATGTCGTTCCATACATCGGCACGCAACCCACGGGACAAGGCATTGGGATCAAAACTCGGCCGACTCGCCATGGCCAGGATATCCCCCGTGTGCGGGTCTAAAGCCACAACCGCACCGGCTTCCTCTCCTAACAGGTCTTCAGCCAATTTCTGCAAACGAAAGTCAATCGTGAGATACACGTCATTGCCCACTTGCGGCTTATCCACGGAAATCATGCGCTTCTCATGCCCCAAAGCGTCGACTTCGATGAGTTTTCGCCCTGCGTGCCCTCGCAACGTCCTCTCGTAGATCCGTTCCACGCCATACTGGCCTATGACGCTACCTGCGGGCAGCCCTTGAACCGCTTCACGTGTGAGTTGTTCCTCTGAAGCGACCCCCACGTACCCAAGCACGTGGGCGGCATAGCCCCCCTCGGGATTGTTCCGCTGAAATTCCGGACGAATCACCACGCCGGGCAGATCCAACCGATGTGATTCGACAATGGCCGCTTCTTTGAGACTGACGCCTTTTTTCAAACGAATCGGCGTTCCCCCGACGTGAGTTTCCATGGTCTTGGTCAACTCACTCCGCTCCAACGACAACAACTTGACGAGCTTCCCAATCAGGGCTTCGCGGTCCGGCACGTCACCGAGTTCCACGTACAAGTTGAAACTCGGGACACTGTTCGCCAGCAAGGTTCCATTTCGGTCATAAATGAATCCGCGAACCGGATGTAACACAATCGACCGGGTCCGATTGTCATGAGAAAGATTTCGATAGTAGACTCCATCACGAACTTGAAGCTGCCATAAGCGCACGACCAACAGCCCCACAATGATCAACACGACGACTCTGATGAGCAGCAATCGTCCCTGGATGTCTGCTAATCCGGCCGATTGGAGACCGGGACCCGTTATGCCAGGCTTCATTGACAGACCTCACGCCGATTCATCGCGGGACGTCCCTCACGGACTCGGCGCTTCGACCAGCCACCGGCCGAAGACCCAGTTGGCCATGATGGCCACAAGTCCATCCAAGACCGCTTGTGGCAATAAGATATAGGAAAATCCGTAAAGCATCTCTCCCAAACCCATGCCCATCCGTGACCACAGCAAAAACACCATGGCGGAAAGACCTGAACATGCCATAACCGGCACCAAGGCGGTATGGGCCTCCCTATTCGACAAATTCCTGGCAAAGATACCGGCCAGGAATCCCGCTCCGGCTTTTGTGAGCGTATGGAGTCCAAACGGACCGGCGGAAAATAAATCCTGGAGAAAGCCCAAGCCAAAACCCACGATCAGGCCGTGAACCGGTCCGGTCCGAAAACCAATCAAACAAGCGATGACGAGACAGAAATCCGGTTGAATCCCGAAAGGATTGAAAGAAGACAACACGGTGGCCTGAAAGGAAAAAAGGAACAGCGTCAACAGCGTATACGCACTAATCTTCATGGAGTCGGATTCTGTGGCCCCGGGGCAATCAACGCGTGATCTGGCGACAGCATGGTTTCCGGTGACCGGGGAGCAACGACGACCAGCACTTCGTCCAAGTGTCGAGACTGCACTGCCGGCACGATTTGGGCGGTGCGGAACAAACCGTCTTCACTTTCTTCGACGCGGTCGACTTCTCCTATCAACACCCCGCGTGGGAATCCTCCCGTCAAGCCCGACGTGACCACGGCATCCCCCGTTTTGACCGAGGAAAGCGGGGGAAGATATTTCATGCGAACCAGCCCTTGCGACATTCCCTGGACCATGCCTTCATCTCGCGTCCGTTGAATTATGCCTGCGATGACAAGATTCGGGTCGGTCGTCAACAAGGCAGTGCTCGTGGACCCCGAGGTTCTGACGATGCGTCCCGCCACCCCGGCCGGCGTAATGACGCCCATCTGTTCCCGAATGCCGTCATCTTCACCTTTATTCAGAATCACGCCTTGATACCAATTGGACACACTGCGGCCAATGACCCTTGCCGCCACCGTCCGGACCGATTTGTCCTCCTGAAATTCCAACAGTAAGGCTAACCGTTCCGCCATGTACGCCTGTTCTCGCAATCGATTCACCTCCCCATTGAGTTGCTGGACTGTTTCTCGAAGCTGACGGTTTTGTTGGGAAAGACCCTGGAGGGCGATATATTGCATCCACCATTCACGCAGGGTCCGATCCAATGTGGCCATGCCCTTCACGGGAATGGCGACGAGATCGGCAAGAGGTTCGCCGAGCGCGTGGAAGAGAAATTGAGATTGCCGGGGCAAGAGGGCAACCACGACAAAGGCGATGGCCAAGACGGCCACACTAACCCGCATCACGCCGGAACCCCAAAACACCCCAGGCCGAAACCGGCCACGCATAAGAAGTTGTTCCTTTACGAACTGACGGTCGACATAGAGGAGACGCTCCGCAGGAGGGTGAGTTCTTCGAGCGTCTTGCCGACTCCTAAGACGACTGACGTGAGAGGATCATCGACGTTGACAATAGGAAGACCGGTTTCCTCCCGCAACCGGGCATCCAACCCGCGTAACAGCGCTCCGCCCCCTGTCAGCACGATGCCGAGATCCACGATATCTCCCGCCAATTCAGGGGGAGTATGTTCCAACGCCACATTGATGGCCGACACAATGGCCGAAATGCATTCTTGCAAGGCTTCCCGGACTTCACCGTCTTCCAGCACAATGGTCCGGGGAATACCGGAAACCAAATCACGGCCTTTGACCATCATTTGGCCTTTCTCTTCCGACGGATAGGCGGAGCCGATGGCCACCTTCACTCGCTCCGCCATATGCTCGCCGATCAATAAATTATGTTCACGCTTCACGTGGTTGATAATAGCCAAGTCGATTTGGTCGCCGGCGACTTTGACGGATTCACTGTAGACAATCCCTCCCAATGAAATGACGGCGATATCGGTCGTGCCCCCTCCCACGTCGACCACCATGTTCCCCGTCGGCTCGGTGATAGGCAGCCCCGCTCCAATGGCCGCCGCGACGGGTTCTTCGATCAAATAGACTTCTCGCGCACCGGCCAATTCCGCCGATTCTTTGACGGCTCGCCGTTCCACTTGTGTGATGCGTGACGGAACACCGATGATGATCCGAGGCCGGACAAATGCCGTACGCTTGTGAACCTTGGTAATAAAATACCGAAGCATCCGCTCGGCCATTTCAAAGTCCGCGATGACCCCTTCTTTCATCGGACGAATGGCGGAAATGTTGCCGGGCGTCCGGCCAACCATGCGCTTGGCTTCACTCCCCACGGCCAAAATTTTGTTTGTTTGCTGTTCGATCGCCACGACGGAGGGCTCATTCAACACAATGCCTTTCCCTTGGACATACACCAAGGTATGGGCCGTTCCAAGATCAATGGCCATATCGCTTGAGAACAAACTCAAAAATTGGCTGATCAATCCCATGATCGGTTCACCGGCAAGTCCGGCCTCCCGGACTGAACTCGGAAACGATGGCTCTCATAGAGGACGCTGGTCCCTTGGGCATTCACCACTCTTTTCGACGACCAACTCTCCATGGATTCGCTTGGCGGGAACAGGCTGTCCCGGAAGAAAAACGACGACTCACGTCCGGCAACAAAGGGAAGGCCGCTGTTCGGAAAAATGGACGTTCGAAGAGAAGGACGGACAAGACTTGTTCACTCTCCAATCAATTCCCACACGCAGGAATTGTCCGCGCTTTAGGTCGTTCAGTATAGCAGACCTGACGCCTAACCTCAAAAGATTATGCGGCCCTTTGATGGGGGCAACCGGGCAGGGAGTCGGAGACTGGTCGGGAGCCGACCGCCCGGTGCCGGGTGAGGACGAGGACGACAGCCTCATTGACAGGCCTCGGCAGAGACGCAACAATGAGTGGCCGTGATCCCGTAACATGAACGCCTCGTCTCCTTGGGCGGCTCGAGATATTCTCTCAAGAACATCCAGGTTTCGGTATGAATTCAAACGACTCCGACTGTCGTACGGGTGTCCGCTACCAGCCCGACGAAACACCGCCGATGGCGCTCGCCGTCGGACTGGGGCTGCAACTCGCCGTTCTCAGTGTCGCCGCCACGGTATTGGTGCCGGCTATCATCATCCGGGCCGGTGGCGGGTCCGAATCCTACCTGTCATGGGCGGTATTCGCCGCGGTTGCGGTCTGCGGCGCGACCACGGTGCTGCAGGCGGTTCGGTTCGGCCAGATCGGTTCGGGTTATGTGCTCTTGATGAGCATTTCCGGAGCGTCCATTGGGGTCAGTATCACGGCACTTGCCAAAGGCGGGCCGGCAATGTTGGCTACCTTGGTCGTTGTCTCCTCGCTCGTCCCGCTGGCACTGTCGACACGGCTCTGGTTCCTCCGACGAATCCTGACACCGACCGTCACGGGAACCGTGATCATGCTGATACCGGTCACGGTGATGTCGCACGTCTTCGAGATGCTGAAGGACGTCCCGGATGGAGTTCCGGCCATGGCCGCGCCGCTCAGCACGCTTGCGACCTTGCTTGTTATTGCCGGCTGTGTCCTGAAGGGAACGGGGGCGTGGCGCCTTTGGGCACCGGTGATCGGCGTCGTGGCCGGTTCGGCTGTTGCCGGGGGGTTCGGCGTCTACGACGTCCACCGCGTCGCCAGGGCGTCGTGGATCGGTCTGCCGCAGGGCACCTGGCCGGGCTTTGATCTCGAGTTCTCGACAGTTTTCTGGACACTGCTTCCGGCATTCGTGCTCGTGGCTCTGATCGACACCATGCAAACCATCAGCGCGTCGATCGCCATCCAGCACGTATCCTGGCGCCAACCTCGTGCCGTGGACTTCCGGGCCGTACAGGGCGCGGTAGCCGCCGCAGGAATCGCGAAACTGTTCTCCGGCCTCTCGGGCACCGTGCCGAACACGACCTACTCGACGACCGTCTCCATGACCGAATTAACAGGCGTCAGCGCCCGAAGCGTCGGCATCGCACTCGGAACGGTGCTCATCCTGCTGGCTTTTCTTCCCAAGGCGCTCGCCTTGATCCTGGCCATCCCAGGCCCGGTGGTCGCAGCTTATCTTACCGTCTTTCTGGCAATGCTGTTCGTCATCGGCATGAACCTGGTCGTCCGGGACGGGATCGACTACCGCAAGGGTCTTACCTGCGGCGTCGGGTTCTGGGCGGGGGTCGGGTTCCAGAACGGCATGATCTTTCCCGAGTTGGTTTCGGAATTTGCCGGGGGGCTTCTTCAGAACGGGATGACGGCCGGCGGGTTCGTCGCCATCATCATGACCCTTTTTATGGATCTGACAAAATCACGGCACCGGCTGGAGTCGGAATTCAACGTCCTGGCCCTGCCGAAAATCAGAGAGTTTATCCTGGGCTTCGCTTCCCAAAGCGGGTGGAATGCCGAGATGGCAAACCGGCTGGACGCCGCCAGCGAGGAGACGCTGTTGACGCTTATCCAACGACAAGAGGCAGGAGGGGCGGTTGAGCAACGACGGCTGTTGCTGGTGGCCTGCAAGGAAGACGGCGGGGCAGTCCTTGAGTTTGTGGCCTCGACCGGAGAAGAAAACTTGCAGGACCGGATCGCGCTGCTGGGCACGCGGACCAACGCGGACCTGATCGAGCAGGAAGTGTCGCTCCGGCTGCTACGGCACCTTGCGTCCTCGGTTCGCCACCAGCAATATCATGGCACGGACATCGTGACCATCCGCGTGGACGCTTAAAAGTCGATTGACTACCGCCGGACGCACATGACCTTCCTGGACGAATCGTTTGTAAGACCGTGCCTGTCGTGATGGGGACCAAAAAGTCGTTGGCCGCTACAACGGCCTTGCCGTAGACGTACCTTAGGGCGCTTTCCCGCTTCTGCACCGCAAGGTCACGCGGTTGCGTTCGCCAATCCGCTCGTACGTGTATTCATCCGCAAATTTCTTTGTAAGAAAGATACCGAGACCGCCAATGGGACGGTCTGCCAAAGCCGACGTGGTATCCGCTTCCGGCGCCTCCGCAAACGGGTCGAACGCGGGTCCATTATCTTCAACCTGAGCCACAACAAACGCGTCTTCCAACGACAGACATACCTCCAGTTCCGGTCCGGACACCGAGGGCAGGGAGTAGTTGACACTGTTGGTGATCAGTTCTTCGAGCATCAGATTCAGGCGATTTTGCAAACCCCGGTCCAACTCGTGGGCACCGGCAAACTCTTCCAGAGACTGTTCCAGTTCCGTAATCGAGGACAAGTCCGGGGTAAGGGGAATCCGTTTCATTGCATTCCTGACCTGAACGAATCAGACACACCTCATCTGAGTGAGTATAGCATGAACGGCGAATCAGTATCGTATTTTTGTGGCGCTGAATCAACGGACCGATTCAAAAATGTGAAAGACAAACGCAACCGGACTCAGCCGCACGGCAACTCTCCGGCCCCCACGTTGGTCTTGGCACACCAACTCCAATAGAGTACGATCAGCCGTCACGAACGACCGGCGAGCCGATTATACGTATAACCACGCGGTGTCATGGTCCCCTGCATGGCTATTGAAGGAAGCTTGTATGAATGCTATGGTAGTTGTTTATGTCTGCATTTCGGACTAACGATCCCATTTTTATGGAACGTGACGCGTAAGCATTGAGGGGGAGAAGGGGGTAAATTTACTTATTTTACCTTTTACCGGATTTTACCGAATCATGACGTTTGAGTGCGACTTATTTGGAGGAAAGACTCATGGAGGAAAAAGCCAAGCTGTCCGTGGAAGCCGAACAGGGCGACAAGGCCACGATCCTGATCGTGACCGGGCGCGTGGATGGTTCCAGTGTGGGAATTCTGGAGAGTGCCGTCCAGGAACAGATCAATGCCGGGAATAAAACCCTGGTCTTTGATTTTAAAGAGTTGAGTTACATCAGCAGTGCCGGTTTACGGGCATTGCTCATCGCCGCCCGCCTGACCCAGAAAGAAGGAGGCAAGGCCCTGTTTTGCGCTCTTGCGGATCACATCGCTGAAATTTTCGAGATCAGCGGGTTCAATGAAATTCTGGATATTCACGCCACCAAGGCCGATGCCCTTGAAGCAGTCTGAGCGAAGGCTCGTACTGGAGAATGGCAACTCAAACAGTAAGAAAACCGGCGGGAGAGTCAAGTCGTGGGTAAATCACCAACTCAGGTGCTTGTCGTCGATGACGAAGAAGATCTTGAGTTGCTGGTGCGTCAGAAGTTCCGCCGCCGGACCCGCGACGGGGACCTGAAGTTTCTTTTTGCCCACAACGGCAAAGAGGCGCTGGAGGTGCTGCAAGAGCACCCTGATGTCTACTTGGTCCTCTCCGATATCAACATGCCGGTGATGGACGGCCTGACCCTGCTGAGTCAGCTTGCCGATGGCGAAAAGGATATCCAAGCGGTAATCGTGTCTGCCTATGGTGACATGAAAAACATTCGCACGGCCATGAACCGTGGGGCGTTCGACTTTTTGACGAAGCCGATCGATTTCAACGACCTTGAAGCGACCATCGAAAAAGGCCTCAAGCACGTTCAAGCTCTGCAACGCGCCCTGGAAACCAGGGATCGGCTGATCGCCGTCAAGCAGGAACTTGACATGGCGCGAGACGTCCAGATGTCGTTTCAGCCGGAGCCGTTGATAGACAGTGAGCACTACGACGTGAAGGCGGTCATCATCCCGGCCCGGGAAGTCGGGGGGGACCTGTACGATTTCTTCTATATTGACAAATCGCATATTGCACTTGTGATTGCGGACGTATCCGGCAAAGGAGTACCGGCGGCGTTGTTCACGACCGTGACCCGGGCACTCCTGCGAGCCGTGACATCGAAAGACTACTCCACGCCCGGCGATTGCCTGACGATGGTCAATGACCTGCTGTGCGAGAACAACCCGTCGTGCATCTTCATCACGCTGTTTTTCGGGGTGCTTGACCTGCAGACCGGCAAGTTCCGCTATTCCAACGCCGGACACAATCTGCCCAGAGTGCTGAGAACCGATTCCCGGGTCGAGGTGGTGCCGAAGACCGGCAATATCGTGCTGGGGATCCAACCGGACCACACGTATCAGAACAACCAGCTTCAGCTTGCGCCGGGTGACACCCTGTTCCTGTACACCGACGGCATTACGGAAGCGGAAGACGGCAAGAATACGGAGTTCACGGAATCGCGACTCGACGAGAGGCTGGCCGAACTTTCCGGTTCGAGTTCCGAACGGGTGATCACGGACGTCGTGGACGCCGTGCAGGAATTTGTCGGCGAGGCCGTGCAATCTGACGACATCACCTGCGTGGCGGCACGTTTTCTGGCACCGGTTCTCTCCTAACGCTACTCTGCCCATGACGATACGGACGATCCTGCTCTTGTTGGTGGTTCTCGCAACACCGTGGGTGCAGGCTCGCGCAGCGTCCGATCAGGAAACGATTGTGTTCGGGCAATCCGCGGCACTCACCGGCCCGGCCCGCGAACTGGGTATCGGCATGCGCCTTGGACTCCTCGCAGCGTTTTCTGAGGTCAATCGCAAAGGCGGCATCCACGGGTACCGGCTACAACTCGAATCGCTGGACGATCGATATGAACCGGAAGCCGCCATTGCCAATACCCGGTCCCTGATCGAAGAGCACAAGGTCTTTGCCCTGATCGGCGCCGTTGGAACTCCGACGTCAAAATCGGCCCAACCCGTCGCCACGGAGGCAGGCGTTCCGTATATTGCCCCGTTCACGGGCGCAGAATTTCTGCGGGACGCGAAGAAGCGCCCCAACGTGGTAAACGTTCGGGCCTCCTACTACCAGGAAACCGAGGAAATGGTCGTCCGGCTGAACGAGGATCTGGGCATAAACCGGATCAGCATTTTCTACCAGAACGACTCCTTCGGGCAGGCCGGGCTGAACGGGCTGCGCCAAGCCGTCAATCGTCACGGCCTGACCCTGATTGAAGAGGTGTACTATACCCGTAACACCGAGGCCGTCAAAATCGCCCTGCTGGATTTGCGCCGCGCCAACGCCGAAGCCGTGGTCATCGTGGGTGCCTATAAGCCGGCAGCGACCATGATCCGGTGGGCGAGACGTCTCAACTTCAATCCCTACTTCATCAACATTTCATTCATCGGCAGTGCCGCACTGGCGAAAGCGTTGGGCCCTGACGGGACCGGAGTCTATGTGACCCAAGTGGTGCCGTTTCCGCGGGATACCACCCTGCCGATCGTCGCGCAATACCAGGAGGCTCTACAGGCCATCAACACCAGCAGCAAACCGAGCTTCGTCTCGCTGGAAGGCTACCTCGCGGGCCGCATCGCCATAGAAGGTCTGCAACTGGCCGGACCGGCACCGACCAGAAAAGGCTTCTTGCAGGCTCTGGTACGGGCGGGAGACATGGACCTGGGCGGGTTTCGTCTACGCTATGGCGTCGATGACAATCAGGGGTCGGACCGCGTCTATCTGACCCGCATTGATGACAAGGGACGATTCCAGGCAGTAGACAAGATGTCGCTACCATGAACGAATCCCCTCCCACCGGGTCCCCGGACCCGAACGACTCGGGCGTACCAGCGAGACAAGTGCAATCGGTCGCCATTGACGAGCCGGAAACCAAACAAACATTCCGGATCGGGGTCGGTTCCAGGCTGTATTTCGTCTTGTTTGGCGCCGTGGTCCTCATGGGGGCTGCTACGTTGTTGGCCTATTTTTCCTTCAACGAAACCCTACGGCACGAAATTCAGTTGGCAGAATACAGCATGCCCAACCTGATCGCCTCGGTCGACGTAGCCCGGAAAAGCGCCATCGTGGTCAATGGGGCCTTTCGGCTGGTGTCGGCGTCCTCGAAGCAAGAGCATACGGCCGTGGTGAAAGCCACGGCTCAAGAAATCGCCTCCCTCGAAAACACCATTCTGGAACTGGAAGCCCGGTCCGCCTTCAGCGAACAAACCCGATTGATCAGGTCAGACCTGGAAAAACTCGGCTCGCATCTCGACGTGATCAAGCAATCCTCCTTGCGACGCCTGAACATTGCCCAGGCGCTCAACGTCTTCATTGACGAGCTTGGCGAAACCTCCAGGCGCGTCGAACGGTTACTGATCCAAGCCATTGATGACCAAGCCTTTTACCTGGTCTCGGGATTACGGCGGTTGGATGACAAGGTCCGTCCCATTCATAAGCGGGCTTCGGAGGACGAATTGACCGCCTACCGCAACCTGATAACCGTGAATCAATCCGCCAATCTGGCCGTACTGCTGCTGGACGAGGTCCTGGTCTTGGCGGACCGCCAGTTTCTCACCCCCTTGGAGGAACGATTCGACAGTGCCGTCCAGAATTTCCTGCATGCCTATGAGAAACTGCCGGCTTCCATGCATGACAACCAGCTTGAAGAAAACCTGACCCGGCTGGGAGAAATCGGAAAAGGCCCGGAAGGGGTCATTATCCTGCGCCAGGAAGAGCTGCTCAGGTTGGAACAGGAGCAGGGCACCTTGACAAAGGCACGAATCACCTCGGAATCGCTGGTATCGGAGGTCAACAATCTGGTTGCGCAAATCAACGAGGAAGCCCTTCAATCCAGTTCGGCAGCCCGGGACGCCGCGCAGACGGGGATCTTTTTGCTCGTCCTCCTCAACCTGCTCGGGACCATCGGGGCCTTTGCGTTGGGCTCGCTGTTCGTGAGGCGCTACCTGGTAAGCCGTCTCGTGGGATTGGCCGGCGCGATGCGCGAGATGGCCAGTGGCGACCTGGAGGTCCCTGTACGGGTCGAGGGGCATGATGTCGTCAAGCCGGAAAAAGGGTCTGCCAATTACGTGAGACAAAACATCAAATATCTCGTCTGGAATGATGAGGTTACGGACATGGTCAAGGCCCTGGAAGTATTCCGGCGTTACGCCCATGAGGTCCAGCGACTGAATCTTGTGGAAAAATTGGCGAAAGAACTGGATACCAAGAATGAAAACCTGGAGCAGGCACTGGTCAATCTGAAAGCCGCCCAGGAGCAAGTGATTGCCGAGCAGAAACTCGCGTCCTTGGGGCAACTCACCGCCGGGGTGGCACATGAAATCAAGAATCCGCTCAACTTCGTCAGTAACTTCGCCAACGTTTCGATTGAACTCGCAGACGAGATCGAGGAACTGATGAAATCGGCGGAAGACCTTGACCTGGAAGAAATCAGGTCGATTCTGGATGAACTGCGGACGAGCCTCGGAAAAATTAAAGAGCACGGGAAACGGGCCGACAACATCGTACGCAGCATGCTGGAGCACTCCCGCAGTAAAGAAGGGGAGTGGCGGAAGACGAACCTGAACGCCCTCTTGAAAGAGTACATGGACCTGTCCTACCACTCGCTACGCGCCGAAGACAATTCTTTCAACGCGGCGATGCATGAGGATCTGGACCCGAACATGCAAGAAATCGTCGTTGTTCCCCAGGATATCTGTCGCGTGTTTCTCAATCTCGTCACCAATGCCTTCCAGGCGATGAACGAAAAACAGAAACAGGTAGGCTCCGACTACCTGCCGGAGTTGACGATCTCCAGCCGGCAGTTGGAAGATCACGCGGAGTTCTGCATCCGGGACAATGGGCCCGGCATCCCGGAGACCATGCGTGACAAAATTTTTGAGCCGTTTATGACCACCAAGGAACCGGGGAAAGGCACCGGCCTGGGACTCTCCCTGACCACCGATATCCTGATTCGTCACGGTGGGTCCATTCAGGTTGACACCGAGGTGGGGCACTACACCGAGATGCGCGTCTTGCTGCCGCTGAAGCCTCCTGTTGAAGCCCACAGCATCATGGAAAACCAGACGGAATGAGAGAGGCGTGGCAAAATATTCGGGACGGCATCCTTCGACAAGCTCAGGACAGGCAGGGCAGGCTCCGGCCGTCCCCGGCTAGAAATTGTACTCCAGGTGGAGCTCGTAGAAGCCGTCGCGTCGCCCCACATATTGAACATCCAATGGGTCGATGCTGAGAATCAGGTTCGCCGCCACGTGCAGTGACCATTGGTCGAAGAGCCGCCGGTCGAATTCGACGCCCAGGTTGCGGGTTTCACGACTGGCGTCCGTCAAAAACGCGGCAGTGATCTCGGTGCTGTTGACGTCGTTGAACCCCAGACGCACGCCGACGAAGAAATCGTTGTCCAGCGTCATGGGCTGACGCCTGGGGAGCGCTCGCCGGCCCCGCTCATCATAATTCCATTCGGCCAGCAGGCCGACGTCGGCCGTTGAACCAAAGACGGAATAGAACGTGTATTCGCCCCCCACCACCGCGGCCACGTATTCCTCTTCTCGATACTGACCAAGAATACCTTCAAATCCGCGTCCCTGAATCAGGGCAGTACGTATCCCCTCTTCCCGACCGAGCGGGTTACGCTCGCCGGACCGATGTATTGCCTCAAACTTGAGCAGCCAGGAGTCGAGCGTCAGTTGCGCGTCCAGCCCAAACTGGCGAATTTGCGAGTAATACGGAATAAAGACATACGGGAACACGCTGCCGCCACAAGCGGGCGGCGCACACACGAGGGTCGCTTCCCGGCTGGTGCCGTCGAATACACTCACGCCGATATCCAGGGGTCCGAAGCTGTGACTGTAGCGGGCCGCGAAATCCGGGTGCCACTCCTCGGCCCCGCTCTCATACTCCACCCGCTCGCGGTCCACGAGTCCCGCGAAGCGCAGGCGACCGCGACGACCCGGGTAGATACGCGGGCGGTGATACGGCAACCCGAAAAATTCCAACGTGCCCCAATCGCCGGTCCACGTCGCGTGAACCATGGGTTGCCCCAACTTCACCTCGCCGTTGGGATGCTCGAGGAAGTCGATCTGGTTGATAATGTCGATCAGGTGTTGCGATTCGGCCACGCCCCAGAACACCCGGTCCACGCCCAGCCGCACCTCCCATTCACCCTCGCCCAACTCGCCGTACAGCAGAGCATACGCTTCCCGCAGGTCCCAGTGGGTGCGGACCGAGTCCACGCTGTCGTAACGAAAAAACGGCAACAGGGTAAAACTGCTTCCCCCGGCCTCTTCAAGGTAGAGTTTGGGCTCCACCACAAAGCCGGTCGTATACGAGCGCTGGCTGGCGTCAATGCCGGTTTGCGGAAACGCACGGCCTTCCAGGCTCACGCGCCCGGAGAATTCAGAGGCCGCGATCTCGAATTCCGCGTGGGTTTCGACGGCCATAATCGACGCCGCCAGCCAGATCGCCGTGAGAGCCGCGAGGTAACGAGCGGCAGGGCTCCGCATCACCGCGCCCGTTTCAAACCGGTTTTGCTGAAGTCACGCTTTTTGAGTTTGGTACGGAACTGATAATCCGCCCAGCTTAATACGGTGCTCTTGCCCGTCAGATGATTGACCATGTTCATCTCACCGGCGCGCCAGTACTTGTCCAGGTATTGCCGGTATTTCCCGATGGTGAGCGTCTTGAGGTGCGCGTCCTTACGATCGTAGTACTCCACTTTCCAGGTGCGCAGTTCGTCTTTGTCTTGCCAGACCACTTGGCGGCTGTAGCCCGAAGCTTTCTTGTCCACCGGGAACCGTTCGGAGACCGTACACGTCAAGTCCCCGCACGGTTCGTCCCGCAGGTACCGGTAAGTGAATTTTTCCACCTCCGGGGGACTCAGGTCCTCATAGGAGAATTCGCTTCCCATGAAGGATCCGGACTTGTTCGACGAACTGATCCGCTTGACCCTCTTCAGCGCGGGGAGATAGAGCCATTGGTCGTCAGCCTCCTGCTTATGGGCGTGGGTGAGTAGGGCGGTTCCCTTTACATCGCGCGGCTCGTCGAACACCATCAGGCTCTTGTCGCCGTCGCCGGCCACCTCCAACACCTTGACGCGAAGCTGGCGCCGGCTCTCCTGTCCCTGCTTATTGCGCAGCACCATGGCCTGCTTGGCCGTGAAATTGCCAAAGCCGTCATCACGGGCCCGGGATTCGATGGCAATCTTCAACCCGATCTCCTCGGGGGTGGCCGGGCGTGCAATGGGCGGCATCCCCAACCAGAACAACAGGATCAGGCACGGCGCGAGTAGCGCAAGCGCCCAAGAATACGCACGGTTTATTCTCATGATTTCCTCCTGTCGATAGCCATCAGCAACGGGGGAAGCAGCAGAAAATCGGCGGCGATCGCGAAAACAATCGTGATCGTGACCATAAGACCGAGCGCCCAACTGACCTCGAATCCCGATGCGGAGTATACCAAGAAGCCTGCCGCCAAGACCACCGTCGTGGTCCATAACGCTTGACCCACCGTGCGAAAAGTGGAGCGCACCGCCTCAGGCGCCAAGAGTCCCTCGCGGCGGGATTTCTGATATTTGCTCAGAAAATGCGTGGTGTCGTCCACGATAAGGCCGAACGCGATCGCCGTCATCACGGACCCGGCAAGACCGACCTGCCCGACCAGATAGCCCCATAACCCGAAACTCATGGCCGCGGGAATAAAATTGGGTACCAGACTGACCAAACCCAGGCGCAGGCTTTTCAGAAACCAGATCAGAATGAACGAAATGAGGCCCATGGCGATGATTGTGGAGCGCAGCATGCTCTGGATGTTTCGTTGGGACAGGTGGGAAAAGACGATACTGACACCCGTGGCCGGAGTCGCGAGGCCGGGCGCATTGGCCCGGAGCCAAGCCAGCCCGCGCGTATCAAGCTCGCGCTGTTGCTGAGCCGACAAGCTGCGCATCACGACGGTCATGCGCGTGGCGGATTTGGCGATGTCGATACGATCATTGAGGTCCCTGCCGAACGGCAGCGAAAACTCGTACAGCAACAGGTACTGCGCGGCCAGCTCCGGATCGGCGGGCAGGCGATAGAAGGCCGGATCATCGCCGTGCATGTTCTTATTCAGGCGTTTCATGATGTCCGGGAAGGCCTGGACGTGGGTCACTTCGGGCTGTCCCCGGAACCATTCGGCAAAGGCATCGACCTCGCGCAGATACCCGGGGCCGGTGATGCCGCCTTCACGCCCCGCGTTCAGCGAATACTCCAACGATTCCATACCGGTCAGGTTTTCAATCACGAAGTCCGTATCGCGCCTGAACGCGTAACGGTCATCGAAATATTCCGTCCAGTTGTCGGTCAACTCGATGCGTAAAATCCCCATAACTAGAACAACGGCCGCCAGGGTGACGAACCAGAGCAGGAACGTGCGCCTCGCAATGACGAAGGCGGCGAAGTGATCGAAGAAGCCCGGCCGGTCGGCATGCGCGCGAGGCGCCCGCAACGGCAGGATGGACAGGAGCGCCGGAAGAAGCGTCATGGAATAGACCAAGGCGCACATCACCCCAAACGCCACGAGATTACCCAGGACGTGAAAGGGCGGCGAATCCGAAGCATTCAAGCTGAGGAACGCGATCGCGGTCGTGACCGAGGTGAGGAAGACCGGCCAGGTATTGCTGCGCAGCGATTCCGTAATCGCCTCATTTCTGTTCAGGCCACGGCTCACGCCCGCCAGGGCGGCCGTGACGATGTGGATGGAATCCGCGACGGCGACCGTCATGACGATGATCGGGACGCCGGCATTGACGGGGCTGAATACCGTGCCGAGCCAACCGGCGAACCCCACGGTGGTGTTGATCGTAAACATGAGCGTGACAATGACGGCCAGGGTGGCGTATGCGGAGCGCAGAAGAGCGGCGGCCATGACGACGATGAGAAGAAACACGATCGGGGAAAGGTTCTCCATATCGTCCTTCGTCGCGTCGGCAAAGACGCGGTGGATAACAGCGTCGCCGGTCAGGTAATAGTCGATATCCGGATGGCTCGCGCGGGCCTGGTCCAGGAGGGTATTGAGATAATCGGTCAGTTCGACCACTGCGGGGTCTGAATCTTCCGGCAGGACGACATTGATCGCCATCCCGGCCACTCGCCCGTCATGGGCGACCAGCCGCCCGGCTATCTGGGGTGCGCTCAACGCGACCTGCTCGATTCGCGCCAGTTCTTCGTCGCTCTTCGATTGGGCGTCATCCACGAGCGGGGCGACAACCAGATCGTCGCCGAATGCCTCACTGTGGGAATAGTTGGTAAGGGAATCGACCCGGGTGGAATACGGTGTGCGCCACGCGGCTTCGGTCAGTTCCTCAATGGCGCCGAGCGTCTCCCGGGTGAACACCAAACCCTCGCGCGGCGCCACGGCGATCAGTGCCGTATGGGATACGGAATAGGTATCCTCCAAGGCCTCCAACGCGGCGAGTTGCGGATCGTCTTCGCTGAACAGACTACGGTAATCGTTCGTGACGCCAATGAAGCGGGCACCCGCCGTCATCACCAGCATGGCCAGCGTCGCGAGAACCACAACCGGCCACCGGCGGCGCAGAATCGCGTCGATGTAGCGGTCCAAATGAATCACCGCCGGAACCATCAGCGGCCGGGAGCGAATGCGAACGCACCCTGTTCAAGCTTTCGTCTGCTCACGAACATCGCCTACCAGGGACTCGATTTTGAAGCGTGGACGTGGTCGGGCATCTTGTAACTCAAGCCGCCTTCGTCATACACCGAGATTTGGAGAAGTTGAGAAAAATTTTCCGATCGGACTCCGCCTTTCTTGAACCATCGCTTGAACCACCGTTGAATGCGTTGTTTGTTCCGGAACAAAAACAGCGTACCAATGTTCCAGCCCTTGGGATACTGGAACTGATCAGCGAGCGTCTTCCCGAGGAGTGCCCGTGACAGACGGTAGGCCAACGCGACCACTTTTTCCTTTTCCACCCGATCCGCGATCCCCGCGACGACCGGAATGGATTGGATCAAGGCATTCGCCATGGTGATGGAATCGGCATCCGGCGGCGGCTCGCACATATACCCGATCCGGTAGATCTTGTCCGCCTCCGCGGCGTCGGTATAGAGGATGGTCTCGGGGATCCCCATGAGAAAACCGGCATAGCGCCACACGGCAAGCACACTCTCTTTTTCTTCCTCGCTGAAACGCGCGCCCACCTGTTCCGAATAATCCAGCAGGCGCTTGGAAAAGACGGAGATGGCAAACCCCAAGTGCGCCGCGCTCAGCGGCGTGCCCCATGCTTCATGCTTCCAATCGTCGGATTTCGCCAACAGGCTCCTGATACGGGTATGAACGAAGCGCACGCGCGTGGAAAGCTTCCAGCCGTCGCCGTTTCTTCGCAACCCCCCCGGGTAAAAGATTTCCATCAGTTGGCGGTTATTCTGCTTGAGGCGTCTGTCGCTCGATGCTACTCGCTTGGTAATATTGAAAGACTTGGCGATCAGCGTCGAGAAGCCTTCCACCAGCACCCCCGTCACGAAAGCGACGAGCATGAGTGAGACGTTTTCATTGAAGACCAGAATGCCCGGACGAAACGCTTGGTAGTCCAGCCAGGGAGGCTCTTCAAAATGGTCGAAGAAATCGCGCAGGGCCTGCGGCGCACTACGGAGAACGTCCGCCTGCTGCTCTATCCCCGCCTCAATGAACCGGTGCAAGTCGGCGGGAGGCAACGAAGAGACCTCCTCCATCACCGGATCGAGTACAGGGTCGCCTATGGTGGTATGCCGAATATAGTTGTCGGCCGCTGGTTCATCGAAGAGGCGGGCCTTCGCATACCCTTCAACATAGGCTGATTTCAGCATGGGTTGATCCACGGGTTGTGGGGGGGGGGTAAATACCTAGTCAACCTATCCTGTCTTTACTCATTTTTATTTCAGGATATGGATATGTAAGTATGTTTTGAAAAAACTGCAAACTCGGAGACAATCACCTGATAGAGACTTTGGTATTCGATGAAAACTATAATGGAAAAGGCCGATTAAGGCAACGATGGGACAGCAGGATGGCAGAGATGGAGGGTTAACCGCGTGGGCTTCACGTCATGAGGGGGCAAACAAACTTAATTCTGCGGTAAAATCGTGCCATCCGGCGCGTAGTAAGGCGACATACTCGGACCTATGCCTCCAGCGATTTTTTCCAACTCGTCCAGGTCCAAGGGCTCGGACTCCACGTCCTTCTCGGGCACTACCTCCCTCTTTATTTTTTCATCCATAGCGGACAATTTTATCTTCCTATCTGGAGGTAATTGAAATCCCTCTTATCTCTTTAATTCTATAAATTGCATTGTTTCTGATTTGCAGAGAATTGTCAACAATCTCTTAGCCAATCAAGATAAGGTGTGTGGCGTTAATACTCGCCGGTGGCTTCCCGTGTGATGAGTTCCAGAATTTGCCGGATGTTGATCACGCCCAGGAACTTCCGGGACTCCCGGTCCCTCACCGGTATCACCGTCAGCGAGTGCTCCGTCATTTGCTGCAGCGCGTCTTCCACCAGTTCGTCCGGCCACGCGTGCAGCTTTCTGGGGCGCGCAAGTTTGCGCAATGGCGTCTTGGACCAGAACTCCTTGGGCAGGTATCGCATCATGCTCAACGACACGATCCCATAAAGCTCGCCATTTTCCACCACTGCATAGTCATGCTGGTGGGGGACAATCCACTGGTCGGCAAAAGCCCGCACTGACATCGCCGGGTCAGGATAGGCGCGGGTCCGGTCGAGGATGTCAGCAACGGTGATGTCGTCCAGTGCAAAGCGGGCCAGCGACGGCGGGAGCGATTCGGGCAGCGTGAGCCGTTCCAGCGGCTTCACCCGGTGGACTACGGCGCGGATGGCCAGCGGCGTGAGCAGGATGTAAGCGAGCATGATGAGCACAAGCAACGAGAAGACGTCGTGTCCGATCATCTCGATATCGAGAAGCACCAGCAGAAGCGCCATTTCCGCAACGCCTTTGGCCATCAGCCCGGTGGCCAGAGCAAAGGGCATTTTCAAACGGGCCACGGAGGCGCCGGTGTAGGCTGCGGCGAATTTTCCAACCAAGGGAATGAACACCAATGCCGCGATGGTCCACACCGGTAATTCCGTGAAGGCCAAACTGAGGTGTAACCCGGCCGAAGCGAAAAAGAGGGGCACGAACAGCCCCTCGGCGGTGCCTCTCATGCCGGGAACGACGTCCCGCCGTACGTGGTACGGGAGTTTCGACAGGGCGGCCCCGAACAGGAGCGCCCCCAGGGAGCCGTGGAGCCCCATATGCTCGGCGCCGACGACCGTCAGAAACAGCCCGCCCAAAATCAGTCCGAAGGAAAGTTGCGGCACGTGCAGGAAGCGCTTCAGCAGGACGATCAGGGGCGGAAGCACCCGGCTGGCCAACACCCAAGTCACCACCGTAAAGACGGCAATCTTCACCGGCAGGATGAGGAGACTTTTCCAGCTCAAGTGGTACACGTACTCGCCTATGGTGAATCCCACCAACAACAGGGTCAGCAATTCGGCAATCAGCGCGGTGGTGAAAATTTGGATTCCGATGGGTTGCTTGAGACAACCTTCATCGACCAGGACCTTGGCGACCACGCCCAGACTGGTCAAAGAAAGAATCCCCGCAAGGGCCAGCGAACCGCTGAACGTGAGGTCCAGCCCGAAGTCGTAGAACATATCGGAAGTCACGGTCAGCGCGGCGAGCATGGAAAGGAGGACCGAGATGATCGCGGTGGCGAAGAACCGGCCACGGATGGCGGCGATAAAGCCGGAAATATCGAGTTCGTCCAGACCGATGAGGAAGAAGAAGAGGAAGATGCCGATGCCCAGCAGGATCTGCATTTCACTGGTGGGCTCGACGATTCCGGCAATCGGTCCCAGCAGGATTCCCGTGGCTGTATAAGCCACAATGGAGTTCAGCCGGAAATGCCGGAGAAGGCCCTCGGCCAGTTTGGCTACGACGATCACCAGACCGATGGACAGTAAGGCTTCTTCAAGCATGTTTGATGAATCTCGCGGACGGTGACCTGCTCCGCACGTTATGAATTCGCCATTCTGGGCACTCGGGTTGGAATGAAAGGGCGAATTGTAGCGAAGATGGATGACCAAGTCCATGGAGAGGCAGGACAACGGGAGCGGTGAGCCGCCATTCCGTCCGGGCGCCAAGGCCGAGAGGTTGCACGCCACGTCCCCAATGGGCCATATTGACTCCTCACAAAGAGAGGTCCTGATGGCCGCACAAACGCTTTTTGACAAAATATGGGGGCCCCACGTGGTGTCCGAGGAGCCGGACGGCACGACCCTCTTGTATATCGACCGCCACCTGGTCCATGAAGTGACCTCTCCGCAAGCCTTTGAAGGGCTCAAGCTCGCCGGACGCCGCCCTCGCCGGCCAGGGGCGACGCTCGCGGTACCGGACCATAACGTGCCGACCACGGACCGAAGCGTGGGAATTGCGGATCCCTTGAGTCGCATTCAAATTGAAACGCTCGAACGGCATTGCGCCGACTTCGGCATTACGCTGTTCTCCATGCACGACGTGCGTCAGGGGATCGTGCACGTCATCGGTCCGGAGCAGGGGCTCACGTTGCCCGGGATGACGATCGTCTGTGGGGATTCGCATACCTCGACCCATGGTGCCTTCGGGGCGCTGGCGTTCGGCATCGGAACCAGTGAAGTCGAACACGTGCTGGCCACCCAATGTCTCATCCAGAAACGACCGCGGACCATGGAAATCCGAGTCGACGGCCTCGTCTCGCCCCATTGCTCGGCCAAAGACGTGATCCTGGCCATCATCGGCACCATCGGCACCGCCGGAGGAACCGGGTACGTGGTGGAATACACGGGCGAGGCGGTTCGATCCTTGTCGATGGAAGGCCGCATGACCCTCTGCAACATGTCGATCGAAGGAGGAGCCCGTGCCGGAATGATTGCTCCGGACGAGACCACGTTCGCCTATATCAAGGACCGTCCCATGGCTCCCTCCGCCTCACTCTGGTCCGCGGCGGTCCAGGATTGGGAAAAGCTGCGCACAGATCCCGAGGCCACGTATGATCGCGTTGTCACGCTCCAGGGAGAAGGCATCGCTCCGCAAGTTACCTGGGGAACGAATCCGGGCATGGTGGCCGGGGTGGACGGCGTGGTCCCGGACCCGCGATCCTTTGCCGACGTGGAGACACGGGACGCGACGGCACGAGCGCTCGATTACATGGCCCTCACACCCGGCACCCCGATTGTGGAGATCCCCATCGACCGGGTGTTCATCGGCTCGTGTACGAATTCGCGGATTGAAGATTTACGCTTGGCCGCCTCCTATTTTAAAGGGAGGAAGGTGGCATCGAGCGTACAGGCGATGGTCGTGCCGGGGTCCGGTCTGGTCAAGAAACAAGCGGAAGACGAAGGATTGGATGCGGTCTTTCGCGCGGCCGGTGCCGAATGGCGGGAGTCCGGCTGCAGTATGTGTCTGGCCATGAACGCCGACGTGCTACAACCCGGTGAGCGATGTGCGTCAACGAGCAACCGGAACTTCGAAGGCCGTCAGGGCAAAGGCGGACGAACCCACCTGGTGTCACCGGCCATGGCCGCGGCGGCAGCCGTGACCGGCCACTTCGTCGATATCCGTCATTGGGCCTGATCCGGAAACCTTGCCATGGAACCCTTTACGACCCATACCGGACGAGTCGCTCCGCTGGATCGCGTGAACGTTGATACCGATCAGATCATTCCCAAGCAATATCTCAAAACGATTCATCGGACGGGATTGAAAGAGGGGCTCTTTGCCGATTGGCGCAAGCTCGCCGATGGGTCCCCGGACCCGGATTTTTTCATGAACCAACCGCAGTACGCCAATGCCTCCATTCTGCTCACCCGCGACAATTTCGGGTGTGGGTCTTCCAGGGAACACGCGCCCTGGGCCCTGTTGGATTATGGCATTCGCGCCATTCTGGCTCCGAGCTTTGCCGAGATTTTCTATAACAACTGCTTTCAAAACAGCATCCTGCCGGTCGTGCTGGACGCCCAAGAGATTCAACGGCTTTTCGACCACGTGTCAGCCGACGACCGGTTTGAACTGACCATCGACCTGGCTGCGCAAACGATATCCACGCCCCAGAAATCCTCGTTTCAATTTTCCATTGATCCGTTTCGAAAACAATGCCTGTTGCAAGGTTTGGACTCAATCGGGTTGACCCTCCAACGTGAACGGGCTATTGCAGACTACGAAGCACGAAGAACACGGGAAACTCCCTGGCTCTTTCAGGACTTGTGCTCGTAAATCCGCCGTTCCGGACCAGGTTGTCATCCTGAGCAACGCGAAGGATCTCGTAGTTGAGGCGTTTGGTCACTGAGCGAGAGATTCCTCGCTATGCTCGGAATGACAAATTGGGAGTAGCGTGGGCTCTTTTCATACCCATGGTCAACGTATGGTGATCATATTTCCATTCCTTTCCTCCGTTTCCCGGAGACTGCACGATGGATGAATTCAGCGCACTCAGGGACGTCATCATCATTTTCTCCGTGTCCATCGCGGTGGTTTTCCTCTTTCAAAAACTCCAGTTGCCGTCGATTGCGGGGTTCCTGGTCGTCGGGGCGCTCGTAGGTCCCCATGGGCTCAACCTCATTTCCGACCTGGAACAGGTGCACGTGCTGGCCGAGATCGGAGTGATGCTGCTGCTGTTCACCATCGGCCTGGAATTTTCGTTGGCGAAGCTGAAGGCCTCCAAGAACTTGTTCTTCGTGGGAGGGCCGGCCCAGATGTTCAGTGTCCTGCTCTTTTTCGTCGTCGGCGCGTACCTGTTGGATATCGACGTGAATTCCGCAATCTTCTGGGGCTTTCTGGTCACCCTGAGCAGCACGGCGATCGTCCTGAAAGCCTTGGCTGAACGGGGGGAAAGCGACAGCCTCCACGGTCGATCCACGATCGGCATCCTGATATTTCAGGACCTGGCCATCGTGCCCATGATGCTCATGACGCCGTTCTTGGGCACCCACGGCTCGGAAGAAGGCATGGGGCGCATCCTGTTGGCTCTCGGACAATCGCTCACGTTGGTGTTCCTGATCGTGCTGGCCGCCAGGGTGTTGGTCCCCAAACTCCTGGAGCACATCGTTCGGGCAAAAAGTCGGGAACTCTTTCTCCTGACCATCGTGGTCCTCTGCATGGGAACGGCGTGGATGACCTCCCTGTTCGGGTTATCCATTGCCCTCGGCGCCTTTATCGCCGGACTCGTCATCTCCGAATCCGAATACAGTCACCAGGCCCTGGCCGAGGTACTCCCTTTTCGCGACAGCTTCAACAGCCTGTTTTTCGTCTCGATCGGCATGCTCATGGATACGCGCGTGATTCTGGAATATCCCCTGCTCATCATGGCCATAGTCGGTGCCGTGGTCATCGGTAAATTCGTGACGGGAGCCGCGGCGGTGTTGGCGGTGGGGGCACCGCTTCGGTCAGCGATCCTGGCCGGGGTGGCCCTGGCCCAAGTCGGCGAATTCGCCTTTATCCTCGCCGGAGAAGGGCTCACCGCGGGGATTCTCCACCCTGAAACCTACAACATGTTTCTCGCCGTCTCGGTCCTCACCATGATCATCACGCCATTCCTGATCCAATGGGCACCCAAGATCGCGCGGCGGACGGAAGCCGTGCAGCGGTTGCGCCAATGGTTGCCCGGGCGCGTGTCGCTACGCGCGGAAACGGCCCAGTTCAAACTCAGGGATCACGTGATCATCGTGGGATACGGCTTGAACGGCCGCAGTCTCTCTCGCGTTCTTCGAGAGTTCGAGATACCTTACGTCGTCCTGGATATCCGGGGAGAGGTGGTGCAATTGGAAATCGGAACGGGGGTCCCCATTCAATACGGCGACGCGACCAATCCGACGGTGCTGCACCAGGTCCAAATCGAAAACGCCAAAGTCCTCGTGGTGGCCACGTCCGACCCCTTCGGGGCGCGACGCATCGTCCAACTCGCCAAAAGTTTGAACCCGTCGATTCACATCATCGTCCGGACCCGCTATCTCAAAGAACTCGAAGAGCTGCACAAACTTGGAGCGAGTGAAATCATTCCGGAAGAATTTGAAACGTCGATTGAAATCTCAACCCTGGTGCTCCAGTCGTTTCAAATTCCCAACAACGTCATCCTGGGGAAGGCCGAACAAATCCGGCGGGAAGGCTATGCGCTGCTCCGCCGGGGCGAACTGCCCGAACTGGCGCATCATCTCCGGTCCGGCACGCTGGAAGGCGCGGAAGTGGAAACCTGCCGCATTGATGAGGATTCACCCGCGCTGGGTCAATCGCTGCGCGACTTGGCCATCAGGCCGCGAACCGGCGCGTCCGTGATCGCCTTCATGCGCGAGGGGGTCACGGAATCCAACCCTTCGGACAAAACCGTGCTCGAAGCCGGGGACATCGTGGTGCTGCTGGGCGGCCGTGAGCCTGTTCGTCGAGCCATCGGACTTCTCGTGGACACGAAGGTCGAATAGCCGGTCCTGCGAGGCGGTTTTCCCGTCACTCTTCCGTGTCGCCCTCCCCACCCGTCGGACCGGGACCAATGCCGGCCTTTGCCCGGTCGGCCCACACACGAACAAACGGGGAAGCATCGTCATGGGCTGCCTCCTCAAGGGCTTGCAGCTCGCGGTGATCTCCCAATTTTCCCAATCGATAGGCCGCCTCAGCCCGCACACCCGGATCGGTATCGAACAGCAGCCGTTCCCGAAAATCAGGGAGAGCCCGACGGTCGCCCAACTCCCCCAACGCCGCCAAGGCGCCCTGTCGTACGGCCGGGTCCTGATCGATCAGGGCTTCCCGCAACGCCGGATAGGCACTCTTGGCTTCAAGCTGTGCAAGCGCGTCAACTGCGGCACGACGACTGCCCCTCTCGCCGACGGCTAACACTTGGGTGAGGATGGCAATGACTTGTTGACGAGGACCGATTTTCCCCAACGCCTGCGCGGCCGCCTGTTTGACAGAACGGTCCCGGTCGGCCAACATTCCGGCGAGGCGGACCGCTGCCTTGTCGTTCACGTCTTCCCCTATCTGTCCCAAGGCCCAGGCACTATACTCACGAACTTGGAGATCAGGATCGGATAACGCCTTAACCAAGGCCGTGGTGGCAGCGACGTGCCCGATTTTCCCGAGAGAAAGCGCAGCGGTTCGTCGAACGTCCCGGGAGGGTTCCTCCAGGAGAAGGGTGGCGAGACGAGAGGTGACGTGTTGCGGGTCCTCAACAGGGGCTTCCGCCTGACACCCGGCACTCAAGGAGACGACGATGAGAAAAAATGCCAGGAGAAAAGAGTCGTTGTGCGGGAGAGGTCTTTCGGCCCAATTCGGGACAGGCCCTTCGACATGGCTCAGGACAGGCTTTTTCACCGTCCCGTTACGCGGTTGGCGGTGGATCTTTGGGGACCGGAGGTTGTTTGGCCGCTTCAATAGACTGTTCAACCTCTTTTTGCGCCGATTCCAGTTCTGCTTGAATGGTCCGCATCTCCGGATCAATCGCGTTTCGCACGTCCGCCGTGGCTTCGCGGAAGGTTCGGAGGGTACTCCCCAACCCTTCACCCAGAGATTGCAGGTCGTCACTGGCGGGGGCGGCTGGGGGCTTCGCAGCTTTGGCCTGCATCGCGGCACGTTGCGCCTGCACACGTTCCACGGCCTTCCTGTTCACAATGGCCGCCGGTCGTTTTCCGGTTTGCGTGGTCGCGGCCGAAGAAGGAACCGGCGGATACTGCGCCATAGGACGAGGCACGGAATTCGCGGCACGCTGCTCCATGGTCACCGGTTCAAACTGTTCCTGATAGGAGGCGGCATCCGGCTCCGCCTCGGCAACAGGTTGAGACGCCGGTTGAACCGTTTCGGGACTGAAACCGCCGTACACCTGCGCAGCTAACGTCCCCGGCGTCCGTTCGGGACCGGGCTGATGGGCTTGCTGAGTGACGGGTTGAGGCGCAGGCTCCGCTACCGGCGCTCCCTGGGCAGCGCCGGGCTGAGCCGCAGCCTCCGGGGCAGGCTCGGGCAAGGCAGCCTGAGAACTTTGTTCCTGTTCTTCTACGGGAGGGGGAACGTCATTGACTTCCTTTTTGAACCCCTTCAGGGCTTTACCGACTCCCTCGCCGATTTGAGGAAGCCGCCCCGCTCCAAAAATGATCAGAACAATGACCAGAATGATGATCAGTTCTGAAAAGCCCAGGGTTCCGAACATCGTGCATCCTTCAGAAAAGAAACGCCCACGTATTCCGTGAGTTTACTGTAAAGACCGGGATGGAGCGTGTCAACCTGCTCGACCACGTTACGGACAGGCCCCCCGTGCCTGTCCGTGGTGCTTGCCCCCGGCCTTGATCCAAGGGAGAGCACATTTGTGCAACACGTGGTAGAATCGTCATTGATGTCTACCTCGTCCTCTCCCCAAATTCCACGGTATCGAACCACGTTGTTTTTCGGACCCGAGGTTCATGAAACCCATGCCGATATTCTGTATTGCGTATTCAACGTCAAAAAGCGGAGTTGGAAAGGAGGCATCCAGCTCGTGGTGGAGATGGCTCAACCCGACGTCTCCCGTTTCAAGCGCCTCCTGCAATTCGAATCCTGGTTGCGGAACTCCCTGCGCCATCTTCCACCGGAGGACTATGACGAATATTTTCAACGAGGCCAGGACCTCTTGCTCCAATACCTGTGTCAGGCCAAATTGCAACTCGCGCTCGATGGAGGCCTTCGCCAGGAAACGACCCTGCTTTCGCACGACGAGCTTTCTGAGGAACTTGAGCAGGCCATTCAACGCGACGGACAGTCGTTCAAACAAGACGTGTTGGCCGAATTGGATATTCCTCCCGTAGAGGGCTAGAAAGAAAGCGTCATGAACAAACCGATCATTGGCGTAACACCCGACTTTAATGCCGGCAACCGCAAGGACATGGGCGGCAAAGAGCCGACCTATTTTCTGCGCGCCCGCTACATGAAGGCCATTGAAGACGCCGGGGGCATTCCCGTGGTGTTGCCCCTGTTGTCGAACAGAGCCGGCTGGCGTCAGGTGGTGGCCCACGTGCACGGGCTCCTCGTTACGGGAAGCGGGTCCGATCTGGCGCCCGAATTATACGGGGAACGACAACGGCACAAGTTTGCCCGCATGAGTCGCGAGCGGGCGACCATGGAACTGGGGATCGCCAAAGCGGCGTACCGGGCCGACGTGCCCATGTTGGGGATTTGCGGCGGCATGCAATCCATCAACGTGGCCCTGGGCGGCACGCTGTATCAGGACATCGCGGCGCAACTCAAGACCCCCATCGACCATCTTCCCTCCCATCCGGCGACCAAGACCTCGCATTCCGTGCAGATTGCGCCGGGGTCCCTGTTGCGTCGCATTGCCGGAAAAGCGCGTATGGACGTGAACAGTTCCCACCATCAATCAATCAAGAAAGTGGCGTCGAACCTGGCGCAGACCGCCGTCGCCCCTGACGGCGTGATTGAAGCCATCGAAGCCCCTGACCGCACATTTATCCTGGGAGTCCAATGGCATCCGGAATTCCTCTACGAGCGGGACCCCGTCGAACGGCGTCTCTTTACGGCATTGGTCCGGGCTGCCAGGACATTTGCTGAGGAAAAGAAGGCGGGGAGAAAAGTTTAAACTTTTGCTGATTTTTACAAATTTTTAAAAAAATAAATAAAGTCTACAAAGTTTAAACATGGCTAAAATGTTGGGGTGGCCTCTTACGGCGCCGGTTGGTTCGGGCCAGGAGGGATGGCCTGGGGAGGTGTTGTTTCGGAAGTTGGCGCTGGTTCCGGAGAGGCCGGCTCGCCGGTCGTTGCCGGGGATGCCGGTGCTGTCCCGACATCCGGCTTCGGAGCGACTGCAGCTTCCGGGGGTGTTGCCGCTTCCGGTTTGGGAACCGCCGGTTTCGGAGGAGGTTTGGGTTTTTCCGGTTTGATCCCCCCTTCCCAATGGGGCCCGGAGTACATGTCCGCGGCTAACTCCCCTTCCTTCCATTTGGCATCGAAATCCGCTGCCGCCTTGTTTGCGGTTTCGCCTACGCCCACAAACCGGTTCCACGGATACACGGTCGGAGAGATGGAGCAGGAGTCGCCCTCTTTTCGGAGATACAACCCGATCGGGTTGCCCCGATAGGGCCCGAAAAAAATGTGAACCGTACCGACAAATTCAGGAAGTGAGCTCATGACAGACCAGGATGGTCATACTGCCATACCGGGGTTCGTGACGCAAGATCGTGCATCCCTCCCTTGGGGATTCGAGGCGATGCGGTAGGGACAATCCCCTGTGGTTGTCCTGTTGGATAATGGAAGCCGAGGCCATGATGGGGCAGAGGCATGCTGAAAGAGTCGCCGTACCTATGACCCCGGAGGCTCGACCTCCAATCGCAGATAGGCGACGACCTGATCCACGAGTTCATCCACGCTTCGCTCGCCGGTCTTCAACACGATGTCGGGATTCTCGGGCGGCTCATAGGGACTGTCGATGCCGGTGAAGTTCTTGATCTCGCCGGTCCGGGCCTTCCGATAGAGCCCCTTGGGGTCGCGGCGCTCACAGACCTCCAACGGCGCATCCACGAAGATCTCGATGAACTCGCCTTCCTCCATCATCCGGCGGGCCATTTGACGTTCATCCCGGAAGGGCGAGATCACCGAGACGAGCACGATCAGTCCGGCATCCACGAACAGTTTGGCAACCTCCGCGATACGCCGCACGTTCTCGACGCGGTCGGCCTGGGTAAAACCCAGATCCCTCGTCAGCCCGTGGCGCAAGTTGTCGCCGTCCAGGACGTAGCTGTGCCGCCCCAAGGCGTGCAAGCGCTGCTCCACGGCGTTTGCCGTCGTCGATTTGCCCGCCCCCGACAGCCCGGTGAGCCAGAGGACGCAGGCTTTCTGGTTCTTCTGAACCGACCGCGCCGGTTTGTCGACCGTGAATTGATGACGGGTCAGGTTGGACGCCCGCCGCAGGGCGAAATCGATCATGCCGGCACCCACCGTCGCATGGGTGTGGCGATCGATCAGAATGAAGCCGCCGGTCTCCCTGAGTTCCCTGTAACGGTCGAAGGCGATCTGCCGGTCGAGACCGATGTTGCAATAGGCGATCTCGTTGAGTTCAAGCGTCTTGGCGGCAACGTGTTCCAAGCTCTCGACGTTAAGCTTGTACTTGAGAGCCGTGATTTGGGCTTCCACCACGTGTGTGCCGATCTTCAACAGATAGGAGCGCTTGGGCAACAGCGCATTCTCGTGCATCCAGATCAGGTGACAGGCGAACTGATCACTACGGCCAGGAGGATGGCTGCTCGAAGCGATGACGTCACCGGCACTCACGTCGATGTCGGCGGCGAGTGTGAGTGTGACGGCCTGACCGGCTCGCGCGCATGCGAGATCGCCTTCCGGGACAACGATGCGACTCACGGTCGAGGGCGTGTGCGCCGGACAGACCAGGATGGGATCGCCGGGACGCACGAGACCCGATGCGATGGTGCCCGTGAAAACACGGGACCCGTCGTCTGATTGGTTGACCCCTTGCACGGGCATGCGAAAGGGCGCGCACGCACGGTCGGTTGCCACGTCGACCGATTCGAGTGCTTGAAGGAGCGTCGGTCCGTGATACCAGCCCATCGCGGCGGATGGCTCAATCATGTTGTCGCCGGTCAGTGCCGAGACTGGAATGCAGGTGACATCAGTGAAGTCGAGCCGTTGCGCATAGTCACGATAGACCCCCGCGATCGCGTCGTAGATGGATTGGGACCACTCCATGAGATCCATCTTGTTGATCGTCAGGATCAGATGACGGATCCCGAGGAGGGAGAGGATCGTGGTATGACGGCGGGTCTCCGGGGTCACGCCCCTGCGGGCGTCGATGAGAACGATCGCGATATCGGCGGACCATGCGCCCGTCGCCAGGGTACGCGTGTACTGCTCGTGCCCCGGCGTGTCGGCGACGATGAAGGAACGTTTGCCGGTCGAGAACGTGCGATAGGCCACGTCGATCGTGATGCCCTGCTCGCGTTCCGCCTGGAGATTGTCAAGCAGGCTGCGGATCAGTGCGGACTTGCCGTCGCCCGCATCGCCGCAGATGATGAAGCGCAGGACGTTCTCCCGGGCATTGCCCGACTCCGTCTCAAGCGCGTCGAAACGGCTGAAGCCTCTCTGATTCGGCATGGGCCGCCATTTTGGCTGTTCCGGTTCCGAATGTCTAGACGAGAATAGGGATCAACGATCGTTGCTCCCTACATCTGTGCCCTCTGAATTGGTTCGGTTGTGACTCGACTTTGAACTTCCACATTGCCTAGAATGTCGCACCATCGACGCCGCACGGCACATTCCCAAGTGCCTTTCAGGGAGGATGATTCGTGTCCGAACAACTTTCCCCCTGTCCTCGTTTTCAGTTCAGTTGCGTCTGCAGCCGGGACGACGCGATGTGTCTTCAACGAGTCGAACCGTTTACCGTGTCGGGTGATCCCGTCCTGGCTTTCGCTCGATTGAAAGACCTTGTTTCCAGGACGGCCCGCACCGTCGTCCTCACCGCGACGGATACCTACCTCCACGCGGAATGCCGGACCCGGCTCGGTTTCATCGATGACCTGGAATGCCGTCTCTGCCCCACGGGTCGCGTGATCCACATTCGTTCGGCGTCGCGGTTCGGCATCTGGGACTGGGGCGTGAACCGCAGGCGCGTCCAACGGCTCCGCCGTCAGCTTCGGAGGGAATAAACAGGAGGTTGAAAAGCCGAACTGGACTTAGACGGGATCCGGCAGACCCGAATCATGCCCGGGATGTCCGAATGCCGCGGGTGGTGAGAAAGTCCCGATAGCGTTTGAAAGCGGCGTTGACCGCCTCCGGGGTGAGGCCGTAGTCCTCCAGGGCGTAGCGATGCCGCTTCTCCGTGCGTCGTTTCTCTGCTTGCCGGAATTGCCACTCTTCCATGGCGTCGATGGTCGCCTGTTCAAGAGTCCAGCCGAAGTGTTGATAGATCCGGCGAACCACACCAAACGGGTCCTCGATCAGGTCGACGTAGTTCACGTCCATCCAACGGTGTTCCAACTCGGGATGGGTTTCCCGGAAATGCACGGCTCTTTCCATCATGCCGCTCATGAAGTCCAGAAGCTCGACGCCGAGGCTTTCTCGCGGCTGCGGATGGACGGAAAGTGAGCGCGCCTTTTCCACGAAGCTGCTCCAGGACCCCATGAATTGCGTGGGTTCGCGATGGGTCTGGATGAATAGGGCATCAGGGTAAGTCTTGACCAGGGTTTCCAATTCCATAAGGTGAAAGGGCATTTTGAACAGCCACTGTCCCTGGTGTCCAAGCTGACGTTGCCGGCGCTGCCAAGTGTAACTTTGCATGATGCGGCGGTGGTAGGCGTAGACATGCTGTGAACCGGTGGCGGCCAGCCAGCGGCCGAATTCGGGGATGTGGAATCGAACCATGGAGGTCCATGAGCCGAAGGCCATGGTCAAGATCGGGAAATCTTCCGACGGTTCGTTCACGTCGAAGTGGTGAACGCCCTCGAAGAGCTCGACGACCCCGGATGAGTTGAGCATTTCCTCGACCCGTGCCCGGCGAGGATCGTCGGGTGTACCGCCGATCGTGGCGTATTCCTCCTTTGACAGAATCGGCGCGGTGAACTCGTAGCCCCGTAGCGCCCAAAACCGCTTGTCATGGGCCATCAGGCGGTGCAGGTAGGTCGTGCCGGTACGATTGATCCCGACGATGAAGACTGGACGCGTGATTTCCTCCCGCTCGATCTCCGGATACTGTTGTCGTTCACGGGCGAACGCGGCGTTTTTCCGCAAAAGACGGCTGAAGTCGAAGACAAGTCCAGGAAGCTTGTCCTCCAGAAGTTTGACCTCGGACGTTTGCACCGCGCGAACCAATTGCTCCAGGTTTCGACGCATCCATGCGGGATATGCCGATTCGAATGAAACGCCATTGTCTTTAGCGTAGCGTTTAGCCTGGTCGATCAGGCAGGCGAAATCCAGGCGGCCCCGTGACACGGGATGGGGCCATTGCCACCGATGGCTCATGACCCACTGGTAGGAGTGTCGAAGCTTGGTCAGCACACCCGGCCATTTGATCGGATGCGGGCAGTCCTCCCGGAGAGCACGGTCCGAAATGGGAAACCTGTCCTGCGGTTTGTCTTGGCTGAACCAATATTTCGCAAAATGATCGAGCACCGCCCATTGTCCGTGAAGCGGTGAGTTCTCACTGGCCTGGCAGGCGCGCTTGAACGACTCGTAGGGAACCTCGGGCAGATAGGTCCCGAAGTCGGCGAATTCGAGGTCGTAATGCTCGAGCTGCGGGTTGCAGCAATGGTAGATGGTGAAACGCCGTTCGGGATTCAAGGAGATGGCCGTACAGGCTCGGCTCAGTGTATCGACCGCCTCGTGTCCGGATCGAAACGTCAATCCTTTCGGAATGGTTTCGGCCACCAGCGCGGCGGCAAATATTCTCACCGCCAAGTCGTTAGCCCGGACGAAACCCGTACTGGAAATATTAGTATGCGGCAGCCGGAATAACGCCAACGGCATACCGGTCTGCTGCGCAAACAGAAGGACCTGCTCCGCTGTTAGCTTGCTCCATGAGTAGCCCAACAAACCAATCGGAAACTCTCGCTTCATGGTGTCGAGATCCGGTTGCATCTGGTGGCCGATGAGGCGGTCTTTGAATTCATGTGCGAAGGAATAGAAATACTGCGGAAACACACCCATGGTCGAGGCAAAGAACAGGTGCTTGAAGCGCGTGCGCAAACACAATTCGAGCACGTTGCGAATGCTGAGCGTATTGACCTTACGTATGGCGATGTAGGAGGAAGAGAGCTTGATATCAGCCGCAAGATGATAGACGGCGTCGATCCGCTGACAGAGATTGGTAAAATCCGCGACGTTCAGACCGAATCGGACCCGGCCGATGTCGCCGACTACCACACGGATGCGCGGTGCGAACGCCTCATCCCAGATTTCAGCATCTTGCAGGGCGGCGCGCACGCGCTCGAATCCATGCTCGACGTTGTCGGCCTGAACCAGGCAGTGCGCTATCAGATCGGTCGTCTGCTGTAAAACGTCACGCAGGAAGAAACGACCGATGAATCCGGTCGCCCCGGTCAGCAGAACCTCCCTGAACTCAGACGAAGACACAGGATCGGCCGGCGACTCGCGGCTGACCGTCTCATGAACGAATCGACGCAGGGTCTCGACGTCTTTCTGGCAATGCGGCGGCAGGGAACCAGCGAGCGGGGCCACCGTTATGTCGCCGGAGGAACTTTGAGTCATGTTTTCTTTCCTTTACTAGTGTAGATTCAGGATTATTTTTTACCTCACCGCGTGTGTGAGTTGCTCGACCTGATCATTCACGGCGAATTGGAAACTTTCCAACGCAGGCTCGATGCCGTCTCCATGGTAACGAAAGTCCTCGGGGATCGACTTATAGCGAGCTTCGACGCGCGTGAACACCTCTTGCCGCTGATCCCTGATGGCTTCCACGTCCCGGCCGGGATGCGCCACCACTTCTTTGAATCTCTCCAACTCAGCCGACAGAAATTCCCGGAAGGCATGGATCGCAATCTGCTGACGGGTGATTTTTTCAAAGTGGTAGCCCAAGGCGGCCAAGCGGATCGCCTCAGGGAGCATACGGGGGTGATTCTTGGAGATTTTGGCGATGAACCTCCCGTAGGCCGGAATTTGCTCAGCGGAAAGCCGACGGCGCACAGACATCATGGCCACAAAAAGCGCGTTCCGGGTGGAGGACTTGAGCAGGTGCGGGACTGGCTTGAGGTGCTTGAACAGCGTCAGACAGCGCGTGAAGTAACTCTCCAGCGTCGGGGCGTAGAGGGTCGTAATGACCCGTCGATAGCCCTCGAACAAGGTTTCGGGATCCATCTCCGGCTTGAAGTTGAGGTCGACGTTGACGCCGGACAGATTGGCGATGACTGTGCCGCCGGTTCCGGTTGTCTCATTCAAGAGCCGGTTCTCCCTCTTCAGGCGTTTATACAGATCCGTGTCCTTCAGCACATTCAACAGGCCTGCCATGGCCATGGGAATGCCCGCTTCCCTGATGAAATTGATCTGGGCGTCAAACGCGCTCTCGTCATCCCCGTCCGCACCCAGGATGAATCCCCCATCGACGCGCATCCCTTTTTCCTGGATCTTGCGCACGGAATGGAGCAGATAATCCTCGTCCTGCTTGCTGGTGTTCTGGGCCTTCTTCATCTTGATCAAGGCCTCGGGATTGGGCGTTTCAATGCCCACAAACACCGAATTGAAACCCGCCTCGATCATGGCATCCATCAGTTCCTCCATGCGGGCCAAATTTACCGTCGCTTCCGTGAACAGGGTAAACGGATACCCGCGAGCCTTCTGCCACTCTGCCAGCACCGGCAGCAGCTTCAAGGCGTCTCGCTTGTTGCTGATGAAGTTGTCGTCCACCAGAAACAGCGGGCCGCGCCACCCCAGCCGATACAGGGCGTCGAATTCCTGCACCATCTGCTCCGGCGACTTGGTCCGGGGAATCCGTCCGTAGAGCTGGATGATGTCGCAGAATTCACAGTCGAACGGGCAGCCTCGGGAGAACTGGACGCACATCGAGTCGTAGACTTTCAGATCGATGAGGTCGAAACGGGGAATCGGCGTCCGGAGCACGTCCGGTTTGCGCGGTTCCCGGTAGATGGCCTTGGCCGTGCCGGTTTCCAAGGCCCGCAGAAACTCGGGAAAGATTTCCTCGGCCTCATCCAATACGAAATGGCTCACGCCCGCGATCTCTTCATGGTATGAAGTGGGATAAGGTCCTCCGGCCACCACGGGCACGCCGGCCCGGTTGCAGCGCTCGATCACGGTTTGCAGGGAGTATCGCTGAACGATCATGGTGGAGGTACAGACCAGATCGGCCCACTCCAAATCCGTGTCCTCCAGGGGAGTCACGTTCATATCCACGACGTGGAGGTCGTATTCCGGCGGGAACATCGCGGCGATGGTGAGCAAACCCAGAGGCGGAAAGGCCGCCTTGAAGCCGGAAATCTCCAGAGCAAAGTGCATCCCCCAGTAGGATGGAGGGTATTCGGGATACACCAGAAGCGCATTAGGCATGGCACCGTTCTCCCCGCTCCCTGTTTTCAGGGTTGGCGGATTCAACGCCGGCCCCAGGCGGAAAGTGGTCTTCCAGCACGCTGGCAAACGCCGACGGTGTGCGGCAGATGCGCTGCCGGCCGGCAAGAGGAGCATCCTCGGGCCCGGCCGTACCCGTCTCAACCCGGTCTTCCTGAACGTCCTTCTTCCCATGGATGATGTCCTGTGCCAACGACAGAGCGGAGGCCGTCGTCATCAGTTCGAGGGCGCTGACCTGATAGTTGAACTGCATCCGGATGAACGCTCCCAGTTCGGCGACCGAAATCGACGTGAGCCCGAAGCTGGACAATGGTTCCTCCGGGCTGCCCTCGCTGTGGCCGCACAACTCGGCCACCTTGCCGGTGATCTGCTCCACCACGGCATCCAGCGTGAGTTGGCCCCCGGTATCGATCGCGAACGCGTCCGGGTTGCTGAGCACCCGTCCGCTCCGCAGGTAGTCGGGCGAGTCGACTGTCCAGGGCGGGCGGAAGAACAGGGCGGTAATCAGGTGATCCCCGTCGGCCAGCGTGCGCATGGCGTAATCGAGGTTGGTCACGGCGAAATCGGCGCTGACCGGAGGCATGCCCGCGGCCCGCGCCATGCGCAGCACGTGCAGGCTGCGCGAAGCCATGCCGGCCTCCGCGACCGCGGCCAGGTTGTAGCACAGCGCAGGCAATCCCTGGCGCCGGCGGAAGGCCGCCAGCCCGTCCACGAACCCGTTGGCGGCACTGTAGTTGACCTGTCCCGGGTTGCCCAGCGTCGAGGCGATGGAGGAGAACAGCACGAAGTGGTCGAGGGCGAGGTCGGCGGTCGCATTGTGGAGATTGAGGGCGCCACGCGCCTTGGGTGCAAACACCGTGGACAGCGATTCGGTCGTCAGGTCCGCCAGCAGGCAATCGTCCAGTACACCCGCGAGATGGAAGACGCCCTTCAGCGGGCGCTGCAATCCGGCGATACAGCGCCGCACGTCCGCCTCGTCCGCTACGTCGCCCGCGACGATGGCGATCTCCACCTCTTCCGAGAGATACCACAACGCACTGGTCTTCCGGACCCAGTCGACACTGCGGCGGCGTTGCGGATCGCGGTCCATCAGGGTGAGGTGGCGCGCGCCCGCGGCCACGAGATAAGGCAGCAACAGCCTGCCGAATCCACCCAATCCGCCGGTGATCAGGTAGGTCGCCTCGGGGTCGAGAAACGGGCGCCGATCGACAATCGGGAAACGGTCGGCACCGGCGGCCGGCGGAGCTTTCAGAACCAGCTTCCCCGTGTGCTGGCCAGTGGTCATCAGGCGTAGCGCCTCGGCATAGTCGCGGTAGGCGAAGGAGGTAATCGGTAACGACGGCACGGCACCCTGATCCAGCAGGTTCATGCACTGCTGCGACAATTCGCGTGCCAGTTCCGGATCGTCGCTCATCAGGCGGTCGACGTCGATCGCCGCGAAGCGCAGGTTCTTCCGGAACACGCACAGGCTGAGCGCATTGTCGGCGTAGATGTCCACCTTGCCGATCTCGCAGTGCCAGCCTCCCGGCCGCAACGCATCCAGGCAGAGGGCGATATGGCGTCCGGCCAAAGAGTTCAGCACCACGTCGACACCCTCACCCCCGGTCGCCTCCATCAAGCCGTCGTACCAGTCGAAGGCGTGCGAATCGAATACCGCGCGCACCCCCAGCGCACGCAGTTGTTGGCGCTTGCTCTCACTGCCGGCCGTGGCGTAGATCTCCGCCCCCGCGTGCTTCGCAAGAGCGATCGCCGCCTGGCCGACGCCGCCCATGGCGGAGTGGATCAGCACGCGCTGGCCTTTGCGCAGGCGCGCGAGATGCACCAGCGAATAGTAGGCGGTGACGTAAACCGACAGGACAGACGCGGCCTCCTCCATGGTGAGGGACGAGGGTTTGCGGAATACCAGATATTCTTTAACCACGGCACGATTGGCGATGCAGCCGCCTTGGGTAAAGGCCACAGCTTCGCCGGGGCGGCAGGTATGCACCGCGGCGCCCGTGCGGCGCACGATCCCGCTGGCCTCCACCCCCACCGTGCGGCCCAGCGCCGAGCGTTCGTAGGAGAGTGACGGCAGCAATCCCAGCGTGACCATAACGTCGCGAAAGTTGAGCCCCGCGGCTGCCACGTCGATCTCCACGTCGTGCGGCCCCAGAGATGCGGGCTCGCAGGTCGTCATCTGCAGGCCGCCGATCTGTCCCGGATTTTCCAGGGTCAGCCGGTAGGTGGCTTCCTCACCCGCCGGCACCAGCGGACCCCGCTCCTGGATACTGGTCAGCCGCGGCACCCATATCCGGTTGCGGCGGATCGCCAGCTCGCGCTCCCGCAGGTCGCACGCACCGAGCCAGGCCAAGGTCTCAAGGTCCCCGGCGGCGTCCAGATCCACCAGCCGAAATTCGATTTGCGATTCCGTGCCCACGTCCGCGTCGACCTCCTGGCCGATGGCGCGTAGCGCTCCCCACACGGCGCTCGCACGCGGCTCCGCGACTTCAAACGCGGCGCTGTGTGTCACCACGGTCAAGCGACAGGAACAGCGCGCCTGCGCCACCCGATACGGAATCAGCGCCTTGACGAAGGCGACCAGGCGCGCCACCAGCTTTTCGCCTGTCGGATCGTCGGGATCGGCGCCGCAGAAGAAGTCGATTGCCTGTAAGTCGGCCGCCTTCGGCCAATTGGCCAGCGCGCCGATGCGGTCGTCTGCCAAGTCCGCGTAAGGGACGGCGTGCGCCTCGGACGTCTTGAGGAACGCCAGCCATTCGGCGGCCAAGCTGTCCGGCTCGCCGATCACCCAGCGGGGCCCGGGCAGTTCCCGCGGTTCGGAAGTATTCACAGCCTGGGGCGCCTGCAGCAGGGTGGTGTGCTGTCCGGCGCGTACCGTTTTCCAGCCGGTGCCCGGCTCGATCGCCGCGCCGTCGGGATGCACGACCAGCGCCAGGCCGCCGGGGACCGCCAGGCGCCGCAGCAGGCCCCACTGCTCCGTCTCCGACGGCGTGGCGTCTCCATGGAGCAAGAGAATCTCGGCGGCGTGTGCCCGCAGCAGGCCGGTGTCCAGATTCGGCGCCTGCTCCGCAGCGAGGTCGAGGCAGGCAAAGCGCAGGGCGGCATCGCGGTTGGAAAACGCGTCGTAGTGTGCGCGCACCTGTTCCTGCGTGTCGCCGAGCAGCCAGTACTCGGTCTGTGCCCCGGCGCTGCCGAGGTAGTCGAAGCATTGATTGAGGATGGTCTGCTCAGGAGGACGTGCGCCCGCGATCTCGGCGACGTGGCAGGCATAGCGGTCACCGGTGCCGGGCTGCTCCAAGGCGGCGATCAATGCCGCCGGTTCGATCTCACCCTCCGGCAGGCGGTGCAGGGCAGTAACCGCGTCCGGCACGAACTTGGGCTGCCATGAGACGACGTGCTTGCTGTCCGGCAGCTCGTTCCAGCGTGGGTTTGAGTTGAAGGAGACATAGGCGTCGATACACAAAACCAGGTCGCCCGTGGCGCCATCGTAGAACCGGATGCTGCCACCGGACCGCTCGCCGCGCCGTTCCGTGAACTGCCCCAGTTCGTTCACATCCGCCCAGTCCTTGGCTTTCTTCACGTAGCAGGTGAGACGCGGTCCGGTCGGCGGGCGCAGGAACGTCACCCCTTGGGCGCGCCGCGGCATGGCGAAGATGTCGGTCGCGCGCAGCAGATGGTAGAGGAAGATCTGCAGCCCGCCGTCGAGCAGCGCAGGGTTGGCGACGAACCCTTCCTCGCGACCGGTCGTCCACAGCCTCTCATCCATCTCCACGTCGAACAGATAGTCGGCCGTGTCGCCTTCCCACAGAACGCGCTGGATGTTCCGGAAGTAGGGACCGTACTGGAAGGTCTCGCCGAGGCTGGCGTCGATGCGCTCGTAGAAGTCGCTTTCACCCACGAAGTAGTAGGGCTCGAACGACGCGGTGTCGATATCCGCCAGCCGTAGCGGTACGTTCACCGGGTGATCTGCGCGCACCAGGCGCACCTTGCCGCGGGAGTGCAGTTCGCTCTTTGACTCGACGTCGTACGACCGGGACGAGATGGTGAAGGTGAATTCGTCAGGTGCGTTGGCGACCGGAAACAACGCGGTCTGCAGCCGCACCGGCGTCTTGGGAATCGGACACGGCTGCAGGAACTCGAGCGTTTCCACGTACAGCGGAACGCCCCCGAACGCCTGGAGGATCAGTTCGATGTAGCCGGCCGCCGGCATGATCGAGGCATAATGCACACGGTGCTCAGCCAGCCAGGGAAAATCCCGCTCCGACAGCCGCGCCTCGAACAGCAGGTGGTCGCACGGCACCCGGTGGCCGATCAACGGACCGTGGGCGTACTGGCCTTGTTGCAGAAACATCTCGTCGTCGCTCATTTCGTCGGCCGTGATCTGTTCGTCGCGCGGATAGCCGGGCAACAGATGGGCGACCGGCTCGGGACGGGGGTACTGGGCGGCAAAGTCCAAGTCCAAGCCGGTCCTGAACAGAGCGCCCAAGGCCCGCTTGAAGCTGAGGCAGACATCAGTGTCTCTTAGCAGCGTCGGAATGCAGGCGGGGACCGGGGCGCAGTCTTCCAGGCACTGGGCGAGGGTGGATTGCAGGGCGCTGTGCGGCCCGAGTTCCAGAAAGACGTCGGGCCGGTACTCCCGCTTGACGGTTTCGATCGCCGCGGCAAACAGGACGGTCTGGCGGATGTTCTTCCACCAGTAGGCGCTGTCCAACCGTTGAGTCGTCTGTCCCGTCACCGAAGACACGAGCGGCACTTCGGCATCGAAGGCGCACTCGTCCAGGAAAGACAGGGCCACATGTGCGTCGTCACTGAGCGGATCCATGGCGCTGGAATGAAAAGCGATGTTCCCCTGAAGCAGCCGATTCTGCAGGTGGCGCCGGTCCAATTCCTCCATGACGGGCCGCAAGGCAACCTCTTTCCCGCAGATGACGGTACTGGCCGGCGCGTTTTCGCACGCGATCTCCACCCGCCGGTCTTCCCCGTCCCGAAATGGAAGACGTAGCGTATCGAGCAGCTGCTCCACGCCCGGCCGGTCAAGGCCGATCGCCAGCATGCGACCGGAACCGGCCACGCGCTGTTGCAACGTGGCGCGATGGAAAATCAGGCGCGTGGCTTCCGCCAGCGACAGCGCCCCGCAGGCGTAAGCGGCGGCGGCCTCGCCGGAACTGTGACCGACCACGCAGTCCGGATACACTCCCCACGTCTTGAACAATTCCGCCAGGGCGCACTGGATCATGAACGTGACGGGCTGGGCCAACTCGCACTCGTCGAGCGCCTCCTGCGTGGCCGAGAAACAGGCCTCGCGCAACGAAATTTCCGAGTGCTCCCGCCAGTGGCCCTCAATGGCATCGATGACGCGGCGGAACACGGGATCGGCGTCGTAAAGCCCGCGACCGCAACCGGCCCACTGCGTACCCTGTCCTGAGAACACCATCACAAGCCGTGGCTTCCCCTCACCGACCGTGGTAATTGGCGAAGGGTCTTTCTCAAAGACGTCCAGTGCCTCGATCAATTCCTCCTGAGTGTGCACCGCAAAGGCCGTCCGTGTGGCGAAATGGGTGCGGCGGCGGCTGAGATTGCCGGCCAGCGTGTAGAGATCCATCGGTTGCTTGTCGAGAGTCTCGCGCAACTGTCGCGCGCTCTTTTCCAACGCCCCGGACGTACGCGCCGACAGGGGAATCATGAAGCCCGACTCCGGCGCCAGCGCCACCGACCAGATCCGTGGTTGCGCCGGGCTGTACTCCCGCACCACGCAGTGCCCGTTGGCCCCGCCAAAGCCGAACGAATTGATGCCGACCACGACCGGATATTCGGGAAAGGGTTCGCAGGTCGTCTGCACCTGCATGGGACACCTGTCGAAATCGATTTCCGGATTCGGCACCAGAAAATTCTTAGAGATCGGCGCGAACGTGCGGCGCTGCATCATCAGGATGACCTTGAGCAAGGCGCAATGGAACGCGGCGGCTTCCATATGCCCCACGTTGCTCTTGACGCTGGAAACCCGTAGCGGAACCTGGCGGTTGACACCGCCGAACGCCTCCGTGATGGCATTCCCTTCGATGCGATCACCCACCACGGTCCCGGTCGCATGGGCTTCGATGTAATCAAAATCCTGGGGCGCGCGATTGGCGCGGGTGCAGGCGATGCGCATCAACTCAACCTGTGAATGACGGGTAGGCGCGGTAATGTAACGCCCTTGAGCCAAGCCCTCGGTGCCGTCGGCCGCACCGGCCGCATTCACTGCCGTTGCTTCTATCACGGCGTAGATGGGGTCTCCGTCTCTTTCGGCTGCCGCCAGGGGCTTGATGGCAAAGACGAACGCTCCTTCCGAGCGCATGTAACCGTTGGCGTCCGCGTCGAAGGAGTGGCACCGGCCGTCCGGACTGATCACGCCCAAGGCATTGAAGCCTGCGCTGAGCCGGGCTGATCCCAGATAAGTGACCGACCCGACGAAGGCTTGTTCGCAGTCGCCGTAGCGCAGGGCGTTCAACGCCGTGTGCAAGGCCGTCAAGCCAGCGGAACAGGCCGTGCAGCAGGCGAGCGACGGCCCCATCAGATTGAAGTGGTAGGAGATACGGTTGGCCATCATGGCCAGGCTGATACTGGCGATGGAAAACTCATTGGCGCCGTGCGCCGCGCGCCAGTTGGAGGTCGCCGGAACCTGCGCACCGACGAACACGCCCGTGCGGCTGTTGCGCAACGATTGCAAATCCCAGCCAACCCGCTCGGAGGTCTCCCAGGTACAGGTCAGGAGCATTCGCACGTGCGGATCGGCTGTCAGCATTTCACGATGCGACATCGCAAAGAGGCTACGATCGAAGAGCTTTTCTCTTTGCTCGGTGAGCAGCCCTTCGTACGGGCTGGCAAACCGACCCGGTCCGGAGAACTCGCCGATTGGCCGGTAGCCTTGGCCGTAGCGCTCATTTACCGGCTCCTGCACGATCTCGCGTTCGCTCAGCAGCCGCCAGAAGTCGTCGTCGGTGCGGATTCCGCCCGGCATGCGGTAACTGTACCCTACGATAGCAACAGGGTTTTCAGACTTGTTCATGTTTGTCTCTAATGCGCTCTGCAGCCAGAAACGGAAGCCCGCTGATTGCCTGTCTTGGACCAGGCTCAAGGTCAAATAGTGCAGTTTAGAATATTATAGAGAGACGAAAAAAACAACCCATTCAGGGCGAGACAAACAAGCTGGAGCTTGGGCATGACAGCCTTGCCAGCGGCTGACATGTTGGGAATCGGTCGGTACGCCCGCTGGCTCCGCGAAGCCATTCATGCGGGCCAGACCACGAGTTTAGTGGCCCGGTCCCTCAAGTGCATGAACGCTTCTTCGGTAACCAGCCTGTCTCAAGTCTTCTTGAGCGTAAGGGACAGATCTATTTACGGAAATAACGCAGAGAACAGCGGTGAGTTAAACACAGGAAAAGCCTTTCCCTCGACGGTCGTTCCCTCATTGACACTGGCCAGTCCAAAGCCTGGTCTCTGTGGAGACTGAACAGATGCTATTTCCCCTTATCGATGATTTCGTCAAGCGTCCTCTCCGCCAGGGTGAACATTTCCGCCAGAACCTGCATGCGCCGCTTTTTCAATTCTTCCACTCGCTGCCACAATACTTCCTTGATCTTGGCGACTCCTGCTTCACGCGTCTCGGAAGAAAGACTCGCGTCATTCTTGAATTCATATTTCTCAACCGTGAAATCCGCAATATCGTTTATGTTATCCCCCACGATCGCCAAATCGACTGCGCTTCTCACCGACCCAATTTTTTCCTGGTCACTGATTGCCATCTCTTTTACTCCTTTGTGTTTTGGTTTTGTTGATAAATGGAAAACCGCAGACAACGTTTAGCGGTTCTCGGTCCCGTGACTTACAACGGCCTGAGGGTTACGGATGTGACTCATCTACCGCCCAAGAAGTGCATAGAGCAGTCTATGAAATTGATAGGTTAAGTGAATAGTATTATAGGCTTTACTATCTTGAAAGTATAGAACAAACATGCCTGTCATTGAAAACTCTGACAATGGCCTTCAGGCGTGACCGGCCGGCCCCGTTTCGGGCATCGCTCCTCGCTGTTCTTCGCCGTATTTGAATTCTCTCATCGCATTGAGCTTGAGCGAATGACCGCAACACCTGATTTCCTGAAACCCTTCTCCTCCATCCATAATCATGACACGGAGGCCACAGGAATCCGGGTACAGTTTTTTCTCATCCAAAAGTATGGCCGGCGGGAGTGTCCCGCGTTTCCGTCCCCGGCCGCGTGTAAATGCCGGGGTCACGTCTTCTTCCGTCAATTCGTGCCCGCAGCACACGACTTTTTCAAAACCCGCGCCACCGGCCATGACTTTGATCATCAAGCCACAACTCTCCGGGTGGCGTTTGTGCTCATCGATGATATCGCCTTTTTTCAACCCCATGCTTTCCTCCGTACAAACACGATACCGGCACAGGTTCAACTTCGTTCAACGTCGTGAACCCGGCTGCCATCTTGAATCTTCGCCAACAAGGCTTTGTGCCGCGGATGACCAACGGTTTGCGCGACCCGCGACGGATCGACGGGTTGGAACGGCCCGAGACGTTCTTCTTTCAAGGCCCGTATGCGCGCCACGCTGGCCGTGAGTCTCTCCCACAAAAGGTCACCTCGTTCGAGGGCCTGCTCAATGGCTGACACGACTTGCCGTTGCCGTTCCTGCTGATGACAGATCACGACCATATCGGCACCGGCCTGTACCGCTCGAACCGAGGCTTCCCCGATGGACTGATGGTCGAGAATCGCGCGCATTTCCATATCATCGGTGACCGTGACGCCTTCAAAACCCAACTGGTTCCGCAACAGATCGGTAAGGATGGATCGGGACAGCGTCGCCGGCGCTTCCGCATCGAGCGCCGGGTAGCGCACGTGCGCGGTCATGATCGCGGGCAGTCCCCGGCGGACCGCCTGTCGAAAGGGTTCCAGTTCCACGGCGTCGAGTCGCGCGCGGTCGGCCTCCACCACGGGCAGGACGTGGTGGGAATCCGTCGTGGTGTCGCCATGCCCGGGAAAATGTTTGCCACAAGGGATGATGCCATTGTCCTCCAATCCCTGTATCACGGCCAAGCCATACGTGCAGACCCGTTCGGGCTGTGTGCCATAGGCACGATCCCCGATAATGGGATTGGCCGGATTGCTGTTCACGTCCAGGACCGGCGCGAGGTTCATGTTGATCCCGACCGCCCGCAGTTCCTGGGCCGTTACCTTCGCCATTTCATAGGCCGCGTCCGGAGCGTGACACGCCGCAACTCTGGAAGCGGCGGGAAACGTCGTAAAGCCCCGGGGCAAGCGGGACACCTCGCCTCCTTCTTCATCGATGGCAATCAACAAGGGAGGGTTGGGCGCATGCTCCTGGAGGGCATTGGTCAGTCGCGCCACCTGTTCAGGATCCACAAGGTTACGCGAAAAGAGAATGACGCCGGCCGGCCGACATTCCTGCAACCAATCGAGAAATTCCCGGGAGGGTTCGGTCCCTTCAAACCCCACCATCAAGAGTTGCCCGACAGTGTCTCGAATGGTCATGAAGAACTCACTTCCTGTTCGAGGGCATGATGACTCACTCAGGCCATCTCTCCGGTTCCCCTCCTTTGTAAGGAGGGGCGAGGGGAGGTAGAGGCTGTGGATTCCCTATCGACCCGAGCAATTGATCAACCATTGCACCAATAGTCGCGTGCCGATGGCCGTCGGGCCTTTGCTGATATACGGACGCTCGGACGAACTCCAATCGGTGCTGGCAATGTCGAGATGCACCCAAGGGCAATCGCCGACAAACTTGCTCAAAAACATGCCGGCTGTAATCATGCCCCCTCCACGGCCGCCGATGTTGCGCATGTCCGCCACGTCACTTTTGAGTTGTTCGAAATATTCTTCCCAGAGCGGCATCTCCCACACGCGTTCACCGGCCTGCTCACCGGCTTTTTTCATGCCGGCCTTGAGCGCATCGTCACTGCCCATCATCCCGATCGCAAACTGACCCAGGGCCACGATGCACGCTCCGGTCAACGTGGCAATATCGACGATACATCGCGGATTGAACCGGGCGGCATACGCCAGCCCATCAGCCAAAATCAATCGTCCTTCGGCGTCGGTATTTTGTACTTCCACGGTTTTGCCGTTGAGCATGCGCAGGATATCCCCCGGCTTGGTGGCTCGGCCGCCCGGCATGTTTTCCGTGGCCGGCAGGATACCCACGACGTTGATGGGCAGACGCAGTTGCGCCGCAGCCCGGACCGCCCCCAGCACTTCTGCCCCGCCCGTCATATCCGCCTTCATCTGTTCCATGTTTTCCGAAGGCTTTAGCGAAATACCGCCGGAATCGAACGTGATCGTTTTCCCGACGAGCACGATGGGCCGGTCCTTCTTTCTGCCCCTCGAATATTCCAGAACGATGAATTTCGGTGGCTCCTGACTCCCACGTGAGACGCCCACCATCCCGCCCATTCCCAATTTCTCCTGGTCCTTGCGCTCCAGCACCGTCAATGTGACGCCGGAGTCTTCGGCAATCTTTTGCGCTTCCTGCACCACGCGAGAGGGCGTCATCACGTTGGCCGGGTGATTGCACAAATCACGTGCGAACCACGTGGCGTTGGCACTGGCTTCTCCCCGCCGAACCCCCGTTTTCAGTCCACTCACCTGATTCGAGCGGTTCGCCAACAGGGTCATGGCCCGAACGGCTTTCGACGGTTCCTCATCGTCAGACCGATAGTGCGTGAACCGGTACCCTCCCAGGACGGCTCCCTCCACCATCGCCTGGGCAATATCGGCGGCAGGCACCTTGAGGGTATCGGTTCCGAACACCGGCGAGGAAAACGTTTGCGCCCCGGTCTGCCAAACCTTTTTGAACGCGGTGCCCATGGCCTGTCGAACGCGATCCAGGGTCACCTCGTCTTTCTTCCCCAATCCCAGCAACAGAACCCGCTTGGCAGGCAGGGCCTTTCGCGTATGAATCAACGCCGATTGCTGGTTCTTGCCTGAAAACTCTCCATTGTTTCGCAACTCCCGGAGTTGTCCGCCCAACGCCTGATCCAACGACTGATGGGCCTTTGACAACGTGCTCTCGTCTTCATAGACACCGACCACGAGCACGTCCGTGGCTTCCCGGACAAGCTGACCTTCCTTGACCTGACACTTCATGCGACTCTCCTCTCCCTCCTGAACGAAGCTGGCGGCTTTTTTGAACATCCTGCTAGACCCCTCGCGTGTCGGGATCCCAGATAAACTTATGTAATTGAACCTGCAAGCGCACTGGCAAGCGGTCCCGGAGCAGCCATTCCGCCAATGGTCGCAGGAGGGAACACCGATCGTCGTTCCCTTCCGTGGCAAATACCGGGCTGAACAACACGGGACACGTCTCCGTGAGTCGGTATCGCTTGACCACGTCGACGGCCCACTCATAATCCCGGCGGTCGCCGATGACGAATTTCACCTGATCTTTCTGACGGAGATGGCGCAGATTGTCCCAGCGCATGCGGTCGTCCATCTCACTGCCGGGACACTTGACGTCCAGAATGACGCTCGCCCGTGAATCAACCGGAGTCACGTCGATGGCTCCGCTGGTTTCGATCAACACCTCAAAGCGTTCATCGCACAGACGCGCAATCAACTCGAACGCCGCGGGTTGAGCCAGCGGCTCCCCGCCCGTAATCTCGACCAACGAACACCCGTACGCTTTGACCTGATCCACGACAGCTTCCAGATGCATGTCGGTGCCTCCATAAAACGCATAGGCCGTATCACACCAGGTGCATCGGAGGGGACAGCCCGTCAAGCGGACGAACACACACGGTTCTCCTGCACGGATGGATTCCCCTTGAATACTATGAAAAATTTCCGTGACGCGCAGGGTGGACGGAGAGGCGGAAATTCGCGTCGTCATGGCTTGCACGCATTCTTCATGACTTCGCGTCGGACGTTACGCCCACACGGTCGTGGGCCACCGGTGCCGGCGCGCAATCCTCGCCATCCCGCGAATAGGATTGACCACGAGTGGGTGCCCCACGGACTCCAACGCCTGAATGTCGCCCGGGCTGTCGCCATACGCATAGCTTTGCGCAAGGTCCACGCCATGACTGTCCGCAAACGTCTGAAGCAGGCGCCGCTTGCCTTCACCGTACGGATAGGGCGACAGGACCCGGCACGTGTAGCCGTCCTCATTGGTTTCCAACTGTGCCGCCAGGACGTTTGGGACGTCCAGATAATGCGCCAGGGGTTTGATCAGGAACTCCGGGGTACCGCTGACGAGGGCCACCTGATGGCCGGCCTGTTGATGCTGGGCCAAGGCCGCGGTGCCTTGCAGGGACAGTCGAGGACAAATCTCCGACCGCACAAACCATTTCGCCAAGGGCTCGATGCCTTCCGGTCGCTTATTGGTCAGGTAAATCTTTCGTTCCCGTAGAGGCCTCAGGGAAAGTTCGAGAATATTGAAGAGTAAATAGAGTGCGCTATCGACCAACACGCGATTGGATAACAGGCCGGTTTTCCACAGATACCGGACGAAATGGATTTCAATGGATTGACCGGGAATCAAGGTATTATCGACATCAAAAAATGCCGCGACCTTGCTGGGGAGAGAATCGGGCGTGTGGTGAGAAGAATCAGACATCAACAAAGCTTGGATCAACACCAGTATAATTTGCTAATTGTACCGAAGGTCCCATTGATTGACAACCATTCGAACTCCTTCCTATAATTCCGTCATGCCGAAGTGGTGGAACTGGTAGACACGCACGTTTGAGGGGCGTGTGGGGCAACCCATCCGGGTTCGAGTCCCGGCTTCGGCACCATAAGCGTGACAAACGATAAGCGGTGTTCCCCACCAGAGGTAACACCATCGACAATAGGCGTGAAGACGGGCCTCGAACGGGGAGATATGCAGAAAATGATGGTACACATTTATAAACTCCCGATCATCCTTATCATCGCCATGACCTTGGGCGCATGTGTGGACCCTCCTCAACCCTTAACCCAGCGCAATTCGGAGCTCACGCAGGGAAACGTCCAGATGAACCTGATCGTCGGCCAGACGACGAAAGCGCAGGTCCTGGAACATTTTGGGTCACCGAACATCACCACCCGTGACGGAGCGGGACGCGAAGTCTGGACGTACCAGCGAGCGGCGCAGGTCTCTCAATCCTCAAGCCAATCAGGCTATTGGACCATCATTCTCGCCGGCCAAAACTCACGGTCATCCGGGTTCGAAAGCAGTTCGAGCATGATTACCCTGATCATCAAATTCGATGAACACGACGTGGTGAATGACTTCCGAAGCCGAACGTCCAAGTTCTGAGCAGCAGCAATCGACAGGCGTTTCTATCGACCACCTTGAGACATCCCGCAGGAGGACACGTGAGCGTGTTTCGGACAAACATATGGGTGGTGCTGATTGTCACAGCTTTCACCGTTACCGGCTGCGTTGCTCCACAACAACAGAAACCTCCCATGACGCCGTTGGAAATTCAGAGCCTCCAGACGCGGGAATATGAATCTCCCAAAAAGATCGTGTTCGCCAGCGTCGTCTCGGTCTTTCAGGATCTGGGGTACACGATCAAAGGCGCAGACCTGACCACCGGATTCATCAATGCGGAAAGTGCCGCACAGGATGGGACAAGCGGCGCGGACATCTTCATCGGCGTATTAGGGGCAATGGGGGGTCAAAACACCATGACTGAGCGGGTCGAACAGACGGTGGCAACCGCGTTCTTGGAAGAAATCGGAGACAGAACCCGGGTGCGATTGAATTTTGTGACGACCAGACAATCGTCCTCCGCCCAAGGCCAGAACAGCCGGCAGGATACCCCGATTCTGGACGTCAGGATTTACACCAACGCATTCGAACGAATTGAAAACGCCATCTTCATCCGGTCGGGAGAGTAGTCTCTTTTTGGAAAAGATTTGAAGGCCAGCAGAGATACCCTATTCCTGCCCTAACACGGCCAACGGCGATTCGTCGAGAAGTTTGATTTTGGGTAACAATGGGCATCATTGACATGGTGCCTGTTTACCGCGTTCTGGTGCGCCATCGCGTCATCCTTTTGTGATGGAGGAAGATAAGCCAGGAGATACGCTGGCACCTCTTTCCCAGACGTTGCGTGGAAAAAGGCGCTGGTATCAGGAGATGGGCGCGAACATCGGGGTAACAGAATTACGCAAGCGTTTTATTCCTCTGTTCTGCAGCTTTCAATGTATGATGCAAAATAAACTTATCCCGTGGCGTTAAATTCCAAAAGGCAACACGCGGCCTTCCGTTCTCGTCAGTAAATTCTGGCAGCAGGTTGACAATAGCTCCGTTGAAAAATGACGAAGAAGTTAAACCAACCCCTTGAAAGTCTAACACGACTTTTTGGGAAGCCTTGAGCAGAGGATAGATCAGACGAAATAATTGCGCTCCATGCTCATATGTCCCACAGTAGGGACCAACAATGTCTTTAACGACCAATTTCGTCATCATCTTCCTGCCACATTAAATCTGCGATTTTCTGATTATCAAATTCGATATTGATACATGATCCTGGGAAACAAAAGGGTATTGTCCTACTTAACGAGTTGCCAGCAGTATCCTGATGCCATACCCCGTCAAGGGAAATTATTTCTAAATTCCCACGCTGTTTGAGAAAGCCGCAGAGAATGGATAACCCAGCGCCGACATTACTGCCTCTAGACTTTGATGATACACCGGATTGGACGGCTAACGCAATTGCCGCTTCGTTTGTATGTAAATCTGGATAGTGAGGATGTAGAGTACGAAGAAAGCCCACCCCAAGGTCCGCAACTGAAAAAACTAAACGGTCTTCTTTAGGATACGCTTGAGCGCTAATGTAGCAACCCAGAGAAGATTTGCTATGATCCACTACGTTCAGAATGATCTCTGAAAGCGGAATATTTACAGCATCCTTAATGCTCTCCTCGGGCAATGACAAAAATCTGTTCAACCACATAGCGATTGTATCGAAATACAATGGCTCGAATTTGACCATCCTGCGAAGTCCAACACTGGTGCTTCGAGTTGAGGCTTCGATTGTTCTATCGCTGTCCTGGATGTGAAATTCTTTATAAAACCCTTGATCCTCCAAATATTTATTGCACCGTTGGCTTGTAGGTTGGACAAAAAAGATTGTCCTTCCCCCCTGTTGCAAGAAACTTCTAAGCAGGAGAGCTAGAACATTTACTCCAAATGGGCGAATAAAACGTACGTCCCCGCACTCAAAGACTATTTCTCTTGCTGAATCAGCTGTTAGCAATTTCCAGTAGTCATTGATAACCCTCTTGTATGTATTGGGGTTATTGTCGCATTGCTGTGGAAATGTAATAAAATAGCGATCTCTGGCCATCTAATAAGTCTATCATAGTAAAATGGCGAATGATTGCGCCATCAGCATCAACAAGGACGTCGAGGAGTATGCTGGTATTCACCGCCGTAATCATCGCCCTCGAATCTCTTCGATGTACAGGTCAACCGCCAGTCGTTTCTTCACGACTCCCCTCAACGCACGAAAAGGATTTGAGGAGCCGGTTCCCCGTTTTTGAATTCGAATGCCTTCAGCCTCAGCGAGAAATTCCACTTGGACGTTCGGATGAAGTCCATAACGTTTTCGCAGTGAGACGGGTATGGTCACTTGTCCTTTTTCGGTGACGCGCATTTTCTTACTTCTCCATTCTTACTTTCTTGTCTATTGTGTTGGCATTGCTCCTTCCTGTCAATTCACGCTTTGGCCCAAGCTTGGGTGACACATCCTTCCCCCTATTCCTGCCGTAACACGGCCAGGGGTGGTTCGCCGAGAATTCTAAGCGTGCTCAGCAACCCCACGGCCACGGCCAGGCCCACCGTCGCCAGCAGTCCCCAACCCAGCACCAGGGGTTGAACGGCCCAAGCGAGATCCAGGAAAAAATGCAGGATGGCCCAGGAGAGCGCGCTGGCCAACCCCACGCCGATCAGACCCGCCAGGCCACCGATCAGGGCAAATTCCACGGCAAAGGATGCCACGACGACCCGGCGTGTTCCGCCGATAGCCTTGAGAATGGCCGACTCGTACAGGCGACGGTACCGCGTCGACGAGACGGCCGCGGTCATGACGACCGCGCCGCTTACCATGCTCAAGAGCGCAATCCCCTGAATCGCCCAAGCCAACTGCTCCAACAGCCTCGCTACGTTGGTCAGCACGTCACCGACCTTGATCGCGGTCACGTTGGGCAGGGCTCGAACAAGCGCGTGCTGGAGCGGAAGTTCTTCTTCGGCTTCGACGTTTGCCGAGGCAATGTAGGTCATCGGGACCCCGTGCAGCGCGCCTGGTGAAAGAATCATGAAAAAGTTCATGGTAAAACTGCCCCAGTCAACCTGCCTCATACTTTGGACGACCGCGGACACGGGGGTCCCTTGCACGGTGAACTCGATCGTGGACCCCACGTCCACGCCGAGGTTGGCAGCGGCCTGGTCCTCAACCGACACGCGGATGGAGGCTTCCTGGTGCTGAGAATCCGTTTGCTTCACTGGAGGCGAATCAGCCGCCCACCATGCCCCTTTGACCACGACATTGTCGCGAGGAAGCGCCGAGAGAGCCGTGAGCACGTATTCCCGGGTGAAATACCATCCGTTCTTTTTGCCCTTGTGCTCTTCCGGATCAATCACGTGACCGTCAATCGCCCCCAGCCGCGCCCGGACCACGGGGGTGAGCCGGTACGGAGCTTGAGCGGCTTCCCGTTGCACGATTTCTTCAAACGCCTCCCGTTGATCCGGTTGAATGTCGATAAAGAAAAACGTCGGGGCATCCTCCGGGATGCGTTCTCCGAGGGCGACGAGCAACGATGATTTCACCAGCGCGACCGTCACGATAACCATGACACCGACCCCGACCGCCACGGCCATGCCCCGGGTGAAATTCCCCGGTCGTTGCACGTTGCCCAGCGCCTGCCTGATCACGAATGAACGGGGACGGGGAATTTTGTCCAGACCGTGGAGCAACGCCCATACGCCGGCTTGAAGCAGAATCACCGCGGCTCCAAACGCAACGATAAAGAGCGCCCCCAACGTGAGTGAGCGCGCCTGCCACGTGGCGAGGACGGTCAGGCCGCAACCCATCATCACGGCCGTGCCGAGCCGATGGCGGTCCCGCACGAGTTGCAGCAACGCGTTCCACGTCCACCTCAATCGCGAACCTTCGACCGGAACGCGATGCTGCTCCACTTCACGCCGGAAGACCAGCGCGGGCGGGATTTCCCTGATGGCGAGTAACGGCCAAATCGTAAAACAGAACGTCGTCACCACCCCCACCAGCAGGCCTTTACCCAAGGGCAACACCGTGACATGGCTGCTGACGGCGACCGGAATGAGTTCACCCAGAAGCACGGGCAACAGCCTTTGCAGTCCGACTCCCATGGCCACTCCGCCCAGGCTGCCGAGACACCCCATGAACAGACTCTGGAACAGGTATACCCTCATCAGCAGGCCGGCGCCGGCTCCCAGGGTCTTCAGAATTGCCACGGTCGTGAGTTTGTGCCGCATGAACCCATGGATGGTGCAGGCAATACCGATCCCGCCCACAAACAGTGACGTCAGGCCGATGAGGCCCAAATAGGTGGTCAACTGATCGAGGAATCTCCGAATCCGCGGTTGGGCGTCACGATACGATGAGACGCCGGCTCCCTCGGACCCGAGTCGTCCTTGCAATTCACCTCGAAGCGGGCCAAGGGCCAGTGACTCCGGAACGCGAAGCAGGTAGCGCTCACGTATGCGGCTGCCCGGCTTGACCAGATCCGTCGCTTGTAACGCCTGCCGGGAGATCAGCACTCGCGGCCCCAAACTGAAGGCACTGGCCACGCGATCCGGCTCTTTGACGAGGATCCCGGTCACGGCGAACCAGGCTTGTCCGATCTTGAGGTGATCGTGGAGTTGAAGCCCGAAGCTGATGAGTAAGGATTCCTGCACCACGGCCCCGAAGCAGGGTTGTGCCGGACAGTCCATGGGTGCCAGGGAGGAATGGAGAGGCTGGCGGGGAGTCAGTTCCACCTGCCCATATAACGGGTACAGTGCCTCAACAGCTTTGAGTTCAACCAACTGTGTGGCTTGAGCCCCGATTTCCCTCTCCTTCCGGGAGAGAGCCTGCCCCGGACTTGATCCGGGGGTGCAGGGTGAGGGGCAGTCATCATCTGGGATTTGAGACAACTCCGCCACGGGAACGGCCGCCATGCCCACAAGTTCCCTCACGTGCGTCACCTCGACGTGGCGCGCTCTGAGGTCATCCAAGGTTTCTCTCCCGGATTCACTCAATTGATGGGCTGCACGAATTTCCAGATCGCCGCCCAAAAGACTCCTGGCATCGCGGAGAATGAGGGATTCCACGTTCGTCGCAAACAATTCAATGCCGACCACGGCCCCTACGCCAACGGCCAAACAGGCCAGGAAGAAGACAAACTGACGCCAACTGCCTCGAATTTCCCGCCACGCCATGAGGAACGAAATGGCTACTCGTTGCATGAGCTATGAACGAACCAGCGTGTCCGACGCAATCGTGCCGTCGTGAAGGGTGATGATCCTCTCCGTTTGTTCGGCGAGCGAAGGATCATGCGTGACGAGGAGCAACGTGCTCCCCTGATCGCGATGGAGCCTGAGCAACAAATCAATGACCAGTTGCCCGGTGGCACTGTCCAAATTCCCGGTCGGCTCGTCCACCAGCAAAATCGGAGGACGGCAGGAAAAGGCCCGCGCCACTGCCACGCGCTGTTGCTCGCCTCCGGAGAGTTGGGTGGGATAGTGGTGCTGACGGTCTTGCAACCCCACGGCCTCCAACAATTCACGAGCACGGTCCTTCGCAGTCGCATCGCCGCTCAATTCCATGGGAAGCATGACGTTCTCCAAGGCCGTCAAAGTGGGGATAAGATGAAAGGCCTGAAAAAGGTACCCGATGTTTTGCCGTCGAAAGTGCGCCAGTTGATATTCCGTCCACGTCGTGATCTCCTGACCGTTCAACCGGATGGAGCCGGCGGTGGGTTTATCCAATCCGGCCAACAGGCCCAACAGGGTGGATTTCCCGCTCCCCGATGGGCCCACAATGGACACCATCTGTTTGCGCGGCACCTCAAAGGTCAACCCCTTGAGGATGGATACCACGTGGCCGCCGCCCCGGAGTTGCATGGTTAGATTCTCAACGTGAATCATGGCCTGAACCGCCTCTTTCCTCTTGGCAAACCCGCATCAATGCGGTTTATTATACACTATGACGACGGACCCTCACGCTTTTCACCCTTTCGTCACACAACGATTCAGGCAATCGGGACGATGGGTGTGGACCGCTATGGGGATTCTCCTGCTTTTGTCAGGAGTGGGAGGGTGTGACCCGAAAGATCCTGCTCTGCCCACAACGGAAACGCAACTTGCAGGAAACGTTGCATCTTCTCGCATTTCGAACGGGGCAGACCGCGTTGTCACGAAACCCGCTCGAATCGTGGCATTCGGAAACAGTCTCACCGCCGGCCTGGGCGTTCCTCCCGATCAATCGTACCCCGCTCAACTGCAACGTCGCCTGCGCGAGGCAGGTTATCGCCATGAAGTCATCAACGCCGGCGTCAGCGGGGATACCACGACGGGCGGGTTGCGCCGCCTCGACTGGATTCTCAAAAGCCGGCCGTCCATGGTGATTCTCGAATTGGGCGCAAACGACGGCCTGCGGGGACAGCCCTTGTCTCTCATGGCATCGAATTTGGCGAAGATCATCGACAGGTTGCAGCAAGCAGGCGTCGAGGTCGTGCTGGCAGGGATGCAGATACCGCCGAATTACGGCTTGGACTATACCACGGGCTTTGCCTCGCTGTTTGAGCAATTAGCCCGAGACCACTCGGTGACCTTAATCCCTTTTTTTCTTGAAGGAGTGGCGGCGCGGAAGGAATTGAATCAGGCTGACGGCATTCATCCCACTGCAGAAGGGTATCGAATCGTCGCACAGACCGTGCTTGACGTGATCGACCCGTTACTCAAAAAGGATCGCCTCCTTTCACAGCCCAAGCATCGTTGATGCCTTGAGCAAATCCAGGCCAGTCTCCACAAACCGATTTCTTTTCCGCAACAGTCGGTTAAGCCGGAGGTAAACTTTTAAGGAACCGCTTATAAGGTGGACACAGATTCGGGCGATACGTTTATGCACCGTCCCAAGGGTCGATCACATCGATGCCCGTGTCCACGAAATCCCGAACGTTCCGCGTCGCCACAGCCATGCCATGCGCCCGGGCAATCGCCGCAATCTGGCAATCCGTCTGGGAGACAGACCGACCGGCGGCGCGGCGGTAGGCAGCAACCTGCGCATAGAAACGCGCTGCGTCACTGTCGAATGGGA
>WTGX01000017.1:24106-83217 GCA_011523385.1 Nitrospira sp. | reverse complement strand
CGGCGGTAGGCAGCAACCTGCGCATAGAAACGCGCTGCGTCACTGTCGAATGGGAGCACCCTGCCCTCGAAGTCGTCGCGCAGCATCGCTTCGATCTCAGCGACAAGCCTGTCCCGACGCCGGCCCGCTGGCAACGCCGTAGCGCAGTTCTGCTTCGCCGATTGCAGAAAAGAATAGACTCGTCGCTGGGCGTCCCGCGACCCAAGCCTCGACGGCCGGATCTGGCAACAAACGCATCAACTCGGATACAACGGTGGTGTCGAGCACAACCATGCCAGGCACTTCACTCGAACTTGGGCGGCTCACGTGCTGGCTCGCGTGGTGGCAGTTCCAGTTCCACGCCACCTAAGGGCACAAACCGGGCGCGGATAGCGCTCGCGAGATTCTCGGGACCGGTCTTGCGGCTAACCGCCTCGCGCAGAATCAGCCGTGCTTCCTCTTCTATAGAGCGGCCGTTTCCGGCAGCCCGCATGCGAAGTTGGGCTTTCACGTCTTCGTCGAGATTGCGGATCGTGATGCTCGCCATGATCATGCCCTCCCTTAAGCTTCCCTTCGAACCCACGAAACGATTGCAATGTAATCAAGCGGGTCAACGGTTGCCGACGCTGACGCGCAATGCGTGAAGAGTGCTGCAGCATATCTACAAAACACGCTGCGTTTTGTTACCTCTGTTGCTGGGAAGAAATCGCGAAATACGCTTGGAGGTTACGGCTCTGTCGTCTCGCTCAAAAACCGCAAAAACTCCCATCCTTTGAGACGGCGGATGTTCCGGCCGATGACGGTGGGTGAGAATAGAACTCCTATGAGGAGTTTTTTCGCTCCACTAATAAAGTAGGGGCCTGAAAGGAGGCCTCGTTTGAAGACGCTTTAGTCCTTTTTAAAGAAAATATCCCACGCACCATAGACCAGAACCAGGACGATCATCGAATAGTACATGGCGGTGATACCTTCATATCCGCCACCCGGTTCATTGGCGAAAACGGGCGTGGCTCCCCCAACCAGCAAAGCCGCACCAAGAATCCCCTGTATGGTCTTCTTCATTGTCTCATCCTCCTTGGCAAGCAGAAGAACTTAATTCGAGTCCGGAAGCACGAAATTATATAGAAACTCTGCAAGGAAAGGCAATGCTATTCTTGTTGCGCAATTTTGACCGGATCTCCCATGCTTTTCCTCCTTGTTCGTGAAGACGATATTTGTTTGGAAACCGTTTCTTAGGGAGCACGGTACGTTCCTATTCCCCGCACCGGGGTTGCCTTCCCCGGGGGCCTAAGGCCGTCAGCCACACGTAATCCGCAATGCGTTCGTCGAGCAAACGATCGACGTCTTCCGGGTGTTCGGGGTCCAGTGCGTGGAGATACACCGTCACGTCATTCGCCAGCACACCCAACTGTCGCTGCACCCGCTTGGGAATCGGAAGCCCGTATTGGATATGCCCGGCGCCGGTGTAACTGACGAAGATCGTTGGTTCAGGCGCATCAGACTTGACCGTGCTTGCAATCACGGACGCCATGCCTTCATCCCGAAAGACGGACGCTTCATAGATTTTCTCATAGACCTCCGGCGACAATCCTGCATGACATTGCTCAATTTGCTCATAAATGACTCGTCGATACTCAGGATCGTCGGCGGGGAACGGCACGGGAATGGTCCACCCCCCGGTCAGTGCCGAAGGCAGGCGTTGCGCCTGCGGATCATTGCCGAGAGCCGCGAGTCCCTGTTTCGCCACGTTCCTGACAAGCGGACGAGGCGGATTCAGGCCCAGCAACGTGAGACCATGCGTTTTCGCAAAATCGACGAGTGGCGAGTAATCAGCGTATTTTCCGCCCCAGTTGTTCTTCCATTGGGATTCGGCTAAGAAATCCTCCGGCGACGTCACCGTTCCCTCAAGGTAACGATCAAGCCCGGATTGCCCGTCCCAACTGAACATCTCCATGCCCAGGACCGGTTTCCGGCCTCCGCCGAGCACGCTTTGGAGCACCTGCAGCGCGGCAACGACGTGAGAAGGCGTGTAATGGGCTTCGCCGATATAGATGATATCAGCCGATTGGAGAATGGCGCGGAATTCCGGATCTGAAAGGGTGGTGTTTTCTTTGGGCTCAATGATTTGGCCGACCCGATAATCGCCGGGGGAAGGGACCGTGGCAGAGGCAATCGTGGCCAACAGAACCCCACAGGCTAGCCCTACGAACGCCAACGTGCCGACTGGACGGTAAGTGACGGATTGCGGCATGAACATGGTGTAGCATAGGGGCTATGCCACCGCAACTTATTGCTCCCGGCAAATCTTGACGTGTGACGAAATCGAAGGCTACGCTTCCTCCGTGTCGAGCCCACCTTCCATGCCGGCAACTGGCCCGGCAACGCCACAAAATCCTGATCAACTTCGCCGGCTCCTGAAGGAAAGCAAAACTGTGGACCCCGTTGCCTGGGAGTCTGCCCGGAAACTGGTTCATCGTTCCCGACTTTCGCACACCCTGGATCGGCTGGTGGAACGCATCCAACACAGCCCGTTGCCCGGCATGCTTCGGGAAGGGTTGGTTGCCGGCCTCGGGACGAACTCTGCCTCAGCGAGCCGAATCGACCCTGCCCGGCTCAAGGAATTAACGGGCCTCCCTCCCACCAAGGCGATTCGATCACTGTGTGTGTACTTTGCGCTCGTCCGGGAAGAAGCGCCCCCGTCGTGCGAGCCCGATCCTCATGACGTGGAAGCCTTCGTGCAACAGAACCCATCGCCCTATGATTTTCTTCTTCAGGTGGAGGAGCCGTCTTTGCTCGATTTGGGCGCAGGAGATTTGTCGTTTGAGGAAGAATTACTCGATCACTATTTTCCTGCATTGAAACAAAATGGGAAAGCGCTCACGCTTCATGCCGTGGATCGCCTGCAACCAGGATCACAATTGGGGGGTGCGTACCACGCCAGCCCGGAGCGCCTTCGGCGATTTACCTGCGATGCTCCGGACACTCTGCATTTCCGGTTTTGGGGCGGGGTGGATATGACGGATCTTTCGTCGCGACCTCACCTGCTGGCTCACTACACCATGGTGACCTGCCACGCGCCGGCCACACCGACCTTTGCCTATGAGCCCACGCGGTTATCGCCGGCCACCATCCACTCGCACCTCACCAAAACCAAAGGCGAATCCCGGACGGTTCGCATTCGCGGCGAAGAGGCCCTGGAGGTCATGCATCGGGGAAGGCGCTTGACGTTTCCGGCCTGGAAATTCGTGGTTCAAGGTCCGTTGGCGCTGTTGAACCTGGCGGCCCGTCGCGGAGCCCTCTGTGTGTTCGCTGCCGTTGATGACGAAGTGTTTTGGGAAATCCTGGCTCAACTGGTTGAAGATCCCGGCATGCGTCCCCCGGACGTCGTCTTCACCCCGGACGTTCTCCCGGAGATCTTCGGGCAGGTTCATCAAGACCTATCTTCGTTAAAAGTCGGAGAGCGCTGTCACCTGTCGGATGTCACCCCGCTTCGACAGAATCTTCCCGCTAGTACGACTCTTCGAGAACGCAACCCCGGCACCTGTCGTTTCCGTTATGTGGAAATCCGCCGGGGCGCCGTCTTTCCCGGTATGCCTGCCGGGAGCACCGCCCGACAATTTCGCCACATGAGCGAAGAAGTCCCTCCCTGGCATCTCGTGCTCGTCCCGGAACGGGTGCCGGGCGTGTGATGCGCACTTGACCGAGCGTACCGTTAATCGTTACGATCAGTCGTGATCAAGAGCTTTGCCGACAAACGCACGGCAGCCATCTTCGTCGGTCTGGCTGTTCGCGACCTGCCCATGAAGGTCCAGCGGCATGCACGGACGAAGCTCCTGATAATTGAGGCAGCTGCCCGATTGGACGACCTGCGCATACCGCCCGGTAATCGGCTGGAAGCCTTGAAGGGAGAGCGCCAAGGGCAATACAGTATTCGCATCAACAAACAGTGGCGCGTTTGTTTCGTTTGGCGAAACGGTGAAGCTTGGCATGTCGAGATCGTTGATTACCATTGAGGAGGCGAAGTGACCATGTCCATTCAGCGGAAGGACATCGACCGGCGAAAGATTGATTTCTCGGACGTAACATCAGGACGGCGACTACCGCCGATGCATCCCGGTGAGATACTACGTGATGAGTTTCTGACTCCAATGGATCTCAGCGTGTATCGGCTTGCCAAGGCGCTCAAGGTTTCACGCCCGCGGTTGAACGATATCGTGATCGGACGCCGCGCCATCACAACCGACACCGCGCTACGCCTCGGGCGCTATTTCGGGACGACACCGGAGTTCTGGGTCAATCTGCAGACCCGCTATGATCTTAACGTCGCCGAACGCACGGTTCGCCGTAGAATCGAACGAGAAATTCAGCCGTATGCCGCATGACTCTCATGGCGCTGAAGATTGGAGCGGGAAAGGGGATTTGAACCCCCGACCCTCGCCTTGGCAAGGCGATGCTCTACCACTGAGCTATTCCCGCTCTTGGGAAGGACGTTCGATTTTGATTCTAGTTCGCCCCTGCTACCCTGTCAAGAAAACCCGGTTAGCCGTAAGGGCAATATCGATGGACAACCACGGGGGGTTGTCCCTACTCAATCATGTTCACGGCATCGTTGTCATTGTAGGGGACGGCCTGAGCCTGCCCTGCCTGTCCTGAGCGTAGCGGAAGCGAAGTCGAAGGAAGCGAAGCCGAAGGGTGCCGTCCTGAGCTTGTCGAAGGATGCCGTCCCGAATGACGCCATTCATTTTCCCTCAAGTTGTGATACTCTGTACTGGATCGTTGACAGATGGTCGATCATCCACAAAAATTCACATGTACATGATTTCTCATCCAAGAGGTTGTGATGCATATTAGTGTTCTCGGAACGGGATACGTGGGACTCGTCACCGGCGCGTGCTTTGCGGAATTTGGACTCAATGTGACGTGCATGGACGTGGATGCCAAGCGCGTTCAACAACTGGAGCGGGGTGAGGTGCCGTTTTATGAACCCGGCTTGGCCGCATTGGTGACCAAAGGCCTCCAATCCGGCCGGCTCACCTTTACCACCGACTTGAATCAAGCCGTGGATACGGCGTTGGTGATCTTCATCGCGGTCGGCACGCCCTCAAACCTGGATGGTTCGGCGGATCTGTCTTACATGGATGAGGTGGCCCGGAGCATCGGGAGCCGCATGACGGGGTACAAGGTGGTGGCCACCAAGTCGACGGTGCCGGTGGGAACCGCGACGCGCGTGCGAGAGATCATCAGGGCCCATCAATCCAAACCCGTCAACTTCGACGTGGCAGCCAACCCGGAGTTTCTCCGCGAGGGGTCGGCGATTGAAGATTTCATGCGTCCGGATCGCGTGGTCGTCGGCGTGGAGAGCGAACAGGCCGCGGCTATCCTGAAGGATTTGTACCGGCCATTGTACCTGATTGAAACGCCGTTCGTGGTCACCACGGCACAAACGGCCGAAGTGATCAAATACGCGTCGAACGTGTTCCTGGCCACCAAGATTTCCTTTGTCAACGAAGTGGCCAATTTGTGTGAACTGGTGGATGCCAACGTGCAAACCGTGGCCAAAGCCATGGGGCTGGACAAACGGATCGGCTCCAAATTCCTGCACGCCGGACCCGGGTTCGGCGGCTCTTGTTTCGGGAAGGACACCGCGGCGCTGGTTCACATTGGAGAAACGGCCGGATATACCATGAAGCTGGCAGCCACGACCAAACGCGTGAATGAGCAACAGCGCGCTCGCATGGTCGATAAAATCCGTGACGCGGTGAACGGCGTTCAAGGGAAGACCCTGGCCCTTTTGGGGTTGTCCTTTAAACCCAATACCGATGATCTCCGGGATTCGCCCGCGTTGATGATCGCGGAACACCTGATGAAGGAAGGCTGCGCCATCCGGGCCTATGACCCGGAAGGATTGGCCGGCGCGCTGAACGCGTTACCCGGCCTGATCGGCTGTCAGGATGCGTATGATGCAATGACGGGCGCGGATGCCGTGGTGCTCGCTACGGAGTGGAATCAATTCCGAAACCTGGATTTGGAGCACGTGAAATCGCTGCTGCGCGTGCCGGTGTTTATCGACCTCCGGAACGTCTACGACCCCGAACGGGTCGCCGAATGCGGATTCTACTATGTTTCGGTGGGCCGCCCGGCCGCCGGCGTGAACCCCTACACAACCTCCTGACCGTTGAGCCGCCGGGCTATGCCCAGACGGGCTCACGCCTCTTTGGGTTTATACCCCATGCGGTCCAACACCTTGGTAATCCGTTTTTTCAACGGACCCTCGGCATCGACCAGGGCCGTAGCCAAGGGTTCGACCGCCGGCTTGCCGATTTTTCGCAGAATCTCGGTTGCGGACTGACGCAATTCATCTTCTTCCGACACCAGCAGCGGAATCACTTTGGAAACGGATGGCGCCCCGATCTTGATCAAGGCGTCATAGGCCCGATGCCGGACGTCACCCACCTCGTCTTCCAAACACTCGACGAGGGGATCCACGGCGTCGGCGGACTTGAGCTCTCCCAACGTCTCAATGGCATATTTGCGATTGAGCCAGTGTGAATCCTTCAAATCCATCAACGCAGCATCGACTTTGACGACGTTCGGATCTTTCGCCCGAATCCGAAACTGCTTGACCAGCCGCTTGCCTTCTTCCTCGACGATGCGGAGGGTAGCCCCGTCACCCGGCTTGATTTTCTGGAGATCCTCCAGCGCGTCTTCGGCTACGTCCAATAACACGGTTTTCCCATCATAGGCCAACAACTCGACTTCAAGCTGCCTGTCTTCCAGGTTGACGGCGATGACGTTTTCGGTCACCAGGTTAAAGCCGTCTTTCTTGGCACTCTTGGGAGTAATTTGTACAAGAGGGGTTGGAGCTGGATCTGCCATATCTATGTCTCCTTCTTCTTCACGACTCGGGTTTCCATCCTAAACTCGCCAACACGCCTTCGGCGGTGTCGCGGACCATTTCATTTTCATCTTCCAACAAGGCGACCACCGGCTGAATGGCGCGGGCATCACCCAACCGGGCCAAGGATTCGGCCGCGTTCCGGCGTACCAGCCAGTCCTCATCCGTCAAGGCTTCCACCAGCGGAGCGAACCCCTTGGGATCGCCAATTTTCCCCAGGGCTTCGGCGGCATGGCGGCGGACGATCCAATTGGATCCTTTCAGCCCGTCGATCAAGGCATCCGTGGCTCTGGCGTCTCCGATCTTTTTTAACACGCGAGCCACGTCTTCACGCAACATCGCATCCATGAGGCAGTCCACCAGGGCCGGCACGGCTTCGGGATCGCCGATCCGTTCCAGGGCCCAGACCGCGGCGGTTCGGACGCCCCCATCCTTGTCTTTCAACGCTTTGGCCAACGGTGACACCGCCCGGGAGCTCTTCAATTTCCCGAGCGCCGATGCTGCCTGCTCCCGCACGGTCCATTCATCTTCTTCCAACGCTTGGATCAAGAGATCAATCGCCGGTTCCCCGATTTGCACGATGGCATTGACCGCGGCCTCCCGGATCACGAGATCATCATCCTCAAACATCTCGATCAGGCGGGGGATGGCCGAATCACCCATTTGCCCGAGTCCGGCCGCCGCATAATTTTGCAGACCTTCGTTTTCATCCCGAAGCGCGGCCAATAATTGTTCAATGCGCTGACTCTCAGCCATTCACCTGCTCCTTCTCCGCCCACTGCGTTTCATCCATCTGCGCGGCGGCGGCTTCCAATTTATCGATGATGACCCCGGAGTTATACGAGACCAACCCGTCACGGTCATTCTTCATTTTCTTGAACACCTCAGCATACGGACGCAGGGTCTCCACGTCCTTGATCTTTTCCAGGGCTTCCACGGCCAATACCCGTAACGGTTTGATGGGAATCATGTCAATCAGGAGAGGAACGGGTCTGGCGTCACCGATCAATCCCAAGCCCTTGGTCGCCAGTTCTTTGACGCCCGTATCTTTATCCCGCTTGAGACGATCGATCAACGGCTCAACCGCCCGGACGTCGCCGATTTTCCCCAACACGTCCGCCGCGGCTTCACGCACCACCCAATCATCGTCTTCGAGGTATTCAATCAGAATCTCGACGCTCGGCCGGCCGATCGGATGCAACTTGTGCACGGCTTCCTGCCGCGCCCCCTCCCGGAGTTCGGATTCTTCCACGTCCCGCAATTCATCCATCACCTCGTCGATGCGGTCCCGAATGGCACTGAGTTTTTGCAGGGTCCCGATCGCCAGGTCACAGAGTGCGGGATCTCCCATCGCATCGACCAGCGCATCCGCGGAGCGCGGATCCAGGAGATGATCAAGGATCCGGGCGGCGTTGACCCGCGCCTCCTCATCCGGGTCCTTGAGCATGACGGTCAGGGGGCCGATCGACGTGGGAATGACCCCCAAGAGCTTGGTGACCGAGGGCCGAAGCGTTTCATTTTTCAACAGCTCGACTAGGGCCGCCGCGGTCTCTTCATTGACGATGCCGGCCATTTGTTCCAGTGAGACCACCACGGCCTCCCGCACGCTCTCATTCTCGCCCTGCATCAACTCGACCAGCGGCACCCCGGCCTGAGGGTCCCGGATCCGCGCCAACATGCGGGCCGCTTCAATCTGATAATCCGGCGACCCGGTTTTCATGGCCTCGATGACCAGGACCACGACGTTGGGACCGCCCTTCAGACACGTGGCCGTAGCACGCATACGGCGCCAATCTTCCTCATGATCAAGCTCGGTCACGATGACTTCAATGGGCTCTTTCGGCATGGCGGTCCGGTCTTATCCTTTTATTCGCAGTCAGTGCTATAGCCGTACCCGTTTGGGGTTCCATCCCAACTGGGTCAGGGTTTCCTTGATATGGTAGCGAATGTTTTCGTCCTGTTCACGTTGCAGTTGGCTGACCAAAGGAGCAACGGCCTTCTGTCCGAACTGGACCAGGGCGTCACTCGCTTCGTTCCGTATCAGGGTGCTTTGCAGGGCCGTGATCAACAGAGGAATGGCCTCCTCGTCATGGATGCGGGCAATCGCCCGAATGGCCTCCTCCACGCTGGCCAGATCCTCTTCGTACCGGTTATCCTCACAGGCCGGGGTTCGATCTTCATAATCGCTCGTCTTCAACTCGCTCACCAGCCGAAACAACATGGGGAGGACGCGCCGGTCGCCGATTCTCCCGGTCGCTTCGATGACGCGAACCTGTAAACGAGGTTCCTCAATGACCCCCAAGAGGGGATCGACTGCGGCTTTGTCGCCGATATACCCGAGCGCCCGAATGGCCTCCTGGCGCACGGCCGTATCGGGATCGTGCTGCATAATTCGCACCAGGGGCTCGACGGCCGTCGGGGATTTCAAGACGCACAACGCTTCCGTGGCTCGCAGGCGGACCCGCCAATCCTGATCCTTCAGCGCCGCCACCAAGGGCTCGACCGCCGACTCACCAATGGCCACCAGCGCCGCAATGGCTTCATCACGGACCGCCGGCACCTTGTCCTGAAGCAGCAACACCAGGGTTTCGACCGACCGTGGGTTTTTGAGTCGCCCCACGGCCCGGACGGCATGCATGCGCACAACCCAATCCTGGTTCAGGAGAGCGGACTGCAGAGGTTCGAGCACCCGCTCATCGGCAATCTCGGACAAAACGGACGCCGCAGCCTCCTGCACGGACAAATCCGGGTCCTGCAGGCAGTAACTCAAGTCCACGACGGCCGGGGCTCCGATGGCCGTCAACGCATTGGTGGCGGCAGTTTTCACGGCTCGATCGGAATCCCGTAAGGCCTCAATCAATGGATTCACTCCCCTGGGGTCACGGGATTCGCCAAGGGCCATGGCCGCATCTTCGCGGATACCCCAATCCTCATCCTTCAAGGCGGCAATGTGTTCCGCCACACTATCGCCCATGGTCATCCCCTTGTAGGGGCGGGCCCCTGTGCCCGCCCGCGCACCTCGTGAACCTCGTTTTCCCTTTGTTGATACGGGAAAGGCCAAGAACCATCATCCGGCCAACTTATCACAGCAATTTTTTAAGGGTCAATAAAATCGCGCACATAGAGGGGGAGACGCAACCTTCGCCATGGATGAATGCGCTGCACCGCACGTTACGAGGGCGAGATGCCGCGCAGCCGTTCGCTACGCCGGCGCAATAATTCGAGGGTGGTCAATAACACGATCGACAGCAGCACGAGAATCGTGGCCGCGGCAAGAATCGTCGGGCTGATTTCCTCACGGACCCCGGACCACATCTGCCACGGCAGGGTATGTTGATCGGGTCCGCCAATGAACAGGATAATCACGATCTCGTCGAATGAGGTGATAAACGCAAATAAGGCTCCAGAGATGACCCCTGGGGCAACCAAGGGTATCTGGATCTTGAAAAAGTTGTAGATGGGGGGCCCGCCGAGAGTGGCCGCCGCCTTCATCATGGTATTGTCGAACCCGACCAACGTCGAGGTCACGGTAATCACGACAAACGGAAGCCCCAAAATCGTGTGTGCCAATACGATTCCAGGCAAGGTCGAGACCAGATTGACTTTGGCGAAGAAAAAGAACATGCCCGATGCCGTGATGATTAACGGCACGATAAGCGGTGAGATCATCAGCCCCATAATGGCTCGACGAAAGGGCACGTGGTCCCGACTCAAGCCCAGGGCCGCGAGCGTTCCGAGAGTGGTGGCCAGTACCGTCGACATGACGGCAATCATGAAACTGTTGAAGGCGCCCACCTTCCATTTGTCCGTACACGAAGTCCACAGCGAAGCCCCCTCTGCGTCGCACATTCCGAACAGGGACTTGTACCAGACCGTGGAATAACCTTTCGGGTCCAGCGTCAGCATTTCCGGGGTAAAATGCAAAAACGGCGCCGAGTTGAAGGACAGCGGGATCACAACGATCAGCGGTGAAACCAGAAAAAACAGCACTAACGCACAGACCGTCAAATAGAGGTAGTGCCAGATGCGCTGTCCGGGAGTGGCGTACAGTGGAGGTGCCATGTGTCAACCCATTTTCATGTTATCGACGCCGACCAGTTTGTCGTAGACCCAATACAGGGTGAGGATCGCAACCAACAGGATCGTCCCCATGGCCGCAGCCAGACCCCAGTTCAACGAGTTCTGCATGTGATAGGCGATGAGGTTGCCGATCAATCGTCCGTCTTTGCCGCCGACGAGTTCGGGGGTGATGTAGTACCCGATGGCCACGATAAACACCAGAATACAGCCCGCCCCGACGCCGGGAATCGTTTGCGGCATATACACCTTGATAAAAGCCAGAGACGGCGTCGCGCCCAGATTCTGAGCCGCCTTTATATAGCTCGATGGAATGGTTTTCATCACGCTGTAAATCGGCAGAATCATGAACGGCAGGAGAATCTGCGTCATGACGATGACCGTGCCGGTGAAGTTGTACATCATCGACAACCGGTTCTCGTCGTGGAGCATGCCCAGGGATACCAGCGAATCATTGACGACGCCGTTCTGTTGCAGCATGACCATCCAGGACACGATGCGCACAAGTAGCGACGTCCAGAACGGCATCAGGACGCAAATCATCAACAGGTTGGAGAGCCGAAGCGGCAGGGTCGCCAACAGGTGAGCCACCGGATAGGCCAGGACCAGGCAGCCGATGGTGACGATCATGCTCACCAGGAACGTGCGCCACCAAAGCATCTGGTAAATCCTGTTGTGTTTATTGACCCTCATGATGTTCTTGTTTCCATCATATTTGAGATCGACGGCCTTCAGGTAATATCCCAGGGTCACGGGGTCTTTCATCGCTCCGAGCGATTGCCAGAACTCGATATCACCCCATCGCTTGTTGAGTTGCAGCATCGCCGGCTTGTACGGTGGCCCGTCGATGCGGTTCAACCCGCGCGTCGTAATCTTGAGCAGGCTGCGCCATCCTGATTTTTCGTAATTCATGCGGGTACCGAGCTTGCTGAGGTCAAGCTTGTCCGCCGCTTTCATGTCGAGATACATGGCCTCGAACATGGACTCATCCGGTTCGGAGGTCTTATCCCAGCGCTCAAACGCCGCCAGGGTCTTCGGCAACACCTTGTTGCTCAAGCCATCGTCGATGCTGCGCGTCAACAAACTGCCGATTGGAATGACAAACAGGATCATCAGAAACAACAGTGGGGGAAAGATCAGCCCCAGGGCGCGGAGTTTACTGAGCTTCAGGGACCGCTCCAGGCTGGTTTTCAGGGGCGTCCCATCGGCTGTCAGGACGGGACCGCCGGGTTTGGCCGGAGACATGGACATCGTCAAAAATTCTCAAGTCACGGAGAAGGGGGGAACGCGGGGCCGGTCCGAAGAGCAGCCCCGACGTCTCAACCGTTCAAGTTACCGGATTATTGGCTCATCCACGAGGTATAGCGTTCGGAAATCTCTCCACCGTAGTCGGCCCACCAGGCCGGATCAGCGAAAATAGAGCGCGGGAGAACCTCTTCCCGGGTCGGCATGTACGGCATGATATTCACGCCGCTGTGATGCCATGGCTCATTGGCCTTGATAAGATCCAGAGCGGACTTGCGCATCGGGCCATAGTTGATCCACTTGGCTTGAGCGGCCTGCTGTTGAGGAGCCGTTGCATGGACCAGGAACTTCTTTGCCGCTTCGGCATTCGGGGACCCCTTCAGCACCACCCACCATTGTTCTTCCACCACCTGTCCATCCCAGATCGGCACCAACTTCTCTCCTTCGTTCAGGACCGCGGCCCCGACGCGGCCGTTGTAGGCCAAGGCCATCGACGTTTCACCGCTCTTGACGAGTTCGATGGGCTTCGAGCCGGCTGACCAGAACACGGCGTGATCCTTGATCTGATCCAGTTTGGCGAATGCACGATCAATGCCCTCGCCGGTGCTCATGACTTCGTAGATCTTGTCAATGGGAACGCCGTCCGCCAACAATGCCATTTCGATCAACGCATTGGGCCAGGTATGAATGCCGCGCTTGCCCGGAAACTTCTCAACGTCGAAAAAATCTGCAATGGTCGACGGTTGTTCGCCCTTGAACGTCCCTTCCTCATAGAACGCGAGGTACGACCAGAAAATATTCGGCGCCACGCAGTTGTTCGGCGCCTTGTTCATGGTGTCTTTATCCATCGGCGTCCCGTCCGGGGCGGGAACGAACATGCTGCGATCAAGCGGCTCGAATAAGCCTTCATCGCAGCCCGTGCGGACTTGGTCGGGCAGCACGTCGACGACGTCCCACGTCACGGCACCGGATTCAACTTGCGTGCGGATCTCGCCGAGACCACCGTTGTAGTTGATCCAGTTGATCTTCTCTCCCTTCCAGGTGTCGCCGTAAGCCTTCTGTTGCGACACGGCATAGGCTCCTCCCCACGTCACCACGTTGACCTCGGCCTGGGCGATTCCGATCATTCCCACTGCAACAACAGTGGATAACAAGGTTGTGAGTACATAGTTGCGCATCATTTTTCCTCCTTCTTTCTCCGGTTCCTCCGGAGAAGTTCATCAAACGTCCGGCATTCGCATGTGGTTTATGAATGAGGAGTCGGGCACGGCCACACATCCACGGCCCGACAATCTTCCACCTTCCAACCGATCTTCACTTCATCTCCCTCCGAGATGGCGGCGTGGACCGCGGAATTCGGAATCTTGACGATAAAATCATCGGTTCCGCAGATCGAAAACCTCGTGCGGATATGATCGCCCAGATAGATCAACTGTTTGGTTTTCGCCAGGAACACGTTCGGCAGGCTGTGCGGCTCGGGATCGACGACCACGCGCTCCGGTCGCAGCGACAACGTGGACCGCGAACCAATGCCTTCCACGTTGACCTTTTTCGCCTCGACGATATGGCCGTTGTTGACATCCACCTTGACGGTGTCGCCGTTGTCCTCGACCACCGTGCCGATCAACCGATTGTTCTCGCCGATGAAGTTGGCGACGAAGGCATTCTCGGGTTGTTCGTACAGCACGTCCGGCGCGGCGCATTGCTGAATGATGCCGTTGTCGAACACCGCGATACGGTCGGACAAGGTCAAGGCGATACTCTGATCGTGGGTCACGTACACCATCGTGATCCCCAGATTCTGGTGAATGGACTTGATTTCATATTGCATCTGCTCGCGCAGATTCTTGTCAAGTGCCCCCAAGGGTTCGTCCATCAACACCAGGTCGGGATCGAAGATCAACGATCGTGCCACCGCCACGCGCTGTTGCTGACCACCGGAGAGCTGCGCCGGTTGCCGGTCGCCGTACCCGCCCAGTTGAACCATATCCAGCGCCCGCTTGACCTTCTCCGTCTTCTCCGACTTGCTCATGCCCCGCACGTCAAGGGGAAAAGCGAGATTTTCCGCAACGGTCATGTGGGGAAACAAGGCGTAGTTCTGGAACACCATGCCGATGCCGCGTTTGTGCGGCGGCACCCGATTAATCGGCTGATCTTTCAGATAAATCTCACCGTGGGTGGCCGGCTCGAAACCGGCCAGCATCAGCAGACACGTGGTTTTGCCGGAACCGGACGGGCCGAGAATGGTCAGAAACTCGCCATTTTCGACGTTCAGATTGAGATTCTTTATAACGAGGGTTTCCCCATCGTAGCTCTTTTGGATATTGACGAAGCGAACCAGGGGATCGTCGCCGTTCATACTTCCTCACACCTCAGGTGTTCCGAGCCGGACTCGGTTGATTGCGAGATCGACTTTATCTCTCTTGCCACGCCTGTAAATGCCACAGGCCGGAGATAATAGCAACCTCCCCCTTGATTCATCGGATAAAAGGTGGCATGCTTATTGACTCAGACGAGATGCGTCGACGCCTATGTTAACGTAATTAACTTAAAAGGTCGAGACTGTCCAAAAGAAGCGCGACTGCATCAATCCCCCCATCCCCGCCCCTCAATCTCAAGGAGAAATGGTTATGAAACTAAAGGTGCTGCTATGCAATATGCTGATGAGTATTGCGGCCTTGCTTTTCGTTTCTTCGGTGATGGCTGCTCATGCAGTAGACCGTGACGGAACGATGGTTACGGATGAAGCTGAAATCGATAAACTTGCAGAGGAAGTGGGGATCGAGCATGGCGCGCTCGATCTGATGAAAAAATACCACATCACCGAGGAGAAGCTAAGAGAGCTGCTGAAGATCGACTCGGAAGAGCCTCGGCATTCGGAAGAAGAGCACCAGCACCCGGAAGAGCCCGCGAAGGAGATCGTACAATTGGATAAGCCCCCTGAGCCCGCGGAGACAGCGGAGCCTAAAAAAAGCCGGCTCAAGATCGGTGGCGCCATTCGTGCGAACTACGTCTACGGTTCTTATAATCAGACTCCCGCGTACGCGGATACCGGCCCTGACATCACAGGTGACCGTCGAGGCAGAAACGTCGGAGGCTTTATGTTTGATACCTTCCGCATCAACGTCGATCTCGACTCCGGCGGCTCTGACGGCCTGATCGGTAAACTCGAATACCGGTGGTGGTGGTATCTTAAAAATCCCGGATACAGTGCGCTGTCCAAAGCCTACCTGGGGTATACTTCGGAAAAATCCGGCACGTTCAAGGCCGGTATTGTGCGCGTTCCTTTCGGGCCGGGGCCCTATGGAGTTTCCTCCAGTTGGTTCTTCGACCAGCATTACTACGTCGGGCTTTCCGATGACAGGGACCTGGGGCTCACGTGGACCAACACCTTTGGCAACCTGACCCTTGATCTTGGGTACTTTCTTCAGAGCGAAGGCCATTGGGAGGGAGGCGCCAGCCGTGGTAGCGTGCGATACAGCTATGATCCTGTAAAGTGGGACGTGCTCGTCAATCCCGACAACGGTAATGTGGCCTTCCCTGGCTGGCCTCTTGAAGAGGGCACGGCCTTCCCTAACATGCCTAGAAAGCCTGGTTTTTATGATGACCCGAAATTCAATAGGGCACCAATCCCTTGCAATTGCGGTTTTCAGGAGGAGCATCAATTCAACCTGCGTGCGATCTATGCGACCGACTCTCTCGGAGATTTTGGCGCGTCGTTTCAATACGGGATGCTGAAGGGCACCAACGTCGGGGCTGATGACGATGGTGCCCACTATGCCCTTTCCGCGCACGCGAAGAACCAGTTGGGCGATTTCACGCTCGTGTCGCAGATCAGTTACTACAAGTTCGACATTCCCGATGATACCCCTTGGGGGACCGGAGACCTGATTCCACTCGGGGCTTATGATTTCCCCTGGCTGACGGCATCCGAAGGATGGATCCCCGCGATCAATCTCCGCTACATCGGTATCGATACGTCTCAAATATGGCCCGACTGGCTCTGGCTCGAAAGCCTCAAACCTGACAGCATTACGCCTTATATCGAGTGGAGTTCCATCCAGAAAACAAGAGACGATTTCAACGCCAGCTCTCTGTTGACACTCGGCGCTTCCTGGTCACGGGGGGGCTGGTTTAATTATATCGATCTGGCATTCTCCAACGGCAACGCCTTTGTCGGTAACGAATTTGGATCTTGCAACTACTGCAACATCTATGATACCGGCGGCAACGTCGGCGCTAACGGACGTGACATATGGCAAAAGCGCCTTAATATCAACTTCGGTTATTATTTTTAGGCGCGGTTCCAGTCAGAAACGGCATCCGGCTCCCGACGCAAGTGATTTGTTGCGTCGGGAGCCGGATGCCAATCCCTCTTCCCATCCCGGTCGCTCAATGCGGCTTTCTTAGCCACAAAGCCCTGCCCTCAAACAGCACCACGTCCTTCAAAATCTTCCTGCGAATTTTCTAAACCTCAACGGCCTCTCCGCAGTTGTAGCTGCCGCATCTTATGCGGCTTGGAGAGGCCGATACAAAAACAGCGCCATAAGGCATGTCCCGGGCTTTGACCCGGGATGGCGCAGCTACAATGAGGAAAGGACGTCAAATCAAATGCATAATTCCCACAGGTTAAGGGTTGCTCTAAGGGGATCAAATCGTTAGAGTGGAGATTCCCCAATACCCTTTTTCGTTGTTTCATCCAACCACGGTAGAGCCTCGGCTCGACGGGAAAGGGATTTGACTAGCGAGGAGGTATGTCATGGGCAAAGAACAGTTGTACGGTGATAACCCCATCGCCCAACGAAAAACCGACCAATACAAACGGGAATACGTCCATGGATTTGTCCGAAAATGGGATGAACTCATCGACTGGGAGGCTCGCGCCAAGAGTGAAGGGGACTTTTTCATCAATATCCTGAAAGAACGCGGGGTTCGGCGGGTCCTGGACGTGGCAACGGGCACGGGTTTTCACTCCATTCGGCTCCTGAAGGCCGGATTCGACGTGACCAGCGGGGACGGCAGCCCGGAAATGCTGGCTCAAGCCTTCGAAAACGCCAAATGTGCAGGCTTCATCATGAAGACCCTGCATGCCGACTGGCGGTGGCTGAGCCGGGACGTCCACACCCAATATGATGCGGTCATTTGCCTGGGGAACTCCCTGACCCATTTGTTTTCGGAACAGGACCGCCGGAAAGCCCTGGCCGAATTCTATTCGGTGCTCAACCACGACGGCGTCCTGATCCTGGACCAGCGGAATTACGACGGCATCCTCGACAACGGATTCACCTCCAAACACGTCTATTATTATTGCGGGGATAACGTGAGCGCCGAGCCGGAATACGTGGATGAAGGCCTGGCCCGATTCCGGTACCGGTTCCCGGACGACTCGGAATATCACCTCAACATGTTCCCCCTGCGCAAGGATTACGTAAGGAAACTCATGGGAGAGGTGGGGTTTCAACAAGTCAAGACTTTTGCGGACTTTCAAGAAACCCACCGCGTCGAAGACCCTGATTTCTATATCCACGTGGCGGAAAAACTGTACAAGAACGAGGAACGGCCCATTAAAGTTTCAGTGGAGTACTCTCAGGCCGTCGAAACCGCCAGAAGCTACTACAACAGCCACGACGCCGACCGGTTTTATGCCACCGTGTGGGGGGGCGAGGATATTCACGTCGGTCTTTATGAACACGACACGGATACCATTTTCGACGCGAGTCGCAAGACGGTCGAGAAAATGGCCTCCATGGTCAAGGATCTCGGGCCGGCGACCCGGGTATTGGATATCGGCTCCGGGTACGGTGGGTCCGCCCGGTACCTGGTCAAGCATTATGGATGCCAAGTGGGCTGTCTGAATTTGAGCGAAACGCAAAATACCAGAAACCGCGAACTCAACGCCCAGGGGAAATACTCTCTGGTCATTAACGTGGTTGACGGAAGTTTTGAAGATATTCCCACGCCGGACGGTAGCGTGGACGTGGTGTGGTCGCAGGATGCTATTCTGCACAGCGGGAATCGCGAGAAGGTCTTCGAAGAAGTCCATCGGGTCCTTGCCCCGGGAGGGCAGTTCATTTTTACCGACCCGATGCAGAGTGATACCTGTCCGCAGGAAGCCTTGCAACCGATTCTCGACCGTATTCACCTCGACTCACTGGGCTCAATTCCGCGCTACAAGGACATGCTGTTGGGACTCGGGTTTAAAGAGCTTGCCATCGAGAACTACACGGAACAACTGAGTACTCATTATAGGCGGGTCCTGGAAGAAGTCCTGGCCAATCAATGGAGTTTGGTCAGAGTCTGCAGCGAGGACTACATCGAGCGGATGAAATCCGGTCTGCAACACTGGATCGACGGCGGGAAGGGCGGTCACCTCACCTGGGGTATTCTCCACTTCCAAAAGCCGTAATGCCTGAGCCTGAATGCCTCTCACCCACTGGGAGAGGGTTGGGGTGAGAGCAGCCCGTGATTGTTGCGGGCAATACTGTCAGCGTTCTATACGGTAGGGTTTCGCCGGCTTGGCAAAGTCCCCTGAGGGCCCGAACCGGCCTTCTTCACCGAGCACCTTATCCGGGTCGGTGTATTCGATATCTTTGACGCCCACGTGTGCATCGTCTTTGGGCGCTTCCCAGCCAAGTTTCTCAAGAGTTTCCACGACGGTCCTTTTTAATGCACTCGACGCCGTCAGCCTGGTCGATGCAAACGCCAACACCCGTTCGCTTTCTTTTTCCACCTTGGATGCCTCGGGATCATGCAGAAAGGCCACCAGCGGTTCGACGGCCGCGTCGCCGATCAGGACCAACGACGAGGCGGCGTACTCCCGCAACACGATATCCTTTAACAGCAGGATCAGATCCGGAATCACCTTCGGATCTCGAAAATGGCCCAGCGCCGTGGCCGCGGCTTCTTTGATGAGTTGTTCTTCGCTGATGATACACCCCGGAGTCGGCCTTCCCTGTTGAGCAATGCCCTTGCCTTTCAGGGCATCCAGCACGGGCGGCAAGGCCCGGGCATCTCCGATCATGCCGAGTGAGGCAATCGCGTGACGCTTTACGGCTCCGTCCCTCATGGCGTCGATGAGCCCGTCAACCGCCAGGGGGTCCCCGATGATACCCAAAGCAATCGTGGCATCTTCGCGAACCGCCCGGTCTTCATCCTTCAACGCCCGGATCAACGCCTCGACTACGCGCGCGTCCCTGGTCCACGCCCGCCCCATTTGGTAGTCGGTCGTCATGCCGCCCAACGCCCGAACGCCATGACAGCGGACCACGAAGTGCGGATCGTTCAGTGTTTCCAGGAGGGCGGGAATAGAGGCTTCGCCGATGTACACGAGCGCGGTGCCGGCGGTCTCCCGGACAATTTTGGAGGTATCCTTGAACAGTTTGATTAAAGCCGGCACGGCTCGCGGATCACCGACCCGCCCCAGCGCCTCGGCCGCCGCGCTCTTCACGGCCCCGTCACGGTCACGACAGGCGATCATCAGCGGTTGAACGGCCTCGGGCTCTTTGAGCAACCCCAAGGTCTTCCCGGCCTGCTGCCGAACGCGCCACCGGTCATCTTTCAAACAGGGAATAAGTTTCGGGACGGTGCTTGTCCCTGTGGAAGCCATGGCTGACACGGCCTCATCCTGCACTTCCATCATATTGTCGTTGAACAACGTGATGAGCGCGTCGATGGCCACGTCCCCGCCGATTTTGGCGAACGCCCACCCCACGTGCACCCGAACGGCCCAATAATCGTCCTCCAAGGCCGTCGTGAGGGCTTCGAGGGTCTCCGGATCGCCCAACTCCGCGAGCGCCTTCGCGGCTTCTTCCCGCGTGGCGTCGTCAACGTCGTCTAACGCTTCGATCCAGTGTTCTACAGTCTGTGACATGAGTTGCTGATGCGTCTTAAGGGGCGGAGGGATACTCGTAATCGCGTTCTTGCTTATACGGTTGCGTGTGGCTGCACCGGATCACGAGCTTGGCCGTCCCGAGTCCATCCACGCATTGCTCCAAGGTTCGATCAAATTCCAACTTGCCTTCCAACGTCACCCGAAATGCAAAGTCGAACGTGAAAGTCCCGAAACGATACTCGCCCGGTTTCAATTTAAGTTCCCGCACGTCGGTCGTCTTATAGGATTCATACGTGATGGGATCATTGGTCCAGATCAAAGGGGTCACGCCCGGCACGTGCCACCAGGTCGGGGGATCGAGCGCCGTGGGATCAATTGCAATCGCATATTCCCGCGTTAGCGGATTCACAGCCTCCCGCGTCGCGCTGACGTCGCCGATCAGCACGGTTCCGACGAGACTGCAAGCCAGGATGCTAGTTTTTACGAATCGAGGAAGATTTAAGCTCGAACGTCTCATTTCCCGTTGTCCTTCGTTCGGGTCGCTGTTGAAAAATGTCCGTCAAAGCGCGACTGTCCCATTCGGTATGGGTTTCCAACCCGAGTGCTTCAAGCACCGTGGCCCCGACGTCCATGATATTCACGCGATCGGGAATGACGTACCCGGGCTTTACGTTCACCCCCCAGGCAAGCCATGGAATCGCCGTTTGCTTAGGCGCCCCCATTTTCGCGTTCGAAGCTTTGGGGGAATCCGCTCCCTTCAAGCCCGTTACCATGATCATGGTTTTATCCAGAACCCCGTATTTCTGATAGAGCGCCATCAGGTCCGCGATAGCCGTATCAACGTTTTGGAGGGCCTGGGCATACTGCCGTGACTCCCATCCGCGTTTGTGCGCGACGTCCGCCGGCTCGGGAAGATGGGCCACCAGGAGACCGGGTATCTTGAAGATACGAAAATTAAAGCCGCCGGGGCTGGTCACTTTTTTCAGGTAATCTTCAATATATTCCACCAGGGTTGAGGGATTGCACTGGGGTTTGGCCTTCCCGCACGTTTGCAGGTCCACGTAAATTTCCGGTCTGGCCAATTGATAAAACCGCTCATCCATGATGAAGAGCGCCGTATCGACCCCGCCGGCAAGATCAAGATAATCGAACATGGTGGGAGAACGCAGAAACGACCGGGAAAAATCGTAGGTTTCCCATTCCTGATTCACGCGGTGCTTCTTGACGGGCAGCCCCGTCAGGAGGCTGGCCATGGACGGAACCGTGTACGGAGACACCGATTGAGCTTTCCAGGTGACCGCCCCTTCCTGGGCGAGTTTTTGGAGAACCGGCATGGTCCCATTTTGAATCACGTCATTGCTCACGCCCTCCAGGACAAACAGCAGGACGTGATCGGCTTGGGTTGGGGTTGACGCAAAACTCTTCTCAAAAAACCCGAGACATGAGAGTCCCAGGAGTAAAACCATGATGCGGAGACAGGTCTTCATCATATGAATCTCATGGTGCTTGGCGTGAGTGTGATGACACAAATCCGTGTGAATTCGTGTGATAATGGAGCCCATTGTTTCTTTTTACAACTCAAAAACTTGAAATGCCTCATGTTTCAAGCCATAGTGGAAACTTAGCATGCTCATTTTTCCAGGGTCAACTCACCTAAACGTAGTCAGACAAAGCTTCTCATCGACTCTATTGCTAGAAATTACCCTATTGGCTCGTTATTGAAATGGATGTTTAGTTGAAGAAATGAATCCTTAAGAGGTCCCGACATGGCTACGACCGCGAAAGAAGCTGCACGGCAAATCATCGAACATCTCCCGGACCAAGCCACGTGGAAAGACATCATGTATGAATTGTATGTCAAACAGAAGATGGAGGAAGGATTGGCGGATATTGAAGCAGGTCGCACAATTTCGCACGAAGCGCTGAAGGCTGAGATTCTAGGCAATGCGGATTAGATGGTCACACCGTGCCCGTGTTGATCTGCGGGATATCAAAAATTACATCGCCAAAGATTCCCCTTCCCATGCCAGACAGTTTGCCGAAAAGATCTTCACCGCCACCGAGAAACTGATCGACCATTCCAAGCTCGGCCGTAAGGTCCCCGAAGCAGAGCAAGATCACATCCGGGAACTTATCTTCCAACACTATCGAATCATCTACCTGATCCGTTCCGACCATCTCTATATCGTGACCGTCATCCACGGTAATCGTGATTTAACGCAAGAGGAAACGAAACCGTGGGAGATGATGTAGCTGGCACGAATTCTCTCACAACCCGGATTCCGGCTCATGCCCAAGGCCAATAATTTTCTCCATGCCAAGTATTCCCGTTCGGACCCGGGAGACCGGGCCAGGTACCTGTCGTTTGAACCCGGGGCTCCGCCGTTGTCCCCTGCCTGGCATGAGGCACTCAGACCCCTGGGCAAAATCCTGTGGGACGCGGGGGTCCGGGCGATCCTCCTGGTGTATGGCTCCTATTTGGGAGCCGACCTCTTCGGGTTGGGACGCCTTGATGAAGTCGGTGGCCTCAAACGTGGCTACTCCCGTGGCATTCCGGGGTTGGAGTCGCTCCTCGCGACCCTCCGACCCAACGAATATCAACGCTCGTCGCAAGATCCCTCCTGCGAACCCCCATATGTCAATGACGACGCCAGCAAAACGAAGCTGGACAATCTCGTCAACGACAAGGGAAACTTTTCCGAAGAGTATGCCAAAAGCCTCCAGGCCGGTCTCTCTCAAACCCACGCGATTCCTTTCACGGTCCAACGGTATCTGTGGTCTTCCATGCACCATCATCCCGGTCGAATGGAAGGGGCTTTGGCGCTCCTGCATGAACTCAGCCTCCTCAAAACCGATAAAGACTTACAGGCCGATGACCGGATATTGATTGTGGCCCATGGCCATGCCGGACAGTTGCCGGCGTTGCTTTCCAATCTGACGGCTCCGGGAGAATCGTCGGTTCGGGAAACCGTGTTTGAAACCCTGGCCTACTTTTATGAGCAACAGGAGACCCCATCCGCAGCCGTTCAACATTTGCAGGAACTGGACCGCTTGTTGGCCGAGAACCAATTTGCAGCCTGGCCTTCCCTGGACGTGGTGACGCTCGGCACGCCCATCCGGTACGGCTGGGACACGGAGGGCCTGGGGAAACTCCTCCACGTCGTCAACCATCGCCCGCTCCGGCAGGACGGGAAACGATGGCTGGCCAAAATGGAGTTGCCCCAAGTCGTAATGGAAATGCCCATGGCGTCCGGCGGCGACTACGTCCACCAGCTTGCCGTCGCCGGCACCGATGCCGTCCCCGCTTCACCGTGGGAAGTGGAACTGGATCAGGCGTTGCGTGAAAATTTGGAGCCGTATGACGGGTTTGAACGGTGGTTGGAATGCGCTCGTCGCGTGACCCGTTGTCCGAACGACGGCCAGTGCTTGCTGATCGATTACCACGATGCGACCGGGGGCGCCCCTGATGAACACCTCTTTGGCCATGCCTGCTACACGCGGCTCGACGCCTTGCTGTTCCAGACCAGCCACATCGTGGAAACGCTCTATGGGGCCTAAGCCCCCCTTCCGGCTTCCCGGTCTCGTTTCCTTAAAAAAACCCTTTGATTCCCATAAAATGTTTATGCTATTCGTTTCAAGTTTGCCGTAGCCGTCAGCTTCCATACGGTCATAAGGCATAAACTTGGATCATGATTATCGGTGTTCCCAAAGAGACCTATCCCGGAGAACAGCGGGTCGCCCTGATCCCCGCCACCCTCCCATCTTTGAAAAAGGAAGGGATGGACGTGCAGATCGAAACGGGAGCAGGGGCCGCGTCCGGCTATCCTGATGACGCCTATGCGGAGAAGGGGGGCACCATTGTCTCCTCCCGGGCGCAACTCTTTGAAGCCGCCCAAATCATTACCCAGGTCCGGCTGTTGGGTGCGAATCCCGAACAGGGCCAGACCGACCTGCCCTTGATGCAACCCGATCAAATTATTGTCGGCATGGCCGATGCCCTTGCCAATCCCCACGGCGTTCGGGAATTGACCACGCGACGAGTCCGGGCCTTTGCCATGGAATTGATGCCGCGCATCACCCGCGCCCAAAGTATGGACGTCCTCTCGTCCATGGGCACCGTGTCAGGATACAAGGCCGTGTTGCTGGCCGCCGATGCGCTGCCGAAGATGGCGCCGATGCTGATGACGGCAGCCGGAACCGTGGCCCCGGCCAAAATCTTTGTCATCGGAGCCGGCGTGGCCGGACTGCAGGCGGTGTCCATGGCTCGCCGGCTTGGCGCCGCGGTCGAGGCGTATGACGTGCGACCTTCCGTCAAGGAGCAGGTCCTGAGTCTCGGGGCCAAGTTTGTGGACCTCCCGCTGGATACCCAGGACGCCGAAGACAAGGGGGGATATGCCAAAGCGCAGGATGAAACGTTTTACCAACGCCAGCGTGAACTGCTGACCAAAGTGGTCGCCGCGAGCGACGTGGTGATCACCACCGCGACGGTGCCGGGGAAAAAAGCACCCATCCTGATTACGGCCGATATGGTGGCGGGCATGACTCCCGGTTCGGTCATTATCGACCTGGCGGCCGAACGAGGCGGTAATTGCGAATTGACCCAAGCCAATCAAACGGTGACGGCCCATGGCGTCACGATTATCGGAACGGAAAATCTGCCTTCCCTGGTCCCGTATCACGCCAGCCAAATGTACAGCAAAAACATTGCCACGTTCCTGCTGCATCTGGTGAAAAAAGGCGAACTCACGATTGACCGGGAAGACGAAATCACCAAGGGAACCCTCCTGACGTGTGACGGCGACGTGGTTCATCCCCAAATTCGTGAACTGTTGGGGGCTCCCGCGGGCGGGGGAGAGGAGCAATAAGCCATGGAGATGTTGATCTCCGGCATTACGATTTTCGTCCTGTCCATCTTCGTGGGCTTTGAAATCATCACCAAGATTCCTCCCACCCTGCATACCCCGCTCATGTCCGGGGCAAACGCCATCTCAGGCATCACGCTCGTCGGCGCCATCCTGTCGGCAGGCAGCCAACAAACTTTGGTGACGACCGTGCTCGGAGGGCTCGCCGTCGTCTTTGCGACCATTAACGTCGTGGGCGGCTTTATGGTGACCAATCGCATGCTGGAAATGTTCAAGAAGAAATCCTAGGCCATGACTGCTTTCCTCATTAATGCAGGGTACCTCGTCGCCGCCGTTCTCTTCATTTTCGGACTGAAGGGGCTGACTCATCCCCGCACCGCCGTCCGGGGCAATCTCCTCGGTGCGTGCGGCATGCTGCTCGCCATCGTGATTACGCTCACGGATCGAAACATCGTCGGCTTTGAAGTCATCCTCATCGGGATCGTCATTGGTGCGGCGATAGGAGCCGTCCTGGCCGTCAAGATCGAAATGACGGCGATGCCGGAACTCGTGGCGTTGTTCAACGGGTTTGGCGGCATCGCCTCGGTCCTGGTGGCGGGCGCCGCCCTGATAGAAGGCACCCTCGGCGGCGGAGTCCCTTTCATGCAGGTCTCCGTGGCCATTGCGGCCTCCGGGCTGATCGGTGCCGTCACGTTCTGGGGCAGCCTGGTGGCCTTTGGAAAACTCTGGGGCATCATCAATGAAAATGCCGTCCTGTTCTCGGGTCAACAAGTCATTAACGCGGCGTTGGCGATTATTGTTCTCGGGTTAAGCGCAGGAGTGATCATGGACCCCGCCAACGTCCTCCTCTACGGGCTGTTGGTGGCTGTGGCTTCCCTCCTGGGCGTCCTGCTCGTGATTCCGATCGGTGGGGCCGACATGCCCGTCGTGGTCGCGCTCTTGAATTCCTACTCGGGATTGGCGGCTGCGGCAACGGGGTTCGTCCTGTCCAACAACGTGCTGATCATTACCGGATCACTGGTGGGTGCCTCGGGACTGATCCTGACGCAAATCATGTGTAAAGCCATGAACCGGTCCCTGACCAACGTCCTCTTTGGCGTGCTGGCTCCCACGGGTGGAGGGGCGACCGCGGACGAGGTCTATGCGGGCCGGGTCAAGGCCGCCTCGCCGGAAGAAGTCGCGCTCCTCTTCGACGCGGCTCGAAAGGTGGCCATCGTTCCGGGGTACGGCATGGCGGTCTCTCAAGCCCAGCACCCCGTGGCCAACCTCGCCTCCCTCCTCAACGAGCGCGGCATTGAAGTGGAATACGCCGTGCATCCCGTCGCAGGTCGAATGCCGGGTCACATGAACGTCTTGCTGGCCGAAGCCGACGTTCCGTATGAGGCCCTCAAGGATATGGACGACATCAATCCCTACATCGATCAGATCGACGTGGCCCTGATCATCGGCGCGAATGACGTGGTCAACCCTCTGGCCAGAACCGACCCCACGAGCGCCATTGCCGGGATGCCGATCATCGACGTGGACAAGGCCAAAACCGTGGTGATTATCAAGCGGAGTCTCAGCCCCGGCTTCGCCGGGATCCCGAACCCTCTGTTCGCGTTGGATAATTCCCTTATGCTGTTCGGCGACGGGAAAAAAATGGTGCTGGACATTATCGCCGCGCTCAAAGATACCTGATCCCAGACGGCTTTCAGAATTTCATAGACGTTGTTTGCGTATTTATATTTAGAAAAAACACGTCTTTCCCTCCTTAAAACCTCAGCGATTTTCAAAAAAATTCATTTATAACAATTTGAATTTATTATATTTTCTTGCATCAGCCTGTCTCTGACAGGCAAACTTGTCTCCCGCGAAAGAAGTATGATACGTTAGCCCACGACCCTGAAGCGAGAGACAAAGAACTTTTACCCATCACGAGGGACAATGGAAATCAAGGTAGTGAACAACAATGTCGAGAAAGCTCTTCGTGTTGCGAAGAAAAAACTCGCGGCCGATGGTTTGTTTCGTGAGTTGAAGCGCCGACGTTTTTACGAAAAGCCGAGCGTGAAGCGGAAAGCCAAAGAGCGGGAAGCTGCCCGGCGACGTCAAAAATGGTTGGCCAAGCGTACGTTTCGTTAGTTCACACCGCCTCGTGATCTTCTCATCTCTTCCCGTTCAACGCCCCACCATCCTCAATGCGTGATTCCGATATTCACGCAGTCGTCTCCGAAGTCAAGAAAACCATTCGCCGCTGGAAGGAACCCGTGCTCGGCGTCGTGGCCCGGGAAACCCGCGACCCCTTCCGCATTTTGATCGCCTGTGTTCTGAGTCTCCGGACCAAGGATCAAACCACGGCCGATGCCAGTCAACGGTTATTCCGGTTAGCCGACACGCCGGAGCACATGGGCGCACTCTCCATCAGAACGATAGAGAAGGCCATTTATCCGGTGGGATTCTACAAGAACAAAGCCAAACAGATCCGGGGGATTTGCCGGAGCCTGCTCCGGGACTTCGGGGGACGGGTGCCGCATACCATCGAAGAACTCCTGACGTTGAAAGGCGTCGGCCGGAAGACGGCCAATCTGGTGGTGACCGTCGGATATCGAAAGCCCGGGATCTGCGTGGATATCCACGTGCACCGGATCAGCAACCGGTTGGGCTACGTTCAGACCAGGACTCCTGAGGAAACCGAACGCGCGCTTCGACAAAAACTTCCCGCGAAATATTGGATCACGTTCAATGACTGGTTGGTTCCCTTTGGGCAACACCTCTGTCGCCCCATTTCGCCGTTTTGCAGCCAGTGCCCGGTCAGCCGATACTGCAAGAGAGTCGGGGTGCGAACCTCCCGGTAGGCGTCGTGAGTCATTACTCCGGCTTGCTTCCAGTGCAATTGACGGCACTTGATTTCTTGACAAAGTCCATGGTTCTGGCATCATGGCTTCGTGACCCATCATACTTCGATGAGGGCTGGACGATATATCTTGAGGCCTTGTTTGAACGGCGGATATAGTATACTTCATTGTTGTCTGTCAGGTTCTCAGTTCGACAGTGGGTTGATCGGGTTCTGCTTATAAGCTTGGAAACGGCAACCGATGTTTGGCAATCCATTTCTCCAGGAATCTGCAAGCAGCAGGAACAAATTCCAGCAACTCGACCATCTTCTGAGGGTAACGGCGCCTCACGAACGCATGATCCTGGCCGGCATCGGCTTGGTCATGTTGGCACTCGTGGCATGGGTGCTGTTCGGCAGCATCGTCCGTAGCGTGACGGGCAACGGCATCCTGTTCGAGCCCGGAGTTCGCCACGAACTGGTTTCCGGCGAACCCGGATATCTCAAGGCATATCTGGTCGTTCCCGGAGACCACGTCGAAGTCGGAGATCCGATTGCCCGGCAAAGCGTACCGGAACTGGATGGCGAGACGGCAGCTTTGCGCGACCGGGTAGAAATGCTCAAGTCGGAACTCCGACAGGTTGACGGAGAGGGGAACGGCTTGCCTTCGTTGTTGGCCACGGCCCAAGTGGCATTGTTGCAGATGGAAGCCCGGCGCTCCGCGAGGGAATTGATCGTCAGCCCGGTGGCTGGCAAGGTCACCGCATTGCGTTCCGCCCCCGGCGAATACCTCCCGGCCGGCGGCGCCGTCGCACAACTCCGCGAAACGAAAGACCAGCCGCTTCAGGCCGTGCTGCAGGTCGCCCCGCGCACGGCGAAACGCATCCAACCCGGTATGCGGGCGTCAATCGAGATCATGATGCCCGACGATGCACAGCGACGGTTCAACGGCGAGGTCTCTTCCGTGATCCCCGGACCGTTGCCCAACTGGCTGGCGACGCGACGGCCCGCTGTTCCGGACGCCACTCATCGAGTCGACGTCGTCCTCCACCACGCATCAGACCTGTCCCTGCCGGACGCCACTCCGTGTCGCGTTCGAATCGTGCTTGGCCAACAACCGTTAACAGCCCTCTTCGGCTTCTGACGATCCTGAATGTCTTCATCCGCCTTGAGACGGAAATCAGGCTAATCAAACAAGCACCCATGAGAAAACTGGCCAAGCAACGCGTCACCACTCCACTTCTGCTGCAGACACATGCCACCGAGTGCGGCGCTGCATCCCTTGGCAGCGTGCTCGCCTACTTTGGGCGCTGGGTGCCGCTCATCGAACTGCGCGGCAAGTGCGAGGTCAGCCGGGACGGGTCCACCGCCGCCGGCATCGTACGGGCCGCCAGGTCCTATGGCCTTGAGTGCAAAGGCCTGAATGTGCACATCCGCCAACTCAAGGATCTGCCGCTCCCGCTTATTTTATTCTGGGAGTTCAACCACTTTCTCATCCTGGAAGGCTATGATGGAAAATCCTTCTATCTCAACGACCCGGCCACGGGGCGCCGCAAGCTCTCCGCGGAAGAGTTCGAACCGAGCTTTTCGGGAATTGTTTTGCAATTCAAGCCCGGCCCGGAGTTCCAGCGGGGAGGCGTCCACCCCAACCTCCTGGAACGTATCCTGCTCTGGCTTCGCGACTCCCGGGGAACACTGGCGTATGCGTTCGGATGCGGCTTGATGCTGGCCATGCTGGCCCTCGTCACGCCGGCCATCATGGGTATATTCGTCGATCAAGTGCTGGGAGAGCATGAGCCTTGGGGGCGGCACCTGGCCGGGGCGCTGGGTGCCGCCGCTATCCTGGTTTACGGACTCACCTGGCTGAAGCAGTGGTGTCTCCATCGCCTGTCCATCAAGATTTCAATTACCGCCGGCAATCGTTGCCTGTCGAAATTGCTCTGGCTGCCGGTAGAATATTTCAACCACCGGCTTGTCGGCGAACTGACTGACCGGGTGTTGTCGATCGACAAGATCGCCAAGAGTTTGTCGGAGCATTTTCTCGGCGTGCTCATCGAAATCACGATGAGCGTGGTATTTCTGGCGGTCATGGTGGCGTACGATCCGGCGCTGGCGCTGATCGTCCTGGGCCTGGCAATTCTGAACGGGCTGCTGATGCGCGTGATCACCCGCATCCAGACCGACGAGAGCCATGCATGGCGGCGCGAGCAGGGGTTGCTGGTTGGCGTTGGCATGCTCATGATGAATCAGGCGGACCACCTGCGGATGAACGCCGAGGAGGGCCGCTTTTTCACCCGCTGGAGCGGCCATCAAGCCAGGGAACTGGCCGCACGCCAGCGATTCTCCGAACTCAGCCACTTCAACGAGGCCATGCCGAACCTCTTCCTGATTTTGGGCCACGGTGCCGTTTTGACCTTCGGGGCAACCCAGGTCATGGCCGGCGAATTGACGCTGGGCGCGCTGGTGGCGTTCTATCTCGTGGCCGCCATGTTCCTGGAGCCTGTTGGGCGATTCGTCGAGCTCGCGGACAAGCGTCAGGCGCTTGAGACGAATATGCAACGCTTGGACGACATCATGGAAATCCGGGAAGATCCAAGGTTGACGCGTCGAAATGGGGCAGAAAAGGCTATCGCAACGTTCGATGGGCGGCTACGGCTGACCGGCCACGTGGACCTGCGCGGCGTGACCTTCGGGTACAATCGAGCCCGACCTCCGCTGATCAAGGATTTCAGTTTGACCATCAAACCGGGACAGCGGGTCGCGGTGGTCGGGCCAAGCGGTTCCGGAAAATCGACACTGTCGCGCTTGGTCTCCGGCCTCTATCAGCCCTGGTCGGGCGAAATCCTGTTCGATGGCCGTCCGGGACACGAGATTCCCGTAGAAGTACTCTCCCGTTCCCTGTCGCTGGTGGACCAGCATTGCATCCTCTTCTCCGCCACCGTACGGGAAAACATCACGCTATGGAACCCCTCCTTTCCGGATGATGACGTGGTCAACGCGGCCCGGGATGCCTGCATCCATGATGAAATTCTCAGCCGACCTCTCGGGTATACGACGCGCGTTGTGGAAGACGGAGGCAATTTCAGCGGAGGACAGCGGCAACGGCTGGAGATCGCCCGGGCGTTGGTCGGCAACCCGACGGTCCTCGTTCTGGATGAAGCGACGAGCGCTCTCGACGCCGCGACCGAAAAGTACGTCGACGAAGCCTTGCGACGTCGCGGGTGCAGTTGCCTGATCGTCGCGCACCGGCTCAGCACGGTTCGGGATTGCGACGAGATCATTGTTCTCGACAAGGGAGTAGAAGTGCAGCGCGGCACCCATGACGAACTGATGAAGGACGAAACCGGGTTGTACTACCGGCTCATCCAAGAGGAGTAGTCTGATGTCGAATCCTGAACGCCGCTCGCTCGCCGGCCTCGCCGTTGAATCGGGAGTGCCCGTGCCCTGTGCCGGCAATCTGCCGCTGGCGATGGATGATCCACAATTCGTTTGGTTCATCGAGAAGGGCACCGTCGACCTGTTTCTGGTCGAGCACCGGGATGGGGAGGAACAATCGGCACCACAGCACCTGATGCGAGCCGATGCAGGTCGCCTCCTGCTCGGTGTCGCACCTCAGGCGGGAAACACAACCCTCAGTTTCATCGCCAAGGGGTTGCCGGACACCTTGTTGCGGCGTCTACCAATCACCAGCCTGGCTGCGGTCCGGTCTGCAGAATTGGCTGAGCACGTCGACACATGGGTCATGGACGTTTCGACCATGCTGTCACGAGACGTCGTGTCCCGACCACGCCCGGATGGACTCGTTGGACCCACACAGAACCCTAAGTCGAGAAGCGGCAGGCTCTCAGCGCAGCGAGGAGTAGTATGGGTGTCAGAGTTGACGCGGGGCGCAGGACTGTTCATGAGCCTCATCGACGCGGCGCAGTGCAAAAGCGGAGCCGCCTCGGCAACCATACCTCTCACGCCCGTCAGTTGGCTCACTCTGACGGAAGAGATACAGCTATACGCCCGCTCCTCCCGAACGCTCGCCGAAGAAAGCCTTCTGCTGCCCGCCCTGGCACACTTCCACTCCGTGGCGCTCTCTCTGGAACGACTCAACCGCCGCCTGGCAGTCGTGGACCAAGCCAACCTGGATCGGGCACGGGCAACCAACCGCCGTGCCGATGAGGAAGGCGCCCGGCGCCGGCTGTTCAACCTGTACGGCTTGTTGGAACCGGAAGAAGCCGGCGGGAGCGACTCGGCACTGCTTGACGTCCTGCGAATCATCGGTCGCCATGAGGGAATTGACTTCAAATGGCCCGCCAGGACGGACACGGCCGATGCCGCTGCAGTTCTCAGCGACGTGCTGGATGCGTCCGCTGTACGCGGCCGCCAGGTGCGGCTCGCCCAAGCGGACAAGTGGTGGATCGGTGACAGCGGCGCGATGTTGGCGTTTCGGAAAGACGATGGACGGCCGGTGGCGTTGTTGCCCGGCTTGCTGGGACACTACCTGGAAGTGGATGCCTTCGGCTGCAAGACCAGGGTCACGCCAGAACGCGCCCAATCACTCCGTCCCGAAGCATGGCTGTTCTATCCACCACTGCCGTCAGGCGTCGCCGGGCCGCGCGATGTGTTCCGGCTTGCCAGAAAGAGGATGTTTGTCGACTTCGTACGCTTCGGATTGACCGGGCTGATGGGTGGTCTGATCATGTTGCTGCCTGCCGTGGTGGCCGGTTTCATCCTAAACGAGGTGATCCCCACCGGCGCAACCAGCCTGTTGTACGCGGCAACCGCGGCACTTGCGGCATTGGCCTTGATCCGGGCACTGCTGCACGTCCTCCAGGGAACGGCCCTGATGCGTCTCGAAGGAAGCGCCACGTCACGAGTCGAAGCCGCGTTTTGGGATCGTCTGCTCCGGCTTCCTCTGAGCTGCCTTAATCGCTACTCGGCCGGTGACCTCGCCATGCGTGGGATGACGTTCCAGAATCTTCGCGACACCGTGCAAGGCGTGGTCGCCAACGCCATGCTATCGATCGTTTTCCTGTCGCCCGCGTTCGTGCTCATTTACTTCTATGATGCCAGGCTGGGTGCCATCACCGTCGCCTTCGCTCTCCTGTCCTTCGTTGTGACCATCATGCTTGGCCTGGGCCAGATATCGCCTCAAAGCCGGGCGATCCGGACGATACATCATCTCGCGGGCCGGCTCTTCCAACTCATCAATGGCATTTCCCAACTGCGCGTCGACGGCGCGGAAGGGTCGGCGTTTGCGGTCTGGGCACGGGACTATCGTGAACAGAAACTCGCGGAGTTGCAACGCGGGACCTTCGAGACGCATTTGCTGGCATTCGGTACGGCACTCCCGTTTCTTGCCGGAGCAGTCCTGATCCTGGCAGTCACGCTTCCGGGTCAAGTGACCATCACGGCGGGAGACTTTTTCGTCGTCTACCTCTTGTTCATGTTGTTCCTGACGGGGATAGCCCGCCTGAGTACATCGTTCAGCACCGTTGCCGCCATCATGCCGGCCATGGAACAGGTCCGGCCGTTTCTCACCGAGCCCCCGGAGATCAGCGTCGAAGGAGAACCCGTGGAGACCCTGGGCGGCGAAATCGTATTCGACCACGTCAGTTTCCGGTATGATCCCGATGGTCCGTTGATCCTGGACGACGTCTCTATTCATGCCCGTCCCGGCGAGTTCATTGCCATTGCCGGTGAATCGGGGGCCGGCAAGAGCACGCTCTTCCGGCTTGCGCTCGGGTTGGACCAGCCGTCAGGTGGAGCAGTGTACTATGACGGGCGCGATCTCAAGCACATCAATGTCAAGCAGGTGCGCCGGCAGGTCGGCACGGTTCCGCAGACAGTGCAACTCCATCCGCAAGACCTGTGGGACAACATCGTTGGAGATTACGGGGGAGCGACCGCCAGGGATGCGTGGCACGCAGCCAAGCTCGCGGCCGTCGACCGCGATATCGCGGCAATGCCGATGGGGATGTTCACGAACGTGGGCGACAGCGCCAGCGTCATGTCCGGAGGTGAAAGCCAGCGCATCACGATCGCCCACGCGTTGATCCGAAATCCCCGGATCCTGCTGCTCGATGAAGCCACAAATTGGCTCGACAACGAGAGCCAGTCCAAAATCATGGTCAATCTCGCGGATTTGTCATCGACGAGGATCATCATTGCCCACCGCCTATCGACGCTACGCCAAGCGGATCGCATCTACGTGATGCAAGCCGGCAAGGTGGTTCAGGAAGGGAAATTCACGGAACTTGTAGCCACCGAAGGCGTCTTCCGGGATCTTGTCAGCCGCCAAATGGCTTGACGGTTGACATCTTGTGCAAATTTATAGAAAAAGTATTGCGCTATTTGTTTTAATACGGTATCTTAGTGCAAGAAATTGCACTGCTTATCCATAAGCCAAGGAGGTAAATATGAAACCATTTTCACAACCAGCTATGCAGTCTGCAGAAGAAATGCAACGCAAGCTCGTAAGCAAGTCGGTTGAAGACTTGGAATTCCGGAAGCAGCTCATGTCGGACCCCAAGAAGACCATCCAAAAGGAATTCGGCGTTGACTTTCCCGAGAATACCCAGGTCCAAGTGCATGTGAGCGATATGAACACGATCCACCTGTCAATACCGCCCGGGGAACTGGAAGAGGAACAACTCGAAGCGATCGCAGCCGGTCGTTGTTGCTGCTGAACGAATCTCACCGACTTGATGCGAGCAGCTGTGTTTCTGCTTGCCCCACTGGCGCCCCAGGCTTTATAAAGTCTGGGGCGCTTCATTTTGGTTTTCGCGCATTTTGGATTGAACGATGGATCAAAGGCCCATGATCGCGTTACGACGTTTTGAAACACGATTCGCGGAGTGGGTGGTTGCGGCGCGCTGGCCGATCATCACCGTGACGCTCATCCTGGTCGCCGTATCTGCCGGTGGTATCCTGTTCCTCACGTTCTCCTCAAACTACCGGATGTTCTTCAGCAAGGATAATCCTCAACTGCTGGCGTTCGAATCACTGGAAAATACCTACGAGAAGAGCGATAACGTCCTCTTCATAATCGTCCCGGAAGAGGGCGACGCCACGTCGGAACAGGCCCTCGAGGCCGCGGTCTGGCTGACCGAGCGCGCATGGCATACGCCGTATTCGACGCGGGTCGATTCAATCGCGAATTTCCAGCACACGACCGCGCAAGGCGACGACCTGGTCGTGCGCGACCTCGTGGACCCGGAGAAACTGGACGATCCGCAGGAACGATCCTGGATCCGCGCAACGGTGTTGGCCGACCCTCGGCTTGCGGGCAACCTCGTGGCCAGAGACGGCAGTGTGAGCGCCGTCAACGTCACCGTGAAGCTGCCACAGGAAGAGGATGCGCTCAAGATTTCCGAGATCACAGGATTCGCGCGTGGCCTTGCCGCCGAAGGAGAAGAACGGTTTCCGGGCATCGATCTCCGTCTGGTGGGGACGGTGGTTCTCACCCATGCCTTTTCGGAAGCGACATCGGCCACTACGAAGACCGTCCTGCCCGCGGCGTTGGCGATCATGGCGCTGATCCTCGGCGTCTTGGTTCAGGGGCTTGTTGGGGTCGCGACGACCGGCCTCGTTATCGTCTTCTCTATTCTCGCGGCGGTTGGGCTGAACGGCTGGGCTAGCTTGCCGTTCACCCCGACCGCCGCTTCAATGCCGACCATCGTCCTGATAATTGCCGTGGCCAACTGTGTGCATCTGCTGGTTACTTTGCAGGAACGCCTGGGGGCCGGGGATGCGAAACGCACGGCGATCGTGGAATCCATCAGGGTCAACCTGCATCCGATTTTTCTTGCGAGCCTGACCACGACACTCGGGTTCCTGACCATGAATTTCTCGGAAATCCCTCCGTACCGTCACCTCGGAACGGTCGTGGCGTTCGGTGTGGGCGTCTCGTTCGCGCTCTCGGTCACGTTCCTGCCTGCACTGCTCTCGCTGCTCCCGATACGCGTGCCGGCCGCCAGGCGACACAACGACCCGGCGATGGACGGCATCGCGGAATTCGTGGTACGCCACCGGACGCTTCTGTTGTGGGGGTCGGGAGCGGTTGTCCTCGCGCTCTTGGCGGCCGTCCCCCGCAACGAGTTAAACGACGTCTTGTCGCATTTCCTCGATGAGAGCGTCGAACTGCGCCAGGACATGGACTTCCTGGACGAGAACCTGAGCGGAAACACGACGCTCGAATACTCCCTGGTCTCTTCCGAGCCCGGCGGAATCGCCGATCCCGCCTTCCTCGCGGACGTATCGGCCTTTGCTGATTGGTACCGGACCCAGCCGGAAACGCGGCACGTCAGAACCATCAGCGACACCTTTCGGCAGCTTAACATGAACTTGCACGGCGATGATCCGGCTGCCTACCGGCTGCCTGCCAGCCGCGCACTCGCCTCGCAATATCTGCTGCTCTACGAACTCTCGCTTCCGTTAGGTCTCGATCTCAACAACCAGATCGACGTCTCGAAGTCGGCAACGCGCATGACGGTAACGGCCAAAACGCTCTCCACGAGGGAGGTGCTGGAACTGAACGCTCGTGGGGAGGCGTGGCTGGACGACAACGCGCCGCACGTCGTCCGGGCTGAAGGTTCGGGGCTTGCGCTGATTTTCGCGCATATCGGAGAGCGCAACATCCGGGCCATGCTGGTCGGAACCATCATCATATTCCTCGGCATTTCCGTCATTCTCATTATTGCCTTCCGTTCGCTCCGGCTGGGCCTGCTGAGCCTCGTGCCCAATTTCGTCCCCGGCGTGATGGGGTTTGGCATCTGGGGGTTGGCGGTGGGAGAAGTCGGCTTCACCCTGTCAGTCGTCATGGCCATGACGATCGGGATCGTGGTGGATGACACGGTGCATTTTCTCAGCAAGTATCGTCACGCTCGACGTGAGCATGGCTTCACGCCCGACGACGCGGTACGCTACGCGTTTCAGAAAGTCGGGCGGGCGTTGTGCACAACCACGATCATACTGGTGTCTGGCTTTCTGGTCCTTTCCCTCTCCGAGTTCTTCCCCACCTCGCAGATGGGGCAACTCACCTCGGTGATCATCGCACTTGCGCTGATCGCCGATTTTCTGCTTCTTCCACCCTTGCTGATGGCCGTGGACCGGCCTCAACCGGCACGGTCGCCAGACGCGTTCCGTTAACCTGAATCCTCTCCCAGGGGAAAAGAGGGTTGAGGGAGTACGTAACGAGTTGTTCTTGTCAAAGCGCGGGAAAGACGCTATATTCCCGCCGCCATGAGTCGTATGCAGCAATCGCCGGTGCGTGGTCCTCACGTGGATGACTCCGTTTCCGCCTATTACGCAGCATTGACGAAACCCCTGTTGAAATACATGGGGGGCACACTGGCGGCCCACGGTGGGCTTTGGGGACCGGACACCACGTCCCACCGGCAAGCCTATACCCGCGCCAACTGCACCTTGGTGCAGGGGTGCGACCTCGATCCGGGGAAGTGGGTCCTGGATGCCGGCTGCGGCGTGGGCGGCACGGCCATCTGGCTGGCGCAGACGTACGGCGTGCACGTCACCGGATTGACCAACTGCGAGCCCCACGTCTCGGTGGCGAGGGATCTGGCGGAAGAGCGAGGAGTCGGCCACCTGGTCGAGTTCCGTCACGGCGATTTCATGGACCTGCCGTTCCCCGACGCCTGTTTCGACGCCGTCTTCAACCAGGAATCGTTCTGTTACGCGCCGGACAAGCTCGCTTACCTCCAAGGCGTCTACCGGGTGCTCAAGCCGGGAGGGCGCTGGCAAGGCTTGGACATCATGCGTAGCGGTGCACCCCTGTCCGAATCCCAGGAAGCGATTCACGCCAGCCTGCAATACTCCTGTCGCACACCATCCTTGGTGTCGTGGCGTGACGTGCTCGCCGTTCTCGATGAAGCGGGATTCGAGGAGATTCGCGAACGGGACCTCGATTCGGAAGTGGCACCATCCTTGGAGAACGTCCGCAAGCTGTGCTTTCTTTCCATGTTCCTGATTCCTTCTCCCAGCGAGGAGAATCGGGTCTACCACGAGTTCATGCAGGCAGCCCTCGACTTCGATCAGGGGCTTCGGGAAGGCGTGTTCACCTACCGCTTCGTGGCCGGCGCGAAGCCGGCATCGTAGCGCACCGCGCCGGACGGGTACCCTTCCCGCCTGAGGCAGGCACCGGCGAAGCTCATTGTCTCACGTTCTGGCTGATCCACGTACGCGCCGCCCGGACAACCCCGTCTTGTTCGATCAGGGAAGACTGCTCTAAACTGTAGAGCCATGGGCTGCTTGCAACAAACACAAGACAGTGGACCGGAGGGGGGAACAACCGTCTCCGCCCATTACGCAGCCTTGACGAAGCCCATGGTGAAATACATGGGGGATCTGCTGGCGTGTCACTTCGGCCTTTGGGGACCGGACACCACGTCCGAACGGGAAGCCCAGTTGCGCGCCAACAACACCTTGGCGCAGGGGTGTGACCTCGGCCCGGGGAAGCGGGTCCTGGATGCCGGCTGCGGCGTGGGCGGCACGGTGATCGGACTGGCGCAGACGTACGGCGTGCACGTCACCGGATTGACCAACTGCGAACCCCACGTCGCGGTGGCGAGGGATCTGGCGGAAGAACGGGGAGTCGGCCACCTGGTCGAGTTCCGTCACGGCGATTTCATGGACCTGCCGTTCCCCGACGCCTGTTTCGACGCCGTCTTCAACCAGGAATCGTTCTGTTACGCGCCGGACAAGCTCGCTTACCTCCAAGGCGTCTACCGGGTGCTCAAACCGGGAGGGCGCTGGCAGGCACTGGAAGGCCTGCTGAGCGGCGCACCTTTGTCCGAATCCCAGGAAGCGGTTCACACCAGCATGCAATACGGCTTCCGCATGCCGCCCCTGGTATCGTGGCGCGACGTGCTCGTCGATCTCAAGAAGGCGGGATTCGAGGAGATTCGCGAACAGGATCTCGATTCGGAAGTGGCGCCGTCAACGGAGACGACCCGCAAGCGGTGGACTCTTTCCATGTTTCTGATCCCTCCTCCCGGCGAGGAGAATCGGGCCTACCACGAGTTCATGCAGGCCGCCCTCGACTTCGATCAGGGGCTTCGGGAAGGCGTGTTCACCTACCGCCTCGTGTCCGGCGCGAAGCCGGCATCGTAGCGCGCCACGGCGGACGGGCAAGGAAAGCGGGCCATTGGCGCGCGCGAAGCTACCCGGCGGGTTTCCCGCTCTGCGGCCAACAGCACATCAACAGAAAGACATGACCATTGACCTGGTGAATCCGGTCCTCGGTCAGGACAAACTTGAAGTGGTGGATACGCTGCAGGACCACAAACGGGCCGGATTTGCCGAACAGGGTTTTCGCGCCTGATGACCATGTGGCCAGTTCCGACAATTTCTCGGGGACGACGAACCCTTCCCGGCGTATCCCGTCCATGAGGGGAGTCCAATACTGTTTGTCTTTGAACCACCCCTGGTGGTCGTACATTCGATTCTGGGAAAAGATATGTAACTCGGTCGTCGGCCCCACACCGCCCGCACCCACCGCGAAGTGAACCCCCAAGTGCATACGGTCCAAGGCACGGTGCTGATCGAGACGTGACAGGATGGAGGCGACAATCGCAGGCTTCCCGGGCCAACCGGCGCGTTCCAGAAAATCCGTGACATCGCGTGCCGTGACGAACCCCAACGTCGTCAGCCCGATCGCCCTTGCTCTCGACGGAAAAGCCCCGATGCCTCCAATGCGCGTATCCGGCTTCAGCGCCAGGTACGCCCGCTCGACCTGCCGGCGTTCGGCGGCGTCCGTTTCCCAGCCCACCGCGGCGGTCATCGCGTCGAGCGCCACCCCGAAATCCTGAAGCCGCCCCCCGGCGTGGTCACCAGCCAGCGTCGGTCGAATGGGGTACAGAAATATCCCCAGGTCCTGGGTTGCGTGGCGTCTCGCCGGGTCGATGTGGTATTCGAGCAAGACCCTGTCACCCACCACGCGTCGAAGATGAGCTTCCTCCTGCCCGGTCTCCCCCAGCAGAAACGCGAGACTCGCCGTCGATGGGTCCGCGTCCTCGGCCCGCCCCCTGTTCTCGAAGAACGCTGCCGACCGGGTCCCTCCCAACAGAGAGACGCAGAGTTCCGCTCCCGCTCGATGTTCATCGAGTGGAAACCCCAGCCAGAGCGGGAAGGCCGCCAGCGTTGGGGGCAATTCACCGGCGCTGTCCACCAACCTCTCCCATCCCGGACCGGGGATGAGCAACGGTGAGAAGAGTCCCTTGATCTGCTCAAACAACTCTCCCAGGGAACCGGCCTCACAGAGAAGGCGTTCCTCATTGGTTCCCCATTCGTCTTCAAAGCTCATGGCTGGCCGATTGCCGGTTTCAGTATACGGGGATCACTCGTCCTTCGAGAGACTCACTCTCGCTGTCTCCAACTAACCGTGCAACCGGCAGCGGAGGTTGTCGATCATCGTCGCGTCGAGCAGCAGCGCGAACGGGTCCGCTCGCCACTTCCCGACCATGCGTGGAGCCAGCTCGCCGAATGCCCCGGAGAGCCGGCGCTTGCATCGCAACCACGGCAACAACCCCGCGGTCCGTTGTCGGGGAAACTTCAGTTGATCGGCAAGCTCGTCGCCGAGAAGTGCCCGGGAGACCCGATACACGTGTTCCACCATGGACCGTTTGGCGGCCCGGTCGGTCAACTTGGCGACCTCGGGCAAGAGGTAGACCACCGCGTTCGAGGTCATCACCGATTCTTGGTTGGGCGGCGGTTCGCACAGGTGGGCGATCCTGGCAAACTCGGTGGTTTCGGCCTCGTCGCCGTCGAACAGCAGGGTCTCGGGCGTTCCGATCAACCACGAGGCATAGCGCCAGATCTGCATGATGCCGGCCCGCGCATCGGCAGTCAGATTCGCCCCGAGTCGCTCCGCGTCCCGGATCAGCGACGCGGAGAAGTTGGCCGACGCGAGCGCCATGTTCGCGGCGCTGATCGGGGCACCATAGACTGCCTCGTCCCATTGACCCGAGGTCCGAAGCCGCCGCCTGATCTCCGCGTGCATCAGCCGGAGGCGAACCGTAAACTTCCAGCTTTCTCCCTGACGATCAAGGGCGTTCGGGAGCATGATCATCTCGACCAAATACCGGATGTTCTGCCGGATTCGCCGCACGCCCTCCTGGGTCGTAACCTGTCCCGTCATTAAGAACACCTTGCTCATCAAACTGGTGAAGTTTCGCAAGGTCACGACGACGAACGCGGGGATGAACAGGTCCAGATGCTGTTGGAACGCGTGACGGCCCGGAAGAACCGCGTCGCGATCGAACCAAGCCGGCGGACTCCCGACCTCTTCGAAGAAGTCGCGCAACGGCCGAGGCGCCTCCCCGAGGACCTTCGCGTCCTGCTCCATGCCGGCATTGATGAATCGGTGGCTCTCTTGGTGATCGAGCGCAGCCAACGCCTCGATGACGGCATCGGCCACCGGATCGCCGACAACCGTATGTTGGATATATTTCGCGGCAAGATCCGGATTGAGTGCTGACGCCTTCTCGTATCCGGCCTGATACGCCGAAGGGATCTTGCTTGCCCATGTGCCAACTTCCTGTTTGCCTGAAACCGATACATTCACGATGTGGGTGTTCCCGGAAGAGTTGAGTGCTTCCTTCACAACCGGACCGTTGCTGCAGGGCTCGCTACCTCTATGGAAGGGTGCTCTCTCCGACGGTTGTCAGCTTGTCTCTCTCGCGGCAATTCCACCCTTCGGACGTCCGCACATCATCAAAAAGAAAACGTAAGCCTTGGCCTGTTCGACCCGGTCCTCGCTGATGACCAACTTGATGTGATGAATGCCCCGCACGAGCATGAACGGGCCGGATTTGCCGAGCAACGTTGTCGATCCCGTTGACCAGTTCGCCAGCTCCGACAGTTTCTCCGAAAGGGCGCATCCTTGCTCACGTAAACCGTCAATCAGGGCGGTCCAATGCCGTATATCTTTCAGCCATTCCTGTTCCCGGGCGAAAAAACTCAGTCCCATTGTCGGTCCCACGCCGCTCGCGCGAATGTCGAAGTGGACGCCCAGATAGGCAAAGGCGACGCGCTTCTCAAAAAATGACACGGTGTCCTCAACGATCGAACGTTGTCCCGGCCAGCCTGCGCGCTCGAGGAACGCCACGACGTCGCGTGCCTTCCTGAAGCCCGTGATCGCAATCCGTACCAACCTTTCCCGTGACGGGAAGGTGCCGATGGCCTTAATGCACGTATCTGGCGTTAAAGTCCGGTACACCTGCTCAAGATGCTTGCGTTCGGCGGCGTCCGGGCTCCAGCCGCTGGCAAAAACAAGCGCGTCATACACGGCACCGAGATCCTGAAACCGCCGGCCATCGCCGACCAGCGCGTCTTCAATGGGGTAAAGGAAGATCCCGGGAGCCTGCCGCGTACTATGCGGCGCCAAATCGACGTCGTATTCAAGCAACATCTTTCTGCCAATAACGCGACGAAGAAGAGAGTCCTCTTGATCGGTCTCGTCCAACAACCAGGCGAGACCCGCCGCCATTGGACCAGCGTCTCCGGAACGGTTCCTTTCCTGGAAAAAGGCCGCCGTCCGGCTGTCGCCGACCAGCGAGACGCCGAAATCTGCTTTCGGCCTGGGATCATGCAGTGGAATCTCGAACCCGAAAGGAAAAGCCGCCATCGTTACGGGCGACTCCCCGGCACACTCCAACAGCCGCTCCCATCCCTGACCGTCAATGAGGCGAGAGGAAATGTATGGCCTGATCTGCTCCAGCAGTTCTCCCATGGAGTTCGCTTGGCGCAGGAGCCATTTCTCTGTCGTGACCCAATCTTCCCGAATGCTCATGGCTGCCCGCTACGAAGAATCCCACGACGGCAAGGTCGTCGCAGGAGCCATGCGCCAACTTGCGACCGGACCTCGGCGAATATCGCTCTCCTCCCATCAAAGATACCCGAAGCACGGCGATCTCTCAACCGATGACCGGGGCCGGGTTGAGGTCCTCCTCTCCAAGAGGACGTTCGCGCCACCCCATCTTCACCGGCACGTCGAACAGGCGTCCCGGCGCAAAGCGTTCCCAGAAGTGGCGCATACCTGGCACGATGACTCTTCCGACCGGCATGCCGATGTCGGGACGGGTCTGATCCAGCACCAGAAATTCCATGCCCTTGTCCTCCACCCGCGCACGGCAGGACTCCACGTCCTCCCTGACGTCCGTGGTACCGGGAACGGGATAGTCCGCCTTGCCGCGCGGTCTCTCACCGGGAGCCGGCGCCAGATACGAGTGATCGGCAAGCCTTGCGGTCTGCCACCACCACAGACATTGCGGATCATCGATTTGATAGCCGGCGCCACCGCGTCCCGAGCCTTGAACCCAGTTCAGGAACTGGTTCATTTCGCACAGCGCGCGCAAGACCGCGATGTGGGGGTCCGTGTGCGCCCCGGCTCCGTAGATGATGTCCTCCGCCTTCTTGTCAGTCCGGCGCGAGAGAACGACGAAGGCCGGAATGCCGAAATCACTGGTGATGTCCAGTCCCCATAATTCGCGGTGCAGGCCGCGGTAGTAGTCACGGGCACCCGCGAGGTATTCATCGCCGAAGCTTTCCAGGTCCACCTCGGGCCGGCGCAACCGGTTGTACCACCAGATCGCAAAGGCATCGCGTTCGACCAGTTCGAAGAACCCCTGCAGGATCGCTTCTTCCAGCGTATTGCCCGCGGCGCAGCCGTTCGAATCTGCAATGAAATCCGAGTTGTCTCGATGATCGACCGACGTGCCGTAGTAGAGTAAGGACGTCGGCAGGTACCGATGCCGGCCTTGGGTCAGCGACCACACGGGCGACCAGTCTATCTCCGCGTCCGGATCGAGTCGTGGAGGAACCACGTTGTAAGGATGGCCGCCAGCGTTGATTTGCGCTGCATGGTCCAGTTGCCGGTCACTGAAAAGCTGGACATCGTTCGGATGGATGACTTGTGACTCCCCGGCGCTGACGATGTCCGCAAAACTTCTTCGGCAGCGAATCTCGTCACCATGGAAGGCGCCGGAGTAACGCTCAAGCGCCTCGCAGAGAGCGCTGGCCTCGGACTGTCGCGGCGTACTTCCCTTGCCCGCGCTCTTGGTCCGCAAACTGAGTCGCAGCACACTCAGGGCCCTGTTTCTCAGCGCGATATTGCTCCCGGCCCAGTGGACGTGCAGCCAGGGATCGGTCTCCTCCGTGGTCCGGGTGAGCCACGTCACGACACCACTGACGGAACCGATCAGATGACGGTAGTTGGCGAGGGTCTCCTCCGGGGATACCGAGCGCAGGCCGCCACTGTTGCGTATGTTTTTCGGACTCGGCTGCAGCCGTACCGGAACCGGGAGTCGATCGGCGCGATACAATGCCTCATCACCGCACGTGAAGCACTGAGGACGGCGCATGGTCGGATGGTGCTCGCTCTTCAGACTCACAACGTCCAGTGAGACGGCCTGCTCATGGATGGGCGCCATTTCCTGGATGACCAACCATTTGGCGATTTCAACCGCGACGAGGCCGTAAACCGAATCCAGGACGGCAGGTTCGGCTGCGCAGGGAAGAAAGGCGGCCTCGTCACCGGCAACGTTGCGCAGGAAGTTGTGAATCTCCTGATGGCCGCGCAGGCGATAGGCGAGACAGGCCCAGCAGGGTCCCTGTTCCGCCGGACGGAAGACCGGACCGAAAAGCGGCTGGACGCCCTTCGGCCTGGCCAGCATCCACGGCGCGCCGGAGTCGATCTGGCGCTGATTGATGCCGGCGTGCCGTGTGTCGAGATAATCGGCACAGACGATAACCGAGAGCGTTGGGGGTTCTCTCCCCACGGCCACGCCCATGGCCTCAAGCGGGCGGGCGAGACGTCCGTCATCTCCGGAGACCATCACCCTTGATGCCCTCAGGCGTTCCTCTGCCCATCGTGGAGAGGAGCCCAGCGCGGACCAGAACGCAGCCGGTCCCCGTTCCATCGCATACTCGCCTGAAACCACGTAGCCTTTGGAGGCCAGGGAAACCAGCTTTGCTCGAACATCGGATTCCGAATGCGTGCCGGCAAGGGCGGCAATGATGTCCTGGTGCGTGCGCCGGCCGTCGAGAAGCGGCAGGAGATCGCAATGGACCTGTCCGCGGAGCAACGTGTTGAAAGTTTCGGAAACCAGAAACACCTGTCGATCGCCGATCAGGCGGAATTCGAGATGCGGCACAAGGACCGGCACCTCAACGAGGCCGGAGTCGGCGTTGGTGATCTTTTTCAGGATCCCGACTCGTGAGTCCTTGCGCGGCGACGTCTTCTCACCCATGTTTTTCCTCAAGTGTGCTGCTATCGAACTTCGTGATCGCCCGTGATCAAAGGAATGAGGAGTTTCAAACGGACTGAGGCTTCAACCCGAAGAGGCTAACGAATATCTGCCGGTGAATACCCTTCACGTACGCCGTTCGCGGAGAAAACGATCTGCCAGACCTGGTTGACCCGGGCCCGGAAGCCGCCGGCGGCGCAGAGCAGAATGTCCCAGGGACGGCCGCCGTCGACGCGGACGTCGGCGAAGGCCAAAAGCGCCTCCAATCGTTTTCGAAACCGGGAGTAACTCATGTCGTCATGCCATCCAGCGCGTCGATATCGGCGGCGGCGCGGGACGCCGTTTCGCGGATCACGGTGGTCAACGCGTCGAAATCCTCCATGCTGCAGGCTCGTGCGATGACGGCCTTGACCTTGGGGGCAGCCGTCTCGATCGCAAAGCCGTCGTCCGCAACCAGCCGCAAGATGCCACACAGGTTCCGCCACGTCTTCGCGGCCTCCACCAGTCGCTCCGCGACGTCGGCGGGGATCAACCCGCGGCTGCCGGCGGTCTTGAAGATGGAACTCGTGCCTGGAGCCGGATCGTCTGGAGCGACGATAAGAGTCAATTGCAGAAACCGGGCGGCGCGTTCGACATCCCGGAGCCCGCCGTGCACGTCGTCGATTGTCATCAGGCCGGGCTCAGGCGTGACCCCGGCTCCTTCGCGCAATTCGGCGATGAGGGTGTCTCGCGCGGCGCCGTTGGCCAGAATGTCGCGTCGCGCCTCATCGAACCGCCTCTTGATATCAGGATCACCGGACGTGAAGACACACCGCGCCCGGGTCATCTCCAGAAGCTCGCTGGCCGAGCCGGTGGTCCGGTGATGTTCCACGAAATCTGCGAGCGATCGGACGGGCTTGCTTTTGCTGCTCTCGGGGAACGGTACGAACAGCAGGTTCTCACGCGACAACGCGCGGAGCGCATCCAGGAACCGGCGGCATAGAGCTTCATAATATTCGGGGGGACCGCCGTCGTAGACGAACAGGACGTCGAGTTCGGCGCCCGGGGACGCCTCACCGCTGGCCAGATCGCCCAGGACCGCCACCGCCACCCCGCCCTGATCGCGGGGGTCGGCGACAGCTTCGTCCGCGGCCGACAGCACGGCATCCACGCGGAAATCCTCTTCGACGGCCGACAGCACGGCGGAGATCGAGGCTTCGGCGACGTTCGACAGCGCCGTCCCCGCCTCGACCGGCGACAGGTTGCCGCGCATCGTATGCACGCCGACCTGGAAGACCTTGTCGTTCGACCAGTGTCGCGCAGTCTCGACGGCATCCCGGACGTCCCGGACGGGGTACTCGGCGAGGCGTTCCTTCATTTCGGAGACGTCGAATTCGTACGTCCAGTACACGCGCGCGAGACCGCGGCGGGCGATCGCCTCGAATTCCGGATCCGGTCCGAACCCAGGCGGCAGATCAAGATCGGTGAACTCCTTCTCCTGGAGGTTATCGAGCAGCTCCGGGGCGCGATTGATCCACTCGGCGAGGCGCGGTGCGGCACCGAGGATCTCGGCGATCGCCTCGAACGCGTCCGGACGCACGGCGAACGCCGGGCTGTCGTAAGCGCGCCAGTCCTCGACCTGCGGATAGAAGTGCGCGCGCCAGCGATCGACCAACGGGTCCATCATCCGGAACCACCGCCGGGGAAACAGGACCAAGCCTGATACCTTGCCGTAAGTTCCCGGCAGTTGCGGCGCCTCGTCCTCGCCACTATGCCGCAACAGCGCGTAGAGCCGGGTTGCCACGATGTGGTGGTCGGCATGACGTTGCGCATTGTAATAGAGCCAGTTGGAAAATTTGTAGGCGGCGCTCCAGGAATGCCGGTGCCGGACCCGCTCGAACCGGCCGTTGGGTAGACGGATGCGCTGCAACCCGTAGTGCTGGATATAGTCGACCATCCTCAACTGGAAGATCCCCAGGACGCAAATGCTGGCGAGGACCAAGAGTCCCCATGCGCCGCCGATCCAATACGCCAGCGCGTACCACGCGGCGGTTTCGAGGAAGTACCGCCAGACCGGATTCGTGTAGTGCCAGACCGGCAGGTGCCGGCGCGCCAGCCAGTCGCGTTCGAAGCGCCAGGTGTCGAGGAAGCTGCCCGCCACGGACCGGGGCAAGTACTGCCAGAAGCTCTGGCCCTTGGGCGCGGACACGGAATCCTTGGGCGTGCCGATATGGGCGTGATGGATATAGACGTGCTCCGTGACCTCTTGCGGGAAGGAGACGGACGCCATCAGGAATTCGCCGATCCAGCGCTCCCAGACGGTGCGCCGATGCATCATGTCGTGGCCGGCATTCAGGGTCAGCCGGGCCATGGTGCCCAGCGCCAGCACCAGCAATACGGCTTCCCACGTTGCCAAATGGTCGGCGACAAGGATCTGCCAGAGCGTGAACACGAGCGTGACCGGATAGAGCGCCACCCATGCCCAGACGGCCAGCTTGTACAAGAACAACCGGCTTGCGGCCGTCTTCCCCGGGTCCAAGTTCCGCTCTTCCGTACCGAAGACGGGGTCGAGGTTGTCCGCGAGCCAGAAAAAAAAGAACGGACCCGCGAGCCACCAGCCGCCGTCTCTCGCGGCCATGATCACGAATGGAAAAATCGCGAGGGGCACGAAGTACGGGATGGCGTTCCAGATCGACGGCCGGATGAGCGATTCTCTTCCGGCCGTTCCAACGCTCAAACCGCCTGGCTCTACGCTATCCTCAGCCATGGCAACCTCCGGTCTCCCAGGGACCACACTCGTTGTCGCACCTATTGTCTACCAGGGCAGGGTTTTGTCAAGTGGCTTGTCGGATCTCAGAAAGGCCGGTCAGGTTGGCGGGACACGAAAGCCGCACAGTCGTCCGCAGCGTCTATGCCGCTTCGCAACGCTCCGTTCGTCGACGGGACTCCCATATATTCGCCGGCGAGAAACAAGCCTTTGACGTGATCGAGGCTTTGCCGGCGCACTTGCGCGAGCGCCGTCATCATGCCGCCGGGCACCAGGCACACGGCCTCATCCCAGTGATAGACGCGGATGAATAGCGGTTCTTTGGACATCGCCGGGACGTATTTCCGAATTTCCGCAAGAACCCGTTCCCCGGCCTGCTCATCATTCAATGCGAACAATTCTTCGGCCTGCTTGTCGATGACAAGCGCGTCGATAAGGGCCTTTCCCTCAGGGACGGACTCCGGAGCCAGCACGGCGGAGTTGCTCATGCCGATCATGGGCGCTCCCGTTTGTCGCGGAAAATTTACGGCATACCAGTCTGCGGGGAACGGACTCGAATCGACGCCGAAGAACACGCGGCAACATTTGGAATAGGTCACTCGACGCAAGACGTCGCTGATGCCTGATGGGAGGTCAGGAGCGATCTTGAGGGCCGTGGTGGCAGTCGTCGCGCAGATGACCGCATCGGCCTCGACGAAACCCGCTTCCGTGATCACGCCTCTTGCGACTCCGTCCTCAAGGACGATCCGCCGGACTGGTGTGGCTGTCCTGATGCTTTCATCACAGGCATGCACGAGAGCATCCATGAATTCCCCTCTCCCCTTCCCGCCGGGGCGGACCGGCCACGCGGCTCCATTTAAGCCGAAATGCCACAGAACCGCCATCGCATAGGCTACGCCAACCTGCTCCGGGTGCCCAAACGTATAGCAACTCAGGTAGGGTCCAACGAGCCGTTCAAGAAACTCGGTTCCGAAGTTTGATTCGAAAAACTCGGCGGCGCTTTCTCCGGTATCCAGATTCAACATGCGCGAATGGTCGTCGAAGCTCAAATCGTGACTTCGGGCATTCAGCATCCGCAGGCACCTCAGCGCCTGCCAGACTCCCTTGGGCGACAGCAGTTGAAACGACAGAATCGTTTTGGCCGTTTTCCACTGGTCTCTCAGTCGAGTACCACCGTAGAAAGCATGAAATCTGCCATTGTGGTACACGCCGCCATTGATCGGGACGGGAGTTCGCTTTAACGAAACACCGAGTTCTTCCGCCACCTGCGCGACAGTGCCATAGGTTTCCAGGAAAATATTCGACCCGATATCGATATGAAAACCATCAACCTCCTCTCCGAAGATTCGACCTCCGGGATGCGGAGACGCTTCGAATACGGTGACATCCAGATCATGCTTGCGGAGCGTGTAGGCAGCACCCAGCCCCGCCATTCCAGCGCCAACCACAAGAACTTTTCGATTCCTGCTCATTTCGAGCGAATCACAAACCGGTCAAGTTCAGGCTACACGAACAGGGTCGTCTCGGCACCGGCCGCCAGTGCAAGGATGGCGGGAAGCCCCATGACCTCATCCACCTGTTTGGCCACGGTTTCCGCGTCGACGCCCATGTATTCCAACCCGGCGCTGCACGCGATCAGGCGAAATTTTCCCACTTTCTTGGCCTCCTCAAGCATCTCCGAAATCAGGGGAACCTTGCGCTCGGCAAGCAAGCGGGCCACTTCATCATGGTAGCGGTCATACTCCGGCGGAAAATCAACGTCATCGAGCTTCCCCTCGGCGAGCTTTTTAATAGTCCAAAACAACAACACGACCACCACGTCCTTGCCCATGGCCGAGGCCGTGAGTGCGATGGTCGCCACCTGGTGCAATTTGTCGTAGGTGGCGTTATGGGCGTAGATGATAAAACGAGGTGGGGCACTCATCTGAAACACCTCTTGAGACTGCGGCCCGTCTGCGTACAGGACAACAATTAGGATCGAGTGGGTTGAATGAGTTGTTGATCGGGCGCCTTGGGGGTGGGCCAATCCTCGCTTTCAAACATCAGGCAACACTTCAACCGTCCACAGACCCCGATGCGATGCGCGTCATTGGACCACGCCGCTTCACGACGGGACAACTTGAGATTCACGGGCTTGAAATCCGTGAGAAACCGCGCGCAACAGAGGACAAGCCCGCAGGTGTCGACCCCGCTCAGGCGACGAGCTTCATCCCTGCTGGAAATTTGCCGCATTTCGATCCAGCAATTGAACTCGCGCGCCAGATCTTTAACGAGTTGCCGAAAATCAACGCGCGATTCCGCGGTGTAGCTGAACGTCAGGGCCCGCCGCCGAAGCGACCCGTACACTTCGACCAACTTCATCTGCAAACCCAGCGCCTTAGCCCGCTCCCGGCAGAACACGATGCCGGAGGAGGACAACTCTTTCTGGTGGGCAATGGCGACTTCGTCTTCCGGTGTCGCTTTCCGCAGGATGCCCCGCATCACCCGCATGGGAGGAAGGAACGGTTGAGAATGCGGCGGGGAAAAAATGGTGCCGTAGGTCGTATCGTTCTCCAAGTCCAGGAGCACGTGGTCACCGGCCTTGATGGTGGAATCGGTCGTCCGGGCCACTTTGACCTCACCCTGGTCGCGAATTTTCAACCCCACGACCGTGACCCATTCGGGAAACGTCTCTTCCTCATCAACCCCGGGCACGGGAATTGATTGATCGGGCATCGCCAGTCCTCCACTCGTCAAAGGCACGTATTCCTATCACATTGAAGGACCGGAGGCAAGATAAGGGTTGTGGCTTCTTACTTTGAGAAGATTTACAAACCAATCTGTATTTTTTGCAAACAAAACTTTGGGTATTCTTATATTCTGTAGTTTTGCTGGAATCCTGTTTTGGATAAATTTGAGGGTCTGTTCTCTCTTTTTGTAAGCTATTTGGTTCAGGGAGAATACTGATTTTAGCCAAGTTGCCCGACTTTGCCGCAATCAGTGTCTTTGGAGAGTCTGTTGATTTTATGGATATATGGAAAACGCAGTCTTTGAACTCGACGCTTGTTAAGGCACTCGAAGTGGCTGCAAAGTTCGCAAATGACAGCATCGTGCAAACTCCGCCCGGCATTTCAAATGTCACGGAATGGTGTAAGAAGGACGCCTGTTGGACAGGCTTACAAGCAAAAATCGGTGAACTGGAGACTTCTTTTCCGTCTGGATTTTTGAACAGACTTATCTCTCATGCAGAGCAAGAAACAAGGATGAAGGACGCAAAAAAAAACGCAGAAGATTGACAATGGAATTGATGCGCAAAAAAGATCTGTAGAAATTGGCGCCCCTAAATGGAGAGAAATTTCTCAAAGTCTTTCAGAAAAGGGGACTATATCGCCGAAGGAGGTTGGAATTCTGAAAATAGCACAACAGATACCGCGTAAGATTCCGTCAGAAAAACAGAGTTTGGTTCTCATGGATATTCTGGAAAAGGCTCGGGCCGAGGGTTTGCATGTCGGGTAATCCTCATTTCAATGGGATGCGGGTAGCGTTTCAGTTTGAACATGGTAGCGCATTTTCCAATCCCACGACCGTAGCCTATTCTACAATTGACCGCATGGCGTCCCTCTCTAAGACCTTGTGCAGGAAAGCGGTTGCGGGACCTGAGGTTCATTACATAGAATAAGACGGTACAGGTTACTTGATTTTTGGGAAGTCAAATTTGCAGCAGACATGAGCGACCGTGGGGCAGTGACACGGGTCGCGTCTTCCCATACCCTTGAGAATGAACTGAGGTCGTCTGACCGAATGTGAAGAGATGTGGACAGAAGCCCAAAAGACGTATCAGGCCTATGCACATCGTATTGATGAACTGCGCGAATTTGCCTCAGAGGATGATGAATGTTCAGACATCAATGAAGCATCGAAAGAAGATTTCTGGTGGTTTGTCGAATCCATGCCATGGGTCGGAGAAGCGGAGTTGGTGCTCATGGACAACGGAAATCTCCGCGCCGTGTGGAAAGGAGATGACAAAACGCACATCGGACTTCAGTTTCTCGGGGACAAATTGGGAGAGTACGTGATATTCAAACGACGGCCTCATTCCAAGCAAGTTTCGCGAGTGGCGGGTATTGATACCCTTGAAGGATTGAAGAAACAGGTTTGTGCTTTTGATATTCCGTTGTTCGAGAGTAGATGACTGGCGACGACTTGCCCGGTGACAGCCACGTTGTTCACTACGTCAAACCAACCTGGATTCTTGAAGGTGGGAACGTAGATGGTTCCGCCTTTCGCCTACGTGCAGGGGAAAGCGGCCTCTCCGTTCATTGGCTGGAATGTTTTGAAGGTCTTGTCAAGTCCCGGCAACTCGATGAAGTAAGGCGTCGTTCCAGGCTAAAGCGAAGCAGGAGAGGACGATTCGCTGAACTCCACGTAGACAGGACAAAACACTACGTCGGGGAGCAACTCGACGGAGTCCGTTTTGTCCACAAACCGTCCGATGCCGAGGACGATTATGAGGCTGACCCATCACATAGCGAAATCACAGGGTTGCCACCAGGGGATTCTCCGATGGGGGCCTTGATTGGCGATATGATTGCCGAATGTGTAGAAGACACTTACCCGACGCTCAGTAGCTGATACGTACATCATAAACCCTTCCCCCAACCAAGCCTTTCGGGAGTTCGTGAAACGCACTCCATACTAGCTTGCGTTCCTGTGCTGTTGTTGCGCGCCTTGGAGGAACGCGGGCGCTTCATGATCGAGTTGATACAGCGAGCGCGGCGCGACGGCGTCGTTTTTTGGGATGATCTGAACCTGCCCGGACGCCGGCACCCGAACAATGTCCAAGGCTTGGCCATGATGGTACTGACGGCCGGATGCCGCCAGCACGTCCCGCAGGGATTCCGGGGGATCCCAGTGGGCGGTGAGTAACGACGTGCGGGCCGGATTGCGATCGCTGAACATGAACGATAAATGGTCCGGATACCAATCGGCGCCACCCGTGGCGTAGGAGACGAACAATGTGGCCTGGGCGTGCTGCATCAATTCCGACAGGTACCGGTTGGTGAGAAATCCGTTTTCTCCCACATCCAACCATTTACCGGGATGGGACAAACTCGCGTGCGCCGCGTAGGAACGAATTTCTTTCAACTGTTGCTGCGAGGCATACACGGTGGCAATCGGACCATGCTGCTCCACGAGCCGGGTGATGACCCCGTCCTCGATCGCCGAATGCCCGTCGTTCGTCGGCCCGCTGTCGGCATGCACCAGAGTATTGTGTCCCCGGTCGCTGATCAAATAGCAATTGCGCGGCAGCGCAAGATCGCAAGGATCCTCGCCGAAGAACGGAACCGACGTCACCTGCCCGCCTTCAAATTTCCAGGCTTCTCCGTGCGCCAGTTCAATGACGTTCGTAAAGCCCAACTCCCTCATCAGGGAAAGATAATCGAAATACCACGTCCTCCGGTTTTTCCGGCTGGGCACGATCACGGGCACCTCCTTGGGCAGGTGCAGCAACGTGCGGGGATCGACGTGGTCGTCATGGTCGTGCGTCAGGAACACGGCGGCCGGTTCCGGCAGCAATGACGTCCACAAAGAGGGGACCGGCGATTCGGCAAACCAGGGCATCAGCCACGGATCAAACCAGAGAAACCGGTCTTGTTGTCGGTACATCAAGGCCGCGTGACCCAGGTGCACCGTATCCCGGTCCCGTGTCGCGTCGAGCCACTGCGTGCGAACGGAGGAACGGTCCGTCACGGCCAGGCACTCGTGCGAGTCGAGCTGCTCAAGCAGGTGCAGTAATTGTGGCGCCGCGTCACGACCGGCGGCCATGGCAAGAGTGCGAATTTCCGAGACGGTGCGGGTGCCGTTCAAGCAGCCCAACAGCTTTCCCATCCCTGAGGAGAGTGGGCCATCCAAACCCATCGGCAGGGCTTGCCGGGTCGCCGCGTTGAATATTCGCAGACCGGCGTAATTCATGACCGCCGACTTCTGACGATCCTTGGTGAATTCCCAGACAAAGGTGCCGTCGGGATTCCGTCCGCACCGGATATGTTGCCGGAGCCGGGGTCGCGTCTGCACGACTTCCGCATAGGCATCCTCCAGACGGCGACCGGCCGCGGGATCATCGACCGACGTTCGATGGGCAAACACGTCGCTGATGGCCGTTTCCACCGCGCTCATGAGAATGCCGTGGACTTCGTGGAGACTCGCCACGACCTCCGGAGCCACGCCGCCCATAAAGGGGAAAGGACCCGGCGGCTCGGCGCTTTCCAGTTGCACCCACACCCACGGCTGAAGTCCGACAAACTGATTGAGGCCAACGCGATCCCAGAGAGCCATAGAGCCTTTCCGCATAAGAGGTGACACCCTCAAGTCACGGCGCAACCGAGTGAGGGCGATCCCTTACGTCTCCGTTGAAAACCGAATCGGACTGATGGTGGGTTCGTATAAAATCTGGATGACAATGTGGTCGGGGTCCGCAAGATAAAACGAATAACTGCCGTCCCGATGGTGTTTCGGGTGGTGGATAATCTCGACGCCTGCTTGAACGATCCGTTCATACAGTTGATCCACGCTCTCCGGCGAACCCATGATAAACCCCAAATGGTCGAGGCATTGCCCATGACCGTGCCGGTAAGCGGGCATGTTCTCCTGTGGAATTTGATGCAATGCCAGGTTATCGACGCCCGAACTCATATACACGTTTTCGGCGTCGGGTTCCCAGACGACCGTCATCCCGAACCAGGTCTGATAAAACGTTTTCGAGGTTTTCACGTCCGTTACGTTCAAGGCCACGTGTCGAAAGCCTTTTCCGTGTGGGATCTCTTGTCGGCCTTGTTCGGACATGCAGATCGCGGTTCCCTATTCAGGGAGGTCATCTTAACGGCGCGCACGAAGTGGAGCAACCCCGCCGCACGAAGCGCAATTCCCACCGTGCCTTCCTGATAAACAGCCAACCCCCCTTCGACAGGCTCAGTCCCCCTTGTCAGGGTGAGGGCCGATCGTTGTTCCCCACGAGACGGGCCATGTGTTACCATCGCGCCTATGAACACTGAACTGGACAACACTCAACCGGTGACAGGCGCATTCGCTCCACACCGGGATTCCCGGCCGGGCCGCAGGCGTCGGACTCGCACCGCCATGATGGTGGTGTCCACCTTATGGTGGATCAGCCTGCTCTTGAGCGGGTGCGCCTCACCGGTGGCCATGCATCGTGCTGTGCTGGAATACGATTGGACGGTCAACCGGATTGAAACCGAGCTCCTGCTGCTCAATATTGCCCGCACCCGTTACCATGAGCCGATTCATTTCACGGCCGTCTCCAACATCGCCGCCACCTTTGATTTCCGCGTCAACACCGGCCTGATGGGATTACTGGCTGGTGCCCCAGGCGCCGACTCGTTGTCTTTGACGTTGGGCAGTTCCGCCGCGGAAAACCCCACCGTGACGATCATCCCGATTCAAGGGAAGGAATTTACCACACGCCTGCTGACCCCGCTTACCGAAGAGACCATCTTCTTCCTGGCGCAACAGGGAATCGATCCCGCGATCCTCTTTCGTCTGGTGTCTCAAAGGATCAATCTCGAATCAGGTATCCTCGCAAACGAGCCTCGCCGAAAAGAGGAATACAGAAAGTTCCGGAAACGGGTGATGCATTTGTCATGGCTCCAGGCCGAGCGACGCCTCTTTATCGGCCCGCTTGAATTCACCGACGGGGACCAGCGGAAGACCGGACGCATCGTCATGACCAACTATGATCCGAATACCCTTCCCAACGATGAAAGACTGGCGTTACAGCGGCAGGCGGAACGCTTCCCCCGGCATCATCTTCTGGTCGATATCCGACAAGGCCATCCGGGCGGTGATTTCCCCTTGTTCGGGGCGATCAGATTGCGGAGCTTCAAGGCGATCCTGGAATTCATCGGACGCGGCATTACCGAGGAACCGGAATTTCACGTGGATCCCGACCCGCGAACAGGCCCGATGACCGTCAATCCGGCCAAAACGCTGACCATCCGGGAGTCACGCACCCAACCCGAAGAAGCCATCATTTCCGTTCAGAAACGCGGGTTGTCGTATTACATCGACCAGGAATCCGCGGAAGGAGAAGCGTTCGACCGGTGGAATCACGAAGCGTTCGACCTCTTATACCAACTGTATCACCTCACCGTGACCGATGTTTCTCAAATCCCCTCGTTGCCCATCGCGATTTCCAAATAAATCCCGGTAGGGAACAACGATCGTTGTTCCCGTCTTTGAAAGACAACCCCCTCACTCCCCCTTATCAGGGGGACGGCAGAACCCTTCTTGCCCCCTGACAAGGGGGGCAGGGGGGTTCCGGCATCGTCGTTCCCTGCAACACGGACCGTATGCTACCATCGCACTTACGATGAACACCGAACCGACAAATGGATTCGCCGGCATGACTGTCGCCGCCTTCGAAAGCCGGATGGCCGATCAGATGGCCAAGCTGATTGCCCGGCATGGAGGGAATCCTCTGGTTGCACCTTCCTTGCAGGAAATTCCCCTGGAAAATAATGCTGAAGCCCTCGATTTCGTGAAGGACCTCATGGCGGGGGGCGTGGACCTGCTGATTCTGCTGACGGGCGTGGGCACCAGGACGTTGGCGGACGTCTGGAAAACGCGGTTCACGCTCGACGCCATTCGACAAGCCCTGACGAAGACCACCCTCGTCTGCCGCGGGCCGAAACCTATTGCGGCCCTAAAAGAGTTGGGATTGAAACCCCATATCACCGTGCCCGAACCCAATACCTGGCGGGATATCCTTCGCATCCTGGATGATTGGAAACCCGAGGGGCTCTCCGGGCTTCGGATTGCCATTCAGGAATACGGGATAGCGAACACGGATTTGGCACAGGGATTGACTGAGCGGGGCGCCCGGGTCAGGAGCGTGGCGGTGTACCGCTGGGCCCTGCCCGATGACGTGGAGCCGCTCAAACGAACGCTCCGCAGCATTGTGGACGGGAACGTGTCCGTCCTGTTGTTCACGAGCGCGGCGCAAGTCGACCACGTCGTGAAACTGCTCGACGCCACCAATGAACTCGCAGCCTTTCGTGACGCCATGGGGAAAACCATGGTCGCCTCGATCGGTCCGATCACCAGCCAGCGGCTCCGGCACCATCACTTCCCCGTTGACTTCGAACCCTCCCATGCGAAGATGGGGACCCTGGTGAAAGAAGCCAGTGAACACGTCCGAGAGATTCTCACCCACAAATTGTGCAAAAAAGATCAAAAATGCACCAAAAATGAGTTGTAGTGTCATCATAGTGATGCAAAATGTCTCCATTATGTAGTGACACCATACTGTAGTTGTCTGGCGAAGAGCGCCCGTGGTTCATGCGGGACGGCATCCTTCGACAAGCTCAGGACAGGCTCCAGCCGTCCCCTACGAGGCCAATGTCTCCATCATGCAGGGACAACCCCCCGTGGTTGTCCAACGCTCCTTTCTTTTCCTACCCCATTCGTTGATCGTATGACGGCGGTTCATGAACGATTTTCGACAATTCGTTGAAAATAGATCAGGAAACACGAGCCAGCCATGTATAAAGCCCTTTTCAGAAAGTGTACTGTCCCGTGTGAGATGAAACTGGAGCGCCCTTGCTCCCTTCTGTCATCCCCGACATCCTTAATCGGGGATCCAGGGGTTTTTTCGTTCGTGAAGACAAAAAACACTGGATTCCCGATTACTAACGTCGGGAATGACGGATTCGGGGATTTATTTTCATACCAATGACCACTTAAATAGAGGGAGGGGTTCGATGACGAGTTTAACGACTGAGTCCATCAGGCGGGCATGGGTCCTCCTTGGAGTCGCCCTTGCACTGCTTTGGGGAATGCCGCTGAACGGCCACGCCGCTCCGGCCAGCCAGACGATAACCGGGTACGTGCAGAATGCGGATTTGCGGCGCGTGGCGCAAGCCACGGTGGAACTGCGGGATAAGGAAGGGACGTTGGTGACATCGGCAACGACGACCGATGCCGGGGCGTTCATACTGTTTACCCCGCGCGACGGCGTGTTTTCCGTGCAGGCCGTCCAGGATACCTACCGGAGCGAGCACGTGGTGATCGAAATCAGTCAAGAAGCGCCGGACCCCGTCGTGTTGACGCTGACGGAGACCAAGGACGTGGCTTTGGAAATCGTGGCGCCCCTCACTCCTGTCAAGCCCAACTCGTCCGGTGAGACCTATTCCGTCAGCCGGAAAGACATCGAAGCCCTGCCCCGGGGGAACAATGTGGACCTGCACGACGTCCTGGCGACGATCCCCAGTGCAATCACCAGCAGCCTCAAACAAGTGCATATCCGGCAGGAGCATGCGAATCTCCAATTCCGGATCGACGGCGTACCGATTCCGGATACCGTCACGAGCCAGTTCACGGACCTGCTTTCCCCCCGGGCCTGGGAGCGGGCGGACATCTTGCTGGGAGGCTTGGAGGCCCAATACGGGGTCAGGACGACCGCGGTGATCGACATCACCAGCAAAAGCGGCACCAAACCGGGCTTCGGGTCAATCGGCGTATTCGGCGGCTCGAATGAGACCGTGCTGCCGTCGTTTGAATACGGAGGGACGGCAGGGGACAAGTTCCGATATTACGTGATGAACAACTATAAGACGACCAACCGGGCGATTGATCCGCCCACGTTGGGCCAGTCGATCTTTCACGGGGATGGCGAATCCAACCAGACCTTCCTGCGTGGGGATTACCAGATCGACAACCGCAATAACCTCACCTTACTACTCCTGAACAGCGTGGCGGACTCGGAGATTCCCACGCAACCGGGCCAAATGCAAAATGAGCATGTTGTCGATCTGATCCGGGAACACACCGACGCGAATTTTACGCCGGTGCCTTCGGAAAGGATCGATGAAAACCAGGTGGAGAGCAACCAGTACTCGCACCTGGTGTGGCGACACGACATGAATGCCAACCAGTTCGTGAGCGTAGCCGGTTACTTCCGCCACAGCCGGGCGACGTTCACCACCGATCCCTATAACGTCCTGGCCTATACGGGCGGCGAAGACGGTCATGGCCATGACCATGCCAGTGCGATTTCCGCGGCCAATCAGGATCGGTGGGCCTATGCCGGGGGCATCCGGCTGGATTACACGCACGCGCTCAATTCCCAGCATATGATCAAAGCCGGCTTCCAGTTCGACGGGACGACGACGAGGAACAAGAACCAGTTGTTTGCGTTCCTTCGCGGAGATGATGACGATCACGACATGGATCACGACGACGGGCATGATGATCATGACGACGGGCACGATGACCATGACGACGGGCATGATGACCATGACGATGACGGGCATGATGATCATGACGACGGGCACGATGACCATGACGATGACGGGCATGATGATCATGACGACGGGCATGATGATCATGACGACGGGCACGATGACCATGACGACGGGCATG
>WTGX01000017.1:0-24006 GCA_011523385.1 Nitrospira sp. | reverse complement strand
ACGACCATGACATGCATGACGATCATGACGACCATGGACACGGTGAGCCCATGGGCGGAGTCATCGACCGTAGGGCCAACCGGCGGGTTACCGGGTACCGGGAAGAATTCTGGATCCAGGATCAATACACGCCCAATGACCAATGGACCATCAACCTCGGCCTGCGACTGGACAACATTCACGGGTACGTGGAGGCCTTCCAGGCCAGTCCTCGCATCGGGGTGACCTATGCGCCGAACAAACGGCATGCTTTCCGCGCGTTTTACGGTCGCCTGTTTACTCCGCCCAGTCTGGAGGCCTTGCCGCTTCTAGCCCTTGGCCTTGAAGGCACCACCGCGGCACCCGATGACTCGACCAATGTCAGGACCAAGCCTGAACGGTCGCATTACTTTGAAGTCGGCTCGACCCATGCGATTGGGAGAAGTACCGTGATCCAGTTGACGGGCTACTACAAAGTCAACCGCAACATGACCGACGCCCACCAATTCAATACGACGCCGATGCTGGGTTATTTTGCGTATGATCGGGGCTGGGCGCGGGGGATCGACTTCTCCCTGAAAACCAAGCTCACGCGCACGCTCACGGCCCGCGCCAACGTGGCGTGGGGGCAATCCAAGGCGTGGGACCTCCAATCGGGACACTTTTTGCTGCACGAGCCTGAGTTGCGAGATCTCGCTACACCTGATGGCATATTTACCGACCACTCACAAACCGTTACCAGTTCCGCGGTGGTCACGTATCGTCCCTTCACCAACACCACGATCACCGCACAGATGCTCTTTGGGTCAGGTCTGCGAAGCGCGGGACCTGGACAAAAGACAAATTCGGGGACTGAAGATTCGATTACCACCTACAATCTCTCCCTGAATCAGGTGTTCCCCTTTGCCAAGAAACAAAAGCTGTTGCTGGCCGTGGACGTAGTCAACCTCTTCGATCAGCATGAGTTCGTGAACACCGGCGAACAGAGTGTCGGGCTCGGCGTGTCCCACGCCAACATGCCGCGCTCCGTGTTCTTCCGCGCACAGTGGTTCTTCTAATCTGACAAGAGCCGGACGGCTCCTCCTGTCAGCAGGCGCCTCCCCTTCGTTTGAGGGGAGGCGCCCCCCCTCGATCACAACGGCGAGGCGCGTTCCGGAGTTAGGTCAATTGCGGCGCGTTACACCGGCCCCGCTTCCGGACGTTCTGGTGAAGTCAACGAGTCTGCCAAGGCCGGGCGGTCCCTGCGCAACAGGGGCACTACCATGAGATAGACACATGGCACGATGACGAGAATAATCGCCGTCCCGAACAGGATGCCGAAGCCCAGAGAGATGGCCATGGGGATGAGAAACCGGGCCTGCAACGCCGTCTCGACAATCATCGGGGCCAACCCGAAGAACGTGGTCAACGACGTCAGCACGATGGGACGAAACCGGCTCGTCGCCCCTTGCACGATGGCTTCGGAGAAGGGAACATCCTGCTCATCATAGATGCGATTCGTCGCCACGATAAGGACCAGCGAATCGTTCACCACCACGCCGGCTAACGCCACAAGGCCGAATATGCTGATCAAACTCAACCCATAGCCCAGAAGCAGATGCCCGATCAGCGCGCCGATGAAACTGAACGGAATCCCCAGCATTACAATCAGCGGTTGCACGTAACTCCTGAAGGGAATGGCCAGCAACGCATAGATCAGCAACAGCGTCAGGGCAAACCCGGCGGCCAGGGTTCCCAACGATTCGCGTTGCAACTCTTGCTCGCCTTCCAGGGAATACTGCAGCCCCGGATATTTCTTCTGCAACGCCACCAGTTCATTGGCGGACACCGCCCCGATGATGCTGTTGGCCGTGGCGATTTGCTCGTCGACCTCTGCCGTGACCGCCACGATACGATGGCCTTTGTGGCGTTTGATCTCCGTGTAGGCGCGTCCCGCTTCAATCTCCGCCGCCTCGGCCAGAGGAATTTCTCCGCCTTGCCCGGTGAGCAGGATCAGGTGTTCGACCGTAAACGCGGACTGGCGTTCGGATTCGGGCAGCCGCACCATGACCTTCACTTCATCGCGTCCCCGCTGTTGACGCAGTGCTTCCACGCCGTAAAACGCCCCGCGCACCTGTTGGGCCATATCCGTGGCATTGAGGCCCAGGCTGCGAGCCTCCGGCTTGATGCGAAAATTCAGTTGCGGTTTGCCCAACGACACCCCGTCGTCGATGTCCAGCACCCCCGCATACTGCGACAACCTCTCCGCCAATTCCCGAGCGGCCGTTTCCAAAATTCCCCGGGAACGATGAGAGAGTTGGATGTCGATCGGCGTGGCATTGGTCAGCCTCACTTCGGATCTAAAGATCAGCGCCTCCACCCCCGGAATCGACCCGATGGCTGACCGCCAGGTGTTGGCAAAATCCGCTCCGCTGAAATCCCGTTGATCCGCCGGCACCAAAAAAATCTGTGCCCCCACCATGTGGCTACCGACCGAACCCGACGACGGTTGCCCCGGTTCCCGTTGCGCTAAAGGCGCACCGATTTGGGCATAGATGCCACGCAGCACGGCTTCGCCCCCGCGTTGCGCGAGCGCGGCGTCTGCCGACTCCAGGAGGCGATCCAGGACTCTCCGGGACTGTTTCATGGGCACCCCATACGGAAGGGTGGCTTGCACCGTGATGTTTTCCGAATCAATGGCCGGCAGAAAACTAAAGGAGATATGGCCACCGGCTACCATCCCCACCGCCAAGATCAACAGGGCCACTCCCACCGCCACCGTCAACCAGCGATTGGCAATCGCCATGCGGAGAAACGGTTGATACCGTTCCCGTATGAAGGTGTGCATGGCTTGACTGAACCGCTGTCGAGGCCGATCGAGCATTTTCCAGAACCCCGACGGTTCCCGCGTATGGGCCAGATGCGCCGGCAGCACAAACAACGATTCAATCAGCGACACCACAAACACCGCCACCACGATCGAGGGGACCTGTCGAATAATAATTCCAAGCTCGCCGGGCACGAAAAACAGGGGCAAGAACGCGGCAATATTGGTCAGTACGGCAAAGGTGATGGGACCGGCAATTTCCCGGGCGCCGACAATCGCTGCGTCGAGCAACGGAAGCCCCTGCTCCCGCTTCTGATAAATGATTTCGCCCGCAACCACGGCATCGTCCACGATGATGCCGAGCGTGATAATGAACGCAAACAGGGAAATCATGTTGATCGAGGCGTCCGTGAACGGAATGAAGAGAAACGATCCGATGATCGCGGTGGGGAGGCCGACCGTGACCCAAAACGCGAGCTTGAGATCCAGAAACAATCCCAGCAGCAACAGAACCAGAATCAAGCCCAGAAAGGCATTTTTCAATAGCAGGGACATCCGGTCACGGTAGATCACGGCCCAATCCTCCCAGACCGCCGCGCCGATGCCGTCCGGCAATTCCGGTCGTAATTCCTCCAAATACGCATGCACGCTATCGGAGACGGACAGGGGCGTTTCCTTGCCGACCCGGAATACCTTGACTTCGATCGCCCGCTGACCGTTGAAATAGGCTTCCTGGTCGATATCCTCAAACCCGTCTCTGATCGTCGCCAGATCGCCAACTGTCACGGTCGTGCCATCTGGGGTCGACACCAGGGGAATGTCCGCGAATTCCCGGCCGAAATCACGCCGCTCCTGCGTCCGCAACAGCACTTCGCCGCCGGGAGTCTTCACCCCTCCCCCCGGCAGTTCAATGGCCGCCTCCCCGATTTCCCGGGCAATCCGGTTCAGGGTCAAGCCGTAAGCGCGCAGATGCCGTTGGGGCACTTCAATGGCAATTTCGCGGGGACGGGCCGAGCCCAGTTCCACGAGCGTGACGCCGGGTCGTTGCAACAGTTCGTCCCGCACGCGGTCGGCCACGTCACGCAGGACCTGTTCTTCCTGGTCACCGTGCACCATGACGGTCACGACCTGATGCCGCGCTTCCTCCAGATTAATAATGGGTTCCTCCGCCAATTCCGGAAACGACTGAATGCCGTCGATCTCGTTCACGACGTCCTGCAGCACGTTATCGGCATTGACCCCCATAACCAACTCAATTGTCATGAAGGCCATCCCCTCAGCGGCCGTGGCGGTGACGTTTTTCACTCCGTCCAACCCCTGCACCACGTCTTCAATGGACAGGATAATCCCTTGCTCGACTTCTTCCGGGCTGGCGCCGGGATAGGGTACGGAGACACGAATGCGATCGGATGTGAACTCCGGAAAGACTTCCTTCTTGAGGTCCGTGCCGATGATCAACCCGCCGATGATGAAGATCAGCATGACGAGGTTGGCCGCCACCCTGTGGTGGGTCATCCAGGCGATCGGACCGGAACTTGAGGAGGTTTCGTCAGAAGATGCCATGGGCAAGGTTACTCGGTGGCTACTGTCGACGCACGTCCGGGATCATCGGACTCCGAAGAAGGGCCCACGGGAGATGGGGATTCATCAACGGTTTGCAACAGGAGTCCGGAAATCGCTGCAGGGATAAGTTTTTCGCGAGTAGTTTTCCCCATGACGTTTTAATTTTGGCAAACACTAATTCATATTTCGAATGCTCATTAAAATTTCGTTTTATTATGTGGCGTATTGATTGTCAAAGCGTTATCCACAGTGGCCCATCATGACGTCCTGAAACGCCATTCCGGGACTTATCCCTTTAACTTGACGCGTATCTTGTGGGTTTGTGGTGTCCTCCAGTAAGCATGCCTTCTGATTGCACTTTAGCGTATTTGACTTTTCAGTCATAAATTGATATGCGTTCCCTGTCTCGTTCTACGAGAGATGGCCGGGTTATTCGTCTAGCTGTAATTATGTCAAGTTAAAGGGATAAGTCCCAAAAAAAAGATGGGCAGGAGAGCCACCTGATTCACGACGGTCAGACACCGGACTTGACAATAGATTGATTAGTGCAATTTTTTTTACAGAATGCCTCAAAATGACTTGATTGTAGATCTATTAGTGCATACAATTTTACAAAAATTTTGAAAAATTTGATCTAATTGCTTAAGGAGGATAGCCATGAGAAGTGGACAAGAAATGCTTCAGCAGATCGTTGACAAGTCTGCTTTGAATGCAGATTTCAGGCAACAGCTTCTTACGGATCCAAAGACAGCCATCTGTCAGGAATTGGGCATTACGATGCCTGAATCGATGACCATCAAGGTCCATGAGAGCGACATGCAGACGGTGCATCTCGCGTTGCCACCGGATCCCAACATTACCGAGGAGCAGCTCGAAGCGATCTCCGCCGGCCTTTGCTGCTGCTGGTAATCTGCAAGAGCCAATGGGGATGCGAATGCCTCGCATCCCCATGATCCAAAAGGTAAAAGGGCTCCCCCGTTCATTGTGAGCCGGAGAAGTCCTGTCCCCCATTTAAGTGGAACTCAAGAGAGGGGCGCTCCGGAAAGCACCATGTACACGTAAGCCTTGGCCTCGTTGAGTCGATTTCCGGATATGACCAGCTTGATGTGGTGAATGCCACTCAGCATGACAAAACGCCCGGTCCTGGCAAAAAGCGTTGTGGGTTTCGAAGCCCAGCCGGCCAGCGCCTTTATTTTCTCCCCAACGACGAAATCCTCATGACTCAGGGCTTCCAGCATGGGGTGCCAATCGGTCAGGCCGTCGATCCACACACGAGACTCGTCCGTATACCTTTGCTTGACGACCAGCGTCAGGCCGAGCGTCGGACCCAGACCATCCGCCTGCACGTCGACATTCACCCCGGTTCTCACAATATTCGCGCGTTCCTTGAAGCGCGAAATCACCGCTTCAACCGCGGAGATTTCACCCGGCCAACCCAGGTTTTCCAGAAACGCACACATTTCCCCCTGCGTGTTGAAGCCCATGACCGCCAGGCGAATGGTGCGCGAGCGGGAAGGGAACACGCCGAACGAATCCAGGCGCGTCCCTTCCGGCTGCGCCAGGTACACCCGCTCGGCGTTCTCCCGTTCGGCGGCATTGCGTTCCCAGCCGACGCAGGACACGAGCGCATCAACCACAATGCCGACGTCATTCCGGAGGCCGGCTCCGCCGTGTAACGTGCGTTCGTTGGGCCGCAGGAACATTCCCGGCAGCGAATTCCTGCTGCCCGACGCGGAACCGATGTCATATTCCAGCATCATCTTGCGCCCCACAATCGCCCGTAGCGGCGAGTCCCGGGCTTCCATTTCCCTGAACAGCCGGCTGACCGCTCTCGCGGTCTCATCCGTCTCGTCGCTCCGCGCCCGCTCTTCGAAAAAATCTCCCGATCGGTTTCCGCTTGCCAGCGACACGCCGAAATCCGCCTCCGGCCGGCTCGTGTGCAGAGGCAGTTCAAAGCCGAACGGCTGGGCGCCCATGGTGATTGGAAGCTGCCGCGCACGTTCCAGTATCCGGTCCCATTCCCGCTCTCCAACCAGAACCGGCGAAATCCTGTTTCTGAAGTACCCGAGCAATTCACCCATGGAGGCGCCTTCTTCAACGAGACGATCCTGGGTCAGTGCTATGGCCTCGAAAATGTCCATCCTGTGTCTTCAGGCGATGACCGGCGCGGGATTCAAATCGGCTTCCGCCACCGGTCGCTTGCGGTAGCCCATGCGGGTCGGCACGTCGTACAGGCGCCCCGGTGCGAATCGCTCCCAAAAGTGACGCATGCCGGGCACGATGACCCGCACCACCGGCATGCCGATATCCGGCCGGGTCTGGTCCAACACCAGGAACTCCATGCCCTTGGCTTCAACCGAAGCCCGGCACTGCTCCACGTCGTCGCGCGTGTCCGTGGATTCCATAACCGGATACTGCGAGGCGCACCTGAGCGGCGCGTCCGGCGCCGGCGCCAACCAGGCACAATCGGCGATTCGAGCCGTCTTCCACCACCTGAGCACCAACGGATCGTCGATCATGGGCCGACCGTCGCCCCCTCCGGGACGGGGCAACCAAGTCAGGCACTGGTTCAACTCGCAGATCGTACGCTGGGCCGCGATGCGCGCGTCGGCGTGGGCGCCGGCACCGTATATGATGTCCTCGGTTTCCGCATCCGGCCTGCGCGAGAGCGCCACGAACGCGGGAATGCCCATATCGGAGGTGACATCGAGCATCCACATCTCCCGTTCGCAACGGCTGTAATAGCCCTCGGCCGCGGCGAGAAATTCGTCGTCGAAGCTGGCAAGATCGACCCCGGGGGCCCTCAGCCCGTTATACCACCAGATGGCAAAGGCATCGCGCTCGACCAGTTCAAAGAAGCCTTGCAGGATGGCCTCCTCTAAAGTGTTCCCCGCGGCGCAGCCGTTGGAATCGGCGATCAGGTCGGCAGGACCGCGCTGTTCGGCGGACATGCCGTAGAGCATCGACGTCGGCAGATACCGATGCCGCCGCTGCGTGAGCGACCACACGGGTGTCCAGTCGATTTCAGCGCCGGGATCCAGGCGCGGGGGCACGATGTTGTACGGATGGCCTTTCGCGTTGATGCGTTCCGCGTTGTTGAGCTGATTGTCGCTGAACAGTTGCGCTTCGTTGGGATGGATCGCCTCGTCACCTTCGGCAAAATCGACCAGTCGCCTCCGCACGCGGATCTCGTCCCCGTGCAAGGCGCCTGAATAACGCTCGAGGGCCTCGCATAGCGCGCTGGCCTCGGATTGCGCCCGCGTACTGCCCTTGCCGGCGCTCTTGCTGCGCAGACCCCGCCTGAGCGAACTCAAGCTCCGGCTTCTGATGCCGAGATTGCTGCCCGCCCAATGGACGTGCAGCCAGGAATCGGCTTCGTCGGTCGTGCGCTTGAGCCAGGCGACGACACCACTGATCGGGCTCACCAGGTGGCGATACTTCGCCAGCGTGGCTTCCGGGGCTACCGTGCGCGCACCGCCGCTGCTCCAATGGGTTTTGGGACTCGATTGCAGATGCAGCGCGACCGGTGGCCGGTCCGGCCGGTGCAGCGCTTCGTCGCCACAGGCCAGGCACTGCGGCCGCCGCATGACGCGATGATGCGAACTCACGAATGTGCCGACGTTCATCGCGATCACCTGTTCGTGGACCGGGGCCGCCGCATCCAGCACCAGCCATTTGACGATCTCCGCCGCGATCAGTCCGTAGAGTGCTTCGAGCACCACCGGCTCCGCCGCGAACGCCTTGAAGGCGCCGTCCTCGCCGGCCACGTGGCGCAGGAACCCGTGCACTTCCTGATGGTTGCGCAGGCGACTGGTGAGGCAGGTCCAGCAGGGCCCTTCCCGATCCCCCCGAAAGACCGGCCCAAAGAGCGGTTCAATGCCACGCGGCCGCACCAGCATCCACGGTGCTTCCGCCTCAAGCCGGCGCCGATTCACTTCGGCCAGGCGTTCTTCAAGGTAGTCATCGCACACGATCACGGTGAGCGTGAGGTCGTCGATCCCCACGTGGGCGCCGGACGCTTCCAGGTGTCGAACCAGCCTGCCGTCGTCACCGGTCACCGCGATGCGCGTTGCCGCCAGTTGTTGTTCGACCCAGCACGGCGAAGCACCGAGGGAGGACCAGTAGGCAGCCCGGCTTTGGTCCATGCCGTGCCCGGCGGACACGATATAGCCCTTCGCGGAGAGCGAAACAACAGCCGCGTCCAGATCGGCGGCAGCATGGCGGCCGTCGAGGGTGGCGACGATCTCGGCTCGCCCGCGCCGGCCGTCGAGAAGCGGCAGCAGATCGCAATACAGGCCGCCGTGCAGCAGCGTATTGAACGTTTCGGAAACCAGTAGCGTCTGCTGGTCGCTGATGACGTGGAATCGCAGGTGCGGGGCCAGCGCGGGACGCTCGACGAGGCCCTCGTCGGCAGGGGTGGTTCTCAGCAGGATCCCGCGTCGGGACTGCGCGTCCATCCGGGCTCCCACCTGGCGTTTCTGTGCTGGGTCAGCCGGCATTATCAAGCGCGCGCAAGAAGGGTCTCGATTTCGGCGGCGGCGCGGGACGCGGTTTCGGCAACCGTTGCGGTCAGCGCATCGAAATCTTCATGTCCGCACGCACCGGCGACAAGAGACTTGATCCTCGGTCGCGCCGTTGCCGCGTCGAATTCCTCTTCGCCGATGAGCCGCAGGATCCCCTGTAAATCACGCCACAGGGCCGCGGCTTGCGCCAAGGGCTCCCACTCACGGAGCACCGTCGCCGCGGTCGGGGCCGAATCTTCGAGTCCGGCTTCCCCCTTGGTCAGCTGCAGGAATCGCGCCGCCCGCTCGATATCCTCGAGCCCGCCACGCATCCCCACATAGGCAGACACGCCTGTTCCGGCCCCGTTTGACGCCGGCTTGCACAAATTCGCGATCAACGAGTCGTTCGTTGCGCATTCGGACAGCACTTCGCGCCGTACTTCAGCAAACCGGGTCCCGATCCCGGCGTCGCCGGCTTCGAACACGCAACGCGCCCTGGTCAGGCCGGGAACCCCATTGACCGCCACGGTCCCGTAAGCACCGGCCGAGTCGGAGAGCGGCAGGGCGGGACAGGCATTCGACTCGCGCGGGATCGGCGAAAACAACAGGCTATCCTCCGCGAGGCTGGTCAGGCTCTCGCGGAAGCGCTTGCACAACTGCTCGTATCCGCCTGCCTGGGAGCCGTCATGGACGAACAGGATCTCGAATGCCGCGCCGGGATACACTTCCCGGCTGGCGAGATCGCTTAAGGCTATCGCCGCGACGACGCCTCCGCGCAGCGGCCCGTGCCGATCAACGAAGTCACCGACGACGGCGGTCAGAACGGTCGAGATTGAGGCTTCCGCGAGATTGGATAGCGCGCTCTTTGCCTCGGCCGGTGACAGATTTCCGCGCACCACGTGCATCCCGATCTGAAACGCCTTGTCGTTCGACCAATTGCGCACGATTTCAGCGGTCTCTTTCGCATTGACCGCCGGAATTTCCGCGACCAGGTCTTTCATCGCCTGCACGTCCATTTCGCGCGTCCAATAGAGCCGCGCCAGACCGCGTCGCGCGATGGCTTCGGATTTCGGGTCCGGCCCGAATCCTTTCGGCAGGTCGAGATCCGTGAATTCCCGGTCCTGCAGGTTATCGAGCAACTCCGGATGGCGTTTGATCCATTTGGCAAGCCGGGGGGCAACGCCGAAGATTTCGACTATCGTGTCGAAGGCCTCGGGTCTCGCCGCGGGAATCGGGCTGTCGTACACGCTCCAATCATCAATCTCCGGATAGAAATGCTTGCGCCATTGATCGACAAGCGGGTCCATCTTCGCAAACCAGCGCTTGGGCCGCAGCACGATGTTCATCATATCGGCGTAGGTTCCGGGCAATTCCGGCGATTCATCAAGGTTGCTGACCTGAAGCAACGGGTACTGGCGGGATGCCACCGCATGATGATCCGCATGACGCTGCATATTGAAAAGCATCCAATTGGTGAACTTCCAGTCGGCGTCCCAGGAATGGCGCGGCATCGCCTTTTCCCAACGACCGTTCGGCAAACGGACCCGGCGCAGGCCGTAGTGTTGAAAGTAGTTACTGATCTTCATCGAAAAGACGCAGGAGAGACCGAGGAAGGCAAAGACCGGAACCGCCCAAATCCCGCCCATCCAGAACACCAGCCCGTACCAGAACGCGAGACCCATGCCGTAGCGCCAGAATGGATTGCTGTAATGCCACCGGGTCAGACCGCGCCGCGCCAGGCGTTCTCCAGCAACCTGCCAGGAATGGACGAAGTTGCTGGCAACTTCCTTGGGAAAATATCTCCAGAAACTTTCCTCCTTTGGAGCGGACCCCACGTCAGACGGCGTGCCCACCATGGCATGGTGAATATAGACATGCTCCGTGGCATATTGCGGATAGGAGGCGGAAGCAAGCAGGAATTCGCCGATCCGGCGTTCCCAGGATATGATCGCCAGGAGCACTTCTTCCCAGATTGCGAACTGATTCGCCACCAGGATTTGCCAGATACCGAAAATCAGCGTCGGCGGCCACAGAAACGCCCACGACCAGACCGGCAGATTGTGCCAGAACAGGCGGTGTTCCGACGTTATCGACGGATCCATACTGCGTCCGTCGCGACCCAGCACTCGGTCAAACGACCACGCAAGACTCATAAAGGCCAGCGGCGGCACCAACCACCAACCCCCATAGAGCGCCGCGACAAGAATCAACGGAAACACGCTCAATGGCAGATAATGTGGAAGGGCGGTCAGAACGGACGGCTCTATATGCCGAGTGGCGTCGGCGTTGCTTGGGCCGGGGCCATTGCCTGCCGTGTGCGGCATAGTCATTCCTCTACGGTCAGTAGATTTGAACCCTTACGCGGACATCCATTGTATCATCACATCACTTCATCACGTTGCCGGTTCAGGCCCGCAAGATGGCGACGAGACGCTCGAGGGCTTCGATACAAAACGCGGAGGTCACGGCTTCGGAGCCATGTCCTATCCGCCCTACTGTGCCCCACTTTAACGTTTGGTCGCCAAACGCCAGAAGTTCAGGCCAGCTGCCGTCCTCGCGTTGCGAACTGGTGAACCTTTCCACTTGGCGCTTCGCGTCGATGCGATCGAGGCATCCAACATTGTCGAGCGCCGACATGCCCTGGGCGGTTTGCAGGAGGTTGCCGAAATTTCCCTTGTCGTCACGCAAGCCCAGGATACGATCCGCCAGTATCGGGCGCAGTCGATCAAGCGCGGGCTGTGCGCGCATCACGGCACGGGCGGTTGCATAGTAGATCGCGACCTCGTCGGGATACCATTTGGACGAGCCCTTGAGCTTGCCATAGGTGATCAAGGCTTCCAGCCATCGCTGGGCATCCCTGGTTTCAGGGCAGTCGCCGAGATAGGCAATGACATTCGCATTGACGACGGGGTCGGCTTCGAGACGAAAGCGCGACACCACGTCGGGTTCGTCGTCCTCCAGAATCCAGGTCATAAAGCGACCTTCCTCGTCGCGATTCGCCAATATTCGCGGAATGTTCCTTCCCAGTAAAATCCAGGGGTGAGTGTCAATAACCAGTGAACAGAGTGTGGTGCTGTCGAGATCCTGGGGCAGATGGCGATAATAGCGCCAGAATCCGGGATATTCGATGGTGTTGACGAGATACGTCTTGGTCGCGGCGCACATGACCTTGGCCCGCGCTTCCTCGCAACATTCCAGGGCCAGCACGCAGAAAGCCGAGACAAAGGGAGGTTTTTCGAAATGCCGTGGTATGTCCGGATCGGCGATGTTGAACCGGATGCAGTGCCATGCCCCATGTTCATCTATCGTGGATTCCAGGAAAACGAGACCGCGGCGGATGCTTTCTCTCCCCGCTTTAGCCAGTTCCTCGGTGGTCGTCGCGTGCTTTGGGGCTTTCTCCCGTTGAAGCGCGGGAGCCCGAAGGGGTGGTGCGGGATTGTGTAATGTCTTGCGAAGAAAATCGAGCGATGCCGCACCGTTTTTCGCCTCCTCTCGTTCCGCCTCGGTGAATTTGCTGCGCGGCGGGAGGACCACATGCGTCGTGCTATAGGTTTCTTCGTGCACGTGAATCTGATGGTCTTTGGCCATCGTCACGCCAAATTCCCCTTCGATGGTCTCCATGGGTTTGGCGAGAAGACGTTCCCGAAAGTCGTCGTCCTCGCCGGCTCGCGATACAAGAACATCAACGACGTCAAAGGGTTTCTTCATTGAAGCCTTCGCCATTTTCGCGGGTCTTGGCCGAACGTGCATTTTTTGTCGAGGTGTCTCGGATCACGTCCATCGTCATACGCCGCGCCGGTGGTCGGTCGATTTCACGCGCGAGCCGGAACAGGGTGCTCTTGCCGATCCCGGACTCGCCGGCAATAGCCATGCCCGCCATGACTGCTGATTGCGCATACATCTCAATGGCCATTCGTCATGCCCGGGTAACATCCGAGACCCTGGGCGATCTGGGCATAACTGCTGAGAGGGAACACCGCGCACGTTCGCATCCAGTCCTCTTGGTCGATGACCATCTGGTTGATCACTCCGATCATCTCGTCGAACTTGCGTAGCGCGTCGCAATCCACCGCCTCGGGGTCCGCTGCCGCCCGGTATTGCGGCCAGGCGTGGTCGCGGGCGTACCGCCAGAATTCGCTGTCGTACCGGGAGCCGCAGCAGTAATGCCAGCCCACGAACAGGCCGCTGCAGAGCATGTAGTTGATGAGATATCGATTCACCACCGGCGCGTCGTTCTCGCGGTACTCGACCGGCCGGCTGAGACGCATCTGCAGCACCATCCCGACCTGCAACTGGGCGATCACGATCGCCGTCGCCTCCAGGGGCTCAAAGAAGCCGGCCGCGTTGCCAATGCGCGCCACCGCCCCATCGTAAATCTGGCGGTGGACGAAATTGGGGAACGAAATGACGGCGCGTTGCTCGAATTCCTCCACCCCATCGGCTGCAAGCAGCGCGTCGAAGTCGGCTTCGACTTCGGCTTGGCTTGAGACGTCGCGATTGAAAATGTAGCCGTAGGACGTGTGCACCGTGAGCGGGATCACGAATACCCACCCGTGGGGACGAGCAACCGCGCGGGTATAGGTCGGCCGCACAACCGGCCCATCCCGCTCCGCCTTGATGATTGCCGGACAGCGACGGATAATCGCGGTATTGGTGGGGATGTAGGGAACATCGATGTGCTGTTCGGGCTGAAGCTCCCGGGGGAACCCGCGAGCATCGAAGACCAAGTCGTAGTGTTCCGCCTCCCGGCCCTCGAATTTCACTCGCGCACCATCCTCCACCCTCGTGATACTGAGCACTTTGGCGTCGATATGCTGCGCGCGCGTGCTTTCGTGTAACAAATCCACCAGATAGTCGGCGGACAGATGGTAGGCGTAGGACACCTGTTGCGGCGTGAAGTAGTGGATGAAGTCCTGCTTGCGGTGACCCCATCCCTCGTAGGCAATGCCGTACTTGCGCGTTCCGTTCAGGCGCCGCTGGACGACTTCATGGGACAAACGGGTCAGTTTGTGCAACTCCTGCACGAGGCTCGGCCAACTGCCTTCGCCGACGCCGATGACGGGGATGCGTGAGTCATAGATGTGGTGCAGCTCGTGGTCCTCGTCGGAGTGAAGTCGCGCCACGTTGGCGGCGGCAAGGGAACCTGCGGTTCCTCGCCCGATCACCGCGATTTTCCGTAAGGATTTGGCGCCCGGCTGTATCATCGCAAGACTTCCGGAAGTATTAGTCGCTTAGCACGGCAGGAATGATCGAGGTTGCCAAGGATGCCCGCCACGAGTTCGGTGCCTTGCACATCGTTGCATGCGAGGAAGCCGGCGACAAACAGGCCGGTCCAGACGCTGGTAACGCAGGAATACCCGCAATTATAGCGCCATACGAAGAGCAGGATCAACTTCGTGCATGGCTCGACCACGCCCCGATTCAAGGGGAGGAAACGGGGTTCCGTTACACCGTCCTCGCTTCCTGATGTTCCGGCAGAGTCGGGGAGTCGGCCAGGGCCGGCCGGTCCCTGCGTAGCAGGGTTTCCACGATGAGGTAGACTGTCGGTACGATGACGAGAATGATCACCGTCCCGAACAGGATGCCGAAGCCCAGCGAGACGGCCATGGGAATGAGAAACCGGGCCTGCAGCGCCGTCTCAAAAATCATGGGGGCCAACCCGAAGAACGTGGTCAACGACGTCAGGACAATGGGACGAAACCGGTTCATGGCTCCTTGAATCACGGCCTCATGGAGGGATACCTGTTGTTCCTCGCGAAGCCGATTCGTGGCGGCGATCAAGACCAACGAATCATTGACCACCACACCGGCCAGGGCCACGATGCCGAACATGCTGACCAAACTCAGCCCATACCCCAAGAGCAGGTGCCCGGCCAGCGCGCCGATGAAGCTGAACGGAATCGCCAGCATCACGATCAGCGGTTGTACGTAACTCCTGAAGGGAATGGCCAGCAACGCATAAATCAATAACATCGCCAGGGCAAACCCGAGGCCCAGGGCAGACAGCGATTCCTGTTGCTCCGCCTGCTGGCCTTCTATGGAATACGTCAGTCCCGGATATTTCTTCTTCAACGCTTCCAACTCATTGGCGGTCACTTCCGCCATGACGCTGTTGGCATTGGCGATCTGATCATCGATGTCGGCCGTCACCGCCGCGATGCGACGCCCTTCACGTCGCTTGATTTCCGTATAAGCCCGTCCCGCTTCAATCTCCGCGGCCTCCGCCAGGGAAATTTCTCCTCCTTGCTCGGTGAGCAGAATCAAGTGTTCGATCGTGAAAGAGGACCGGCGTTCGGATTCGGGTAGCCGTACCATCACCTTCACTTCGTTGCGTCCTCGTTGTTGACGCAGCGCTTCCACGCCATAAAAGGCTCCGCGCACCTGCCGTGCCAAATCCGTCGCATTCAGGCCCAGGTTGCGAGCTTCGGGCTTGATGCGAAAGTTCAATTGCGGTTTGCCCAATGAGACGCCGTCGTCGATATCGGTCACTCCCGCGTACCCTGACAGATCCCCGGCCAATTCCTGGGCAGCGGTTTCCAGTATGGTCCTGGAACGATGGGCGAGTTGGATATCGATCGGAAGTCCACCTGTCGGACCAACTTCTGCCTTAAACCCCAAGGATTCCAATCCCGGGATCGTCCCAATCGAGGCCCGCCAGACCCTGGCAAAATCCGCTCCGCTGAAATCCCGTTGATCCGCCGGTTCCAAAAAAACCTGCACCCCGATGGTATGGCTTCCCATGGCACCCGAATCAGCCTGCCGCGGTCCCCTTTGCATCAAGGCCGCACCGATTTGGGCATAGATGCCTCGTAACGCGGACTCACCCCCGAGTTGGGCAATCGCGGCACTTGCGGAATCTCCCAAGCGACGCAACACCCTCCGGGATTGTTCCATGGGCGCACCATACGGAAGGGTGGCTTGCGCCGTGATAATTTCAGAATCAATCGCCGGCAGAAACGTAAAGGCGATATGCCCGCCGGCCACGATGCCCGCCGCCAGGATCAACAGGGCCACTCCCACCGCCAGCGTCAACCAGCGATTGGCGATCGCACTTCGGAGAAACGGTTGATAGCGTTCCCGGATGAAGGTCTGCATGGCCTGACTGAACCACTGTCGCGGCCGATCGAGCGTTTTCCAGAACCCCGACAGTTCTCGCGTATGAGCCAGATGCGCCGGCAACACGAACAGGGATTCGATCAGCGACACCACGAACACCGCCACCACGACCGCGGGAACCTGCCTTAAAAAATTACCCAGAGCGCCGGGCACGAAAAACAAGGGCAAGAACGCGGCGATGTTGGTCAACACGGCAAACATGATGGGGCCGGCGATCTCCCGGGCCCCGGCAATGGCCGCCTGGACCAACGGCAGCCCCTGCTCACGTTTCTGATAAATGATTTCGCCCGCCACCACGGCATCGTCCACGATAATGCCCAGCGTGATGATGAACGCAAACAGCGAAATCATGTTGATGGAGGCGCCCGTGAACGGAATGAAGAGAAACGACCCGATAATGGACACGGGCAGGCCCACTGTGACCCAAAACGCGAGCTTGAGATCCAGGAACAAACCCAGAAGCAACAGGACCAGAGCCAAGCCGAGAAAGGCATTTTTCAACAACAAGTTCATCCGATCCCGATAAATCTCCGATCGATCGTTCCACATGGCGAAGCCGATGCCGTCGGGCAATTCCGGTCGCAATTCCTCCAAATACGCATGCACGTCATCGGAGACGGACTGGGGTGTTTCCATGCCGACCCGGAACACCTTGACCTGGATCGCCCGTTGACCATTAAAGTAGGCTTCCTGGTCCACATCCTCAAACCCGTCGCTGATCGTCGCAATATCGCCCACGGTGATGGTGGCCCCATCCGGCGTCGAGGCCACGGGAATATCCGCGTATTCCCGGCCGAAATCACGTCGCTCCTGCGTCCGCAACAGCACTTCGCCGCTGGGGGTCTTGACCCCGCCCCCCGGTAGTTCAATGGCCGCTTCCCCGATCTCCCGGGCAATCCGGTTCAGGGTCAGGCCGTAGGCGCGCAGATGCCGCTGGGGCACTTCGATGGCAATTTCGCGGGGACGGGCCAACCCCAGTTCCACGAGCGTGATCCCCGGCCGTTGCAACAAGTCATCGCGCACGCGTTCGGCCACGTCACGCAGGGTTTGCTCTTCCTGGTCTCCGTACACCAGGACGGTCACGACCTGATTGCGGACTTCCGCCAGACTGATAATGGGTTCCTCCGCCAGTTCCGGAAAGGACTGAATGCCGTCAATCTCGTTCACGACGTCCTGCAGGACGTTGTCGGCATTGACCCCGTCGAGCAACTCGATCTCCACCTTGGCCCGGCCTTCGGAAGCCGTGGCGGTGACTTCCTTCACCCCGTCCAGTCCCCGCACGACGTCTTCAATGGAGAGGATAATCCCCTGCTCCACTTCTTCCGGGCTGGCCCCGGGATAGGGTACGGAGACACGAATCTGATCGACTTTGAACTCCGGGAAGACTTCCTGCTTGATGTTGGTCAAGATGACCAACCCGCCGATCAGGAAAATCAACATGACGAGGTTGGCCGCCACCGTGTGGTGGGTCATCCAGGCGATCGGACCGGAACGCGGGGAGGTTGGGTCGGGAGACGCCATGGACAGGGTTACTCGGTGGAGACTGGAGCGGCACGTCCGGAATCGCCGGATTCCGAAGAAGCCTTCACAGGAGACGGGGGTTCATCAACGGTTTGCAACGGAAGCCCGGGAATCGCCGCAGGAACTTGACTCGTGATGATCTCCTCACCGTCCCGGATGCCCCGGCTGATGAGGACCGTATCCTTTCGGGACAGGACGATTTCCACCGGTCGAACGTCCAACTGATTCCTGGCATTCTTGACCCAAACCCGAGTGCCTTCCCGGATCGCATTTCGGGGCAGGACAATCACGTCGCGTAATGCGGGACCTTCGATTTCAACGCGGACGTATTCGCCCAATAAGAGGGGACGACGACCCTTGGCCGATTTTTCCAATTCCAGGGGATCGGCAATGGATACCAGAACCTGGGCCATCCGGCCGTTCTGCGTGACGTCGCCCAACAATTCGACGACCGTGCCCTGTCGTACCACCGGTTCGCCGTTGCCCCGTTCGCGAATTACCCGGACCGGCGACCCTTGAGAGTGACCGGCATCGGGAAAAACGATCCACTCCAACTGCTGGATGGGCACGCTCACCTGGACCCGAAACTCGTCCGTGCCGACCAGCGTCGCCACGGTACTTTGCGGATTGATGAGTTGCCCGATCTCGACGGATTCATTCAGCACCAGCGCATTGAAGGGGGCTTGCAACACCGTCCGCCGCAAGTTCAACCGGGCCTTGCTGAGCCGACTCTTGGCCGCGGCCAGCGCAATGCGTTTTTCCTTGAGGTGCGGACGGCGGAGGGCCAGTTGCCGGCTCAACGTATTGATTTCGCCGGCGGACGGGTTCAACAGGCTCCATTCGTGTTTGGCCACGGCTTGATTCCCCAGTTCCACCTTCAGATCGAATTCCGCTTTCGCCAGGGCGGCGCGTTGCTCATCCACCGCAACCCGGTAATCGCGCGGATCGATCTGCAACAAGGCAGCACCCTGGTCCAGGGTTTCCCCGATCACCAAACGGGGATTGAGTTTCACCACGCGGCCGCTGATTTCCGGTTTCACGATCAACCGCTGATGCTCCTGCACGGTCCCGTACGCGACGATCACGGCCTGCTCGTCCCGGGCCCGCGCGGTCAGGACTTCGACAAAGGTCGGTTTGACTTCTCTCTCGGTCTTGGGCACGGTCGGGCCGAAGAACAGCAACGCCTGCGCCGCCAGGAGGGCCAGCCCGATGACGACCAGGGGGAGGCCCACCTTGAAGATCTTCGATTTCGTATTCTCTGATACGACCGGGTCCTTCACTCGGAGCCCTCCCGCATGGCGAGGTCCTCGGACACGGGTTCGGACGTCCATCCTCCCCCCAGGGCTTTGTACAACTGCACCACGGTGAGGAGATGATTGCGTTGCGTTTGAGCCAGCGCCGTTTCCGTGTTCATCACGTCACGCTCAGCCGCCAGGACCTCCAGGTACGAGGCTTGCCCGTTCAGGTATTCGAGTTGGGCCAACTCCAAGGCTTCACGGGAGAGATCGGCCACCCGTTCCCGTTCCGTCCGGACCTCTCGAATTTTTTGATGGGCCAGGAGGGCGTCCTCCACTTCCCGAAAGGCTTGTTGAATGGTTTTTTCATAGGACAGCCGCGCCTGTTCCTGTTGGGCTCGAGTCACTTCCAGGTTGGCGAGATTACGCCCCGTGTCGAACAGCGGCACGGTCAGCGTGGGGCCGAACATCCAGACCCGTGATGGGCCGACAAAGAGGTCGGCAAATTGCAGGCTCTGCGCGCCGAAATTGCCCGTTAAACTGATCTGCGGGAAAAACGCCGCCTTGGCCACGCCGATCTTGGCATTGGCCGCGACCAGCCGTTGTTCGGCTTCCACAATATCCGGGCGCCGCTCAAGTAACGCCGACGGCAATCCCGCAGGCACCTCGGGAGGCAAAGGGTTGTTGCGCAACGACGCTCCACGAAGGATGCGGGCCGGGTTCCTTCCCTCCAGGAGGCTGAGCTGGTGTTCCTTCTGTCCGATCCGCCGTTCAAGATCGGGGATCACGGCCTGGGCCCGGGCCACCTCCTGTTCCGCGCGACGAATTTCCAGCGTGGACCTCTGCCCCACGAGTTTTCGCAACCGGATCAGATCGAGGGCCTCCCGTCGGGTCTTGAGCGTGCGCTTGGCCGCTTCCAGTTCAGCATCCAATTCCTGAAGCTCGAAATAGGCCGTAGCCAGATCGCTGACCAGCGTCAGGACGACCGTCCGCCGCGCCGATTCCCTGGCCAGCAGGTCGGCTTGGGCCGCTTCCGTGGCTCGACGCAGTCTCCCCCAGAAGTCGAGTTCAAAAGATAAATCCATCGTGGCCCTGAATTGATTCGTGGCGGGAATCTGCGGGATGTTGCCGCCCCTTCCCAACCCGAACTGTCGAACCACCGCCTGCGACACTTGATTACGCTGAATGCTGCCTTTGCCGTCAATCTGCGGGAATTGGTCGGCGCCCGTGGCCGCGAGATGGGCACGGGCTTCCCGTACCCGGGCGACCGCAATTCGCAAGTCCTTGTTCTCCACCAGCGCCTTGCGGATGAGGGCCTGCAGGTTCTCGTCCTGAAAGAGCTCCCACCACCCGAGATCGGCCAAGGACGCCTCTTCAAGGGTCGCCTCTTGCTGCATCCGGAAGCTGTCGGGTTCCGACACCGGCGGTCGCTCATAATCCGGCCCCAGCGCGCACCCCCCCAGCAGGAACGTCCAGAGACTTATCATCAGGAACAGGAATTTCATGATTGATGTGCTCTCCCGCTCCGTGTCGCCATCAGCCGTTGACGCGGCACGGCACGCATGCCGGCCAGACTGACGTTGGTAATGTGCTCGGCCAGCGCGTTGACGTAGTCCTCGGTGAATTCGATATCGGCATACAGCCGGTCCATCACCGGCCGCGCGAACTTGTAGTGCAAACACTGCCCGATCACGCTGAAGCAATGATGCCGAACGTCTTGCTCTGTCGCGTCGTCCGGCAGTAAGGCCGCCACAATGGCGCGCAGCTTCATGTGATTCGGGCGAATGAACGTTTCCACGAGCGTATCCAATATCGGACTGGGATTCACCATTTCCTGGATGTGGATCTTTTCCAGCGACGAGGAAGGTTTGTGAATGCCCACGACGTGATGCAGGAACCAGAACACGAAGGTTCGCAGTTGCTCTTCCGGAGGCTCATCCCCCAAATCCATGTGTTCCGCATCCTGATCCAAAGTCAGGGCATGGGAGACCACCTCGCCGTAGAATTGAGCTTTGTCGCCAAAATGGTAATTGACGGCCGCCACGTTGGTGCCCGCTCGCCGGACAATCTGTTGAATCGTGGCATGATGATAGCCCCGCTCTCCAAAGACCTCCAATGCCGCTTCAATCAGTTTTGCTCGAGTCGTTTTCCTCATGACGCAATAATTTTGGCAAATACTAATGTATATTTCAAATGTGTGTTTGAGGTTTTTGATGGCAGGTGTCGCTAGCCCAAGGCGCTCGACTTGAGGCGATGGCCTTCCATTCGGTTTGGATGAACGGATCCGAAAGAGGTGCCGATGAATCGATTGTACTGAAGTTAGAAAGAAGAGAATGGAGCGCTGTTGCTCGTTGGAAAGGTATGATGCGCGATCATCACGAGAGGTGCCGGACGGACAAAGGGAATGGCATGCCATCGAAGTCGGCGGTTTCAGCTTCCTGCAAGGCTTCTTGGATCAGAGAGAAAAAACAGGAATGACTTGCACCGGCCGACCGCCCACTTCAATGGCTAGCCCATTCGGGCACACGCCTTGAAAAACGAGGACTAAAACCCTCTGTATCTGTGACTGGCCTTTCGTTCAGCAACGACAGGGCTGGTGCGCGTTACGCGGCCCCGCGAGCGTCATCCACGCTCCACGTTCCGGACCCTTGTGCCGAGATGAACAGGAAGGCAAAGCAGTACATGATGGCCAGATCTCCATGGTTCACGATCGGGAAAAAGGCCTGGGTCCCGTGAGCCATCCAATACGCCGCGGCCATCAGCCCGCTGCACAGGAACGCCGCCCATCTGGTGAACAGCCCCACCGCGACCAGCAGGCCGCCGATCAATTCAATGGGGCCGGCGATAGGGACCACAAATGGCGGCATTTGTTCTGCAATGGGAGGGGGGATGGGAATGGGAAAGGCAAAGAGCTTTTGTGTGCCATGAAATACAAACGTCAGGCCCGTGAAGATTCTCAACAAGGCATACGTCTGGTTCGTGTAGGCTTGCATGAACATCCTGACACCTCCTTTGAAGGCTCAAGAACCGATTGTGGCGGAAAGACCTTCCGGCCTTGAGATAGGGTGGGGTTGTTGGTCCGATGCATGAATTCGTCCAAGTTTCCCGCGCACCGGCGTGAAGGAGAACACGTGTGAACTTTTCAAATCCCGCGCAACGTGGCGATTGTGCAACAATCTGCATCTCCCATCATACCGCATCTTGCCCTTCAAAGCATCCCCCTTTATTGGGGAATTATATCGTTAACTTTGCAGATGGGACCGTCCATGGCATGACGGACTTTTGAGGGGACTGCCTCTCCTCCTTGTAGCTGCGGGATCTTATCCCGCCGTCTTCCGGGCCGCATAAGATGCGGCAGCTACCAACCAAGGCGTTTTTCTATGAAGAACAGTCCTTGTCAACTATTCTGGATAAGTTCCTCCCTACCCCGTCAAGTTAAATGCCTAAGTCCCCTTTATTGGCGACTTATCTGGAATCGTTGAGGAGTGCTTGCCGTTGTCACGGTGAGCGCCTTGTTCAGGGGCGGCCATCCCTCAAAAGAGTCCCTTCTGCCTGTTCCTCTTCGGTCTTTCCAGACCAACCGACTGGCCTATTCCTATCCAGATCCCAACTGATCGTTCTGTTTTGATCCGGATCAAGCGTTCCAATTCAACGTATTGACAGCTAATGGGAAAACCCTACCGATCGTTCCATTTTTATACGGATCAAGCGTTCCAATTCAACGTATTGACAGCTAATTGAAAAAACTTATAAAAAGCTAATAAAGAAACCTGGTAAAGGTTTGGGTGCTCGTAAAATTCCTGACCAATAACTTGTATTGGCAGTTACCTTATGTGCCATGGCAATGGAAGAAAATAGAGGCAGCTTCGATCCTTCCCCGGTCCCGGTACGCAATCCTGGCGCCGCAGACGTCCGTCCTGCGGCGTGCCGGCTGCGGCACGGCGTCTTTACCGCGCTGTTCCTTATAGCTTTGTTTTTAGTATCCAGTGTTGAATTAACTTTTGCTGCTACATCTTGTTTATCTATTCATGACCGCCAAGGAAGAGTTTTGACCAGTTCTGCTGATAATCCGTATGTGGTTAACGGGCAGAGTGTGCTTCTTAGCCTTAAGGCGGCTTGCAGCATCCCCAAAAAGCCCAATAATAATCCCAAACCTAAAGCAGTTATAGAAGTAGATCAGGATGGAGTTACAGTAGAAAAAATAAAAGTTGAGTATTCTATTGTTCCTGATGATTCTTGCCGTGGTTGTTTTAGCGTAGACAGTGAAAACTGGTTTCGTATTGATGATACCGCTGAAGGTCGATATCGCACGCAGCTTTTTCTTAAGCCTATGCTGTTTCAGGTTAGAGGAAATTTCAAAATTAAATTTTCGATCAACAAGAGTTATGTGGGAGAAGCTGCCAATGTATTGGATGAAATTGTTTTTTTTATAAAAAAGGCAGTGGATTCCCAAAAGGCAGTAGATTCCCTTGACGACGACGCCACCGGGGTGACGCTCGCGGCCCCCGCGGGCGACGTGGCCGAGGCGAGCGGGCGCAAAGTGTTGACGGTAACCCTGGACCGGGCCCTCGCCGCGGGCGAGACCCTGGCGGTCCCGCTCGTCCTGGGCGGCACGGCGAGCCCCGGCAACGACTACACGCTCGCCGCCCCGAACCCGCGCCCGCAGGGGGTGGCCTATGCTCACCTCACAAGCTCGCAGCCGGCGCAGCGCCCGACCCTGACCTTCACCGGCCCCTCGGCGGCCGCGGCAACGCTGCGCCTCACGACGACCGCAGACGCCATCACCGAGGGCCAGCGCGAGACGGTGACCGTGACGCTGGGGACGCTGACGGCCACTGGCCTCAGCGGCGGGGCCGAGGGCTCCGGCACGGTGGCCTTCGCCATCCTGGAGCCGCTGCCGGAAATTGCCATCACAGCCAAGACCGCGGCCATCACCGAGGGCACGGGGGCAACCTTCACCCTCACGGCCAACCCGGCCCCGACGGCCCCGCTGGCGGTGAGCGTCACGGTCAGCCAGAGCGGCGACTACGCGGCCACGGGGACCACCGGGGCGCAGACGGTGACGGTCCCGGCGAGCGGCACGGCGCAACACACCGTCGCCACCGTGAATGACGCGGCCGACGAGACCCACGGTTCCGTCACCGTGACGCTCAACAGTGGCAGCGGCTACACAGTGGCCGGCGCACAGGGAGCAGCCACCGTGGCCGTGTCGGACGATGATGATCCGCCGCCGCCCCGCGTCGATACCGCAGCCATCGAGCAGGAAATCCAGCGCATGATCGAG
>WTGX01000018.1:4903-97590 GCA_011523385.1 Nitrospira sp. | reverse complement strand
CCAGTGTCAACCATGTCCCCGGTTTAAAATGTAAACCATGTCCCCGGTCTGTACCTAGATTCGTTTTTTCCCCAAACCCTTTCCGCGATTAAATCCGTGTAAATTTTTTGTGGTAGCAGGTACCTCCGGCTTCTTGACTTTCCATGATCAATAAGTGATTGATTTTGCTTGACAAAATTATGAATACGAGTATATTTCACCCATGAAGTGGAAAAAAGTGGAATAAAGTGGGATGAAATAGGAGTAATGTAGGAATAATTGGAAAATTTGAAGCATGTTCCGGTTTTATTAGATGAGGTCTTGACCTGGTTACGACCACGTAAACAAGGGTGTTATTTGGATTGCACTATAGGCATGGGAGGGACTGCGGAGCAGATCCTGAAGGTGAGCGCACCTGATGGCATCCTCATCGGGATCGACCGGGACCCTCAGGCGATTGCCCATGCACAGACAAGGCTTCAAGCCTATGGGTCCAGGATCCAGTTGTTTTGTGAAAATTTTCAACGCGTGAAATCGGTGATGAACATAGTCAACGGGGAACACGCAGACGGTATCCTGTTCGATTTGGGTGTGTCGTCGGCGCAATTGGATCAGCCGGAGCGAGGGTTGAGCTTTCAGCAGGATGGCCCCTTGGATATGCGGATGAATCCCACTTATGGTCACACGGCTGAAGACCTCGTCAACACGCTGCCTGAAACACAGTTGGCCCGGATCATTCATGAGTTCGGGGAAGAACGCTATTCCCGACGGATTGCGCGGGCCATCGTGCGGGTCCGCCGCCAATCCCCTTTGCGGAGCACGCTGGATTTGTCGCGCGTGATCAGGGAATCCGTGCCGCGGTCTTACCGGTCCGGACGCCTTCATCCTGCGACACGGACCTTTCAAGCGTTTCGGATGGCGGTCAATGATGAATTGGGCTCGCTGCAAACCGGGCTCGACGAGGCGATCGACGTCCTGGCACCGGGAGGCAGGCTGTGTGTGATTTCGTTTCACTCGCTGGAAGATCGTGTGGTGAAACAGACGTTTCGCCGCCTGGCTCAGACTCCGGATCAATGGACCATCTTAACGAAGAAACCCGTTTCCCCTTCCCTGCAAGAACGTCGGGCCAATCCCCGCGCGCGTAGCGCGAAGTTGCGAGTTCTTGAACGAAAGCCAGGGTGGGGAGACGGACAAAGAGGCCACACATGAAGTGGGCTCTCTGGACCTTATTGGTTGTGAGCGTGAGCGGGATGCTTCTGTTTTACGTGTGGGGAAAGGTCGACCTCGTACGAGTCGGGTATGAACTGGACGCCTTGTTGAAGAAAAAAGCCGCCTTGACGCAGGAGCACGAACGATTGCAGGCCCGGTTGTCTCAATTGACGGCACCCGAGCGAATTGCCTCGGAGGCCGGCAATAAACTGGGCATGAAACCACCTGGCGCGCGGCAAGTGGTTTTGATCCCGAGCCACCCTGAGGATGGAAATCCCAGCGATGGACCCGAGCTTCCACTTCGCTTGGCCCGGCAAACGGGAGAATGACGATGAACGGGTCATTCATGAAAAAAGACATCAAATCAGCGGGAGAGGGAACCGGACGACGGGCCTTCATTGGTCTGTGTTTCCTGTTCGGGTTCGTCATTCTGTTCCTGCGTTTTGGCTACCTGCAGGTCCTTCAAGCGGAAACGATGAAACTGAAAGCCCGTCAGCAGCACGAGAAGCCTATCACCTTGGCTTCCAACCGTGGCGCCATTGTGGACCGGCAAGGGAAACCGCTGGCCTTGAATCTGGACGTTTCGTCCGTCTATGCCACGCCGTCCTCCATTGACGATCCTGCCGGGGTTGCGCGCCAACTAACACAGGCGCTGGGTGTTTCTCGCGAGTCTCTGGAAAAGCGGTTGCGGGCCAAACGTGACTTCGTGTGGATTCAACGGAAAATTGAGGATGCGCAGGTCAAACGGTTGACCGGTCTGGACCTTCCCGGCGTCGATGTTGTGGTGGAATCGCGTCGATTTTATCCCAAAGGAACGTTATTGGCTCATGTCCTGGGATTCGCGGGGATCGACAGCCAGGGTCTTGAAGGGCTCGAAAACGGATATGATGAGCACCTCCGAGGCCAAGTGCACCAAGTGGTGTTGCAGCAGGACGCGCTGGGACGAATCATTATTCCCGAAAGCCGGTGGAAACCTCAGGCCCTGTCCGGACATGCCATCTCCCTGACCATTGATGAAGTCATTCAGTATATAGCGGAGCAAGCTCTGGACCAGGCCGTCAAAGCGACCAAGGCGCGGGGCGGGGCCGTTCTGGTCATGGCTCCCAAAACCGGCCAGATGTTGGCGTGGGCCCTTCGTCCCACGTTTGACCCGAATCACATCACGCAGGCGTCACCCGAGCAGTGGAGGAACCGCGGCGTGACCGATCCCTATGAACCAGGCTCGACCCTCAAGGTGGTGCTGGCCGCTGCCGCCCTGGAATTGAACCGCGTCAAACCCGACACCTTGCTTTATGCGGGTGATGGAGAGGTCCCGATCAATGGAACCGTCATTCACGATCATGAAAAAGCCGGATGGGTGACGTTTCGTGAAGCCGTCCAACGATCCAGCAACGTGGCCTTCGTGAAGATGACGTGGGATTTGGGGAAAGAACAAGTCTATCAGTTCTTGCGCACGTTCGGCTTTGGCGAAAAAACGGGAATTGATCTTCCTGGAGAATCCATCGGCATCCTGAGTCGTCCGGACCAATGGAGTCTGCGGACGCTCCCGTCTTTAGCCATCGGGCAGGAAATTGCCGTTACGCCGTTGCAGCTCCTGACGGCCGTGTCGGCCATTGCCAACGAGGGATGGCTCATGAGGCCGTTTCTGGTGCGCGAAATTTCCGATCACCAGGGAAGAAGCGTCCGGGAGCACGTCCCCCATATTCGCCGCCGGCCCATCAGCGCCGAGACTGCAAAAACCGTCACGGACCTGCTGGTCAACGTGGTGGAGCGGGGGACAGGGAAGCGTGCGGCCGTTCCGGGCTACCGGGTGGCGGGCAAGACTGGAACGGCTCAGAAGGTCGATCCTGAAACGGGCACGTATTCGTCAACCAAATTGGTGGGATCGTTCGTCGGCTTCGTCCCCGCGGAGGATCCCCGGCTCTCCATATTGGTGGTGATTGACGAACCGCAAGGCCCGGCTTGGGGAGGGGTGGTGGCGGCTCCGGTATTTCGGAAGGTGGCGGAGCAGACGCTCAGGTATTTGAGCGTGGCTCCCGGCGATGAACCCCGGGTTATGGCGTCGCGTTCAAGACCCGCCCCGGACGGGTATCAGCCAAACTGGGAATGACGTTAGCGACGTTACTGTTGCCCATTGACGTGGTCAGCACGACGGGCAATCTCGACGTGGAACTGTCCGGGATCACCGATGATTCACGGGAAGTCACACAAGGCAGTTTGTTTGTCGCCGTCAAAGGGCAGCAGGTCGATGGTCATGCCTTTGTCGCTCAGGTCTATCGGCAACAGATAGGGGGCGTTGTGGTTCAAGCTCCGTTTCAAGCTCCATTCCACGTCAGGAAACAAGGCGGACCTGCCTGGATCGAAGTCGAGGATTCCAGGAGGGTGCTCGGTCAGTTGGCCGCGCGATTTTTTCAGCATCCCTCCCAAGCCTTGTGTATGGTCGGCGTGACGGGAACGAACGGTAAAACCACGGTGGCACACGCGAGTCAGGCGATCCTGGAGCATGGCGGTCACCGGACGGGTCTCATGGGGACGGTGGGATATCACGCCGGGGCGGAGCGCCAGGCGGCCAGTCACACAACACCGGGTGCGATTTCGCTGCAGGCGTTCTTGCATCGTATGGTGGACGCGGGGCTGGATACCGCGGTTCTGGAAGTTTCCTCGCATGCCTTGGCCTTGGACCGGGTCGAAGGTTGTGAATTCGACGTGGCGGTCTTTACGAATCTGACCCAAGACCATTTGGATTTCCACGAGACGATGGAGTCCTATTATCACGCCAAATCACGTCTCTTCCGGGAGTTCATCGTCCCCGACGCCAAAGCGGGACCCAAACGGGCAATCATCAACATCGATGATGCATGGGGCGTCCGGTTGCAGGCCGAGACCCCGGTGCCGGTCTGGACGTATTCTTTGCGCCGGCGCGCAGATCTGTACGCGACGAACGTGACCCTCTCGATGGAGGGAACCCGGTTCACCGCCCATACGCCCCGCGGTTCTTTGGACATCGAAAGTGCCTTGGTCGGGGAACACAATGTGTCAAACTTGTTGGCGAGTATCGGTGTCGGTCTTGCCCGAGGTCTCTTGCCCGAAGACGTCCGCCAGGCTATCAGGGCATTTCAAACGGTGCCGGGCCGGTTCGAACGGGTGGACGCGGGGCAGGCTTTTTCTGTGATCGTGGATTACGCCCATACGGAAGATGCACTGGCCAGGCTCCTGGAAGCCGCCCGGCAACTGCAACGGGAACGGATCATCACGGTCTTTGGGTGCGGGGGCGACCGGGATGCGGGGAAACGAGCGAACATGGGACGAATCGCGGCCCAGCGCAGTGACGTGGTGTTTCTGACCTCCGACAATCCTCGCACCGAAGATCCCGGGGCGATTCTGCGCGATATTGAACAAGGAGTGCAGGATCTTTCGGCACCGGAACGGGCCGCGTCGCACGTGATCCCTGACCGTCGAGCGGCCATTCGGGCGGCGCTTCTTGAGGCCCGGCCGGACGACTTGGTGTTGATCGCCGGCAAAGGGCATGAAGATTATCAGATCATCGGCACGACGCGGCATCGTTTTGATGACCGGGAAGTGGTTCGTGAACTGCTGGCTGGCCTGCAGGACGAGAAATAGGCTTTCCGGCAATGGCGCTGTTTACGGGAGACGAAGTGCTGGCTGCAACCGGTGGAACATTACTGAAGGGCACGACGGGTCGTCTGGTTCAGAGGGTGTGTACCGATTCCCGGAAGGTACGCAAAGGCGACTTGTTCGTCGCGTTGAAAGGTGCGCGGTTTGACGGGCACCGTTTTATTGATGAGGTCTTCACCCGTGGAGCCAATGGGGTAGTGGTCGAAGCTTTCCCGCGCCGGACCAAGGTCGCCATGCCTGTCCGGGCGCGGTCGGTTCCGTTTGTCGTCAAGGTCGCGGATTCCTTGAAAGCGTATCAGGACCTGGCGATGTTTCATCGAACCCGCTTCGACATTCCCGTTGTGGCGGTGACGGGAAGCAACGGCAAAACCACTACGAAGGAGATGGTCGCGAAAACACTGTCGCAGTGCTGGCGCCTCAAGAAAACGGCGGGCAATTCGAACAATCGAATCGGCTTGCCGCAGACGGTGCTCGGGTTGACCGCGGTTCATCAGGCGGCGGTGCTGGAATTGGGCGTGGATGCCGAAGGGCAAACCACGCGGTTGGCGGAAATCGCCCGTCCGACCGTCGGTCTCATCACGAACGTCGGTAACGACCATTTGGAATTCTTCGGCAGCGTGGAGGGGTCCGCCCGGGCAAAAGCCGAGTTGCTGGCCCGTCTTCCTCGGGACGGCGCCGTCGTGTTGAATGCGGATGACCCGTATTACGAGTTTTTCCGAAGCCGGGCCCGCTGCGCGGTGGTCTCGTTCGGATTTCTGGAGCAGGCTGACGTTCGCGGGAGTCACGTTCAGCGGAAAGGTGCGCGAACCGAATTTCGTTGCCACGTGGCCGGACGTCGCCGGTCGCATCGATTGGCCCTCCACGTGCATGGAACGCATAACGTGTCGAATGCCCTGGCCGCGATTGCGGTCGGTCGCGTGCTCGGGCTGTCGGTTACGAACATGGCAACCGGCTTGAGCCGATTTCGTCCCGTGGCCATGCGGTCTCAAGTCTCCTCCTGGCAGGGGGTCACCGTGATTCAGGACTACTATAACGCGAACCCCGATTCCATGAAGGCGGCCGTGGCGCTGTTGCAGGAATTGGGCGCCGGCCGCCGGACCATTGCCGTGCTGGGAGACATGTTGGAGTTGGGAACGGAGACGCGGACCCTACACAGGGAAGTCGGTGCCTTTCTCGCCGGCCGCCGCGTTTCATTGTTGGTGACTTGCGGAGAATTGGGTAGGGAGGTGGCTCATGGGGCCTCTACCGAGGGCATGACTGCATCTCGGGTTTTCGAAGCCCGGGGAGTCAACGACGCGGCCCGCATCATCAAAAAGCTGGTCGAGCCCGGAGACGTGGTCTTGCTCAAAGCCTCGAGGGCCATGCAGTTCGAGCGCCTCGTGGATGTATTTCGTTCTCGAACGGCGCAGGCATAAGGACAAGAAAAGCATATGTTGTACTGGTGGCTTTACCCGCTGCACACGGACATCGCAATTTTCAACGTATTCCGGTATTTGAGCTTTCGGATCATTTACGCGGCGTTGACCGCGTTTGTCGTCGCGTTTTTCCTGGCTCCACCCCTGATCAAGAAATTGCAGGAACTCCGGTTGGGACAACGGATCCGGGAAGAGGGGCCGCGTCATCACCAAGCCAAACAAGGAACTCCCACCATGGGAGGCATTCTCATTATTTTCGCCGTGTCGCTGTCGACGTTGCTGTGGGCGGACGTGCGCAATCTCTACGTGTGGATCGTCATGTTGTCCATCGTGGGGTTCGGGCTCATCGGGTTCATCGACGACTACATCAAAATTTCGCGGGAGCGTTCGGAAGGGCTGACTGTTCCCCAAAAGTTCGTGGCGCAGATCGGCATTGCCTTGAGCATCGGCCTATTCTTCTATGCATCTCCCGGGTATTCCACGGAACTCAGTGTTCCGTTTTTCAAAACGTTTACGCCCGACCTGGGGACACTCTACATACCGTTCGCCATTCTGGTGATCGTGGGCTGCTCCAACGCCGTTAATTTGACGGACGGATTGGATGGGCTGGCGATCGGCCCGGTCATGGTGGCGTCGATGGCGTACGCCGTCGTGGCCTATGCCGCCGGAAATAAAGTGGTGTCGGAGTATTTGCTGATCCCGTACATCGAAGGTGCCGGGGAATTGGCCGTCCTGATGGCGGCCGTCTTCGGCTCAAGTCTCGGATTTCTGTGGTTCAACACGTACCCGGCGTCGGTATTCATGGGGGACGTGGGGTCCTTGCCTCTCGGTGCGGCCCTGGGCACGGTTGCCGTGGTCAGCAAGCATGAGTTGCTGCTGATCCTGGTCGGCGGCGTGTTCGTCATGGAAGCGGTATCGGTCATCTTTCAAGTGCTGTTCTATAAATCCCGCCGGAAACGAATTTTTCTGATGGCGCCCATTCATCATCATTTTGAAATGAAAGGATGGGAGGAGCCCAAGGTCGTGGTTCGATTATGGATCGTGGCGATTCTCCTGAGCCTGTTGAGTCTCAGTACCTTAAAACTGCGTTAACCCTATGCCCGTGACAATGGAGAAAATGTCTCGACGGACGCATCGCACGAATCCACGGTACCGGATCCCCGGTTTTGCCGGGCAATCCGTGGCCGTGGTCGGAGCAGGCAAGAGCGGGGTGGCCGCGGCGCGGCTGCTGGTTGCGCTCGGAGCCGAGGTGGCCCTGGTCGATCACAAACCTGAAACGGAATGGGCCATGGGGGTCGCCGACGTCCAGGGAGTTCACCCGTTCGGCGCGGAACGTTTTGCGCAGGGGCTTGAGGCCGTTGACTTGGTGGTCGTGAGTCCGGGCGTGCCCCCGGTTCTGGATGCGTTCGATGCCGTACGGCGGCAAGGTGTTCCTATAATCGGCGAGGTCGAATTGGCCTCGTGGTTTTTGTCCGTCCCAATCATCGGAGTCACCGGAACAAATGGCAAAAGCACGGTCGTGTCGCTGATCGGAACGCTCTTGCAGGAATGCGGGACCACGCCTTTCGTCGGCGGAAACCTGGGGACGCCATTGACGGAAGCCGCGTTGGCCATGCACCAACGCGCCGGTATGGGCACGGAGGAGCCGGCTCCCTTTCAGGAAATCGTCGCCGAACTGTCGAGTTTTCAATTGGAAACGATTGACCGGTTTCGTCCACACGTGGCGGTGCTGCTCAACATCACCCCGGACCACCTGGATCGCCATCCGAGCTTTGCCGATTACGCCAAGGCCAAAGCCAGCGTGTTTCGCAATCAGACCGCGGGGGACTTTGCTGTGCTGAACGCCGACGAGGCAGAAGTCCTGTCCGTTCGAGATTCGCTGCGCGGGCAACTCGTCGAATTCAGCGTGTTGAAGGAAGTGCCTCATGGTGTGTGGGTGGCCGGTGACACGATCATGACTCGATGGAAAGGACGGCAGGATGAAGTGATGCCGGTTTGCGATATTCCTCTTCCGGGGACTCACAACGTCTCTAACGTGCTTGCCGCTCTCGCTGTCGGTTTGGTCAGGGGGTGTTCCCGGGAAAGCATGCGACGGGCCGTCCGATCGTTTCGAGGGCTGCCCCACGTTTGTGAATTCGTGCGTGAGCGACGCGGCGTGATCTTCATCAACGATTCCAAGGGCACGAACGTCGATGCCACACTGAAAGCCATCGACAGTCTTCGGCAGCCGTTCGTCATCATCCTGGGAGGACAAGAAAAGGGAAGGACCGAGTTCGGTCGGTTGAAAGGCGCACTCGAGCCGGGCGTCAAGCACTGCATCGTGCTGGGAGAATCGGCAGAAGCCATTGCCCGGGCCATTACAGGCGTGGGACCCACCAGTCGCGTGTCTTCCTTGGCCGAGGGGGTCGCCCTGGCCGCGGATCTCGCGGTGCCGGGTGACGTCGTGTTGTTTTCTCCGGCTTGTGCCAGTTTCGACATGTTTCGGGATTATCGCGATCGAGGTCAACAATTCCGCGATCTAGTGAATGCCTTGGCCGATTGATGGATGAGGTGAACAACGATGCCCCGCGTTCGCGGCGACAGGATTCAGCTTCCCTTGACGTGGAATGCCGGCACCGACAAGCAGGCTTCGCGTCCCATGGACCGGACCGTCTTGATCGTGACGTATCTGTTGACCTTCATCGGGCTGATTATCATGTTCAGCGCGAGCGGGGTGATGGCGGAAACGCGTTACGGAGATTCGACGTTTTTCTTGAAACGGCAGAGTCTCTGGCTGTCGTCCGGACTCGTGGCCCTGCATTGGGTGGCTCAACGGGATTACAACATGTGGAAAACGTTCACACCCTATGGCTTGGTTTTGACGTTCTTGCTCCTGGTTCTGGTCCTGCTCCCTTTCCTGGGCACGCAAGTGAATGGCGCTCGTCGGTGGTTTCGCCTGGCAGGGCTTTCCATTCAACCGGGAGAAATTGCCAAACTGGCCGTTGTGTTGTACCTGGCGTCGTTTCTCGTCAGGAAAGAGCAGAATCTCGCGTTTTTCACTCGTGGCGTGTTGGCTCCCATGGCGGTCGTCGGGTTGTTTGCAGGGTTGCTCTTGCTCGAACCCGATATGGGAACAGCCGTGGTCCTGACGCTGTTGTTGTTCGGTCTGCTGTTTTTGGGTGGGGCCAGGCTTCCTCATCTCCTTGTCCTGGGCTTGGTCCTGCTCGCCGTGGCCTATACGTTGATCATGCAGTCCGATTATCGCCGTCGCCGGTTGTTGAATTTTTTGGATCCTTGGCAGGACTCGTCAGATACGGGCTTTCAACTCACGCAATCGTTTGTCGCGTTGGGGAACGGCGGGTGGTTCGGCGTGGGCTTGGGCGAGGGGCGACAAAAGTTGTTTTTTCTGCCTGAAGCGCACACGGATTTTGTGCTGGCTCTTGTCGGGGAAGAACTCGGGTTTCTCGGGACGGGATTGCTGATCGTCTTATTCGCGATCCTGATCGTCAAGGGGTTTAAAATCGCAGGACAGGCCCCCGATGCTTTTGGCCGTCATTTGGCCTGTGGCATCACCCTGCTGGTCGGGATACAAGTGCTGATCAACATGAGCGTGGTGTCCGGTCTGCTGCCGACGAAAGGATTGACGTTGCCGTTTGTGAGCTATGGGGGCTCTTCGTTGATCGTGAGTTTGGTGGCGATGGGCATTCTCTTGAGTATTTCCCGGGCCGGTCCATCGGACCGCCCCCTTTCTTCGTTTGGAATGGGATGAACGTGGTGATTGCAGCAGGTGGTACGGGAGGACATTTTTACCCGGCGTTGGCGTTGGCCGAAGAGTTTTGTCGTCAGGCGGCCGCTACCTCCGTGACGTTGGTGGGGACGGGCCGCGCTCTCGAGCGGACGATGACGTCCGGCACGCCGTGGCGGATGGAACCTCTGCGAGTGCAAGGAGTGATGGGTCGAGGGATCTGGTCTTCCATCAAGGCGCTGCTGTTGATCCCCGCGGCGGTGTGGCAATGCCTTCGCTTGTTGCGCTCGTCCAAAGCGGAACTCGTCGTCGGCACCGGTGGCTATACAAGCCCGCCGGTTGTCTTCGCGGCCTGGTTGCTGAGAATTCCGCGAGCCATCGTGGAATTGAACGCGATACCGGGCATAGCCAACCGCGTCTTGGGGGCCCTGGTCGATCGAATCTTCGTTTCGTTCGAACGCGCCATACCCTATTTTCGCGCCGATAAGGTCGCCGTAGTGGGGACCCCGTTGCGACGGGCGTTTGTCGCTCCGCCTCCGAGCCCCGGACCGGGCCGGATCGACACGCTATTGATCTGTGGCGGCAGTCAAGGCGCCCGTACCATGAACTCCATTGTGCTCGAAGCGGTGCAGACTTCTTCCCGGATTCGAAGCCGGCTTACGGTGATTCATCAGTCGGGATCGAACGACTTCGATCGTATTGCAGAAGCCTATCGCCACATGAACGTGGACGCGGAGGTGGTGCCGTTTATCGAGGATATGCCCGGGACGCTTCGCCGGGCGGATTTGGTCATCTGTCGGTGTGGGGCTCTGACGTTATCGGAAATCGCCGCCTGTGCCAAGCCTTCCATCCTCATTCCGTTTCCGCAGGCAACGCATAATCACCAGGAATCCAACGCCCGCGTCGTGGAGGAGGCAGGGGCAGGCATCGTACTACTGGAGCCCGCGCTGACCGGCGCGAAATTGGCTCAAGAGATTGAAGGTTTGCTGGACTGCCCGGACCGCGTTCGACACATGGCGGAACAAAGCCTGTGTTTGCGAAACACCGGTTCGGCCGAGGCCATAGTCCACGAGTGCTATCGATTGTTGGGGCAAAGTCCCTCTGAACGTACGATGACGAACGGTGTTTAGGAAGATTCGGCATATTCATCTCGTGGGGATCGGTGGGAGTGGGATGAGCGGTATCGCCGAAGTGTTGTTGACGCTGGGTTATCACGTCACGGGGTCCGACGTGGCTCCGTCGGAGAATACGCGTCGGTTGGAAACCTTGGGGGGACGTATTGCCATCGGGCATGACGCTTCCCACGTGGAAGGGGCGCAAGTGGTGGTGATCTCTTCAGCCGTTCAGGCATCGAATCCGGAAGTGGTGGCTGCGAAACAACGAGTCGTGCCGGTGATCCCACGAGCAGAAATGTTGGCGGAACTCATGCGACTCAAATTCGGCGTGGCGATTGCCGGGGCTCACGGGAAAACCACGACGACGTCCATTGTCGCGTCGGTGTTGGCGCATGCCGGCCTCGATCCGACGTTTGTTGTGGGGGGGAAGGTGAATGCCATGGGGACCCACGCCAGGTTGGGTCGAAGTGACTTGCTCATTACCGAGGCCGATGAAAGTGACGGGTCGTTCCTTCGACTGTCTCCCTCCATTGCGGTGGTGACGAATCTCGACCGGGAGCATATCGACCACTATGGATCCATGGATCGGCTCAAGGCGGCCTTTTTGGAGTTTGTCAATAAAGTGCCGTTTTATGGCGTCGCCATTCTGTGCGCGGATGACACGCTTCTTCGACAGATGCTGCCTCAGGTCCAGAAGCGATACGTGACCTATGGCCGGGAGGCGTCGGGCTCCTCCAGGCCGGACTTGTATGCCACGGATATCGAAATCAAGGGACAGACCACGAATTTTCGCGTGCAGTTTCACGAACAGAAATTGGGGCCGTTTCGGCTTATGATTCCGGGCGTCCACAACGTGTCCAATGCGCTGGCTGCGATCGGGGTGGGTTTGGAACTGGACGTCTCCTTGGACTTGATTCGTGCCGGCGTGGCCTCGTTCTCCGGTGTCGAACGGCGATTTCATATCCGTGGAGAGAAACGGGGCATCGTGGTCGTGGACGATTACGGCCATCACCCGACGGAAATCCGGGTGACCTTGGAGGCGGCCAGATCCGTATGGCCGGGGCGGTTGGTGGTGATCTTCCAGCCTCACCGGTACAGCCGGACGCATGATCTGTTGGATGAATTTGAGAAAGCCTTTGAGCAAGCCGACGTCCTGTACGTGATGCCGATATATGCGGCAGGCGAAACGTCGATCGACGGCGTGTCCGGGGAAATCCTGGCCGAACGAATCCGCACCATAGGGCACCCCGCCGTCCATTGGGTCGAGAAACGGGACGAGTTGGTCGGTCGATTGGTCTCTGAACTTCGATCCGGTGATACGGTCCTCACGCTGGGCGCCGGAGACGTGTGGAAGGTGGGAGTCGAGTTGTTGGCGTCAGTGTGAGCTTATGGAGCGGACTGTCAGGGAGTGGGAGACGTGCTGACCGTGTCGAACCATCATGATTTGAAAACGGCCCTCTCGGGGATCCGGGGAGAGGTCGTGTTGGACGCGCCGTTGGCAGAATTGACCTCGTTGCGCATTGGGGGGCCGGCCGACGCGTTCGTCAGCCCGGAAGACGTGCATGACGTGTGCCGGATCGTTCGTCAAGCGCAGACGGCTCGGATTCCCATCATGGTGTTGGGGGGCACGAACTTGTTGGTGCAGGACGGCGGTATTCGGGGCATCGTCTTGAGTTTAGCCAATTTGGCAGCCATTGAAATAGAGGACGTCCGGCTCGTGTTCGCCGAAGCCGGCGCGCGGATGCCGGTTCTGCTGGGCTTTGCCGTGCATCACGGGTTGTCGGGTCTTGAGTGGGCGGCGGGTATACCCGGGACCGTTGGGGGCGCGGTTGTGATGAATGCCGGCACAAAGCTGGGAGCAATGCAAGACTGTTTGGACGCCATTCAAATGGTTGATCTCGAGGGCCGTTTAGTGACCTATGCCGCGGCGTCCGTCGATTTTGCGTATCGTTCGGTCAGCCTGCCCGAAGGCGTTGTGGTGGGTGCGTGGCTTCGTCTCACCCCTGCCTCTCGGGAAACCATTGATTCACGCACCAAGTCGTATCTGCAATATCGAAAGCAATCGCAGCCCCTTTCGCAACCCAATGCCGGGTCGGTGTTTAAGAATCCTCAAGGAACCACGGCCGGCCGGCTGATCGAAGAAGCCGGTTTGAAGGGGTGCCGGGTGGGGGACGCGCAAGTCTCCACCAAACATGCGAATTTTATCGTCAACCTCGGACAGGCACGTTCCGCAGACGTGCTCCAGCTTATTGAAACGATCCAACGGGAAGTGTCGCGGCAAACGGGCGTCATGTTGGAATTGGAATGGAAAGTGGTGGGCGAACGGTAGGATGCGAATGCACCGATGCCTTTAACCTCAGCTTATATAGGAGTCCTCATGGGAGGGCAATCGGCGGAACGCGAGATTTCCTTGAAGACCGGACAGGCGGTGTATGCCGCGTTGGTTCGCAAAGGGTATACCGCCACCCGCATCGACGTGGACGTCTCCCTGCCGCGCAAGCTACGGGCCCGCAAGGTACAACTGGCCTTCCTCGCCCTGCATGGTCGGGGTGGAGAGGACGGCACGGTGCAGGGCTTGTTGGAGGTCATGGGCATTCCGTATACCGGTTCGGGAGTCCAAGCCAGCGCCATGGGCATGAATAAAGCGGTGACCAAGGCTTTTGTGCGGATGCACGGGGTTTCCGTCGCACCTGGCGTCGTCATGCAGCGGACCGGTAACAGGGCCATGCCGGTCCAACTCTCGTGGCCACTGGTCGTCAAGCCCGTGAACGAAGGTTCCACGGTGGGCGTGTCGGTGGTGCGAAAGTCCTCGCAGTGGCAGGGTGCGCTGACGCGCGCTTTTGAACGCGATCATGAAGTGCTCGTGGAATCGTATATCGACGGTCGTGAACTTGCCGTGTCCGTGTTGGACGGCGAAGCCCTGCCCCCGGTCGAGATTGTCGCGCCCAATGCATTCTATGATTATGCCGCCAAATATGAGAAAGCCGAAACACGGTACCTGTGCCCGGCCCCCGTGACCATTGGCCAGGAGCAACAAGTGAAAGTCCTGGCGGTTCGGGCCTACCGGGTGTTGGGGTGTGCGGGCGCAGCCAGAGTCGACTTCCGGCTCAACCGCTTCGGCAGGCCCGTTTTTTTGGAAATCAACACGATCCCCGGGATGACCCGGAGAAGTTTGTTGCCCATGTCCGCGGCCCAGGCCGGTCTTGATTACGATTCGCTGACGGAACGGATTTTGCAATCCGGGCTGGTGCGGCAATCGAATTGGAGGACAACGAAGGGGGGGAATGGACAGGCATGAGCCGTGAAAATCGATCACTTCGGCCGGCGCCGGCACGAAGGCGGTGGACCCGCGTGATTCAGGGAGGGCTGGTCGGAATTCTGGTGATCCTCGGCATGCTGGGCTATCAGTGGCTCCCATCGGCCGTGGCCGGTTTGTTGTCCATCAAGCGCGTGTCCATATCCGGTACCGAACGGCTCGATCGCCGAGTCGTGCTGTCGCTGTTGGATTTGCCCGATGACCGTTCGTTGCTTTCGGTGGATCTCTCAAGCCTGGAACGGAAAGTGGAGACTCATCCTGCGGTGGCGTCCGCGTCGGTAGGCCGAGTCCTGCCTCACACCCTGACGGTGATCGTGGTCGAGCGAAAGCCGGCCGCGTTGTTTCAACACGCGGGAGGAACGTTGTTTTTGGATAAAGAAGGAGTGGTGTTGTCCCTTGCACCCGACAGGCCGGCGGGGACGTTGCCTGAACTGACAGGGCTTTCAGCGGTGAAGATTTTGGGTGGCGATCTCAAGATACAGGTTCAGGCCCGGAAAGGGCTCCGTTTCGCCAAACACTTGCAGGGCCACGCCGGCCCTGCCGTAAGCGTCGACTTAAGTGATCCACGGTTCATGGTCGGAAAAACCGATGGGCTGGTTTTTCGGGTGAAGAACGACTTCCAAAACATGTGGCACCCGTATCTCGAACTGGAGCCGACTTTACGAGAGCGTTTCCGTCAAGGACCGCATGAGATTGATCTACGGTTTGCCGGCAAGGTGATCGTCCGAAAGGAAGGGTGAGCAAGTCTCATGGCCAAAAAAGAACACATCGTCGTCGGACTTGATATTGGCACAACCAAAATTTGCGCCATCGTGGCGCAGGTGACGCCTGATGAGGGGGTCAACATCATTGGCGTGGGCTCAAGCCCCTCCCGCGGGCTCCGAAAAGGCATCGTCGTCAACATCGACAGTACCGTGGAGTCGATAAAGAAGGCGGTGGAAGAAGCCGAGTTGATGGCTGCCGTCCAAATCAACTCGGTCTACATTGGCATCGCCGGCAGTCATATTGCCAGCCAGACCGTCAAGGGAGTGGTGGCGCTCAAGCGGAATGAGGTTTTTCGAGGCGACGTGCTTCGTGCCGTTGAGACGGCCAAGGCATCGGCTGTGGTGCCGCCGGACCGGCAGGTGCTGCACGTATTGCCTCGAGAATTTATCGTGGATGACCAGGAAGGCATTCAAGAGCCGGTCGGCATTTCCGGGGCGAGGTTGGAAGTCGACGTGCACATCGTCACCGGGGCGATCCCGCCGGCCAAGAATCTCATGAAGTGCGTCAACCGCGCAGGGCTCGACGTGGTCGGTATCGTCTTGCAGCCGCTGGCCTCAAGCGAAGCCGTGCTCACGGATGAAGAGAAAGGGTTGGGGATTGCCATGGTCGATCTCGGAGGAGGGACGACCGATTTGGCTATTTTCTCAGATGGGACGATTTGCCACTCGGCGGTGTTGCCGGTCGGCGGTCAGCATATTACGACCGACCTGCAAATCGGGTTGCGCACCTCGCTTGCCGACGCGGAGGAAATCAAGGTCCGTTACGGATCGGCCCTTGTCAGCATGGTGAAAGAGACGGAAGTCGTCGAGGTCCCGAGCGTCGGCGGCCGCCCCCCGCATCCTATGAGCAGGCGGGAAATTGCCGAAATCATTCAACCTCGGGTGGAGGAAATCTTTGAATTGGTCCTGCGGGAAATTTATCGATCAGGCTATGAGGGCAAACTGGCTGCTGGCGTGGTGATCACCGGAGGGACGTCGATGCTGGAGGGAATGCCAGACGCGGCCGAACTCGTGCTGGACCTCCCGGGAAGACGCGGCGTCCCATACAATGTGGGCGGCTTGCTGGATATTGTGCGCAATCCCATGTTTTCCACGGGGGTCGGGCTTATTTTACAGGCGTATCGCACGGACCATGAATTCGAGTTCGTCGGCGGGAGCAAGAAAGCCGGGAGTGGGTTGGGAGGTGTTTTTGGTCGTATGAAGAGTTGGGTCTTGAACCTTTTCTGAGGAACTTATGAATATGTTCAGATATTGCGTTTGCCGGGGGACAGTGAACAGTGAGCCCTACGGGCGTGGATTTGGGGTTTCATAACAAGGAGGCGTTCCATGTTTGCATTTCACGAAGAAGAAATGGCACCGATTCGGATCAAGGTAATCGGGATTGGCGGAGCAGGGTGCAATGCGGTCAATACCATGATTGCCGCGGGTCTGAAGCCAGTGGAGTTTGTGGTGGGGAATACCGATCTTCAATCATTGAGCAAATCCGCCACCCCGTACAGGATTCAGTTGGGCCCGGAGCGAACACGAGGTCTCGGGGCCGGTGCGAATCCGGAAGTCGGCAAGGAAGCCGCGCTGGAAAGTGAAGGCGAAATCCGTGCGGCCCTGGAAGACGTGAATATGGTGTTCGTCACCGCGGGCATGGGAGGAGGGACTGGCACGGGCGGAGCACCCGTCGTGGCGAGAATTTCCAGGGAACTGGGTATCCTGACCGTAGGCGTGGTCACGAAACCCTTTCAGCATGAAGGCCAGCGTCGGATGGGTTACGCGGAAGAGGGCTTGCGAGAGCTCCGGCGACACGTGGATTCCTTGCTCGTGATCCCGAACCAGAAACTGCTGACCCTGGTGGACAGGAGTACGCCGGTGCTGGAGGCGTTCAAGGTGGCCGATGATGTCCTGCGTCAAGCCATTAAAGGCATTACCGACGTCATTACGACTCCCGGCTTGGTCAACGTGGATTTTGCCGACGTGCAAACGGTCATGTCTTACAGGGGGAGAGCGGTCATGGGGATGGGGGTGGCCAGAGGGGTGAATCGTGCCAGGGAAGCAACCCAGCAAGCGATTACGAGCCCGCTGTTGGAAGAAAATGGTATCGAGGGAGCCAAAGGGTTGCTGTTGAACATCACCGCCAGCATGGATCTGTCCCTGCATGAACTCGATGAAGCGTCAACCATTGCGAAAGAAGCCGCGGACCCCCAAGCCAATATTATCGTCGGACACGTGGTTGATCCGGGATTGGGAGACGAGGTCATCATCACCGTGATCGCAACCGGATTTCAACAACAGCAAGACTCCCTCCGAACAATGCCGGTCGCGAATCCGGAAGTCCAGGAGCGGTCTCGTCTCCCTGTGCCTCCGGTCTCCCACCCGGTTTTGACCATGGCAGGGAAGGCTTCCATGGACGAATCGGCCGACGACCTGGATCGTCCGGCATTTATACGACGAGGGGAATCGGATTCGAGAATCGAACAGGGTAATTTGTTGGTGGATGAGGATTGGGAAGTTCCCACGTTTTTGCGCAAGAGAGCCAATTAACGGGTTGGGAAAAAGGAGGTCAGGAAGAATGGTCTTGGTTGCGGAACCTCCGACACGTAAACCGATGCTTCCCTTTACAAGTTGGTCTTTTGGGCGGGTGAGCCAGCGTGCCTTGCATTTCTTCGGGACGCGTTATGGGCCGGAGTATGGACGCATGAACGGAGAACAGGGAACGGTGAAGGCCGGAGATCCCGACTATCCGCTGGTCGTCTCCATCCGCCAGGTCCATGGGACGGACGTGTTGAGCATTGATCGTCCTTTGAAGGCGGGCCAAACGTTTTTCGGCGGCCATGACGCCGTGCTCACCAATCAAGTCGACACGTTATTGACCGTCCATACCGCTGATTGTGTCCCCGTGTTGCTGATGGATGCCTCGCGTGGCGGGATTGGGGCCGTGCACGCGGGCTGGCGCGGGGCGGTGCATGGTATTGTGGCGAAAAGCGTGCGGAACATGATGGAACAGTTCGACGCCGGCCTGGCCTCGCTTCACGTGGCGATTGGGCCGTCGGCCGGGCCATGCTGTTATGAAGTCGATACGCCGGTGATGGACCAGTTGCCACCGGATGCGCTCGGGGACCCGGCCATTCTCAGACGAACCGGTTCCGGGACCGGCCGCTTGGATTTAAAAAAATTCATTCAGTGGCAAGCCCTGTCACTCGGTCTTGCCGAAGACCATATCCATATTGTGGATCTCTGCACGATCTGTCGCCCGGATCTGTTTTTCTCCTATCGCCGGGAGGGGAAGGTGCACGGGAACATGGTGAGCGGCATCATGCTGAGAAACCTCTGAGCGGGGCTCAGAGGTTCCTTGAGGTAATGAAGAAGATTTCAGGCATCTTTCTTTCAAGGACGTAGCATTGGATGACCTCTCGACGAAGATTCAGGCGACACGAGATCGAATTCGCCGAGCGGCGGAACGCGCAGGACGGGACCCGCAGAGCGTGCGATTGGTTGCGGCGACCAAATACGTCGAAGCACCACGGGTCCTCGATGCCATCCGGGTTGGTCTGACCATCTGTGGAGAAAACCGCTGGCAGGAAGCACGGGCCAAGATGCAGGCGGTGGGTGAACGTGGGGACGTCGAGTGGCATTTCATTGGCCGGCTTCAGCGACGAAAACTCAAGTGGCTGGTAGGTCGATTCAACCTCATTCATTCTGTGGAATCCCTGGAGCAGGCTGAGGAGATTCAACGGCGGGCCCATGAACGACACACCTCCCAGGCCATCCTGCTCGAAGTCAACGTGGGAGGCGAAGAATCCAAAGGCGGGTTTCCGCCCGACGCGTTGCCGTCGGCCGTCTCGCAAATCGACACCTTCCCGTCTGTGTGCGTGCAAGGGCTCATGACGGTTCCCCCGTGGAATCCGGACCCCGAAGTGACGCGGCCGTATTTCCAACGACTCAAGCAGTTGGCCGAACTGATCAGCGGTCTGCCATTGCAGCGCGTCCGGATGCGTGAACTCTCCATGGGCATGTCCAATGATTTTGAAGTCGCGGTCGAGGAAGGTGCGACGTTGGTTCGCGTCGGCACCGCGCTGTTCGGCCCTCGACGGGAGCCTGCGCCATGACCCGTCGGAAAGGGGTCGTCCAGCGCTTAGATTTTCTCCTTCTCCCCACGCGGGAGAGGGCTGGGGTGAGGGGGAACTTGTCAACGGGACGGCACAGGGGCCATCCCCTACACGAATGACTGAACGCGTACGGGTGGCACGCCGGGAATCACGAAACGAGACACGGAAGGCGATATGTGCGTTATGAGGAGAAGAGACCATGTTCGTCGCAGGTAATATTTTGCAGGGACTGGCCTATGTCCTGGATACGGTCCTGTTTTTGTATATGTGGCTGATTATCATCCGGGCCCTGATTTCATGGGTGAATCCTGATCCGTGGAATCCGATCGTTCAGTTCCTCATGAGGGCGACCGACCCGGTCCTGATCGTCATCCGGCGCAGGGTGGGTTTGCTCGGAGGCATCGACGTCTCGCCCATTTTGGCTATTTTGCTGATTATGTTTTTGCAATATGCCGTGGTCCAAACTATTCGGGACATTGGTATGAGGTTGCATTGACGCGGACATCATGGGGAACGTTCCTCTCTGACTCGTGCACTCATGGGTGCTGTCCTCCAGGCTCTTGAACGGGCCGTCCACGAAAAGATCTTCCCGGGTGCGGTGGTTCTGGTGCGATCACGCGGAACCGTCGTGTTTCATGAAGCTGTCGGAACCCGCGGGACTCCACCCGACGACCAGCCGGTCCACCTGGAGTCGATCTATGACTTGGCTTCCTTAACCAAACCCCTGGCCACGAGCACGGCCATGTTGTGTTTGGTCCGGGACGGTCACCTGCATTTGGATCAGCTCGTGTCCGAATGGGTGGCAGAATTGGAGGGGAGCCCGTTTGCCGGCGTCGATCTCCGGCAACTGCTCTCGCATCAAGCGGGGCTGCCGGCCTGGCGGCCCTATTATGAACAATTGGCGCCCTCGGGGTTACCTCCCCGCAATGAAGAAGAACGCCGGCAACGCCTGCACGCGTTGCTGAACGCCATCGCATCCGAACCAATCGAATACCAGCCAGGGAGTCAAAGCCTGTACAGCGACCTGGGCTTCATGTCGCTCGGCGTGATCGTTGAACGGTGCACCGGGACGTCCTTGGCTGCCTATTGCCGGCGAAGCATCTATGAGCCCTTGGGCATTGCAGCCTTGTCATACATCAGCGGTGACGAGGACGAAGCCGCGTTTCAGGACCCTACCAAAATTGTTCCCACGGAATGGGATCGTTGGAGAAATCGGTTGTTGTGCGGAGAAGTGCATGATGAAAACGCGTACGCGTTGGGAGGGAGCGCCGGGCACGCCGGGTTGTTCGGAACGGCCCATGCCGTGAGCCAGCTTTCAGCGGCGTGGCTTCAGGCGGTACAAGGCCGTGATGGGGTCTTGAGTGCTGCGCTTGCGAAACAGTTTACTCATCGTCAATCCGACATCTCTTCCTGGGGGTTGGGCTGGGATACCCCTTCTGCCCCCTCATCCTCGGGTACTCGGTTTTCGTCACGGGCATTCGGGCACGTGGGGTTTACGGGCACGTCTCTCTGGATCGATCCGTCCTGTGACCTTGAGGTGATTATTTTGTCCAATCGAGTGCATCCGACCCGAACGAATCCGGCCATCAAGGCGTTCCGTCCGCAGATTCACGATGCGATCTATCAAGAATGGGGTGGGAGATGAGGGCCGGGGAATGCCGTGCGCACTCCGTTCGAGAAGGAAACGGGTCAGTCGGGATACTCAACCCATGTTTCTTTTTCAGCGAGATATTTTTGACCCTTGAAATTCAACCGCGTCCGCATGTGTGTGAAGCCCAGATGACGAAGTTTATCCACGATGTCCGTGATGGCGCCGCTCACGGTCTGGTGAACGCCGCTTTCCGTTACCAAGGCTTCGTAGGTCATCGTGGCCGTGTAGCCGCGATTCACGTGTTTGATCGGCACGAGACGGTTAAAATAGCGATCGCTGGGATCGGTGCCTTCCAACTGGTGCTTCTCGATTACGGCGTTTCGTAACCGGAATGACAACGGCAAGGTACTCATACCGATGGATCCTTTCGGTTCATTTTCATAGGCGATAATTATAGGGGGGACAACTGGAACCTTCAACCATGTCATGCGATCGGGTTTGTGCTCAAAGCCGCGGGCCTGAGAAAAAGGGTTGTGTTTCGGTTGACTTACTCACGTCTCACCCTTAGTCTTGTTTCACTAAGGAGGTTACTCGTGATTCCCAAGCAAAGGCCAGGTACGGATGTCATGGATGCACGCTTCTCCATTGGCGGCGTGGTTCCGCTGAACATCCCCAATAGCCTGACCATACTCCGGATCTTGTTGATCCCGCTCATTGTCGGGTTATTGATCTACGAGCACGTGGAGTATGCCTTGGCGACGTTGATAATCGCGGCCCTGACCGATGCTCTGGACGGTACAATTGCTCGTATGGCGAATCAGAAAACGCGGTTCGGGGCCTATCTCGATCCGCTGGCGGATAAGCTGTTACTCATGACGACGTTTGTGACGTTTTCGCTCTTGGACATGGTGCCGGTGTGGAGCGTCATCTTAGTGGTGAGTCGCGATGCGATTTTACTCACCGGCACGCTGCTGGCCCATCTCACCGGTACGGCCATCGATGCCTCGCCCACGGTGCTGGGTAAGGCCACGACCTTGTTTCAGGTGAGCTATATGATCCTGGTTCTCGCCTTGATTTCCCAGGATCTGAACCCCGTTTTGCTGTTCCCCCTGTTGTTGTCGATGAGTCTGCTGACCGTTATTTCCGGCATGCACTATATTTTCCGCGGCGTGAGTCAGTTGAACAACGCGGAGAATTCATAAAGAATTCCACGTTTCGTAACGGGGTCTTATGCTGCACACCCGGCTGGGTCAATTACTGCTTGATGCCGGATGTGTGACCGCTGCTCAATTGCGAGAAGCGTTGGCTCAACAGCAGGAGACTCGCCAACCCCTCGGCCAAATCCTCTGTGAACGGCAGGTCATTTCCGAAGAAACGTTACTGAAGTTTCTGGGCCAGCAGTATGGATTGGCCACGGCGTATCCCTTTCCTTCCGATGTCGCTCCGGAGCTTGCGAATTGTGTTCCCCAGGCTTGGGCCCGGCAACACGTGGCTGTACCGGTGAATCAAGCCGGCCGCCGGTTGACGGTCGCCCTGGCTGATCCGGCCAACCTGCACGTGTTGGATGAAGTACGGTTTCGGACCGGATTGCAGGTGATTCCGGTGGTCGCGCTGGAATCTGATATTCGCCAATGCTTGCAGGCGTTGTACCAGGGCCAGGATGACGGTCGACACGACGGCTTATCCGCACCGGCGAACGCATGTGACGCCGCTGCCTCTGCCCGCGATGCCTCCCATTCCAACGAGGGCGAGTTCCACGCCCACACCGTCGATTCAATCCTGCAATCCAAAGAAATGGCGTCGTTGTTGGACAAGGCGTCGTCGAGCCTGCGGTACGCACAGCCGGAAGCCGGAACCGAGGCCGTGGTGGAAGAAGAGTCTCCAGTTGCCCGGTTGGTGCAGACGATTCTTGAACGCGCGGCCGGCACGGGCGTGAGCGACGTGCATTTGGAACCCGGTGAGAGCGGCGTGCGCGTGCGGTTCCGGCTGGACGGCGTTTTACATACGGCGATGACCTATTCCCTGGGACTGCGGAACGCCGTGATCTCCCGACTCAAAATCCTTTCGCATCTGGATATTGCCGAACGCCGCCTGCCGCAGGATGGGCGTATGACGTTGGAGTTGGGAGGACAGCGGACCGTCGACGTGCGTCTTTCGGTTTTGCCCTCCTTGGACGGAGAAAAAGCCGTGCTTCGATTGCTGAACAGGACGGGGCAACTGGTCGAACTGCCGGCTTTGGGGTTGGATGCGACCGACACCGAAACCTTCCTCACGGCTTTGGAACGCCCGCATGGGATGATCCTGGTGACCGGTCCGACGGGGAGTGGAAAGACCACGACGTTGTACGCGGCGCTGCAAGTGTTGAACACGCCCGACGTGAATATCGTCACGGTTGAAGATCCGGTGGAATATCATTTCACCGGCATCACGCAAGTCCAGATCAAGGAAGAGATCGGTTTGGGGTTTGCCCGGATCTTACGGGCCTTCCTGAGGCAGGATCCGGATATCATGATGGTCGGCGAAATCCGGGATCTGGAGACCGCGCAAATAGCGATTCGGGCTGCGCTGACCGGGCATCGGGTGCTGTCCACGTTGCACACCCATGATGCGGTTCGGGCGGTTACGCGGTTACTCGATATGGGCGTTGAACCTTTTATGGTGGCGTCGTCGGTCAGTGTCATCGTGGCGCAGCGACTCGTGCGTCGAATTTGCCCGAACTGTCAAAGGCCTGATGGCCGGTTTTCGATACAACAGCTTCGCGAGGCGGGGTTCACCGGTACGGAGGTGACATCCATCGCCCCGTTGCGCGGCCAAGGCTGTGTCGCGTGCCATGGGACCGGTTATAAAGGGCGCATCGGTCTGTTTGAGGTCTTGCCGGTCTCAGACCAGTTTCGATCCCGGATCCTTGAACGCCAGACCGCGGAGCAACTCAAGCAGCAAGCCCTGGCAGACGGCTTGAAAACCATTCGACGAAGCGGTTTGGATAAAATCAAGCAAGGGCTGACCACGATGGAAGAGGTGGTGAGCGTTTCCACCGAGGATTGAACCCGGGAGGAGAACTCCCTTTTCTTGAGCCATACCAGATCATGCCGACGTTCGTTTATCGCGTGAAAAACCGGCAGGGAGGAGTTCTGCGGGGAGAGTTGGAGGCCGTGGACCAGGACGCCGCGTTGCGAGCTCTTCGCCAGCAGGATCTCTTTGTGACCCGAATCCGGGAAAAGCCCGGCTTCTCCACCGAAGGATGGTCCTTTCCGGGGACAACCCGCGTCTCTCAAAACGACTTGCTGGTGTTTACCTATCAACTCGAAGCCTTGATCAAAGCCGGAGTGCCCCTTGCGCAGAGTCTCGACATGCTGGCGACACAAGCCCCGTCTTCGGCGTTGCAAGCCGTGCTCCGTGCCGTCAAGCAGAAAGTCAAGTCGGGATCACCCCTGGCCGATGCGCTTCAGGGGCACCCCACGGTGTTCACGTCCTGGTACGTCAGTATGGTCCAGGCCGGAGAGGAAAGCGGAACCTTGGACCAGACCTTCGGCCGGCTGGCCGAGCATCTGGACAAGGTGGTGCGGCTCAGGCAACAGGTGAAGCTGGCGTTGGCGTATCCCCTGTTGGTGATCGTCGTGGCTTTGCTCGTGCTCTGGGTGTTGCTCATTTGGGTGATCCCCATGTTCGCCACGATGTTTGCCGATTGGGGCGACGCGCTGCCTTGGCCCACGGCCGTCGTGCTGGGGCTGAGTCGATGGCTCCGGGAACAATGGGTGCCGGTACTCCTCGGTGTCATCGGTTTGGGGATAGGAGGACGCCTGTGGGCGAAGACCCGGTCCGGGCAACGGATGATCGAAGACGTCGCGCTTCGCGTGCCGTTGCTGGGGAAACTGTGGCGAAACGTGGCTGTGGTTCACGTCGCGCGCACGCTCAGTGTGCTCCTGGGCAGCGGCGTGCCGATTTTGCGCAGCTTGGAAATCGCCCAGAAGGTGTCCGGGTTGCAGCGCATGGTACGGGCATTGGAGGAAGCGCGATCGAGTATTCGCGAGGGACATACCCTGGCCGACCCGTTGGAGCGGTCCGGGCTGTTTCCCCGCTTGGTCTCCAACATGGTCGGGGTCGGCGAAGCCACGGGCAGTCTCGATACGGCCTTGGGAAACATCGCGGACCTCTTCGAGCGTGAAGTGGACCGCGACGTCGCCGCATTCACCGCCGTCCTGGAGCCGCTGATCATCGTCGTATTGGGGATCGGCATCGGGTTTATTGTGGTGGCCATGTACCTGCCGATTTTCTCGATGCCTTCCGTATTCGACTGACTCCCCGGAGAAGGAGGCCGTCCCGTCGTTGCGAATGAGTCCGGCAGGTTGGTAAGAGTGCCTCATGGGTAACGTGGATCAATCCCTGCTGGTCCATCCGCCGGCCAAGGTCAACCTCATTCTCAAGATTTTCGATCGACTGCCCAATGGGTATCATACCCTGTGGTCGTTCATGCAAACGGTCGGGGTGACTGATGAATTGACGATTCGGGTCACGGACGCGTTTGAAGGGGTTCGCCTTGAGTGTTCGGACGCAACCCTGCCGGTGTCGACGGGCAATCTGGCATATCGTGCCGCCGAACTGGTGTTGGAACGGGCGGGCGTCTCCACGGGTGTGGCCTTGAAATTGGTCAAGGGGATTCCGGTGGAGGCCGGGCTTGGTGGCGGGAGCAGTGACGCCGCGGCGACGATCATGGGCCTCAATCGTCTGTTGGATCTCGGCTGGACCAACGGCGACATGGCCACCTTGGGACAGACCCTGGGAAGCGACGTGCCCTTTTTCATGGAAGCGCCGACGGCCGTGGTGCATGGCTGGGGCCAGCGGATCATTCCGAAAACCTTGGACGGCGTCCGGTGGATCGTGCTGGTGAATCCGGGGTTTCCGATCAACACGGCTCAGGCCTTCAGGCGTCTGGATGAGGTGCGGCAGACGATTCCTGCCCTGCCCGAAGCCCTGGAATCGGTTGAATGTGCGTCTTCCATATCCTGGAGCGGGATCCTGGCCCGGATGGAGAATGATTTTGAGGCCGCTTTGATCGACGACTACCCCGTATTGGCCGACATCAAGCGCACCTTATTGACCATGGGAGCAGAGGGGGCGCTCTTATCGGGCAGTGGAGCCACCGTGTTCGGCGTGTTTCAAGAGCAGGCCGAGGCCATCCGCGCCAAAGAGGTCTTCTCCGAGGTCTCGGAGTATCGGATTGCCACCGGCCCTTCTCTTCAGGGCGGTCTATTGGAGCGGATCTCGAACGCTGGTGCGCCGTCTCCGGACGCGGCCCGCAAGACCGGGGCGAAACAGTCGGGTTGTTGACAACCATACGAGGATGCCCTAAATAATAGTGATCCGGGACTTTCTCCCGGTCTTCCCCTGACAGATCCCGCTTGCGATAGCGGGGATACGCTTCGCACACTGGAATAGCGCTGATGGTCGATGACCTGAAACTGTTTGCCGGAAACTCCAATTCGCTTCTGACCAACGAGATCAGCGACTATATGGGCGTGCCGTTGTCTGAGGCGGTGGTCTCGACCTTCAGCGATGGCGAAATCCGCGTAAAAATCGAAGAAAACGTGCGAGGGGCGGACGTGTTCGTCATTCAGTCCTGCTGTCACCCGGTCAATACGTCCGTCATGGAACTGTTGATCATGTTGGATGCGTTGAAACGGTCGTCCGCCTATCGGATTACGGCCGTGATTCCGTACTTCGGCTATGCACGCCAGGATCGAAAAGACCAACCACGGGTGCCGATCAGCGCCAAGCTGATGGCTGATCTGATTACCACGGCAGGAGCACATCGAGTGCTGACCATGGATTTGCACGCCGGGCCCATTCAAGGGTTTTTCAATATTCCAGTCGACCATCTGTATGCCAGGCCGGTCCTGTTGGACTATGTCAAAAAGAGTCACTTGCAGGACGTGGTCGTGGTTTCGCCTGATGCCGGTGGGGTCGAACGTGCCCGGGCGTTTGCCAAACGATTGGACGCGAACCTGGCGATCGTCGATAAGCGCCGTGAGGGACCCAATCAGGCTCAAGTGATGAATATTATCGGAGACGTGCGGGATCGCCACGTCTTATTGCTGGACGACATGATCGATACGGCCGGTACGATCGTGGAAACTGCCAATGCCTGCGTTGAGAAAGGGGCCTCCATGGTTTGGGGCGTGTGTACCCATCCGGTGCTGTCCGGTCCCGCGATCGAACGAATTGAACAATCCGCGCTGGCGCAAGTGGTGGCCACGAATTCGATTGCCCTCCAGGGCAAAGATCGGGTATGTTCAAAACTTCGGATTCTGTCGGTCGCTTCCCTTCTGGGGGAAGCCATCAAGCGAATCCATAAGGAGCAATCAGTCACCTCATTGTTCGACTGATTATATGATGAACAGGCTTGTCCAATAGCAGCCTGAAGCCATCGGACGAGTCTCGGGTCCCCCGGTTGTCGGCGAGGAACGTCGGCGTTGAAGCCGGGAAGAAGACATAAAGGAGCATTATGGAGTTCGTCGCTGAAGCCACCATCAGAACGCAATCCGGAAAAGGGGCGGCCCGTCAAATCCGCCGGAATGGACAGATCCCCGCCGTGCTGTACGGCCAGGGGACGTCACGGTTGATCCAACTGGAACCCAAGTCGATTCAGCATATCCTGGTGACCCAAGCCGGGAGTACGGGGCTCATCTCCTTGACGATTCAAGGGGACGAGCAGGCACCACAACGAACCGCCGTCATTCAAGACGTGCAACGGGACCCTCTGGATGGATCGCTGTTGCACGTTGATTTATTGGAAGTGTCGATGGATAAGCCGGTTCGCGTGAAAGTCCCGGTCCACATGACGGGGGGGGTGCCCATTGGGGTCAAGCGTGACAAGGGCGTCATGCATCAATCGATGAGAGAAGTTCATATCGAATGTCTGCCCAACGTCATTCCGGACCAAATCGACGTGGACGCATCGGCCTTGGAAATCAATCAGGGCATTCACGTCCGGGACCTGCGGGTCGCTGAGGGCATCAGGATTCTGGACGATCCCGAGGGCATGGTCGCCAACGTGACCGTGCCGATTTCCGAGGAGAAATTGTCCGCCATGCTGACGTCGGAAGCGGCACCGGCTGCCGAGGCTCCGGAACCCGAGCGTGCCGCCGAAGCACCTGCGGCCCCAGCCACACCCAGTGAACCCTCCAAATAACCCGCGCGTTATTGTCGGACTCGGGAATCCTGGCGTTGAATATGCGATAACTCGTCACAACGTCGGACAACGGGTCGTGGCTCAAGCGGCGGTCGAGTGGTCGATTCCGTTATATTTCAACGGCCTCACGCAACGGGGTGTCGGCCGGCTCTACGGTCACTCCGTTGTGCTGGCATTGCCGGTGACGTTTATGAATATGTCCGGTGAGGCCGTGGAGGAACTCGTCACGGCGCATGACGTCCAAGCGCGGGACGTGATCGTGGTCCATGATGATTTGGACTTGCCCAGCGGGTGCCTGCGGATCAGGCCCGGAGGGGGAACGGGAGGGCATAAAGGCTTACAGTCCATCGTGATGGCCTTGGGAACCGAATCCTTCGTTCGTCTGAAAATCGGGATAGGCCGTCCGGTCCCGGAGGTGGACCCCGCCGATTTTGTGTTAGCCCCGTTTACGCCTGCAGAGTGGGCAGACCTGCAACCCGTTCTGACGCGGGCGGTTGAAGGGTTGGCCTGTCTTGTGACGCACGATGTGCAGGCGGCGATGAATCGTTTTAATCGCCGCATGCCGGCGTAGATCATTCCTCCACCGGGGTTCCCTGATGAAAGTAGGGGCACGCCTGCATGGTGGACCCATACAATGGTTTGACAGCCATTTTGACCCTGTGGTACCGTCCTTTCCCCTGTCGCGAAGCTGGTGAAGGGCGATCAATCAGGATTCTTCGGAGAGAGGATAGGGTGCGGTATGGCATGTTATGAATCAATATTTATTCTTCGCTCGTCGTTGGGGGATGAAGAAGCCGAGGCGGTGATCGAAAAGATGAAATCCGTGTTGACGAAACACGGGGCGACGATCGTCAAAGCCGAGAATTGGGGAAAAAAGAAGCTCGCCTATGAAATCAAACATGACCGGCGCGGCACCTATATCCTTCTTCAGTTTGAATCGGCGCAAGAAAACGTCGTGAGTGAACTGGAACGGCTCTATCGACTGGAAGATTCGGTCATCAAATTCTTGACCGTGCGGGTGGAAGAGGAAGCGTTGCAGGCGGTTGTAGCCGAAGAACAGGGAGAGTCCGAAAGTGGTGGGATTCAATAAGATCATTCTCATCGGGAATCTGACGCGAAACCCTGAACTTCGATACACTCCCAGTGGGACCCCCGTCGCCAATTTCGGGCTGGCCGTCAACCGGCGGTTTCGACAGGCCGATGATCAAAAAGAGGAAGTGTGTTTCGTTGATATCGTGGTTTTTGGCAAGCAAGCCGAGCATTGCGGCCAATACCTGAGCAAGGGGGACGTCGCCATTATCGATGGCCGGCTCCAGCAGCGACGGTGGGAAACGGAAGACGGGCAACGCCGAAGCAAACATGAAGTGGTGGCGCAATCGGTCACCTTTGGCCCGAAAAAACAGAGTCACACTGGTGAGCCCGGAGGCGGAGAAGAAGAATACCCGCACGATCATTCTTACGAGTCGGAAGAGTACGCATAAATTTCGCATACGAGGAGAACACCTACGTGGAACGAGGGAGGCTTTTTCAGCGACGGCGCGTTTGCCGGTTTTGTCACGAGACCACGCCCTTGGATTATAAGGATCTGAACCTGTTGCGCAATTTTTTGACGGAACGTGGACGTATTATCCCGAGACGGATATCGGGAAACTGTATGCGGCACCAGCGAAAGCTCACGATCGCGATCAAACGTGCCCGCAGTATTGCCCTGTTGGCTTTCGCCGAAGAGCGGTAAGGGCGGGAGAGCCGCCGTGGCCTCGCTCAGCTTCAGCGTGAAAGATGTGCCTCCGGAAGGCGCGCGTGTCGCCTGCGTTGTCGGGAGAGAGGATTTGCAGTTAGACGAGAACGATCCCGGCCTACAAGACGTACTTGCGTTGACGGCAACGATCCAGGCCGGAGAGGCGAATTTTCTGGTGGAGGGCGAGTTGACCGGCCTGCTCCTCCATGAATGTGTCCGTTGTCTTGAAACGTTTGCCGCGCCGTCGGACCTTTCGTTTCGGGCCGTGTACCAGGACCCGGGACGCCGGCGGTCGAAAGAAGCGGAAGCGGCCCCCGGGGATTCGAGGGCTGAAGAGACGGACTGCCATTCGGTGGTTGAACAACGGATTGAATTGCAAGAGATGCTTCGTGAGCAACTCATTCTTTCCATCCCGATGCAACCCCTCTGTTCAGAGGGGTGTCAAGGCCTATGTCAGGTGTGCGGGCAAAATCTGAACGTGCAGGGGTGCGGGTGCAAGGAGGTCAAAACGGAGTCTCCTTTTGCGATCCTGCAAGCGGCCCTCAAACAGTCCCAGAAACCGTTGGCGTAAGTTGCGCGCAGAACAGGCGAACGCGGGTCGTTTCCGTGACGTGAGGAGAACACAATGGCAAATCCCAAACATCGACATTCCAAGTCCAGGCGGGATAAACGGCGTACACACAAAAAACTCGGCATGCCGAGTTTTTCCATTTGTCCGCAATGTCACGAACGTATGTTGCCTCATCGGACCTGCCTGTGGTGCGGTTACTACAAACGGATAGCGGTCATCGCGATTCAGGGAAACTAGGGAAGCGCTGATCCGGAATCGGCGGTTCCTTGCGCGGTTTATCTGTACCCTCCTGATTGGAGGCTGGCGCACGATCCATGAAGATTGCCCTTGATGCCATGGGCGGGGACCATGGCCTGAGTCCCGTTGTCGAAGGCGCTCTCCAAGCTCTCAAAGAGCTTGACGTCGAATTAATCCTCGTCGGTCACGAAGATGCACTCCGCTCTGAATTGGAACGCGTGCAGTGCACGGACCCGCGCGTGACGGTCCACCACGCCTCCCAGACCGTGGATATGCATGAATCTCCCGCGCAAGTGGCGAGGAAAAAACGCGACTCGTCCATCTGGGTAGCAACCAATCTGGTCAAAACCGGCGAAGCCCAGGCGGTGGTGAGCGCCGGCAACACGGGTGCCGCCATGGTGTCGGCTTTTTTTCTGCTCGGGACCATCAAGGGTGTTGAGCGACCGGCCATTGCGGCCACCTTGCCGACTATACGGGGCACGGCCATCATGTTGGACGTCGGGGCGACGGTCGATTGTTCCGCTCAACAGTTGCATCAGTTTGCCATTATGGGCCATGAGTATGCCAAACACCTCATGGATATCGCGCAGCCTCGCGTGGGACTCCTCAGTATCGGGGAGGAAGCGACCAAGGGGAATGAAGTGACGAAAGAGGCTTTTCGCCTGCTCAAGGAAAGTTCCTTGAACTTCATCGGAAACGTCGAAGGCAAGGACGTCTACGGCGGAACAGCCGACGTGATCGTGTGTGACGGGTTTCTGGGCAACGTGTCGCTGAAAATCTCCGAAGGCTTGGCCGAAGCCATGAAGAAAATCCTTATGAGTGAAGTCATGAATTCGACTCTGGGCCGCCTGTCGTTGCCCTTTATGACAGGTCCGCTCATGCGATTGAAACGACGGACGGATTACGCCGAATTCGGCGGCGCCCCGCTTCTGGGCGTGAATGGGGTGTGCATGATTTGTCATGGCCGGTCCTCGGCCAAGGCCATTAAAAACGCGATCAGGCGAGCGAATGCCTTGGCCCAGGGCCGGCTGATCGACCTGATCCAACGTGATATTGCCGAAAGTCTGACCTCACCTATGACGCCCAGCCCGCAAATGGCCTGTGAATGAGAAGCCGGATGCTCGGGACGGGGTCCTATGCTCCCAAACAGGTGCTGACCAATGCCGATCTCGAAGCCATGGTGGAGACGTCGGATTCCTGGATCGTAGAACGCACGGGTATTCGCGAGCGACGCTTGGCCGCCCCCGATGAAGCCTGTTCGGACCTCGGCGTGCTGGCGGCACAGCAGGCGTTGGCGGACGCCAATGTCCAGGCAGTCCAACTCGATCTGATTCTCGTGGCCACTTGTACCGGGGACTCTCCTCTTCCGTCCACCGCGTCCCTGATTCAACATCGTCTTGGCGCCGTGAAGGCCGCGGCCTGCGATATTTCCGCAGCGTGCTGCGGGTTTGTGTATGGCCTGTCGGTGGCCGATGCCTTCGTGAGGACGGGGCACCGGTACGTGCTGGTCATCGGGTCGGAAGTGATGTCGTCCATCACGGATTGGACGGACCGGAACACCTGTGTCCTCTTCGGGGATGGAGCGGGCGCCGTGGTGCTGGGGCCGACGGAAGAGGACCGGGGCGTCCTCTCCCTCCATTTGCACGCGGATGGGCGGTTCTCCGATTTGATTTGCGTGCCGGGCGGCGGGTCGAGTCTCCCTCCGTCGGAACGCGTGTTGGCCGAACGCCTGCATTGCGTCAAAATGCGCGGCAATGAAACCTTCAAGATTGCCGTCAAAACCATGGAAGAGGCCATACACGAGGCCGTCGCGGCGCATGGGCTCGGCGTTGACGATATTGATTGCCTGGTTCCCCATCAGGCCAACATCCGCATTTTACGGGCCGTCGGGCAACGCATCGGGTTGCCTCTGGACCGGATCATGATCAACGTCGACCGGTACGGCAACACCTCTGCGGCTTCGATCCCGTTGGCCTTGGACGAAGCCGCCAAAAACGGAACGATCAGAGAAGGAAGTCTGGTGGTCATGGCGGCGTTCGGGTCAGGTCTTACGTGGGCCTCCGGAGTGATACGATGGTAGAAAGGATCAGACATGGCTACGGATGAAAGACCAGGAGAATGGGCGTTGGTCTTGGGTGCCTCGAGCGGATTCGGCAAGGCCGTGGCACTGGAGTTGGCGGCGCTCGGCATGAATATCGTGGGGGTGCATTTAGACCGGAAGTCCACGCTCCCGGACGTGGATCGTCTCGTGGTGGATATCCATGCCCGCGGCAGGGAAACCCTCTTTTTCAACGTCAACGCCGCGGACGCGGAGAAGCGACGGGAAGTCGTGGACGCCGTTGAAGCCAGATTCCGGGCGCTTCGCGAGCCGGCAACGATTCGCGTTTTCCTTCATTCCCTGGCGTTCGGCACGCTGAGACGCTTCGTCACCGACACGCGCGCCGATGCCGTGAGTCAAGCCCAGGTCGAGATGACGCTGGACGTCATGGCCAACAGTTTGGTGTATTGGGTGCAGGAGTTGCTCGCGCGGGGCCTCATGGGAGAGGGCGGACGAATTTTTGCGATGACCAGTGCGGGCGGCGCGCGGGTATGGGCAACCTATGGAGCAGTCTCCGCGGCAAAGGCGGCACTGGAATCCCACGTTCGTCAACTCGCGCTCGAATTGGCTCCCATGGGGATTACGGCGAATGCGATCATGGCCGGCGTCACCGATACCCCGGCCTTGCGGAAAATTCCGGGGTCGGATGACATGATCGCCATGGCCCAACGGAAGAATCCATCGGGCCGCTTGACCACGCCGCAGGACGTGGCGGAAGCCATCGGCTTGCTGAGCCATCCCAAGTCGCATTGGATGACCGGCAACGTCATCTGTGTGGATGGCGGCGAGTTCATCGTTGACTGACCGCCCCGGGTCCGTTCCCACCCGCGGGTGTTTTTATCCGTTGACTTTCCCAACGGTTTCACTCATACCTTAATTGTCTATGTCCGACCCAATCGCATTCCTGTTTCCCGGTCAAGGTTCGCAGGCCGTCGGGATGGGGCAAGCGTGGCGTGAGGCGTATCCGCAACACATGGCCTTGTTTGAGGAGGCCAACTCGATCCTGGGGTATGACCTTCAGGCCCTGTGTTTTGAAGGACCGGCAGAACAACTCAATCGAACGGAATATACCCAGCCCGCGTTGCTGGTGACCAGCCTTATTGCCTGGCGGGCCTTGGGTCCGCGTCTCCGGCCTTCTGCGGTGGCGGGGCACAGTTTGGGCGAATATTCGGCCATCGTGGCCGCGGGCGGGCTTTCGTTTTCAGACGCCGTAGCGTTGGTACACAAACGGGCGCGATACATGGAAGAGGCAGTCCCGTCAGGGAGCGGGTTGGTCGTGGCCCTGCTCGGATTGGCAGGCGAGGTCGTCAAGGACATTTGTCGCGAGGCTCAATCCGTGGGCGTCGTGGCCGCGGCTAATTTCAACTCTCCGGGTCAGGTGGTGATCGCGGGGGAAAAAGCCGCGGTGGAACGGGCTATCGAGTTGGCCAAAGTGCAAGGGTGCCGGAAATCCATTCCGTTGCCCGTGAGCGTACCGGTTCATACGTCCTTGATGCAGCCGGCCGCGGACCGGCTGGCCCCGCACGTTCACGCGGTGCAACTATCCGATTTGACCGTGCCGCTCTTTAACAACGTCGAGGCGCGTCCATTGGTCCGCGCCGAAGAGGTGCGCCGTTCCCTGATTCGCCAGTTACCCTCCCCCGTGTTATGGGAGCACGCCATTCGCGCGATGTGGGAGCAGGGCATTCGGACGTTTATCGAGATCGGGCCGGGGATGGTGTTGACCCGTGTCGCCAAGCGTATTGTGCCGGAGGCTGAATTACATCATGTTCAGGACCCGGAGTCCTTGGAAAAGACCTTGACGACCCTGCGTCGTTGACGGTAAGAGGCAGTTCCCGAAAGACAAGGAACGAGGGAGGCATGCTGGAAGGGAAAAAAGCCATTGTGACGGGCTCGGCGCAAGGCATCGGACAGGCCATTGCGGAATGCTTTGCGAAAGCCGGAGCCGACGTGGCAGTGGTGGATCTGGAAGCCGACCTGTGCGCCGACACGCTGCAATTGGTGAAATCCCAGCAGGGGCAAGGGCTGGCGTTGTCGGCCAACGTGGCTCAGTGGGAAGCCGTCAAGGGGATGGTCGATCACGTGATGAAGGAATGGGGGCGCGTGGACGTGTTGGTGAATAATGCGGGTATTACCCGTGACGGGTTGATCATGCGTATGAAAGAAGAGGATTGGAATGCCGTCCTTCAGGTCAATCTCACCGGGACGTTTTATTGTACCAAGGCGATTCTTGGTCCCATGACCAAACAGCGATCGGGACGGATTATTAACATGGCCTCGATCGTGGGGGCGATCGGGAACGCGGGACAGGCGAATTACGCCGCATCGAAAGCCGCGGTCATCGGGTTCACGAAATCCGTCGCTCGTGAATATGCAAGCCGGAACATCACGGTGAACGCGGTGGCCCCGGGATTTATCGACACGGCGATGACCCGGGCCTTGAACCAGGAGGTCAGGGACACGTTGTTGCAACAGATTCCTCTTGGTCGATTGGGTCAACCCGCCGAGGTGGCGGAAGCCGTCCGCTTTTTGGCATCGGACGCTGCAGGGTATATTACCGGACAGGTATTTCACGTGAATGGCGGGATGCACATGGCGTAACAGGATGAATGACTTCTATCGTTTAACAGGAGGTGCGAAGGTCGATGGCCGCTGAAGAACGTATTCGAAAGATCATTGCAGAACAATTGGGTGTAGAAGAAGAAGACGTCGTCCCCGACGCGTCCTTTGTCGAGGATTTAGGGGCCGACTCTTTGGATACGGTCGAACTGGTGATGGCGCTTGAGGAAGAATTCGACGTGGAAATTCCCGATGAAGACGCGGAAAAAATTCAAAAAGTTTCCCAAGCCATCGAGTATATCAAAGAGAAAACCTGATCCACGGCGCTCATGACCGAGTATCCCCCCCGTCGGCGCGTGGTGATCACCGGCCTGGGAGCCGTGACGCCCTTGGGAGTCGGTATCGACAAAACCTGGCGCGCGGTGTGTGCCGGGAAGTCGGGAATCGGCCCCGTCACGCGCTTTGATGCGTCCGGTTATCCCTGCCGGATTGCGGCCGAGGTCAAGGACTTCGACCCGGCCGATCACATCGAAAAAAAAGAAATCAAGAAAATGGATACGTTCATCCAGTATGCCATGGCCGCGAGTCAGGAGGCGGTGGATGACGCGGGATTAAAGATCACACCCGACATGGCTGAACGGGTCGGGGTCTATATCGGGGCGGGAATCGGCGGTCTGCCGGCCATTGAGCAGTATCACAAGGTGCTCCAGGACAAAGGGCCGGGGCGCGTCAGCCCGTTCTTCATCCCAATGGTCATCGTCAATTTGGCTTCGGGCCAAGTGGCGATCCGGTTTGGAGCCAAGGGACCCAATTCGTGTGCCGTGACGGCTTGTGCCACGGGGAATCACTGCATCGGAGACGCCTGCCGGATCATTCAGCGTGGGGAAGCGGACGTGATGTTGGCCGGCGGAACCGAATCCACGATTTGCGCGTTGGCCCTTGCGGGTTTCGCCGCGGCCAAAGCGTTATCACGTCGTAACGACGACCCGCAACGGGCGAGTCGTCCGTTTGACCGTGACCGGGATGGATTCGTGATCGGAGAAGGCGCCGGCGTGCTGGTGCTGGAAGAATTGGAGCACGCGCAACGGCGCGGCGCCAAAATCTACGGAGAACTGGCCGGCTACGCCATGACCAGCGATGCCTTTCACATCACCGCGCCTCCGGATGACGGCGCCGGCGCCGTGGATTGTATCGAAAAGGCCATTCGTGACGCGGGGATCCCGAAAACGACGATCGGGTACGTGAACGCACATGCGACCTCGACCTTTGCGGATAAAGTCGAAACGCAGGCGATCAGGACCGTATTCGGGCACCATGCCGCCCAATTGCCGGTGAGTTCCACGAAATCCATGCTCGGTCACCTCTTGGGCGCAGCCGGTGGGGTTGAAGCCGTGGTGACCACCCTGGCGCTGTATCATGGCCTGTTGCCGCCGACGATCAATCTGGAGAATCCTGATCCCGAGTGTGATCTCGATTATATCCCCGGGCAAGCCCGTCAGGTTCCCATCGACGCCGCGCTTTCGAATGCCTTTGGCTTTGGCGGAGTGAATGCCTGCCTGGTCATCAAGTCCACGCGAGGGAACCGGGACGTATAAATTCGCCCTTGGACGGAACCTGCCGAAAGCCCGCTTTTTCCTCCCCTTTGTAAGGGGAGGGTAGGTGGGGTAGAGCCAACCCGTCCATGGAGCAAGGGGTTTCGCCGTCTTGGACTCAGACTCTACCTCCCCTCACCTCTCCTTACAAAGGAGGGGAAGGTAACGGAGAAGGCGGAAACGGAACAAGAACATGATCGAGGAGGCGCACCAACGACTTCCGTATGAGTTTCGCGAACTCGCGTTATTGAAAGAGGCTTTGACGCATCGTTCCCGCCTTCAAGAGCAACCCGCTTCGGAGGACAAACAGAATGAACGCCTCGAGTTTTTGGGCGATGCGGTATTGGGGTTGATTGTGAGTGAGTATGTGGCGGAAACTTTTCCCGAGTTGGAGGAAGGGGATTTGTCACAAATCCGGGCCCGGCTTGTGGGACGGCCCGCGCTGGCGGAGGCCGCGCGGCGCTTACGGCTCGGCGAAATGCTCCGTCTGGGTCGCGGAGAAGAACGCACCAGGGGCAGAGATAAGGAGTCCCTGTTGGCAAACGCGTTGGAGGCCGTGATTGGGGCCGTGTATATGGATGGCGGACTGAACGCGGCCAGGACGTTTACGTTGCAGGTCCTGGATGCGCAACTCAAGGTCTTGCATCAGGACGATCTCGCGGGGTTCAGGCGGGACTATAAAAGTCAATTGCAGGAATGGTGTCAACGCCACGTACATGTCCTGCCGGTGTATGTCGTGATCGAAGAATCGGGGCCTGATCATCGAAAAACATTTGAAGTCACGGTGGAAATTGAACAACAATGCCGTGGAAGCGGGAAGGGGCACAGCAAGAAAGTGGCGGAACAGCAAGCGGCTAAGCAGGCACTCGAACAACTTCAGGCTGCGAGTGACGCGGGCTAAAACAAACGGCTTAAGAAAAACCAGTAGGGAGGATGAGGGAATGATCGGATTACGTGCAGTAAGAAAAGTCCTGTGGATCATGGGAGTCGTGGCTTTCCTGGCGGGAGTCACCGGGGAACGTGTCCTGGCCGTGAATCCGCAGGCACTGCCGGTCGCGGAGGGCAAAGCGCCTCGAGCGATCATCACCACCAAGTTTGGTCAAATGGAACTGGTCTTTTTTCCGGAACTGGCGCCCAGGCACGTGGAAAGCTTTTTGGATTTGGCCAGGAAGGGATTTTATAACGGGACGATCTTTCACCGGGTGATTCCCGGCTTCATGATTCAAGGTGGCGACCCCAACACCAAAGATCCAAGCAAGCGACATCTCTACGGCATGGGAGGCCCCGGCTATAACGTGCCGGCCGAGTTTAACAGGATTTCTCATGAACGGGGTATCGTGTCCGCGGCGCGGGCGGCTGATCCCGATAGCGCCGGCTCCCAATTTTTCATTGTGGTAGACAAGGCCTCGTTTCTGGACGGCCAGTATACGGTATTTGGCGAAGTGGTGAGTGGCATGGAGGTGGCCGACAAAATCGTCAGTCAACCCCGGGATTCGAAAGACAATCCCTTGGAACGCATTGAAATAACCGTCGAGGTGAAATAAGGCAAGCAGCGAACCGGTGCTTAGCCGGGAGTTCTTGGCTGGTCTTCCATGGGAGCGTTTCCCGGAAGGATGATGCGTCCGCCGGTCGTGCCGAGTTTGGCCAGTTTCTCGGCTACGTCGGGGTGACGGCTTTTGAGAAATCCGATCAGCCCGCTGAGAAAGCGAGTGGACCGAAGCCCGGTTCCCGAAAATTCGGAAATAAACGTCAGGCCGCGATCCAGCACCTCACTCACGAGTTGGGTATCGGGTTTTTCTCCCTCCATGAAGGCGTCGTATTCTTTCTTGAGGGCTTCGGTAAAAGGAGGGGCCATCCCCTCAGGCACGTGGATCGGGCTGAAGGATCGACGCAACGCCTGGATAGCCGCGATGACCTCTCCATCCTGCGCGTCACTCTTCGCTTGAAAGTGTTTGAACGTCACGGCTTCGAGAAAATAAAACATCTCCGCGGCCTTGTCCCCGGATTGTTCCAGCAGGTCCTTGTAGAACGTGCGCCGTTCCTGTTCAAACTGGTCACCGACGCGTTTTTGTTGATATTCCACGTTCGCGTCCAGATAGGCGCAATCGGAATGGCACGCAATACTGACGACGCGGTGCGTCCCGCAGCACTGGCTGCAAATGGCGCCGCCCAACGCCGGGCAGGGACGCTTGCCTTTGCGTTCGTGGCAGTACATGCATTTGCTCACGGTTTCTCGTCTCCTTCCAGCCACCCCAGCCCGTAATCGGAGAGCGTCCGCTTGCGTTTCCGTTGCTTGCCGGTATTGGCCGGCTGTTCCAGACCGTTGATCTCAGCCCCATCGGCGTACAAATAAGGGACCAGGATCATATGCTTCCGGCGGTCGATTTTGACGGAAGACGGCGAGATCAGAAACTCGGCGATGACCTGCATGGATCGGTCCGGCTGGACCCGCCAGATTTTTCCTGCTGTCATGTCGGACAGGTACAGGCTGCCGAATCGATCAAAATCGAGCCCGCTTAAATTGCGAAATTTGCCGGTAAAAAACGAATTGGAAATGACTTCGGTCATGGTGCGGTCTTCCGCAATTTCCATCACCGTCCCGTTTTCGAGGCTGGCGATCCAAAGCCTGCCCGACCTCGGGTGGACGGCCAGTCCGCGCGGCGATGCCAAATCCTCGTGTTGGAGATAGAGGGACACCTCGTAATCGCGTTGAGGGTCGATCCGGTACACGGCGTTCCCGGCCGTGTCCAGGACATAGAGTTGCCCGCTGCCGTCGGCAATCAGATCCGTCAACGCCTCGACGTGAAACGGATGCAGGGAAACGGTGACCGCGGGTTTCCCCGATTGCGCATGAAAGCCACGGATCACGTTGATATCGGCCACGTAGAGAGTGTCCCCGGCAATACCCATGCCATGGGGGGAATGCAGGATCGTGTCGCCACGGCCACCTTGAATGAAATGCCGATCCAGCAAGTTGCCGTCCTCATCGAGTTTCGAGATGAACCCGTTATTGTCGGCTGTGCCGGGTTCGCCATTGGCATTGGCGATGAAATAGCCCTCACCCGAAGGATGCGCGATAAAGGATTGGGGGCTGCTCAGTTGGCTGATGGGATTGGCCAGAGCCGGCAGCATCCCGGCGCTCAGAAGCAAAACGATAACGATGACACGGAGCAACATCCTGAACAGGCACGGTTGACGAGAACCCGGAAAACGCCAAAGGACGGGGTGGAGAGCGGAAGGGTGTCTCACAGCGGCATGCTACGGCACCTCTTGGGGGGTGTCAAGGCAGCGCGTCAGTCACCATCTTTGCGCTTCTCTTGAACTTCAAGATCAACCATCCCAAGTCTCCAATAAGTTGTGAAACGGTTCCGTGTCCTTCCAACGATAGATGTCGAAGTCGCGTCGGTCCGTGGAGAGAATGCGACCCTCTCCGAGTTGAGTGGCCGCGAGGACAAGCGAGGCGTTTGCCAAATCCATCGGCAGGTGCGCGTATTGTTCCATTAACGCCCGGATGGCGCCGAGATGTTCCTGCCCGATCTCATGGATACCCGCATTTCTCGATATTTGTTCGATGAAACGCAATTCCGCTTGCATGCCCAGTCGCGTGAGCATGAGGTAGCAGGTTTCGGTCACGACCGGCCACGTGACGACGAGCACTTCGTCGAGGCGCCGTGTGACCGTCACCGCGGCCTCGTGCCAGCGGTCCCGGGCGTTGGCCAATGCAAGCCAGTAACCGGTATCAGCCAGCACCATGTTTGTGTTCGAGATCCTGTGTCAGATACTGCTTGTATCGGCTGGCCAAATCTTCGGGGCCTTCGGCGCAGCCCACGAAATCGCTCGACAACAGGGCATCGAGTTTTTCCCGTGACCGCCCGGCCTGTTGCCGATGCAAAAGATCGATGGCGCGTTTCACGATTTCACTCACGCCGAGCCGCGTCAGTGATTTAAGCTGCTTCAGTTTCTCCACCCGGGCATCATCCAATCTGGCGTTGATTCGCATCAGGTAACCTCCCACCTTTTCTCTATTCTAGCATGTATGACAATGTCGTACAATTGGGTTGCATATGGGGTCGTCTAATGGAACACCTACTGTAAATGTTCAGTAATTCACTGACAGAACAAAGGGCCGATCACACCAGAATTGTCATTCTGAGCTTGTCCTGAGCGAAGCGAAGGACCTAGCGAAGAATCTCTCCTCAACTATCGAATGGCTGGAAAAGCAGATCCTTCGCTTCGCTCAGGATGACCATTTGGTATTGGGTGCTGGGTGAGGGATTCCCCCTACTTCCAGGAGAAATTGTCAACGAATGCCTTTCCTGAGCTTGTCGAAGGGACTGAACGCGTACACCTGACCACTGGTTCTCCTTGATTGACGGGAATTTTTCAGCCCTGTTATCGTAGCGTGACGCATAAATGGTTCCCTTCCACGTTAAGGAGGACGATGTGGCGGCTCAGCTCATTGAGGGGAAAAGTTTGGCACAGGACATTCGGGACGGCATTGGCCGGGACGTGCAAGCTCTTCAAGCCCGGACCGGCGTTCGACCGGGTTTGGCCGTAGTGCTGGTCGGCGACGACCCGGCCTCGTCGGTCTACGTTCGCAATAAAAAGAAGGCCTGCGATACCGCCGGCCTGTACGTGGCCGACCATCATTTATCCGCGGAGACCAGCCAGGCCGAGTTGCTGGCACTCGTCGAACAGTTGAACGCGGATCCCAGGGTTCATGGGATTCTGGTGCAGCTTCCCTTGCCGGCTCATGTTGACGGTCAGGCCGTTCTCAATGCCATTGCTCCGGACAAGGACGTCGACGGCTTTCATCCGTACAATATCGGCCGGTTGGTCGCGGGGGAGCCGCTGTTTGTTCCCTGTACGCCCAAAGGGGTGATCCGCATGATCGAATCCACCGGCGAACCCTTGGCCGGAAAGCAGGCTGTCGTGGTCGGGCGCAGCAACATCGTGGGTAAGCCGGTTGCCATGCTTCTTTTGCATCAACACGCCACCGTGACGATGTGTCATTCCCGGACCAAGGACCTGCCCGCCGTCTGCCGGGAAGCCGATATTCTCGTGGCCGCGATCGGCAAACCGCAGTTCATCAAGGGAGAGATGGTGAAAGAGGGGGCCATCGTGCTCGACGTAGGCATCAATCGACTCGATGACGGCCGGTTGGTTGGCGACGTGGATTTTGAGCCGGTGCGTGAACGGGCCGGATGGATTTCTCCAGTTCCGGGGGGCGTGGGACCCATGACCATTGCCATGTTATTGGCGAACACGTTGGAAGGAGCCAGGCGATCGGCCATGTAAGGGGGCCGGTAGAAACAATGCCATGAAGACCCACCAGTCCACTCTCCACCAGATGTTGGTCCAAGGCCAGTTTGCCGTGACCGTCGAGTTGAACCCCCCGAAGGGAACCGACGTGTCGGAATTACTCGAGACCGCCAAGTCGTTGAGCGGACGCGTGCATGGGATCAACGTGCCCGACAATGCCGCCGCGGTGATGCGCGCGAGTCCGGTAGCCGTTGCCCGCCTCCTGTATGAACAGGGGCATGACCCCGTGCTCCAACTCACGTGCCGGGATCGAAACCGGATCGGCCTGCAATCGGATCTCCTGGGAGCCCACGTGCTCGGGATCCGGAACGTGCTGTGTCTGACCGGCGACAGCCCGAGCGCCGGTGATCACAAGGATGCCAAGCCGGTGTTCGACCTGGATACCGTTGAAGTCATGCGCACGGTGAGTGAACTCAATCAGGGACGGGATTTGGCCGGAAACGCGTTGGAGGGACGGACCACGTTTTTTATCGGCGGAGCCGCGGCCCCCGGCGTCGAATCGGCTGAACTCCTGCACAAAAAATTTGCGGCCAAGGTCAAAGCCGGTGCACAATTTTTCCAGACGCAACCAGTTTTTTCGGCGAAGGTCATCCAACCTTTCATGGAGGCAGTACGTCCCTATTCCCGCAACGTGTTAGCCGGGGTCCTGGTGCTCCGGTCGGTAAAAATGGCAGAATACGTGAATGCGCACGTGCCGGGCATCGACGTTCCCGAAGAGATTCTGCAGGAACTGCGTGACGCCCGGGACGCCCATGCAGCCGAAGCCGGGATTGAGATTGCGGTGCGAACCATTCAAGCCATACGTCCGTTCTGTGATGGCGTGCACGTGATGGCCGGCCGGTTGTCACACCGGCTTCCCGAAATTATCCGAAAGGCCGGGTTGAACTGATGACGATTCCGGAGTTTCAGGGCCAAAAGGGGAAGAAGAAACTGGTGGTCGTGACGGCCTACGACGCGCTGTTCACCCGCATCATCGAACAGGCCGGCATCGACGTCATCCTGGTCGGAGATTCGCTGGGCGTCGTGGTCCAGGGAAAACCTGACACGTTGTCGGTCACCATGGACGAGATGGAGTATCACACCCGGCTCGTGGCGCAAAGCCGGCGGCAGGCCCTGGTCATCGCCGACATGCCGTTCATGAGTTATCAGGTCAGCGAGGAACTGGCCGTTCACAATGCGGGTCGCTTGATCCAGGCCGGAGCCGCAGCCGTGAAATTGGAAGGGGGGGGTGCCATGGTAGACCGGGTCCGCGCCTTGACCGCCGTGGGCATTCCGGTCATGGGGCATCTCGGCATGACGCCGCAATCCGTGCATCGCTTTGGCGGCTACAAGGTTCAAGGTAGAGAAACCACCCAAGCCGGCGTCTTGCTCAACGATGCCAAGGCACTGGAAGCGGCCGGGGCATTTGCCCTGGTTCTGGAGGCGATGCCCGCGGCCCTTGCGCGGTCCATGACTCAAGCGGTCTCCATTCCCACCATCGGGATCGGGGCGGGCCCCCACTGCGACGGTCAGGTGTTGGTCCTGTATGACCTGCTCGGCCTGTTCGACGAGTTCGCACCGAAATTCGTCAAGCCCTACGCCCACCTCAAAGCCGACGCCCTCCAAGCCTTGCGGCGTTTCAAGGAAGAGGTGGAGTGCCGGAAGTTTCCCACCGATCAAGAAAGCTATCAGTAAACAGTTGAAAATTGAAAAGAGGCAGTACTGTAAAGCATGTCGCTTATTCGACTGAGCGTGCAGAATGTGACTGGATGATATTTTGACGTTCGAGGAGAAATGCAGATGGCACTGAATCTGTTTGGCAAGGAAGTGGAATCAGTTTTTGCACTGAAGAGAGACGATGAAGACAGCATAACCTACGCATTGGGGTGGTCATTGTCTCAGAGTTCCGCTCTCCTCGCGGCACTTGGTGAGGATCTGTTTGGTAGGCCGATCGAATTTGACGATGCCCGTGTCGGTCTGCAGCAATCAGGTCAAGACGGGGGCTATACCGATGTAGAGATTATCTCCCCATCTGTGCCGCATACCATCATTGAAGCGAAACGCAATTGGGAACTGCCTGGAAAAGCACAACTAAGGAAATACGTTCCGAGAATCAAGAAAGAGACCGGACGCGGAGGATTGATCGTATCGCTGAGCGCAGCTTCGCAGGCATATGCTGCTGACAAGCTTCCGAATGAATTGGGCGGTGTTCGCGTCAAGCACCGCTCTTGGGGCGATTTGAGCAAAATTGTGAGCGACGCCTATGGGCGCACGACCAGCTTCGGAGAAAAACTCTGGCTGCATCAGCTTCAAAAACACTTGAGGGGGTATATCTTGATGAGAGACGTGAAAGACAACACGGTGTTCGTCGTGTCACTATCCTCGAAGGCGATAAACGAAGGTGATAATTCGTATACCTGGGTCGATGTGGTCGAAAAGGACGGCAAATATTTTCACCCTGTCGGAAAGCACTGGCCGGTGATACCGCCAAATTACATAGGATTCCGGCTAGGGGGCCGATTGCGTAGCGTTCATCACATAGAAAGCTATGAAGTTGTAACAGATCTGTCTCGAAAGAACAGACGGTGGCCTGGAACCGACAAAGATCATATTGTTTACAAGCTTGGTCCGGGCATGCAGCCTGCGAAGGAAATCAAGAATGGAAAGATTTTTCCCAACGGTCGGTATTGGTGCGCAATCGATACGCTGCTGTCGGGTCGCTTCAAGACCATCAGCGATGCACGTGATGAAACAAACAGAAGGCTAAATGTCCAAGATAAATGAGCTGGAAGGTCACTCTTCAAGAAATCCAATGACGTTATATTCCTTTGCATCATATATAAATTGATGTGATTCGCGACAATATTCTCGACAATTTTTCGACGGTGAACCACATTGATCAAATGAGCATTGATATTGGCTATATTTCTTCCGAATGATGTCGCGACGCTTTCGTGTAGTTGACGAACCGAGAGTGACTAAGTTCTGCCGTAATTCATCTAATTCATTACTTACAAATCCTTTTCGATTTAATTCGTCTGAATATGCGTCGATGCGTGCTATCTGCCGCATTATTTGCTGAATATAGTACCGAAATCGTTCCTCAGATATTGTCTCGGATAATTTGATAACAGTTTCTAAAAGTTCGCCTGAGTGTTCCATGCCATCGACCACTTTACTTGCAATCGCTAACTGTCGTTTTCTTTCTGCATCAGTCATCCTTGCATCCGCATACATATGTATGGACATGCTTGCTATCAGTAAGAGCATGGAGCAGGCAATTATTGTGCTTCTTTTCATGTCAACCTCCTGCGTTTAAGAGCAATATATTGATAATATATTAGGGTGTTTAAGGATTGCACACTGGTGTTTGTCTTTTTGTTGGGTGCATTTTTGATTCTTAATGAAATGGCTTCAATTTCTGAATTCGTCAAGACCATAGGTCGAGTTAGCCGAAGACGTAACCCGACAATCTTATGCGCTTTTCCCTGGTGCGTATAATACGGCCTTCCAGAAGTGCCTTCTCTTGCAATTCACGATGTGAATGATTATCATCCACAGCGTGAATAATAATACGCTTCCCCGTTTGGTCTCGCGCAGTCTCCAGGACCGCTTACGTGTCATGCCCGCGGTGGTGGTGACGGGTGCCCGACAGACCGGCAAGAGCACCCTGGTCCAGGACCTTACCCCGGGCGGGCGGCGCTACATCTCTCTGGATGATTTCGACGCGCTCGATGTGGTCCGCCGAGACCCGGAGGCGCTCGTGGGCGGCGAGCGGCCGGTGACACTGGACGAAGTGCAGCGTGAACCGGACGTGCTGCACGCCGTGAAGCGCGAGATCGACCGACGTCGTCGGCCGGGCCGGTTTCTGCTCACCGGCTCGGCCAACCTACTCCTCATGCACCGGGTTTCTGAGTCGCTCGCAGGGCGTGCGAGTTACCTGACCTTGTGGCCGATGACTCTGCGCGAGCAGCGAGGACACGGGTGTTGTGGCTTGTGGGAGGAGTTGCTCGGAACGCGTGACCGGGACTGGCTTGACCTCGTGGCCATGCAGCCTGATCAGCAGGAAGACTGGCGGGTGCTGGCTGGGCGTGGTGGTTTTCCGGTTCCAGCCGTTCACCTGAAAACGGCCGCGGAACGTGTCATCTGGTTTGACGGCTACGTGCGCACCTACCTCGAGCGCGACTTGCAGGAGATTTCTGCGATTGCCGCGCTGCCTGATTTCCGCCGCCTGATGCAAGCCGCCTGTCTGCGGCTCGGCGGGCTTGTCAACCAGACGGACCTGAGCCGTGATGTCGCATTGCCGCAACCAACGGTGCGTCGCTACCTCAACCTCCTGGAGACGTCTCACCTCCTGGTGCGGCTGCCCGCCTACGCCGTGAACCGCACTAAGCGGCTTATCAAGTCGCCAAAGCTCTATTGGGGCGACACCGGAGTGGCACGGCATCTCGCGGGGGACGCCGGGCCCGGAGGTGTGCATCTCGAGAACCTCGTGCTCCACGACCTGCTGGCATGGCGCGACGCCAGCCTCGACCGTGTCGAGGTGTTCTACTGGCGCACGACGGTCGGTGAGGAAGTGGATTTCGTGATCGAGGCGGGTGGCCGTCTGCTGCCAGTCGAGATCAAGGCGACGGGCCACCCTCGCCTCGGCGACGCGGCACACTTGCGCACCTTCCGTGCAGAATACGGGAACAAGGCCCGGGCAGGGCTTTTGCTGCATACGGGAAACACGCTCGAATGGCTCACGCCTGACGTGCTCGCAGCACCATGGTCGAAAGTGCTGTGAGTGGCTGTGTTCACACATGCGTTGACAGTGGCCGTGGTCCAGGCTTCATCGAAGAGTTGAGCGTCAATTCGGTCTTACGTTCGTTCACGTCACTCTCAACGTTACCCACCCACCCGAGTGCTGAAGCCCGTCCTCGACGTTTGTCCCCGCAGTGGTCCGCAGGCATCTATCGGGGAGCGGTGTGCCCCTACACACTATTGACAAATAATAAGAGGGGGCCTAGGATCATTTGATGGGCTCTGGCATCAGGTTGGCCGGGCCCTTTTTTTGTGACTATTTTCCGGAAAAGGCTGGACACATGGGAAATTTGGTGGTCATTGGCTCCCAGTGGGGGGATGAAGGCAAGGGAAAAATCGTCGATATCCTGGCCCGGGAGGCGGATCTCATCGTGCGCTTCCAGGGCGGCTCTAATGCCGGACACACGGTCGTCACGAAGAAAGGCACGTTCGTATTTCACTTGATTCCATCCGGAATCCTCTCCAGGGGAAAACAGTGCGTCTTAAGCAACGGAGTGGTGATCGACCCCAAGGCCTTGATTGAAGAACTCGATCAATTAGCGGCTCAGGATATCAAGGTGGGAAGGAATTTTGCCATCAGCCAGCGCGCGCATCTGATCATGCCGTATCATAAAGCCATCGACAAAGCCGCGGAAAAGGCCAAAGGCGCTCGCCGGATCGGGACCACCGGCAAAGGAATCGGCCCGGCCTACGTGGACAAAATGGCGCGTATCGGGATTCGGATGGGAGACCTGCTCGATCCCGAAGGGTTTCGGGACAAAGTGGAACGGAGTTTGGCCGAAATCAACAGTTTTCTCCGGCACGTCTACAGCGTGCGCGTGTTTCAGGCCGACCGGATTTGTGAAGAATATCTGACCTATGCCCGACGATTGGCTCCTTACATGACGGATGATTCCTTGTTGATTCACAAGGCCATGGAAAGCGGCCGGCACGTGCTCTTTGAAGGGGCCCAAGGGACGCACCTGGACGTGGATCTGGGGACGTATCCTTTTGTGACGTCTTCCAATGCTTGTGCCGGTGGCGCATGTACCGGAGGAGGAGTGGGTCCGACAAGAATCGACGCGGTGCTGGGCGTCACCAAAGCCTATACCACGCGTGTAGGCAGCGGGCCGTTTCCCACGGAGTTGTCCGATGACGTGGGCAGTGGGTTACAGGAGCGCGGGCAGGAATTCGGCGCCACCACGGGCAGGGCCCGCCGGTGTGGATGGTTGGACGCGGTGCTGTTGCGCTACGCAGTTCGGGTAAACGGCTGCACGTCGCTGGCGGTGACGAAACTGGACGTGTTGGATGGGGCGCCAGAACTCAAAATTGCGGTCGGATATCGTCATCAGGGCAAACTGTATCGCGAGATGCCCATCGACTCGCGCATCCTCGCGCAGTGCGAACCCGTATATGAAGTGTTCCCGGGATGGAGAGGGACGACGACCGGCGCGACGTCCTATAAGGCTTTGCCGGTTGAGGCCAAGCGGTATATGAAGCGCATTGAGGCCCTCACGTCGTGCCCGATCGACATCGTTTCAACGGGTTCTCATCGGGAACACACGATCATGCTGAAGAACCCCATGACGCAGACGCGCCCCCGGCGCAAACTTTCCAAAATCAGTGCCTGACAATCACGGCCCTATGGTAGAGCCCGTGAAAGCTCCGGCGTTTGACAACCCCGGGAACGGTTGTTAGCATCCGGTGCAAGTGAGCCGCTAGCTCAGTTGGCAGAGCATCGCCCTTTTAAGGCGAGGGCCCTCGGTTCGAGCCCGAGGCGGCTCACCATTATCAATCTGTGACGAGAGTCCAGCGAGAATATTTTCGTGCCCTTCAGAGGCTGGACGGGCGTAGGCCGAAGGAAAGGGCTTGTTCCTGAGGGAAGGGGCTGTGGCTTGCCTTCGGTAAGAGAGAAATGCTAAGGTCTTGACAGTAAAGTGGGCGGAAGCCCACTTTTTTTTGCACTGCTGTTCTCCAAGATCATTCCGGAAGACGTGGAATTGCGGATATGAACGGGCTGGAGAGCCAAGTCCAGCGTATCGCCGAGCCGATTGCCAAGGCCCTCCGCCTTGACATTGTCGACGTCGAGTGTCACGGCAAGGGAGCCAAGACCATCGTGCGGGTGTTCGTGGAGAAAGAGGGAGGCGTCGGGATTCAGGATTGTGAACAGTTTCACCATTCGCTCGGGCGAGCGCTTGACGTGGCCGATCCGGTTCCGCACGCCTATCGTCTCGAGGTGTCATCTCCGGGTCTCGATCGTCCGCTGAAACAGCGAAAGGACTATGACGAGGCGGTTGGACGGAACATTCGCGTCAAAGTCCATGCCCCCGTTCAGGGGAAAGGGACGTTTGTCGGGCAGTTGGCGGAGGTCGATGACCGAGGGGTCACGTTGCAGGTGCCGGTGCGAAAATCACGAACGCATCGGCGGGTGGTCCTTGAGTGGGAGGCCATTGCTCAAGCCAAACGTGACATTGAATGGTAGCGGAGGAAGCAAAGACGTGGTCGGGTCCATGCCGATTACGGGTCGGCACGAAGAGGGGCGGTTATGAAGCGTGAACTGATGGCAGTCATCGAACAGGTGGGACGTGAAAAAGGTATTGATAAACATCGGGTGCTTGCGGCCGTGGAATCTGCGCTGCTGACTGCGGCAAAGAAACGGTACGGCAACAACGAGAATATTCAGGTTCAAATTGATCCGGAAACCGGAGAGATTTCCATCGTGTCCTTGAAGACCATTGCGGACCAGATTACCGATGCGAATGCTCAGATTTCCTTGGATGAGGCGCGGGCCATTGATGGAGAAGCTGAATTGGGCGATGAGATCGGCTCGCTCATCGACGTCGAGGAATTCGGGCGGATCGCGGCGCAGGCCGCAAAACAGGTGATTTGTCAAAAGGTCCGGGAAGCCACGTGGGAGGCGGTCGAGCGGGAATATTCGAAACGAGAGGGAGAGTTGGTGCACGGCATCATCCTTGGACAGGAGCGCCGGAATTACCTGGTGGAAATCGGTAAGACCGAGGCGGTGCTACCCGTCCATGAGCAAATTCCCCGTGAGGTCCACCGGCGAGGCGACCGGGTTCGGGCGTTGTTGCTGGAAGTGCGCCGGACCCCGAAAGACGTCCAGGTCGTCCTGTCCCGTGCCCATCCGCAGTTCGTGGTCAAACTCTTTCAATTGGAGGTGCCGGAGGTCACGGAAAAAATTCTGGAAATTAAAGGGGTCGTGCGCGAACCCGGGGATCGGACCAAAATCGCGGTGTTCTCCAGGGATAAAGCCGTTGATCCGGTCGGCGCCTGTGTGGGAATTAAGGGTTCCCGCGTTCAGGCCATTGTGCGGGAACTCAAGGGAGAAAAGATCGACATTATCCCGTGGACCACGGACCCCCGCGTGTTTATCGGCGAAGCGTTGAATCCCGCTTCCATCGAGAAAGTCGGCATCGACGAGGAGAAAAAGGCGGCCTTGGTCGTGGTGGCGGATTCGCAATTGTCCCTGGCCATCGGCAAAAACGGGCAAAACGTCCGTCTCGCCGCCAAATTGACCGGATGGAAAATCGACATCATCAGCGTCAGCGAGTATGAAAAGGAAAAACTCGAGCGGGAACGGGAAATCAAAGCCGCCTTGGCCGAGGAAACCGCGGCGCAACTGGAACAAGAGACCGGCGCTGAAAAGCCGTCGTCGACCATGGCGGGTGACGGGGAAACGGGTGAAGAGTTCGAGGTGGCGTCCGGAGAGACGGTTGAATCCGGGGAGGCGTCCGTAACGAATCACAATGCGAGTCTATGAATTAGCCAAAAAGCTGGGCAAGGAAAGCAAGGCCCTGATTGCCGAACTGGGCAAACTGGGAATTGCGGTCTCCTCCCATAGCAATGCCTTGAGTGAGGAGGACCTCCAGAAAGCCTTGAAAGCGCTTTCGGGTAAGGCGGACCGGCAGACACCTGTGCGGAAGAAGGCAACCGGATCGTACAAACCGGGCAAAACCGCAAAAAAACCGGCGACTTCACCAGCCAAGGCACGTAGCCAAGCCGCTCGGGAAAAGGAAAAGGCTGCGGAAGAGGAGGTTCGTAAGCCTGAGAAAAAACACATTTTAATCAAGCGACGAAAAACAGAAATTCCCCCTCCTTCCGACCTCGACACCGTGGCAGAAGAAGTGTCTCCTGGAGACGGCATCAGCTCCGTGATTTCCAGGAGCGAAACCCCGGAACCGGTGAGCGTGATTGATGAGCCGCCCGAAGTTGCAGCCATATCTCAGGCCTTGGCTGCCGAAGCGACGCTCCCCGACGTTATCCCGTCAATCGAAGACAAAGTCTCGCCTGTTGGGACCGGCGACCCGGCCACAACTCAACCTCAACAAACGGTTGATGAGCCCAAGAAGGTCAAGGAAGAGGAGAAACCCAAAAAGAGTCGGAAAGCCGGGAAACCGCGTGATGAAGACCTCTTTGCCGAGATCTATGAAGACGCGGCTCGCTGGCAGGATCTTCGTCCTCTTCCCACCCTCAGACGGGAAGAACGCGCTCGACACATTCCTTCTGCCACGCCGACCGAAATCACGAAACCCAGACGAAAGACCGTCAAACTTTCATCGGGCATGACGGTAAAGGAGTTTGCGGAACACTTGGGAATCCGGGCGGCGGACGTGATACGCAAGTTGATGGAAATGGGCATCGGCCTCACGCTGAATCAACCCATGAATCTGGATGCCGGTGTGCTGATTGCCGAAGGACTCGGGATTCAAGTTGAGATTCAGACGGAAAAAGAGGGTGAGGCATTGTTGGAAGAAATGCTTGAGCCGACGACCGAGTCGCAATTTGCGTCTCGGGCTCCGGTGGTCACGATCATGGGGCACGTGGATCATGGGAAAACGTCGTTGCTCGATGCGATTCGTCAGACCAAGGTGACGCAACAGGAAGCAGGCGGCATCACGCAACATATCGGGGCCTATTCCGTGCAGGTAGGTGAGAAAAGCGTGACCTTTCTGGATACTCCCGGTCACGAAGCGTTTACGGCCATGAGGGCACGCGGGGCGCAAGTCACCGATATCGTGGTTTTGGTGGTTGCCGCTGATGACGGCGTCATGCCGCAAACCCTCGAAGCCGCAAATCATGCGCAGGCCGCCGGGGTCCCCATCGTGGTGGCCGTCAACAAAATCGACAAACCCGGGGCCAATCCCGATCGAATCAAGCAGAGCCTGTCGGAACAGGGGCTCGTTCCCGAATCCTGGGGCGGACAGACGATCTACGTGGAAGTGTCGGCGAAGGAAAAACAGGGATTGGACGCGTTATTGGAGATGTTGTTGCTGCAAGCCGAGGTCATGGAGTTGAAGACGGACGTCACCCAGCCCACGAAAGGAGTCGTGTTGGAAGCCAAGTTGGATCGAGGTCGTGGTCCCGTGGCCACCGTCCTGGTCCAAAGCGGAACGTTGAAGGTCGGAGCCGCGTACGTGGTGGGAGCGACCAGCGGTCGCGTTCGGGCACTGGTGTCGCACGACGGAAAGAAAGCGCGTGAGGCCGGACCCTCCACTCCCGTGGAGGTGATCGGTTTGTTGGGGTTACCGGCGGCCGGCGATCAATTGGTCGTGGTCAAAGATGAGCGGGTGGCCCGGGAGATTGCCGAGTCCCGGCATCAAAAGCGGCGTACGGCGGAGCTTGGGCCCGGCCCGGCCCGGCTCACGTTGGACGCGCTGTTTGCTCACAGCCAAGAGTCGGAGAGGAAAGAACTGGCGGTGTTGGTGAAAGCGGATGCGCAAGGGTCGGTCGGGGCCCTGTGCGAATCCATCGCCAAAATCTCCTCCGAGAGCGTCAAGGTACAGATTATTCATCGGGGTGTGGGAGGCATTACCGAATCGGACGTGTTGCTGGCGTCCGCGTCGAAGGCGCTGGTAGTTGGCTTTCACATTCGTCCAGACCCTAAAGCCACGGCGCTCGCTGAACGCGAGGGTGTCGAAGTCCGGCTCCATACCATCATTTACAATGCGCTCGCCGACGTCAAAGCCGCGGCCGAGGGTTTGCTGGAGCCGACCTTTACGGAACGCGTATTGGGACGCGCGGAGGTTCGACAGGTCTTTTCGATCCCCAAAGTCGGCTCGGTCGCAGGCTGTTACGTGACGAATGGGCATATTGCCCGCGCGAGTGAGGGCGTTCGCTTGTTGCGTGACAGCGCGGTCGTCTATGAAGGGAAATTGGGCTCGTTGCGGCGCTTTAAAGACGACGTCCGGGAAGTGCACCAAGGGTATGAGTGCGGGATCGGCATCGAAAATTTTAATGACATTAAAGCCGGCGACGTGATTGAAGCGTACGTCTTTGATAAAGAGACGGCTAAATTATAATCCTGTGGCATGGTCGGCCTGTGTCATGGATATCGCGAGCCGTGCTGAAAACTGATGGTGGTCGGAGTTTGTCGGATAGAATTGCATTTTCCCGAAGGGCATTCGCTGAAATCGAAGCGTCAGATTCTATCCAGCCTCAAAGCACGTCTGTGCAGGACGTTCAAAGTGTCGGTGGCCGAACTTGGCGATCATGATCTGTGGCAACGATCCGTGTTGGGCATTGCCTGTATTGCAAATGAATCGAGTCACGTGAACCGGGTTCTCGATCAAGCGATGAATATGATTCAGGCCACTCCGACGTTGGAGTTACTCGATTTTCGCATCGAACTCTTGTAGGGCGGGAAGAAGCGCGAGTGTCGTGTCGAAACCGGGGTATAAACGATCGGTCAGGGTGGCCGATCAGGTCAGGATGGAGGTCGCGGACATTCTTGCCAGAAAATGCAAGGATCCCCGGCTCAAGTTTGTGACGGTCACCGACGTGGAGATGAACAACGATCTGCGGAAAGCTTACGTCTACGTGTCCTTGTTGGGGAACCACGTCGAAGCGGAAACCGCCCGTAAGATTCTCGACCATGCGTCCGGCTTCATCCGGTTGGAATTGGGCCGGCGCTTGGAGTTGCGCTATACGCCGGAAGTGTCATTCTGGTTGGACTCGAGCGGCTCACGAGGGGACAAGATCGACCGGCTTCTTGATGCCGTGTTCCCTGGGGATGAACCGGAGCGTAAAGGGAACGGTTGGGGTGAATCCGGGGAAGAAGGCCAGGCATGATGACGGAATGTCTTGATGGCCGGCCCCCTGGTCGGGTGACGCCGGCTGTGCCGCACGGCGTGCTGAACGTCTCGAAGCCTGCCGGGTGGACGTCGCACGACGTCGTGGCCAAGGTTCGCCGCCTTCTCCAAGTTCGTAAAGTCGGGCATGCGGGGACCTTGGACCCCGAAGCCACTGGCGTGCTTCCCGTCCTGCTGGGGAAAGGGACGAGACTCTCGGCCTTCCTTCTGCATTGGGACAAGGAATACGAGGCCGTCTTGCGTCTGGGACAGGAGACCACGACTCAAGACGCCGCGGGGGCCATTGTGCGGGATTGTCCCGTCCACGGGCTCCGCCCCGAAACCGTTCACGAGGCGGTTGCGCAATTTTGCGGTGAACAGCAGCAGGTACCGCCTATGTATTCGGCGGTCAAAATCGGGGGGCAACCGCTGTATAAAGCGGCTCGTGCAGGCAAAACCGTTGAGCGTCAGGCACGCCCCGTGACCATTTATCACATTGAGGTCCGGACGTTGTCCCTGCCCTGCGTCACGCTTCGGGTTCGCTGTTCCAAGGGCACGTACATTCGCACGTTATGCGCGGATATCGGCCGGGTGCTGGGTGTGGGGGGGCACCTGAGCCAATTGACTCGCAGTCGCGTGGGACCGTTTCACCTCGACCAGGCGTGGCCGCTTGATGACATCGGACGTGTCGATGACCTGTTCGAGCACCCGGGGGTGTTTCTGAGTCTCGACGAAGCGTTGGCCGATCTTCCGGCCGTGGTCGTTGAGCCCGCCATGGTCGGGAATGTCTTGAATGGGACGCCCGTTTCGGACGCGGCCCTGTGGTCCGAGGATCATCGGGAGACCTCCGTCGAGACGTTGATTCGGGTGAAAGACGATATGGGGCGATTACTGGCCCTCGGCAAATGGGCCCCATCGACGTCGTATGCGCCAAAACGTCAATTACGGATGGTCAAAGTGTTTGCTGAGACGTCACTCCCGTCTCATGAAACGTAAACTTTGAAAAAGGGAAAAAGGAGGCTGGTATGGCCGCAGTCAAGGAAGCAAAATCAGATATCGTGCAGCGACATCGCGCGCATGAACGGGATACGGGTTCGTCGGAGGTGCAAATTGCCTTGTTGACGAACCGCATCACCTATTTAACCGACCATTTGCGTACGCATAAAAAAGATCATCATTCGCGACACGGGTTGCTGAAAATGGTGAGCCTGCGCCGGCGTTTGTTGGATTATTTGCATCGCAAAGACGTCGGGCGCTATCGGGCCCTGCTTGGCAAATTAGGGCTGCGGAAATAACACGCCGTTTCACGACGGGTGTGAAGAAAGTCGGAAGGCAAAAGGCAAAAAGGAGAGAAGTACATGGTACAAGCAGTTGAAATGGAGATCGCGGGACGGACGTTGAGGTTGGAGACAGGGCGAATGGCCAAACTGGCCGATGGGGCCGTCTTGGCCTCCTATGGGGACACCGTGGTTTTGGCGACGGCCGTGGCGTCCAAGACGTTGAAGCCGGACACGGATTTTTTGCCGCTCACGGTGAATTATCAGGAAAAGGCCTATTCAGCCGGAAAAATTCCGGGGGGGTATTTCAAGCGGGAAGGGGCTCCGTCGGAAAAAGAAACCCTGACGAGCCGGCTCATTGACCGGCCGATTCGCCCATTGATCCCGGAGCGCTTTTATTATGAGACACAAGTCATTGCGTCCGTGCTCTCCGTGGATCAATCGATGACCTCGGAAGTGGTGGGTATCACGGCTGCCTCCGCCGCGCTCGCAATCTCGGATATTCCCTTTTCCGGCCCGCTGGCCGGTGTCAAGATCGGCCGCGTAAACGGCCAATTCGTGGTCAATCCCAATATGCAGGAACTCCAGAACAGCGAACTCGAGTTGGTGGTCGCCGGCACCCAGGACGCGATCCTGATGGTGGAAGCCGGGGCGAATGGGCTGTCCGAGTCCGTGTTCCTGGAGGCATTGGCGTTGGCCCATTCGGAAATCAAGAAGATCGTGGCCAAAATCGTCGAGTTACAGGGACTGGTGGGACGGCCCAAGCGGGTGGTGCCGGTGGAGCCGGTCGACGAGGACCTGGAACGACAGGTCTGCGAATTGGTGGCTGGCCCGGTTCGGGAAGCCGTGCTCATCGCCAACAAAACCGACCGGCAAGAGCGATTGGACCAGATCCTGTCCGAGGCGGTCGACAAGCTGGGTGACGAGGACCCGGCGCGCGGTCGGCAGGTCAAAGAGGTCTATCATGACGTGGAATATCGTGAAGTCCGCGAGATGATTTTGGAAAAACAGATCCGCGCCGATGGCCGGGGTCCGACCGATATCCGGCCCATTACGTGCGAAACGAGTCTGTTGCCGCGTACGCATGGCTCCGCCCTGTTCACCAGAGGGGAAACCCAAAGCCTGTCCGTGGTCACATTGGGCACCTCGGACGATGAGCAACGTATCGACGCACTTGAGGGGGAATATTTCCGTAATTTCATGCTCCATTATAATTTTCCCCCGTTCAGCGTGGGGGAAGCCCGGCCTTTGCGGTCGCCCGGTCGACGCGAAGTCGGACATGGGAAACTGGCGGCGCGCGCGCTGACGTCGGTGCTGCCGGACAAGGAGGCCTTTCCCTATACCATTCGCATCGTATCGGACATTTTGGAATCCAACGGCTCCTCCTCCATGGCCACGGTGTGTGGAGGCACCTTGGCCATGATGGATGCCGGTGTGCCCATCAAGGAACCCGTAGCGGGTATTGCCATGGGGCTCATCAAAGAAGGCGACCGGGTCCTGATCTTGTCGGATATTCTCGGACTCGAAGACCATCTGGGCGACATGGATTTCAAGGTGACGGGGACCCGGACGGGCGTCACCGCGCTCCAGATGGACATCAAAATCGAGGGGATCACGGTCGAGTTGATGCGGCAGGCCCTCGAACAAGCCCGGGTCGGCCGGCTCCACATTCTGGAAAAAATGCAGGACTCGCTCTCATCGCCACGGGAATCCCTGGCGCCCCATGCTCCCCGCATTTATACGATTCAGATCAAAACCGACAAGATTCGGGACGTCATCGGACCGGGTGGGAAAGTCATCCGCGGCATCATTGCGGAATGCGGGGTCAAGGTCAACGTCGATGATACGGGCCTGGTGACGATTGCGTCGGTGGACGAATCGTCGGCTCAGCAGGCCATTGACATGATCAACCGGTTGACGGAGGAAGCGGTCGTGGGGAGAACCTACCTCGGGACCGTCCGGAAGATCGTCGATTTTGGCGCCTTCGTCGAGATTTTACCCAACATCGACGGCTTGGTGCATATTTCCCAATTAGCCGAGCATCGCGTCAAATCCGTGGCCGATGAACTGGCGGAAGGGGAGCAGGTCCTGGTCAAAGTCCTGGAAATCGACAAGCAGGGCAAAATTCGTCTGAGCCGCAAAGAGGCGTTGGCGGAGTCGGAACAGCCTTCTGCCGCGTCCTAGCCGGGAGGCCTGTTTGTACGGTCTTCGACGGGCGTTCTTGCGGATTATTCTTTGACGCGTTTCCCACTCCAATCCCGGGTAGCGAAAAAATGACCTGGACGCGCAAGCTTGTCCTCGATAACGGCGTTCGTGTGGTAATGGAACGGATGCCGTCCCTCAAGTCCGTTGCCGTCAGTGTTTGGGAAAACGTCGGCACAAGGGACGAAGGGCCTCGGCAGAAGGGGTTTGCCCACTTCCTTGAACACATGATGTTCAAAGGCACGCGCCGTCGGTCTGCTACGCAGATTTCGCACGAAATCGACAGCCTGGGTGGAGAGATGAATGCCTTTACCACCCATGAAACCACCACCCTGTACATCAAAGTGTTGGACCAACAAATCGGGCAGGCGATCGATTTATTGGCCGACGTTTTTTATCACTCCCGTTTTGATCGCAAGGAAATCGAACGGGAAAAACAGGTCGTGTTGGAGGAAATCCGAATGGTTCGGGACGATCCGGAAGATTTCGTGCAGGAACTGCATGCCAAGCAGGTGTTACGGGGGCATCCCCTGGGGCGGTCGATCCTGGGGGATCAGGCCACCATGAAGCGCATGCAGCGACGCGACCTGCTTCACTATCTGGAGGAACACTATCGTCCGGAGAAAACCGTGATTGCAGTGGCGGGGAATTTCGAGGTGAAGAAAGTCGAGGCCTTGGTCCGGGCCGCATTTGGAACGTGGAAGGCCACCGGTCGTGATGGGAATGGTGGGCAACGGCAGAAACCGCCACGTGTTCGGGGAGGGATCATGGTCCATCACAAACAATTGGAGCAGGTCCATCTCTGTCTGGGATTCAAGGGGTTGCCCGTGGCTCATCCGGCCCGGTACGCGGCCCATACCCTGAACGCCCTACTCGGAGGAGGGATGAGTTCCCGGCTCTTCCAGGAAATTCGGGAGAAACGCGGTCTGGCGTATACGATCTATTCCCAATTGTCGAGCTTTTCAGACGGAGGGGTGTTGACTATTTATGCGGCGAGCGGGGCCAAAGAGGCGCCCTCGGTGGTGGATGTAGTCTGCCGGGAAATCAAAAAATTGCAGAAACGCGGGATCGCCTCCCAGGAATTGGAGCGAACCAAAAACCAACTAAAGGGGACCTTGATGCTGGGGTTGGAAGGGACCTATGGGCGGATGAACAAATTGGCCAAGGATGAACTCGCCCAAGGGCGGTACGTGTCTCTCCGGGAACTCGTGTCTGCCATCGATCGCGTTTCCGGACAGGATGTTCAGGCCATCAGCCGGGAGCTTTTGGATTTTGGTTCGATGTCCGTGACGGCATTGGGACCCGTGCCCCCTGAGCCCCTGCAAGAAAAATTTTTTGTGCAGGTGTAGAAAACCCGCAAATTTTCTCTGGAAAGACCCTTGACATCTTGCAACGGGATGAGTAGCATGGGCCACTCTGATTAAAAGCGAGAATGTTGTGAGGGGTCAAAAGGCCCCTTGAGTCATGAGAAAAGAGGTCCTGCTTTTTCGTTGCAATGGAAACGGTTTTTGGTTAAAAAGTACGAGTCGTTATTTTTATTATGTCATCCTAAGTAAAGGAGGGGGAAATGAAGAAGTCATTTTTCCGTGGGGGCGTTGTGGGAGTGCTGGCTGCAGGTCTGATGCTCGTTGGCTTCATCGGTCTGGCCGATGCCCAAAAGGGCCCCTGTTCCAGCAACAAGAAATGTGGCGGTAATCCGGAAGAGGTAGCCACGATCGGCGACATGTCCCTCAAAGGGACCGCACCTGCCAGCTTGAAAGGTCGCGTGTATGCCCATTGGGCCGACAATCCGGCCGGCGAAATCCTTTTTGGCATTCAATATTGGAACACCAGCAACCCAGGCGAAACCGGTGATCCCCTTGGCCGGGCTTCCGATGACCGCAACGTGGCCATTCCTGATCCGTTGTTCGTCTGCTGTGCGTGGGGGTATCAAGGCGGCGAAGATCGCAACAATCCCTATGCCGGATGGTACAATCCGCAAACAACGGTGCGGTTGCGAGTGAAAGATTCCGCGTTGATGAAGCAGTTGACCGACGCGTCCCAAAACCTGGTTGCCATGGAAGTGCAACTCGACGGCAACACCGTCACGGGCTTCAAAGTTCTTGCTGGAGAGTAACCTGAAAACGTGTTGCTTGATCCTATAGGAAACTGATTCATTCATTTTACGAGTTCTCATTTTTAGCGCTTAATTGAGGAGGAAGGAATCATGAAAATTGGGAAATCAGGGTTGGCCGTTTTAACTGCCTTGATCGTGGTGGGTTGCATGGCCTCCAGTGCGCTTGCCATTGAAGCGTTCCAGGAACGGTTCGAGTGGGGCGATCTCAGCAAACCGACCACCGTACATGGACGGGTTGCGGTCACCGATCCGTACGACAAAGCCGCCTGGGTCAACATCGCCGTGTTCGGGGGCAATGCCGAGAGTGGATACTATTGGCAGAAGTATTTCCCGGGGAAGAATTTGAAAGTCTACCCGAAAGATGACGGCGTGTGGCAAAAGCTCGTGGCCTTAGGCAAAGGCTCGCACAGCCAGGCAGTCATGAGCGGGACTGAGGCTTCCAAGTATACCTTGGTCGAACTCGTGATTCAGGAGACCGAGCAGAACCATCGCGTGGTGTCCTCGGTTAAGGAAGTTCCTGAAGTCGCCGGTACGCCGGACAAGCCCAGAAGCATTCATAGCCTGCGGGCGATCAGCGTTGTGGATTCCATTGACAACAACCATTGGGCGCAAAACAAGAAGATGCAGTACGACGTGATGGTCCCGGGTGTGGGTCCGATTTCCGGGTTCATTCCGTACTCCAACCAGAAGTCCCATACCTCCAAGGGGACCAAGGAAGGCAAGTTCGGCGCGTCGTTGCAATAACAAACAGCTTTAGCAAAACGAAAAGGGCGGGACTTTTCTGAAGTCCCGCCCTTTTTTTATTTGGCATCGAGACGTTTTTGGATTTCAGCCAAGCGGTTTAATGCTTCAAGCGGCGTCATGGAAAACAATTCCAACTGTTTGATTTCTTCAATCAGGGGATGGGGTTGGGGGGTTGACGACAGTATGGCCCCGGGGTTCTCTTCCTGAATCCGATTGCTTGCATTCTCAGAAGACGACTCCTGTTCCAGTTGCGCCAAGACTTCTTCAGCTCGCGAGATGAGAGATGAGGGTAAACCTGCCAGTTTGCCCACGTGGATCCCGTAACTGCGAGCGGCTTTTCCCGGTTTGATTTTTCTTAAAAAGATGACGTCCTCCTTGTCTTCTTTGACAGCGACAGTGAGGTTTTGAACGCCATCGCGAAACTTCTCCAAATCAGTCATTTCATGATAGTGCGTGGCAAAGAGAGTCCTGGCCCCCAGGACACGCCGGTCCTGAATATGTTCGGCGATCGCCCAAGCCAGACTCAAACCATCGTAGGTACTGGTTCCTCGCCCTATTTCATCCAACAGGATGAGACTCCGCGATGTCGCCCCATGCAAAATTTTGGCGGTTTCCAGCATTTCCACCATAAAGGTGCTCAACCCGAATGCCAGATTATCGGAGGCGCCCACCCGGGTGAACAATCGATCTATGACCCCGATTTTCGCTTCTGAGGCAGGCACAAAGCAGCCCACGTGCGCCATGAGGACAATCAACCCGGTTTGCCGCAAGAACGTACTCTTTCCTGCCATGTTGGGGCCGGTCAGCAACAATAAACGATGCGAGTCCAAGTCCAGGTAGGAGTCGTTCGGGATAAACCCATCGGGTAAGTCGAATTGTTCAACAACCGGATGCCGTCCATTTTTGATGAAGATGATCCCGCCGTCGTGCATCTCTGGTTTGACGTAGCGATTCCTGGAAGCGACCTCTGCGAAATTCGAGAGCACGTCGAGCAGGGCCACGTGTTTGGCCATTTTTTGAATACGGAACACGTGGCCGGACAGGGTTTGCAGCATCGCCCGAAAACGTTCCTGTTCGGCGCGTCGTAACTTTTCATTGGCCCCGGACAGTTGGGCTTCAATGCGTTCGAGATCTTCTGTCGTATACCGCTCGGCATTCACGAGCGTTTGTTTCCGTCGAAAATATTCCGGCACACGCGACAGGTTTGCCTTCGTCACTTCGAAATAGTAGCCGTACACTTGATTGTATTTGATCTTGAGCGAGTCGATGCCGCTCTCTTCCCGTTCGTGTTGCTCCAGATCGGTCAACCATTGCACGCCGTCCCGGCTCATCATTCGCAGCTCATCGATGACGGGATCGACACCGTCCTGAAAAATCGGCCCCTCTTTGACGGAACACGGCGCATTGGGATCAATGGAGTCTTCAACCAGCCCGGTGACGTCAGCAAGCGAATCCCAGCGCTGCAAGACGGAGTTGAGTAAAGGATCGGCAACACCGTCGAAAAGCTGAAAGAGCCGGGGCAGAATGGTCAGGGATTCTTTCAAGCGAAGAACGTCCCGCGGAGTCGCCGTTCCCATGACCACGCGGCTACTCAACCGCTCGAGGTCATGCAGGTCCTTGAAGAACGAGCGAACGCGCAGGCGAAGCTTGAGGTTGTCCATGAACGTGGACACCGAATTCAGCCGGCGTTGAATGGCTTCGTGGTCGAGCAGAGGCCGAACGATCCACTGTCGTAACAGCCGGCATCCCATGGCCGTGACCGTATGATCGAGAACCGACAGCAAGGTGGCGTGTTGTTGATCCGGATACAAGGGCTGGATCAGTTCCAGGTTACGCATGGTCATGGCGTCCAGGTGCATTTCCCGCGTGGGTTCCAGGAGTTCCGGCTTTTGGATGTGGTGGTGCTCCAGGGTGGGTTGGGTCTGCTTCAGATAACGCAGAATACAGCCACCCGCTTGGACCCCGGGTCCTGTGGCAGAGAGGCCAAGTGCGTCCACGTGATCAACCTCGAAATGAGCCCGGAGAATCTCCTGCGAAGCATCCGATTCGAAACACGCAGACGGTTGTTCCGTCACGCGAGGTAACCGCAGGGGTTCCAGGAGCCTGTCGAGGGCTATCGTATCCGTTTTATCCGGGATAATGACTTCTTGCGGGCCGAGGCGGATGAGTTCGTCCAGCATCGAGTCCTGGCCGTGTTCCCCGGAAAATCCTGCAATGAGAAATTGTCCGGTGGACAGGTCGATCGAGGCGAGGCCAAAACTATGACGTGAATGGATCGGGTCGCGTTGAACGGACAAGGCCGCCAGGTAGTTGGCTGTGTTGGCGTCCAGCAACTCATCATCGAAAATCGTGCCAGGGGTATAGAGCCGGACGACCTCTCGTTTGACCAGACCCTTGGCCGATTTGGGGTCTTCGACCTGCTCGCAGAGCGCCACGGTTTTCCCGGCTTTCAGCAATTTGGCCAGATAGCTCGTGGCCGCATGATACGGTACTCCGCAGAGAGGAACGGGGTTGGCACTGTTCTTGTTCCTGGTCGTCAGGGCGATGTTGAGCAAGGCCGCGGCCTCTTTCGCGTCCTCGTCAAACATTTCATAGAAGTCACCCACGCGAAAGAACACAATCGTCTCCGGGTACTGTCGTTTGATGTCCCAATATTGTTTCAGCAGAGGGTTCAGTTCCGATTGACCCATGAGGCAACTACCTTGCGTCCGACATGAGCACGTGAAGAAGACCGGAGCTTCGCGGCCCGAAAGCCTGAACGTTCACGCGACGGGTGTTTTTCCCCGCATAGGAAAGTTGAATGGAAAGATAGTCATTGGGCATCCGCGAGGCAGGCAGCCGGTCGGCCCATTCAATCAGGACCACGAAGTCTCCGTCCAAATACTCGGCCAATCCCGTGTCAGCCAATTCTCCCGGCTCTTCCAGTCGATACAAGTCCACGTGGGCAAGCGTCAGGGGACCGGCGTATTCCTGGATAAAGGTAAACGTCGGACTGCTAACGACATGGGGTTCGAAACCCGTGCCCAGGGCGACCCCGCGCACGAACGTCGTTTTCCCTGCGCCCAACTCACCGACGAGCGCGATGATGTCGCCCTTCTGAAGATGCCGGCCAATGGTCGAGCCGAATTCCTCGGTGTGCGACGACGACCGCAGGGTCAGGGTCCAGGATTTTGTCTGTGCGGTGGTCATATGATCAGGGAACGGCTTCATGGTCGAGGAGCAACGGCGTGAAGCACCTGGGTGATGGCTTGCGGCAGGTAGGCCAAAAGGTCGCCGGCCATCAAGCTGGGATACCCGTAGACCCGAGCCGCGAGGTCGCCGGCCAAGCCATGAAGGAAGACGCCGCTTTGAGCCGCTTCCCACGGTGAGACTCCTTGCGCCAGCAATCCGGTCAGGATCCCGGTCAGCACGTCTCCGGTGCCCGCAGTGGCCATGCCGGGATTGCCGGTGGGTGAAATCAACGTCGCTCCTTCAGGATGGGCCACAATCGTGCGTGCTCCCTTCAGCACCACGACGCTTGAATGGGCACGGGCAAAATCCTGGGCGATCCTCAAACGATTGCGGTTCACCGTTGCCGCCGTCGATTCGCCAAGAAGCCGGGCCATCTCTCCGGGGTGCGGCGTCAGGACCGGGGAGATCTGGCGTGACTGGAGGAGACTCGTATGGCCTGCCAAGGCATTCAGCGCGTCGGCATCGATGATCAGCGGCCGGTCGCATTGGTCGATCAGCGTTCGAACCACGTCGGCGGTTTCAGTCTGCGTCGAAAGGCCGGGGCCTATGCCGATCGAACTGCGCGATTCCAGAAAGGTTTGCAAGATGGGCAGGGCATCTCGTGAGAGCGTGTGATCCGCGGTTTCAGGAAGTGGCAAGGTCATGACCTCAGGAATGCCCGAGGCAACACTGGCTTGCACACTGGATGGTGTGCCCACGGTGACAAGCCCGGCTCCTGCCCGGAGGGCCGCTTTGGCTGCCAAGGCGGCGGCTCCGCTTTTTCCGGATGAGCCGGCAATGATCCCGGCGTGACCGAACGTGCCCTTGTGCGACGAAGCCGGGCGCTTGGGCAGCCATGGTCGAATCATAGTGGGAGTCAACATTTCAACGGAAACAGGCAGGTCTTCGACGTACTGGCTCGGAATGCCGATATCGACACAATGAACGCGACCGGCGTGATCAATGCCCGCTCCCAGAAAGAGCCCGAGCTTGGGATTTCCGAACGTGACCGTCAGGTCGGCTTGAATCGCGCTCCCTAACGTGTCGCCGGTATCCGCGTCGATACCGGAAGGAAGATCCACCGCAACAATGGGCGCCTCGGACAAGTTCATGGCCTGAATGGCCTCCTGGTACGGGCCGGTAACCGGTGAAGACGTGCCGGTTCCCAAGAGCGCGTCGACCAGCACGTGGCTGTCCCGGACCAACCGGTGCACACGATCCGGCGAGGGGCTGCTCAAGACCTTGGACCGGCCGGCCCCTTTGACAAACCGTTGATACATGAGTTTGGCGTCCCCCTTGAGATCCTTGGTGTGCGCAAGCAGGCAGATCTGAACGTCACTCCGTCTTTGGTGCAGGAGTCTTGCGACGACGAACCCGTCCCCTCCGTTGTTGCCTTTCCCGCAGAAGATCGTCACGGTTTTTCCCTTCAAAACGCCGAAGGTGTCTTCCATGACCGACACCACGCCGGCTCCCGCCCGTTCCATCAACGTCTTGCCGGGCACGCCAGCCTCGTGGATCGTGCGACGATCGAGTTCTCGCATTTGGTGGGAGGTGACGATTTTCATGACGAACCAAGCACGAACGCGCCGGGCCACTAACGGTGAAGCGATGAAGGGATTAAGGCCCGCATTTCCCTGACGGCCCGTTCGAGACCGACCAGGACCGCGCGCGAAATAATGCTGTGCCCGATGTTGAATTCCACGATTTCGGTGATGCCCGTCAGGCGATGAATATTGTGGTACGTCAGCCCATGACCGGCATTCACCTCCAGCCCTAATTGCCGCGCGAGGCGCGCACCCTGTTGAAGGGCTTCGACCTCTTTCCGGATCTCTTGAGGCTGGCGGCTGTTGGCATAAGGTCCGGTGTGCAGCTCGACGGCATCGGCGCCCACTTTGTGGGCGGCGCGGATTTGACGACGGTCCGGATCGATGAACAGGCTGACCGGAATCCGCGCGTCATGGAACAGGCGGATCAAGGTGGTGAGCCGTTTCCGGTGTTCCGTCACCGCAAGCCCGCCTTCGGTGGTCAATTCCTGTCGCCGTTCAGGAACCAGCGTGACTTTATCGGGCCGGACGTGCAGCGCGATCTTCGCGGTCGCGTCGTCCGCGGCCATTTCCAGATTTAAAGCGGAAGGAATCATGTCCCGAAGCAGGTTGAGATCACGTTCCTGAATGTGTCGACGATCTTCACGGAGATGCACGACCAAGCCGTCCGCGCCGCCCAGGTCCGCGAGCACCGCCGCGGCAATGGGGTCCGGCTCATGCCCGCCCCGGGCCTCCCGGAGAGTAGCGACGTGGTCGATGTTGACGCCGAGTTTGGCCATGACAACCTATCTGACAGGTGGGAAGCGAGAACCTCTGGCGTTTCATTATGGCAAAACGGGCAAGGGGTCGCAATGAAGCATGCGCGACAACTTGGACTCAGAGGCGTGGCCTAACCCAGGCCTTATGAGGCCCCTCCTTGTAGTTGTAGCGGCGGCATCTTATGCCGCCAAGAGCAGCCGTAAAGAAAAGCGCCATGAGATGGCGCAGCTACAAAACATGGAAATGCGGAAGGCCCTATCGAAAACGGCCAAGCAAAAAGCTGAAAAAACAAAGCCTTTCGTTGACTGGTTGTTCGGCCTCTACTAGAATGGCAAGTTATCATCGTGACGTGTCGTCACAAGCCTTTTCCCTGCAATTACGCTTTGTTCTGCTGACCCATGCAAAATTTCTTTCGCATACAACGCCTTCCCGCCTACGTCTTCAGCCAGGTCCAGGATCTCAAAATTCAGGCGCGGCAGCGTGGCGAGGATATTATCGACTTCGGGATGGGGAATCCCGATCAGGCGACTCCTCCCCACATCGTCGAGAAATTGGTCGAAGCGGCAGGGAAAGGGAAGAATCATCGATATTCGGCGTCTCGTGGCATTACGAGGTTACGCCACGCCATCAGTGCGTGGTACGGGCGACATTACAACGTGGACATCGATCCTGAGACCGAAGCCATTGTGACCTTGGGAGTCAAAGAGGGACTGTCGCATCTGGTGCTCGCGATGTTGGGCCCCGGCGACGTGGTGCTGACGCCCGCGCCCACGTATCCCATTCACATGTACAGCGTGATCATTGCGGGCGGGGAAGTGCGCGGCGTCGATCTGGGTCCCACCGAAGATTTCTTTGAAAACCTCACGCGTGCGTATCGTCAAAGCCAACCCAGGCCGAAAGCCTTGATCATGAGTTTCCCCCACAATCCGACTACGAGCGTGGTGGATTTGGAGTTTTTCAAAAAGGTGGTGGCATTTGCGCGCGAACACGATCTTTATGTCATTCACGACTTGGCCTATGCGGACATTGTCTTCGACGGCTATCGGGCGCCGAGCCTGCTACAGGTGCCGGAAGCGAAAGAAATCGGCGTGGAATTCTACTCGTTATCCAAGAGTTACAATATGCCGGGCTGGCGTGTCGGATTTTGCGTCGGCAACAGGGAGATCATCGGGGCCCTGACCAAGATCAAGAGCTATTTGGATTACGGGATGTTCCAGCCGATCCAAATTGCCAGTATCATCGCGCTGAATGGGCCGCAGGATTGCGTGTCGTCGATCGTGAAACAATATGAAAGCCGGCGGAACGCGTTGGTGTCCGGCCTGAATCGAATCGGCTGGCGGGTCGACTATCCGCGAGCCACGATGTTCGTCTGGGCCCGGATTCCCGCGGCTTACGCGGGAATGGGCTCGCTGGAGTTCTCGAAGTTTCTGCTCCGTGAAGGCAAGGTGGCGGTGTCCCCCGGGATCGGATTCGGCGAAGGCGGTGACGAATACGTGAGATTCGCATTGGTGGAAAATGAACATCGAACCCATCAGGCCATTCGTGGAATCAAGACCGCGCTGAAACTGGACAATCAATCATGAACGGCGAAATCGGAATAGGCCTGATCGGATTCGGCACCGTCGGCTCCGGGGCCGCGAAAATTCTTGTCAACCAGGCCGGGTTGATCGCGCGACGGGTGGGGGCGCCCCTGTGCTTGAAACGTATCGTGGATCTTGACGTGACCACGGATCGCGGTTTGACGCTTCCCGAAGGCGTCCTCAGTACGGATCTCAACGGACTCCTGAATGATGCGTCCATCCAAATCGTGATTGAGGCCGTCGGCGGATATGATTTTGCCAAGCGAGTCATGCTGGAAGCCATCAGCAAAGGCAAGCACGTCGTGACCGCCAATAAGGCCTTGTTGGCGGTGCATGGGGAGGACGTGTTTGTCGCGGCCCATCGCGCAGGGGTGGACGTGGGCTTCGAGGCCAGCGTAGGGGGAGGGATTCCGATTCTCCGGGCATTGACCGAAGGTCTGGCGGCCAATCATTGCGTGTCCCTGGCCGGAATCATGAACGGCACCTCCAATTATATTCTGACGCAGATGAAACGCGAGGGACGGGAATTTCAGGATGCCCTGGCGCAGGCGCAAGCCGCGGGCTACGCGGAGGCGGACCCGACGTTCGATATCGAAGGAGTTGATTCCGCGCACAAGTTGGCCATCATGGTGAGCTTGGCCTATGGAACGCCCGTCAACGTCAAGGAAATTTATACCGAAGGCATTCAACGCCTGACGGCCCTGGACATTCGCTACGCGTCGGAGTTGGGGATGACCGTGAAACTGCTGGGGGTGGCGAAATGGGGTGAGGACGGAATCGAAGCGCGCGTGCATCCCACCATGATCGACAATACGGCGCCGTTGGCTCAGGTACATGGCGTGTATAATGCCATGCACGTCGTGGGCGATGCCGTGGGGGACGTCATGTTTTACGGGCAGGGGGCCGGGTCAATGCCCACGGGAAGCGCGGTCGTCAGCGATGTGATTGATATCGCCCGCAATGTGCGCAAGCAGGCCTGCGGGCGCGTGCCGCCGACTTCGTTTCAGATGGACGGCAGGGCGCCGCTCCGGATTCGCCCGATGGAGGAATTGACCACCCGCTATTACCTGCGCTGTATGGTGCCGGATCAGCCCGGGGTCCTGTCCATGATTGCGGGCGTCCTCGGGAATCATGCCATCAGTATTGCCTCCGTGTTGCAGCAGGGCCGGCAGGAAGGTCAAACGGTGCCGGTCGTGATCATGACGCATCGTGCATCGGAACGTTCGGTGCAAACCGCGATCCGGGAAATCAATCACCTGCCGTCACTGGTGGCGGAGCCCGTGACGGTCATCCGGGTCGAGGAGTAGGGGCCTCCCCCTGTGGCGGCCCGCAACGTAGAGAAGCGGAAATCGTGACGGGGCCATCCCCTGTGGCGGCCCGTGAATCGATTGGTGAGAGAATGCGATGATGCCCTGGCGTGGAGTTATAGAAGAGTTCAGGAAATTTCTTCCGGTCACGGAACAGACGCCGGTGGTCACCCTGTGCGAAGGCAATACGCCTTTGATTCGAGCCAACCGGCTGGCCAAACGAATCTGCCCGCACGTCGAACTGTACCTCAAAGTGGAAGGGGCCAACCCGACCGGGTCGTTCAAGGATCGCGGGATGACCCTGGCGGTCTCCAAAGCTTTGGAAAAAAGGGTTCGCGCGGTGATGTGCGCGTCCACCGGCAATACGTCGGCGTCGGCCGCAGCCTATGGCGGGCGGGCGGGACTGCCGGTGTACGTGCTGGTGCCGGCCGGGAAAGTGGCGTTGGGAAAACTGGCCCAGGCCATGGCGCACGGGGCCATCGTGATTCAAATCGAGGGCAATTTCGATCAGGCGCTGTCAATTGTCAAGGATCTCTGTGCGAACGAGGAATTCGAACTTGTCAATTCGTTGAACCCCTTTCGCCTGGAAGGACAAAAAACCGCGGCCCTGGAAGTCTGTGACCAGTTGGGCCGCGCTCCAACGTACCATTGTCTGCCTGTGGGCAACGCGGGCAACATCTCGGCGTATTGGAAAGGGTACAAGGAATACCGGACCGCGGGCCAGATTGCGCAATGCCCGAAAATGATGGGCTTCCAGGCCCAGGGAGCGGCGCCGATCGTTCGCGGCCACGTGATCGAACAACCCCAGACCGTGGCGACGGCCATTCGTATCGGCAACCCCGCAAGTTGGAAACTGGCCGAGCAGGCCGTGGAGGAATCTTCCGGCGCGATCCAGATGGTGACGGATGAAGAAATTCTTGACGCGTACCAGGCGCTCGCCAAAGAAGAGGGCGTTTTTTGCGAGCCCGCTTCCGCCGCCTCGGTAGCCGGATTGACCAAGTGCAACCAGGCCGGGTTGTTCCCCGAAGGGGCCACGGTCGTCTGCACGTTAACCGGCCACGGCCTGAAGGACCCTGACATTGCCGTTGAAATCTCACCAAAAACCCTGACGGTCAAAGCCACACGGGAAGACGTGCTTGCGTTGCTGCGATCCTGAACGCACGGCAACGACTCGCGTTGCCTGCCTTTCCGGCTGTGTTTCATTCAACCAGGTAACCAAGAGATGGCGCTGTTGGTCGAAAAGTTCGGCGGGACATCCGTCGGGAGCATTGAGCGAATCCACCGGATTGCCGAACTGATAGAACGTACCTATCGAGCGGGCAACGAAGTCGTCGTGGTCGTGTCCGCCATGAGCGGGGAAACGGATCGATTGTTGCGACTGGCCCATGAAATCACTCCGCAGCCGGATGACCGGGAACTCGACATGTTATTATCCTGCGGAGAGCGTGTCACCATTGCCCTGCTGGCGATGAAACTGCGGAGTCGCGGCATCAATGCGCGTTCGTTTACCGGGCGCCAGGTCGGGATCGTGACCAACAGTTCGCACACGCGGGCCCGGATTGAGAAAGTGATGGCCGATCCCGTGAAGCAGGCTCTCGCCCAAGGGGTTCTTCCCATTGTGGCGGGGTTTCAAGGCGTCAACGAACGATCGGAGGTGACCACGCTCGGACGAGGCGGCTCGGATCTGACGGCCGTGGCGTTGGCCGCGACGTTGAAGGCGGACCGGTGCGTCATCTTTACCGACGTGGACGGCGTGTATACCACCGATCCCAACGTGGTGCCCGCGGCCAGGCGGATTCCCAAATTGTCCTATGAGGAAATGCTGGAACTGGCGAGTCTGGGGGCGAAAGTCCTCCAGGCGCGTTCCGTTGAATTTGCAGCGAAATACGGGGTTCCGGTACAAGTAAAATCGAGTTTTCAAGAAGGAGAAGGCACCCTCGTGACACAGGAAGACGTGGATATGGAACAGGCCATGGTGTCCGGAGTCACGGGCGACCGGAACCAGGCCAAGATCACCGTGGTGGGCGTTCCGGATCGACCGGGCATTGCGGCGAACCTGTTCGGCGTCGTGGCGGAACACTCGATTGTGGTGGATATGATTATTCAAAACGTGAGCCACCAGGATGCCTTGACGGATATTTCCTTTACGGTTCCGCGGAGCGACTTGGCGCGTGCGATGGACCTGGTCAAGCAAACGGCCGCTGAAATCGGCGCGGGAGCCGTGGAAGTCAAGGAGGAAATTGCTAAGGTGTCGTTGGTGGGAGTCGGCATGCGGTCCCACTCGGGCGTGGCGTCGCGCATGTTCCAAACGCTCGCGCGCGAAAAAGTCAACATCATGATGATCAGCACGTCCGAGATCAAGATTTCCTGTGTCCTGGATGAACGTGACGTGGACAAGGCCGTCCGGGCCCTTCACGAGGAATTCGGGCTGGACCGGGGACCCGGCCACGACGAATCTGCGTGAGGAGGCCTTGAAAAAGAAAACGCGATTCGAGTATGTACGTAAAATGACCCTCCGCTTGGTACGGGCGATGGATGGCCGGGAGGGAACGGGAATCTGATGACGGATCATTTGGAAATCTACGATACCACGTTGCGAGACGGCGCCCAGGCCGAAGACATCAGTTTTTCGGTCGAGGACAAGGTCCGTATTGCGCAAAAACTCGATGAGTTGGGCGTCCATTTCATCGAAGGCGGCTGGCCCGGCGCCAACCCCCGGGATATCGAGTTTTTTCAGGTCATCCGGACGATTCCGCTGCACCATGCGAAAATCGTGGCATTCGGCTCGACCCGGAAGGCCAATCAGGCCGCCGAGACCGATGCCAATCTCCAGGCGCTCCTGGCCGCGGAAACCAACGTCATCACGATTTTCGGGAAAAGCTGGACCTTGCACGTCACGGACGCGTTGGGCACCGACTTGGAGACCAATCTCGAACTGATCAGGGATTCAGTCGCGTACCTGCGCGCCCATGGCAAGCAGGTCTTTTATGATGCCGAACATTTCTTCGACGGGTTCAAGGCCGATCCCGCCTATGCGATGCAGACGATACAAGCGGCAGCCGAGGGCGGCGCCGAACGGATCATTCTCTGTGACACCAACGGCGGCACTATGCCGTGGGAAGTCCAATCCATCTGGGAGCAGGTGAAGCAAACGTGTCGCGTACCCTTGGGTATGCATGCGCACAACGACGCGGAAATGGCGGTGGCGAATACCCTGGTCGCCGTGCAGCAGGGCGCCCGGCAGGTGCAGGGAACCATCAATGGGATCGGAGAGCGCTGCGGGAACGTCAATCTCTGTTCGGTGCTGGCCAATCTTGAATTGAAGATGCAGGCGAAAGTGTTGGGCGGCGACCGGATCCGGCAACTCCGGAACGTATCCAATTTCGTTTCGGAAATTGCAAACTTGCTGCCGAACAAGCGGCAACCCTACGTCGGGGACGCGGCGTTCGCCCATAAGGGCGGCGTCCACATCCATGCCGTTCAGAAAAATGCCCGGACGTATGAGCATATCGAGCCGGAATCGGTAGGTAACAGGCAACGGGTGCTGATTTCGGATAATACGGGCCGGAGCGGCGTGGTCCAGAAGATGGAAAGTTTGGGCTTCAGCCTCTCCAAGGACCATCCGCGTCTCCAGGAACTGTTGGCTCAACTCAAGAACCTGGAACGGGACGGGTACCAATACGAAGGCGCCGAAGGATCATTCGAGTTACTGGTCCGGGAAGCGATGGGCACGCACCGTCCCTCCTTTGAACTGTTGGGTTTACGGGTCATCGTCGAAAAACGGCAAGCCGACGAGGTGCCGATTACGGAAGCCACGGTCAAAGTGAAGGTCGATCAGACCGTGGAACAGACTGCGGCCGAGGGGGACGGGCCAGTCAATGCGTTGGATAATGCCTTGCGGAAAGCGCTGGAAAAATTCTACCCCGAACTCCGCGAAGTCCGGTTGTTGGACTACAAAGTGCGGGTGCTGGCGGGCAGCCACGGGACCGGGTCGAAGGTCAGGGTGCTGATTGAATCCGGTGACCACAAAAGCACGTGGGGCACGGTAGGCGTGTCGGAAAATATTATCGAAGCCAGTTGGCAGGCCTTGGCCGATAGCATCGAGTATAAGCTGCTGAAGAACGAAGTAATCCCCTCTTCTTGACAATCAGGTGCCCGCTCGATACGTTGCAGGGCTGGAATTTCCTCGCGCTATACAGGAGTGAGACCCGGGGGACCATGCGTAAAGCCGACATTGCCAATCACGTCTGCGAACAAGTGGGCGTTTCCAAAACCGAGGCCATGGATTTGGTGGAGTACGTCCTGCAATGCATGAAGGACGTGCTACGCAAAGGCGAATCGGTAAAAATTGCGGGATTCGGAAATTTTATGGTGCGAAGCAAAGGAGAGCGTAAAGGCCGCAACCCTCGAACCGGCGAAGAAATTGCCATCACCCCTCGAAGGGTGGTCACCTTTCGAGCGAGTCAAATCTTCAAAAGAGATGTGAATTCGTAGGGCCTCCCTCGTGCATCGGCCTTCGGAGGCCGTCGTACCCATGGCGAGTAAGTTTCCGGACAAGGCGTTTTATAAGATTGGTGAAGTCAGTACGATTACGAAATTGCCGGCTTCCGTGTTGCGTTTCTGGGAATCCGAGTTCAGCTTCCTTCGTCCCAGAAAGAGTCAGGGGCGGCACCGGGTCTATGACAAACAGACGATTGAAGTCGTTCTGGAAATCAAACGGATGCTCTATGAGGAAGGCTACACTATCATGGGTCTCAAACGGCACTGGCGTCGCCGTCGAGGGCGTGGCCGGGAGGAGACGGCAATGCCGGCGGGACAGGTGCAGCAAATCAGGGAAGAACTCCAGGGAATCCTGGATATCTTGAATGCGTCGAGTCATCGGAAGACCGGAACCTCCGCTCATTGAGAGGGCCGGCCTTTCTGCAGTCATGGAATCATTGTCGGGGCGTGGCGCAGCCCGGTAGCGCACTCGCTTGGGGTGCGAGAGGTCGGCCGTTCAAATCGGCTCGCCCCGACCATGACCGTGGTTTTTCCTCTCTCGTCACAAGTATCAGGCTTGAAGATCGTCCTCTTCTTCAATGAGATCTTCGCTCTCCGGCATGCCATAGGCCACAAATTTCGCATAGGACAGATAAATACCGCTGCTGTCTTTCATGGCCTTTGTGCCGGCGGTCATGCGTTCGAGTTTTCGGGCGTCCGCGCCCTCCGTGGATTGCAGCGAAATCAGATATTGATTGAGGACTTCATTGTAGTGTTGCATGGAACGTTCAACGTCCAAATAGGCCTGCATGAGCTGGTCATTCATGAGCGTACCTCCCAAATGTAGCGGCTCACCATACACAAGGCTCCGTCAGGGGTCAATATCCTGCAGGACAGGTTCGTTCAACAAGTCGCGACGTTTCGCACGACCGGGGGAAAGAGCGCCGGGACCATGAACTGGCAACTTCCCGTATGGGCCTTGCTGCTGACCACGCCCATCATGGTGGTGGTGTGGCTGGGCTACCGTTGGGTGCATCGGAACGCGGCTTTGGCGGACGTGGGGTTTTGTGTGGGCTTCGGTCTGATGGCCGCCGGCTTCAGCCTGTCGGCCACGGGTGACCTGAGTCATCGGCTGGTCGTGGCTGCCATGGCAACGGGATACGCGGTTCGCCTCGGGGTCTATATTGCGGTCAACCGGGTCCGTGCCCCCGAAGAAGATCATCGGTACAGGACGCTTCGAGCAAAATTCGGCAATCGGGCCGAGTGGTATTTCTTCGCGTATTTTGTCGGACAGGCCGTTGCCGTCGCCGTCTTCTCGGTGCCTTTGGCGGTCCTGATGTCGAACCCCCATTCCGTATGGCAGGTATGGGAACTCCTGGGGGTGGGGATCTGGGCCATTGGGGTAGGGGGAGAAGCCGCGGCGGATAATCAGTTGAATCGATTCCGGCGAGACCCTGGCAATACAGGGAAAACCTGTCGACGGGGATTGTGGAGATATTCCCGGCACCCCAATTACTTCTTTGAAGGCGTACACTGGTGTGCCTACGTGGTGATGGGTATCGGACTACCCGACTGGTGGCTGACCCTGCTGGGCCCGGTCGTCATGATCGGCGCCTTGCTCAAGGTGACGGGCATTCCCTTGGCCGAAGCCCAGGCAGCAGCGAGCCGGGGCGAGGGTTACCGGGAGTACCAACGGACCACCAACGCGTTCATCCCATGGTTCCCCAGGGACTGATTCGACTCATGCGGATCTTGGGAACGCGGATGTGCTAGTCGCCTTCGGGCTCGGTGCTTCCGTGTTGGTGGGTCACTTCGTCTTCTTCGAAGAGTTCAGCCATTTCCTGGGCAATCATGTCATCTTCGTGAGGAACCGAGACCACGTGAATTTCCTTCTTGGCTTTGGTCTCGTCCTTGTCGGGAGCCGGTTGGGGGGCAGAGGGCTCGGAGTCGTCCATGAGAGTTATTCAAAGACCTCCAAATAAGACCGTTCGGTGAATGAATGACGGCAATGCTCGCAGGTCACGAAATAGAGTGACTCCCTCACGGACATCACGATGCGAAAGTCGAGCGTCACGCCACGATGGCTGCACAAGGGACAGGTAATTTCTTTGAGCCAATATTGCACGTCGGGTTGGATGCGGAGATAAAACTCCATATCCGTGTAGACCGGAAAGTTGTAGTAACAGTCCAGGCAGATCCCCTTCCATTCCCCGTCTTCCTTCATGGAACGGCTGTCGATGCCGAACCGGCTCTTCTTGCACACGGCACATTTTGCTTGGGTGAGTCGGTCTTCAACATATTGCACGTCGAGCTTGGACATCGTCTGCTTTCCAATGAAGGGTGCTGAATGGTTGCGTGGACAGTATAGAAGCCGTAGGTGGTGCGCGCAACCGCCGTCAGGACGGCGTACGTGTTCACGACCTCGTTGACAGAATCAGGGACTCGAGGAGTACTGGAGAAGAAGGATGGTCCGTTCCCTCCCCTTTGTAAGGGGAGGCTGGGTGGGGTAGAGTCAGTCGTTCATGGAGCACGGAGTTCCGCCATCCTGGCTACAGCCTCTACCTCCCCTCGCCCCTCCTTACAAAGGAGGGGAATGAGGGCACAGAAAAAGATGGCGGGAATTATCAACGATTTACTGAACATTTGTACCGATACGCTCCCCCGACCCGGAGGATCGCAATGCCGGAACTTCCCGAAGCCGAAGTGGTTCGACGACAATTACACGCCGCCGTGGTTGGGGCCACGATCAATCACATTCGGGTCGGGCGGGCAGATATCATCCGGCAAGGCGTCGAATCGCTCTCCTGGTATTCCGGCTCTCGCATCACGGAGGTGCAGCGGCACGGGAAGAGCGTCGTCCTGGTCTGCGAGCGAGGCGCCGAAAAACGGGTGGTGGTGGCGGAACTCGGAATGACGGGCCTGTTGCTCTTCGCGCGTGAAGCGATCCCGAGCGCGGAACACGTGCATGTGATGATGAGCCTGGTAAACGGGCCGCAACCGAAGTTATGGTATTGGAACGCTCGTCGATTCGGCAGGTTGTATCTCCTGGACCAGAAAGATTGGAAGGCCTATCGCCAACGTCGCTTTGGCAGCGATCCGTTCACGATGACCGGTGACGAGTTCATGGATCTGATCAAATCCTGCCGTGGCCGGATCAAGGCCGTGCTGTTGAATCAACACCGGATCGCCGGCATCGGGAACATCTACGCCAATGAAGTGCTGTTTCGAGCGGGCATTCATCCGTACGCTCGCGGGTGTCGGTTGTCGAAGCGAAGAATCCGTGTATTGTTTGAAACCATCCAACTTGTGCTGGAGGAGGCGATCCTCATGGGCGGGTCGTCGATTCGTAGTTTTGTCGCACCGGATGGGAAACCGGGACAATTTCAGCGACGGCACCTGGTGTATCAAAAGAGAGGCGCGCCCTGTCCGAACGGGTGCGGGACCCACATTCGAGGTCTCATGGATGAACGCTCGTCGTTTGTGTGCCCGGCCTGCCAGAAACGGTGAGCGTAAGAATCATGCTTGCGCATCACCCCGGCGCGTCTAGTTCTCGTCACCTATCTTGATCTTGTGGGTCCGGGAGCCCCTTTGCTAGAATACGCGAACGTGTCTCCTTTGGACCAACACCTGAAAAAAGTCTCACTTCGTGAAGGGGTCGATCTTTCCAACCTGTTCGGCCCGAGAGACTTGCATCTCCGGTTGATCGAAGACGGCCTCCACGTACGCGTATCGGCCCGCGGCAATGAGGTGACCCTGGAAGGGCCGCCCGAAGCGGTGGGCAGAGCCGAAGGGCTGCTGTGTGAATTGGCCGAACGTACGATCGGCAGGCGTCAGTTGCGTTCAGAAGACGTCACCCGCGCCCTCAAGGCGGCGGAAACCGACCAGCCCGAAACGTCTTCCATTCTGGATACGGCTCACGTTCTCACGCCCAAGGGGTGGGTCGTTCCCAAGACTCCCTCGCAACAGATGTATCTCCAAGCCATCCGGCAGCATGACCTGGTGATCGGGATCGGGCCGGCCGGAACGGGTAAAACGTATATGGCCATGGCCATGGCGCTGGCGGCACTCACGAAAAAGGAAGTGCAACGGATCGTCCTGGCGCGCCCGGCCGTGGAGGCCGGTGAGCGATTGGGCTTTCTCCCGGGTGACATGTTCGCCAAGGTGCACCCGTACCTGCGTCCTTTGTATGATGCCTTGTATGCCATGATGGATATGGAGCGAGCGAATCGTCTGATCGAACGGGGTGATATCGAAATGGCGCCCTTGGCGTTCATGCGAGGCCGTACCCTCAACGATGCCTTTGTCATTCTGGATGAGGCCCAGAATGCCACGGCGGAACAGATGAAAATGTTCCTCACGCGGCTGGGCTTCAACTCCAAAGCCGTGGTGACGGGAGATATTACGCAAGTCGATTTGCCACCCGACCGCCCCTCGGGCTTGATTCAGATTTCTGAAATCCTGCGAAACGTGGACGGTATCAAATTCGTGTATTTCCACGACCGCGACGTGGTCCGGCATCGATTGGTGCAGGAGATCATCAAGGCCTACAACCAGCATGGAAATGGAACGGGCGCGGCGTCGGCAAAAGCCGACGAATGAACGGACCTCCCGTCATGAACCCGGACAAACCGTCTTTTCCCCGTAGCGATTTGTGTGTGTCAGCATTCAATGTCGCTTGAAAAGCGTGTCGGTTCGTGAAGCGGCGTTACGCCGCGTCACCGGGAAACTCTTGCGGCTTCTTGACGAGGCCGAAGCCGAAGTCTGTGTCGCGTTAGTCGGCGATACCAGGATGCGACGGCTGAACCGGACGTATCGGAACAAAGATCGAACCACGGACGTCCTGGCGTTTGCATATCGGGAAGTCAAATCCGGTGTTGCTCCCCTGCTCGGGGACGTGGTGATTTCCATTCCCGCGGCCAGGCGCCAGGCCAAAGCATGCAGCCATTCCCTGGACGAAGAAGTCCTGCGATTACTGATTCACGGCGTCCTGCATTTGGCCGGTTATGACCATGAGCGGAGCAGGCAGCGGGCCCGGCGCATGCAACGAAAAGAAACGGAGCTTTTTGGAACACTCACCCCATTGCCTGCGTTGGTGATTGACTCCTGAGGCAGTCGTTTTGTGGCTGCCGTGTACCGAGTCACGTGGCCTCTCTGTGTTCCCCTCCTTTGTAAGGAGGGGCAAGGGGAGGTAGAGCCTGGGGAGCAAACGGAAACGGAGGCCGCAATTCCATGGGCTGGATTGATCGACTGAAAGAAGGGTTGGGGAAAACGCGAAAGGGTGTCCAGCGCTCGTTAATGCAATTGATGGGGCGCGGTCTCGACCCCGAGGTGTTGGAGGAAGTCGAAGCCTCGTTGTTGGGTGCCGACGTCGGCGTTCGCACGACGGACCGGTTGGTCGAGCGGCTTCGGGAAACGGCGGGCGGAGATCCCCGGGAATCCATTCAGGAATTGCAAAGCGCGATGGCGGACATTTTGGCGTCAGTGGAATCGAAGCCCATGGAGGAACTCATCCGCACGGGTCCCAAACCCTTCGTGATTTTGGCGGTGGGCGTGAACGGCGTGGGGAAAACCACGAGCATGGCGAAACTGGCCGGCCGGCTGCGCAAGCAGGGGTTGACCCCGCTGCTCGTGGCGGCGGATACCTTCCGGGCCGCGGCTATCGAACAGTTGGAAGTGTGGGGTAAGCGAATCGGGGCCGACGTGATCAAGCACCGGCAAGGAGCGGACCCGTCGGCCGTGGTGTTTGACGGGCTTGCGGCTGCGAAGGCCAGGGGTGTGGACGTCATGCTGATCGACACGGCTGGCCGGTTGCACACGAAAATCAATTTGATGGACGAACTCAAAAAAATGAAACGGGTGCTTGATCGTGCATATCCCGGGGCCCCGCATGAAGTGTTGCTGACGCTTGACGGCACCATCGGTCAGAATGCCTTGGCCCAGGCCAGACAATTTCACGAAGCCATCGGCGTCACCGGATTGGTACTCACGAAGCTGGACGGGACGGCCAAGGGCGGGGTCGTGGTGGCGATTGCCGAAGAATTGGCTATTCCGGTTCGGTTGATCGGTATCGGCGAACAGGAAGAAGACTTGCAGGATTTTCACGCTCAAGCCTTTGCCGAGGCCCTCCTGGAGGTTCACCCTTCATGAGGCTGGGCGTGACGATGACAGGCGCGTGGGGCATCAGTCTGCTCATGAGCCTGCCCGCACAGGCCGCGGGCGTCACCGTTCGGCATCACGATTTGCAGGTCGAACTCCGGCCCGGGACACACACGATCATAGCCCGCGATACACTTCGATTAACCGGTCATTCGGCGACCGGGCAGATCCTCCACGTGCAATTGAATCCGGATTTGGAAATCGAAGAAATTGTCTTGTCGAACGGCCCATTACCGTTTTGGGAAGAAAACCTGCCCGCAGCCAACAACAAGCAGGGTGCCTCCGGATGGACGCGCACCATTGACGTTCATCTCCCGGAGCCGTCTTCCACGTCCGCTGAAATCAGCGTACACATCGCGTATCGTGGTCGTATCCAGGATGCGCCCACGGCATCGCCGGGTCTGCGGTTCGTGCGGCCGGACAGAACCCTGGGGTACATCGGTGAAGAGGGTGTCTATTTGACATCGGAAACCTCCTGGTATCCTCATGTGTCCGGGTCGCTCGCAACGTTTCGCGTGACAACGACCGTGCCGGCCGGCTGGAGAGCGGTCACGCATGGGCGGGAAGTGTCGTTTACGAAGGGCGAGACTACGGCAACGTCCGAATGGGACGTGCGCGCCCGAACCGAAGCCCTGACACTGGCGGCGAATCGGTTCGTGAAACGGGCATCTGAATGGAATGGAATCGAAATCGCGACGTACGTCTTTCCCGAGGACGCGCGCGTCGCGGATCAGTACGTGGACGCCACGACGCGCTATCTCGAGTGGTACACGAAATTACTGGGCCCGTATCCTTTTCCCAAGTTCGCGGTCGTGGAAAATTTCTTTCCCAGCGGCATCGGGCTGCCGTCCTTCACGCTGCTGGGCAGCGGGATCATGAAGCGGGGTTATACCCAACCCTATTCATTGGGGCATGAAGTCGTGCATTCCTGGCTGGGGAACTCGGTGCACAATCATTTCGAAACGGGCAATTGGGTGGAGGGGCTGACGACCTACCTCGCCAACTATTATTACGACGAACGAATGGAGGGTGAAGACAAGGCGCGTGCGCATCGCAAACGGATGCTCATGGAATACAACTTTTACGTGCGGCCGGCCGACGATTATCCGGTGGTGAACTTTCATCATAAGGAGAACCGCGTGGATAATGCGATCGGATACCAGAAGACCGCCATGGTGTTTCACATGTTGCGGCGCGAACTCGGGGACGAGGACTTTTTCAGGGCGATTCGGGCGATCATGGCCGGCTATACGGGCAGGTATGCCGATTGGCCTCAGGTCCGGCAGGTCTTTGAAGACACGTCCGGAAAGGAATTGTCATGGTTCTTCACGCAATGGGTACACGGCAAAGGAGCGCCGCACCTCCGGATGACTGAAGCGCGTGTCGAACGCGATTCCCGCACGGGCTACCGGGTCTCTCTGACGGTGACGCAAAACGGGACGATCTACCGATTGCGTGTTCCCGTGGTGGCGCAGTTGGAACAAGGGGAAGAGTATCGCACCTTCGTGGATGTTCGGGAAAACGAACAAACCATGGCCTTGTGGGTTCCGGCCAAACCCGTGCGGTTGCAACTCGACCCGGAGTTTGAGACCTTTCGTTGGTTGGATCGCCAAGCCATGAGCCCGATGCTGAATGGATGGGTGACGGACACCCGTCGAGCCGTACTGTTGGCTTCGACCACGCCGGAATTTGAGCAACAGGGCTTGAAGCCGGCGCTTGACCGGATCCGCTCGCAGAACGACGACACGGTCTGGTTGGATGAACGGACCGTCAGGATCGGGCCACAGTCGGTCTTGGCCTTGGGCCATCCCCGAACCAATCCCTGGGTCGGCAGAATCCTTGAATGGTGTGGGCCGGTGGTCAGGCTGCAAGAACGGAGCATCACGATTCAGGGGACCACGTACGCGGGTGATCACGTGGCCGTGCTGGTCACTTGCGCCAATCCCGACCATCCCGGACACGTGGGCACGGTCTTTTTCGGGTTCTCCCCCGAAGCCGTGCAAGGCCTTTCCCGGTTATTGTTTTTTTACGGATGGGACAGTTATCTTGTGTTCGACAAGAGAAGGGTCACGGCGCGCGGCTCGTTCGCCCCACCGTCTGATGACCTGACCGTCGCGTTCCACGACCATTAAGAGTCTCTTGTTATTGACATGAAAATGGTTAACAACATCCCAAATCTGTCATTCCGAGCGAAGCGAGGAATCTGCTTTTTCTCCTTCTGTCATCCCCGACCCGATTGGGGATCCAGTGTCTTTTTTTCACTACTGGTCATGGGCGTGGTGGCGCTGTCCGGTCTGATCCTGGCCGCAGGGACCCCGGCCCGTGCCGACGAATCGCCAGATTCCGGCCAGACCGAACGGCATTTACGCAACGTCCGGCAACTGACCACGGGCGGCAAAAACGCCGAAGCCTATTTTTCCTTTGACGGGTCGCGCTTGATTTTTCAATCCACCAAGGATCCGGCCAGTCAAACGCTCGGGGATTGCTATCAGATGTACGTCATGGATTTGGACGGTGAAAACGTTCACCGGGTAAGTACGGGATACGGCGCCGCGACCTGCGGGTACTTTTTCCCCGGCGGCCGGCGGATCCTGTATTCCTCGACGCATATGGCCGGATTGCAGTGCCCGCCCAAGCCCAAGCGGGGTCTCAAATACCGGTGGGCACTGGATGACTATGAAATCTATTCCGTGCGCTTGGATGGACGCGAACTCCATCGTCTCACGTTTTCGCCGGGATATGACGCCGAAGCCACCGTCTCGCCGAACGGGAGAAAAATCGTGTTCACGTCGGTAAGGGACGGCGATATCGACCTGTATTCGATGAACATCGACGGAACCGGCCTCAAGCGGCTCACCGACGACGTGGGCTATGACGGCGGGGCGTTCTACTCCCCGGACAGCAAGCGGATCGTGTACCGGGCGCAGCATCCCGGCACGCCGGAGGAACGCGCAGCCTACCAGGAATTACTGAGCCGGAACCTGATGGAGTCGAGCAGTCTCCAACTGTTCGTCATGAACGCCGACGGGTCAGGCAAACGGCAGGTGACCCAAAACGGCGCCTCCAACTTCGCGCCGTTTTTCCATCCGGACGGTCGCCGCATCATGTTCACGTCGAGCGGGCCTGAAACCGCACAAGCCAAAGAGCCTGCCCTGAGCTTGTCGAAGGAGCCTGCCCTGAGCCTGTCGAAGGGTCGGCCATCGTTCCATCTTTACTTGGTGAACGACGATGGGACCAGGTTGGAACAAATCACCTTTGAAGGACACTTCAACAGCTTTCCCATGTTCTCTCCCGACGGCAAACTGCTGGTGTGGATCTCCGACCGCCACGCCAAAGCACAAGGCGAATACAACGTATTCCTCGCCGACTGGGCGCCTTGATTCCCTCTTCTGTCATCCTTGTATGTGTTCAGTAATTCGTTGTTTCCGCTCCAAGCTAGATTCCCCCTTCACTTCCTTGTGCAAGCAACGGGACAGGCAATATAATAGTTCCCTTTCCGTTTCCGTCATTAACAACGCGGTTTGCTACGACCTCTGGCTTTTCAAAATATTTCTGTGACAGTAAGAGTCCGTGCGATGAGACTGAATGACGCAGAGTTGGAAAAAATGATGAGTGAGGGTGAGAGTTTCCGAGCTGAATACAAGGAATCTCTAGCCGATAATGCGTTGATCGGCATTCAGGAGGCGGTTTGCGCATTTGCGAATGACTTGTCCGGCTCCGGTCAACCCGGTGTTGTGTTCATCGGCGTTAAGAATAACGGTGAACCGATACGGCTCGACATTACCGACCAAATGTTGATTCAACTGAGCAATATAAAAACGGACGGCAACATCGTGCCCCCGCCTTCCATGCTGGTGGAAAAACGGAGACTGAAAGGTGCTGATGTCGCGGTCATCACCGTGTTGCCGTCGGATTCCCCGCCTGTTCGCTACAAAGGCGCCATTCACATACGAAGCGGTCCTCGAAGAGGAATTGCGACCGAGCAGGACGAACGCATTCTCAACGAGAAGCGCCGTGCGCATACGCTTCCGTTCGATATTCAACCTGTGCCAGGAGCGACGGTTTCCGACCTCAGCGTTTCCCGGTTCGAAGAGGAATACCTTCCCAAGGCGTTTAGCGCAGAGACCTTGGAAGCGAACGAGCGAAGCACAAATCAGCGCCTTGCCACGACCAAGATGCTTGCATCCGCGGACAATCAGACGGCTACCGTACTTGGCCTTCTGGTGCTGGGCAAACGACCGCGAGATATTATCCCCAATTCCTATATCCAGTTTCTGCGCATCGACGGGGTGGAATTGTCGGGCCCCATCGTTGACAATGAAACCATAGACGGAACGATTCAAGAGATCTTGCGGCGCATCGATGACAAAATGAAGGCGCATATCAGCACGGGCGTTGATCTGACGTCTTCAGACAAGGAGCGGCGTGAATCCACCTACCCCCTTGCCGCTATTCAGCAACTCACGCGCAATGCGGTGATGCACCGGGCTTATGAAGCCACCAATGCGCCCGTCCGAGTCACCTGGTTCAACGACCGCATTGAAATCCACAACCCGGGCGGTGCCTTTGGAACCGTGACCAGGGAGAATTTCGGTCACCCTGGCGTGACCGACTATCGAAACCCGAACTTGGCGGAGGCCATGAAAGTCATGGGCTATGTGCAACGGTTCGGCGTCGGTATCGCCACGGCGAAAAAGGAGTTGGAGAAACATGGCCATCCTGAACCGGACTTCGTCGTCGAAGACGCATTCGTCCAAGTGACCATCCGGGGGCGATCATTATGACGATTCCTGTTCTGACTTTCTTCAATAACAAGGGTGGTGTCGGAAAAACTTCTCTTGTCTACCATCTCGCCTGGATTTTGTCACAAACCGGTCACCGGGTCCTCACCTGCGATCTGGACCCGCAAGCGAACCTGTCTGCCGCGTTTCTCGATGAAGATGAATTAGAAGCGTTGTGGAAAGAAGATAATGGAAGCCAAGGCAAGACTGTTTTTAAATGCGTGAACCCTCTGTTGAAGGTCGGGGATCTGCTCCCACCTGTACTACAAGAAATTACCTCAACTCTGAAGCTGATACCCGGCGACATGAGGCTATCTGGCTTTGAAGACAAGTTGTCGCGCGAATGGCCAGAGGCGCTCGGCAAAGACCCATATCGACCGTTCCGGATTCTGACATCGTTCTGGACCGTGATGCAGAAGGGTGCGGAAGATCTGGACGCGACGGTCATTCTGGCGGACGTCGGCCCCAATCTCGGTGCTATCAATCGCTCCGCCTTAATTGCCACCGATTACGTTATCGTTCCACTCGGTGCCGATCTGTTTTCCCTCCAAGGCCTTCGAAACCTTGGTCCGACGCTGAAAAGTTGGTGTGGTGAATGGCAAGAAAGACAAGAAAAATGGAAACCTCCGGAATTCGAGTTGCCTGAGGGTCGCATGAAACCACTCGGGTACATTGTGCAACAGCATAGTGTCAGGCTTAGCCGTCCGGTCAAGGCGTATGACAAATGGGTCAACCGGATGCCGAAAGAATATGCCGACAATTTGCTCAACCGGAAAAGCGGCCCATTTCCCGCTTCGCCACAGGAAGACGAAAATTGTCTGGCGACTGTCAAGCACTACCGCAGTTTGATTCCGATGGGACAAGAAAGCCGTAAGCCGATCTTCGATCTTACAGCGGCCGATGGTGCTATCGGCAGCCACGCTACCGCGACTCAAGATGCGCGCCGGGATTTCCAAGCCTTGGCCAAGCTGATTACCGACAGAGCAGGGTTGATCCCAACGCTGCCGGGGACCCCAGCGCCGTTGTCCTCGTAGTGACGCGATCCCGGGTCAAGGCCCGGGACATGCCTCATCGCGCTGTTCTCGCCACCCTCTCACACCCCCATTTTGTGATACCATTCGACGCAGCAGCGTGTTCAACCGACAGCCGGAGGTCGCGTGTCTCGAATCAAAGCCCTCAGCGTGGTGTCCCTCTCCGACGGCATCGTGCTCTTCTGCCTGTACCAGCTTTCACAACTGGATTTTCAGACCGTGCTATTGCTCCGGTCCCTGCACGATCCCGTCGTGGCACGCTTGGCATACCTCGGCAACCGGCTGGGGGACGGTCTTACGTTGGTGCTCCTGTGCATCGGGCTGTGGGGCGTCGGGTATCTCCTGAAGAACAAAATATGGCAACGGGCCGGGATCGACGGAGTCCTGGCGCATGCCCTGGCCGGACTCGCCGTCCAAATTTTCAAGCACCTCATCGGACGGCCCCGCCCGCGGTGGACACATCAGGACGCCTTTGAATATGGCCCGTCGTGGCAGGGAGGGCTCGATGCGTTTCCGTCCGGCCATGCCGCGGCGTCGTTTGCCGTGGCCGCGGTGCTGGCGCGCTATTTTCCTGAGTGGAGGGGGCTCTGGTACGGCGGCGCTCTCTTCGTCGGGATGGCCCGGGTGGCGGGCGGTTCCCACTTCCCCACCGACGTACTGGGCGGGGCGGTATTGGGTTTCCTGATCGGTTACGTGTGGGCGCGCGCACTCAAGGAGTGGCGGCGGAACGCGGTGCAGGCGTTGCCGCTGCCCCTTCCGTTGCTGATCGGCGGTTGCGCCATGTTCTGGAGCATCTTCAGTCATCCGGCCTTCACCGGCGTCTCGAGCGGCCTGTTCTGGACCGGGCTGCTGTTGTTCGTGTCGGGGACCGGCGCCCGGTGGATCATGGCCTGGCAGGGGAGCGGGAACGGGCATCGAACGCTATCGGCCAATAGCGTGATCGCGCTGGGTCTGGCGGCCAGCACGCAGGCGTTGTGGGTCATCGGGGTGACACTCCTGGCCTGCGTCGCCTGGGGGTTGAACGATCAACCGGACCGCCAAGCAGTCAAGCCCCCGGGATTGTTGCACGAGGCATGGCTCACGAGCGCGTTAGTCATCGTACTGGTAACGCTACAGGGTCTCCATGGCCTGGTGCCGTAGGGGAACAATGTCGGATTACTGACCCCCCCCCTTGGCCCAACCCCCTGGCCCCCCTTGTCAGGGGGGCCAGAGGAGTCTGCCGTCCCCCTGATAAGGGGGATTGAGGGGGTTGTCTTACGCAGGGCACTGGGACCTGCCCCTACAAATAATACACGGGCTCTCCTCAGCCCGTAGGGGACGGCCGGAGCCTGTCCTGACCCTTCGACTCCGCCCCTACGGGGCTACGCTCAGAACCGACGGCTTCCTTTCCGTTCATCCTGAGCGTAGCGAAGCGAAGTCGAAGGAAACGTCATGAAGCGAAGTCGAAACGAATGAGCGAACGTTTACAATTTCGGAGCGACACCGACCATCGGGTCGCGAGACAGGAGCAGAAAACCGTACCGCTGGAGAACCGGGGTAAAAGAGTCGACGGGGTGGGGTAGGCGCTCACGAAGGTTGGCCGGCAGGATGACCATGACACGGCCGTCCTTTTTCAGGTGTGGAAAAAATTGCTTATGGTCGCCCGGATTGATGAAATGCACTTTTCGTTCGGCATAAAACGTTAACGACGGCAGTTTGCGTCCGTAGTGAATAAGCGTGTCCTCAGGACCCAGGTTGAACCCGGCGATGGTCGCCAATTCCTGGGGCGGGTTGACGAAATATTTCCCAAAGCGCGGCAGGGCAAACAGGATCACGACAAGAAGAAACAGCCCCATCATCCCCGACAACACCCAAAACGCCTGCGGGCGGCGGGCTTCCCCGCGAATCAGGTGACGAAAGATCACCACCCCCAAGAAGACGAGGACGCCCAACACGACCGGCGTGACGCCCACGCCGACCTTTGCCGCGGCCGGAAAGTGTACGGCGATTTGGTCTCGTGCATTGGCATAGATGAGCGGCACGGAACCCAGCCCGATGCTGAACAGATACCCGGTCACGAGAACAATACGCTTCGAGACGGTCAGTCCGGCGGGCCAGGCGTTTTTCAGGAAACGGGACCAGAGCACGGCCACCAGCAGGGCGGCCGGCGGATACAAGGGCAGGACGTAGTGGGGAAGCCGGGTGGCGGAAAGCGTGAAGAAGAGAAAAATCCCGGAGACCCACAGGGCGCAGAACAGCAACAGGCCTTCTTCGCCACGCGGGTCGGTTGTGCCCGTCCGAAACGACCTCCACTCCTTTAGCGATTGCCAGAGGGCGGCCGGGAGCAAACCGCTCCACGGGAAAAACCCGAGCAGGAGAACCGGGACATAAAACAGAAGCGTGCCGCCGTGCCCTTCCATGGGGTTCGCAAAGCGGCCGGTGGTATTGGCTTGGGCCGCGGCAACGTAGTCCGCGCCGTGGATGGAGAGCATTGCCAGATACCAGGGCGCAGCAATGAGGACGCAGAGGGTCCAGCCGGGCAGCGGCCTGCCTTCCGCGAAATAGCGTTTCCATTGCCGGGTGAGCGTCAGGTGCGGCACGACGCCCAACAAGGGAATGAGAATGCCCACCGGGCCTTTGGCCAGCGTGCCCAGCGCCATGCCGAGATAAAACATCCACAGGAATCGCGGGTTTCGATTTGAGTCGCAAAAGCCCAGCCAGAAGCCGTAGGCGGCCAGCGTGGTGAAAAACACCAGGGCCGGGTCGGTCAGAACCATGCGGTGAATGCCGACGAATTCCACGTTCAACAGGAGAACGAGCGAACCACAAAACGCCGGAGCCGGTCCCAGCAGGCGATGCAGAAAGAGGTACTGCAGAACGAGCAGCGCAAGGCCGAAGATGGCCGACTGCAGCCGGGCCGTGAAGTCGTTCACGCCGAACAGGGCATAGATGCCGGCGGTGATCCAGTACGTCCCCGCGGGTTTGGCGTACCGCGGTTCATAGTTGAGCGTGGGAGAAATCCAATCCCCGGTTTCAAGCATTTCACGCGCGGCACCGGCATTGCTGCCTTCGTCGCGATCGGTCAATCCCACGCCGGCCAGACCGGGCAGGAGCAGCAGGCACCCGCAGACGAGCAGGAACACCAGGTGGAGGGTGCGCGTGGAAAACGGTTGCGATTCGACCGTGGAGGAATCAGTCACGGGTCGCGCGCTTCCGCTGCTTATAGATCAGCATCAAATTCCGCAGGTAAACTACCGTGCCGGTTCCCTGTCCAATGATGAACACCGGGTCGTGGCGATGGATGGCATACGCCAGCACGATCAGGCTGCCGGCCAGACTCATGTGCCAGAACGCCACCGGAATTTGGCTCTCCGCTTTGCGTTCGGACGCGACCCACTGGACCAGCCAACGGGAAAAGAACAGGGCCTGTCCGAAAAAGCCGATGCCCAGCCAGATGCCTTCCGCGGTCGTCAGGTTGGCGAAGTAGGCGCTGATGCCGGAAAGGAGTTCGCTCATCGATCAGGACAAAGAGGTGGAAGAATTGTTGGAGTGGGGCCATTCCATGGCGTACTGCCAGACCGCATCAGATGACGGTCAATGAAGCAGCATTTGCCTGCTTTGCAGCACGGATTGGAATGGAACGGTCGAATGTGATGAACCGGCACCCGTTTTCGACGGCTAGGGCTAGAAGATAAATATCCGTTAGCTGACGCGGACTCAGCAAATGCGCATGGTCAATGGCGTCGGGGTTCAGAAGACTGACGTTATCCGTGATAAAACGATGATGCGTTGTGGAAACGGCTTTTTGCAGTCTCGCGATGATTTCAGGAACGGGCACGGCGTTGGGATAGCGAGATTGTGACATAATCCGGATACAGCCATTTTGAGTAAGGGGACAAGAAGCCCAGCCATGGTCGATGTTTTCCTTCAACCATCCCGTAGTCTCGACGTGGTGTGTATGATCTTCATCGAAGAGAGCGATCAGGACATTGATATCCAGTAACGCCCTCATGGGTTAAACGCCCAATTCTTCCCGGAGGGCGTTAATCTGCTCATTGGTCACGACGCCACCACGGGAAGGAACAGGCTGGAAACTGGAAAGATCCCCGCCCAAGGAGTCCGTCGGTTGTGCGCCGGCGCGCGCGCTCAGGGCTTGGCGTAGCAATTCCGAGATGACCTGCCCGGCTGTCTTGTTTTCCCGTTCGGCCAACTGTTTGGCTGCGGCGAGCAGTTCGGTGTCAATGTTCAAGGTCGTCCGCATCGCATGTCTCCAATAATCATATCATGATAGATCGTCAGAATGGAGAAGTCCACTATTCCCCGATAGATCCCCGATTGAGAACCTCGGGAAGAAGCGTCAGGCAGGAAGCGGTCACGTCGGAGGCGCGTCGGAAGGGTCGGCCGGCTCATTGACGATGGTGTACCGCAGACAGCGTGCTTGCATCCATCGGACGGCCACGAGATCGTACAGGCCGGCCAAGAGGCGATTGCCGATGCCGTATTTGGAGCGTCCGTGGGCGCGCGGGAAATGTTGAACCGGCACTTCGGTCACGGAGAACCCGTGCATCCTGGCGAGGGCGGGGAAAAACCGGTGCATGTTGTGGAACAGGGGAATGCGTTCGACGACCGCGCGCCGGAAGACTTTCAAGGAACAACCGGAGTCGTGGATGCCGTCGCGGAGCACGACGTTGCGGATCAGGTACGCCATTCGTGACGAGAGACGCCGGATCAACGTGTCGAGCCGCTGCCGGCGACGCCCGCACACGAGGTCGTACTCCGTGATCAACGGCAGCAGCAGGGTAATATCCGCGGGATCATATTGCAGATCGCCGTCCAACGTGGCGATCAATTCCCCGCGCGCGTGACGAAAGCCCGCGGCAAAGGCTTCGGTCTGTCCGTAATTGCGATCGAAGTGGAGCACCCGGACTTCGGGCGTGTGCCGGCCAATCTCATCCAGCAAGGCGGAACTGCCGTCAGTGCTGCCGTCATCCACGTACACAATTTCAAACGGCGCTTCGTGCGACGGCTCCAGGCTGCCGAGGACTTTCGTCAGTTGAGCGGTCAACGGCTGAAGGTTGTCCCGTTCATCCTTGATGGGGATCACCATGGAGAGCCAGGGTGGTGGAGAGTGCATCATACGGAAACTCAGGCTTTCGGCGTCACCGTGAAACGCAGGGTGCCCATGCGCGTGATCTCATTGGCCTCGTATCCCACGAAGATGTCAATGCGGTACTGCCCCGGAATCCAGCCGGCCTGCGACGGCGGGAAAAATTTGAGATACCCGCTTTCATCTTCCAGTGCGAGGTAGGCGCTTTCTTCGTCGAAGAAAGTTTTCCCTGACAATCCCGGGACGTTCTCCGGGAACAAGCGCCCGATGATCTCATACGCGCTGTAGTGCTTGAACACGCGAAACACGACGTGGATCGCCAGCGCGTCGGCTGAGAATGCTTTGGTAGGACGGATGGGATAATAGCGGTGCCCGCGCCGGAGATCCAGATCTTCTTCAAAGCTTTCCGCCAGGGTGATGTGACGTAACAGTCCGCCCGGTACCGCATCCGTGAAATCGGACAGGTCCAAGGCGGGGTTCTTGTAATAGTCCATTGGCTCGGAAGCCACGTCCTCCGGAGCAGTGGGCATGGTGTCGAACTGGAAAAAGCCGTGTTGAAGTTCGTCGGGGCTGAAAGGCGTCGGCACGCCGTCCTGCGTCCAGCCATGACCCGGCAAGCACAGGAAGAATAGCATGAAGAGAAGATGACAAATGTGCATACTTATCGACGCGCAATCCTTGCAGTTGTAGCTGCGCCATCTCATGGCGCTCGTTTGTCGTCAAACTATAGCAGGCCGGGGTATTGCCTTGCGAGGCGAAAAATGCCTTTGTTAGAATCGCTTTCCTTTCGGAACGTTTTGTATGTGTTCAGCCATTCGTTGATAATTCCCCCTCACCCCAGCTCTCTCCCGCCGTGGGGAGAGGGGGCTTTTTCCGCTCCCCTCCTTTGCCTGCCCTGAGCGCAGTCGAAGGGTAAGGAGGGGTGAGGGGAGGGAAAGGAAAGACAGATCTATGGTCGAGCCGGTCGCTGAGAACGAAGAAGCGTTACCTCAATTATTGGGGGATTTTGCGCCGATCGACGTCTGGCAGCGGCACATGAATACCCTGTTCTATGGCCTGCGGGGTGAACGTGTGCGGGAACTCTATCAGACCTTTGCGGCCGCGGATTACCGCCTGGGGTACGCCTTGGCCGCGGATTACGTGGAACGGGCCACGCAACGCCAAAAGGCCCGCCCTGAGCCCAGTCGAAGGGCCGGCCCCGAAACCGGAACCGCCCCGCTCACCATCATGGAGTGGGGCTGCGGCAACGGCAATTTGGCCGCGTGCTTTCTCGATCACGTCAAGGCTCTGGACCGCGACGCCACGCTGTACCCGCGCATGCAGTACGTGCTCATCGACGCCTCGGAGACGGTGCTTGACGGCGCCAGGGCGAATGCGGAGTTGGCCAAACACGGGGACCGCGTGCAATTCGTACGGGCCACGGTGCCGGACTTGCAGTCGTATGCCGACGGGTCGGTCGACCGGATTTTCTGCAACGAACTGTGGAGCGAGTTGCCGACCAAACTCCTGCTGCGCAAAGCCGGTGACGTCATGGAAGAACACATCCGGCCCAATTTGAAAGAGACCAGGCTTCCGGATTTTCCCGATTGGCAGGGATTGGTGCAGGCGTTCGATCAAGCCGACGTCGCCGGGCTCAAACCGCTCCCGGCTTTTCTGGAAGACATCCTCTGGGAACGCGAATATCACAAGATCGACGCCAAGGACGTGCCGTTCCGTCGCTTGATCGCGGATTTCCTCAAACTCTTCGATGAAGAACTCCTGATGCCCGTGAACGTCGGTGCCGCGGTCTCCCTCAAGGAAGCGCACCGGCTGCTGGCCCCGGACGCCATCGGGTTCAGCAGCTTCGATGCCGGCACCGCGGACGAGGCCGTGCTCAACGATCCGGAAAAACCCTGCTACAACCTGGTGGGCGGGCAATTCAGTTTTATGGTCAACCTGGCGCTGTTGGAAGACGTAGCCAAACAGGTCGGCGGCGGGCGGGTCACGACCGAACCGCAAAAAGAATTTGTCGGAAGAAGTCTCGGGGTCAACGTGATGAGTCTCATGGACGTGCTGGCCTCTCATCCGAACCTGCCGCAGGACGCGCCATGGCAAATAGACCGGTTGCTCATGAAGACCGTCGAGGCCCTGAATGCCGGGTACGTGAGTCCGTATGAGAGAACCATCGACTTGCCCCTGTCATCAGGGACTCCTGAAGAGACGCGCCGGGAGTTGGAGCAACTGCTGGCACGACAAGTCAGGCAAGGCGTCCCGGATACCGTGGCCTACCTCGCGGAAGAAGAGGTCATGAAGGCGGCCGGTCAATTGGAAGAGTTGGGCTACGACCGGAGCACCCTTCAGGCCGCGTTCATGGCCCCGCCGCAACCCGTTGATTATTTCCATTTCCGCATGGGACCGGATAAACAATGATGGGG
>WTGX01000018.1:0-4803 GCA_011523385.1 Nitrospira sp. | reverse complement strand
CGCAACCCGTTGATTATTTCCATTTCCGCATGGGACCGGATAAACAATGATGGGGTTTGTTCCCTTTCTTTCCCCGTCTGTGAAAGACAACCCCCTCAATCCCCCTTCTCAGTGGGACGGCAGACCTGCTCCCCCCCTGATAAGGGGGGAAGGGGGGTTCAGTCCGCCCTCCCTTCTTGCCGGAACGCCCGTTCCGAAAAATCGGCTTGACCGTAATTTTTTTGTGGACATCTTCAACGCATGCTAGTATAGTGCCTTAGTGGATGTAACGAAAAAGCTGGACGTGCGTCGAATCGATGTTCTATCAAGAAGGTGAAACATGATTGGTTCCTTTGGGTGGATGGAATTATTGCTCATCCTGTTCATCGTCCTCATCATTTTCGGGGCGGGGAAAATCCCGCAATTGGGAGAAGGATTGGGGAAAGCCATCAAAGGGTTCAAAAAGTCGATAAACGAACCGGAGGCCATGGACGTGACGCCGCCGGACGAAACAGGCGCGGATGCGTCGGCGGCACCACAACCGGGGCAGATCACGGAGCCGGTCATGGCGCAGACCACTGCGGTCCCACAGGCCGGAGAACCGATCCCGCAGGCGGCACCGGCACCGCAGCCTGAAGCGCAAGCGCAGGAAACCAGGCAGGCATAACAAGCCACTTCCTCTCTCCCTACCCCCTCTCCCCCGGAGGGAGAGGGCCGGGGTGAGGGGGGACGTTCTACAAAGAACGCTGACTGAGAGGAGGAGCAATGTTCGGCCTGGGGGCAATGGAAATCCTGATTATTCTGGTCATTGCCTTTCTGTTGTTCGGGCCCAAGGAATTACCGGAAATTGGAAAACAGGTCGGGAAAGCCGTCAAGGGGTTTAAAGAAACCGCGGATGATTTACGGCAGTCCGTCGAACCGGAAATCAACATGATTCAGCAAGAAGTCAAAATGGTGGAACAGGACTTGCAGACATCGATGAAGGAAGCGGAAGACACAATCAAAGGCGCAGGCGACGCGGCCTCCGCCGGCATCAACGAAGGAAACAAACCCGCGTGACGAAAAAACTCCCTCTCCCCTGGAGGGAGAGGGTTGGGGTGAGGGGGGGGCTAGGTTGAGGGGGGATAAATAGCAAAATAAATCTTTTTCGACCTCTTGCAATAAAATGGAAATTGGCCTATATTCTGGAGCTAACAACCCGGTTAAGTCACTTATTGAGGAAGGAGGTATAGTCAAAACAAGGATAAAGGAATGCTTGTTCCAATAAAATTCCGAAGTCACGAATTAATGAATGAAGTTGCACTTATGATAATAAAGGCAAGTAGAAAGGATCAGTTATCATTATACGGGGCTGGCAAGGATTACGCACTGCCCGTAGGGGGGAATCAACTTACAGGAGGAGTCACAATGAAACGATTGAGCTACGGTATCAAATGGACAATGGCCGCGGTCCTGCTTGCAGGAATCATGGCTGTTCCGGCTTTTGCCGAGAAGACCACGCCGGCCACAGGTAAGAACTCGGCGGTGCCAGCGGTGCCGCGTGCGATTCCGGATCTGCTTCCGTATCACAAATTCGACCCACCCAAGAGCAAGCTGTTCGATATCAGCAAGCTCACCATCTCCGGCGACCTCCGGGTCAGGCCGGAATTTCGGACCAACGGCACCTTTGGTGGACCAAAGAACAACACGTATATCGTGCAGCAATGGGCGCGGTTGGGCTTGAATTACTCCATCTCGCCAGATGTGACGTTCTTCTTCCAGCCCCAATACTCCAAGAACTGGGGTGCCGCCGGAGGCACAGACGCCGTGGCGACCAATGCGTCCATCTTTGCCAGGCAGGCGTTCATGCTGGTGCGGAACTTCCTGGTGCCGAACCTGACCATCAAGGCCGGGCGGCAACTGGTGGTCTGGGGCAACCATCGCATGTTCGGGCATTTCGACTGGAACAACGTGGGATGGGCGCACGACGGTTTGACCTTGAACTACAAGCTCAACAAGAGCACCACCCTGCAAGTGGGCTGGTTGCGGACGGATGAAAGAAACTGTAACACTCCGACATCAGGGAACTGTATTGGTCCTACCCAGGCCTCGACAAATGCACTAAGTGACGATGGCGATGTGGTCTATGTCCGGGCGCCCATGAAGGTTGCGGGCATGGTGCTGGAACCGACATATATCTGGCACAGCAATGGGACCGGTGCCAGCAGAACGAATGCTCGTCCTTTCAATCAAGACAGGCATACCCTCGGCGGCCGTGGCGTCAAGAAGTTCGCTGCTGGTGGTGCCCGGGTGGACGTCACGATCGAAGGCTACTACCAATTCGGGAAAATAGGTATGATGGACACAGGCCCCAAGGACCTGGATATCGAAGCCTATGCCTTCCATGTCGACGGTGGCGTGACCCTGCCGGTGCCTATGCAGCCTCGCCTGAGCGCCGAGTTCAACACTGCGTCCGGCGACCAGGATCCTAACGATGGCAAATTTCAGGGTTTCGATCAATTGTATCCCACCAACCACATCCACTTCGGGTACATGGACCGCATGTCCTGGAAAAACATGAACCATCTGGCGTTCGGTCTTCAACTGCGGCCCAACGCGGACAGCCACTTCGAAGTGACCGGTCACTTGTTTTCGCTCCAGGAGCGAACTGATGGTTGGTATCATGCCGGCCAAAATGCAATGCCAATAACGCGGTCGGCTGGCAATAATGCGACAGAACTAGGTGAGGAAATCGACGTGGTGTATACCCACTTCTTCACCCCAGATAACCACGTGGCTTGGCAGATCGGCGGCGGTGTCTTTCTGCCAGGTGACTATATCGAAAACGAACGTAATAACAATGCTTCCGAGCAAACCTGGGGCTATACCCAACTCTGGGTGAACTTCTAAGGAAGGAAACCCGCACATACTCCTCACTCACCCCTCACCCTACCCTCTCCCTCTGGGAGAGGGTAGGGTGAGGGGGCTGGGTTGAGGGCCAATCCCAATCCCCGCTGAGCCCCACCCCTCAGCGGGGATTTTTTTATGCCCAACGGTGTCATACCCAACAGTGTCATTCTGAACCCTACCCAACGGTGTCATTCTGAACGAAGTGAAGAATCCCCTTCTTCCCTTCCGTCATCCCCGACCCCCGATTATATGCGTTGGCAAGAACATCGTCGAAGGTCTGGATTGCCCCCCTTCCGGTGATTTGATATAGTACCGCCATGAACAACGCTATTGCATTAGCCAAGAAGCTGGAACGGGAGCATGGCTTCAATCAACCCCAGGCTGAGGGTATTGCTCAGGCAATCCATGAACATGAAAGCGAACACCTGGCCACCAAAGCCGACGTGACCAAGCTGGAGGCCAAACTGGAGACCGGTCTCGCACAGCTACAAATCAAATTAATGACGTGGACTACGGTGCTGGCCGGGATCATTATTGCGGTACTCAAACTCACGTAAATACGACAGCCAACGTTTTAATCAAGGCTCTTTGCTGATGGTTGGGAAGAAGAGGGCTTGTCTTTTGTCTGTCATCCTCGATTACTAACTTTAATATTTTGTACAATTTTTACATATTTTACAATTTATAATATTTATTACAAAAGTTAAAATATTTAAAATTTCACTCTATATTTTAAATAATTGTAAATATTCACTCATTCCCTTCGCCTTCGTGCTCCCGTTCCTTCCCCTCCTTTGTAAGGAGAACTATCCAGAATAGTTGACGGCCTCTTCTTATTTGTAGCCGCGCGATCCCTGCTGGGGGCAGGGACATGCCTTATCCCGCCATCTTCCTGGCCGCATAAGATGCCGCCGCTACAAATCAAGGCGTTTTTCCAAGAAGAACGGTCATTGTCCACTATTCTGAATAAGTCCCCGGAGAAAAATCCTGGATTCCTGCTTTCGCAGGAATGACGGAGTGGGGAAACCGAGGACACAGAAAGCGCAGGTTGGATTAGCGGAGCGTAATCCAACAATTCCGTTTCTTGTCGGGTTACGCCTGTTCGGCTAACCCGACCTACGGCTCCTTGACTATATAGTTGTCAATGGTATATTCCGATATCTCCTTATGAGAATGATATAGGAATGATATACGAGTGCATATACAGACGCTGCCAGCAGCAACCAACCACAGAAATACCCCGATAAAACAAAATGGAGGTTAGGGAAATGAACGCCCCACAAACCCACGCCGCTACGATTCAAGAAAGTCTTGAAGAAATTGCTGCGAGAGCGGAGGCGATTTACGAGAAGCAATACAAACAGAAATATGAAAAAAAGAATCCTGGATCTTATGTGGTTATTAATATCCAGAATAAGAAGGCTTATGTAGGAGAATTTGCCGAAAAACTTTTGCAGCGAGCAAGAGAAGAAGACCAATATGGCGTGTTTCATCTCATGCGTGTTGGTTCCCCAACGACATTTAAGGTGAGTTGTTGAGGAAACGGTGGATGTCGGCTTATGAGACCCGGAACTGACCCGGCTTTCTACGTCCTGTATTATCCCCGCCGAGGCTAACCCCCAGCGGGGATTTTTTTGCCCAACGGTGTCATTCTGAACGAAGTGAAGAATCTCCTTCTTCCCTTCCGTCATCCCCGACAAAAAGTAGCCGCGCGATCCCTGCTGGGGGCAGGGACATGCCTTATCGCGCTTTCTGTCCTGCGGCCTCTCCAAGCGGCATAAGATGCCGCCGCTACTTTCAACCCCCCTGGCCCCCCTGTATAGACCGGAGACATCATTAACGGGTGTTCGGGGACATGGTTGACACATTGTGGGTTATTCCAGGGGGGTGGTGCGGGGGAGGGAAAGAACGCAGTCGTCCCCGGTCAGGGGGACC
>WTGX01000024.1 GCA_011523385.1 Nitrospira sp. | reverse complement strand
TCCGCGCTTCCGCGCTTCCGCGCTTCCGCGCTTCCGCGCTTCCGCGCTTCCGCTTAACTTCGTTAACCCAGTAGTTTACCACAGTTCCGGCAGCCGAGTCAGCCTGCGGGCGTGTCGAGGCGTTGCGCCTTCACCGGCGCTCTGCGGCAACCCTCCCGGCGCATCTTCCCGTCCATCCGCGAGACGGCTCGATGTCGTCGTCCGCCGCGCCGTCTTCTCCGCGCGCCGGGCGCTGCTGGCGGTGCTCCTGTTGCCGGTCCTGTGGGCGGGCCTCCCATCGGAGGCCGCCGCGCAGTCCATCTCGCCGATGACGATCAGGGAGGGCCAGACCCTCACCTTCACCGTCACCGGCATCCCGTCCACCTGGACCGGAACGCCAGTGGTCGGATTTCTGCTTAGCCAGGCAGTCTATACCGTCTGCGGCAGCGTGCCTGTTCCCAATTTGGATATATGCTATGACGTGAGCCCAACGTGGGACAGCTCCCGCCGTGTCTTCACCTTCCAGTTGACCGCAAACCGGGACACCGACGTCGAAGGCGACGAGACCTTCACATTTGAAGTGTACGACTCCGACGATTCCAACAGAACCCTCACCTACACCATCACCATCAAGAACGTCCCGCCGGAGGTCTCGGTCGAGCCGCTGGGCGCGGATACGGTCACGGAGGGCAGCCCGGCGCAGTTCCGCATCACCATGGACCCGGCGCCGTCCGCCGCCTTCAACGTAGCCATCCATGTGATGGAGCCCGGCCGGGTGCGCCGCGTCAGCCACGAGGACTACGTCGGCCACGTCGCCGAGAGCGCCCTGGGCTTGAAGAAGGTTGCGATTCCCACGAGCGGGCACCTCGACTACCCGGTGAATACCGCGGCCCAGACCACCCTCGAGCGGGACACCAGCGTGGTCGTGACGGTGCTACGCCCGACCGACACGGTGGCGACCGAAGTGGGCGGGGGCCTGGGCGTCTACGTCCCCTCCCCGTTCCTGAAGCCCACCCTGGCCGAGGTCACGGTCAGCGACGGTCCCGACGCGGCGTCGACGCAGACCCCCGAGGTCACGGTCCGCCCGCTCTCCCTGGAAGTGGCCGAGGGCGCGGACGCGGTCTTCTGGCTCATCGCGGACCCCGCGCCGGCCACCGATCTCACGGTCACCCTCACGGTGGCGGGGGAGCACGGCATCCTTCAAAGCGGCCAGGCCGGCACCCGCACAGTCACCATCCCCGCCGGCGAGCCCTGGGCGCGGGGCTCGGCGGATCTGCGCCTGCACACGGTGAAGGACAACGAGGCGGACGGGACGCGCGACCGGGTAACGGTGACGGTCAACCCCGGCAGCGGCTACACGGTGGGCGACGTGCGGACCCTGGCCGACGGCCGCCCCCCCAAGCCGCCCTACCGGCTCGGCATGCGGCAGGCCACGGTGACGGTGGTGGACAGGGGCTCGGGCGCCCCGCCCGTCGCGCCGCCGGCCGCGCCCGACACCCCGGTCGGCAACGTGCGCATCACCGCGCTCGACGCGGCCAGCGCGAAAGTGACCTGGGACGCGGTGCCGCGCGCCTCCGCCTATCTGGTGGAATGGGAAGTGCGAGGCACGCAGGCGAACTATGCCGGAGCCGACTTCGGTGTGCTGGCGACGTCGGTCACCATCGCGCATGGCGCCGCCGACGCGACCTCCCTCTCGGTGCGGGTGGTGCCGTGGTACACCGACGCGCAGGGCCAGGCGCGGCTGCTACACGCGCTGGCGGGCACCGCGACGCTCGACCTGCCGGCGCCGGGCGACACTCTGGTGCGGGGGCAGTCCGACGAGGTGTCCGCGGGCGCGGGACAGACAACCGGGGCCGACCCGGCGGTGGTGAAGCTGGTCGAGGCGATGATTGTGCGCCACCGGGACGTGACCGGCAACACGGGCGCGCTCAAGAAGTGGGAGAAGGCGCTCAAGACCCTGAAACGCCAGCCGGGCGGGTTCACGATGGCCCAGCTTGAAGCGCGGGTGGCGAAGGCGCGAGGCGCCGTGAAGCAACGCTGGCAGCGGGTGCTCGATGCGGTGAAGGCGATGCAGGCGGCCTCGCCGGCAAGGCCGGTGCGGGTGACGCTGTCCGCGGAGGCGGGTGACATTGCCGAGGCGGGCGGGCGCAAGGTGCTGCGGCTCGTGCTGGACCGGGCGCTGGTCGCGGGCGAGACGCTGGCGGTGCCGCTGGTCTTCGGCGGCACGGCCACGCGCGGCGAGGACTACGGCCTCGCACGCCAACGCCCGGCCCCGCAGGGGGTGCGCTATGCCAACCTCAAGGGCTCAGGCACGCCGACGCTGACCTTTACCGGCCCCTCGGCACAAGCGGCGACGCTACGGCTGGCGGCGTCCGCCGACGAGGTAGATGAGGGCGTGGGCGAGACGGTGACGGCGGGGCTCGGGACGCTCGACGCCACGGGCCTGGGCGGCGGGACCGCGGGCGTGGGCACGGTGGCCTTCGCCATCCTGGAGCCGCCGCTGGAGATCGCCATTGAGGCCAAAACCGCTTCCATTACGGAGGGCGGCGAGGCCGCCTTCACGGTGCGGGCGGGCCGGGCCCCGGGCAAGGCCCTGACAGTCAACCTCGCGGTCTCGGAGACCCAGGGCAGCGACTTCGTTGCCGCCGATGACGAGGGCGCGGTCACGGTGACCATACCCAAGGGCGAAACCGAGGCGTCCCTGACCGTGGCGACGGTCAACGACGCGGCGGATGAGCCCGACGGGACGCTCACCGTGCGGGTGGCGGAAGGGACGGGCTACACGGTGGCGGCGGCGCCAAAGGACGCGGCGGCCGTCGCGGTGGCCGACGACGATGCCGCGGTGCCGGTGCCGTCGTTCTCGGTGGCGGATGTCACGGCGAACGAAGGCGTCGGGCTGATGTACTTCACGGTCCGGCTGTCGCCGGCCGCGGATCGTCCGGTTTCGGTATCCTACCGCACGCGCGAGACGAACCCGGTCTCGGCGCGGCAGGGCCAGGACTACCTGCGGGCCGAGTGGACGCTCACCTTCCGTCCGGGCGAGACCGAGAAGCGGTTCTGGGTCGGCATCTTCAACGACAGTCACGACGAGGGCGCGGAGACGTTCGAGGTCGCGCTGTACAACGCCCGCGGCGCGCGGATCGCCGACGGGGTGGCCATGGGGACCATCGTGAACGACGATCCGATGCCGGCGGCGTGGCTCAGCCGCTTCGGGCGGACGGTGGCGCAGCAGGCGCTGGACGGCCTGGCCGGCCGCTTGGCGGCCCCGCGGACCCCCGGGGCGCAGGGCACGCTGGCGGGACAGGCGTTCACCTTCGGCGGACCGGGGGCCGGGGCGAGCGTGCCCAACGGGCAAGTGGCGCTGACGCTGGCCACCCTCGCGCAGCGCTTCGGCGGGCACGCCGACCGTGACGTCGGCTCGGGTCTGGGGCCGGCGTTCGACGGACGCGCTGGGGGCATCGGTACCGGGACTCCGGGCCAACCTCAGACCCTGACGGTGCGGGAGGTCCTGCGGGGGAGCCGGTTTACCCTCACGGGGCAACCGGACGCCACGGGCGGCAGCATGGCGCTCTGGGGCCGGACGGCCTTGGCGACCTTCGACGGCCGGGAAGGCCCCTTCTCGCTCGACGGGGACGTGACCACCGGCCTGTTGGGGGCGGATTATGCGCGCGGCCGGGGGCTGGTCGGCGTGGCGCTGCTGCACAGCGCGGGCCGGGGCGCCTACACCGACACGCAGACCGGCCCGGCCCGGTGTGCGCCGGCCATGCAGGTCCTCTGCGACCAAGCCGTGCGGGCGGGAGACGGCCGGGTCAAGGCGTCGCTGACCGCGGCGGTGCCGTATGCGGCCTTCCAGGCCACGGAGCGGCTGCGACTCTGGGGCGCCGCGGGCTATGGCGCGGGCACGGTGACACTGACGCCGGAGACAGGCGGGACGCACAAGACCGACCTGGACTGGACCATGGCCGCGGCCGGGCTGCGGGGCCGGCTGCTGGCGCCGCCGGCGGGAAGTCCCGGGCCGGTGCTGGCGCTGACCTCGGACGCGCTGTGGGCCGGGACCGACTCGGAGCACACCCAGGACCTGGCGGCCTCGGAGTCCGATGTCACCCGGCTCCGGCTGGGTCTGGAGGGGAGCTATCGCGTCACGCTGGACGAAGGGGGCCAAGTGACGCCCCGGCTGGCCGTGGGGGCGCGCCATGACGGCGGGGACGCCGAGACCGGCTTCGGGGTGGAACTCGGCGGCGGCCTCGCCTGGCGGGTGCCGGCGGTCGGCCTGACGCTGGACGTCGACGGCCGGACGCTGCTGGCCCACGCGGCAGACGACTTCAAGGATCAGGGCGTGGCCGCGTCGCTGGTGTATCAGCCGGACCCGGTCACCCAGCGCGGTCCCTCGGTGACCCTGCGCCAGGACTGGGGCGGAGCGGCCACGGGCGGGGTGGAGGCGCTGTTTGCCGCGACTCCGCTGGCGCAACGTCAGGGCAGCGCGGCGACGAGCCGGTGGATGGCCGAGGCCGCGTATGGAGTGCCGGTTTTGGGCGGCCGGTTCACTGGCAGTCCGCATGTCGGGCTGGGCCTGGCCACGGGGACTCGCGACTACCGGGTGGGCTGGCGGCTGACGCCGGCGGCCCCTTCGACAGGCCTCTGGCGCGCCACCACGCTGGCCGTGGGCGTCACGGCGACGCGACAGGAGAGTGCCGGGGTCGTGCCGGCGCACAGCCTGCTCCTGGATGTCACCGGCCGCTGGTGAGGCGCACCGGGCGCGGGGGACGGCAGCCCCGCTTCGCCCTGAGCAGGCCGGCCGCAAGCCTCGCCCCCCTGATAAGGGGGGAAGGGGGGTTCAGGGCCGGCCTGTGCCTGCCCTGCCCAGAAAGGACAACCACAGGGGGTTGTCCCTACAGGGTTTCGTAGGGGACGACCTGTGTGTCGTCCCACCTGAATTCCACGGCTCCAACTACAAAAACAAAGACTCTGGATCCCCGATCTATGCTAACATGAGTTCATGAAACGCATTTTCGGACTGGAGTGTGAATACGGTCTCACGTTTTCACCCAATGGCCGGGTGTACCTGCCCATTGAAAAAATCCTGGGATACATCTTCGAAGGGTTGATCCCGAACAGTTGGCCGTCCAATGCCTTCCTTACGAATGGGGCCAGGTTTTATCAGGACACCGGGTGTCATCCCGAATATGCCACACCGGAATGTGATGACATTTTCGAGTTGGTGGTGCATGAAAAAGCCGGGGAGCGGATACTCGAATCATGCCTGCCGGCAGCGGAAGAACGTCTCCGGGAAGAAGGCCTCGCCGGCGACATCTACATTTTCAAGAACAACACGGATTCCCTGGGGAATACCTACGGGTGTCATGAAAATTTTCTGATGCAGCGTGACGTGGATTTTTGGAAAGTGGCAGAACAGCTCATCCCGTTTTTCGTGACGCGACAGATTTATTCAGGTGCCGGGAAAGTGCTGAAGGTGTCGGGTAAACCGCACTACTTTCTGTCCCAGCGGGCCCAGCATATTCATGAAAAAACATCGTCTTCCACCACCTCGTCCCGCAGCATCATCAACACGCGGGATGAACCGCATGCCGACGCCGAAAAGTATCGACGTCTCCATATCATTCTTGGGGATTCGAATATGTCGGAGTTTGCCACGTACCTGAAGATCGGCACTGCGGACTTGGTCCTGTCCATGATCGAGGCCGGGTATTTTATCAAGAGCATTGAATTGGAAGATCCCGTCAAGGCTATCAGGGAGATTTCCCGGGACCCCACGTTGAAGAAAAAGGTGAAGTTGGATGACGGGCGGGAGTTGTCCGCGCTGGAGATCCAGCGCATCTACTTGGAAAAGGCCTCGGAATTTCTCCACGCCCGGCCCTATGATAAGGTGTTGGCCGACGTCCTGACGGAATGGGAACGCGTGTTGAATGCGTTGGAGGATGATCCCATGCAGTTGGTGCGGGAAATCGATTGGGTGACAAAACGCTGGGTCATCCAGTCATACATCGAGCGAAAAGGATGTGAGTGGGATGACCCGCGGGTGGCGATGATGGACCTGCAATATCACGATGTGAACCGGAAGCGCGGGCTCTATTACATTTTGGAGGCGCACGAAAAGACGGTGAAGATGGTGGATGAGGAAGCCGTGGAACGCGCCACGTCCATGCCGCCCCAGTCCACCCGCGCCAAGGTGCGAGGCGACTTTATCCGGTTCGCCCGGGCCAAAAACCGGTCCTACACGGTCGATTGGACGTACTTGAAATTAAACGGCTATTGGGAAGAAACGATCCTGTGCATGGATCCCTTTTGTGCGTTCAACCGGCGGGTGGATGAATTGTTGGCCCAGGTGTCTCCCGCGTCCCTCCGGATGTGACATGAATTTCCCTGTCTTTTCGTCCCGTGCGACCGTTCGTCCGTGGCTTGTGGCACTGGCGTTGGTGCTGGCGAGCGTGTTCCCGATCAGCCTGTTGTTCGAGGAAGGGCCGCAGTACTCCGTGGGGGCCGGCGGACAAGTCGGCGGCAAACAAGGAACAGTGGTGCTGGTGACGATTCCCGTCAAGAACCGGCCGGATTTGGTCAAAGGGCAATTTTTAAAACGCACGTTGACTTTTTTCCCCGTCGGGGAGCAAACGTATGCCGGACTGCTGGGATTGGATATGCAGGACCGCCCCGGCCGGTATGAACTCACAATCGACGTCGTCTATCCCCAACGGACGGAACGCCGGAGTCTGACGGTGTTGGTAATGAAAGAAGAGTATCCCGAGCAACGGTTGACGTTGCCCTCCAAAATGGTAGATCTCGATAAGAAAACCCTGGCGCGGGTCAAAACCGAATCCAAAGCCGTTCACGAGGCTTTTGCGGGTTTCGTGCCGCATCCCCTGTGGAAGGGCCGGTTTGTGGAGCCGGTCCGGGGGAAAATTTCCGGGCGATTCGGCAGTCGCCGGGTCATCAATGGCCAACCCAGAAAACCCCATAGCGGTGAAGACATCGCGGCGCCCAAAGGAACGCCCGTCGTAGCCATGAACGCTGGGATCGTGCGCCTCACGACGGATCACTTCTTTTCGGGAAAAGGGGTGATCGTGGATCATGGGCTTGGTCTCTTTTCCATGTATTTTCACCTATCCAGCGTGGACGTCGCGCATGGCCAGGTCGTGAAAAAAGGGCAGGTGATCGGGAAGGTCGGCTCCACGGGACGGGCGACCGGCCCGCATCTTCATTGGGGCGTGCGCCTGAACGGAGCAAGGGTCGATCCTTACTCGTTGCTTGCTGTGGACGTTGACGCTCAATCGTAACCGGTTCTCCGACGTGTATCCATGAACAATGTCTGTGTGTTTTGTGGCTCCGGTACCGGCTCGAACAGTCGGTATGCCGGGATAGCCGGGCTGCTGGGCAAAGAACTGGCGGCACGCGGGATGGGTTTGGTCTATGGGGGTGGCAACATCGGGCTAATGGAGGTGCTGGCGAACGCCTGTCGGGCCGGGAACGGCTGGGTGATCGGCGTCATTCCGGAATTCATGGTGGACAAACAATGGGCCCGGCATGACGTATCCGTGCTCCACGTGGTGGGATCGATGCATGAGCGCAAAGCCCTCATGGAGAATTTGTCCGATGCCTTTATCGCGTTGCCCGGCGGCTACGGGACCCTGGAGGAATTTTGTGAGATGATTACCTGGCGTCAACTCGAGTTGCACCGGAAACCCTGCGGGCTGTTGAACGTGGACGGATTTTACGATCTCTTTCTGGCGTTTCTGGATCATCAGACGCGCGAAGGCTTTTTGGCTCCGGACAATCGGGCGTTGATTCGCGTGGCTTCTGATCCGGCAACGTTGCTGGATCTTTTGAATGACGGCTGAATGCCGGTTTTCTTTTTTTCCTCCCCTTTGTAAGGGGAGGTCAGGTGGGGTAGAGCCAACCGACCATGAGGCAAGGGGTTTCGCCAGGTTACCTGTAGGCTCTACCTCCCCTTCACCCCTCCTTACAAAGGAGGGGAATCAGGGCATCCAGCTGTTTCAATATGCCGGTGGCCGGGAAAGCGGCTCGCTGGTGACCAATTCCACGACTCGCAGATTGTCGAAAGCGAATTTCCCGTCCCCGGTGGTCATGATTCCGATCCGGCCCGTCCGCAACTTGGAGTCATACACGGAAAGGAAGAATTGGTTGTCAAATGAAATCTCGAAAAAATCCTTGCTGACGATCGTATTTCTCTGGACACGCAGGAAATGCCACGGGGTTCGTTTTTTCGGAAGGACCTCGTGCTCCTTGATCAGGACAGGTTTCCCGTCGTCAAAACGATAGGCCTTGAGCATGTTGCTGGCCGGATAAACGATGACGGCATAGAAATTGTCGAGGTCCTGGAAGTTCAGTATCAGGCCGGCTGCCGAAGTCGGTGTCCCGAGTTGTGAAAGCATGCCCACCGAAAGGTCGAGGTATTCCACGTGAATCGTGTCGTTGATGAGTAGTTGATAACAGCCGGGTTTCGAACAGGGGGTCGGTTGAAGCAGCGCGTGAGTACGGCTGGGAGCGTCGTCATCCGTTGTAATCGTCCATTCCCCCGGATATCCGTCTCCCAGGGTATGGGCGGAAAACCCCGGTGGCAGAGCCGCATCGAGGTGTTTTTCAAAAGTCCATTCCTCAAAAATCGGAGGAGTGTGCCGCAAGACGGCGCGGGGCAGTTCCTTCAAGGGCCCGGTGTCTTCAGCGAAAAGATCGGAAACGCCCGCACACAGGGTAAGGGCCACGGCTGCGAAACCGAGCATGAGGCCACGTGAAAGCCAATGGACCGTCTCCGGTGAAGGACGACGGAAAGGAATACGAGAACGCTGAAAGGGAACTGGGTTGTGCATGAATCTCACCAAATGGATGAATGTTTGCCAATGGGTTTCCGACGGAGATCATACGAAGAACAAGTCTCTTGCCGCAAGGTGACAAAAGGAGAGGCCCGACGAGGAGAATGAGCGAACTGGGCAGGAATGCCGCTGTATCATGGGGGAGACCAAAACAGTGGCCAAGTGTCATGCCAACCGATGAACGGGTGGCGTGGCTGGCGTTGGTGCCGATTGGTCTGACGGGAGGCTTTTATCTTCTCCCTGCTTCGACGCAACAGCACCCGGTCCTGCAATTCGTGCCGCAGTTCGCCGCATACGGGGTGCTGTTCATTTGGTGGAAAGCCAATACCGATGTGCTGCCGGCGCTGGGACTTTCCCGGGGCAACATGAAGCAGGGCGTCGGGTGGGGAATCGGGACGGGGTGCATCCTGGGAGTGGTCAACTCGACCGTAATCCTGTGGGTGGTGCCGGCTCTCGGTGGCGACGTACTGTTTTTGGCCGGCACGCCTCATGCCCGGATGCCCCTGTTCGTGATGATCCCCTGGTTCACGGTCCTGATCGCGATCGCTGTTGAATTGAATTTTCGAGGATTTCTCCTGGGCCGGCTGGAGTATTGCTGTTGCCGGTGGCTGCCGGTGACGGGTACACGCGGCCTTCGCCTTAGTTCGATCGTAGCGATGTTGGCGTCGGCCCTGGTATTTGCATTCGATCCATTCATGGTGATGACGTTTCGGGATCTTCACTGGATTGCCGTCTGGGACGGACTCATTTGGGCGGGTCTCTTTTTGTGGCGGAGGAATCTGGTGGCCGTAATTGCAGCCCACGCCATCGAGGTGATGATCCTGTATCTCAGCGTGAAAACGGCACTCGCGTGATTTTCCCGGCGCCTTGACGGATGGGACAGAATTTGCGTCCGGAATGAGTCTGGTGTAAGTCTAACACGGGAGAGGAAACATTTGATGGAAGAACTTGTCAAACCCATCGTGCAGGCCTTTTTGGTATGCGATTCCGTCATCCTGGACAGTTTCACCAGAAAGAAGAGCATCATCGGCACGTTCACGCACTTGTGGGCGCCACGATTTCCCTGCCAGCATCCCCAGATGGGCGTCTATTTCTGTTTGACGGACGCGGAAGGGCAATATGAATTCGAACTCCGTCTCGTGTATTTGGATCAGGATCAACTCATCGGGACCGCGTCATTGCCGTTGGTCGAAATCAAAGACCGGCTGCAGATTCACGATTTCGGCGTGAATCTTCCCGCCTTGGTCTTTCCGGCTCCGGGCCGGTATGAGTTCCGATTGTTTGCCAATGGCTACTTCATCACCCAAAAAGACTTCAATGTGATTCAACAAACCCCTCCCCAGCCCAACCCCGAATCCTCGTAGGCGTGCCTCTTCTTCTCTTTCTTCGCAAGGAGAAAGACCCTGGATTCCTGCTTTCGCAGGAATGACGGTTCGTGATGTCGTGGCTTATCCTTTTCATATCAATGATGGATTTGGCGTTTCGCTCAGGATGGTAAGGAAAAGGCGAAGACGAAGACGAAGACGAAGACAGTCGCCGGGCCTTGACTTTTTGCAGGCGGGATTTATCTGGAAACGTAGAAGCGCATCAATGGAACTAGCAAACGCGAACAAGAGGAGGTGCGATATGTTGGTCAAATGGAATCCGTTTCAAGAACTCGAACGAACCATGGGTTGGTGGAACACGCAACCGTTTCGGCGTCCTCAATGGGATGATCCGCAAGGGTCGGTGACCAATTGGGTTCCGCCGGTGAACGTCTATGAAGACAAAGAGCACTTGTTTGTCGAAGCCCAATTGCCGGGTATCGACATGCAGGACGTGAAGATCTCCGTGACCGACGATACGTTGCAACTGCACGGAGAGCGGAAAGAGGAACGCACGGAAGACCGGGATAATTATCATTTCCGTGAAGCGCAGTACGGATCGTTTGCCCGGAATTTTCGTCTTCCCGACTACGTCAACCCGGATCAGGCGACGGCGCGGTATGAGAAAGGCGTGCTGACCATCCAGGTTCCCAAACGGGAAGAAACCAAACCCAAATCAATCGCGATCGACGTCAAGGGCTAAGGGGCGTCTGCGCTGAACGTGCCGGTGCCACTTCCCCCGACTCCCCCCTTGTGGGGGAGCCGGGGGATGTCCCGCTCGTTTAATCTGCCCCTCCTGATTGCGGTTGTCCCGTTCGGTCAATATCAGGAGGAAACGAGTGATTGTTGTCACACCCCAGCTAGCGATTCCTGAACAGGAACTCCGCTTTCGCGCGTCACGCAGTAGTGGCCCGGGCGGGCAAAACGTCAACAAGGTGAATACGCGCGTGACGTTGCATTTTGACGTCCGGCGTTCACCGTCGTTAACCGCCTGGCAAAAGTCCGTGATCAGCAGAAAGCTCCAAACCCGGATCAACAAGGAAGGAGTGTTGTATCTGCACGCTCAACGGGCTGCGAGCCAAGCCCTGAATCGAGCCGACTTGGTCGACAAATTCCGTCGTCTCTTGCATGAAGCTTTGGCTCCCCGGAAGGTCCGAAAAGAAACCCGCGTCTCCCAACGTTCCATTGAAAAGCGACTGGATCAGAAAAAACAGCGAGGACGGGTCAAGCAATTGCGTCATCAACCCATCCGAGTGGACGATTGACCCGGGACCCGACAAGGAGCATTTCATGCCGGTTAACAGAATCCCGTCTTCCGAAGCGTTGAATCCTCCCATGGCCCAGACGATTCCCACGACCCTGGAAGAACACGGCCGGTCACGGGTAGATCCGTACTATTGGTTGTCCGGGCGCGACAACCCCGACGTGTTGGCCTATCTCGAGGAAGAGAACGCCTATGCCCGGGCAGTCATGGCCCACCGGGCGACGTTCGAGGAAACCCTGTTTAAAGAGATCAAGGGCCGGATCAAACAGACCGACGTGTCCGTCCCCTACAAGCTCGATGACTACGACTATTACACGCGATACGAGGAAGGGAAGGAATATCCCCTGTACTGCCGGAAGAGAGAGACGTTGGATGCCAAGGAAGAATTGATGTTGGACGTGAACACGTTGGCCGAAGGTCATGAATATTTTGCCATCGGCGGGACGGCCGTGAGTTTTGCCCAGGATCTGCTTGCGTATGCGTTCGATACGCAGGGGAGGCGCATCTACACGGTGCGCTTCAAGAACCTGGAAACCGGCGAGTTGTTGGACGACGTGTTGGAAAACGTGACGGGCAACCTCGCTTGGGCCAACGACAACGCGACGCTGTTCTACGGCAAACAGGACCCGGATACCCTGCGCGCGTTTCAGGTGTTTCGACACCGGCTGGGCCATGATCCGTCCTCCGACGTCCTGGTATTCGAAGAAGCGGACGAGACGTTTTCCACGACCGTCTTCAAGACCAAGTCGAAACAGTACCTGATGATTGCGTCGCATCAAACCGTGAGCACGGAATATCGCTATCTTTCGGCGGACGATCCGGCCGGCGAATTTTCGGTGTTTCTGCCTCGCGAGCGGTTTCATGAGTACGACGTGGATCATGACCGGGACGCGTTTTATATTCGGACCAACTGGCAGGCGAAGAACTTCCGTCTCATGAAGACGCCGCTTCGGCAGACGGACCGGTCGTCGTGGCAGGAAGTCCTTCCCTGTCGTGACGACGTTCTACTTGAATCCTTTGAACTATTCCGGGATTTCCTGGTGACGGAAGAACGGCACCAGGGGTTGGTGCGGTTCCGCGTCATACCGGCGAAAGGAGCCTGCGAACACTACGTGGATTTCGGGGAACCCGCGTATGCGGCGGCGTTGAGGGACAATCATGATTTCAATGCATCCGCCTTGCGGTACGAATATACTTCCATGACCACGCCGGAGTCGGTTTATGACTATGACATGAACACCCGTGAGAAGGTCCTGCTGAAGCGGGAAGAAGTTCTGGGCGGGTTCGAGATCTCGCATTATGCCACCGAACGAACGTGGGCCTCGGCACCGGACGGACAACGGATTCCGATTTCGTTGGTGTACCGGAAAACGCTCCGAAAACCCGAAGCGAACCCGCTCCTGCTGTATGGATACGGGTCCTACGGCATCAGCATGGATGCGGACTTTCGCTCTCCGCGTTTAAGCCTGCTCGACAGGGGATTCGTGTTTGCGATTGCGCACGTGCGGGGCGGGGAGGAGTTGGGTCGTGACTGGTATGAGTCAGGGAAACTCTTTCACAAGAAAAACACGTTCACGGATTTTATCGCCTGTGCCGAACACTTGGCGCAACAAGGCTACGCCGCAAAAGAGCACGTGTATGCCATGGGTGGCAGCGCCGGCGGGTTGCTCATGGGGGCGGTGATCAACGTGCGGCCTGACCTGTTTCACGGGGTGGTGGCGCAAGTCCCGTTTGTCGACGTCATGACCACGATGTTGGATACGTCAATTCCCCTGACCACGGGAGAATACGATGAATGGGGGGATCCCAACCGGAAAGAAGATTACGAGTACATGCTGTCCTATTCGCCGTATGACAACGTCACGGAACAGGCCTATCCGCATCTCCTCGTTACCACGGGGCTCTATGATTCCCAAGTGCAATATTGGGAGCCCGCGAAATGGGTGGCCAAATTGCGTTGCGCGAAAACCGATGGGAACCGGTTGCTCCTCAAAACCAACATGGATGCGGGCCACGGAGGAGCGTCCGGCCGGTTCCGGCGATACAAAGAACTGGCCTTCATCTATGCCTTCCTCCTGGACCTGGCGGGTCTGGCGGATTCGACAACTGCTCACGTCAACACATTACCGCCAGTTGCTCTTTGATGACCGGCTCGCGGAGTTTTTTCAGGGCCAGCACCTCGATTTGCCGGATCCGTTCGCGCGTCACGTTCAGGAGCTTTCCCACTTCTTCGAGCGTACGGGATTTGCCGTTGTCGATGCCGAAACGCAACCGGATCACCTGTTCTTCTCGTGGCGTCAGGAACCCAAGCAAACGATGAAGTTGAGACCTCATCTGTTCTTCCTGGATATTGGCATCAGGAGCCTGAGCATTGTCATCCGGGAGACAGTCTTCCAGGAACGTTTCCCCGTCGGTATTGGGTTGATCAAAAGAAATCGGTTCTAAGAACGCCTGCATCGTCTGCTGCACCCGTTCGGGATTGGTGGCCAAAGCCAAGGCAATTTCCTCGTGACCGGGCTCGCGCCCCAGCTTTTGTGCCAGACGATGGGAAACCTTGATCATGCGTTGCCACGTTTCGGTTGCATGAACCGGAACCCTGATGGTCCGGGACTGGTCGGCCACGGCGCGTAACATACCCTGGCGGATCCACCACGTGGCATACGTGCTGAATTTGAATCCCTTCCGGTATTGAAACCGTTCGGCCGCCCGCATCAATCCGATGTTTCCCTCCTGGATGAGATCGAGAAACGCCAGCCCGCGTCCCGTAAAGCGTTTGGCAATATCGACGACAAGGCGAAGGTTGCGTTGAACCAACTCTTCCTTGGCCTCTTCCAATTGAGCGCGGTTGTCAGCCAACTCGCGTTGAAGTTCTCGCAGGCGTTTCCCGATCATGCGGGCTTTCAATCCGCGACCGGGCAAGGCGCTGCTGAGTCCGGACAAGCGTTCTTTCGCCTCGTTCAGGGCAGGGGCCGATAAGCCGCTCAATTTCCGAATCTCGGTCAGGGAATGCAACGCTTCATGAAACTCAGGCCTGTCGCCGAGGGCGTTGACGTCTCGAATGGCTTGGGCGAGCACGGCCCGGATGTTTTGGCTGCTCTCGTCAATCCGTTTGGCCAGTTCCAATTCCTCCTTTTTGTTCAGAAGTGGGCGTGACCTGAAGGTACGAAAATAGATCGGTTCCAGCGCAGCGTCTTTGGATTCCTTGTCTTCACCTTTTTCGTCGAAATCCTCGATCCTGGTATCCAGCGTCGGGGTCCCGTGAGGAAAATAATTCGAGAGCTTGCCGTTCGTGGGAGGTTGATACGTTCCCTTGTCGACGTCAAACGCTTGGTTGTCGGTTTTGTTCATGGCTCTCTCCTCTCTCGCGACAAAATGATCCGATTCCGGGGAAATCGGAGGGATCAACGGTCGTCGGTCCCTCCGATGCTTTCCCGGTTACACCTTGACGGTCAGGAACAGCGACGTTCCTTGACGGTTGATAAACAGGAGAATCGTTTGCTCCTTCGGCAAGGCGTTCACCGTTTGTCGAAAGTCTTGCGACGATTCCACCGGCGTATGATTGATCTCGCGTATCACGTCGCCTTGAACGAGTCCGGCCTTTTCAGCCTGGCTGCCCGCACGAATGTCCGTGACCACGACGCCCGCGACGTGGCCGTCAACGCCGAGTTGTTTGGCCGTGCGGGGAGTGAGATCCTCCACGGTCAGCCCGGCCAAGCGAGACTCCGCATCGGGTTGCTGCGAGGCGGCGATCCGTTGTCCCATCGGATGTTCAACGATCGTCGTGCGCAAGGTCTGTTCGGCTCCGTCACGCATGACCGTGATGGCAACCTCGGTCCCGACCGGGGTCATGGTGACCGCCCGCTGCAATTCCCTGGGACCGGCAATCGGCTGTTCCTGATAGCGAATGATGGTATCGCCTCGCCGGAGTCCGGCTTGGTCCGCCGGGCTTGCGTCACGGACGTCCGTCACAATGGCGCCGTCCGGATGGTCCAGGTGAAACGACTTGGCCAGTTCAGGCGTGACGGCTTGAATCCCGACGCCCAAAAACCCGCGAGTGACTTTCCCCGTCGTCACCAGGCTCGTATAGACGTGTTGGCCGATGCCGGCGGGAATGGCCAATCCGACGCCCTGGTATCCGCCCGTCCTTGAGAGAATGGCGGTGTTGATGCCGACCAGTTCGCCACGCATGCTGACCAGGGCGCCGCCGGAGTTCCCGGGGTTGATCGCGGCATCGGTTTGAATGAAGTCTTCATATTGCGTGATGCCGACGCCGCGACCCTTCGCGCTCACGATGCCCTGTGTCACCGTGGAGTGCAGCCCGAATGGACTTCCGATTGCGAGGACGTAATCCCCGACCTCGAGTTTGGACGAATTGCCCCAGGCGATGAACGGGAGGTTGTCTCCTTGAATTTTAATCACGGCCAAATCCGTTTGCGGATCGCTCCCCACAATCGAACCGGCGAACTCCCGTTTGTCGAACAAGGCAACCGTTACCGATTGGGCTCCTTCGACCACGTGGTGGTTGGTGACCACGTACCCCTCGGGACTCACGATGACTCCGGAGCCTATCCCGGTCCCTCGATGTTCCTGCCAGGGGTTGGGAACGGGAGGCATCCCAAAGTAATGTTTCTCCTGCGGGCCGTGCTTGAACCAATCGGGGCGACCGGGGAGATCCGGCACGTCAGAGAGTCCGGCGCCCATAACCTTGGAGGCGGTGATATTGACGACGGCCGGCCTGACGGCTTTGACAATGTGTGCGAACCCGCGTCCGACATCGGTATCGGACGGGCTGGTTTGCGTCATGGAAGGAGCCGGGGTCGGAACTGCGGGTTGCGCCGGCGATCCCACCGCGCCGGTCGAAAACGCGGCGACCAGCATTCCCGTAAACAACAAGCTCACCGTGAGAGCGATCAGGAAATTCTTCCTGCCCTGCGTCTCGGTGAGCGACGTGGACGATGAACGGTACAGCGATTGTTTCATGGGTTCCTCCTTTATTATGTAAGGGCGGTGTTCGCCCTGGTTTCTTTCTCTTTATGTAGGGGCGAACCTCTGTGTTCACCCTGTTCTGAAACAGTTGTAGCACCGGAACATGAAAGGAAAATTAATCGCGGATTAAAAATTTCTAATTCGGAATGATCGATTTCCCTTTCTGTCATCCTCGACATCCTTAATCGAGGATCCAGGGTCTTTGCTTCTTTCTTCGTCCGTGAAATAAAAGACACTGGATTCCCGATTACTAACGTCGGGAATGACAGCGAGCAGGTCGGATTAGTCAGTCAGGAGGGGGGGAAAGAAAATGTAGAAATGGTCAGGCAACAGGGGCGGGAGCCAACAGGGGAAGAGAAATCGTAAAACAGGAGCCTTGGCCGAACGTGCTGGTGACTTCGATGGTGCCGTGGTGCGTTTCGACAATCCATTTGCAGATCGACAGCCCAAGGCCGGTCCCTTTTTGCGCGTGCGCCCGTGCGGCGTCAGTTCGGTAAAACCGGTCGAAGATGAGACGTTGTTCTTCCGGAGTCATGCCGATCCCATGATCCCGAACCCTAATGCGAGCCATTCCGTGGTCTTGCGTTAAACTGATCTCCACGGTTCCGCCTGGCGATGAATATTTGACGGCGTTGTCCACAACGTTCAGGATCAGCTCCCGAAGCCGCCATTCGTCTCCCAACACCTGGAGCGGTTCGACCTGCCCCAGGGTCGTTTTAACCTGCCGCGCCTTTCCGAGGACCATGGCTTGCATGTGAATCTCCTGGACCAACGCATCGAGTTGTACGGGCTCCGACGCGACCTGCACCTCCCCGAGGTCGGCGCGTGAGAGGAACATCAGTTCTTCCACAATGCGACTCATCCGGTCGATTTCTTCCAGGTTGCTTTCCAGGACTTCCCGGTAAACTTCCGGCGAACGGGGTTTTCGCAACGCCAGTTCGGTTTCACCCTTCGTGATTGTCAGCGGGGTGCGTAATTCGTGTGACGCATCGGCACTGAATTGACGGATTTGGCGAATCGAAGTTTCCAGCCTGCCGATCATGTTGTTAAACGTATTCGCGAGGCGGCCGATTTCGTCTTTCGACGAGGTTTCGATCCGCTGGGTGAGATCGCCTCCGGCAATCCGTTGAGCGGCCAGGGTGATGGTATCGACGGGTCGTAATGCCCGTCCGGCTAAAAACCAGCCGCCCAACATGCTGACCACCACGGCCAACGGAGAGCCGATGAGCAGGACGAACACCAGGCGAGCCAGCATTTCTTCTTCGGGGCGCAGGGACGTGCCGACTCGCAAAATATTGACGAGAGCATCCCCATGTCGAATGGGATACGAGAGGAGTCGAATGGAAATTTCATCATGGAACCGCACGGTTTCGAAGACGGCACGGCCTTGCAGGGAAGATTGGAGGGCGGTCTGACTGAGTGGAATGTTCCGCGTTTTGATGTTGGCGGACTGGAGGGTGATTTGCCCTTGCGGGCCGAAAATCTGGAAGAACTTGTCGATGAGGGCCAGTTCGGGGAAAGCCTGGGTCAGGTCATCCAACAATAGAAACGGGCCGAATCGGTGCTCTTCGAGAGACCGGGAGGCAGCGATAGCCGCTTCCTCAAGGGACCGGTCGACCTGATCCTGCAACGCGCGTGACATGACCACGTAGAGCGCTCCGGCGAACAGGATCATGATCAAGGCCAAGCCCCCGCCATACCAGATGGTCAACCGGACGCGGATGGAGGCTGGCGAGAAATGCGGGCTAGGCATCGGTCAACTTCAGTGTATAGCCGCTGCCGCGGACGGTATGGATGAGCCCCCGGTCATAGCCGCGATCGATTTTGTTTCGGAGATAACTGATATAGACGTCGATGACGTTCGTGAAGGTGTCGAAATCCAGGTCCCACACGTGCTCGGCAATCATCGGGCGCGTGAGGACGCGTCCCGAGTTGCGCATCATGTATTCCAGCAACGCGTATTCCTTCGAGGTCAGGTCAATCCGTTGCCCGCCGCGCGTGACTTCATGGTTGGTGGGATTCAGGATGAGATCGTCGACCTGCAATAGACCGGCCGAGTCTCCACTGGCTCGACGCAACAATGCCCGGGCCCTGGCGATCAACTCTTCAATGGCAAAGGGTTTGGTCAGGTAGTCGTCCGCGCCGGCGTTCAACCCTTTCACGCGCTGGTCCACTTTCGAACGCGCGGTCAGAATGAGAATCGGAGTGGTGACCTTGGCGTCCCGGACGGCTTGCAGCACGTCGATTCCCGGCAGGCCGGGCAGCATGAGATCCAGGATGATCAGGTCATAGTCGACTTCCGATGCCAGGTCCCGACCCTGGATGCCGTCGGAACACACGTCCACCGCGTAACTCTCCTCTTCCAACGCGCGGCGAATAAAGGAAGCGACCTTGGGTTCGTCTTCGACAATCAGAATACGCATGGCCACGTATATTATAGCATGGATGGCAAAGTGGAGGCGTGTCGGGAAAGACGCAATTCAGTGATTGGTATGCACACGGACAGGGATGACAGGGAGGACCTGTCCACTCCACGGCTATTTTGCATTTTTCAGCCGAAACCCGTATTCCCGGCTTGTCAGTGCGACGATGGCGCCGGTTGTGTTGTCATAGTAGGCGGCTTGCCACGTGGCCCGTCCTTGGTCGTCGAGCGTGGTTGCGGCACAGCGGACGACTTTATCCAGCGCTTGTTTCTCGGCAAGCGGCAGCGCGTGCCATCGAGATCCGACGTGGACCCAGAGCAGGTTGGACAGGCTGGGCGGGCGGCTCGTGCCGTGGATGCCCTGATCGTTAAACGTGGTCAGCTTGGCTTCGGCCGCTTGCGGTTCACATTGCGGAACCTCCGACCGGTATACCACAATAGCCGTGAGCATGAGACCCGCGGCCACCAGGCTGAGCGGCAGCATCCGGTTGGAAGTTCGGCGGAAAGATAACCTGATCATCGTGCCATGGAAATCAGTAGGGGCCGGTCTGTGTGCCGGCCCGCAGGCCTCAGGCAATTTTTTAGTGGATTCATCATGCCCCAATGGATAATATTATCAAAAATACAAAAACCGATCCGCAACATTCTGATACCCTCAACAACCATTAACAAGTCAATGGGTTCCAAGCCCTGAGGTAGCCGAATATGCCAAAAGCCATACGTGACATGATAGACGCCGATCTTCTGTGCATCGGAAGCGGGCCGGCTGGCCAGCGGGCCGCGGTGCAAGCGGCGAAGCTGGGCAAGCGCGTGGTCATCATTGAAAAACGACGGGTGGTCGGGGGCGTCTGTCTGGATACGGGCACCATTCCCAGTAAGACCTTTCGGGAGGCCGTGCTGGCGTTTGGCCGGCAAGCCGAACAATTTCGCAAACGTCATGGATTTGCCGTGCCATCCCGTCCCGGGGTTGATCAGTTGTTTGCGAGAGTCAACGAAGTGGTGGAACGCGAAGGGGAGGTGGTGCAACGGCAACTGGAACGCAACGACATCACGGTGGTCCGCGGGGAAGCATCGTTCATTGACGCGCACACCGTTCAAGTCTTTGCAGAGGAGGCCCTGCAATGGGTTCAGGCAGAACACATCGTTGTTGCCGTGGGTACCGTGCCCGCCCCGCCGCTCGGCATGAAGGACGAGCATCCGCAGATCATCACCAGTGATAAAGTGATGGGCTTGGAGCGTCTGCCCCGGTCCATGGTCGTCGTGGGGGCGGGGGTGATCGGTCTGGAATATGCCTCGATGTTTGGCTCCCTCGGCGTCGACGTAACGCTGGTGGATTCCCGTCAGCGACCCCTGGAATTCCTGGATAACGAAATCGTGGATGAACTCATTCATCAGATGCGGAATTACGGCGTGACCTTTCGACTCGGGGAAACAGTCGAACAGATGGAATGTTCGGAAGGGAAACCGACGAAGGCCGTCATTTATCTGGAATCGGGGAAAAAGCTCGTGTCCGATCTGGTGCTGTATGCAGTCGGCCGCATTGGGGCGACCGAAACGTTGGAGTTGCAGCGGGCGGGCCTCGAGGCCGACGAGCGTGGCCGCTTGAAGGTCAATGAACGATTTCAGACCACCGTGCCCCATATCTTTGCCGCCGGTGACGTGATCGGGTATCCCAGTTTAGCCGCCACGTCGTCCGAGCAGGGTCGTCTGGCGGCCTGTCACGCTTTTGGGATGAAGGCGGAGCCCATGACGTCGAATTTTCCCATCGGGATTTACGCCGTTCCGGAAATTTCCATGGTCGGTGAGAATGAGCAGAACCTCACCATAAAGAAAGTGCCCTATGAAATGGGGATGGCCCGCTATCGGGAAATCGCGCGCGGCCATATCATGGGCGACGACAGCGGACTTCTGAAACTGCTGTTCCATCGCAAGAATCGCCAACTGCTGGGCGTGCATGCCATCGGATTTGGAGCCACGGAGTTGGTGCACATCGGCCAGGCCGTCCTGGGCCTGGGCGGCGGGTTGGAATACTTCATGAGCACCGTCTTCAATTACCCCACCATGGCCGAATGCTACAAAGTCGCCTCCTTGGACGCCTTCAACAAACTCTCGCAGTAACCTTTCTTCTCCCTCTCCCACTGGGAGAGGGTTGGGGTGAGGGGGCCTGTCATCCTGAGCCGCAGGCGAAGGATCTCGTAGTTTCCCCGTTCCGTCATTCCCGCAATTTGGAACCCTCGCCCCTAGTGGGAGAGGGCCGTGGTGAGGGGGCCATTCTTCTTTGTAGGGGCAGGCCCCCGTGCCTGCCCTGAACCTGTCGAAGGAAGGAATCTGTCTTTCAATAAGTGATGTCTGCAAGTAGCGTGCTCGCCATGCAAATGTTCCCCGCGAGTGCGGGGATGAACCGCCACCGGGCCGCGTCCGACAGGACGGCGGCTCAGGGCAAAGGAGTGAGAGGAGTTAAAGAAATTTGAGCAGCGCGAGGAGGATGGCGCCGAAGGCGAACATGGTGCCGACATTCCACTTGATGATTTCGACTTTCGAGTCGGCGAGCCTGATTTCCAGCCGCGCGATGTCCTGACGCGTCGTTTCTTCCAGCCGTGCGATTTCCTGACGCGTCGTTTCTTCCAGCCGCGCGATTTCCTGACGCGTTGCTTCTTCCAGCCGTGCGATGTCCTGACGCGTCGTTTCTTCCAGCCGTGCGATGTCCTGACGCGTCGTTTCTTCCAGCCGCGCGATGTCCTGACGCGTCGTTCCTTCCAGCCGCGCGATGTCTTGTTTTGTAGAGAGATTGCGCTCGAGGAGTTGTGTATATTCGTCGGCCAAGGCCTCGGCGATGGGTGACGCCATGCCAGCATCGGTCATGCGCTTGACGAAACGGTGGGTGTCAAAGATGATGGTATCAGACATGAGGATTCTCCTTTCTATGATTGTGATTTATTGAACAATTGTCAAGACCGCGCGTGCAGCTTCCGGCCGGCCCAGGTCGGATGGACGGTGCGGAGTTGCAGAATCGCCTGTTCCAGGACGGCGGCAGTGCGCTGGGGCTGCTGCTGGGGGCGCCGGGAGCGGGCCTGTAACCCGGGCTCGCCTTCGACGGCATACCGGCCAGCCATTTATCCCCGGTCTTGAGGCTGATGGAGAACGCGCGACACAGAGCGCGGAAATTACGAGCGGGCTGCGTCGCTGACACGAGGAACTCTTTGCGCTGCGACATCGTGGACCCCTCTTTCCATGGCATGGTTGATCTCCCTTTCGAGTTGGGGGTGAACCATGCACTGTACAGGTGTTACCTATGTCTCCGAACAGGTGTTACCCATGTCCCCGGTCTATACAGTGGGAGAGGGCAGGGTCAGGGGCCCATTCTTCTTTGTAGGGGCAGGCCCCCGTGCCTGCCCTGAACCTGTCGAAGGAAGGAATCTGTCTTTCAATAAGTGATGTCTGCAAGTAGCGTGCTCACCATGCAAATGTTCCCCGCATGTGCGGGGATGAACCGCGTTTTTCTTTTTTCTGAAAATATGAAAATTGGATATATTGTTTCCAATTTTCATGATATTATTTCTCGTAATGATTCAACGTTCCGCCCATTTGAAAGCGCTGAAACGGCTTGTCTCCCATCATCCCGTCGTCGCTCTGCTGGGAGCGCGACAGGTGGGGAAAACGACTCTGGCCCGTGAGCTTGCCCGGTCTCGAAAGGGCGTGACTCATTTTTTCGATCTTGAGTCCACTGCTGATCTTGCACGTTTTGCCGATCCGCTACTGGCGCTTTCCCCCTTGCGAGGTCTCGTTGTACTGGATGAAATCCAGCGGCGGCCTGATCTTTTTCCCACGTTACGCGTGTTGTCCGACCGTCCCCGCCGCCCCGCCTGCTTTCTTGTTCTCGGCAGTGCGGCTCCCGACTTGTTGCGCCAAAGCTCTGAAACTCTGGCCGGACGTATTGCCTACTACGAGCTTCCCGGATTCTCTTTGTCAGAACTTGCGGAAAGTCAAGCGGATCTTCTCTGGCTTCGAGGTGGTTTTCCGCGTTCGTTTATCGCGCGCAGTCACAGGCAAAGCTACGAATGGCGGGGGGAGTTCATTCGAACTTTCCTTGAACGGGACGTTCCCCAGCTGGGGATTACGATTCCAAGCCCGACGCTTGACCGTTTCTGGTCAATGCTTGCACACTATCACGCTCAAGTCTGGAACGGTTCGGAACTCGCACGGGCGTTCGGCGTTTCGCACCATACCGTGCGTCGCTACCTCGACGCACTCGAAGCAACGTTCATGGTGCGAGGCCTGAAGCCTTGGAGCGCAAACATAAGCAAACGCCAGGTAAAATCACCGAAGATTTACATTCGCGATTCAGGCATTTTGCATCGTCTCCTCAATGTGACGACTCACACGGAACTGGAACGCCATCCTAAAATCGGGGCATCATGGGAAGGATTCATCATTGAAACCCTTATTCAGGCGCTTGGAGTCGGGGACCGGCAGTGCTATTTCTGGGCGACGCATTCCGAGGCGGAAATGGACCTTGTAGTACGCCAAGGAACCAAACTTCGCGGTTTCGAGATCAAACGCACGACAGCCCCTGTATGCACTCGCTCCATGCGGTTGGCTCTTCGTGATCTGAACCTGAGTCGAATAGACCTTATCCACGCCGGTACGGAGAGCTTTGCGCTGGACAAACAGGTGTACGCGGTGGCGGCCACACGACTTCTGCGGGATATTACTCGATAGGAAGGTGCTCCTTTGTCGTCGTTGAAGGACAACGACATCGGATACTCCATTCTGCACCTCAGCAGGTTTTGTTGCAGGAGATATTATAGCAGTAAGTGGGGAATTGCATTGAGGTTTCTGGACAGTCTGGCATCCCCAGCGCACGTAGGTTGGGCGACGACGGCACTTGTGCTCACGATCGTTGTCTCCCTCGCCTTCGATATCACGGACGTGATTCGCTATATTCTGGGCGAGCGCGGACCCATGGTGCCGGTCACCGGATAACCCGAACCGAACGGCCTTGCCACGCCTGCCTGAAGCGTCAAAGCGGTCAGGTTAATTGGGTTGCCCTCAGGGTATTACCGTTGTTATACTCCGGTTCATGAAAACAGCTATCTCCATACCGGATGCCGTGTTCCAACAGGCAGACCGATTCGCCAAGCGCAGGGCTATCTCGCGGAGTGAACTCTACACCAGAGCCGTTAGGGCCTATCTGGAACAAGAAGAGCACGTCACGGAGCAACTCAATGCCGTTTACGATACCGAAGCGTCCAAGCTGGACATGGTGTTGGAGGAACTTCAGTATCGTTCTGTACGGGAGGACCGTCTTGCGGAGAGGTGAGATCTGGTGGGCGTCTCTCCCTGTTCCGCGTGGGTCCGAGCCCGGGTTTCGCCGGCCGGTAGTGGTTGTACAGGCCGATTCCTTCAACCAAAGCCGGATTCGAACGCTGATCGTGGCAGTGGTGACGACCAACCTGAGGCTTGCCGCCGTCCCGGGAAACGTCCGGCTGGACCGGGCAGAGGGTGGCCTGCAAGAGGAGTCTATTGTCAACGTTTCTCAACTTCTGACGATTGACAAAGGCTATCTTGACGAACGGCTGGGCTTCCTGAGTGCCACGCGAATGACCGCGATCGATGACGGTCTCAGGCTCGTTCTAGCCCTGTGACTCATCATGCCGGGTGGCAAGCCCACCTGACCATGCGCTTCCCGATCAAGACGGAATTGTCGCAGGCGCATGGGATTCCCGAATGAAAGCTCTCAAATATTTCCGTTACGCGCCGGTGTTGGCGCTGTTGTCATTCGTCTTGCTCCCACCTGCCTATGCCTTCGACTGGAGCCGGACCGAACTGCACCTGCAATACGGCAACCTGGCCGTGCCGGCCTTTGCCGGCGGAGGGAACGCGTACCATCTGATCTATACGGTGCAGCATGCCAGCGGATGGAAATACGGGGACAACTATTTTTTCGTCGATACGCTCGATGCCCAGAATTCGGAGTTTCAGGATTTCGACACCTATGGCGAGTGGTACGCGAACCTGAGCCTCGGCAAGATCACGGGCCGGAAGATCGGGGCCGGAATCGTTTCAGACGTCGGCGTGATTCTCGGCTTCAACTGGGCCCGCAAGCCCGGTATCAAAAAGTACCTCCCCGGCCTGCGGCTGTCCCTGGATCTTGGCGGATTCGCGTTCGCCAATCTGGACTTCACGGCGTATATTGACGACAGCGATGGCGTCTCCTCCGGAGGGGCCCCGAGCGAAACCGATTCGTTCATGATCGACTTCAATTTCATGCGGCCCTTCAAGATTGGCGAAGCCAGTTTCAGCATTGAAGGGCACGCGGAGTATATCGGCGGGCGGCAGAACGAGTTCGGCGGCACGGTCGAGCCATGGATTCTTGCGCAACCCCAATTGCGATGGAATGCGCACGAACGGTTTTCCCTGGGCATTGAATATCAGTTTTGGATGAACAAGCTCGGGGACGGCGCCACGGATGAGCGTGTCGTGCAGGCGTTGTTTGTCTGGAAGTTCTAGCGTTGGTGGTTGCCAAACAGTTTAGGCTTATCCACGTTACGTGACTGTAGGTCGAGGTAGCCGAAAGCGATCGCCAGTTTCGATGGTCTTTGGGTCGCCGTCCCGACGACCATCCTGGCCTGAGCGCCCTTCGATTCCAGGCGCGTGGCGCCTTACGCTCAGGGTGACCGGAGAGGCACCCGTTCGTCCTGAACCTGTCCTGAGCCTGTCGAAGGGTCGAAGGGCGTACCCCGACAACAAACTCCCTCTCCCCTTGAGGGTGTACAGACCGGGGACATGGTTTACACCTGTTCGGAGACATGGTTTACACTTTAACCTGCATGGCGTCACCCCTAAGAGAGGAGGACCGCCATGCCGTGGAAAGAGGTGTCGACCATGTCGCAACGTCACGAATTCGTTCGATTAGCCCACCAGCCCGGCACGTCGCTACGCGGCCTCTGTCGCCGGTTCGGGATCAGTCCCCCGACGGCCTATAAATGGCTGGCCCGCTATGCGGTCGCCGGCGCCGAGGGCCTGCAGGATCGGTCCCGCCGCCCCCACCAGATGCCCCACCGTACGGCCACCGCGGTGGAACAGGCCATTCTCCACATCCGCACCGCCCACCCCGCGTGGGGCGGCCGGAAGCTGCATGCCCGCCTGCAGACCCTGGGGTATGAGGCGATCCCGGCCCCCAGTACCATTACCGCGATTCTGCGGCGGCACGGCTGCCTCGCGCCCGCCGCACGGACGGCGGCGGCCTGGCAGCGCTTCGAACACGCGACACCCAATGCGCTGTGGCAAATGGATTTCAAGGGCCATTTCGCCCTCGGCACGGGGCGCTGTCACCCCCTCACCATCTTGGATGATTGTTCCCGCTTTGCCCTGTGTCTCCAAGCCTGTGCCAATGAACAAACGGCTACGGTGCAGGCGCACTTGATCACCACCTTCCGGCGCTATGGCTTGCCCCTGCGCCTGCTCCTGGATAACGGGGCCCCGTGGGGCGATCGGGCCGGGAGCCCCTTCACGCCCCTGACTGTCTGGTGTATTCGCCTCGGGATCGGGATTAGCCATGCCCGCCCCGCGCATCCCCAAACCTTGGGCAAAGACGAACGCTTTCATCGCACCCTCAAGACCGAAGTCCTCCACCAGCGCACCTTTCTCGATTTGGCCCACTGTCAACAGCACTTTGATCGCTGGCGCGACCAGTATAATCTCGAACGACCCCACGAAGCCCTGGCGCTGACCGTCCCCGCCACGCGCTATCAGCCCAGTCCTCGGGTCTTCCCCGAAACCCTGCCGCCCATTGAATATGGGACCACGGATATCGTGCGCAAAGTCCAAGCCCAAGGCGCCCTCTCCTATCGCGGACGGCTGTTCCGCATTTGCAAAGCCTTCCGGGGCTACCCGGTCGCCCTCCGCCCCACTCAACACGATGGGCATTGGCGGGTCTATTTTTGTCATCAACACGTAGCCGATCTCGATTTACATCACCCCGAGCCATAAGGCACAATGTGTCAACCATGTCCCCGAACACCCGTTAACCATGTCTCCGGTCTGTACA
>WTGX01000029.1 GCA_011523385.1 Nitrospira sp. | reverse complement strand
TGGCGCTGGTTTAGCTTGTCCCTGCAGAAACGGCATTTTATCGTTGGTTTGGTTCCCGCGAACCGTTCCTTGCTTATCGCCTTGCCGGTGCAGTAACGTGAATCCTCCGCATCGTGAAAACGAAATGCTGAACACATTCGATCATTATTGAAGAAGGAGTGGCAGGAATGAGCGGTGTTCCCATCACGTATGCCGAACGCATCAGGACGTTACCTCCGTATCTGTTTGCAGCCATTGACGAGATGAAGCAACAGGCCGTCGCTCGCGGGGTTGATATCATCAATTTGGGAATCGGCGACCCCGACCTGCCTACGCCGGACCCCATTCTGGAACGCATGCAACAGGCAGTGACCGATCCACAGCACCATCAGTATCCTTCGTCGAACGGGATGCTGTCGTTTCGCACCGCGGTCGCCGGATGGTATCAGCGACGGTTCAACGTGACCGTGGACCCCAAATCCGAGGTGGTCACCCTGATCGGGTCAAAGGAGGGCATCGGCCACGTGCCCATGGCCTTTATCGACCCGGGCGACGTGGTGCTCGTCCCAAGCCCCGGCTATCCCGTGTATCCGGTGTCCGCCAGTTTTGCCGGCGGCATTGCCCATGAGATGCCCCTGTTGAAACAGAACGGGTTTCTGCCCGACCTGGATGCGATTCCGACGGACGTGGCCCGCAAAGCGAAACTGATGTTTTTGAATTCACCGAACAATCCCACGTCGGTCATTGCGGATACGGCGTTTTTCAGTCGCGTGATTGCGTTTGCAAAAGAGCATCACGTGATCGTCTGCCACGACGCGGCATATTCGGAAATTTTCTACGACGGTCGCCGCCCGTCGAGTTTTCTGGAAGCGGAAGGCGCCATGGACGTGGGGATCGAGTTTCATTCGTTGTCCAAGACTTTCAACATGACGGGCTGGCGGATCGGATTTGCCGTGGGCCGCGCCGAAGTGATTGCGGGGTTGAGCCAGATCAAGAGCAATCTGGACTCGGGCCAATTTCAAGCCGTTCAGGAAGCCGGGATCACGGCCCTGGAGTCCGACGACCGGCTCACCGCCGGGCTCCGGGCCATTTACCAGGAACGCCGTGACGTGTTGGTCGCGGGGTTGCGAAATCTCGGGCTCGAGTTTGAGACGCCCGCGGCGACGTTCTACGTCTGGATCGAGGTGCCTCAAGGCTATACCTCGGCTTCCTTTACGGCGCACCTGTTGGAAAAGACCGGGATCGTGACCACGCCGGGAAACGGGTTCGGGGCTCCGGGCGAAGGCTACATCCGTATGGCCCTCACCACGACCAAAGAGCGATTGGCCGAAGCCGTGGACCGGCTCAAACAAATCGGGTGGTAACGGGGAGGGCCGACACACAGGTCGGCCCCTACGGGAACGGTGAAAGGAATGAGCGCCGAAACCGTCTTTATCGCGTTCGGATCGAACCAGGGAGACCGGCAGGACTTTTGTGACCGGGCCGTGGCCTTGATGGGGCTGTTGCCACAATCCACGTTGACCGGCGTGTCGTCGTATTACGAGACCGAACCCATCGACATGGCTCACGGGCACGACGCCACGTGGTTCTATAACGGGGTCGTTCGTCTCGAGACGCAACTCCAGCCGGAACACCTGTTGGCCATTTGCCGGGAAACCGAGCGGGGCCTCGGGCGCGACCCCGGGATGAAACGCGTTTCCCGGCCCATGGATTTGGACATTCTGTTCCATGGACAACGGATCATCGATACCCCGCAACTCACCGTTCCGCATCCCCGTCTCCATCAACGGCGGTTCGTCCTGATGCCGATGACCGAACTCGCTCCGGACTGGGTCCATCCTCAATACGACCAAACCATTCAAGCCCTGCTCGAACGGCTGACGGATACCCATCACGTGCGAAAGCTTGACGTGGTTCCCGGTTCTCGTTTTGCCACCCGGCCGTCCTGCACAGTGCCTCCCGCCGGGTAGATGCGTATCATCCGAACGACTCAAGCCCTGCGAACCTGGCGACGGCAGCAGCCACCCGGGGCCTCGACCGGGCTGGTCCCAACCATGGGGGCATTGCACGCGGGTCATCAGTCGTTGGTTCAACGCGCGCGCCGAACGTGCCAAACGGTCGTGGTCAGCATTTTTGTAAACCCGCTCCAGTTCGGTCCGGCCGAGGATTACCGCCGTTATCCGAGAGACTTGGCAGCGGATCTCGCACGCTGTCGTGAAGAGAACGTCGATCTCGTCTTCATTCCGAAGGTGGAAACCCTGTATCCTCGGGATTTTCAAACGACCGTTGCCGTCAGCACGCTTGCGCAACGATGGGAGGGAGAATGTCGACCCACGCATTTTCAGGGTGTGACGACGGTCGTGACCAAACTGTTGAACCTCGTCCGGCCGGATCGAGCATTCTTCGGACAAAAAGACTACCAACAATATTGCCTGATCCGGCAATTGGTGAGGGACCTTGACCTCGACACGCGGATCACCCTGTGCCCGACCATTCGCGATGACGACGGGCTCGCCCTGAGTTCACGAAATCGCTACGTGACGAAAACGGAACGCCAACGGGCGCTGGCCCTCTACCAAGCCCTGTCGGCCGGGAAGGAAGCGATCGCAAGAGGGACGCGGCGCGCCGGCCCGGTCAAAAAGAGAATGGCAAAAGTCCTCGGCGCAGGGCACGGGCTGGACGTCGATTACCTGGCCTGTTGTGACGCCCGCACGCTTGAACCGCTTTCACGTCTTCAGGGAACCGTCGTTTTACTCGGCGCGATCAGGACCGGAGGGGTACGCTTCATCGATAACCTCATCGTCCGGATTCGCCGATAAGGTTCGGGCGCACCGGAATCCGATATTGGGCGAACGTGTTGCCGGCGTGGCGCCGTTGCGCGTGGCCGTTCGCAGGAGTTGCGGCCGGCTTCGCCACGACCCGCCGCGCACGCTTTTGTACCGTCCGGCCTCGGGCCCCTGCGGATTCCGTTCGGGCATCAGGGGATAGGAGTCCGGACCAAACCAATCGTGCACCCATTCCCGCACGTTGCCAGCCATATGACGCAGCCCGTAGGGGCTTTGTCCCTCGTCAAAACTGTCTACGGCCGCCACCAACGGGATCTGGTGCACGTGATACAACCCGAACACGGCCACGTCCGCGGTGGGAGGAGCGGCGCCCCAGGGAAACACCCGGCCGTCGGTCCCCCGTGCGGCTTTTTCCCATTCCGCCTCGGTGGGCAAGCGTTTGCCGTGCGCGCGACAAAATTGATCTGCTTCTTCCCATGACACATACAAGGCCGGCCACCGCGCCATCACGTAATCCGGGAGAACGTGCACGTCGATCAGATGCCAGATCAGGTGACGCAGTTTGAGCGGAACCGGAAGTTCGTGCCGGCGCAGAAACGCCAGATACTCGCCCATACTCACTTCATCGCGATCGACTGAAAATGCGTCCAGCCAGATCCGTCGCCGTGGAAACTCCGTGTCGTCATACTGCGTTTCCAACCCGAACGGGTCATCGTCTTTGCGAACCGTGCCCATGAGGAACCACCCTTTGGGAATCTTCACCATCGGAGATGGTTGAGCCAACCCGGCGATGGCCGCCAGGTGCGGCTCCAACTCCGGCGGCGGAGCCGGACTGGTGTTGTCCCGAGCCGCATCCGCCAAACCCGCGACACAGATGACAAGAAGAACCGTCGCAACCCCCAGGCATTGCCGGACGTTCCAAGCGGAAACCCCGGTCGATGGAATAATCCGGTCGTTCACTTGCCGGCCTGTCCGGGAAACGCCGCCGGTGGACTCCTGAGCAGGATGAGTTGGCCGGATTCCCCAAGCTTGCGCGTTGCAATCAGGCCGTCGCGTATCGTGTGGGCCTGGACCGTAGCCAGCAGCATTCGTTCGCCCACGCGGGACTCGAAGAGATGGGTCACGTCGAGAATCCCGGACGACTCCCATTTTCCGATCATATCGGGTTGTTCATCAGTGCTGCCCTGCGGCAACACGACGGATCGATCTATCCGGGCAATCCGTTCCACGGTCCCGGCGAGAGGATCCAGACGCCAAAGCGAGGCCTCCTGTCCTGAATGGCTCCCAAATAAAGGGGCTTGATTTTTAGCATTGTCTTCCTGGACGTAGATCGACCCATCCCCGGCCCAAACCAGGTTATCCGGGCTGCGAATGCCGTCGTCGGGGTGTGAAAACCTGGCCCCGCCGGCATCATCGCCGTCGTACAGGATGGTGAGCGTGGCCGTCATCCTCTCCGGGTCGACGTCGATCTGGTACATGGTCCCCCAAGCGTCGTGATCGGGAAACACCGTATCCCGTCCGGTCGAAGCCAGGACCGCTCTCGTGCCGATGGATGGATGCGTGCTCACGTCTTCAGGCCTGGAAAACTGGAAGGCCCCGCCGGCCTTCGCCTCTCGCCGGAGCGTCAATCCCGTTTTATAGCCCAATGAGTCATACCCCTTGTCCCCGGCCTTCGCTCTGTCCAACACGTCAATTTCTTTCCAGACGCCAGTGAACGTAGACCCTGTCCCATTGAATTGCGCCACCGTCCGTACACCATGGTCCGCCACGAAGTAATACAATTGACCCACGAGCAATCCGTTCCGGTTCAGGAACGTCGCGTTTCCCGGGTCAACGCCGGGAGGGAGCATGTTTGTCGAAGCATTTTTCCTGCCCACGTACAACCAGAGAGGCGCCGTGACCAGGTGGTCCGGCGACGTTTGCCGATCGGCCTTTTGTCCGAAGGATTCGGCCTTTTCGGTTTGTGGGATCGTATCGTCTCCAATCAGAAGGGCCACCGCATCCTGCGGGCCGGACAAGGGCGTGGCATTTTCTCCGGCCATGCGCCCCATCGCCGGCACCGCATGCAGGGTTTGGCGTTCCACGTCCAGGGCCCAGACCGTTCCTCCATATGGATGGCCCAAGGGGTCCGAGAGTTCTTCCATGGTCAGGTAGATGGTATCGACGAAATTGAACGTGTCCTTTTCGATCAAATGGCTCGAACACAGGCGGGACAGACCTTGTTCGGTTTGCACGACCTCATTGACTTGAAATCCCGTTTCAACGATCCGGCCTTGCCGGTCACGAATGATTCGATACGCAATTCCGCTGTCGAGAATCTGCAAGGTGCGGCGATCGATATCCAGAAAGCTGATGCGAGCCCCCGTCAACCTCGTGCCGTTGTCGAGCCGGTACGGATATCCGGCCTTCCCGTTCAACTCATGATTCAAGAGCACCCGAACGGTGTCTTGATCCAATTGATAGGCTCCGAGACCGTCCAACGCACCCACGGGTTGAAATTCCTGATTGGCGAAACGTGGGTCCCGGGAAGGGAGATGGTCTCCGACCGTCAACAGGGCGCGCACTTCCCACGCCTTTTCGCCCTTCATCATGGGAACCGGTGAGGGGTCGTCGGAGGCAGATGCCGTCAATGTCATCCCAAGGATGGCGAGGCTTGCAGATTTCAGGACCTGATCCAGTGCAAACGAATTGCCCGGTTTCACTTTTCTTCCTCTAACGACAGCGTCAGCAAAAAAAGGACGGTTTCATAACCGAGCGATTTATGCAAGCGCGAGAAGAGCACCTATTAACCCTTGACATACGTTATTCAACGTGGAACACGAGATTCAATTTTCCCTGTCTCACTATTCACCGGTCGGCAATTTGGTGAGTTGACCTCCTTATGCTACAATTCCATTCGTCTATACGGTCGTGAACATGCCTTCAGCCATCTCTCGTCACAACGCCCGCCCCGCCAAAACTCGCGTTCGACGCAATGTCGTTTCCTATTGTATCGTCCGGAGTCCCGTGGGCCGGATTCTTCTGGCAGGAAATGCTCGCACGTTGACACATCTCTCGTTTCAGGACGGCCGGCATCCGGTCGAGCCGGACCCGCGGTGGATCTATGCCGAAAAACCGTTTCAACGACCGATCCGGCAACTCCACGAATATTTTTCCGGAAAACGCAAAACGTTCACGATCAAACTGACCCCGCAAGGAACCCCGTTTCAACAACGGGTCTGGCAAGCCCTGCGGGCCATCCCCTATGGACGAACGCTGTCATACGGACAGATTGCAAAAGCCATCGGCCAGCCCACGGCCAGTCGCGCCGTGGGCGCGGCAAACGGGCAGAACCCCATTTCGATCATCGTCCCCTGCCATCGCGTCATTGGCAGCAACGGGAACCTCGTGGGTTACGGCGGCGGACTCTCCATTAAAGAAACCCTGCTGACTCACGAGAGCAACCACCAGCCTTGAAGCCCGGGCCGCAAGTCTCGTGCAGGCTATGGACGATTTTCCGTACGATCCGATGCTGACCGCTTTTGCTGGCTTTCGAGAATGGGGGCGACCCTGGCCGGGGAATAGGTCGGGGGTTTGACCCACTTGCCGTCCTCCCGTTTATACCCGCCTGCCTTGCTCATGTTGGAACGCTGGACTTCCCGGAATACCGGCGCCATGTCGATCCCATAGGAGACGGCCGTGCCGTACACGACGTAGAGCAGATCAGCGAGTTCTTTCGCAATAGCGGGAAGGTCTCCCGCTTTCATGGCTTCCTTCAATTCATCAAACTCTTCCTGGATGAGCCGCTCGCGCAGGACCATGGTCTTCGGGTCCGGCACGCTGGGGCTCTCTGCGACGTGGATATCGAACTCTCTGTGAAACTCCCGAACCATTTTTTGCGCTTCGTACATTCCCCGTCCTTTCGGTCAAGCGTTGGTTACAAAGCCAGAATCATATAGACGTCGTTTACGTTCGTCCCGGTCGGTCCGGTAACGACGTGTCCGCCCACCCGGTGAAAAAACCCATAGCTGTCGTTCTCCCGAAGCGCCGCTTCGAAGCTTACCCCCTTCTGCTTGGCCAGGCTGATGGTTCTCCCATCCACGATTGCCCCTGCCGCTTCCGTCGGCCCGTCGGTCCCGTCGGTGCCGAACCCTGCCACGAATACCCGGGACAACCCGGCGAGAGAAGTAGCGGCCGCCAAGGCAAATTCCTGGGCGCGCCCCCCAATCCCTTTCCCTTTCACGGTCACGGTGAGTTCCCCGCCGGCCAGCAGACATGCCGGAGGCCGAACAGGATTGCCCGAACCATGCATGTCTCTGGCGAGATTCCCGAAGAGCGTTCCGATCTCACGCGCTTCCCCGGACAGGGTCGTAGTCAGGATCAGGGGCCGGAGCCCCAATGCCTTGGCCCGTTTAGCCATGCTTCCAATGACGGCTCGGTTGTTGCCGATCACGTGATGTTGGACCCGGGAAAACAGGGCCTCGCCGGGTTTGGGCGTGTCGGGTATACGTCCTTGGACTCCGCGGTCCACGTGGCGTCGAACAGCCAAGGGAATCCGGTTCCGGATGCCGTACGTATCGAGCACCCTTTTCGCATCGGCAAACGTGGAGGGATCCGGAGTCATGGGGCCCGACCCGATCGTGGCCGGATCATCGCCCGGCACATCCGACAGGATGAGCGTCATGACTGAGGCAGTCGTGGCAGCCGCCAAATACCCGCCCTTGATCCCGGAGAGGTGCTTGCGCACCATGTTGATTTCCTGAATGGCGGCTCCGCTTTGGAGGAGCAAACGGGTCGTGAGTTGTTTTTCCTTCAAGGTCAGACCAACGGCCGGGGCCGCCAACAAGCTCGACGCCCCGCCGGAGAGCACCATCAGGACCAGGTCGCGCTCCGACAATGACTCAAGCAGCCGGATCATCCTTCTCGCGGCTTTTTCACTGCGATGATCCGGGACCGGATGTCGAGCCTCGATCAGTTGTATCCGTTTCGTTCTCCCGACATGGCCATCGTTGACCACAATCAGACCGCCTTCCAACCGCGATCCCAATTGTCGTTCCAACGCGGCAGCCATGGCGCCCGAGGCCTTCCCTGCCCCGATGCATACGATGCGCGAAAATCCGGTGAGATCGTACTCCCGTGTGCCTACCCTGAGACGGTTGTTCCTGACCAGGACGGCGCGCCGGACCGCCGATTCGGGGTCCGCTGCATCCAAACCTGCCCGCAGCAGTTGCTTGAGCATCGTTCGGACGTGTTTATCGGGATATTCTATACGGATTGGCATGTGTTTCCCTGCTCGATTTTAAACGACGGGATTCTTCGCTTCGCTCAGCATGACCAAGAAAACCTTTAAAGGCCGATCGTTCGTTATGGTACGATTCCCGCGATGAGCAGTCTCAACGTTTTACACCAGACCATCGCCGATTGCACGCGCTGTCCGCGCTTGACCGCCTACCGCCGGGAAGTCGCCGCCGTGAAGGTGAAACGGTTTCAGGAGTGGGAATATTGGGGCCGGCCCGTTCCCGGGTTCGGAGATCCACGTGCGAGACTCTACGTCATCGGGTTGGCACCGGCGGCTCATGGGGGCAACCGGACCGGACGCGTATTCACCGGAGACCGAAGCGGAGATTGGCTCTATGAGGCCCTGTTTCGATTCGGATTCGCCAATCAAGCCGAGTCCACCCATCGGGACGACGGGCTGCGATTGACGGATTGCTACGTGGGCGCGGCCGTCCGCTGCGCGCCGCCGGGCAACAAGCCCTCGCGAGAAGAATTTGAAACATGCCGGCCTTACGTGCTGGAGGAACTTCGCTTGTTGAAACGCCTCGCCGTGGTCGTAGCCTTGGGAAAGATCGCCTTCGACGAATATCTGACCGCCGCGGGACCGCCGGGACGGGTCATCGGCAGACCCAAGTTCGGGCACGGAACCAGCTATGCCACGGCCTGGGGCGTTACCTTGTTAGGGTCGTACCACCCCAGCCAACAAAATACCTTCACCGGAAAACTCACCCGACCCATGTTTCATGGCGTATTCGAACGCGCCAGGCAGTTGGTGGATGGCCTGCCCAGCCCATAATTGTCATGACTGACTGGGAGGCGCGTTTCGAGCTTCCCAATCCGCGAGAAATTTCTTGAGCCCGATGTCCGTAAGCGGATGCTTGGCCAATTGCTGAAAGACTCCATAGGGCATGGTGCAAATATCGCCGCCAACCAATGCGGCTTCCACCACGTGCTGCGGATGTCTCACGCTGGCCACGAGCACCTGAGTCGGAAAATCGTAATTGTGAAAAATGGTCACGATTTGCCGGATGAGTTCCATGCCGTCACTGCTGATGTCGTCCAGGCGACCGATGAACGGCGACACGCACCACGCGCCGGCCTTGGCGGCCAGCAGGGCCTGTGTCGGTGAAAAACATAACGTGACGTTCACCCGAATGCCTTCGGCGGCCAGACGTTTGGTTGCCGCGAGTCCTTCCGGGATCAAAGGACATTTGACCACGACGTTGGGGTGAATGCGGGCCAGTTCCAGCCCTTCCTTGACCATGGCGTCAGCCTCCACGCTCACCACCTCCGCACTCACCGGGCCATCCACGAGTTGACAAATTTCGAGGATCAGATCCTTGAAGTCCCGCCCCTCTTTGGAGACCAACGACGGGTTGGTCGTGACCCCGTCCAGGATCCCCATCCGAGCGGCTTCGGCAATTTCCTTGACGTTCCCCGTATCCAGATAGATTTTCATGCTCTTCCTCCCTCAACGCGTTGTTGGCGCTTTTTCCCGATCACATGGTACCATGATCTCCATTCCAAACCGTCTGCGACTCGTGTATTGTAATGGAGCCTGCCGAACATTGACAATCGCACCCCCCCCCTCAATCCCCCTGGGGGACGGTACGGGGGCCGTCCCCTACGGGGCAACGACGTCTTTCTCATGTAGGGACAACCCCCTGTGGTTGTCCGGCTGCTGAACACATGGCCATGGGTTCACCCTCCTGACGTTTCACATGCCCCCGTCTCAACGTGACATACACGTCTACCCGACGACCCAGGCGTTGCTGGAAGCCGCGGCGCACCACGTTCTCGATCACGCGCAGCAAGCCATCGCGGCGCGGGATTCGTTTACCATCGCACTTGCCGGAGGCTCAACCCCGAAAGGCCTCTATGCGATGCTCGCCGTCCCGCCTTTCCGGAATCAACTGGATTGGACGAGAATCCGGTTTTTTTGGGGAGACGAACGTCACGTCCCGCCGGATCATGCGGACAGTAATTACCGAATGGCCCATGAAACCTTCCTTCGCCGCCTGCCCATTTCCACGGCGCAGGTTCATCGTGTGCCGGGTGAACTTCCCGAGGCCCAAGCCGCTGCCGACCAATATGAAGCCGCGCTGCGTGAACAATTCGAGGTCGCCGAACCCGACGTCCCTCGTTTCGATTTGATCCTGTTGGGCATGGGACCGGACGGGCATACCGCTTCCCTGTTCCCGGATACCCAGGTCGTGCATGAAACGAGCCGGCTCGTTGCCGCTCCCTGGGTCGAAAAGCTACGGGCGTTCCGAATCACGTTTACGCCGGTTCTTCTCAATCACGCCAGACAAGTCACGTTTCTCATCTGTGGCCGCGCCAAAGCCGAAACGCTTCACGCCGTACTTGAAGGACCTTTTCAACCTGACGCGCTTCCCGCTCAAATCATCGGGCCGCGGGCAGGAACGCTGACGTGGTTCGTGGACCAGGAAGCCGCCGGTGCGCTGACCTTCCTGCAGCGGTAGGCTGCCTCCCGGGGCATGCACATGGAAACGAACGCCCTCAGACTGCGACCCTTTGAAAATTTCCCCATGGTACAATGGATTGAGGCCCCGCGTTGCCTGACTCGTGAAATCCCTTGATCAACGGACTGCGGCCTTGTTACAAGTGTTCTGTTATTGACGCGAAATCCTTTCCATTCACGAATGCGCGTATGACGATGACGCCTCTTTCCGTGCTCCCCAACAAGGTCTTTTCGGAAACCCTGACGGAATACGGGGGACTGCCCCTCCGCGCCAGAACCATTCACACGTTACAGGTGAACGTCGGGAAACTCTGCAACCAAACCTGTCATCATTGTCACGTCGACGCCGGCCCTTCCCGGACGGAAATCATGGGCCGGGAGACGATGGAGAACGTTCTCACGGTCCTTCGACGCCATCCTCAGATCACCACCGTGGATATAACCGGCGGGGCCCCGGAAATGAACCCGCACTTTGAATATCTCGTTTCAGAATCTCGGGGGCTCGGGAAAACGGTGCTCGACCGCTGCAATTTGACGGTTTTTTCAGTCAAAGGGAAATCCCACCTTCCCCGATTTCTGGCTGATCACCAAGTGGAGATCATCGCCTCCCTGCCCTGCTATCTTGAGGAAAACGTGGATCAGCAACGGGGCACGGGTGTCTTTGCGCGGAGTCTGGACGCCTTACGACAATTGAACGCGTTGGGCTATGGACTCGAAGGCACGGGCTTGGCGTTGAATCTCGTCTACAATCCATTGGGTGCGCAACTGCCTCCTCATCAACGGGAATTGGAGCAAGCCTACAAGGATCAACTGTTCTCGCGTTTCGGTATCCGGTTCAATCACCTGTATACCATCACCAATATGCCCATTAACCGTTTCCTGAACGACCTGTACGCCCAAGGCCGGTATGAAGCGTACATGAGCCTGCTGATTGAGAACTTCAACCCGCATTCGATCGAACACGTCATGTGCCGCAGCTTGCTCAGCGTGGGATGGGACGGACGGCTGTACGATTGCGATTTTAACCAGATGCTCGATATGCCCGTGCGCCACGACCTGCCGCAAACCATCGCGGAGTTCGATTACGAGGCATTGGCCCGGCGCCCGGTCGTGACCGGCCAACATTGTTATGGGTGCACGGCGGGTGCGGGCTCATCCTGCGGCGGGGCGCTCGCCTGATTTCTCCTGACCGCCCTGGCCCGCTACTTCTCCGATTTTATCCGGACATATAACTTTTGAATTTGTGGGCACATTCGTTGCTACAGAAGTGGTAATGCTGCCCCCCGATTTTTTCAACCACCGCTGAACCCGCCGTGATATACAATTTGCAGACGGGGTCCTGCACCATCATGTCTTTCGAGGGCAGTGAGGGACCGGCGCTTTTTCGGCCTCGAAAATCGCGAATGGATTTCCGGATCATCAAAAACAGAATGATCAGAAGTACTAAAATGATAATAATGCGCCACATGAGTCTTTCGGGGGCCGTCCTATTGAATTACCCCGCAAGTATACTGATTTCTTTGCCCTTGGCCAATGCCCCGGGTCGGCTGATCCCGGACCTAGATTGCCGGACGGATGTTCGCCCTGATAGGATGGCGCATGGAATCAATGGTATGAAAAGAGTCAACAGCACCCCGAATCCGTCATTCCGGGCTTGACCCGGAATCCAGTGTCTTTCTCTTCACGAACGAGGAAAAAAGCAAAGACCCTGGATTCCCGATTAAAAATGTCGGGAATGACAGATGGGTGCGAGACGGCCTATTTTCATCCCTTGATAACCGTGTCGAAAAAAGAGCGAGGTTGTTGATGGTCACCATAACCCTTATGGGAGATTTGGAAACGTCTGACGGCGAACGAAGTTTGTCCTGTGAACTGGAAGATCCTCTTTCGGTGAAACAACTGATTAAACAGCAGGGTCGCAAACTGCGACAGGTGACCAGACTCTTACGAGAAAATAAAGTTATGGTGACGATTAATCGACGGGTGGCGAGTGAAGATACATCCGTCCACGATGGAGATGAAATCAGCCTCGTGGCTCACGATGGAATGAGTACGAAAGGGCTGGGGCCTTCGTTCTATTAAAACGAAGGGCTGGGGCTTACCTACACTGAAACGTTACTTTTTGACCAAGATGGAATCTTTGGCGACTTTAGCCACGCGGAACTTCACCACTTTCTTGGCTGGAATCTTGATCGGCTCACCGGTTTGAGGATTTCTTCCAGTTCGAGCTTTCCGATGAGACAGCACTAACTTTCCAAGTCCTGGTACGGTAAAGGAGTTTTTCGCTTCTTTGTAAGCCAAGGCGGCCAAGTTATCGAGAATTTCACTTGTGATCTTTTTTGTTACTCCAGACTTTGTCGCCAACTGATCAACGATCTGAGACTTGGTCATAGCTTTGGCCATGAGGAACCTCCTCTTCAATAAGGATACGTGTCGGCAGGATATAACACGTGCAGAATCAGCTCAAACTGGAAGATGTTTTGAAACGCTTAACGTCACCTGGAAAGATCAAAGAAAAACACAAAAAAAGATGAAGGCGAGTCTACCGAAAGCATCATATACTGTCAACCACAAAACCCTTGAATGATGAGAGATATCTGAGAATTCTTTTCGACGGCATCAATTGGTTTCCTTGATGCCTGCGTTCCGGCCACGGTAAAGTGTGCCGCATCCTAGTGATTCAAGTGAAAGGGAATAACCATGGGGAGAGAATTATCCGTTATTTCATTGACAAAATCCGATGACGCGGGGAACGAGTTTCTCTATTCCCGGGTTTTTTGCCAACGCAAGGACCCACCTGCCCTCCGCTTGTTGTTGGATTTTTTGAGATCGAAAAGCCAGGTTCCCCTCATCCCTAACGTGGAGCCTGAAGTGCTCGATGACTATTCATGGGTCCAAATGGCTGTCGGCTATCATCGTGAGAAGAAACCGATTCAGCTATTTTGCATTCGTCATGAAGGCACCTATCAAGACGTCTTCGAGAAAGAGCAGCAAGGATTTTCCGCGCACCTCTCCGCCTTTGGAGACGTAGAGGCCGACCTGGCGAGAGAATTCGTCGTTCGAGCCCGCTTTATCCTTGCGACTCGAATCCTCAAAAACGACGTCACCGACGAAGGTTATGATTTCAACGGGTGGGTCCTGGAATTCTTCCAGGAAAACTGTAACGGGATTGTCCAGATCGACGGGCAGGGCTTTTTCTCACCCAAAGGGGAGCTCGTCGTGGACTTGCAGGACGACCCGGCGCAGCAGGACTTTTCCGCACCGGAAGTCCGGCCATCCTGACCTTCTAGGGGTTCCTAGAATCTGTGATCCCCGATCAAGAATAGCCTGCCCCCGACGTTTGTAATCGGGGGTCGGGGACAGGTTTATTGCACTATCGGGAGCAGCTCATCCACTACGGAACGAAACGTTTTCTGAGGCACTCCGTCCAGATAGCCGCGATAGCCGATACCGTCTTTGACCACTTCCGCCAATGCCCCCTGATCGAACAAGTGCGGATCGGCAATCACGTCGCCACGGCTGAACAGGATATCGGCCCGATGGCCCGGCACCAATTTGCCGGTATCGTCCTGTCCGATTCGATCGGCAGCGAGTCCCGTCCCGCTGTGCCACGCCGCCAGAGGAGGCACACCATCCCTGATCAGCGAGACCATCTCCATGTAATTCCGGCCATGCATTCGGGGGAGGATCGGGTCAGTTCCCGTAATCATGTTGAGACCGCTCGCCTGCGCGATTCTGACCGATTCAGCATGTGCCTCAGTCACCTGCCGCACTTTTTCGGCCACAAAAGGCGGGAGGTTCTCCGCCTTGGGCAACTCGTAATTGATCCATGACGTGGGGGTCACCGTACACCCTTTGGCATAGGCTTTTTCCGCCAAGGCTTCATTCAGAAACGAGATATGTTGAATGTCATGCACTCCGCAATCAATGGCCAATTCGATCCCCTGCCGGCTATGGGCATGGGCCGCAACCATCATGCCGCGACCGGCGGCTTCGTCACAAATCGCTTCGATTTCCGCTTGGGTGAAATCCCGATTCTCCAATTTATCCGAGGGAGACACGACCCCGGGGCTCGTACAAATTTTCACCAGGTCCCCGCCGCACGCGGCGATTTCACGCACGCGTTTTCGACAATCCCAGGGCCCGTCCACAATGCTCGAAGGACGACCTGGACCGGCAGGCCACAGCCGGGACACCGTGTCATGGCACCGGTCCGTGCCTCGAAAGTCCGCGTGGCCGCCGGTCGTGGACAGCATGCAAATGGCAATTTTCAAGCGAGGTCCGATGATAACGCCTTCCTCCACCAACCGTTTCACCACGTGCGTGGCTCCTCCCACGTCACGAACAGTCGTCACCCCGCCATGAACCAAGGTGGCATACAGAATCCGCTCGGTATAGACCAGGCCGGCGGGCCCGTTCATGGCAGCCAGGTCTTCGTCATGAATGCCCAACACCGTGACGTGACTATGGCAGTCGACAAGACCGGGAGTCGCGGTGAGGGAAGAACAATCAACGCGCCGAACGTCCTGACCGGAAGAAGGTTCGGCCCGATGCGGTTTCACCGCCTCTATCCTGCCCCCTTCAACCCACACGTCCACGCCTTCGTGCACCGCGGCATCGGTGCCTGAAGTGCCGTCATACAATTTCCTGATGTTGGAGAAAATGATCATCGTGTCACCTTGCGTGGAAGCCGGCAGGTTTCCTGTGTACCGGAACCTCGAAAATTTCTCAAGCAACGAACGGCAGAGAGAGGGCTTCCCGTATTGAAAAATTCCAACGTCTTTGCCTATATTGACCAGCGTTCATCTGGTTTGTTCTTTTTCCTGATCCCCGGAACTGGATCCTATGGCTGACTTCGGGCACTTCGACGAAATGTTCGGGACGGGCGAACGGCATCGCGAACCGTATCGTGACTATCACCAATGGTTTGAATCCCAGGACGCGGCGTGGCTGCATCGCAAGTCTGATGAAGCCGAGACCGTTTTTCGCAGGATCGGGATCACCTTCAGCGTGTATGGAGAGGAAGAAGCCAGCGAACGACTGATCCCGTTCGACGTCGTGCCGCGCATCATTTCCAGTCGTGAATGGTCAAGGCTCGTTCGCGGGATTCGACAGCGGGTCCAGGCGATGAACGCCTTTTTGCACGACGTGTATCACCGGCAGGAAATTATCCGGGCGGGTCGCATTCCGGCGTCGTTGATCGCTGAGAACGAGGCTTTTCTTCCGCAGATGATCGGCGTCTCACCACCGGGGAACGTCTATACCCACGTCGTCGGCGTCGATATCGTCCGCACCGGTGAAAACGAATTTTTCGTCCTGGAGGACAATGCCCGCACACCGTCCGGAGTGTCCTACATGCTGGAGAACCGGGAAATCATGCTCCAGATGTTTCCGGAACTGTTTGCGCAGATCAACGTGCAGGCCGTCGGCAACTATCCCAAAAACCTGCGACGCTCGCTCGGCAACTGCGCGCCGCGTGCGTGCGAAGGGACGCCGGTCATCGCGGTGCTGACGCCCGGCATTTACAATTCGGCTTATTTTGAACACGCGTTCCTGGCCGGCCAGATGGGCGCGGAACTGGTCGAAGGCCATGATCTGCGCGTGGTCGATGGACGTGTCGCCATGCGTACCACCCAAGGGTACGCACCCATCGACGTCATTTATCGACGCGTGGACGACGATTACCTGGACCCCCTCAATTTCAACCCGCAGTCACTCCTGGGGGTGCCGGGCATGTTCGACGTGTACAGGGCCGGCGGTGTTACCATCGCCAACGCCCCCGGGACGGGCATTGCCGATGACAAGGCCGTCTATTCGTACATGCCGGACATCATCGCGTTCTATACGGGCGAAAGGGCGCTGCTGAACAACGTGCAGACCTGGCGGTGCTGCGAGCCCGAGGCATTGCGCTACGTCCTGGACCACCTGTCCGAGTTGGTCGTCAAGGAAGTCCACGGTTCCGGCGGGTACGGCATGCTGATCGGTCCTGCCGCGAGCCACGAAGCACTCGTCGCGTTCCGGAACAAGTTGGAAGCAACGCCAAGCAAGTATATTGCCCAGCCCACCCTTTCGCTTTCCACGACCCCGATTCTGACCAAGAACGGTTTGGCCCCACGCCACGTGGACCTGCGGATTTTTGTCCTGGTTTCACCGAATGAGATTCATATGACTCCTGGCGGGTTGACCCGCGTGGCGTTGAACAAAGGGTCTCTGGTCGTCAATTCCAGCCAAGGCGGCGGCACCAAGGACACCTGGGTCCTGGAGGAATAACCTCGATGCTCGGGAAAACCGCAGACGGTCTGTTCTGGATGTTTCGGTACCTTGAACGAAACGAAAATACCGCACGCCTCCTGGACGCCGGATTCCGCATTGCCCTGACTCGCGCCGACGCCGCGGAGAACGAGTGGGCTTCCGTGCTCACCACGACCGGCGTCAAGCAGGTCTTCCTGGAACAATACGACCGGATGGAGACGGCCCACGTCATCGATTTCCTGTTACGCGACCCATCCAATGCGTCCAGCGTCAGGTCGATGATTCAGGCCGCGCGCGACAATGCCCGGCTCCTGCGCACCGCGCTGACGCGCGAATTGTGGTCGGACACCAATGAATGCTGGCTGACCCTCAGGGAATTGCTGGCCCATCCCGTACGAGAGCGGGAGCTGCCCTTTGTCCTCAGCACGATCCAACGGCAAAACGCCCTGCTCAACGGCACGCTCCACAACACCATGATGCGAAATGAGATATTCAATTTCGCCCGTCTCGGCACGTTCCTGGAACGGGCGGACAACACGGCACGCATCCTCGACGTCAAGTATTATCTGCTGCTGCCGTCCGTCTCGCTGGTCGGCAGTTCGCTGGATAACGTGCAATGGGAAAACATTCTCAGGTCGGTATCGGCCCAACGCTCCTACCACCGGCTCCATAAAGGCGACGTTCGCCCGAGGGAGATCGCGAATTTCCTGATGCTCGATCTCCGTATGCCGCGTTCCCTCGCCTTCTGCTATTCAAAAGTCGTGGATAATCTCAGGCATCTCGCCAAGGATTACGAGGTTCGCCAGCCCTGCATCGACCAGGCGGAAACGGTGTTCGCCAGGCTGACGGACCGCTCCATCGACGATATCTTCGAATCCGGCTTGCACGAATTCATCCAGGACTTCATTCGGGACAACAATGCCCTGGGAAAACAGATCGAAAAGGATTACCGCTTTTACGGATAGCCGAATGCGACTGAGCATTTCCCATCTCACAAAATACGAATACGACAAGCCCGTCCACTATGCATTGCAACAGGTTCGTCTGACGCCGAAGTCCCAGGCGTCGCAGACCGCGCTCACGTGGGACATGACGGTTGAGGGCGGTCGCAAAGAACTCGAGTTTACGGATCAGCACAATAACCTCGTCACCCTGATCAGTCTCGATGAAGACCAGTCCGGGATCAGCATCCAGTGCCAGGGGGAGGTCGAAACGATCGAGCAAAGCGGAATCGCCGGCCAACAGTACGGCGACACACCGTTGTGGTATTTCAAACGATCAACCGCACTTACCAGGCCGGGTGCACAGATTCATGACCTCGTCAATTCCCTGGCCTATGACGCACGCGACGACCTGACGAGACTGCACGCGCTCTCCGGCCTCGTTGCGAAGGCTCTTTCCTACGAGAAGGGCCGGACAAACGTCCAAACCACGGCGGAAGACGCGTTACGGTCAGGGTACGGCGTGTGCCAGGACCACACGCACATTTTTCTCAGTGCGGTACGGCTCCTGGGCTTTCCGGCTCGATACGTCAGCGGGTATCTCATGATGGACGACCGCGTGGAACAGGACGCGAGCCATGCCTGGGCGGAAGCCTGGATAGACAGAATGGGATGGACCGGCTTCGACGTATCGAACGGTGTCTCGCCGGATGAACGCTACGTGCGCGTGGCAACGGGTCTCGATTACAGAGACGCCGCACCGATATCCGGCATTCGGATAGGAGACGCCAAAGAATCCATGATCGTGACCGTCCGCGTGCAACGTTAACAGGTTCTGACGACGGCGGAAAACTTGGCAGGCTTCGCGAGACCATGATAGGCTTGCCATTGACGTCGATAACGCGTGCGATCGGCCACGAAGCCAAGCCAACGCAGCATCAAACTCTACGTCGTCGTTGAACGCAGTCGCATGTGCCACCTTGCGACGCCTGTTTCCTGCTTCGCGCTGAAAAAACCGCCGTGAACCGTTCTTATCCATGCTGAGTATCGCTATTTTCCCGCTTCATGACTGACCGCACCGCACAAAGTTGGTTGAGACCCGCGAAGACGTTTTCCGATCGACACATCGGGCCGACGGAAGCCGATACCCGGGAGATGCTGAACGTCCTCGGGTTCCCGTCGCTGGAAACATTGATTCAAGCCACGATCCCTGAAGACATTCGCCTGCAGAAGCCGCTCGACTTGCCGCCCCCCCGGAGCGAGCAGGAGGTGTTGTCCGACCTCAGGCGCATGGCTTCCAGGAATCAGGTGTTCCGGTCGTTTATCGGGATGGGGTACTACGATTGTCACACGCCCCCGGTCATTCTCCGGAACATCCTGGAAAATCCGGCGTGGTACACCCAATACACACCCTACCAGGCAGAAATTGCCCAAGGACGCCTGGAAGCCCTGCTCAATTTTCAAACGATGGTCGCCGATCTCACCGGCCTCCCGTTGGCGAATGCATCGCTCCTGGATGAAGGCACCGCGGCGGCGGAAGCCATGGCCATGTGCAAAGCCATCACCGGCCGGCCGGCGTTTTTCGCTTCGGAAGCGTGTCACCCGCAAACGCTGGCCGTAGTCCGGACTCGCGCCGCGTCGCTCGGCCTCCAATTGGATATCGGCACGGTCGATGCGATCGACTGGGAACGGACGTCGTATGGCGGCCTCCTCCTGCAATATCCCGCCACGGACGGCACGTTTCGCAATGACCACGAACTGATCCGGCGGGCTCATGACGCGGGCACACAGGTCGTCGTGGCCACGGACCTGCTTGCGCTCACCCTGTTCAAACCGCCGGGGGAATTCGATGCCGATATCGCCGTGGGGTCCAGCCAGCGCTTTGGGGTTCCGTTGGGATTCGGAGGACCTCATGCCGCGTTCCTGGCCACGCGCGAAGACTACAAACGCCAAATACCCGGACGAATCGTCGGCGTCTCCAAGGACAGCCAAGGGCGAACGGCGTACCGGCTGGCGTTACAGACCCGCGAACAACATATTCGTCGCGACCGCGCCACGAGCAACATCTGCACGGCTCAGGTGCTGTTGGCCAACATGGCCGGCATGTATGCCGTGTACCACGGACCCGACGGGCTGAAACGCATTGCCGAACGCGTGCACGGCTTGACCCTTGTCCTCGCCGAGGGCCTGACCCGTCTCGGATGTCGCGTTCCGGAAGAACTCTTTTTCGATACGTTGCGGGTGTCCACGGACGTCCTGCAGGCGGACCGCATCCGCGACCGGGCGAAGCAGCATCGTCTCAACCTTCGAGAATTTGCAGATAGCTCCTTCGGCATCGCCCTGGATGAAACCACGACCATGGAGGACGTGGAGACCCTCTGGAAAACGTTCTCAAAAGACGGGCAGATTCGGTTTACGGGAGCAGCACTCACGACAACGTGCTCCGTCTCACTACCGGCCCCGTTTGCCCGCACGACCCCGTTTTTGACGCACGAAGTCTTTCACCGGTATCGTTCCGAACACGAGTTGTTGCGCTACATGCACCGGCTTCAATCCCGGGATCTCTCGCTGGTGCATTCCATGATTCCCCTGGGCTCCTGTACCATGAAACTTAACGCCACGGCGGAAATGCTTCCCGTGACGTGGCCGGAATTCAGTCGCCTTCACCCCTTTGCTCCTACGGAACAAACGGAAGGGTACACCCAACTGTTCCGGGAATTGGAGACCTGGCTCTCGGAAATCACGGGATATCCGGCAGTCTCACTTCAACCCAACGCCGGCTCCCAGGGGGAATATGCCGGGCTGCTGGTCATCCGGGCGTATCACGAAAGCCGCGGGCAGGGGCACCGGACCACGTGTCTGATCCCGGCTTCGGCTCACGGAACCAACCCCGCGAGCGCGACGATTGCCGGGCTGCAAGTCGTGCCCGTGGCCTGCGACGAACGCGGGAACATCGACCTGGTCGATTTGCGCGCCAAGGCCGGCCAGCACCACGAGACGCTGGCCGCGCTCATGGTCACGTATCCTTCGACGCACGGGGTCTTTGAAGAAACGATTCAGGAAATCTGCCGGATCGTGCACGAGCACGACGGCCAAGTCTATATGGACGGCGCCAACATGAACGCGATGGTCGGGCTCTGCCGGCCGGCCGGCATCGGCGCCGACGTCTGTCATCTCAACCTGCACAAGACCTTTTGCATTCCCCACGGCGGAGGCGGACCCGGGATGGGGCCGATTGCCGCGGCCGCGCACCTGGCCCCGTTTTTGCCCGGACACCCGCTCCGCGACACGGGTGGGAAACATGGCATCGGGCCGGTCTCCTCGGCGCCACAGGGAAGCCCGAGCATCCTGCCGATTTCCTGGGCGTTTATTGCGCTCATGGGCGCACAGGGGTTGACCCGGGCCACCAGCGTCGCCATTCTGAATGCCAATTACATGGCCAAGCGACTGGAGAAGGATTTTTCCATCCTGTACACCGGGAAGGGCGGCTTGTGCGCCCATGAATTCATTGTGGATTTGCGACCGTTCAGGAAGTCCGCCGGCATTGAAGTGGAAGACGTGGCCAAGCGCCTCATGGATTTCGGATTCCACGCCCCGACCATCTCCTGGCCCGTGGCCGGCACGATGATGATCGAGCCCACGGAAAGCGAATCCAAGTCGGAACTCGATCAGTATTGCGATGCGCTTCTGGCGATTCGCAAAGAAATTGCCGAGATTGAAGAAGGGCGACTGCCGCGAGACGACAATCCCCTGAAACACGCCCCGCATACGATTGAAGACGTCGCGAGACCGGATTGGCATCATCCCTATGGCCGCGACCAGGCGGCCTTCCCCCTGCCGTGGCTCCGGGACTTGAAATTCTGGCCGGCCGTTTCACGCATTGACAGTGCGTATGGAGATCGCAACGTGGTCTGCACGTGCCCTCCGATCGAGAATTATCAATAACCTCCGAACGCCCTATGACAGGAGCAGTACCATGAAAACGAAATCACCAAACACGCTACTGTGGGCCATCCTGACGGGCATTGTGTCCGGAACGATCCTCGGGGGGACCTGGCCGGAAGCCGGGCATTCCGTTGCATTCCTTGGGGAAGTGTTTCTCAAAGCCCTGTTCGTCCTCGTGGTCCCCCTGGTCATGTGTTCCATCATCGTGGGCGTCACCAGTCTCGGCGACGTGCGGCGGCTCGGCCCTTTGGGAGGCCGCGCGGTCCTGTATTTCATGACGACCACGGGCATCGCGGTTGTCATCGGACTTGTCCTGGTCCTGCTGATCCAGCCGGGGACCCCGGGATCGGCCGAATCCCCTGCCAACGACATGACATCCGTCTCCGAACGATTGCAAGACAAACCCGACAGCGTGCCCGAGTTGCTCCGGACCATCCTGACCGGGCTCATCCCGAAAAACCTGTTCTCGGCCATGGCCAACGCCGACGTCCTGCCGTTGATCATTTTTTCCCTGGTGTTCGGCGGGATCCTGACGACGGTGGGAGAACGGGGCAGGCTCGTGATTCAAGTCGTCGAAGGCGTGAACGAAGCCATCATGGCCATGGTCCACTTGCTGATGTGGGCGGCACCGGTGGGAATAGGCGGATTGATCGCCGGCCGGTTGGGCGAAGCAGGAGGGTTCAGCGGCTTTTGGCCGCAACTGGTGCAATTAGGTGCCTATGCAGGCACCGTGATCCTGGGTCTGTTGATCCACGGCTTGATCGTGATACCCCTGCTCCTTCACTTTATCGGGAAACAGAACGTTTTCATGTATGCACGGAACATCGGGACCGCCCTGACCACGGCATTCTCCACCAGTTCGAGTTCGGCCACGCTTCCCCTCACCATGGAAGCCGTGATCGAGGAAAACAAGGTTTCGCCGCGAACCGCGCGTTTTGTGCTCCCCCTGGGCGCCACGATCAACATGGACGGCACGGCCCTCTATGAGGCGGTGGCCGCCGTGTTCATTGCGCAGTCCTATGGCATCGAACTCGGGTTTGCCCAGACGGTGATTATCGTGCTCACGGCGACCCTGGCCGCGGTCGGCGCGGCCGGCATCCCCGAAGCCGGTCTGGTCACGATGGTGATCGTGCTCAAGTCCGTCAACCTGCCCATCGAAGGCATCGCCCTGATTCTGGTGATCGACTGGTTCCTGGACCGCTGCCGCACCACGGTCAACGTCTGGGGCGATGCCGCGGGATCGGCGGTGATTGACCGGTTGGAGAACCGGGGCGGCAGTGGATAAACCTGCCCTGCCGCCCGCAGCAGGAGGCTGGTGAGAAATACGGGCTAAAACCCGTAGATGAGCCCGATGCCGATGTCATGTCCGTTGATTGTGGCTTCGAAGTCTTCGCCACTCACGTCCCCTTTGAATGTCGGGGCCTGAGTCCCGAAGTATCGCCAGTCCAGGCTGACCGTGATTGAACGGCCCTCCTCCAAGGGAAACTCGTAGCCGATGCCCGCCCCCACCTGATACGCAAAGACGGTATCGCTGTCGTCGACAAGCGACGTGCCTGCCGCAGACTCCGCATCGACCGAAATAGTAGCAACACCGAGGCCACCGCCGATATAGGGTACCCACGGGGATCCCATGTCAAAATCATAGTCCACGTTGGCCATGAAGGCGAGCATCGAAAAATTACCGTCGATGGACTGTGTTCCCTTCGCTTCATCATTGAACCTAGCTTGTTGTGCAGAGGGGAGTTGAGCATATTCAGTTCCTGCAGGTAGAAGACCGCGTGCTATAGCCCCGTCTACAGCAAGTTTCACCAGAGCGCCCGGGCTTTTGACATCCATTTCGTCTATACCATGCCTGCGGTAGTCGATCTCTCCCTCTACGCGAAAGCCACTGGGGAAGGCGTACCCGGCCATGCCTCTTACGGCAAACCCTGTGTCGTTCGCCGTATTGGCGTTGAGCGAGGGATAACCTTCTCGGGCAGGAGCCGTGACGTCGGAACCGTTGAGAAGGCTGAGGCTGCCCCCGACCCCGACGTAAGGCCCGTCGACAGCGTAGACGCTCGTGCCGGATGAGATAAACATCAATGCGAGTCCAACCAACACGGCTTTCATGCCATTGGAGAAACCCGGACGCCGGACAGCAACACCGGTGCGCGGGGAAACGGCTGTCAATGCCTCATCAATGTACATCGCTTTTCCTCCTTGCGTAAAATATGTGAGCCTGTTCAGTATCGACACTACCGGACGAACCATACCCATTTCCCCATGCTATAATCAAGAGAGCAAACCATGAACACGTCTCACACCATCGGATCCCTGGTTCTGGATCGCCTGCACCGGCTGGGGCTGAAGCATATTTTCGGCATTCCGGGCGACTACGTCCTCTCCCTCTTTCAACTGATCGAGGAATCGCCCATCGAGCACGTCGGGACCACCCGGGAAGATTGCGCCGGGTTTGCCGCCGACGCCTATGCGCGGCTGCACGGCATCGGCGGGGCCTGCGTCACCTATTGCGTCGGCGGGCTGAACATCGTCAATGCCATTGCCTGTGCGTATGCGGAGCGGTCGCCGGTCGTGCTGCTGTCGGGTTCGCCGGGACTGGCGGAACGACTGACCACGCCCTTTCTTCATCACATGGTCCGGGATTTTTTTACCCAACGCGACGTGTTCGAAAAGATCACCGTGGCGTCCGTGATCCTCGACGATCCCCTCACGGCCGAACGGGAGATCGATCGCGCCCTGACCGCCTTATTGCAATACAAACGGCCGATTTATCTGGAAATTCCCCGGGACATGGTCTTCGCCCCTGTCCGGGTGTCTTCCCATACGCCTCCCACGACGACAGGTGAAAGCGATCCCATCGCATTGAAGGAAGCCGTCGACGAGGTGCGCAGCATACTTTCAAGCTCGGAACGACCGGTGATCCTGGCCGGCGCGGAAATCTACCGGTTCGGCCTCCAGCACGAACTGACGGCGCTGGTCGAACGCATGGGCGTCCCGGTGGCAACGACGTTGCTCGGCAAATCGGTCATTCGGGAGGACCATCCCTTGTTCATCGGCGTGTACGGCGGACTCGTGGGTCGTGACGAAATCCTGGAATTCGTGGACCAGGCCGATTGCCTGCTGACGTTGGGCACGCTCCTGACCGACGTGGAAGACGTCAAAATCCATTCCACGCTCCTGGCCGCCGGACGGACGATCCATGCCACGGCCGATTCGATTGCCATCAAGCATCACCGCTACGAAGGGGTTCAATTCGAGGACTTCATCCGGGCGCTTTCGACGGCCCCGCTGCCCTCGTTTCTGCCGCGCCCCCTGCCCACTCCGGATCCCGGCGCATTTGAAGCGCCGGCTCCTCACGCGCCCGTGACCCTTCAGAATATGGTCGGCTACCTGGACGGGCTGCTGAACGAACACACCGTGGTGATCGCCGACGTGGGCGAATCGCTCTTCGCCTCCGCTGACCTCCGCGTGCGGAAAAGCGCCGAGTTCCTTTCGCCGGCCTACTATACGTCCATGGGGTTCAGCGTCCCCGCGGCGCTTGGCGCAGGATTCGCCGATCCGTCCCTGAGGCCCCTGGTCCTGGTCGGCGACGGCGCGTTTCAGATGACCGGGACCGAACTTGCGACCTGTCTCCGGCACAGGCAAACCCCCATTGTCATCATTCTCAACAACCGCGGCTATACCACCGAACGGGAAATCCTGGAGGGCCCGTTCAATGACGTGCATGAATGGCGCTATGACGAAATCTGCACGTTGCTCAACGGCGGCGTCGGTCACCGTGTCGAGACGTTCGGGGCCTTTGTCCAGGCCATGGATTCGGCCATGGCGGACTCCGAACACCTGCACGTCCTCAACGTGATCCTCGACCCCAAGGACCGCTCCACCGCCATGACCCGGGTGGCGCGTCGATTGTCCAAACGCCTATCCCAGCCAAACCCCGGGCGTTCTTGACCCTCCCGCTCCCGTTCCCTTACCCTTCGATGAACACTGGTTGTTTCGGCCGGCGTCATGCCGGCGTGAGGTCCGTGTATGCAAGTGTCGTTTCACCAATTCAACCCCAGGAAATTCTCTTTTCGGAAAGATCCGGTACTGGTCCTGGACAATTTTTGGACCGAACGGGAAATGGAAACCTTTCGAACGGCGATGACGCACTCGACCTGGACTGGCCTGCGGGACATGCCCGCGGTGTCCCGGGCCTTCCCCCAGTCGGGCAATTGGCTGAAGGCTGAAATCGGTCCTCGCGAGCGGCAACTCTTTCTCGAGAAATTGTCGCTGCCGTGCATCGCGGAATACGTCGAATCCTTTCCCAACATCCGGCAACGGCACGTGAATTTCAATTACTATTCCTACGGCGCCGGAGACTGCCTGCCGACGCATGACGATACGGATGAGGCCTACGCCGCCAACCGTGACCGCCCACCGCCCCTCCGGCGGCTGGCCCTGGTGACCTACGTTCATTCCGAATGGAACACTGATTGGGGCGGGGAACTCATCCTCTATCATGCCAGGAAGGATTCACGCGGGAACCGCGTCCTGGACGTGGCGCAATGCATCGCCCCGCAACCGGGATCGCTCGCCCTCTTTGCCGTGCCCCGGTTCCATCGCGTATGCCGGGTCGATGAATTGGCGGGCGAACACAAACGGCTTTCGATCGCCGGTTGGTTCATGACGGAACACTTCACCTGACGAGGGCTGATTGTTTCCGGGACTGCTCATCGTCACGGCAGTCACGGTCTTCTCAGCCTCAGCCATGCACGTTGTCACCACCCTTGACTGTCACGTTGCCGGCGAACCGCTTCGCGTGGTGACGTCGGGATTTCCCGAGCCCGCCGGGTCCACCATCCTGGACAAACGCCGGCATTGCCGGACACACCTGGATCATCTTCGCACGGCACTCGTGTGGGAACCTCGAGGCCACCACGAGATGTACGGATGCCTGTTGGTCGCCCCCGTGCATCCGCAGGCCGATACCGGCGTGTTGTTCTTTCATAATGAAGGCTACAGCACGATGTGCGGACACGGGATCATCGGACTCACGACGGTCATGCTGGAACAGGGATTGTTTCCGACTTCCGTTCCGACCACCACGATCCGGTTCGACACCCCCAGCGGTTTGGTGACGGCACAGGCTTCCATCGATAAGGGCAGGGTTCGAAGCGTCTCTTTTCTCAACGTACCGTCCTTTGTCCTTGCCATGAAGCAGACGATCCAAGTGCCGGACATCGGTCCGGTTGACTATGATGTGGCCTTTGGCGGAGCCTTCTATGCCTTTTGCCGGGCGGAGGCGCTGGGTCTCGCCCTCGAGCCCGAACACGCGCCGCGACTCCAGGCCCTGGGTCTCGCCATCAAACAGGCCATCATGGCCGAACGCACCATTTCCCACCCTGCAGAGCCCGAACTCGGCTACCTCTACGGCACGATCTTCGTCGGCCCTTCGCAGAGAGGGGACTTGCGGCAAACGTGCATCTTTGCCAATGGCGCCTTGGATCGATCGCCGACCGGGACCGGCGTCAGCGCACACTTGGCCCTTCTCCACGCCAGGGGAAACGTGGGAGTGGGACAAGCCCTGCGGTTTGAAAGCATTTTGGGTACGGTGTTCGGAGGGACAATCGTGGAGGAGACGCAACTGGGCCCCTACCCGGCAATTGTTCCGGAAGTCGAAGGCCGCGCCTGGCTCACGGGGCGTCACGAATTCATGATCGACCCCGACGACCCATTAAAAGAGGGGTTTCTGTTGATTTGACCCGCCCACGCGCTTACCAGCGCAGCGCGCCACGCAGCAGGACGCCGTAGTTCACGTCCTCGTGGGGGGCCGCGTCGTCGATTTGGCCTGCCAACTCGACCTGCCAGGCCCCGGTCCGCAGCCGCCCGCCCATATTCAGCGTCCGCGTGCGCTCTCCGGACAGCGCCACCCCCACAAACGGCGTCAGCACCGCCCGGCCCTCCAGGGCCCGCAGGCCCCAGCCCGCGATCAGGTCCAACCCCAGCCCCGGCGACGCCGCCCCCAGCGGGGCCGTCCCCAGCC
>WTGX01000004.1 GCA_011523385.1 Nitrospira sp. | reverse complement strand
TTCCGTGGCTCAAATCCAGCTTAAGATAGCACTAGAACCGGAAAAATGCAATCCCTCCCCACCCTTCCCTCCTTATCAGGGTGGAGCGGAATGCTGCCGGTTTTCTGCTCATGGGAAAGCGGGTCTGCCGTCTCCCTGAGAAGGGGGATTGAGCCTGTCCTGAGCCTGTCGAAGGGGACGCGGGAACATTGTCAACGTCTTGTCTTGTGATGTTCGTGAAGAGCGCCCCCTCACCCCGGCCCTCTTCCTCAAAGGCGAGGGAGAAATACCAAAGATTCAGGAAGCGAGGGCGTCGCGTTTGGGCTCCAGGCGTGCTTCGTGTTTGATGAATTGGTCCAACACGCCATTCACGAAGCGCCGGGTTTCATCGTCCGCGAAGTTTTTGGCCAGTTCCAAGGCTTCATCCACCGTCACCTTCGCCGGCACGTCAGGGACCCAGAGCAATTCATACATCGCTTGTCGCAAAATATTCCGGTCCACCACGGGCATGCGATCGATGGTCCAATTTCGCGCATAGTCGGCGATGAGATCGTCCAATTCGACTTGATGGATCCGGACGCCGGTGACCAGTTCAGACGTAAATGTTCTGACCGATTCCGACGCATCCCGTTGCGCCCAGAATTGCTCCAGCCAGAATTCGGTAGATCCGTGAAAATCGCATTGAAACAGAATCTGAAGGGCCAATTCACGCGCATCGTGCCGCGTATACCCTCGTCGAGGTTCGAAGGATGAGTCTTCTTCTTGTGTCACGTTCACGGACATGTGCGATCATATGCGTCGGAAGCCGGTCGGCTTTCGATTGCTGTCGTGCAATTCTTTCATGAGAGTCGCCATCTCAATAGCCGTACGCGCGGCTTCCGTGCCCCGGTTGACTTCAGTTGTGCCGGCCCGGGCCAGCGCCTCTTCCGCGGTATTCGTGGTCAAGACGCCGAAGATGACGGGAATGCCCGTTTCCCAAGAGGCCCTGGCAATGCCCTTGCTCATTTCCGCACTGATGAAATCAAAATGAGGAGTCTCTCCCTTGATGACGGCACCCAAACACATCACGGCATCGAACTGTTTGGATTGAGCCAACTGCCTGGCCACCAGAGGGATTTCAAACGCTCCGGGGACACGGACGACGTGAATGTTGTCTTCGAGCGCACCATGTTGTTTCAGCGTTTCAAGCGCGGCGGCTTCCAAACGCCCGGTGACGAATTCATTGAATTTGCTGACCACGACGCCGAACCGCAGCTCGCGGGCATTCAAATTGCCTTCAGTGGGTTTCATGGGTATGTACAGGCGGGATTTCGCCCTCACCCTGCCCTCTACCTCCCCTCGCCCCTCCTTACAAAGGAGGGGAAAAAGGCGGCATGGGACGTAGCGCGTGCAACGGTTTCTTGTTCCCTCCCCTTTGTAAGGGGAGGTTAGGTGGGGTAGAGCCCAACACAGAGAACCTCAAACTCTACCTTGGTGTTCACCTTTCTTTTCGGCGAGAGGGTTCTATAACGTTACACTCGTCAGACGTTGTTTAGGATGTGCCCCAGTTTGCTTTTTTTCGTTCGCAGGTAATGGACGTTCGTTTCCTGGGGATCGATTTCAATGGGGACCCGTTCGACGACCTTCAAGCCATAGCCTTCGATGCCGACGATTTTCCGGGGGTTATTCGTCATGAGACGGATCTGCCTGAGTCCCAAAGTGACCAGGATCTGCGCGCCGATACCGTAATCCCGCAAGTCCGGTTTAAACCCCAGCTTGAGGTTGGCTTCGACGGTATCGCTGCCCTGGTCCTGGAGGTGATACGCTTTGATTTTATTCAGCAACCCGATGCCTCTCCCCTCCTGGTTCAAATACAGCAACACCCCTTTGCCTTCCTTCTCGATAAAGGCCATGGCACGATGGAGTTGCTCGCGACAATCGCACCGCAAGGAGCCGAAGACGTCCGACGTGAGACAGCCGGAGTGCACGCGGACCAGTGTGGGCGATTCATCGATGCGGCCCTTAACCAAAGCCATGTGCGTGCCGCTATCCAACTCATTCTCAAAGACCCAGGCTTCAAAATTCCCAAAAATCGTGGGCAACTCCGCGCTCACGGACTTTTTGACGAAAGTCTCGCGCGACAACCGATGTTGAATGAGATCCTTAATGGTAACGATCTTGAGGGCATGTCGCTTGGCAAAAACCATCAAGTCGGGCACCCTGGCCATGGTTCCGTCGTCGTTCATGATCTCGCAAATGACCCCGGCCGGATACCTGCCGGCCATCCGGGCCAAATCAACGGACCCTTCGGTCTGCCCCGCCCGCTTCAGTACGCCGCCATTATGAGCCCGCAAAGGGAAAATGTGTCCCGGTCTCGTGAAATCCGAGGGTTTGCATGAGGGATCGACAGCCATGCGAATCGTCGTCGCCCGGTCGGCGGCCGAAATCCCCGTCGTCACGTCTCGCGAGGCATCGATGGACACGGTAAACGCCGTACCGAACGGCGCGGTATTTTCCGCAGTCTGGGGATGCAAATTCAGTTGGTCCGCCCGGTTGGACGTGAGGGTCAGACAGATGAGCCCCCGGGCATGTATGGCCATGAAATTGACGGCTTCCGGAGTCACGGATTCGGCGGCGATCACCAGGTCGCCCTCGTTTTCGCGATCCTCATCGTCTACCAGGATCACGAATTTCCCGGCACGAATATCCTCAAGGGCTTCGTCGATGGTATTAAAAACGGTCGTCATGGATGCAATCCGCGACTCCCCCTCCTGTCATTCCCGACATTTGTAATCGGGAATCCAGAGTCTTTGCCTTTGTAGCCGCGCCATCTCATGGCGCGTTTCGTTGGCCGCATGAGATGCGGCCGCTACACATGCTCTGGATTCCCGCTTCCGCGGGAATGCCAGAATCTGGTGTCGTTGACTATTTTGACAGTAGTTCTTCTGCCCTCCTGAACCCAAACAAACCTTAAGTTATGGGGTTTCTACTCGCCTTGTCAATGGAAAGCATACGAATTGCCGCCCACGAAAACCGGCTACGAGGTTTCTTCTTTGACGGAAAGGGGCAAGGAACGTTGAATCCAAATCACGCTGCCGGTGGCAATCCCCGTCAGCACGACAAAGACGAGAAACCCGCTCGCGTACGTTCCAGTCACGTCCTTCAACAGACCAAACCAGAACGGAAGAAAGAATCCGCCGAGCCCACCGGCCGCACCGATAAACCCCGACGCCGTTCCCATCATGTCCTGATACCGCAAGGACGCCACCTGAAAGACAACCCCGTTCCCGAACCCCAGAAAGAGCAAGGTGGTCACGGTCAAGGGAAAAGCCCAAAGCGGCGGCGGCAACCATGCCAACAGCACGCAGCCCCCCCCAATCGCGGGAAATCCCACCTGGAGCAGGTTGATCCCTCCGACCCTGTCGGCCCAGTAGCCTCCAACCGGCCTGGCGATACTGCCCGCAAGCCCGCACAACGCCGTCAGGCTCCCGGCGGCAACCATATCCAAGCCATACTGATCGTGGAAGAAAATGGGCAAAAAGCTCGAAAACCCGACAAACCCGCCGAACGTGACCCCATAGAAGAAACACAACCACTGCATGAATCGTTCCCGAAAGACCATGTGGAACGAGGCGGCCAAGCCCTTTCTCGATTGATTTTGTAAAGGCGACTCCTGAACGAACAGCGCAAACACGATGGCCGCGAGCAGAACCGGCACAATCATCAGGCCAAAAACTCCGTGCCATCCAATGTGAGTCGCCAGACGTGGCGCAAAGAACGTAGCGAGAAGAACTCCGCTGTTTCCCGTCGCGGCAATACCCATCGCCAGCCCTTGATGCTCCGATGGATAAGCGCGGCTCGCGACGGGCAGCGCCACGGCAAAACTCGCGCCCGCCGCCCCCAGCAAAAAACCGACCCCGAACATTTGGGCATAGCTTTGCCCGAACAACCAGCCTAACGCCAGCGCCACCACCTCGATCCCGAGAATGCCAAGTCCCACTCGTTTCGCGCCGAACTGATCGGTGAACGGCCCGACCACGATGCGCAACAGGGCTCCGCCGAGCAAGGGAATCGCGACCAACAGCCCTTTCTGAGTAGCGCTTAGAGCGAAATCTTCCGCAATGGCAATGCCCAATGCGCCGATCAACAGCCAGACGACGAAACTCACTTCGAAATGAAGCCATGCCCCCAATAACGAAGGCCAGTGGCCGCTTTTCAGGGCATTCTTGAATGAATATGGCTTCATATGTAAACGCGGATCAAAAAGATTACACAAACGAAACAGGACGTTTCCAAACGATTGCGACTATAAAGCACGGCCATGAACCGTCGCAATCGAAGACACAAGGTTGCGAGCAACACGCGAGGTAATATTTTGTGCTTCTTTTGTTCAGGGAGTATAATTCTGCAACGATTATCCCATTGTATGTATTCACTCATTCATTGACATTCCCTCCTCACCCAACCCTTTCTCGCGGGAAAAGGAAAAAAGCGCCATGAGATGGCGCAGCTACAACTGCTTACATTAAAAGCCTGATGCCTGCTTCTCACCAAGACGAGAACCTTTCGGGACGGCACAGGGGCCGTCCCCTACAAGAGGGAAAGCGTTCATCCTCTGTCGAGGCTGAATTGGTGTTTGAGCCTGAGGAAGAGGACGATCCTTCCGACAACGCGGTAGAAGCAGGCGAGGCGGCGGAAGCCGGTGACGTCGAGCAGGCCGAGTCCACGGAACTTGTGCCCACCACGGCATTGGGCCGGTATCTCGTTGAGGTCCGTCGCTACCCGTTTCTTTCCAAAGAAGAAGAATTACAGCTCTTCCATGAATATCAGGTCATGGGCAGCCGGGACGCGGCGGTCAAACTGATCCTGTCCAACCTGCGAGTGTCGGTGGCCATCGCTTCGGAATACGGGCATACCGGTGCCGACCAGATGGACCTCATCCAGGAAGGGAACGTCGGTCTGATGCAGGCCATCAAAAAATTCGACGTGTCCCGCAACGTCCGCTTCTACGCGTATGCCGCGTGGTGGGTCAGGGCCTATATCCTCCGGTACCTGTTGCAATCTCATCGACTGGTCAAGATCGGCACGACCCAGGAACAGCGAAAACTCTTCTACAACCTGAAAAAGGAAAAGGCCAAACTGGAGCGGGAAGGATTCGTGCCGGATGCCAAACTCATTGCCGACCGTCTCCAGGTGCGGGAACGGGACGTGCTGGAAATGGATCAGCGGTTGGGAAGCTGGGAGCTGTCCCTCGACCAGCCTATCAGCAAAGACAAGGAAGAAGGGACGTTCCTCGATTTGCTCCCAGCCCCCACGCCCCGGGTGGACGACATCATCGCAAAGAAGGAATTGATGCTGCTTTTCAGGAAAAAAATCGGAGAATTTTCAAAAACCCTCGACGAGCGAGACGAGGATATCCTGCGGAACCGCTTGTTGTCGGAAACCCCGTTGACGCTCGAAGAAATCGGCCGGAAGTATTCGATCACCAAGGAACGGTCCAGACAGTTGGAAGCCAGAATAATCAAGCGGTTGCGTGAGTTCATGAAGGCCGAATTGCAGGATTTCGACGCCTTGCGGAACTGAGCCTCCCACTCCTCTGCCAATTATTCACATTTTTTCGTTTCCGGAGCTTGACTTTTGGAAAACAGGCCTTACCTGTTGCCTTGACCATTGCATGAAGTCCTCAATTTCAGGATTTCGAAACACAATCATCCAATTATCACACGTCAAAAGCCGAGACTATTAACCAAAGGAGGAAGTTGTCACATGGCCACACAAACCAAGGAAAAAGAAGAAACCAAGGGCACGGCGGCCAAAGGCTTTTTGCCCCTTGGCGACCGTATCTTCGTGACCTATACGGAAGAACTCGAACGCACGGCCGGCGGCATTTACGTGCCAGACTCCGCCAGGGAAAAACCCCAACGCGGAACGGTTGAAGGTGTCGGAAAAGAGGTCAAAAGCCTGAAAGTCGGCGACCAGGTCCTTTTCGACAAGTATTCCGGAACCAAAATCAGGATCGAAAACGACGACTGCCTGATCCTGAGAGAAGAAGACATCCTCGGAGTGTTCGTCGATTCCTGATAATTTGACCAATCCCGCAGAACAAAATTCAAGCATGACTTTAATTTGATGGAGGAACATTATGTCAAAGCAGCTACTGTATAGTGATCAAGCCAGGAGCGCGATTCTCCAGGGCGTGAACCAGTTGGCCAACGCGGTGAAGGCCACGTTGGGCCCGAAGGGGCGGAACGCCATCCTGGACAAGAAATTCGGCGCGCCCACGATCACCAAAGACGGCGTGACCGTCGCCAAGGAAATCGATCTGAAAGACCCCTATCAAAACATGGGTGCCCAATTGGTCAAGGAAGTGGCCAGCAAAACCAGCGACGTGGCCGGTGACGGCACCACGACCGCCACGGTGTTGGCCCAGGCCATTTTCCGCGAAGGCGTCAAACATCTCAGCGCCGGCGCGAACCCCATGGAATTGAAGCGTGGGATCGAGAAGGCCGTTGAAACGGCCACCACGGAGTTGAAGAAGCTCAGCAAGCCCTGTCAGGACAAGAAGGAGATCGGGCAAATCGGCGCCATTTCCGCGAACAACGACGAGACCATCGGCGACCTGATTGCCGAAGCCATGGACAAGGTCGGCAAAGACGGCGTCATTACCGTGGAAGAAGCCAAGTCCATGAGCACCTCGCTGGACGTGGTCGAAGGCATGCAATTCGACCGCGGGTACATCTCCCCCTACTTCGTTACCAATGCCGAACGCATGGAATCCTCCCTCGAAGATGCGTTCCTGCTCATCCACGAAAAGAAAATCAGCGCCATGAAGGACCTGCTCCCCATCCTGGAGCAAGTGGCCAAAATGGGCAAACCGCTCATCATCGTGGCCGAAGACGTCGAAGGCGAGGCCCTGGCGACCCTGGTCGTGAACAAACTGCGCGGGACTCTGAACATTGCCGCAGTCAAAGCCCCCGGGTTCGGTGATCGCCGGAAAGCCATGCTGGAAGACATCGCCATCCTGACCGGCGGCCAGGTCATTTCCGAGGAAGTGGGCGTGAAACTGGAGAACGTGAAACTCACGGACCTCGGTCGCGCCAAGCGGGTGACCATCGACAAGGACAACACCACGATCGTGGAAGGCGCCGGCGACCCCAAGAAGATCGAAGGCCGGGTCAAACAGATCAAGGCGCAGATTGAGGAAACCACGTCGGATTACGACCGGGAAAAGCTGCAAGAGCGGTTGGCGAAGATCGTGGGCGGCGTGGCGGTCATCAACGTCGGGGCCGCGACGGAAACCGAAATGAAGGAAAAGAAGGCCCGCGTGGAAGACGCGTTGCACGCGACCAAAGCGGCCGTAGAGGAAGGGATCGTCCCCGGCGGCGGCGTGGCGCTGCTCCGGTCCGTTCCCGCGTTGGAAAAAATGAAGTTGGACGGCGATCAACAATTCGGCGTCAACATCGTCCGGCGGGCGTGTGAAGAGCCGATTAGGCTGATCGCGGAGAACGCGGGCGTCGAAGGCTCGATCGTCGTGGACAAAGTCCGCACGGCCAAGGCCAGCAACGGGTACAACGCCGCCACCGACGAATACGTCGACCTGGTAGATGCCGGCGTCATCGACCCGACCAAAGTCACGCGGTGCGCCTTACAAAACGCCGCGAGCGTCGCCGGGTTGATGCTCACCACCGAGGTCACCGTGACCGACCTGCCGGAAGAAAAGAAAGAACCGGCCGGCATGGGCGGCCATGACCACGGCATGGGCGGTATGGGCGGCATGATGTAAGAACGCTGACGTGTTTAAGTTCGACATGCCAGCTTGGTCTGCTGGCAAAGCAAGCTCGAAGGCCCGAGGGAGTATTCCCCCGGGCCTTCGTTTTTTATGGGTACTGGCTTCATATTCCTGCCGTTTTCTTCTTTCTGTAAGAACTTGATTTCATGGCGTTTTCTAATATCATAGATTTCATCACAAAATTATTGACTTCTGTTGCGCTACAGAATACGATTAAATGGGCCTTAAAATCAAACGCATGCCAAATCCATCAAAAAACCCCGACCACCCAGGCAGTTATATCAAAGAAGAAGTTATCCCACCCGGTATGTCTGTAACGGAGGCTGCAAAGCGTTTGGGTGTGGGCAGGCCAGCCCTGTCGAATTTGGTGAACGGCAAATCATCTCTCTCCCCCGACATGGCCGTCCGGTTGGAAAAGGCATTCGGCGCCGACCGCCAGCAACTCCTGAACCGTCAGGCGGATTTTGACCGCTATAGCCGGATTGAAAAAGATAGGTTCATCACAAGTCACGTTTATATTCCCGATTTGCAACCCATCAAGGCCCAACATATCCAGAAGTGGGCCGAAAGCAACATCGAAGTCCGTAACCTGCTTCCGGTGCTTCTGCGTAAGCTGGTTCATTCAACTGGCCATGAATTGCAACAAGTTGACTTCCCCGGGTACGACAACGCGGAGCGCAAGGGCTGGGATGGCCTGACCGAAGCTGCAGCAGCGACACCCTGGGTTCCTGAAGGAAAATCTTGCTGGGAGTTCAGCACCAATAAGAACCCGAGAAATAAGGCTGAAAAAGTTTATGCAGACCGCCTCTTTTCCGTCTCGGCAGACGAGCGTGCTGAATGCAGCTTTATCTTTGTTACGCCGCACAACTGGCCCAGGAAGAACGAATGGGCCAATAGCAAACAGGCGACTGGAAATTGGAAAGCGGTACGGGCATTCGACGCAAGTGATCTTGAACAGTGGGTGGAAGAGTCAATTCCGGCGCAGATGTGGCTTGCCGAACAACTCGACATGCAAATCAAAGGATTCGAGACCCTTGATCGTTGCTGGCAGCGCTGGGAAGAGGCGAGCGATCCGAAGATGGTGCCCACGCTGTTCGAGCCTGCGCTCATGGCACACAGTAACACTTTCAAAAAATGGCTTCAAAATCCAAACAAGGAGCCGTTTGTTGTCGAGGCCGATTCCAAAGATGAAGCACTTGCGTTTCTTTGGTGCCTATTCCAGGACAGTGATATCGCCACAGGCTCGAAAGCCATTCCGGCAGTGTTTAAGTCGGCTGAGACGTTACGAACTGTCGCAACGCCGTCGTCACGGTTAATTCCGATCGTCTGTAGTGAAGAAGCCGAACGTGAACTTGCTAACGTCTATCGCCGTCTTCCCAGCATCGGCATCCGTCTCCGCAATGACATTCGTCCCCGCAATGACATTGATTCACAGTCGTGTATCGCCCTTGACCTTCCGAAATACGATGCTTTTGAGAAGGCTCTCGCCGAAATGGGCATCAAAGGCGATAGAGTCGAGCTGCTTGCGAGAGAGTCCGGATGTTCACCAACCATTCTGCGGCGACGGCTTTCAAGGATTCCCGCCATCATGACACCCCAGTGGGCCGGTGATTCGGTCACTGCTAGTGATCTGCTCCCTATGGCCTTGATCGGGGCATGGAACGCAACGTCCAAGGCCGATCGTGAAATTTTAGCCTCCCTTGCGGAGAAACCCTATCAAGACATCGAAAAGAGCATCGCGCGTCTGCTACAAGTCGATGACAGTCCGGTTTGGTCTGTCGGACACTATCGCGGCGTCGCATCGAGAATCGATGCCTTATTTGTCGTAGACAAGCACGTAATCGAAGAAGATCTCGACAAATTCTTCCGGCTTGTTGAACGCGTGCTTTCCGAAAGCGAACCGGCGCTTGATCTTCCAGAGGACCAGCGATGGGCGGCACCAATATATGACAAGGTACGCGCTCACTCTAATGCGCTCCGCGAAGGCATCTGCGAAACGCTCGTCCTCCTCTCCGTTCACGGCAACAACCTGTTCCAAAGCCGGATTGGCATTGACGTTGAGAGTCGTGTTTCTATACTCATTCATAAGCTGCTTGCCCCGCTGACCTTGGATAAGTTGCTTTCTCACAATAAAGACCTGCCACGCTACGCGGAGGCGGCGCCAGATGTGTTCCTCAAGTTGCTTGAGACGGATTTGCGGCAGTCATCGCCAGTCGTACTTGGTCTATTGCAGCCCACCGAGAGTGGCCCGTTCGCTTCGCCGATACGAGCGGAACTCTTGTGGGCACTGGAATGCCTCGCCTGGCAAGACCTCAATCGTGTGAGCTTGATACTCGCGCAGTTGTCGGAAACTATTATCGACGACAATTGGACCAATAAACCGATATCCAGCCTGCAAGCCATGTACCGGTCATGGATGCCGCAGACGGCCACTTCACTTGAAGAGCGGATGAAAGGCCTTGAGACGCTGACAAAGAAGCGTCCGGTTATCGGGTGGCAGATTTGCATCGAACAGCTTAAGACTGGTACTCGCTTTGGGAATTACTCCTACCGTCCACGCTGGCGTAGCGACGCTTCAGGTGCCGGCCAACCGGTAACGTGGGGAGAATTTCATCAGTTCACACGTAAGGCACTCGACCTCGTATTTGCATGGCCAAAGCACGATCCAAGAACGCTTGGCGACCTCATCGAACGAGTCAAGGATATTGCTGAACAAGACCAAGCGAAAGTTTGGGACCTGATCGACGCTTGGGCGGATTCGGAAGCCGACGACAAGGCCAAAGCGGAACTCCGTGAAAGGATCCGCCGTTTTGCGTTTACCCGGAGTGGCCGACTGCGTGGCCTGAATGACGCAACAAAGAACCGGGCGCGCTTGGCGTACAAGAAGCTCCAACCACGTGATCTTGTCGTACGACACGCTTGGCTCTTTGCCCAACATTGGGTCGAACCTTCCACCGACAAGATCGAAGATCAGAACTTCGACTACGACAAACACGGTGAGGAGACTCAGAAGCTTCGCACAGGTGCGATGAGAGAGATATGGACTGAACGCGGGTTTGATGGCGTAACAGATCTCCTTTCTCATAGCAACGCGCCCGATAGAGTAGGAAATTCTCTGGGGATGAGTATGACAGACGCCAACATACAGGCCGATATACTGCGGCAATGTCTTTCCATATCCGACGACCTGGAAAAGAAGTTTGATTTCTGCATTCATGGTTTCCTGTCTGCTCTGAAAGACGACGCTCAGAGCGCCATTCTCGCGGCTGTAGCCGATGGTATGGACACTAACCGGATCGTACGGTTGTTCCTGCAGGCCCCGTTCGGGCAGGCCACATGGCGTCTGATCGACCAATACGGCGAAAAAATCTTCATTCGCTATTGGCGGGAAGTGGTACCATACTGGAAAAGCCACAGTGAAGCGGATCTGAACGAGATCATCGATCGCCTGCTTGAAGCAAAACGTCCACGAGCGGCTTTCCATGTCGTTCGTTTGGATTGGCACCAGATCGAAACCTCGAGGCTGAAGCGGCTTCTTCTCAAAGTTGCGACTGTGGATGCCGAGCCTGCTGAGTGGTACAGAGTTGACGATTACGATATTTCGGCGGCTCTCAATTCGCTCGACGGCCGTACCGGTGTCAGGCCTGACGAAATGGCGCAACTTGAGTTTCTATATATCGAAGCCCTTGAGCATAGCGAACACGGCATCCCTAATTTGGAGCGGCAAATTGCCGATTCGCCGATCTTTTTCGTTCAATTGTTAGCACTTGCGTTCAAACGGAATGACGATGGGCAAGACCCCCCGGAATGGCGGATTGAAGACCGCGAGCACCGCAAAGGATTGATCTCCGCAGCCTACCAGCTTCTTGGTCGAATCCAACACGTTCCGGGAAGCGACCATGACGGCAAGATCAAAACTGAAGCACTGCATGCCTGGGTGACCGAGGTGCGACGGCTCTGCGCCGAACACGGTCGCGGCGAAATCGGTGACGAAAAGATCGGCGAGCTTCTGTCCAAGGCGCCTACCGAAGAGAACGGCGAGTGGCCTTGCCTTCCTGTCTGCGAGGTGATGGAGCGTATTGCTTCACAAGAAATCGGCACAGGCTTCAATATCGGTGTTTACAACAACCGTGGCGTGCACTTTCGCGAGGAGGGTGGTGCACAGGAACGTGCGCTTGCCGCACAGTACAGGGACTGGGCCAAGTTACGCGAGTTCGACTATCCCTATGTCAGCAGTGTCCTCAAAAGCATTGCAGACGGCTACGACCGGGATGCGCAACGGTGGGACACTGAAGCAAAAATCGAAAAGAGACTGAGGCATTGAACGATGCTGGAAGTGATCCGTATGAAATGTAAAAGTCTCTAACGGTGAACCGGCTCAAGAGGATTTACCCAACGATGAAGAAGAAAACGACTGAGAAAGAAATCCAGGACGTGATGGCCGAGGAAAAGAGTCGAGGGAAAAGAAAGATCGATCGAGAAGCCCAAATGCTACGGAGACAGTTTGAAGAGGATTTCTTTCAGTTAGTCAGGGAAGGCGATTTTAAAAGATTTAAATCTTTTCTCAATGCCCACGGGCTGCAAGAGAGAAGTGAGAGGTATCAGAAGGTGATGGAGCTTTGGCAGGCTTCCCAGAAGCAGAAGAAGAGGTAGACTTTTTTAGACCCTTTATAACTTTTTGCCCTGCTTGAATCTTTTTATGACGTTCCTCTGCAGGCAAAGTTTCCAGGTGGTCCACCATAATATTTGCCATTTCTTGAGCAATTTCTTTATCCGATAGCTTACGTTTCATAGGTTTTAATCTAGCATGTGATTGCTTGGCTGGTCAACAGAATGACTGGGGACTTACACGGAATGCTATGGACTAGTCGAGTGCATTATCATTATAAGAGGCGGCGGCGCATGAATGTGACGGGACGTCCGTAGAGTGGACCATTAAGATCTTCGGGATTTGTATGCGCAATGTCCTTCGACTTCCCCAGCTTGCTTTGCCACCATCCATTAGGAAGTTGTTTTGCTGCATGTGTTGAGATAAGCAATCCATTTTCAAATTCTAGTGCAAAAAGGGCGATCTTTTCGCAATCATCCTCGAGGCTCCCATCCTTACAAACCTCATACCCTCCATATTTCTCAAAAAGCTGAATATATGTCTGAATGGTTGGTTCTGACGGAATATCACTCGGCCAATACCTTAACGGGCACCACCAATGGTTGGTATCGTCAAGTGCAAATGCGATGCAGTTATAAGACTCATCTTTTGGGCTTGTATCGATGGAGTTGTTCGGTGTGAGGTTTGGGAATGCATCGGAGAGCCTACTATCGTTCATACTTATTCTCTGCCCATTCCAGCCACGCGTCCGCGATGGCCCGGATGTTGCCTTTCTGTGCATGTCGTACAGGATTTTCGCCAGTCAAAACCTCGAGGGCGTGCGACCAATGCCCTAGTCCGTACCCCTTACCTTTCTGTAACTCCCTGATAATGAATGGAACGGCCACTCTCCCCATCCCAATAATTTTCTGGTAAGAAGGACAGTTGATGATGTCCTGTGTAGAAGAAAGCAGTTCAGATTCTTTACGCCAATCATCTGCTAATGAACTAAAGAGAACTTCATTTTCATCAATCTGGGAAAGAGAAATTTTCTCTTCGTAGCTCGATAGCGTGATCTCTAATGAAGAAGAAATCACAGGGCTTTCCATGATGCTATCCCCCTTCTCTTCTATCAAAAGGCTTTTTATTCACAACGACGATGGTTTGTGAGCGAACAATGTACAAGGGATTTCCTCTTCCATCATCAGTATCTTGAATCCGCAGGACTTCGGTCGGCGTCGCCTTTATAAGCAGTTGCCCACCGTCTCCTGTTTCAATGGTTGAGTAATGTTCATTGGCATGTTTTATGCCAACTTCCCATACCTTAACACTACCCCCAGATGGATGATTTTCACTTCTTTCAGGGAATGGCAATATTTCTGGTTCTTTAGGCAAAAGCTACCCTCCTTTAAAGGACTCTGTTTTTATTGTAAAGAGCAGTAAGAAGCCCGTCAACGTCAAGCGCAAAGCCAGATCGTGGTTGGCTAGCATTCCGTATAAGTCCCAATGACCGAGACTGACGGTTACTGCCCCACTCTTGTCTATTTGCTCTTTACCCTCCTCCACTTTGGTTTTTCCTGCATTGCGGCTTTTAAGGGGACGCGCATTTTCTCGTAGAGCATGAACAGGTGCTCAACGCGCTCGCGTTCGGATGCGAAGCCGGTACGGCGATAGAGCCGGTCTACGGCGCGGTCGAGGGTTTGGTGAGCTTTGCGGAGATCTGGTGGCATGAGGTTAGGGTCGTAGAGGTCGGCCAGCGTTGAGTCAGAGTGGACGGCGCGGGCGTCGAGTACGGCCTTAGCCAATGGCTCCAGCTTTGACAGGTCGGCATCTTTATGTGGCATTGGGAAGGTGTTGTACACGAGGCCAATGGAATAGCGATAATCGCTTTTCAGACGACCGCCGACGTGGCGTAGCCAAGCCATGTGCATGGCAGACGTGAGCAGCGCAAAATCGGCGAGGGTCGCATTCTCTAAGACCCGAACGAGATTGCTTGGAATTACTGGTGGCTCAAGCCAACCAATGGGCACATACTCGCGCCGTTCGGAACTGACTTCTGGAATGACCAGAAACGGCGCGGTGGGAACAACGTTCACATGATAGAGTGTCGGTGTCTCCGACAGTTTTTGCGTGGGTTTGCTATTGCTGGCTTGCCGGTATGCACGAACAGCCGCAATACGCTCTCGTACACGCGGAAGCCGTGCTAACACTCCCGGTTCAGCTTCGTGTAAAGCGAGAATCCAGCGTTCGCCGCCTTGCAGGTATTCACGCGCACCTACAAAGGGATGCAGGAAAGTCACGGCTTCCGGCTCTGCTTCCAGCAACACGGCTCGTTCTTCCCCATCGAATATGTAATTGCCCCCATCGATAGGTTTGGAACCGATTATCAGCGTTCCCATCCCGTTAATCGGACCACTTTCCTCTCTCACTGTCAGATGCGGATCAGCGAGCCCGCCGGCGTCGAACAGATAGGGCGAAAGCGCTGTGTGCCGGGTTTCTTCCGGTTCGCTGTTGATGTCGGGATAGCTGAACAGGCGTTTGTCCGTCCGCTGGCGATCCCTGACGTCGAGCCCGATAATGACGACGTGTACATGCGCCTTGCCGCGCGCGTCCGAGCCCCAGGCGAAAGTACGGTGCGCGAAGGCCATTTCCAGGCCACAACGCTCGAACAGGAGCGGCCAGAGTTGTGCCACCTGCTCGCCTTGGGTAATTGAATTGGTGGCGACGAAGCCGATCCGCGCCGTTCCCTTTTGAACGTATTGTCCGGCCTCGATGAACCAGGCGGTCACATAGTCGAGTGTTCCGCCGTTCTTGCCCAAGGCGGCAATGCGGCGTACTTGGGCGCGCTGCTCTTCTCTTTGGAACTTCGCTCCGGCGAACGGCGGATTGCCGAACACGAAAGAGCAGTTTTCCGGCTGCAGCACGTCCGCCCAATCCGTTTCCAGAGCGTCTGCGTTCAGGATGTGCGGCGCATCTTCAAGCGGAATGCGGACGTGGCTCTGCCCGAACTCCAGGCTCAACCGGTTATTCATGATATGATCCATCATCCACAGGGCGGTTTCGGCGATGCGTGCCGGGAACTCGCCAATTTCGATGCCGTAAAACTGATCGACGTTGATCCGTGAGAGGTCGGCGGTATCCAGCACCCGTTGCGTTTCATTGCCCCCGTCTCGGTGCAATTCCCGGATCAGTTCGATTTCCAATTCGCGCAATTCCCGGTAAGCGATGATCAGAAAGTTGCCGCACCCGCAGGCTGGATCGAAGAATTTCATTTCACCCAGCCGCTGGTGAAAGGTTTCCAATGCCGTGCGGCGGCGATGATCTTTGCGCCGTTTGAGCCGTTGAAACTCCACTCTCAGATCGTCGAGGAACAGTGGTTCAATCACCTTCAGGATATTTTTCTCGGTGGTGTAATGGGCGCCCTGGGCCCGGCGCTCGGCGGGTTCCAGCACGGATTGAAAGAGCGCGCCGAAGATAGCGGGCGAGATTGCCGTCCAGTCGAAACGACACGCGTCGAACAAGACCGCCCGCATCCCTGCGTCGAAATCGGGAATCGTGAGCCGTACCGCGAACAGCTTGCCGTTGACATAGGGAAAGCGGGCGAGGTCTTCATCGAGCTTGGTTTGGCGCTGCTCTACGGGCGTATTCAGTACCTGGAACAGTCGTGCGAGCCAGCCGCCGAGATCGGAGCCGTCTTCTCTGGTCCGTGTCTCCAGCAGGTCGAGGAAAATGTCGCGTGGCTCGAAAATGCCTGTATCATCGGCGAACAAGCAGAACACGGTCCGTACCAGGAACACTTCCAGATCATGGCCGTCGTACCCTGATGCCTTGAGCGCGTCGTGCAGCCGGCCCACCAACTCCGAGGCTTTGACGTTGACCGGGTCCTGATCGCGGAAGGTGCGACGCTGCACGCCCAGGATGAAGCCGAACTTCTCGACGTGAGCCGGCAGGTCCGCCAGCGTGAACGTGATCTGCTCGCGCTCGTCAAGGTCGTGCAGTTCGAAGTTCTGAAAATCGCTGACCAGGATGTAGCGTGGCCGGTCCTTCTCGGGCAGAACGTCGAAGTACTCCCCTGCCTGTCCGTAGGCTTTCGCCAGGTCACGGCCGGCACTCTTCTGTTCGACGAGCAGGACGCCCGGCCAGAACAGGTCGATGAACCCGTACTGGTTGTCCAACTTGCGCACGTGTTGCTCGTACCGTGCGACGGAACGACGCCGGACTCCGAAAATCCCGAAGAAGTCGTTGTAGAAGCTCTGCGTCTCGCCTTTTTCGTAGGCTGCGTCCTCCCATTCACGGGCAAATTCAGCAGCACGAGTGCGAATTTCGTTCCAGGACAGGCGCATGGAGATTACAAGGCTCCGGGTTGAGATAGGCCTCGTTGATTTGTCTGACCACGTGGCTTATCTGAGCGCGCAGACCGTTTATTTACGAGGATAGACAAGGCAGATCCGATCAGAACTCCCGCCTCAGATCATGAAGCGTCACCATAGTCAACCTTCCGGTATCCGTCAATCATGTCGGGAATGATCACTTAAGAAACAGCGGCATGAGGCATGTCCCTGGCTCCGAACAGGGATGCCACGGCTACATAAAAGAGAAAGGCAAAGACGCTGGATCCTCGATCAGGTCGGGGATGACAGGGGGAGACAAGGTCAGGCGATGGCTTTAGGCTTCGACCAGAAGTCTGCCCAGTCGCTGTGAACGTGGTTCTCGAATGACGATTTGCACGTCACGCCCAAGCACCAGCAACAGACGGAGCAGACGCTCCACGGAATACTCTCGAAAATTTCCCCGCAGCAGGCGCGACACATCAGGCTGAGACAGGCCAAGCAACTTCGCCGCGTCGACCTGTTTGAGACCACGCTGGCGGATGATCTCATCAATGCGCGAGACGAGTTTCGCCTTGAGCAAGTGTGCCTCCGCATCCGGGCGCCCCAGGTCCACAAACACGTTTCCGCTGCTACGTTCGATCTTCATTTTGTCCACCGCCATTGCTCTACCTTTCGCCATAGGTGTCGGCATAATGCTCTTGTGCAGCCTTCAGTCTGCGTCTGACGAGATCAAGTTCCTGCTTCGGAGTTGCGATCCCCTGTTTAGCCTTCTTTTGAAAGGCATGCAGGACATAGATGGCTGCCTTGAACCGGATGGTATACACCGTCCGATAGGTATCCCCTTCTTGACGTGAGACAACCTCCAAGACATTGGCGCCAAAGCCTTTGAGCGGTTTGACATCACGGTGTTTGAGTCCGACTTGCGCCTGATACAGAGCAAAGCCGACTTGGTCCTGCACGGCTGGGGGAAATTGCTTCAGGTCCGCTTTGCTCGAACCGACCCATTCGACAGGCTTTAGCTCGTTTTCCACCACATCCAATTATAGTGATTTCACCATATTTGAGCAAGTCCACATATGAGGCTACCACTCCCCGATTACAATGTCGGGGATGATAGAAAAAACAGCTTCTTTGCTTACTGCACCGAGCCTATCTCTTTTCGCCGCCCTCGTCGTTGTTTGGGTTTTGTCTGCATCGCAGCCTTCATGATAAAAGCCTTTTCTTCAACCCTCTCCCGCAATAGGAAGAGGGTAACAAGCGCAATTGCTATTCCTGTCTTGTTCCTCAAGCAGTTGGTGCGCTATGTTGCCCGTATGACCAAACCTCTCGTGTATATTGAAACGACGATTCCCAGCTTCTACTACGAGAAACGCACCGATCCTGGCATTGTGGCGCGTCGGGAATGGACTCAGCAGTGGTGGGATACCGCGCCCGAGCACTTTGAACTGGTTACCAGCCCGGCCGTACTAGACGAACTCGCCGACGGCATACCCGAGCGTAGCGCGGAACGACTGGCTCTCGTTCGTGATCTGCCACTCCTCTCCGTCGAGTTGGCCATTGTTGAGATCGTCCAAGGGTATATCCGGCACAAACTGATGCCGGCTGATCCTGGTGGTGATGCGCTGCACTTGGCCCTTGCCTCTTATCACAAGTGCGACTTTCTGGTAACCTGGAATTGTCGGCACCTTGCCAACGCCAACAAGTTCGGACATATCCGCCGGGTGAATGCCATGCTCGGTCTCTTTGTACCAGCATTGGTGACCCCCTTGGAACTCCTTGGAGGGAGCGATGAAACAGAACCAGAGTGATCCGATCATCGACGAGATCCGGGAAGTACGGCACCGCATCTCGGCACGTTTTGAGCATGATCCCACACAGTTGGTGACCTTTTACATGAAGATGCAGAAACAGTATCAGGATCGCCTGATTAATCCTGCAAAAAGTTCTGAGGACAAGGAACCACCAGCCGCCTTGTAAATATTTACGGCTTCGTTGCTACTTCTCACTTTTGATTGTTCCCCATTGAGGTTCAGGCGGCCCGAGGGGGGTACGAAGGAGTATATTGTGACGGGAAGAAGATCAGCGAAGCAATCAAAGATAAAAATCTCTCACGGTGAACCGCTTCAAAAAGATTTACTCAAGGATGAAGAAGAGAATGTAGACTTTTTCAGCCTCCTTATCACTTTTTGCCCCGCTTTAATTTTTTTTTTGACGTTCCTGTGCAGGTAACGTTTCAAGATGCTCCACCATAATATTTGCCATTTCTCGTGCGATTTCTCTATTCGATAACTTACGCTTCATGGGTGCCGATCTAGTATGTGAATGCTTGCCTGGTCAACAGAATCGACCGGGACTAAACTTCCCGTCAATTTAAGTTAGACGAAGCATCACTGTTTTTCAAACGACCACTCGGTAGCATGTCTAGAGACGAGGAAGGAAGCTCGATAAGATCGCGCGGCTACAAGGATCAAATATCAAGACCCTGAATACCCCCTCACCCAACCCTCTCCCGCAATGGGGAGAGGGTTTATGAATAGCAAAGGCAAAAACGCTGGGTCCCCGATCTGGTCGGGGATGACAGAGAAAAAAAGATTGTGGCATTTCTAACGACCCAACGTCACCGCGTCTGCCAGGGATTGACCACCTTTACCTCCAGGCCCTCGAAGTCCACGGCATTCCTTGTTACGACAGCAAGGTCATGGGCCTTGGCGGTCCCGGCGATAAGCGCGTCGGCCAAATGCAACACGCGACCCGACCGGCGGGCTTGCGCCCTCAGCATCGCTGCCTGCTGTGCTTCCGGGCGACCTACCGGCACAATCCGGTTGTCATATTTGGATACGAAACCTGACAATACCGTACTAAGACGGTCACGACGATGCCCCGGCGGAAGCAAATTCAGCCCAAAGTCCATCTCGTGCAACACAATAGTCGAAAGCCACAGATCGGGCTTATCGATCAAGAACATGATTACGCGTTGTTCGGGGACGGCTTTCACAAGTTCCGAGATGACGTTGGTGTCCAGCAGGAAGCCTCTCATCCATCTTCCCGTGGGCTGAACGGAATTTCCCGTTCAGGTTCGCGGCGGCTCGGGATTTCAAGCTCTATCCCCCGCGGCATGTTCTCAACCAGCCACTGGCCCAACGGTTTCCGTGGCGACGATTGTTGTTGCCATAATCGTTCGGGCACGACGACGAAGGTGTTTCGCTTGCCGATATGCTGCGGCCCCTCCACCGCGGCAAGACGCAGAATTTCCGACAGTCGCGCCTTGGCTTGGGCAACGGTCCAAGTCCGGTTGGGTTTGGCATGCTTGGCGGTCATATTCCCTCCCATCAATTCATAATAGTCTAATATAGACTATGCTTGAGGCTGAATCAACAAATCTCGACTCGACTAAGTTCAGGTAAGGCTATCAGCAGATTCCTTCCTTCGACAGGCTCAGGACAAGCACTTCACTCGGAATTCCATGGATTTGTAAAATTGACAAATAATTCGTCAATTGTCATGATAATCGCCAAAATACTTGAAATTCATCTTGGTCATGCCTACCCCAAACATTGCACGATATTTGGACGTCAGGAAGCTTCTGCAACAGAAGTCCTGTTTTCTGTTCGGTCCACGGCAAACCGGAAAATCCACCCTGATCCGTCAGCAACTCGCTGGCGTCCGCACGTATAACCTGCTCGACCAGACGCTCTTCATCCGTCTCTCCAAAAATCCGGCGTTGATCAGGGAAACTCTCACCCCGGATACGCGGCTCATCGTAATCGACGAAATTCAAAAGATGCCGTCGCTGTTGAACGAAGTCCAGCTCATGATCGAAGAGCACGGCATTCGCTTCTTTCTGACCGGGTCAAGCGCGCGTACGTTGCGCCGCAAAGGAGTCAATTTACTCGGCGGCCGGGCGCGCTCCCGCGTGCTGCATCCATTTGTGCGTGCCGAACTCGGCGAGCACTTTCGGTTGGAAAGGGCACTGGAATTTGGCTTGCTGCCGTCGATTTATTTTTCCGACGCACCGGAAGAAGATCTGGCCGCCTACTCGGGAGATTACCTCAAGGAGGAAGTTGCAGCCGAAGCCCTAGTCCGCAATATCGGCGCATTCAGCCGGTTCCTTGAAGTGGCGGCACTGTCACACGGCCAGATGATCAATTTCTCGCAGATGGCGAGTGACGCCCAGGTTCCTGTCTCCACAGTGCGAGAGTATTACGGTATTCTTCAAGACACGTTCATCGCGCACGAAATCCCCGCCTATACCGAAACACGCAAACGCAAGGCGATCTCGACCTCCAAGTACTATTTGTTTGACGTCGGTCTGGCGCGTCACCTGCAAGGGCGTCGCGGTCTGGCTTTAGGCACCGTCGAGTATGGCGAGGCGTTCGAGACTTTTGTGCTACAGGAGATCAAGGCATTTTGCGATTACCACCTGCTCGGCCCGCCCAGATACTGGCGTTCCAAGTCTCAGCTTGAAGTGGATTTTGTCGTCGGCACACTCGCCATCGAAGTGAAGGCCAAGAAAGCCATATCACACCGGGACCTGAAAGGATTGATGGCGCTCCGGGAAGAGACCTTGATGGCACATTATGTGCTGGTGTCCATGGAACCGACTGCTCGTCAAGTGGATGGCATTGTTATTCTGCCCTGGCGGGAGTTCCTTGATCGACTGTGGGACGGCGAGTGGATGACCAACATGGAGCAGTCGCTTTCCGCAAAGGCCGGTGTAACGTCATCGTAGGGTTGCAATTGCCTGTTTAGAGATCGCAAAGGTATAATAAACTGTGAACTTTATAGAAACCGCACCAATCCATGCGCGATAAGATCGCGCAGCTACACTGGCTTGCGCCACGTGCCCTGAGAAGTTGCACGCTCATCAAGGCCTTTCTTTCAATGAGCAAATTCCTTCCTTTGGCATGCTCAGGACAAGCTCCGGATAAGCTCAACGGTCGCCCGATGGCCGGACGTGGTGGCTAACCGGGTGTCGCAGGTGATCAACGGGGCCGCAAGCGACTCCGCGAGGGCCAGGTACGCAGCATCATAGGCGGTGACATTATGACGTAGTGCCCAAATGCGTGGAAGAAAGAGGTCATGCGGGTAACGAAAAATCGGAAAATCGGCCAAGTCAGTCAGGGCTTGCTTCCCGCGTTGCGGTGACAGTTCACCACCCAACACGTACCGTCGCAGAACTTGCGCGATCTCCAGATCCAGTAAATGAGGCGCATGCAGAGACTCTCCACTGTCAAACAGGCGCCGCTGAATATCCAACGTAGCGGTCGCTCCCAAAAGAACCTCAAGGACCGCCGAAGCATCCGTCACAATCACCGGTTATCGCGTTCTTCCCGGATCAATTGAGCCGGCGGGACGGTTGGGCGGACCCGGGTTCGAGTTTGGAGCCGCCGGCGTAACTCTTCAACGGTTGGATGCTCGGCAAGCCGTTGAATCTCCGCAATCAGGTAATCGGACAGAGACGTACCGGCCAAGGCAGCCCTGGACTTGAGAACCTTATGAAGGTCATCTGGAACGTTCCGCAACTGAATCATTTTTGACATGTGATAAACATACTTGCATGTTCTTCACATGTCAAACTGTTGATTTTCTTTCTGCGTCATTCTTGTCTTGTTCCACACGCGGTGAGTGCGGTATGTTGCCGGGATGACCGGCAACGACTTGAATATCACGCTCGGAGTTGAAGAGGAGTTTTTCCTGGTCGATCCCAAGTCGCGGGACCTGATTGCCGACCCCGATCCGGCGATTTTCGAAACCTGCGAGCGCGCCAGCGGTCTCCACACCGTGGTGCACGAATTTCTGCGTTCTCAAATCGAGACCAATACCCGGGTCTGCGGGAACTTCATCGAATTGCGCGAAGCGCTGACCGAGACGCGCCGGTTGGTGATCGACGCCGCGCGGCAACATAACGTCGCCGTGATCGCGTCGTCCACGCATCCGTTCGCCGACTGGCGGGCGCAACTGCCGACGCCGCAGGAGCGGTATCAGCGTTTCGCGATTACCTACCAGGAGCGACGGTCTTTTCTCGTGAGCGGCATGCACATTCACGCCGGATTCGGCGACCCTGAATCGCGTATCCGGGTCATGACCGCCTTACGTCGCTACCTCCCGTTACTGAATGCCCTGTCCGCGTCGTCACCATTCAGCACGGGACGGGAGACCGGGTTCAAGTCCTACCGGCTGAACCTCTTGAGTGCGGTGCCGCGGTTCGGTCTCCCGCCGGCGTTTTCCTCGCGACGTGATTACGAAAGCCTGCTGGAAACGTACCAGTCTCTCAAGTTCATCGATAACGGCAGCGAGTTGTGGTGGGACCTCCGCCCATCGCCGAAATATCCCACGATCGAGTTGCGTATCTGTGACGTCTGCACCAGCCCTGACGACGCCCTCGCCGTGGCGGCGGTGTATGCTTCTCTTATCCGCAAACTGCTTCGACAGGACAGCGAAAACGGGCTGCCGCCGGAACTGCCTTCCGAAATCATTGCCGAGAACCGGTGGTTGGCTGCGCGTTACGGCGTACTGGCGTTTTTTGGCGATACCGCCTTGGGTGGGCGTATCGACATCAATGATTGCCTGGCGGCGCTCGTCGAGGATCTCACCGAGGATGCCAAGGCGCTTGGCTGCGAGGCGGAATTGCGCCATTCTCTCACCATCATCAAGGAGGGCACCGGCGCGGACCTGCAGATCGATCACTTTCGGCTGCGCCGGCTCGAAGGCGACAGTGTGGCCGAAGCCTTACGTTCCGTTGCCGACCTGGTCATTCGGGAAACAATGGGGAATTGTCAAGAGTAGTTGACGGTCTCTTCTTATTTGTAGCCGCGCGATCTTATCGCGCTATTCGGATGACTGAACATTTACAGGGATGATAGACGGAGAGGACTTGCTCTTGTGATCGAAGCGTTTTATGGTAGAGAAAATCTTTGGTGTTTCGGGAATATGAACGTTTGAAAGAGGACTCGGATGATGAAACGCTCGTTATGGTCTCTGGTCATTGTCGCAAGCGGAATCCTGTTCATGAATGGCACGGTGGCCCATGCCGAACCCCGGACCGAATCGATCTGCAACCTGGGCATGGTCAAGGGAGAACAGGGCCGCACCTGTGAGGTGCCGATCCCCTCAGGATGCACGGTCGCAAATTTTCCGGGCTATGACGACCCGTGGGTCGATGTCTCCAGGGGCGGCAAGACACGCTGCGCCATCGACGAAGACAAAACCGACTGGAAAACCAGGATCGTGGGCTCCTGTGGTCCGTGCGGTACGGATAATTGTTCGGCCCGGTTCAGCGTGATGTTTACGTGCGGCGACAGCCAACCCATGGTCACCCAACCGAAAAAAATCTATAAAGATTAGCAGGGCGATCACGTTCACTCGTCCCCCTCACCCCAACCCTCTCCCGCAAGGAGAGGGAGAAACTGCGTGTCGTCAACCACCCGTCTTCTGAAACAGGCCGCTCTTGAGCAGGGGTTTGATGCGGTGGGCATCGCCCGCGTCCCTGCGCCTCACCAATCCGGGGAATCCTCTCGGGAGAGTCCTTCCCCTACAAGTCTTTTCGAGCGCCTGCGACATTGGTTGGCCCAAGGTTGCCACGGGACGATGGCCTGGATGGGACGCAACCCCGAACGGCGTGCCGATCCTCTGCAAGTATTGCCGAACTGCCGGTCGATCCTTTCCGTCGGTCTCAATTACTGGACCGGTGCGGCTCCGGATGAGCGGCGGGGAAACGGACGGATCGCCCGGTATGCCTGGGGTGAGGATTACCATCGCCTGTTCAAGAAAAAACTCAAGGCATTGGAACGGGCACTCCAATCACTCGAGCCGGATTGTTCCACGCGCAGTTACGTGGACACGGGTCCGGTGATGGAGAAATTCTGGGCGCAACGGGCCGGCCTGGGGTGGATCGGCAAACATTCCAACCTCGTTTCCCCTGCCTTCGGATCGTGGTTGCTGCTGGGAGAAATTTTGACCACGGCAATGTTGGAGCCTGACGAACCCGGGGCCGACCTGTGCGGGACGTGTACCCTGTGCATTCGCGCCTGTCCGACCGGGGCCATTGTCGATCCCTACGTGGTCGATGCCACGAAGTGTCTGTCTTACGTCACGATCGAATACCGCGGAGACCGGGATTCGCTGGCCCCGGACCTTCAGGCTCGAATGGGCAACCGCATCTTCGGTTGTGATGATTGTCTGGACGTGTGCCCGTATAACGCCTTCGCTCCGGCAACGGACGAACCGGCCGTGCATCCCACCGAGTTGACGCGGGGTCCGAACCTGGCCCGGCTTTCGGCCTTAAGCGAGGAGGAATTTTCCCGGACGTTTGCCCGCTCCCCTATCCGGCGCGCAAAATTCGGGGGATTCCAACGCAACGTGGCCATTGCCAGGGCTAATGAACCCAAGTCTCGAACGTCCTGACTGGCGAGCCCGATGAGGAATCCTGACTAGGTCAACTCCGCCATCGTCACGCCGTCGCCGCCTTCTTCCCGGGCTCCCGGTCGAAACGCCGTGACGTAGGCTGATTGTGCGAGAAATTGCCGGATCGCGGTCTTGAGTTTTCCGGTCCCGTGCCCGTGAATAATCCGGATCGATTTGGCGTTGCAAAGCAAGGCCTGATCCAACTGAGCCGTCAGTGTTTCCAGCGCTTCTTCCGCGGTGTGCCCACGCAGGTCGATGCCGGCGAAACCCGGCGCCACAGTGGATGCCGACGCACTCTCGTTGGGCCGGCCCGGTTTCGAGGCGCGAGGGACGGGTTGCGCCGATTGCGAAACCGTTTCGGATACCCCCTCCCCTTTTCCAATTCCCACGAGCCGTTCCACGTGGACGGACATCTCGGATGCCCCGACTTTCACCCGAACGGTTTTCTTGCCTTCGGGCTTTTCGAGCAACCTCCCCAGCGTGTCCAGGTTGACGATTTCCACAATATCGCCTTCTGCAAGCGATTCCACCGGAACGGTCTCCGGAGACGCGTGCCGGTTCATGGAGTCCTCGACGAGTTGCAACCCATGCTGCGCTTCCTGCGCCTGCGTCCACGTCTTCCGCCGTTGCAGCGACTCGGTGACCCGGCGAATCTCCGTACGTGCGGTTGACAATTCCTCCCGGAACTTCTTTTTCATTTTCTTGATTTCTTCGCGTTCGGCGGAACGGAGCCGTTCGGCAATCGTCCGGGCTTCCGCGGCCTCACGGCCGGCGTCCTCGCGTTGAGTCCGGGCGTGTTCCAGTTCTTCTTTCAACGCCTGATGAGTCTGTTGCAGGTCCGCGAAGATATGATCGAGTTGGCGGTCTTCTTGACGGACCAGGCTGAGGGCTTCGTCGAGAATCGACGAATCCATGCCCAGTCGACCGGCGATGTCGAGCGCGGAAGAGCCGCCCGGGATGTCCGGAATGAACCGGTAGGTCGGAGCCAGGGTGTTCACGTCGAATTCCAGGCTGGCGTTCAGAAAGCCCGGCGTCGAGAGAGCCAGGGTTTTCAATGAATTGTAATGCGTGGTCACCACGACCTTGACGTTGAGTTCGGCGAACCGGCGGAGAAGCGCTTCGGCCAGGGCCGCGCCTTCGGCGGGATCGGTCGAACTGATGACTTCGTCCAGGAGCACCAGGGTGTGCGGGTACTCGCCGGTGCGGTGTTCGATGCTCTTGAGGAGACCGATTATTTTTCTGACGTGAGCGGAAAAACTGGACAGGTCTTTGGTCAGGTCCTGCGCGTCGCCGATGTCCGCGAAGGTGTCCTCAAAGAACGCCATTTCCGACCCGTCCCCGGCGGGCAGATGAAGCCCGCCCCGCACCATCAGGCTACAGAGGCCCAACAGCTTCAGCAGCACGGTCTTCCCGCCGGTATTGGGACCGGAAATCACCAGGACGGCGGAATCCTTTTCAAACATGACGTCGTTGGCCACCACTTCCTCTTTGGTCAACAGCAGCAAGGGATGCCGGGCCTTCCACAAACGAACGTGCCCGTCCGTATTGAGATGGACCGGCGTGCCGTTCATACGGGTGCTCAGTCGCGCCTTGGCGCCGATGCAGTCCAGACCGGTCAGGACGTGCAGCAGGTTTCGGAGGCCGTGCAGGCGTTCCACGACCAGGGCCGTGAGCTCTTGCAGAAGCCGGTTGATTTCACGGGCAACCTGAAGCTCGGCGACTTTCATCTCGTTGTTCAGGTCGATGAGTTCGCGGGGTTCCATGAACACCGTGGCGCCGCTGGCCGACATATCATGCACGATTCCGGGGAGATCATGCTGGCGCTCAGCCTTGACCGGCAGCACGTACCGGTTCTCCCGTTGGGCATAATAGGGTTCCTGCAGCAACTCCCGGTACCGTGAGGACGCCACCATGTTTTCCGCGCGCCGGCGGATGCGTTGCTTCAAGCCCTGAGCCACGCGAAGTGCGTCGGCCAGGGCCGGCGAGGCCTGACCGAGCATTTCCCCTTCTTCGCTCACGCAACGGTCGATCTCGCGTCGCAGTTCGGACAGGTCCGGCAGGGATGCGTAATAGACAAACAGGGCCGGCGCGATTTGTTGATTCACTATAAGACAGCGCCGGACTGCCGCGGCCACGTGGATCAGGACGGAGAGGGCTCGCAGTGTTTTGAGGTCAAGCGTTCCCCCTTTTTCCGCCTTGCGCAGGGCTTGCGACGAGTCTTCGAATTGCACGGCGGGAAACGGCACGGGCGCATGGGACAGCTCGAGCATTTCCGTAGTTTCCTGCATGCGACGCTGCGCACGTTCGAGCGAGTCCTCCAACGGCAATCGCCGGCACAACCCGGCTCCCAAGGCCGAATGCGCCTGTGCGGCCAACGCCTCCAGGACTTGCGGCCATTCAAGGGCTTGTTGCGTTTCTGAATTATGGTCTGACACGAGAATTTGCGGATCTAACCGAACCTTTTCTGCTTCAAATCATAAAGCGTCACCCTAGTCAACCTTCCGGTATCCGTTAATAATGGTGGTGACACATGCTGTCTGATGCTGTCTGATACCGTCAACCAGTGGGTTGGTGCGTGTCCGATACCCCACCACAAGAAGACGTGAGACAAGAGGCGAGGAGGATGGAGAGATGGAAATGTCTGAGAAAACTACGGAAGAAGTTTGACCAGTGCGACTGTGAGACCAGTCGTCAAGCCGATGATCGACACGACCGCCGTCAGCACAAGGCGGTATATCTCGGCGCGCAATTCAGCGATATCGGCTTTGGTGGTCGCTTGTAATTCTGCGATATCGGCTTTGGTGGCGATATCGCCGCCGATGGCGTCGCCCACAGTGGCGACCACGGCCTCGGCTTTGGAGTCGTCGAACCCGGCATCCTTGAGGGCCTTTACTGCCTTGTGTGTGTCGAATGCGAGCATGGACATCGCCGGATAGTACCACACAGCATCTCAGTGAACAAGGCAATGGATGGATCTATCATTCCTCAATGAGAGTCCCGTTCAGAGTCTGTCCCGTAGTATTTTGTAACGTTTTATACGTGGCCTCTTCACCGGCCCGCCCCTCCCCTTGTCCTGGCCAATCCGGTTTCCTTAGAATTGCGAATGTTTGGTCGTTGACCATTTGAATGAGAGGGTGTGTCAGCCTTGGACTAGCTGTCTGTTTCCTCCCCTTTGTAAGGGGAGGTCAGGTGGGGTAGAGTCGTCTTGTCGCGGCTGCCACTGGGAAAAATAACTGCGCAAAAGCTCTCCAGGAATAGCTTCTACCTCCCCTCGCCCCTCCTTACAAAGGAGGGGAAAGAGGAAGGCATGACCAAAGGTTCCAACCATGACCCAGGATGAAGCTCGTTCGTATCTGAATTATCTGCTGACGTTACGTCTCCGCCGCGAAGAGGCGTTTGGCCCGTTGGCGATCGCGTTTCTCCGCGAACGGGACCTGACGGCGCTCGGGATTGCTCCTGAAGAACAATTCAGTTTGCTCATCGCCACGACCCAGGCCATTGCCCCGGAACCCAAACGCTATTCGCTCAAGTTGGAATTGCTCCAAAAGGCCCACCAGATTCTCTCGACCACGCGGTTCTTCGACCCGGGGTTGGCTCAGGAATTGGAGCATGACATTCAGAAGACCACGGCCGAGTTGGCCATCTACAACGACGCCATGAAATCCTCCAGGAATGCGTCCGTCGACCGTCACACGTTGATTGTCGAAACGGACCTTCCCGACTATTTTCTGGACTTGGCCCAGAAGCGCGCCGGTGCGTATTACCAGAACAAGTACCGGCTGACCAAGGAAGCCAAGACCGCGCAGCATTTCGGCGGTACGCCCAAACGCTTCGAGCCTGACAATGAAGCCTTGCACAAGGAATTTCCCGGCGCCTGCGCGCCTTTCATGGCCGTTCGGACGAACGGGTTTCACATGATGCTTCCCTTCGACCTGAAGATCAGCCGGCGCCCCGATGATCCGCTGGACGCGGGCATTCGGATTTTTTACGCAAAAATGGGATATTCGTATCCGCTCCGGTACGAGATGGGCAAACTGTGCAGTTATCATGACGGGCAGGTCTATGACATCGCCCTGGATGACCCGCATCTCTTGTTCGTGTCCGTCTCCGGGATCAAGGATGCCGAGTTCCCCGCCAAATCCGTTCCCGCTTCGGGGGACGTGCCGCCGGAATATGCCTACCCGCTTGCGGTGCTCGAACATACCGGCAGTCTCGGGCCATTCATTCAGGTCAGTTGCAATTTTAAGGTCTGGTTCGATGCCTCGAAGGTGGCCGTGCTGATCCAGGGCGCACCGGACCTGTATGAATACGGGCTTCAGGGCGGCGCGGGATTGATGACCCGTTCCTACGCCTCGGACAAGGTCCCGACCTATGCGGAAGCCCAATCGCAACCCTGGCAGGAAGGGTTGAGTTTTAATTTCGTGAATCTCCATCTGACCTTGAGCCCGGGCACGGACACGGGTCTTATTCCGCACAGCACGCCCATCTTTACGGTGTTTCCCGTTCTGAGCAAACAAAGCTACAAATTCGACAGGTTGACGTCCTCGTAAGATGCACTCTTCCTTCCAGTTGTCGCTCAGCCGGTGTTGTAGTTGACTGGAGTGTTGTAAAAAATGCGAGTGCCCTGTTGATACGGAATTCAGTCTTGTGCTAGGATTCTTGACATCCAATGGATGACGACGGTCCCAGACGATATTTCCGTCACCAGCGCATTAACCTCTACCCGCCTCCTTCGTTTTTCTTTGCCTTTTTCCCAACACATGATCGGCACAAAGCAAAAGGGGTGATTTCTCTAGCCTTTTCGGCCCTTTTACCCTCTATCAGAGATTTGCTCTGATTTGATCCCATGGAATACATCGCCATTGTGATTTGCTTGCTGTTCTCCGGCTTGTTTTCGGGGGCGGAAATTGCGTTTTTTTCCCTTTCCGAAAGCCGGTTGCAAACCATGAAAGAGGAAGGCCGCCGGGCTGCGAACCTGGCGCTTTCCCTCAGACAGAATCCCCAACGATTGCTTTCGACCATCCTGATCGGAAACAACGTCGTCAACCTGACGGCCGCCGCGTTGATTTCCATGATTACGTTTGAACATTTCGGGTCCGAAGCGGTTGCCGTTGCGACGGGAGTGCTGACGGTTTTTGTGTTGATCTTCGGTGAAATTATTCCCAAAACCCTGTGCGCCAAGCACGCGTCCTCGGCCGTCCAATTCTTCGCGTATATGATCTATTGGGCGGAAAAACTCTTCTCGCCGGCGTTATTCCTGTTGGAGCCCCTGATTCTGAAATTGACCGGAGGACGAGGTCTGGCCGTTCCGTTCGTGACAAAAGAAGAATTGAAGATTTTAATCGAAGCCGGAGGCAAAGCCGGGGTGCTTGAGAACGAAAAAGTGGAAATGATCAAAAACGTCTTCGAATTCACCGACCTCACGGCGCGAGACGTGATGACCCCGAGAATCGATACGTTCGTCATGGACGGCAATCTTTCCTTGGACGAAGCCAAAGAGGAGTTGTTTAATATCAAACATACGCGAATTCCCGTCTATGACGGCATCCGGGACAACATCACGGGCATTCTGTATCGTACTCATGCCCTGGTTGAACTGGCCCAGGGAAATCGCACGACCCGGCTCAAGGAATTGGCTCTTTCCCCGCTTTTCATTCCTATTTCCAAACCGGTAGGTGCCTTGCTGAAGCAGTTTCAGCAGGAGAAACGCCACATTGCGATCGTGGTGAACGAATTCGGCGGAATCATGGGAATCGTCACCACGGAAGACGTGTTGGAAGAGGTTGTGGGTGATATCCTCGATGAATCGGACGTCACCGAGGAGCTGATCAAGCGGATCGGCAAAGATGAGATTCTGGTGAGCGGACGCACGGAAGTTCGCAAAATCAATGAATTTCTGAAAGTAGAATTGGATAAAGAAGAAAACGTCGTCTTCTACACGATCAGCGGCCTCATTCAACAGCACCTCGGCCATATCCCGTCGGTCGGCGAGGCCCTTCAGGTGGCGGGGTGTGAACTGACCATCCAGGACGCCGACAGCCGGTCCATCAAAAGCGTCCAGATCCGCAAACTGGAAGTCTTGTCTGAAGAAGAACCCGAGCCCGTCCAGGCCGTTTCTTCCGAATAACGCCGGCAGGTTCGTCTTTTTTCTCAACCGCCGGCGGACCGAATCAGTTCAAGGAATCCGGTTTCGTCAAGCAGAGCAATTCCCAGCCGTTTGGCCTCATCTAATTTCGATCCCGGATCTTTTCCCACGACCACGTACGCGGTGTGTTTGCCGACGGCAGAGGTGACCCGACCGCCAAGTGCTTCAACGCGTTGCGTGGCGTCCTGCCGGCTCAGGCTCTCCAGCCCGCCGGTAAACACGAAGCTTTTTCCTTTCAGGGGAGCGCCCTGCCCCGTCGCCTCATGGGGAGCGGCTTGCACGGCCACGCCCAATGTTTTCATCCTGTCAAGCACGGCCACGTTCCGGGGTTCGGCAAAAAAGCGGACAACGCTCTGTGCGATTTCAGTGCCGATATCGTGAATCTCAACCAGTTCCTCGGAGGTGGCGGTCAGCAGCCGCTCCAAGGAACCGAACTCCGAGGCCAGAATGTGCGCAACGTGCTGACCGACGTGGTGAATGCCGAGACCGAAAAGAAACCGTTCCAATGAGGGGGTTTTGCTTTGTTCAATAGCCGCCAGCAATTGCGTGGCCGATTTTTCCGCGAATCCGTCCAGGCCCAGGAGTTGGTCCCTGGTCAAGCGGTACAGGTCGGACAAGTCCTTCACGAAGGATTGATCGACCAATTGCGCCACGGTTTTCTCTCCCAGGCCTTCGATATTGAGGGCGCCTTTGGAAGCAAAATGCTGGACGCCGCCTTTCAACTGCGCGGAACAGACGGTTTGCCCCGTGCAATAGTAGACGGGGCCTTCCTCCACCACGGCCGATTGACACACCGGACAAGAGCGGGGAACGTCGAACGGAGCGCCGCGTTGTTCGCCGGGAATCGCCACCCGCTCGACAATATCGGGGATGACGTCCCCGGCCCGTTCGACCTTGACCGTATCCCCCACCCGGACGTCCTTTCGCGCGACTTCGTCCACGTTGTGCAGCGTGGCCCGGCTGATCGTCACGCCGCCGACTTCGACCGGCGTTAACAAGGCAATGGGCGTCAACGCCCCGGTTCGTCCCACGGACACCACGATGTCCTGCACGGTCGTCAATTCCTTGCGGGGTGGAAATTTGAAGGCAATCGCCCAGCGCGGGCTTCGGGATTTTTCCCCGAGTTGCTCCTGCCGCTCCAGGGAATTGAGTTTCACCACGATGCCGTCGATTTCAAAGGGTAAGTCTTCCCGCTGTTCCATCATACCGCGGTGAAACGCAATCACCTCTTCAATGCCGTCGCAGACCTGGCGTTGCGCAGGCTCGGGAACGGGCAAACCCCAGGACTCGAGTAAAGCAACAGTCTCCCCATGCGTAGGCGGCAACTGACCGGACGAGACCATCAGGTCATAACAGGTGAGCACCAGGGGTCTGGATTCCGTAATCCGGAAATCGAGTTGCCTGAGGGAGCCGGACGCCGCATTGCGGGGATTCGCAAACGTCTTTTCGCCTCGCTCGGTCAATTGACGATTGAGGGCCTGGAAATCGGGAAGGCGCAGGTACACTTCTCCCCGGACCACGATTCGTTGCGGAACGTTTCCATGAAGCGTCAGGCAAGCCAGGCGAGCAAGAATCGAGCGAAGGTTCGGGGTAATATTTTCTCCCGTTTGCCCGTCTCCCCTGGTAGCCCCGCGGGCAAAGGTCCCGTTTTCATACACGACGACAACCGACAACCCGTCGTATTTGGGTTCAACGGCGTACTCGATCCGGCCGGCGTCGAGTTCCTTTTTTATGCGTTTATCAAACGCAGAGACTTCCTCAGGGGCCAGGACGGAATCGAGACTCAATAACGCGCGATCGTGCGGCACCTTCGCAAATTGCGCGAGCGGCGCGCCACTCACGCGTTGCGTGGGAGAATCCGGGGTGACCAGGTCGGGGTGGCGCTCTTCCAGGTCCTGAAGAGTTTTGAACAGTGTATCGTATTCCGAATCCGAAATTGCAGGCTTGCCGAGGCCATAATACAGGTGGTCGTGGTGACGGATGTGCTCACGCAACTCCGCAATTTGCGCTTGGATCTTCTGGGAATCGTCAGGAGGAGACATGGCGGCACGCAACGCACCCGGTTATCCGGGGTTTGCAACAAAACACACGCTAGCACAGGCGTTTTTAAGGGTCAATGAACCGCGTCCTTGTGCGCCCAGGACCTCGCCTGTGAAAGACAACCCCCTCAATCCCCCTTATCAGGGGGACGGCAGAATTTGACATTCCCGAACGCCCCTCTCTATTCTTATTACCCAAGTTATTCCTGAGAATCTATCGTTTTTTCCCCGGATCAACCCTGATATTCGAAAGGGGGCCTGATGTTTCAAAACCCTCAATCCGTTGTACGGTGTGCCCCTCGCTCATTTTCAACAAAATTGGCGTTTCAGGCAGGCCTGCTCTTCTTACTCGGCGCCGTCCTTTCAGCGGGTTGCGTCAGCAAGGAACAATACGAGTCGGAAAAAGTTCGAGGCTTGAACTTTCAACGCCTGCTGGCTCAAGAGGAAAAGCGCGCAGACACGCTGGATGACAAATTGGCGCATAAGGACAAGGAAATTGCCAAACTGTCGACTCAATTGAAAGAGACGCAGGAGACAATCGCATCGTTGAAATCGCAAAACCGTGAACTGACCCTTGAACTGAATGCCCTGAAAGAACAAGGCCATAGCCAACCGGACCAGGAATCTCTTTCCACCTCTCCTGGCCCGGACCTCGACCCCTCCAAAGACAAGCCGCATTCCGGACCGTCACTTTCGGATCCTTTTCTGAGCGAAGAAGAACTGAGGAAAATGCTCGATCAAGGAGAGACGAAGTGACCTTGCCGCTCCTCTGCCCTTGATTCCCAAGCCTCTGCCGTTGAATGCAGGCGCGTCGCTTTAATTGGAACGACCGTTCCGTTTCTCAAAAAAATTGCTTGACTATGGCAGAAAAGTGGCGCAATATTCTATTTGGAACGATCATTTAGTTTTGGCGGCGCGCCTTGAATATCGCTCGGGTGAAACGGATGTTCTATTTTATTCACAGAAATCCATTATCCATTAAATTTTTCCTGAAAGGAGTATGAGCTTGATTGCTCTACTGATTGTTCTGTTCTGTTTTAGGTGAAGGTGTCCTTCCTTGACCCCGTTGTAACGCCACCTGGGGGGGGGGGGGTATGCAGCGAGGCTCTTTCCCACCAAATTATAGTCGGAAGATTCCCGCGTTGCCAGCCAACGCGAAGTTTCTTCCAAGTGAGCCGCTTCTTCTTTTGCACATGGTTTACGGCTCGGCAAAAGCGTATGCTTTTTCCCGCCGCCTGCAGCACGGCATCGTCGCTGTTTTCCTGTCCCTGTTGCTGCTGGCTCTCTCAATCCTCCCCGCCGCCGCACAGAACGCATCCTGGTCGCTCGAAATCAGCCCGGATGCGATCACCACCGGCGGCGCCACCCTCCTCGTGACGCCCAAGAACGCGACCTTCATCGGCACCGGGCGCTCGTCCCTGGTGAGCGTGGCCAATGCCGATGACTATCCGGGCATGTTCGACGGCAACGGCAACCCCACCGCACTGTTCCGCAGCCGCATCACGCTGGCCCGCGCACCGCCGGGCCTGCGGATCACCGGCGTGACGCTCGACAACCGCACCCAGGGCACCCACGGCCTGGCCGCTCACGAGCATCACCGCGAGGCACGGGTAAGCGTCGCCTATACCGGCCCGCCGCTCACCACCGACCTTGAAGTCGCCTTCACCGTCGATGCGAGCCTGCTCCACTTTGCCGATGCGAACGGCAACGTGCCGGGTGTGGGGGGCGACACCGGCATCCTGTTGGCGGGTCGCAACCTGTCGCACTCGCTGACCCTCCGCGCGAACCGGGGGGCCGCCGCGCTCGAGTTCGACGGCGTCCCGGTGCGGGCGTCCGAGGGCAAGGGCGCGAGCGGCTATCGCACGGCGCTGCGCAACGACCCGGGGGCCGGCAAGACCGTCACGGTCACGCCGACCTCGAGCGATCCCGGCGCCGCGACCGTAGCGCCCGCGACGCTGACCTTCACCGGCGGCGACACCGGCACATGGCAGACCCCGCAGCGGGTCACGGTCACGCCGGTGGACGATGCCGACGGCGCGCACGAGGCGCTCTTCGTCAACCACGCCATCAGCGGACTCATGGGCGTCACCGACGGCGGCCTCGTGCGCGTGCGCGTCACCGACGACGAACGCCCGGGCGTGCGTCTGCGGCGCAGGTCCCACACCTTCTACGGCGGCGATCCGGCGGGCACCACCTCCAGCTACACCATCCGGCTCACCACGGCGCCCACGGACACGGTCACCATTACCTTGCAGATCTCCGATCACACTTATATTTCCACCCCAAGCCTCGACGGCGTGGACTTCACGACCTTTCCGTACCGAATCACCTTCGGCCCGGACGACTGGACCGCGGCGAAGACCGTGCAGTTCGAAAAAGGTCGCACGATGACCGCCGGGATGACGACCATCGCCCACCAGGTCAGCTCGAGGGACACGGTTTACAACGGCATGAGCGTACCCTCGGTCACGGTCTCCTACGATCCGTTCGAAGGTCGCCCGGTCGGGCGTTTCGTTTTCGACGAGACGACGCTGACCGTGGAGGAAGACGCCAGCGAAACCTACACCGTGGCGCTGCGCGCCAATCCCGGCGCTTCGACCGTCAACGTAGCGCTGACCTCGAGCGACCCACGCGCGGCGACCGTGGCGCCAGCCAGCCTCAGCTTCAACAGCAGCAACTGGTCGTCGCCGCGCACCGTCACGGTCACGCCGGCGCCGGACAGCGACACCAATGACGAGACGGTGACCATGCGCCACGCCGTCGGCGGGCAGGCCCGGAACGAGGACAACGTCCAGGTGACGGTGACCGATACCGTGGCGGCGGGCCTGGTGTTCGACTCATCGCTGGTGACGGTGTACGGGAACGAAACGGCAAGCTACGCACTGCGCCTCAGAACCCCGCCGGGCGCATCCGGCGACACGGTCACGGTCCGGGTGTCGGTCAGCGACCCCAGTGTCATCAGGTTCGCCGACCGTTCGACGACTCAAACAGTGACCTTCGGCGCCGGCAACTGGAACCGGCCGCAACGGGTCACGCTCGCTCACGCCGGCGGGCAGAACGGCTCGGTGACCGTCTATCACGCGCTGACCTCGACCGACGCCAACTACAACGGACTCAATGTCGACCTGACCGCGCAGGCCGCGGCGACGCGCCCCACGAACGCGAACCCGCGCGCGGTGCTGTCGGTGGGGTCCACCTCCGTCGCCGAAGGCGGCAATATCGCGGTGACGGTCACGCTTGTGGGCGGCAACGCACCCGCCGCCGCCAAAATCATTCCACTGGTCTATACCAACGGCAGCGCCGCCGACAACGACTACACGGCCGTCGGCAACGTGCGCATCCCGGCCAATCAACGCAGCGCCGCGGCGACGGTGGCTATCGTCGACGACAACGTCTTCGAGGGCGACGAGACCTTCACCATCGCGCTCGGCGAACCGCCGTTCGGGGTGCTGCCGCCGCTGTCCACCCAGGCCGGTTCCTTCGAGATCACCATCGGTGCCGGCGACAAGCCCGAGATCGGTATCGTGGCGGATGCGGCAAGCGTCACCGAAGGCGTCGCGGCCGGATTCACGATCACGGCCGGCAACCCGGCGCAAGCGGGCGTCGCGGTCGGACTGACGGTCAGCCGCGAGGGCAACTACCTGGCGGCGAACCAGCTCGGGGTCGTGTCCCGGACCCTGCCCGCGGGCCAGACGTCGCTGGACCTCGACCTGGCCACGGCGAACCTCGCCACCGACAACCCGAGCGGGTCGGTGAGCGTGGCCCTGAACGCCTCCAGCAGCTACACCATCAAGAGCGGCGAGACGTCCGGCAAGGTCGCGGTCATCGATGACGAGCCGACCACGGTGACGCTCTCGGCGCCCACCGGGAACGTCGCGGAGACCAACGGTTCCAAGGTCATTAGCGTGACCCTGGGGCGCGGGCTGGTGGCCGGCGAATCGCTCAGTCTGCCGCTCACCGTCGGCGGCACTGCCGTACTCGGCACCGACTACACCCTGAGCGCGCCGGGTTCGGCGCCCACGGGCGTCACCTACCAGACGCTCGGCTCGGCGCCCACCATCGTCTTCACCGGCCCGGAGAACGGGGCCAGCGCGACCGCCGCGACCCTCACCCTGTCCGCCGTCCACGACACGTTGGACGAGGGTGACGGGGAAACTGCGACCTTCGCGCTGCCGGCGCTCGATGAGGATTCCGGCGCGGGGCTCGCCGGCGGCGCCAGCGGCTCGGGCGATGTCGACCTCACCATCACCGACGACGACGATGCGCCGGCCGTCAGCGTGCAGGGCCCCGCGTTCGCGCTCACCGAAGGGGATACGGCCACCTTCACCATCAACGTCACCGGCGCTTCGCAGGAGACGCGCAGCATCGGCTTCACGGTGGCGCAGACGGGCGCCTTCGTCGCATCGGGCGCCATTGGCGTCAAGTCGCTGAATCTCGCCCCGGGCGCGACGCGGCTCACCCACGCCATCGCCACCATAGCCGATGAGGACGACGAACACAGCGGTTCGCTGACGCTCACCCTCAATGCCGGGACGGGGTATACGGTGGGATCCGGCGACGCCGGTTCCGCGACCGTCGCCGTCACCGACGACGACCCCACCGGGGTGCAGCTATCGACCACGAGCGGCAATATCCCGGAAACGGGCGGCGCCAAGACGATTACCGTCGCCATCGACCGGGGGCTGGTCGCGGGCGAATCCCTGGCCCTGCCGCTCACCATCGGCGGCACGGCGACGCTGGGCACGGACTACACTTTGAGCGCGCCGGGCTCGAAGCCCGCGGGCGTGGCCTACAAGACGCTCGAAACCGCGCCCGTCATTACGTTCACCGGCCCGGATACTGGCCGGACCGACACCTCGGCCACACTCACCCTGCGCGCCACCTCCGACGTCCTGGACGAGGGCGCGTCGGAGTCGGTGACCATGGCCCTGCCGGCGTTGAACGCCGGCTCCGGGACCGGCCTCGACGCCGGCGCCCGCGGTACCGGCTCGATCGACTTCAACATCGTCGACGACGACGTGGAACCGGAGATCAGCCTCACCCGGCAAGGGTCCGGACACCTGACGGAAGGCGAGGGCCTGGTCCTGCGCCTGAGCGCGAACAAACCGCCGACGCGGGACCTGAGCATCAACCTGAACGTGACCGGGAGCGGCGACTTTCTCGCGTCCGCCGACGTGGGCGCGCAGAGCATCAAACTAGCCGCCGGCGTATCCGAGGTGAACTACACGCTGGCAACGGTCACGGACCTGAGCGACGAGCCCTCCGGCTGGGTTTCGGTTGATCTCAACCAGGGCGACGGCTATACCGTGGATACTGCCAACCGCAGGATCGACCGGGTCGACGTCCGCGATGACGACGCCACCAGCGTCACGCTCGACGTGCCCGCGGGCGACGTCTCCGAGTCGAGCGGCACGAAGACCTTCACGGTCACGCTCGGGCGCGGGCTGGTCCGGGGCGAAACCTTGCAGGTCAATCTCAGGCTCACCGGCGCCGCGCAGAACGGCGCCGATTACACCCTGGCCGCGCCATCCCAACGGCCGCAAGGCGTCACCTACGCCAACCTGACCGTAGCGCCGCGCATCACCTTCACCGGGCCGAATTCCGGCCAGACCGACACCGCCGCAACGCTGATCCTGAATGCCGTTGCCGACACCCTCATCGAAGGTAACGAGAACGTGACGGTGGGCATGGCGTCACTACCGGCAACCCATCTCCACGGCAGAGCCACCGGCAGCGGCGGCGGCAGCTTCTCCATCACCGACGGGAGCGGCACGGCCGAGATCAGCGTCAGCGCAGGGAGCGGCGTGACCGAAGGCATGGATGCCAAATTCACCCTGACCTCCAGCCTCGCCTCGACCACCAGCCGCAGCATCGACCTGACCGTCACCCAGGGCGGCGATTTCGTCTCATCGGCCGCGCGGGGAAGCCACAAGGCCGTCATCCCGGCGGGCGCGACCGAGACGACCTTTGCCGTGCCGACCCGCGCGGATACCCTCGACGAGCCCAGCGGCTCGGCAACCCTGACCATCAACTCGGGCACGGGCTACACCATCGCCTCCGGCGCCGGCTCGGCCAGCGTTGCGGTCGCGGACGACGACGGCACCGGCGTGACGCTCGCCGCCACCGATACCACGGCGACGGAAGGCGACAGTGCCGCCACTGCCGGCTTCACCGTCACGCTCAGCCGCGCCCTGAGCGCCGGCGAGACGTTGCAGGTGCCGCTCGCGGTGACCGGCCTCGCGGCCGTCGAATACTCGCTGGCGCTGACAGCAGCCAACCGCATCGGCTTGAGCGGCAACACGCTGACCTTCACCGGCGGCACGAACGCGGCGCGCACGGCCACCCTGACCTTGACCGCGAACGCGGACAGCGACACCGAACGCGACGCGGCGACGGTGACCATTCCCGCCTCCTCGGCGCGCGGCACTCCGCGCATGACCGCCACCGGACTCGACGGCGGCGCAAGCGGCAGCGGCAGGGTGAGGATTACCGTCACGGACGCGGGCGCGGCCGCCGGCGTGACCCTGAGCGGCGCCATGCTGACGGTGGACGAAGGCGGCGAGGGGCGCTACAGCATCGTGCTCAACTCCGACCCGGGCGGCAGCGTGACCATCGGCGCGAGCTCGGGCAATACGGATGTCACCCTGTCCCCGTCCAGCCTGACGTTTACCGGCGGCGCTTCGGGCAACTGGAATACGCCGCAATGGATCACGGTAACGGCGGCCACCGATGGGGACGCCATGAACGACAGCGCGACTATCAGCCACACCATCAACGGCTACACCGGCGTGACGACCGTGCCGAACGTGACGGTGACGGTGACGGATACAGGGTCAGGGTTCACGGTCACGCCGGGCAGCCTCAGGGTCGTGGCGGGGAGCAACGCGACCTACACCGTCAAGCTCAAAAGCGCACCAACCGCCAGCGTAGTGCTGAACGTGGCCAGCGACGACGCCGAAAAGGCCACCGTCACACCCTCAACGGTCACCATCGCGCCGGGCGCCTGGCAGACGGGCGCAACGGTCACCGTCACCGGCGTCGCCGCCGGCACCGCCAACGTCAGCCATGCGCACGGCAGCCCCACGGACACGATCTACGGCGCATTGACGGCGCCCGCCGCCGTCCCGGTCACCGTCCTTGCCGCCGCACAGCCGGTGCTCAGCATCAGCACGTCCACACCGAGCGTCACGGAGGGCGGCAACGCGGCTTTCCGCGTGGAATCCGACATCAACGTCACCGCCAGACTGGACCCCGGCCTGTCGAGCGTGCAGGAAGGGAATTTTGCCAGCGGGGCTCTGCCGACTGTCACCACGCTCAGCGGCAGCAATTTCGTGACCCTTGGAGTCTCGACGACCAACGACAGCACCGATGAACCCGACGGCAGCCTGACGGTGAGCGTGAAGCCGGGCGCCGCCTACGGGTTGGGCAACAGCGCCTCGGCAAGCGTCGTCTTCATCGACAACGACCCCACCAGGGTCACCCTCTCCGGGTCCGGCAACATCGCCGAAACCGGCGGGGAAGCGAGCCTGACCGTCACGCTCGGCCGGGCGCTCGTTGAGGGTGAAGCCCTGCCGGTGCCCCTGTCGTTCACCGGCACGGCCACGTTCGGCATCGACTACACCCTGGCCGCGCCGGCCAAGGTGCCGGCGGGCGTCAGTTACGGGAATCTCACGACTGCCACGCCGCGCATCGTCTTCACCGGCGGAACCGGCGCCTCGGCCACCGCCACCCTGCGCGTACTCGCCACCTCGGATACGACCATCGAGTCCTCCAACGAAACCGTCTCGGTCGCGCCGGGCACGCTCGGCGACACCTCCGGCACCGGCCTCGGCGGCGGCGCCCGCGGCAGCGGCAGCGCCAGCTTCACCATTCTCGACGACGACGGCGCCAATCCCACCGTCAGCATCACAGCCGGCTCGAACGTCACCGAAGGGACCGAAGCCAGTTTCACCGTGAGCGCCTCCCCGGCGCCGTCCTCCAATCTCACCGTGAACCTGAACGTCGGCCAGATGGGCGACTTCGTGTCCCCGACCAATGCCGGCGAGAAAACGGTGACCATCAACGCCGGCGACGAGACCGCGACGTTCCGGGTCACGACGGCGGGCGACAGCAAGGATGAGCCCGACGGCTCGGTGAGCGTCGCGGTCGCCCCGGGCAGCGGCTACGCGCTGTCCGGGGCCGCGGCCACCGTCGCGGTCAGCGACGATGACCCGACCGGCATCAGTCTGTCCGCCACGACCACCACCCTCCACGAGGATACCGGCAGGACGGAAATCAGGCTGACGCTCGGGCGGGCGCTCGTCTCCGGCGAGTCCCTGACGCAAGCCCTCAGTTTCGGCGGCACGGCCACGTTCGGGACCGACTACAGCCTCAGCACGCCCTCGCCCCCGCCGCCGGGCGTCACCTTCCGGAACTTCGACAGCACCGACCCGGCGACCGATCCGCCCACCATCGTCTTCACCGGCACCGCCGGCAAGTCGCGCACGGCGACGTTCACGCTCACCTCCACCGCGGACACCGACGTGGAAACGGGATTGGCGGAGTCGGTGCAGGTACAGCTCGGGACCCGCACGACCCAGGGGCTGAGCGGCGGCGTGAACGCCGGAACAAATTCGCTCAGGCTCAATATCATCGAGGACGACCGCGCCGACACACCCACGGTGAGCGTCCGCTCGGGCAGCGCCGAGGTCAACGAAGGCGCGAGCGCGAGTTTCACCCTGACGAGCACCAGTGCCGCCCCGAGCGACGGCCTGAGCGTGAGCTTCACGGTGTCCCGAACCGGCGACATCACGGCCGCGGGCGCAATCGGCGCGGGCAAGTCCGTGACCATCGCCTCCGGGGAGACCGAGGCGACCCATACGATTGTCACCACCGGCGACTCGAACGACGAGCCCTTGGGCGCCGTGAAGCTGGCCCTCGCCGCGGGTACGGGCTACAACGTGCACGCCACCCGTGGCCTCGCCGCCGTCAACGTCAAGGACAACGACCCCACCGGCGTGACCTGGTCCGGCTCGACGGACGCCATCGCCGAGACCAATGGCGCCAAGGTCTTTACCGTCGCCCTGGAGCGGCCCCTGGCGAGCGGGGAAACCCTGCCGGTGCCGCTCGCGTTCTCCGGGGACGCTACGCGCGGTACGGACTACACCCTGAGCCGCCCGAACCCGCCGCCCGCCGGCGTCACCTACCAACTCGGCGTCAATCCGCCCACCATCACCTTCACCGGCGGTCGCAACGTCGCCGACGAGGCGACCTTCACCCTCACCGCGTCACCCGACATTCTCGACGAAGGCGACGGGGAGGAGGTGACGGTCGGGCTCGGCAGCCTCGGCTTGACTTCCGGCACCGGCCTCGACGGCGGGGCCAGCGGCAGCGGTTCGACCACCTTCGACATCACCGACGACGACGGCACGCCGGTGCTCAGCGTGACGGGCGGCAACCCGGTGACCGAAGGGAACAAGGCCGTGTTCAGGATCAGCGCGGAACCGGCCCCGCAGGAGAACATCACCGTCAGCCTGAGCGTCGCGGACGACGCCGTCGCCGACTTCGTGGCTGCCGGGGACGAGGACAGCCAGCAAGTTCAGATTCCGGCGGACGCGAAGTCGGTCACCTACGAGGTCGACACGGACGACTCCGCCGCGGACGGCGACGAGCCGAAAGGTTCGGTCGGTCTCACCATCAAACCCGGCACGGGCTACACCGTGTCGTCCAGCGCCACCGCTTCGGTGCAGGTCACCGACAACGATGCGACCAGCGTCACCCTGTCCGTACCCGACGCCTCCGCGACCGAAGGCAGCTCCAGCGCCAGGGCGGAAATCCGCATCGCGCTTGGCCGCGTCCTGGTGAGCGGGGAGAAGGTGGTCGCGCCGTTCTCGTTCAGCGGCGGCACCGCGGGCGACGACTTCGAGATCAGCGAGCCCAGCCCGAAACCGGGCGGCGTCACCTACGCGCTGACAACCTCGCCGCCGAGCGTCACCTTCACCGGCGGCAGCGGCGCCGCTGCAGCGGCCACCATCGACCTGACGGCGGGCGTCGACGCCGACGAGACCGACGACGAGGTCACCGTCGCCCTCGGCACGCTCACCGCGACCGGACTGGACGGCGGCGCCACCGGCTCGCGCAGCGGCGACGGCCGGATCGCCCTGGTCGATGCCGGCGCGCAGCCGGCGGTGGACCTCGACATGAAGGCCCTCGCGCTGAACGAGGGCGGCGCGACCGGCCGCTACCGGGTGAAGCTGCACACCAACCCGGGCGGCACGGTAACGGTCACGCCGAGTTCCGGCGACGAAGACAGGGTAACCGTATCCGGGTCCCTGACCTTCAACAGCACCACCTGGGGCGACTGGCAGCCGGTGACGGTCACGGCGCTGCCCGACGGCGACCTGGTCAATAACGAAATCAAGGTCACTCACGCGGTCTCCGGCTACGGCGCCATCACCAAGGGTCCGGAGGTCACGGTGTCCGTGGTGGACCGCGGCCGCGGCGTGACCGTCAGCGCCAACTCGATCTCTCCGGCGGAGGGCGCGAGCCAGAGTTACACCCTGGTGCTGCACAGCGCCCCCACGCGCAACGTCATCATCACGCCGACCAGCGGCAGCACGACCACGGCAACCGTCGGCGGCGCGGTGACCTTCACACCGAGCAACTGGAAGACGCCCAAGCCCGTCCAGGTCACCGGCGTCAGCAGCGGCAGCACCCGCATCACCCACGCCATCACCTCGACCGACACTCACTACGCCGCCATCACCCCTGACCCGGTCAACGTGTCCGTGTCGGCCACCGCCCGGATGCGCACCTCAAAGGAAGCGATCACCGCGGTTGAGCACGGCGCGCCCGGCAGCTACCAGGTGTGGCTCAACACCGACCCCGGCGGCCCGGTCACGGTCACGCCATCGACCACCAACACCAGCCTCACGCTGTCCGGCGCCCTCACGTTCAACAGCGGCAACTTCAGCAAACCGCAGACCGTGACGGCGACGGTGGCCTCGGACGCCGATACCGATTCCGACAGCGCGGTCATCACCCATACCGTCTCGGGCTACGCCGGCGTCACATCGGGACCGGCGGTCAATGTCACCATCCGCGATGCGGGCGCCCGCGTGCTGGTTTCGCCCACGAGTCTGTCGGTCAGGGAGGGCGAGACCATGAACTACAACGTGACGGTCACCACCCAGCCGACGGTGCCGGTATACGTCTTTGCCAACACCCCGGACCCGGGCCTGGTCACGCTGACTCCCGTATTCCTGACTTTCGGTCCCGGGACGGGCAGGACGCTGCAATTCACCGCGCGCGGCGATGCGCCGGGCAACACCAGCATCGTCCACAGAGTCACCTCGGAAGATCCCGCTTACCATGCCGGAACGGTGCCGACGTCGGCGCTGCGCGTGCTTCCCGAGCACGGCGTCATTGCAACACCCACGTCGCTGTCCGTCGCGGAGGGCGGCAGCGGCAGCTACACGCTGGAACTGACCAGCAACCCAGGCGGCGCAGTGACGGTGACCCCATCCTCGGACGATACCGGCGCGCTCACCGTGTCCAGCCCCTTGAGCTTCAATGCTGGCAACTGGGACCAGCCGCAGCCGGTCACCGTCAACGCGCCCCAGGACACCGACGACAGCCATGAGAGCGTCACCATTTCCCATGCCGTATCCGGCTACGGCTTGATAACGACCGGCCCGGACGTGCAGGTTGCCGTCAACGACGACGAGCGCCTGCCGGTGATAAGCGTTGCGTGGGGAAGCAGCTCGATCACCGAGGGCGGCAAGGCCATAATCACCGTGAGTTCAGACGTCACGCCGGCCGCTCCGTTGACGGTCATGCTCTCCATCACCCAGGTCGGGGACTTCGTCGCGAGCAACGCACTCGGCTCGCAGTCCGTCATCATCCCAGTGAAAAAGCGCTCGGCCACGCTCGAGATCCAGACCGCCGCGGACAACGCCGACGAGCGCTGGGGCCGCCTGACCGCCACCCTGGCCGCGAACGCCGCCTACCAGATCACCGTGGGGCCGCGCAACTCGGCTGAGGTCCGGATCGTCGACGACGACCCCGGTTCGGTGACACTTACCGTGCCCGAGGGCAACATCGACGAAACCGGCGGCGCCAAGACGCTGACTCTCGCCCTCAACCGGCCGCTGGTGGAATTCGAAATAATGCGCCTGAGGCTGACCCTCTCCGGCGACGCCGACCCGGATGACGACTATACCTTGTCGGCGCCGGATACCCTGCCCGCCGGCGTCACCTATGCCCTGGGCGGCAGCAAGCCGCTGATCACCTTTACCGGCCCCTCCGCGGCCTCGGCCACCGTATTACTCGCCGCCGCGCCGGATACCCTGGTGGAGGGCGAGAGCGAGTCCGTGTCGATCGGGCTGGCCGGCTTTGGCGACAACGACCTCCTCAATCTCGGTGGCGGCGTGACCCCAAGCGGCTCCGGCGCATTCGCCATCCTCGACGACGACGAAGCGACGCTGCCACTGGTCACCGTCGCCCCGGCCTCCAAGGACGCGATCTCCGAAGGCGACAAGGCCGGCTTGACGCTGAACGTGAACCCCGCGCCTGAAGAGCCCATCGAAGTGAAGGTCAGCATCGGTGAGGCGGCCGGCAGCGACTTCGTGGCGGACACCAATGAAGTCAGCCGCATGGTGGAGATCGAAGCGGGCGCCACATCGAAGGCATTCACCGTCGACACGGTCAACGACAGCGGCTCGACCGCGGACGAACCGGACGGCGCGGTCATCGCCACCCTCGGCGCCGGCGCGGGCTACGACCTGGGTTCCCCGAGCACGGCCAAGGTCCCGGTGACCGACAACGACCCGACCCGGGTGACGCTCGCCACGCCTGACGCCAGCGCCGAGGAAGACGACGCCACCGACCCCGCGACCATCACCCTGACCCTGAACCGGGGGCTGGTGTCCGGCGAGAGCCTTGTGGTACCGCTCGGCTTCGCGGGCGCCACGCCGGGGACGGACTTCACGTTGGCCTGTCCCACGACCATGCCCACCGGCGTCACCTGCCCGAACCTCGGCAACGCCAACGCCGCCGTCACCTTCACCGGCCCGGGCACCGGGTCCTCGTCCGCCACCGTGACGCTGACGCTGACGGTCACGGAGGACGACGACACCGATAACGAGCGGGTGACCGTGAGCATCCCGCCCTCGACCACCGGCAATCCGCGCCTGACCGCCACCGGCCTCAGCGGCGGCGCCTCCGGCAGCCGCACCGGCCCTGGCGAAATCGTCTTCGTGGACAACGACCAGCCCCCAGCGCCAACAGTGAGCCTGTCGGTGAACGAAGGCGGCGCGGTGACCGAAGGCGGCACCCTGACGCTCACCGCCGAAGTTTCCGAAGCGCCGTCGGGCCGGTCGCTCAGCATCCCGGTTGAGCGCGCGGCCACCTCGACCGCCGCCGCGGGCGACTACACCCTGGCGACCAGCATCGCCATCGCCGACGGCCAGACCATTGGCACCGCCACCCTGAGCGCGCGCGCCGACAACGAGGACGAGCCGGCCGAAACCCTGCGCATCAACCTCGGCGCGCCGCCGGAAGGCTACGCCAACGGCGCCAACAGCGGCGTGGACGTTACCATCGCCGACAACAACCCCACCCGCGTCACCCTGAGCACGCCGGACACCACGGCCACGGAAGCCGACGCAACGGCGACCGCGGAGATTCGCCTGACCCTGAACCGCGGGCTGGTCGCAGGCGAGACCCTCGCGGTGCCGCTGCAGTTCGCGGGCGGCACGGCGGGCACGCACTTCACGCTGGCGCTGTCGGGCACGGCGACCGGCGTGAGCTTCGCCCCGGGCACGAGCACGGTAACCTTCAGCGGCCCGACGTCCGGCGCCACCGACACCACGGCCACGCTGAAACTCACCGCCGAGATCGACGACAACGCAACCAACGACGTGGTCACCGTGTCCATTCCCACCCGTTCCACCGGCAACGCACCGCGCCTGACGGCCACGGGGCTCGGCGGCGGCGCCACCGGCAGACTCACCGGCAATCGCCGCATCACCCTGACCGACGCCGGACTGAACCTGCGCACCGTGGGCTGGGCCGCGCAGACCCTGAACGTCACCGAAACCGCATCGGCCGGGTCGATCAACGTCGATCTCTCGTCGTCGGGGAGCCAGCCGCTCGCCTTCCGGGTCTGCCTGACCGACGGCTCCGCGACCTTTGGCGCCGACTACCGGGGCGTCGTGCTGGGCACGCAACGCTGTACCGGCACCAACGCCACCACCAACGCCGATTTCACCATCGCCGCGGGCGCGTCGAGCCGTTCGGTGAGTTTCGCGTCGATCACGGACAACTTCGACGAACCGGACGAGACCTACACCGCGACGCTGTCGCTGCCGACGGCGGTGACGGGGCTCGGCGTCAGTCCGGCCACCCTGACCGTGACCGTCCGCGACGACGACCCGACCAAGGTGAGCCTCGCCCGCGAGGGCACCGGCGCCATCAACGAGGGCGGCAAGGTGACGTTCACGGTCAGCCTGGAGCGGGCGCTGGTGACGGGCGAGGTCATCGACGTGCCGCTGCCGGTCTCCGGCACGGGCGTCACCACCGGCGACTGGAGCCTCGCCACGAAGAGCGGCGCGAGCAACACGGGCGTGAGCCTGCTGGGGACCAACACCGCCACCCCGACCGTGCGCTTTGCCGGCGCCGGCGCCGGGACCGCGACCCTCGAGCTCACCGCCACCGAAGACAGCACCGCCGAAACCGGGGGCGAGACCTTCACCATCGCGCTGGGCAGCAACCAGCAGTTCGACGCCGATTCGGACACCAACGTCGGCGGCGGCGCGGACCCGCACGGCACCCACAACAGCTTCTCTGTCGCGGTCAATGATCCTCGCACCATTGGCTGGACGGCCACCACGCAGTCCGTCGCCGAAGGCGCGGCGGGCACCCAGCCACAGGTCAGCGTAAACGCGAACCTCTCCTCCTCCGGCAGCGGTACGGTGACGTTCCGCGTCTGCCTCGTTGACGGCACCGCGACGCTTGGCGCGACCGGCGACTACCGCGGCTTTGCCGGCGACGCCCGCTGCACCGGCACCGGCACGACCAACCCGGACCCCACCATTACCTCCGGTCAGTCGGGCCGGGCGGTGAGCTTCACCGTGCGCGGCGACGGCGAGGACGAGCCGGACGAGACCTTCTCGGCCACGCTCTCCCTGCCGAACGACGTCACGGGGCTGAGCGTGAATGCGTCCAGGCGCACGGTCACGTTCACGATTACCGACGACGACCCGACGGTGGTGCGCCTGGCCCGGGTCGGCAGCGGCGTGGTGTACGAAGGCGGCACGGTGACGTTCAGGGTCAGCCTGGAGCGGGCGCTGGTGACTGGCGAGGTCATCGACGTGCCGCTGCCGATCTCCGGCACGGGCGTCACCACCGGCGACTGGAGCCTCGCCACGAAGAGCGGCGCGAGCAACACGGGCGTGAGCCTGCTGGGGACCAATACCGCCACCCCGACCGTGCGCTTTGCCGGCGCCGGCGCCGAGACCGCGACCCTCGAGCTCACCGCCGGCGCCGACGCCGGCGGCAAGACCTTCACGATCGCGCTCGGCAGCAATCAGCAGTTCGACGCCGATTCGGACACCAACGTCGGCGGCGGCGCGGACCCGCACGGCACCGACAGGACCTTCAACGTGACGGTGAGCGACGGGCGCACCCTCGGCTGGGCGACCACCACGCAATCCGTCGCCGAAGGCGCAGCGGGCACCCAGCCACAGGTCAGCGTGAACGCGAGCCTCTCCTCCGGCAGCGGCCCGGTGACCTTCCGCGTCTGCCTCGACGGCGGCACCGCGACGCTCGGCGCATCCGGCGACTACCGCGGCTTTGCCGGCGACGCCCGCTGCACCGGCACGGGCACCGGCAACCCGGACCCCGCCATTGCCTCCGGTCAGTCGAGCCGGGCGGTGAATTTCCCCGTGCGCGGCGACGGCGAGGACGAGCCGCACGAGACCTTCTCGGCCACGCTCTCCCTGCCGGCGACGACGCCGGGACTGGGCCTCGACGAGGCGAAAAAAACGCTCACCGTCACCATCATGGACGACGACCCGACCCGGGTCAGGCTCTCGGCCCCCGCGGGCAACGTCTCCGAGAGGGGCGGCGTCAAGACCGTCACCGTGGATCTCGGACGGGCCCTGGTGGCGCCCGAAGCGCTGACGGTGCCGCTTACCTTCGGCGGCACCGCGAACCGCGGCACGGACTACACCGTCGCCTGCGAGAACACGAGCGGCGGCGTACAGTGCCGCAACCTCCACAACGGCAACGCCGAGATCGTCTTCACCGGTGGCCCGGGCGCCAAGCGCACTGCGACGCTGACCCTCACTGGCGTCGAGGACAGCGTCGAGGAAGGCTCGGAATCGGTGACCGTGGCGCTCGGTACCCTGAACGCCGGTTCCGGTACCAACCTCGGCGGCGGCGCGTCGGGAACCGGCTCGGTCGCTTTCAACATCAACGAGACGTCGACGGCCGGCTTCGACCGGGCCGTCTATTTCGTCGAAGAAGACGAAGAGCTCCGTATCCCGGTCCTGCTCGACCAGCCGGCGCCCGAACGGCTCAACGTGCACGTCTATTGCATTCCGGGCAGCGCCCGCCCCGGTGATTACTTCATCACCTGCAACAACAACCTCACGTTCCGGCAAGGCGAAGACGAGCTCTTCATCACCGGCTTCGCCGAGGTCGATACCCTCGTCGAGGGCGACGAGGAGATGACGGTGGAGTTGAAAAGTTCCAACCCGGACACGGTGATCATCGGCCGCGGCGTGGCCACCGTGACCATCCTGGACGCCCAATCGCCATCCGCCGGTGTTACGGTTGCGCCGCAGTATCTCCGGCCCACCGAGGGCGGCCAGCCCTTCAGTTACTGGTTGTCGCTACGCAAGGCCCCGGCGGGGAACGTGACGATCACGGCGACCAGCGGCGACCCGGCGGTGGTCAGGCTGCACCCGGGTCCGGGCACGCCAAGCGCCAGTGCCACCCTGACCTTCACGCCGTCGAACTGGGACCGCGCACAACGGGTGAACGTCACGCCGCAGGACGATGCGGATTTCGATGACGAGCGCACCACTATCACCCACGTCGTCAGGGGCACGGGCGAATACCGGGGCGTGACCGCGGAAGCCGTCGACGTGCGGGTGACGGACAACGAAGTGCCGGCGGTCGGCATCAGCGGCGGCGCGGCCGTCGCCGAGGGCGCCGCGGCTACCTTCGAGCTGACGGCCACCCCGGCGCTGACCGGCGCCATCACGGTGAACGTGAACGTGACGTCACGCGACATCGGCCTGGCCCCCGGGCAGGCAGGCGCCAGGCAGGTTGTCGTCACCCGCGGCCGCGGCACGCTGACCGTGCAAACCGCAGACGATACGTTCGACCGGAACGGCGAAGTCACGGTTGCCGTCGAAGCGGGTGACGGCTACGCGGTCGGGTCGCCTGCCTCCGCCTCGGTGACGGTGAACGACAACGATCCCGACATCATGGGATCGTTTCACTCCTTGGCCCTTTCGGGCGTCACTGACGCGCCCGAAGGCGGGACTTATGAGCTGAATCTCAGTTTTGAACCGAGATTGGCCGTGAATGAGGTGAAGACATTCACGGTTACGTTCGGCGGCAGCGCCACGCGGGGCACGGACTACCGGCTGACGTGCCGTCCCGTTGCGGGCGTCACCTGCCGCAATTTCGACAGCGGCGCCGCGTCGATCACCATCGACTCGACGCGCGCGAACCTTCAGCGGTCAAGGAAAATCCTGGTAGGTGTGTTTTCGCTGCAGATCGTCGAGGACAACACCGCCGAATCGAGGGAGTCGCTGTCGATCAGCGTGCACGGCCAGCCGCTGTCGCTGGGGATCGTCGATGCGCCGGACTCGGTGACCGTGACTCTCAGCAAGACGGAATATCTTGTCACTGAAGAAAACGGTCCTTCCCAGCCGGTTTTCCGTGTGACTCCGGCGGCGGGTCGGGACTGGGTGTTGCCGCTGATATTGACCGACGGCACGGCCAAGGCTGGAGAGGATTACAAACCCGTCACCTCGACGACCGTACCGGCGGGGATAGTCGTGGGTCATTTCGACATAATAATTGTCGGCAACGATGTCGCAGAGGACGAGGAGACCTTCACGGTGGCCATCGACACGGCGAACCTGCCTGCCTGGGTGACGGCCGGCAGCATCACCTCGAGCACGGTGATCCTGAGCGACAACGACACCGGCGCCCTGGTGTTTGCCCCGTCCGCGGTGCTGCTGCCCGGGGGCGGCAGCGGCAGCTACACGGTGAAGCTGGCCAAGCAGCCCTCCGCGGACGTGACGGTGACGGTGAGCGGGCACGCCGGCTCCGACCTGACGGTGGATACCGACGGTGACGACACCGGCAACCAGGATACGCTCGCCTTCACCCCGTCGAACTGGAACCAGGCGCAGACGGTGTCGCTGAGCGCCATTCAGGATGCGGACTCCAGCAACGATCAGGTCACCCTGACGCACACCGCCGCGGGAGGTGGCTACGGCTCGGTGACCGGGGACCTGGCGGTGACGATCAAGGACGCGGACCCGCAGCCCACCCTCGTGGCGCAGTTTGCCTCCGCCGTCTCCTCGGCCGCCGAGAGCGCGGGCACGCACAACGTGCAGGTGACGCTCAATCCGGCGCCGAACGAGAACCTGACCCTGAGCTACGCCGTCTCGGGCACGGCGACGGAGGGGTCCGACTTCAGCATCGAGAACTCCGGGAGTGTATCGGTGGCCTCGAGCGCCACCAGCGCGGTCATTCCGGTGAAGATTACCGACGACCCTGACAATGAAGTCGACGAGACGGTGGTGCTGACCCTCACGAGCGGAACCGGCTACGCCGTCGGGACGACGGACGTCCACACGCTCACCATCACCGACGACGACCTCAGCGTCACACCCGCGTTCACCGACATCTACGAGGGCGAGACGCATGCCTTCACCGTGTCGGGGATTCCGTCCTCCTACACCAGCGTGAGGTTCGGGACCGGGAACAGCACCGCGAGCCGCAACACCAGCGGCGGCTGGACCGGAAGCGAAGACTACCGGCTGCTCGACGCCGGCGACCCGGCTACGGTGCTCGCCCAGGCCGACACCTTGACCCCCTCCGGCGGTTCGGTCACCTTCAAAGTCGAGACCCGCGCCGACGGCGCCGCGGAAGGCGATGAAACCATTGTGGTGAGCATCGACGCCAGCACCGACGGCACGCACTTCACGTCGCTCTACTCCTTGTCGTTGTCACTGAAGAACGGTCCCCGTCCGCGGACCGGGGTGACCGTCGCGCCGTTGTCCCTGTCGCTCACCGAAGGAGGCGCTGCAGGCAGCTACACCGTGGTGCTGGACACGGCGCCGGCCGAGGACGAAACGGTGACGGTGACGGCCTGGAGCACGGACCCGGACGCGGTCCGGGTGAATGCCTCCGGCGGCACTCCGGGCACGAGCGCGGTCCTGACCTTCACTGACCAGAACTGGAACCAGGCGCAGACGGTGACCGTGACCCCGCAGGACGACCTCGATACCGCGGACGAAGATGCCAGCATCAACCACACGGTGCATGGGACGGGCGAGTACGACGACGTCACCGCGCCGGCGGTGGCGGTCGCGGTGACCGACAACGATAAGCCGGTCGAAGTCTCGATCAGCGCCGGCCCGGGCGTCACCGAGGGCGACGTTGCCCGTTTCACGGTGAGCGCCAACCCGGCGCCGCAGGGTAGACTTCGTGTCAGCCTCGCCATCGAGCAGACCGGCGACTTCGTGCCGGCCGGGCAGATCAGCGGGAACCAGTTGGTCATCCTGACCCCCAGCCGCGCGACGGAGACGGTGGCGATCGCCACGGACGACGACCAGACCAACGAGGCGCACGGCTCGGTCACGGCGACGGTGAAGGCCGGTTCGGGCTACACGGTGGCCGACCCGCCGAACAATACGGCCACCATCGACGTCAGCGACAACGACGGGGGCGGCGTGCCCGTGGTGAGCGTGACCAGCGCCCAGCAAGCGGGGCGGACGGCGTTCGAAGGCGCAACGCTCACCTTCACGCTCCGGGTCAATCCGGCGCCCGCGGCGGACCTTTCGGTATCCGTCAACGTGACCCAACCGGGCAACGCGTTCGTCAATGCCGACTCACGGGGCACGGGCAACCGTACCCTCACCATTGCCGCCAACCAGTCCACGGAGACGGTGGAGGTGGACACGGTGGACGACACCGCGGAAGAGACTCCCTCCTGGGGCACGGTCACGGTGACGGTCCAGGCCGGCTCGGACTACACCGTGGCGGGGGCCCCAGCCGACGCGGCCTCGGCCACGGTGAGCGACGACGATGGCCTGCCCGCCATCTCGATTGCGGACGCCGAGGGCAACGAGGGGGAGGACCTCGAGTTCGAAGTGACGCTCTCGAGGGCGGCGGCGCACGAGGTGCGAGTCTCGTGGGGCACCAATCCGGAGACGGCGCGCGCCCGCTTGGACTTCGAGTTCAGCTCGGGCCGCCTGATCTTCGACCCGGGCGAGACGCGCAAGGTGATAAAGGTGTGGGCCGTCGATGATGCCCACGACGACCCGGGTGAGTTCTTCACCCTGAACTTGTGGAACCCGCAGGGGGCAACCATTGCCGACGACCAAGCGACGGGCACCATCCATAACTCCGACCCGATGCCGCGGGCGTGGCTGGGGCGCTTCGGGCGTACAGTGGCCCAGCAGGCGCTGGACGGCATCGCGGGACGGATTGAAGCGGCTCGCACGCCCGGCTTCCAAGGCACGTTCCCCCAATCCGGGGTTGGAGTCGGGGGTGGAGTTGGGGCTGGCCCGCGTGACGGCACGTCGCCAGATGTCTTTAATACCGGCACGGCAACTGACCCCGACCGGCGTGTTCCGCTCCTCGACGGCCCGCCCATGACGGCCCGCGACCTGCTGGCCGGCAGCGCGTTCACGCTCACCGGCAAGCCGGATGCTCACGGCGGTTCCTTCGCCCTCTGGGGCCGGGGCGGCCAAGCCATTTTCAACGGCCAGGATGACTCGCTCGACCTCGACGGCACGGTTACCACCGGCTTGCTGGGGGCGGACTATGCGCGCCAGGACTGGCTGGTGGGGCTGGCGCTGACGCACACCGCGGGTGACGGCGGCTACAGCGACCCGGGCATCGACCTCGGGGCCGGCACGGTCGATGCCTCGCTCACGGCCGCCATCCCCTATGCGGCCTGGCAGACGGCGCCGCGACTGATGCTCTGGGGCTCCGCGGGCTACGGCACCGGCGAGGTGACGCTGGCCCCGGAGACACCGGCGGACCCGGGGGGCGACCCTTCGACAGGCTCCGGACATCTGATGCAGACGGATATCGATTGGCTCATGGCCGCGGCGGGCGCACGGGGCGACCTGCTGACGCCGTCCCACGGCGGCCCGGCCCTGTCCCTCACCTCGGATGCGCTCTGGACCCGCACGGCCTCGGACAAAATCGCCAACCTGACGGCATCAGAAGCCACGGTCACGCGGCTACGGCTTGGCCTCGCAGGAAGCTGGAGCGCCAACTTCGACGACGTCGGCACCCTGACGCCGAAGCTGGCAACCGGCGTCCGCCATGACGGCGGCGACGCGGAGACCGGCTTCGGGGTGGAACTCGGCGGGGGCCTGGCCTGGGCCGTCCCCCGGCTCGGCCTCGCCCTTGACCTTGAAGGCCGCACCCTGTTGGCGCATGAGGCCGACGGATTCAAGGATCGGGGCTTTGCCGCCGGGTTCGCCTTTGACCCCACCCCTGCCTCCCCACGAGGTCCGTCCCTGACGTTCCGCCAGACCTGGGGCAGCCAGGCCTCGGGCGGGCTCGACGCGCTGTTCGCGTCCGACCCGCTTACCAGGCGCACAGGCATCCCGGCGTCCCGCCGCTGGACCGCCGAAGCCGCCTACGGATTCCCCGTCTTTGGCGGACGCTTTACCGGCAGTCCGCAGTTGGGGCTGGGCGTGTCCTCCAACGACCGGCTCTACACCCTCGGCGGTCAGTTGACCTCCGCCGGGTCACGCGCGGCGGCTCTCTCCTTCGGCGTCAGGGCCACCCGGCGCGAGACCGCCAGTACTCCTGCCGCACACGGCGTTGAGGTTGAACTCTCCGTGCAGTGGTGAGGCGAGCACGCGCAGACGATTTGACTTTTCAGGATTCTCCTTTTATTCTAGATCTCGATAGTCGATACCTCTATTCCAGCCTCACGTCAACAGATACATTTTCCTCACAACGGATCAACCCAGAAAGGGAGTCTAGTAATGACCTTCAATCTTCAATCCGGAGCACCACGCCCACAACCCCTTGATATGTTCTCAACTCGATTGACCCTTCAGGCTGGCATGCTTTGCCTGATGGTTCTCACCTTGATGGCAGGCTGCGTGAGTTCCGGCGAATATGAGGCAGAAAAAGCGCGGGCCCTGAATTATCAGCGTTTGTTGGCCCAAGAGGAACAGCGAACCGGTGAACTCGACGCCCGCTTGCAAGAGGCGCAACAGGAAATCGCTTCGTTGGGCTCCCAAAACCGTGAACTGGCCGCTGAACGTGACTCACTCCGAGAGCAAGTCAGCCGGCAGCCGGAACGAGTGCCACCCGATGACATGTCTGGCACTTCAGGTGATATGGACGTCTCGCCGGAGATGTCTCTTCCCGACTCGGAATTCGGGCTGAGCGATTTTTCGTTCGATGAATCGGATTTCAAAGATCTGGGCATGGACAAAGACGACGTCGCCGACTTGAATATGGACAACACCGCCACCGGCGGCATGGAGACCCCAACCTATTACACGGTGGTCAGGGGAGATACCCTCTACCGGATTTCACGCACGTATGGTGTAACCATTGAGCAATTGAAGCAGTGGAATAACCTGACGGACAATATCATTTCCATCGACCAACGGTTAATCGTGAGCCAGCCGTAATCGTCCCCGCCATAGTCGTTTCCGTTTAAAGCCCTCTACCTCCCCTTTGCCCCTCCTTACAAAGGAGGGGAAGAAAGCGGGCCTGCACAGTCTTTTCCTCCCCTTTGTAAGGGGAGGTCAGGTGGGGTAGAGCCCGCCGTCAGAAGACCTTGAGTGCCGTCTGGCCGTGGCTCGGGAGGCTGACCCTGCTGTCTTTTTGATTGAGTTTCATCAGTTAAAAGGAGGATGATACGCACGATCAGTGACTCATTACAGGAGGTGTAGCCATGAAGAGAGCGTCCATGGGAACCATCATCGGAATCACCTTCTTTGTGCTGCTCGTCTTTCCCTTTCACGCGGGCTCCGGCGAACAGACCACGGCCGAGGGCATTCCTCCGCAAGTGGTGGCCGACTATATTCACGCCATCATTCAAGCCGACCGAACGCTTTATACGACCCACGTGGTCGAACGAATGGAAGCGCACCAGGTCGTGACTTCCCAGGAATACTGGAAGCAAACGAAATCACTGCCCCTTCCCGCTCAAATGTTGTTGCTCTCAGGGTTGAACGTGGAACAGCAGGGACTGGGACTTCAATTCCGGCTGGCCAGCCTGCATCCCATTTACGAAAAAAACGGACCGACCACGGATTTCGAAAAAGCCGGATTGGCAGCCGTGCTGGAGGATCCGAGCCGTCCGTATAGCGGGATTATCCAGCGGGGAACGCAAAAGTTTTTCAAAGCCGTTTACGCCGACCACGCCGTATCGGTGTCCTGCATCAATTGCCATAATGGACACGTTCTCTCGTACAAAAAAGATTACAAACTGGGGGACGTGATGGGTGGAATCGTGATTTCCTTTCCCGTTCAGTAACGGCGCTCGATGACAAAGACACTGGATCCTCGATGAAAGATGTCGAGGATGACGGATAAAGACAAAAAGCAGATTCCTCACTACGCTCGGAATGACAGCTTCTGGATGTCGTCGGCTATTTTCATACCAATGACTGAACACATACAGGGATGACAGAAGAAAATGAAAAGCCGTTAACCGGCTAGTGGGGTTGGATGTTTTGAAACAGGGGGCAGGGAGCCTTTGACGGTGGAGTGTTCAAACCGCAGCCCGTTGACTGCGATGCTCCAATGCCAGTCTTCCCCGTTCCGCGTTGAGGACATGTCCACTTCGATGCGGTTGCCGCGTTCCACCGGGACGGGCCGGTCTATGGGGAAAAAGGCCAGCCCCCAATGTGAGGCTTTATCCCGGGGGCCATTGGAGATGGACAGTGCCGGGATCAATTCGGCGCTGAACCACCCCGCCAGTCCATGAAACCAGCCCCGGCGTTTGACAGAGACGGAGAAGCCGGCCTTCACTTCCGCCTGCGTCGTTGTTCCGAATTCAACCTCCTGCACGCGCATGGGATCGCCAAGGAACGTGCCTTCATGCAGCTTCAGCGGATGAAAGTTGTTCACCGTCAAATGCCGAACGGGTGAAAAATCGAATCCCTGACACCTGTTCACCCAAAAATCGACCACGTGTTCATAAAATTGCGGCAGTTCCACGGGCACGAGAAACAGGTCCACGCCATGGGGAATGAGGGCGCCCCCTTTTTTGAGAAAGCGATCCCTGGCATCGGTGAGCGATCCGAGAATCCCCTCTTCAAACCCGAACGTGCCCATGGTCTCCGTGACAATCACGTCCGCGGGTTCGGGCAATTTCACGTTGAAAGACCGGTCGTTGTAGAACGTGATCCGATCCCGAAAGCCATTTTTCGCCGCCACGAGTTCGGCAATGTTGATCACGGCTTCGCTCTCCACGGCATACACGTGGCGGGCGCCCGCACGACAGGCGAAAAAGGAGAGAATGCCCGATCCGCAGCCCACGTCCACCACCACGTCACCCGGTTTCACGACTTTGGCAATGGCTTGACTGTAGGCGCCCGTCCGCGTCTCATCAACCAGCATCGACAGGTGATAATTGATAAAGTCGGTGTATTTCGTCATTGGACGCCCTCGCCTCCTTGTAGCTGCGGGATCCCTGCTGGGGGCAGGGACATGCCTTATCCCGCTGTCTTCCTGGCCGCATAAGATGCGGCAGCTACAAATCAAGGCGTTTTTCTATGAAGAACGGTCATTGTCGACTATTCTGGATAAGTCCCTTTGTAAAGGGGAGGGAAAGAATACGGTCGCCCCTCCGTATTCTCTTCAAGGACGCCTCATACTAGAGCATGCTACACTACCGGGCAAGGCTGCCGGTCGAAACCAGGCTTCACAGGCCGAACTTTTCAGGTTATTGAAGAACGATGCTCGCAACTTCCCCATCCTGGCGGCTTTCCTTGCGGGCCCTCGGCCACCCGCGGGTCATCACGATGTTGTTTCTCGGTTTTTCAGCCGGGATTCCCCTCCTGTTGATTTTTTCTTCACTCTCTTTGTGGTTGCGTGAGGCCGGCATCGAGCGGTCGGCCGTGACTTTCTTCAGTTGGGCGGCCTTGGGTTACTCGTTCAAATTCGTCTGGGCGCCACTCGTGGATACCTTGCCCGTGCCTCTCCTGACCCGGAGATTAGGGCGGCGGCGCGGGTGGATGCTGCTGGCGCAAGGTTCGATCATTGCCGCGATAACCGGCATGGCGCTGATCGACCCGGCGCAGGGACACCTGACCCTGATGGCATTGGCCGCCGTGCTTTTGGGGTTTTCATCCGCCACCCAGGATATCGTGATTGACGCCTACCGGATTGAATCCGCAGACGTCTCGCTCCAGGCCCTGATGTCATCGACGTACATTGCGGGGTATCGCATCGGCATGCTCGTCTCGGGCGCGGGAGCCCTGTTCCTGGCCAGCGCCTTCGGGTCGGCCAAGGGCACGTATGACTATCAGGCATGGCAGGAGACCTATTTCATCATGGCCGCCGTCATGTCAGTTGGCGTTCTCACGACGCTCATGATTTCCGAACCAACCTCCCCTGACGTTCACGGGCCTGCCCGGTCAACCGGAGATCACGCGGGAATCCTGTTCATGTTCGTGGCGGGCGTCACCGGATTCATCCTGGTCTTCTATTTTTCATCGGACCCGGCCACCGAACTCAGCCGTGCGCTGGCCGGGATGACCGGAACCGAAGCCGGTACGCGATTCATGGTCGAAACGGTGCGACTGGCCATGGGTGTGGCAACGGCCTGGCTGATCGCCGCGTTGATGATTCAGGCCGGAATCGTCAGCCGGGACGTGATGCAGGATACCTATATCGCCCCGCTGAAAGATTTTTTCAGGCGATATGGCTTGAAGTCCGCTTTGGTGCTGCTGCTGTTGGTCGGGGTTTATCGCATTTCCGACATCGTGCTGGGCGTCATCGCCAACGTGTTTTATCAGGACATGGGATTCACCAAGCCGGAAATTGCCGGTGTCGTGAAAACCTTCGGGTTGTTCATGACCATTGCCGGCGGATTTCTGGGAGGTCTCCTGTCCGTCCGATACGGCGTGGTCCGCATTCTCCTGCTCGGGGCCCTGTTGTCCGCCGCAACCAACCTGCTGTTTATCGCGTTGGCTGCCGTGGGACACGACCTGAGCATGCTCTACCTGGTGATCTCCGCCGATAACCTGTCCGCGGGATTGGCCGGCGCCGCCTTTATCGCCTTCCTCTCCGGCCTCACCAATATCCGGTTCACCGCCATGCAATACGCCATTTTCAGTTCACTCATGACCCTGTTCCCGAAAATCCTGGGAGGCTACTCCGGCACGATCGTGGACAACCTAGGCTATTCACAGTTTTTCATGCTGACCGCCTTGCTGGGGCTGCCCGTGATCGTCCTCGTTTGGCAAACGCGGCACTATTTGACCCCACCCGCCGAAACGAACCGGTCGTAAGGGTTCCCTCGATTGCTGACCAAATGAAGGCCTGTCCGTACATCATTGTCGGTGTAGGGGACGGCCCCTGTGCCGTCCCGTATGACCACGTGCCCTCCCCTTCGGACAACCACAGGGGGTTGTCCCTACAACAAAGAAAGGGAATTGAAAGGCGGGACGCGCCATCATTTTTACTCTTCTTCGGAAACGGGATTGACAAGTGTTCCGATTCGTTCGATTTCAATGGCAACCCGGTCCCCTTGTTTGAGAAAGACCGGCGGATTTCGTGCAAACCCGACGCCTTGCGGGGTGCCCGTCAGGATGACCGTCCCCGGCAACAACGTCGTCCCTTCGCTCAAGAAGCTGACCAGGGACGGCACGTCGAAAATCATGTCCGCGGTGGTTGAATCCTGCATAATCTTGTCATTGAGCGTGGTTTTGATCCTGAGGGTATTGGGGTCCGGGATTTCATCGGCGGTGACCAGGCAAGGCCCGAGAGGACAGAACGTGTCAAATGATTTTCCCCGGCACCACTGCTTGCCCCCACCCTCTTTTTGCCAGCGACGCGCGCTGACGTCGTTGGCGCACGTGTACCCCAGCACGTGGTCGAGGGCCTGGTGCCGTTGAATGTTCTTCCCGGGCTTTCCGATGACCACTGCCAATTCGCCTTCGCAATCGACCTGCCCCGGGGCGACTTTGGGAATGACGACCGGAGCACCGGGATGGGCCAGCGCATTGGCAGCCTTGATAAACAGCACGGGATATTCGGGAATCCTTGCGCCCGTTTCTTCCGCGTGCCGCCGGTAATTCAGCCCTACGCAAAGGATGCTCGGAGGCGCGACGGGCGCGAGGAGTTTGTCAATCGCAACAACGTGGTCGGTGACCTGGTGCATTTCGTCAGCCGTTTTCTCGATGAGGAGAGCCGACCACTCCTTGATCCACTCGCCGTAGTGGACGTCACCTTTAAGATCTTGAAACCTGACGATCTTCATCAAAAACCTCCCGCACCAAATCTGTCATTGGTATGAAAATAGCCAACGACATCCAGAAGCTGTCATTCCGAACGAAGTGAGGAATCTCTCCCTCAATCACCGAGCACTTCAATAACGAGGTCCTTCGCTAGATCCTTCGCTCCGCTCAGGACAAGCTCAGGATGACCACGCGTCCAGGTGGGCCAAGGGTGCGCGGTTCCTGCCACACCTTCTACCTCTCAACTTTTCCCTCTTCGGAAAAAGTTCTCGTCCTTACAAAGGAGGGGAACGGGGACACAGAAGAAGGCAGCGGAAATTGTCAGCAAACCGTAACCTTTCATGGATTGCGTTGTCCTACCCGCCCGTTTCCGGCCGATTGTCTTACCGGGACAAGAAGTATATCATGCTCTTCGGGTCAATGTTCCGGCAGATTTCACGTGACACGTAAGAGCCGTACGCACCGGCAAATTCACGCAAGTTTTTTTAAGGAAAGCCAAAAGCCCGTCACATAAAGGAGGTTGAATGATGCAAAAGCCATTTTCTCGCAAAGCAGGAATCCGTCGTGCATGGATGGTCGCCCTGTGCCTGGCCGGCTGTCCGGTCCTCTCGTCCGCAGAAACCATCACGGCTCAGCTTTCGACGGCACCGAACGTTCCGCCACCCATTACCCGTACCAAGCCGGCAACGGTCGTGGTTGAAATGGAAGCGAAGGAATACGTCGGCACGATTGCCGAAGGGAAACAATACAAATTCTGGAGTTTCAATGGCACGGTGCCGGGTCCCATGATCCGGGTCCGGGTTGGCGATACGGTACACATCCATTTAACCAACGGCAAGGACAGCTCCGAAAGTCATAATATCGACTTCCATGCGGTCAACGGACCGGGTGGCGGCGCCGCGATGCTGAATACCGAACCCGGAGAGACAACCGGGCTGAGCTTCAAGGCGATCAATCCCGGTCTCTACGTGTACCATTGCGCCACTGCGTCACCGTCGATCCCGGCCCACATTGCCAACGGCATGTATGGCATGATCCTGGTGGAACCGGAAGGCGGCCTGCCGCCCGTGGACAAGGAATTCTACGTCCTCCAAAGCGATTTCTATACCAAGGAAGGCAAGGACGGCGTCCTGGAGTTTGATCACAAAAAAGGATCGGCCGAACACCCCACTTACGTGGTGTATAACGGTATGGCCGGGTCCCTGGTGAAGAATCCGCTCACTGCCAAGGCCGGTGACAAGATCCGGATTTTTTTCGGCAATGCCGGTCCCAACCTGGTGTCGTCGTGGCACATCATCGGCGAAATCTTCGACAAAGTCTGGACTGAAGGCTCGCTCACGACTCCACCCCTGGAAAACGTACAGACCACGCTGGTGCCGGCCGCGGGATCTTCCATCGCGGAATTTGTCGTCGAAGTGCCCGGCACGTATATCTCGGTGGACCACTCGATCTTTCGCATCGAGAAAGGCGCCTTGGGTCTGCTGAAAGTGGAAGGGAAAGAGAACCCCGACGTCTACAAAGGTCTCCAGTAAGCCGGTCTCTTACCTCTTCCAGAATTGTTCATATTCGCGCAAGTGCGTGAGGGTGTTCAGGTCCGGCAATCGATCCAAAAAGACCTTGCCGTTCAAATGATCCACTTCATGCTGGATCACGCGGGCGAAAAATCCTTTGGCGTCCACTTCCACGGCTTGGCTTTGACGGTCAAGGCCACTGACCTTGACCCTTGTCCAACGGGGCACAAGCCCGCGTAAATCCGGCACGCTCAAGCAGCCTTCCCAGCCTTCTTCCGTGATCTCCTCGTGTTCCGTGATCGTGGGATTGAGCAACACCGTGAGAGGAACGGCCACCTGATTCGGATACCGCGGGTTCTCCGGCGAGATTTCGATTACGATGATCTGTTTGGACACGTGGACCTGCGGCGCGGCAATCCCCACGCCATGGGCGTCCCGCATGGTCTCGACCATATCGTCAATGAGTCGCTGTATTTCCCGGGAGTGCAATTCTTCCGAAGAAACCGGCTCCGTCCCTCGTCGAATTGACGGGTGCCCCAGCCTGCTGATTTTTAGTATTGACACGATAATTTCCCCTTTTCACCCTCACCTTACTCTTCTCCCATCAAGGGAGAGGAAATAAAGAGCGATAGTGACCTACTGTATTCATACCGGTCAATGGCATCAAGCGTTGCAGGCTGTTTCGCCAATCGCGAGTGCAACCAGTGAGGAAAAGATCCGGACGTTTGCGTTTCATTGACTTAATTTGAAACTGCATGATACCGTCACCGGCATGAAAAATCCTTGTTATTCAATAAGTTTTGCTGAATTTTACCAATTGGCCCAAATGGGGAACCTGGTGCCGGTGTATCGAGAAATCCTGGCGGACCGGGAAACGCCGGTCAGCGCATTTTCGAAAATCAATTCCGGCAACACGGCTTTCCTGTTTGAAAGTATCGAAGGCGGTGAGAACTGGGCCCGGTATTCCTTTCTGGGCAGCGGAGCCACACACGTGCTGTGGGAAGACGGAGGCACCCTTTGCGTCAAAAGAGGTCGCAAGACGGAAACCCGTCCGTTAGGGCAGAATCCGTTAGCCCATATCCGGGCTATGCTGGACGAGTTCCAACCGGTACACGTCCCCGGCCTCCCGCGTTTTGTCGGAGGAGCCGTCGGCTATCTCGGTTACGACGTCGTGCGTTTTTTTGAACCGATTCCCGGGCATCCCAAGGATTCCGCGCGTCTGCCCCTGCTCGCCTTTTTCATCACGGACACGCTTCTGATTTTCGACAACGTGCGACATACGATCAAAGTCGTGGCCAATGCGCATATTGCGTCTTCGACGAAATCAGGCGTCAGATCCGCTTACGTGGATGCGACGACCCGGATCGAAAAAATGATTGCGAAGCTCAAGACCCCCTTGCGGTATCACGCGACATCCGCGCGTCGCCACGTTCCACGCTTCATCTCGAATATGACCCAGTCCAGCTTTGAAAAAATGGTGATGCGGACCAAAGAATATATCCAGGCCGGGGATATCGTACAGGCCGTGGTCTCCCAACGATGGCAGACCAGGATTCGGACGTCGCCCCTGGAGATCTATCGCGCGTTGCGGGTCATCAATCCGTCACCGTACATGTTCTATCTCCGGGTGGCGGGAGTCGAATTGGTGGGCTCCTCACCGGAAATCCTGGTCAGGTTCGAGGACGGCCAGGTGGTCGTCCGCCCCATCGCGGGGACGAGAAAACGCGGGACCGCGGTCGCGGAGGATCAGGCATTGGCTGAAGAACTCTTGGCCGATACGAAAGAACGGGCCGAACACGTCATGCTGGTCGATCTGGGACGGAACGACGTTGGCCGCGTGGCGCAAACGGGCACGGTGGCGCTTGATCCGTTCATGAAGATCGAACGATACTCGCACGTGATGCACATTGTCTCGCAAGTGACGGGCACGCTCTCTCCGGGCAGAGACGCCTATGACGTGATGAAAGCCTGCTTTCCGGCCGGCACGGTTTCAGGTGCGCCGAAAATTCGAGCCATGCAGATCATCGAAGAACTCGAACCCACGCAACGCGGTCCCTATGCCGGCGCCGTGGGGTACTTCAGTTTTTCGGGAAACATGGATACCTGCATCAATATCCGAACTATCGTCATTAAAGGCCGGGACGCTTTTATTCAAGCCGGCGCGGGGATCGTCGCCGATTCGGACCCGGCCAGGGAATACGAAGAGACGTGCAACAAGGCCCGCGCCATGATGCGAAGCATCGAACTGGCGGAACAGGGGTTGGAATAATCGTATGTTGCTCATGATCGACAATTATGATTCCTTTACGTACAACCTGGTCCAGTACCTCGGGGAACTGGGTGCCGATATTGAAGTGTTTCGAAACGACAAAATCACCGTGGAAGAGATTACGGAACTGGATCCGAAACGCATTGTGATCTCGCCCGGTCCCTGTACGCCCAACGAGGCGGGAATTTCCGTGGAGGTGATTCGACGCTTTGCCGGGCGCGTTCCGCTGTTGGGGGTCTGTCTGGGGCATCAGTCCCTGGCCTTTGCCTTCGGCGGTGAGATTATCCGAGCCGATCGCCTGATGCACGGTAAAACGTCGTTGGTCAAGCACGACAATCGAACGATCTTTCAAGGCCTGCCCAACCCGTTCGAGGCCACACGGTATCATTCGCTGATCGTCAATAAGGACACCTTGCCCGGCGACTTTGAAATTTCCGCGGAAACCGCGGACGGCGAAATCATGGGACTCCGGCATCTGCCCACGGGCGCGGAAGGCGTGCAGTTCCACCCCGAATCCATCCTCACGAAATCCGGCATGAACCTGTTGCGAAACTTTCTCGAACCGGGAAACGGGAATGGTGAAGGACAGACGGCATGATTAAAGATGCGCTGGCAAAATTGGTTGACGGCAGCAACCTCAAAGAAAAAGAAGCCTATGACGTCATGCTGGAAATTATGCAGGGGGCCACGTCCGAGTCCCAAATTGCCGCCTACCTCATGGGCCTCCGGATGAAAGGAGAGACCGTGGAGGAAATGACGGGATCGGTCAAAGCCATGCGGGAAATGGCGGTGCGCATCCACGTGGGGGACCCCCAGGTCGTGGATACCTGCGGAACCGGCGGTGATCGATCCAATACCTTTAATATCTCCACTGCCACGGCGTTCGTGGTTGCCGGAGGCGGCATCACCGTTGCCAAGCATGGGAACCGGTCGGTTTCCTCGCGGTCCGGAAGTGCGGACGTGTTGGCCGCCCTGGGCGTCAAAATCGACCTGCCCCCGGAACGGGTGGAAGCCTGCGTCAATGAAATCGGAATAGGGTTTTTGTTCGCGCCCCTCTATCACGGGGCGATGAAACATTGCGCCAAGCCCCGTTCCGAAATGGGCGTCCGAACGTTGATGAATATCATGGGGCCGTTATCCAACCCCGCCGGCGCCGGCATCCAGGTCTTGGGAGTCTATGATCAGGCCCTGACGGAAAAACTGGCCCAGGTCCTCGTTCGCCTGGGCACCCAACATTGTTTTGTGCTGCACGGCAAGGATGGTTTGGATGAAATCACGTTGACCGACTTTACCTACGTATCCGAAGGCAAAGCCGGACGGATTTCCAGTTATCACCTGTCGCCGGAAGATTTCGGGTTGACCCGGGTGAGCCCGAAAGAACTGCTGGGCGGAACCCCCGAAGACAATGCGGCCATCATCCGGGAAATTCTCAAGGGACACCGTAGCGCCAAACGGGACGTGGTGCTCGTGAATGCCGCCCCGGCGTTCGTGGCCTGCGGGAAAGCCAAAAGCCTGAAGGAAGGGTACGCCCAGGCCGCGAATGCATTGGACAGCGGGGCCGCGTATGAGAAGTTTCAGAAGCTGGTCCGGTTTTCGAATGAGGCCGCCGGATGATCCTGGACCGCATCCTGGAACATAAGAAGGCGGAACTCCGCCGCAAGAAAAGCCGTGGATACCTCGCGGAACTCAAAGGCAAAATCGCAGACCGGCCTGAGCCGTCCGGCTTTATCAAAGCTCTGGAGGCGGCCCATGCACCGGACTGCCCGGCCCTGATTGCGGAGGTCAAGAAGGCCTCGCCCAGCCAGGGACTCATGCGGCCGGAGTTTAAAGACCGGTTCGATCCGGTCGATATTGCCGGCACGTACAAGGAACACGGAGCCGCGGCAACGTCGGTGTTGACGGATCATGAATTCTTTCAAGGGCATTTGGACGACCTGGCTCGCGTCAAGGACCACGTAGGGCTGCCGGCCTTGAACAAGGAATTCATGATCGAAGACGTCCAGTTCTATGAAGCCCGGGCCTATGGAGCCGATGCCGTCCTGCTCATCGTGGCGGCCCTGGATCGAATTCAACTCGAAGACTTCTATTCGATGGCCAAGGCCCTGGCGCTCGACGTGCTGGTGGAAACGCACGATGAATCGGAACTTGATAGAGCCTTGGAACGCATTCCGAATGCGGCCCTGATCGGCATCAACAACCGGGATCTCACAACCTTCTCGACTGACCTCTCGGTGACCCGGCGTTTGGCTCCCCGGATTCCTTCCGGGAAAATCATTGTGAGTGAAAGCGGGATTCACAAACGCGAAGACGTGTTACAAATTTTGGAAGCCGGAGCCAAGGCCATGCTGGTGGGTGAATCGCTGGTGCGAGCCGATGACATCGGCGCCAGGATGGAAGCCCTGCGAGGAGTGGATGAGCAGGAAAACGAAACCCGCCAGCCCACGCAAGAAACCCGCTGGATCTAACAACCGCTTCCCGTGTACCAGGTCATGGCCCTGCCAAAAATCAAAATCTGTGGCATCACGAACCCGATCGACGCCTTGCAGGCCGTCGACGCGGGAGCAGACGCGCTCGGTTTCGTCTTTTACAGAAAAAGCCCGCGCAACGTCAGCCTGAACGTGGTCAAATCCATTGTGGGCAATTTGCCGCCGTTCGTGTTGCCCGTTGGGGTGTTCGTCAATGCAAAGCCCGACAGCGTCCGCAAGACCATGGATGAATGCGGGTTGGCACTCGCACAAATTCATGGAGACGAATCCGCAGAGTATTGTGAATCGCTGGGGCGTCCGGTTATCCGGGGGATCAGGCTTCGCGACCGCAACACCCTGTTCGCCATGGCCGAGTACAAGGGACGGGCGCGCGTTCGAGGATTCGTCCTGGATGCCTTTTCAGAGACGGCCTATGGAGGCACCGGCAAAACCGCGGACTGGGACCTTGCGGCCAAAGCCGCCGGGTCGTTTTCCTTTTTGCTGGCGGGAGGGCTCACTGCCGATAACGTCCAGGAGGCGATCCGGAAAGTGCGACCTTACGGCGTGGACGTCAGCAGCGGAGTCGAAGCCCGTCCGGGCAAGAAAGATCCCGTGAAAGTGACGGCCTTCATCGAGGCCGTAAAACTTGTGTCGTTATAAATCGAGCCGGTATACTGCCCCATAGTAACTACCCTTAGGCGTTGTGTTATCATGATAGGGCATAAGGAAGAGTATTCCGCCAAGGTTCCTCTCCCTTGATGGGAGAGGATGAAGGTGAGGGTGAAAACAGAAGTAACCATGGCACGCGCTCCCGTTACACAAAGCCGGTTCGGTAAATATGGAGGGCAATACGTTCCCGAGACCCTCATGCCGGCGATCCTGGAACTAGAAAAGGTCTATGCGAAAGTGCGCCGGGACCGCAGTTTCCAAAAAGAATTTCACGAATGTCTAAAACAATACGTAGGGCGTCCAACTCCCCTTTACTTCGCCAAACAACTCACCAGGACGTTGGGCGGAGCCAGGATCTATCTCAAGCGGGAGGACCTGTGTCATACCGGCGCCCACAAAATCAACAACACCGTTGGCCAGGCGTTGCTCACGAAACGCATGAAAAAGCGGCGCATCATTGCGGAAACCGGCGCCGGACAACACGGGGTCGCGGTTGCGACCATTGCCGCCACGTTCGGGCTGGAAGCGGAAGTGTACATGGGCACGGAGGACATGGCGCGCCAGGCGCTCAACGTGTTTCGCATGCGATTGCTCGGCGCGAAGGTCACCGGCGTGGACGCGGGCAGCCGGACGCTCAAGGACGCCATCAGCGAGGCCATGCGCGACTGGACGACGAACGTGCGCACCACGCATTACCTGCTGGGCTCCGTGCTGGGAGCGCATCCCTATCCAATGATGATCCGCGATTTTCAATCGGTGATCGGCCGGGAGGCCAGACGACAAATCCTGGCCGCGGAGGGAACCCTCCCGCATTGCCTGGTGGCCTGCGTGGGAGGCGGCAGCAACAGCATCGGTCTGTTCCACCCGTTCATCAAGGATGCCCGGATTCAGATGGTCGGGGTGGAAGCCGGTGGCATGGGTTTGACCAGCGGCAAACATGCCGCTCGATTTGCCGGTGGCGTGCCGGGCGTGCTTCACGGAACCATGACCTATCTGCTTCAAGACCGGCACGGTCAAATCAACAGCACACACTCGGTATCTGCCGGGCTCGATTATCCCGCAGTCGGCCCCGAACACGCCATGCACCATGATTCCGGTCGCATTCAGTACACCTCGGCGACCGACCAGGAAGCCCTGGAAGCCTTCGATCTGTTGTCCCAGGAAGAAGGAATCATTCCGGCCCTGGAAAGCGCGCATGCAGTAGCTGAAGTCATCAAACGAGCCCCGAAGATGAGGAAAAACCAAATCCTGATCATGAACCTCTCGGGACGTGGAGATAAAGACGTCAACCAGATTGCCCAGATGCGAGGTATCCAATTCTGATTATGCCTGCCCCTGCCAATCGTATCGCCGCCACTTTTGACCGTCTTCGCCGCGGAGGGGAAAAGGCGCTGATCCCCTATCTCATGGCAGGGGACCCTTCATTGGCTGAAACGGAAACCCTGGTGCCGGCCCTGGAAAAGGCCGGAGCCGACCTGATTGAACTCGGCGTCCCCTTTTCCGATCCCATCGCCGACGGCCCCGTCATTCAAAAAGCCGCCGAACGGTCGTTACGGGCAGGCACCTCGCTTCGCGGTATTTTACGGACGGTCAAGTCCTTGCGAACCAAAACCCAGGTGCCGCTCATTCTGATGGCCTATTACAACACCATTATGGCAATGGGGGAACGGGCATTTTGTCACGAAGCGGTCCTTGCCGGGGTTGATGGGGTTATCATTCCGGACATGCCTCCGGAAGAAGCCGACTCGTTGCAACGGGCCTCCGCGGAAAAAGGTCCATGCCTGATCTTTTTGCTCGCGCCGACGAGCACCGCGGCCAGAAACGCGGAAGTCATCAAACGTACCAGGGGATTCATTTATTACGTGTCCATTACCGGAATCACGGGGGCGAAACTGCGAGATAAAGATTCCATTAAACGGAACGTGCGCGCGCTGCAAAAGAAAGCCGGAAAACCCGTGGTCGTGGGATTCGGTATCGCCACCCCCGACGATGCCCGGCAAATCGCGGCCTTTTCCGACGGCGTCATCGTGGGCAGTGCCCTCGTCCGCAAAATAGAAGAACTTCAACACTCTCCTGATTTGATTCAGGGAGTCAGCCGATTCACAGCCAGCTTGAAAGCCGCCCTCTCTGATTCGTGTTGAGTCTTGATGACGTAAACGCCGTTCTCGCTGAAATGGCACCCGTTTGTGTCGGCGGGTTCATCCAAAAAATCCAGCAGCCGGCACCTGACACCGTCATTCTCTTTCTGCGCCGGCCGGGACGTTCCCTTGCGATTGCACTCTCAGCTCATTCCCAATACGGACGGTTGCATATCCTGAGTCAAAAAGTGCCGTCTGTTCCAACGCCGCCGTCGTTCTGTCAATATGCACGCGCCCATCTCTTGGGCGCACAAATCCATCGTCTCGCCCAAACCTCCGGTGACCGCATCGTGTGGTTCGAGTTGATAAAGGGCGCCCAGGTATTCTTGCTGGTCGTCGCATTGACCGGACGTTCGGCGAATATCTTCGTCCTGGATGCGCAAACCACGGTGCTTCGATCCCTCAAACCGAGTCGACAGGCCATTGGGCAGCCGTTTAACCTCGCTCCTTGTCCTTGGAGAGGCGACAGTCCAGCGGAAGCGTTTCCGTCCATGACTGATGCGGAGAAGATGGCTTTTCCCGTTTCCGAACGAATCGAAGCGTCTTATTCCACGTCCGAACTGAACGCGACTCTCGAAGACGAACGTCATCGGCAAATCGCGCACGTCCGCAAACACGTGAAAAAATTGCAGCGACAAATCGAGAAATTGACGCAGGATTTTGCAAAAGTCGATGCTTATCGTGAATATGGACGGTACGGCGAGCTATTGAAGGGTCACGTCTCTGCTCTGGGTAAAGGGCAGAAACACATTACAATCGTTGATTACTTTGATGACAGACTGCCGGAGATCACGCTACCGTTAAACCCGGAGAAAGACGGACCCGGGAATCTGAAAAACTATTTCACGAAATACGGAAAATTTACGGGAGCCCGGAAAAACCTTGTGCCCCGGCTTAACCAAGCCAAAACAGAATTGACGAAATATCAGCAGGAATTGGAGGCCTTGGAGATTGGAAAATTGGCAAACCCACAAGAAACTGAACAGGTAGCGGCGCTGCAGAAGCGACAGGCACCGCTACGCGCCCCACAACGTTCCAAGCAAAAAAACCAACCTGCCGTACCATACCGCGAATTTTCCTCTCAGGAAGGATGCCCCATCCTGGTTGGCAAAACCGCCAAAGACAATGACGCCGTCACGTTCAAGGTCTCCAAACCCGACGACCTTTGGCTGCACGCCAGGGGAACCCCGGGATCGCACGTGATCGTCAGACTGGAAAAGAAACAGCAGGTTCCTCCCGAAACCTTGAAGGACGCCGCAACCCTGGCTTTGTTTTACAGCGATCTGCGAAAAAGTGGAAAAGGCGAAGTCATCTATACCTTGAGAAAAAACGTCAGGAAACCCAAGGGCGCGAAAACCGGATCGGTCACGGTGACCCAGGAAAGGAACCTGTGGGTCTTCGTGGATCAGGCCCGTTTGGATCGACTGAAAGAATCCGGTCCTCAATCACTGGAGCAGGCATTGGAGGAAACAGGGGCACATGAAAGGAGGAGGTCATGAACGATTCACTGACGGAAGAAGTACGGACACAAAGAAAGCCGAACTATGACGTGCATCCTCTTATTGTGAACCGGTGGTCTCCCCGTTCGATGACCGGTGAGGAATTATCCGATGACGAACTCATGCCGCTGTTTGAAGCGGCTCGTTGGGCGCCGTCATCGAATAATGCGCAACTGTGGCGATTCGTTTATGCAAAACGCCGGACGACGTTTTGGGAGACATTCCTGGATTTGCTGGCCGAAGGCAATAAAGTATGGGCCCGGCAGGCAGCCGCATTGGTCGTTGTCACCTCCAGGAAGCTCTTTGAACGGAATGACAAACCCGCGGTCACGTATGCCTTTGATGCCGGCGCGGCGTGGGAAAATCTTGCATTGGAAGGAACGCGACGAGGGTTCGTCGTACACGGGATGCAAGGATTCGATTACGAGAAGGCCGGAAGAGAACTTCACGTGCCCGAAGACTACGACGTCCTGGCCATGATCGCCATCGGAAAGCGCGCGCCAAGGGAATCCCTGCCCGATCATCTTCAAGAGAGAGAGCAACCAAATGACCGGCGGCCATTGGAAGAAATTGTCGTGGCCGGCCGGTTTGACTAAGATGACAATAATAAAACCCGAATGACAACAAAATGCGAACACCCACAAGACCGTGGGCCTCGGTTGGTTCTCTAGAGAAGCACCGTGCGAAAGGTCAACGATACCCGACGTCTCCTGTCTCGCCAATGGCCGTTGGCGCACTGTTCGCGCTTGCGTCGAGAGATGCCATGCAGCCAACGGTCCCGAGCATCGCCAACTAGTACAAGAGCAGAGCCTTCCTCTAGTAAAATCTGTTTCGTCTCATCGCTGGTTCCACCACGGGGCCGAAAATCCATTATCCAAGCATCACCAAGAGAAATCGTCGCGATGGCTTTACCGAAACATTGCCGATCAACGTGCATGGCGATACCTTGCCCTGCTTCATATTCATTCACGATAGCTTGATCCGGCACATCGTCGAACAATTCTGTTTCGTGATATAAGCGCTTGGCTATATTGTCGAGCCAGGGAGGCAAAGGCCCTATCCGCATGTCTCTTGCAATATTCTTGGCACGATAGTCGTAACGCCAGCCATAATGTTGAACCCGACGCTCCAAGTCGTACATCCAGTCGGAATCGGAGATGTAGCGAAGCGCGTCGTCCTGTTGGGTGCGCGTAAGAAATCCGGGAAGATAGTGCAGACCAGAAATCTCAGGGATGACAAGCTGCCCCTCTGCTTTAGAGGCTACTGTCGGCTGCGCCACTGCACTGCCGAAGCTCATTACCAATTGTTCGCTCACTTCCAACCCGTTGGTGGCGACATCACATGGATTCGAGCAACCTTTTGGGATGAACCCGTGTGTTTAATCGATACACGAAGATTCGATAATATCGAAACAAATTTACTCCATGCATCTTCAAATAAAATTGGTCGGTCACCGCTATATGCATCTATGGCAACCAACCACACTTTCGAATTTACAGAAAGCTTCTTGCACAGGCTAGCCAATTCTTTCAAGCTATCATCCTTATCGGTTTGAATCAAGACATAACCCAGCGTAAGCACAACACATGCCGGCCGTGAGGAATCAGACATCGCTGCAGCGTACAATTCGTTCTCATCGTGATAACACAAGTAAGCGACATTTTCATTGAACCGTTCCCAAATCATATTCGCAAGTTTCGCCATTTTGGGTGCGCGGTCATAACCGTATAGCTTAAGATTGATCGCTGGGTAATGTCTGCGAACATAATCTCTCAACACCCAACTATACAGGCCAGGCCCTGCTCCAACATCCACGTGGAGCAGAGTTTGTCTGGAACTTGTATTTGGAAGGAGATGACTCATGGCGGTCTTCAGTAAATTCCGGCATCGATTATATCGATGATGTTCTTCGTCTCCTTCGACATAATATCTTTGAGCATAGCCTATGCACTGAGCCAATGTCGCATTCTTCGGAACGGCATAATGACAATCATCACTTCCATGCTCTTCCGCAATAGCATCAATCACGGCAACATACTTGCTTTTGATACTTTGTGTCACGATGAAATTCCTGCCCTAGACAAGGCTATAATTTCCCGAAAACGCAAATCCAAAGAACCAGACATCTCGTACTTCATTTGTAAGCATAAAAAATACTAAGATGAGCGTCATCATTGTTCAAAACTACGCCATCACACTTAAAATAACTTTTACTCCCCGACTCTGACCAGCATGCCGCGATCTTTGCACACGGAAAACGTGTATTGATAGATCGCAATCATAAGCAACAGATACAGGCCGTTCAGACCCATCGCCCACCACAGGTGCGACCACGGCACGACCTGATTCAGTAAGACTTCCCGCATACCCTCGAACACGTGCGCGGCCGGGTTGGCCAAGGCCAGCGGTTTCAGCCAGTCCGGCAACACGGACAGGGGGTAGAAGACGCAAGAGATCGGTTGGAACAGAAAGACCAATCCCCAGGCCAGCACTTCGGCTTGCTGGCCGAATCGCATAATCACCGACGTGGTCAAGATCCCGATGAGCCATCCGGCTGCAATCAGGTTCATGACGAACGGGATCAGGGTCAGCCCCATGATGAACACGTTGTAGGAATAAAAGAACAGGGCTGCAAACGCCATGATGATGGAAACCGCGGCCACCTTGAAGATGCTCATGGCCATCATCGCTGCCAGAAATTCCCCGGCGGTGAGGGGACTGGCGAACAAATTCATGAGATTTCTCGACCAGATTTCTTCGAGAAAAGAGATGGTGATCCCCTGTTGCGCCCGAAAGAGAATGTCCCAAAAAATGAGCGCTCCCAGAAAAAAGACGACGGCTCCGTGCAGGCCCTTCCCCTCCTGGGCCAGGTACATCGTAATGAATCCCCACACCACCAGGTCCAACAAGGGCCAGTAAAAAATCTCCAGCAACCGGGGAAAACTCCGGCGATAGAGAAAGAGATGCCTGAAAATCAGTGCGGAGATACGACCGAGGTTCATCAGTGGTTATCCTGTTGTGATTGGGCTCTACCCCTCCTAACCTCCCCTTACAAAGGGGAGGAAAAAGACAGCGATTTCTTTCGGTCTTGCATCATTTGTCACTCTTTCCTACTTCCCCTCCTTTGTAAGGAGGGGTGAGGGGAGGTAGAGTCCGAGGAAAGCACTGCAAGCAGATGTTCCAGGACACCATCTAGATTGTTCAGCACTTCATGATTCGTATAGCGAATAACTTGAAGTCCTAGGGAACGCAAATATTTTTCGCGCTGCCGGTCTTTTGTTCGTTGGGTCTCTTCGGCATGAACGTCGCCATCGATTTCAACGACCAGTAATTGTTCCGGACAAAAAAAGTCGACAATGAACGGACCAATGGCATGTTGCCGGCGAAATTTGAATGAGTCACATTGTTTTGAACGGAGCTTAGTCCAGAGAACCTGCTCGGCTGAGGTCATTGCAGTCCGCAACCGCCGTTTCAACGAAAGAACCTTCGAGGGTCCTTGTTGTGTTCGTTGATTGTGTTTCATGTGTGTTTAGCTCTACCCCTCCTAACCTCCCCTTACAAAGGGGAGGAAAAAGACAGTCATTCCTTCCTGATTCTCCACCTTTTCTTACCTGAATGTAAGCGAAGGGAAGGCAGAGATATTCATTGACTTTCTCGGGCAATTTTGAGGAAAACCCGTTCGAGGTCGTCTTCGCCGTATTGCGCGATGACTTCTTGGGCGGTTCCTTCGGCGATGATTTTTCCTCGTTGCAGGAACACGATCCGGTCGGACATTTCTTCTATCTCCCGCATGTTGTGCGAGGTGTACAACATGCTCAGGCCGGACGTCGCGCGATATTCCTTTAAAAATCCTTTCACTTTGTGGGCGATATCCGGGTCCAGACTGGCGGTGGGTTCGTCCAGAAACAGAATTTTCGGTTCGGTCAGGACCGCCTTTGCCAACGTCAGCCGCGTCATTTGTCCGGACGACAATTTGCGGGTCACTTTGTGGCGCATGTCTTCCATCTCGAGTTTTTTCACCACGTCGTCGATTCGTCCGTCGATGCCCGATACCCCGTACAACCGGCCGGTGACACGGAGGTTTTCTTCCACGGTCAGGGCAAAGGGCATCGAGATGTAGGTGGAGGAAAAATTGACCTGCCGGAGAATTGCTTCCCGATGGTGCAGGAGATCGAGTCCCAGCATCTCGATCGTCCCGTGCGTGGGCGTAATCACGCCCAGGAGCATTTGAAAGGTCGTGGTTTTTCCTGCGCCGTTGGGTCCGAGCAGTCCGACGGTCTCTCCGGGCTGGATCTCGAACGACACGTGATCCACCGCGGTGAAATCGCCGAACCGCTTGGTCAGGTTTTGAACGCGAACGATCGGTGCCGACATCGGTGCCGTCTACGTGGGGTTAAAACAGGAAATCTCCTATTTTGTCCGGGAGATGACAAACTTCACAATCCTTGCTGAGCACCTTGCCTTCGTAGGAAGTCTTGTTATCGTGGCACCGTACGCAATCGGCCAGTGAAGACTTCCATAATGCCGAACCTTCGGGATGGTCGGGATAGTGCGGCTCCATATCCAGCTTGACGTGTCCCCGCGGTATCACGATGGGATACCCTTTGACGGGTTGACCATGAACTACGCGGGCGTGACAGGTGGTACAGCCCTCCCCTTGCCCGCGTTTCTGAAAGGCTTCCATGTGTTTCCGGTGACTCATGATCAAGCCGATATCATTGACGGGCTTCGGCAAATCCCTGGTTGACACTTCCGATACCCTGAGTATTGCACGATGGCAACTCAAACAGACGCTTGAATCGACCTGTTCTTGCAGGTCATGGGGCTCGGCCGGCGTTCCGAACCACGTGACCGCCACGTCCTTCAGGCCGGCATACACTTTATCTTCGAGAAACCCTTGCAGGCCGGGCCGAACGTGGCACGCCACGCAGGTGACGTCTTTGTGGGACGACGCCTTCCAACTCTCGACCGAGGGACGAATGGTATGGCAGGACGCGCAGAACTCGGGATGGTTGGTGATGGGGATAGCCGCCGTCCCGGCCAGACCGAGGACCACGACAACGACCAGGAGGACGGTGAGGGTCCTGCGGTTCATGTCAGGCGCAAGGAGGCTTGGGGTAGTGCTGAATAATCAACTTGGCCAGCGCCGCAATATCGTCACGATCGATGCACGGTACGGACGCTTCTATGGGTTTCATCGAAACGATGGCCAGCAACCCGTCCACGGCCACGTTCACTTCTTCCAGTTGTTCACGCACCACGGCAATTTTCGGATAACCCTCGCTTTTCCATCCCTCCGCAATAATCAAATCCGTTTGGCTGTCCAGAAACCGGTCCCGCACTTCCTCGACTTTCATCTCTTCGGACACGTCGGCAAACATGGCCAGGCTTCCCTTGGAGATCACGACGACGGCATGCGCTCCGGCTTGTTTGTGCCGCCAACTGTCCTTGCCCTCCGTGTCCAGTTCAAACCCGTGTCCCGCGTGTTTCACGGTGGCCACCCTGTACCCCGCACGGGTGAGTTCGGGAATGACCCGTTCAATCAACGTGGTTTTCCCGCTGTTGGACCGCCCGACAAAGGATAGGATAGGTGGCGCCATGGCTAAAAATTCTTGCTGAGCACTTGCACGCGAACGGTATCCCCGGGATTGACCTTTTCCACGTCTTCGGGAATATCGATCAACCCGTTGGCCTTGACCATGGACGTCAAAATCCCGGAACCCTGCGGCCCGGTGGTCCGGACGGTGAGTTTTCCATTTTCTTGTTCTAGGATGCCTCGCAGGAAATGCCGGCGATCAGGATGTTTGGAAAACTTTTCCTGGAACTCGGCCTCGACCACGGGACGCTCCAAGTGCCGGCAGCCGCCCATCTTCATGACCGCCAACCGGACCAACTGTTCAAACGTGACCATGGACGACACGGGATTTCCGGGCAACCCGAACGCCAACTTGCTTTGGATTTTTCCGAAGGCCAGGGGTTGTCCCGGTCGTATTGCCAATTTCCAGAAATGCATGTCGGCTCCGAGTTCCGAGAACACGACTTTCGTAAAATCGTAGTCGCCCATGGACACGCCGCCGGAGAGAACCAGGATGTCACAGCCCAAGCCCTGCGAGATCTTCTCCTTGAGTGACTCGGGCGTATCCTTGGCGATGCCCAGCAAGAGCGGGATTCCTCCCGCCTCCTGAACCGCCGCCGCAATGCCATAGCTGTTTGAGTTGACGATTTTGTTTTCGTCGAACTTCTCATCGAGATCGGCGAGTTCGTCGCCCGTTGACAGGATGGCCACACGGGGACGTTGATGCACCAGTACAAATGATTTCGCCAGAATCGCGAGCATGCCGATTTCCGCGGGACGCAATTGGGTGCCCTTGGGAACGATGCATTCGCCTTCCTTGACGTCTTCACCCCTGGGACGAATATTGGCGCCCTGGGGTTCGGGTTGAAAAATCCTCACGCCGGTGTCGGACGGTTCCGTGTATTCGACCCGCACCACGGTATCGGCTCCATCCGGAACCGGGGCGCCGGTCATGATCCGAATGGCTTCGCCCGGTCCCACGGATTTCGTGGCAACCTGGCCGGCCTGCACGTCTTCGACAATGGTCAATTCCGCGGGCTTGGTGATTTCATGCTCTTTTTTGATATCCGCCCACCGGACGGCAAATCCATCCATGGCAGAATTGTTCCACGGGGGATTATCCCGTGGCGCCACGATATCCTCACCCAGGACGCGGCCCAAGGAATCCAGCAAGCCGACTTTTTCGCACCCCAACGGGATGGCGGCGTCCAGCACGATTTGTTGCGCTTGCGCGAGAGGTGTCAATCCGTCCATGCGTCTCTACTTTTTCTTGAATGGGCTTTTGCTCGCGACCTGTACCAACGAGCCCTTTTTCTTGCAAAAGTCGTCAACTTTGTTGGCAATGCCGTGATACGCGTCGGCCGTGGGCAAATCGGAATGGAAGAGGGCGTAGGGTTCGCCGTAATCACTTTGCCGCACCACTTCGGGATCGAGTGGAATTCTTCCCAAAAAGGGAACGCCCATATCGTGGGCGGACGCTTCTCCCCCGCCCAGTCGAAAGACTTCGATGTGCTGGTGGCAATGCGGGCAATCGAGGCCGCTCATATTCTCCACGATGCCGATGATCGGCAATTCGCTGTCCCGTGCGAAGGTGACGGACTTCCGGGCATCGAGCAAGGCGACCTCCTGCGGGGTCGAAATAATCACGCATCCGGTCACCTCCCCGATCAGGTCGATTGTCGTGACCGACTCGTTCCCCGTTCCCGGCGGCAAATCCACGATGAGAAAATTCAAATCCTGCCATTCGACGCCACCGAGTAATTGATTGATGAATTCAAATTTATAGGCGTCGCGCCAGATGATGGGATCGTCGGAGTTTTGGAGCAGGAACGACATCGAGGCGATCTTCATGTTGTAGGCCTGATGGGGAATAATCCCGCCGCCCGTGCTGATCTTGAGACGCTTGCCTTCGGCGCCGACCATCTTGGGAATATTGGGGCCGTGAATATCCATGTCGCAGATACCCACCTCGTAGCCTTTCAAGGCGAGGCTGACGGCCAGGTTCGTGGAGACGGTGCTCTTCCCGACCCCGCCCTTGTTGCTCATGACGAGGATCTTGTAGTCGATCCGCTCCATGCGCTTGGCCACCAACCACCGGCTGTGACCTTCTTTGTCTTTTTGGCACGTTTCATTTTCGTCACAAATCGCGCATGCCCACATGTACGTGCAGGCATCGCCTTGTGTCGTTGCAGGTTGAAACATTTTCAGTTCACTACTCATGAACGCCTCCAGGTCTCATATTGCGATCAACCCCGTTGTCATTCTGAGCGTAGCGAAGAATCTCTCACTCAACAACCGCCCACTTCAAAAACGAGATCCTTCACTTCGTTCAGGATGACAAACTGTTATTCTGCTCGAGTCCTCTCACCTCTTTCCTGATGATACACCTGATATCTTCCCAACCGTGTGATCGAGAATCGGAAGCAGCGTTGCCAAATTGTCGATCACGCCTTTCGGACTGCCCGGAAGATTGACCACCATGGTCTTCCCTCGAATACCGGCCGTTCCCCGGGACAGCATGGCCGTTCTCATTTTTTTCAGACTCTCCGCCCTCATGGCTTCCCCGATACCGGGGATTTCTTTCTCAACGACGTCCCGCGTGGCTTCCGGAGCCCAATCCGTGGGCCGAACGCCGGTTCCTCCTACGGTGAAAACCACGTGGAGATCCTGCTTTTCACACAGGCTCACCAGACGCTTGCGAATGACCTCGCGGTCATCCTGCACGACTTCATAACTGGCCAGATGAAGCGCGTGGTCCTGCAAATATCGACACAGGCTTTCTTTTCCTCGATCTTCCGCCTCTCCGGAACAGATTTTACTGTTGATGACCAATATCGCGACGTCAATCATATGACCAGGCAAAGAAGACGTCAGGGCACACCCACGTACTCGTCATCATGTCCACCGGTGGACGTTTGGGGTTGCAGCACGGAGCCCTTTGACGGCGGACTTTCCTCAGCCTTCTCTTCCTCTTCACCTGCTTCCGGTTTCTTCTTGAAAAACCCGGCACTGATGATGCCGACTTCATAGAAAAAATACATCGGCAGGGCCATGAGACATTGATTGAACGGATCAGGGGTCGGAGTCAACAGCGCGGCAAAAAGAAACGCCCCCAAAAACGCCCATTTCCTGTATCTTTTCAAAAACGGCGCATCAACCCACCCCAATTTGGCCATGAGCGTGAGTGCCAGCGGCACTTCAAAAATCAGCCCGAATACCACCAGGAACCACAGCGCGAATCCCACGTAACTGGCAATGGATATTTGCGGGATGAAACCCGCCTTGACGCCGTAGGAAATCAGAAAGTTCAAGGCAAACGGCAGGACGAAGAAGAAACAGAAGCCCAATCCCAAATAAAACGCCACGGCGCTGATTGCGACAAACGGAGCCACGAACCGGCGTTCCTGCACGTGCAAGCCGGGAACCACAAACGCCCAGATTTCCCACAGGATATAGGGCGTGGCGAGCACCAGGGCGAACAGGGCGGCGACTTTAAGGTTCTGCCACAACGCTTCCGCCGGCGACAAGAAGATAAAGGGAATTTTCGGCAAATCCGTCGGAACCCACTCCAGGTTTCCGGGAACGAACATGTTCTGCAAAGGAATACGCAACCACTGCACCAGGGTATCGGCATAGAAAAACGTGCCGATGAAAAACAAGGCCACGACCACCACCGCTTTCGTCAGCCGTTTCTGAAATTCAAACAAGTGCTGCATGACCGGCATCTTTTTATCCTCGAGAGGATTAAAGACCTTGTCCTGCATCCACTTGGAAAATTTCGATTGTTCCGCCATGCGTTCTTGCTATGCCTTTTTGCTTCTGCCCGGGAACCCGGTCAACGACAACCCTGGCCCAACCCGCGACTCGCCACGGTGCCCGCGTTATTGGGGATTGACGGCCACAAAGAGATTGTTCCCCCTCCGGCTTAAAAAGAGAACAACCAACTGCTCTTTTTCGATCGTAGGGGCAATCCGTTCATAATCGGCCAGACTCTTCACGACTTCCCGATTCACTTCCTGAATGATGTCCCCTTGTTGCAAACCCGCTGATTCCGCCGCACTGCCGGGTTTCACTTCATTCACCACGACGCCGGCCACTTCTTCAGGGAGGCTCAATTGTTTCCTTCGTTCATCCGTCAATGGTCCGACGGCCAGACCGGCAAGCACATTGTCGAGCCTTTCCATGGTCGCGGGAGGAGCAAGGCCTCTTCCGCTGGCAAGCATTTCATCCGTCGGCCGTTCTCCCACTTTCATGGTCAAGGTCTTTTTTTCACCGTTGCGCAACACCGTGATTTCAATCTCGGAACCGACCGGAGTCCGCGCGACGATATTTCGGAGGTGATTGACGTCTCGAATTTTTTGACCGCGATATTCGAGCAACACGTCACCTCGTTGCAGGATCCCCCCGGCGGATGGACCCTTCTCATTCACTTCACTGATCAGCACCCCGCCCCGGTGGGATTCCGGCAACTGAAAAGACTGCGCCAGGGCCGGATTCAGCTCCTGAATCGCAATCCCCATCCACCCTCGCACGACGCGCCCGCTTTTGATCAGGCTGCTCGTAATGTCCTTGACAATATCAACGGGTATGGCAAACCCGATTCCTTCCGAGCCGCCGGTACGGGAAAAAATGGCGGTATTGATGCCGACGATTTCACCCGCCATGTTCACCAGCGGCCCGCCGGAGTTGCCGGGATTGATCGGCGCGTCGGTCTGGATAAAATCCTCGTATTCCGTAATTCCAACGTTTCCCCGACCCATCGCGCTGATAATGCCCATCGTGACGGATGACTTGAGACCAAAGGGGCTGCCCACGGCCAGAACCAAATCACCCACCCTGATCGTCTCATGGACACTCCACGGAATGAACGGGAGATTCTCTCCTTCGATCTTGATCACGGCCAAGTCCGTTTTCGGATCAGTTCCCACGACTTTTGCAGCATATTCCTTTCCATCAAAAGTCGTCACGGTAATGTCCGTGGCCTCTTCCACCACGTGGTTGTTGGTCACAACGTACCCTTCCGAACTGATGATGACCCCGGACCCGGCACTCATACCGGGCGGTCCGAACGGCGGGCGACCCGGAGGCCCGGGTGGCGGCATGGGAGGGCCTGGAGGTCCGGGCGGGCCACCAAAGGGACCCGGGGGCAACCGTCTGGGTCCCCTGAGGCTGGCTGGTTCTGCAACCGCGACGTTCACCACGGCCGGTTGCACTTTCGCGACGATGTCGGAAAATCCCTTGCTAAAGGCCTCAGGCACCGTGGCCGACGCCGGCTGAGACGGAAGAAAGACCATGATCCCCACGAAAGCCAAGACAACGAGACCGACTGAAAATTTCCCCTTGCGACACCCGTGTAAAGTTTCCATAATCATAAAAATTATCCTTTATGGCTCAAGTCAGCATCCACGCGGAAAACAGACCGGGGCACACCCCCAGCCGTTTCCCGGAAAAACGGCTACAGTTGACGGATTTTACACTAATCCCTTTTGACTGTTCAAAGGCAAATCAGAAACACCTTCTCCTCTTTTGGTGGGAGAGAGTTGGGGTGAGGGGGAGGGATGCCGGCTCATGAATGAACGGCACATAGACTTTTAACCAAATGCGCGCACTGACCTTACGTACCGGCTTGGAATTTTGCGAGCAATACCCCACCCCGGAGCCGTCTCCCGGAGAAGCCATTGTTCGGGTCATCCAGGCGGGAATCTGCGACACGGATCTGCAACTGGTGCGGGGCTACATGGGTTTTCAGGGAGTGCTTGGCCATGAATTCGTCGGAATCGTTGAGGAGGCCCCGCACCATCCGGACCTCATTGGGAAGCGGGTCGTCGGTGAAATCAACGCAGCCTGCCGGGCCTGCCCGGTCTGTGCAGCCGGACGCCCGACCCATTGCCCGCATCGAACAACCCTGGGCATCGACCGAAGAGACGGAGCCTTTGCCGATTATCTGGCCCTGCCCGTTGAAAATCTGTATCCCCTTCCCGACGAGATCACCAACGATCAGGCGGTCTTTACTGAGCCACTCGCCGCAGCCTGTCAAATTCTCGAACAGGTTTCTCTCCACGAGACGGATAGAGTCCTGGTAATCGGTGATGGAAAACTGGGGTTGCTCTGCGCTCAAGTCCTGCAGCGCACCGGGTGCCGCTTAACGGTCTTGGGACAGCATCCGGAAAAATTGCAGATCCTTGCTGACCGCGGCATTGATACGAGTCAGGATCCCACATCGCTTTCTCCGGGATTCGATATCGTGGTCGAAGCAACCGGCACAGCCGGCGGATTCACCTTGGCCCGTGAATGCGTCCGTCCCAGAGGAACCATCGTGCTCAAGTCAACCTACCACGGGCAGACCGTCGTGGACATGACCGCACTCGTGATTCATGAAATCACCGTGGTGGGTTCCCGGTGCGGTCCGTTCCCCCGGGCGATCGCGCTGCTTCGGGAACACGCCATCGACGTGCAATCGCTCATCCACCAACGCTTTCCCATTGAAGAGGGGACAGACGCCTTCGCCTATGCGGCCACAAAAGGCGTGTTGAAGGTCATCGTGGAGATGACGTAGGAGAGATATCGCAGCAAGCTCTCCTATCAAGGCAGCTTACTTCTTACCAAAATATCGCTTCGCAATAGATTCATCTTGTCCATAGAATTCATCCGCTGTGATGTCCATATTTTGGATAATCGTTTTCATGCGATCGATCGAATATTCTCCACTAATCAATTGAACTGTAATAACTCGACGTTTTTCATTCGTCATCCCTTCCCACTGCTCATGATCCCCGCGCGTACGTTTGCGCACAAAGCCAAATGCTTTGAGCACACGCCGGAGTTCATCAGGCGTGAGGAGAAGATATTTTTTGGAACCCATTAAGAGGATAGTGCAAGCCGGATGGGAACTGGCTCTTCAAAGGCATGGGAATTCACGATTCTATGAATTCTTGTGACATATTTGGCGAAATAATAGAAGAGTTGATGCGACAAAGAAGCCGGACGGCGCAGCAGTATCTCAAGAGACGATCGATTATCAGTGTCCGTCACGGTTTCCAGATAACCAAGAATGGCATCCTCCAATGAAGATTTAACGGCTGGAAGCGTTTCTGCTTCGGCGTCAATATTGAGGTCAATACACATCGCGTACCATTGACCTTCCGCAATTTGTTTAGCATAACATCGTAAAAAGAGCTGTTCCGTTCGCATGGCGAAACTCCTACAAAACCGACACCGGCGAAGAATAAGGCTTCTTATCGAAACTTCGTCGGTAACGTCTTTTATTGAGATCTATACTGACAGGGACTCATTATCCCATCAGTGACAGCATTGAGCAAGCGGATGAATATCGATTTTTTCATTTGTATATACAAAAATATATCATTTTTCTATCATGAGACTACGGCTCCGTCCGATCAGCGCCCGCTATATGCATGAGAAGGAGGTCCGAAAATATGAAGAAGAAAGTGCCGAGATTTAAGACCGATCAGGAAGCCGAACAGTTTCTGGAGCAGGATTTGACGGACTACCTGAATCTGAAAAACTTTACCCCCGTCACGTTTGAATTGTTGCCCAAAACCAGGCAAGTTAATCTACGGTTTTCCGAACCGCTGTTGAACGCCGTCCGCAAACGAGCGGAGCAAGAAGGCATTTCGTATCAGAAATTCATTCGCCGGGCGGTGGAAGGCTCACTTAAGAAGAAACCTAAAGCTCTCGCATGACCAACTCTTGTCAAAGTCATCTCAGTACGTAACAATAGACGTGAAGCTGGCGTAGCTCAATGGCAGAGCAGCGGTTTTGTAAACCGCTGGTTGGAGGTTCGATTCCTCTCGCCAGCTCCATTTGTCTTCGGTTGCTTTTCGGGCCTTATCTGTAACGGCGCCATCTTATGGCGCTTCTTCCCAGCAGCCTCTCTTGCGACAAAAGATAAGTCCCTGCCTACAAGCAGGTAGGTCACTGCTACAAATGACAAGTGTGGCACGGTGGAGCCGTCATACTCGTTCTAGGACGCAATCGTCACGGTCATTTCGATGCGTTCGAGCGGATTGTCGCGGCCGTCGCGTTTGGCGGCGACGACGCGATCGGCGATTTCCAGGCCGCTGACGACTTCTCCGAAGGCTGTGTATTGACCGTCCAGGAAAGACGCATCGGCGACGCAGATAAAGAACTGTGACCCCGCACTGTCAGGGTCCTGGGCCCGCGCCATCGAGAGCACGCCACGTTTGTGTGGTTTGTTGTTAAACTCGGCCTTAATGTGATACCCGGGCCCGCCCATCCCGTGATTGGAGCGATCGGGATTTTTACTGTTCGGATCGCCGCCCTGGATCATGAATCCGGGGATGACTCGATGAAACGTGGTCCCATCGTAAAAGTTTTGCGACGCGAGTTTGCAGAAATTCTGCGCGTGGTTCGGCGCCACGTCCGGGTAAAATTTGAGGACGATGTCTCCCCAGGACTCGCCCTGGGACGACACGGCAATAGTGGCACGGGTGCCTGTGGTAACCTCGTTCATCTCCGACATGCGTTCTCCTTTCAAAAATAAGGCCGGGGCATCGCGTAGTGCATGCCCAGTGCTTCACTGATATTGACCCAATGGTTGCCGGCGTCCTGACTACGGAAGGCGCCTGCACTGGTCCCGACGTACAACTCCCCTTCCGAAGAGGCCATCATGACTTGAATCGACAATTCGGTTAACCCGTTATTGACCGACACCCAGTTGGCATTTTGAAAATTGTTCTTGAAAATTCCTCGGCCCGTTGCGACAAATAACGCCGCTCTTGTGACGACGATGCCGCGAATCGAATCATTCGGCAGCGACCGGCCGACGGGTTTCCACGTCTTCCCTGAATCCTTGCTGCGATACACGCCCCCATCCTGGGTGCCTACGTATAGGTGCTGTTGCGGGCTCACCATCGTCACGCGAATATGCGTATGGGTCAGGTGTTCCTTGGGATCCACCAGGGGATCACCCACTTTTTGCCACCTGCCGTGTTTCGTCGCATCGATTTGATACAAGCCCTTACCCGCAGTACCGGCGAATAATTGCGACGTATTCGTCATCGCCAGGCTGGCGATGAGTACCTGCTCGAGACCGGGCGCCACGGCAGACCACGTGCGCGCGGCTTCGTCCCACTGGTAGACACCCTTTCCCGTGCCCGCATACATGATTCCGTGATGGACCAGCAGAGATTTGACCTCCACGAATCTCAAGCCGGCCTTGATCGACTCCCAGGTTTTTCCGTCTTCTTTTGTCCGAAAGACGCCGCCACGTACCGTTCCGGCGTACACCGTCCCTTTCTCATCCGCACTCAGACAAAGAATAAAGCGATCCCCCAAACCGTTGTTGATCGCTTCCCACGTCTCGCCGTAATCGTCACTGAAAAACACCCCGAACCCGAACGAACCCGCATAGAGCACTCCCCCACCCGTCGTGGCCAGGGCCTGGATGCTCGGCGGAACACCGCCCTCTCGTTTAAAAGGATCGGGGTGCCCGCGGTCTTCAGCCAAAACGGGAACGCCCCCACATGACACCATGAGGACGAACAGGCACGCGACCCGGCGTAAGAGACGTGCAGTCACGAAGGAAACCGAAACCGGTACGTTCGGTCAGGACACACGATCGCCTGCCGTTCCGGTTGGCATGGGTGTTTCTTCTTCAGGGTCGTCGCCGTCCTCTTCCTCTTCAACTTTGGGAGGGAGACGTCCGAAGATCTTGGCTCCCCACACGCCGATTTCATACAACACGATGAGTGGAATGGCCATAAGGAGCATCGTAAACAGGGTGGCATCGGGAGTGATGACCGCCGACAGGATCAGCGCCAACATGGCCGCGTGCCGGCGATAGTGCGCCAAATGTGCGTGAGTGACCAGCCCCGCGCGAGCCAGGAGCGACAGCGCCAAGGGGATTTCAAACGCGAAGCCGAAGGCCAGCAAAAACTTCACGTTGAAATCCACGTAGATGCCCACGGCCAATTCGGGTTTGAGTTCCCGTTCCAGGCCGAACGACACGAAAAAGTCGATCACCAGCGGAAGGATCACCAAATTGCAAAAGACCAGCCCCAACACGAAGAAGCCGGTCGCAAGCAGAAACAGAGGGATGCCCCACCCTTGTTCGCCCGGCAACAGGGCCGGCTGCACGAATTTCCAGAATTGATACAGAATGACCGGCAGGCTGACCACGATACCGGCGAGAAACGAGATTTTGATCGACGCAAACAAGGCTTCGGCCGGGCCGTAAAACAACAGGTCGTCGGCAAAAGGGCGCTTGAACCATTCAATCAGGTCAGGCGACACCGAGAACATCGCGACAAACGCCACCATGATCGTCGCCCCGACGATGATCAGCCGGCGTTTGACGTCGCGGATATGGCGCGCAAACGGATGAGCGAGCGTAGCCATGGGTTGCCCGGCAGGGAAAACCGCGAATTACGAGGCTGCGGTTTTTTGTTGCTCATTCCGGTACTCGCGGATGAGCATGGCCATGCGGTCCTTCTTGCCGAGTTTTGCTCTTTGGATCTGCTTTTTCTGCACTTCTTCTTCGGGGGTCAGGATATGATTTTTCAACAATTCCTGCAGTTGCTCATCCAATTGATGGTGCGCCTCCTGGAGTTCACGAAAATCGTCATTGGTATTACGGAGGTGTTCGGCAATTTGGTCATCAGTCAGCATGAGACCCCTCCTTTGTCATGAAGTGAATCTTGTCCGTGAATCTTGTTCGTCAATGGCAATTGCATAAGGATAGCATCCTCATTCGGGTTCGTATAGTAGGACCGGCGGCAGCCGTATTGCCGAAATCCCAAGGCCTGATACAGTTGCCGTCCCACGCGGTTACCGGCCCGGACTTCCAGGAGGGCCCGCGTCGTTCCTTGCGTGATCCCCTCCTCTATGGCATGCCGGACCAGACGGCTCGCGATGCCCAGACGCCGGCAATCCTGCCGCACGGCCAGATTCATCAGGCGCAACTCCTCAAAGACTACCCAGTAACAGATGTACCCGAAGAGCGGCTTCGTAGAAGACGCCTCGCCCGAACGAAAAGCTCCAAAGAAGCGGCCGAAGGGATTCCCCTGCAACTCCGCCTCAAACATACTCCGGGGCCAAGGTTCCGAGAACGACTCCCGCTCAATAGCGAGGACGTCGTCCAGATCCCGGATTTGAAACGGGCGGATGTCGAGATCAGGACGGGCTGAGGTTCGTGTCGCCATCGTCGAATCATCACGGCGACGCGTGCCGCGTTTTGAGATCCCATTGGACTTCCGCGTCCGGGCGTTGAACGTAATGCGGCGAGATATGGGAGCCGGCGAATTTCCCGGTGTGAAACGCGTCCAGACTCGCCAGTCCGACGTGGTAGGCGGACGGGTTCATCGATTCCGGCTCCCCACCAATCGCCATATCGCCCAACGTCTCCATAATTACGCGCTGGTGACGCAGCCACCCTTCGCCAAACAGAATCGTGGGTTGGCGAATCGAATCCATCATGTCTTGAATCGTTCCGACCCGATCTTCCAGTAACCGAACCGCGTGCCCGTTTTCCCATTGAAACTGCGCCCAATAGATTTCATCGGTTCGGGCTACCAGCACGGGACACACGGGATGCCCTGAGGCCCTGTGACTCCACGCCATCGCTTCCAACGTCGGCACAGTGACAAGGGGCAAGCCTGTGACCGTCCGAAATCCTACCATAGTCGAAAGGCCCACGCGCAAACCTGTAAAGGACCCGGGACCCGCGGAGACGGCAAGTCCTTCAATCGCCGAGAACGGACACGACAAGGAGGTCAGGAGGGCTTGAATGGCAGGAACCAGGGAACTGGCGTGCGAAGCACAATTCTCCTGATTCTTTTCAGCCAGCAGGACCGCCTCATCCATGAGGGCCACACTTTGACACCGCGTCGCGGTTTCAACGGCCAGCAGTTTCATCGTGGCTCCGACGATTCGCGGAATCCCCGGGATGACGCACCCGCATCACTGGAATTCGAACTCCTTCGCGGACACCGGAATATTTGGCACAAGCTCTGAAAATTCCAATCTGACCGATCCGGATGTCACGTATTCTTTCACCTCAATCGAAAATGGCAGGACCACCGAATCCGGTTGCCCCGACGGCCCCACGTTCCGATAATCCGAGACCGTGAGGGTGACCAGCTTTTTTCCCTTGGTCGTATAGTATTCGATGCCCTGAATCAGGGCCGAAGAATGATCCACCCACACGTGTTGCAACACGGAGACGTTCGATTCATTGCCATGAGAGAGGGCCACGGTATACCGATAGGCCGTATTCGCCACCCGGACTTCGCGGAACTGCTCTGTGGTCCATTGTAGTCTGCCAAGAAGAACGTCAACGGCTCGCAAACTGAGTTGAACCGGAAGTCCCAAATTCCCGAGGGGACGAAAATCCGGCACGCGCCCAACCATGGGATACCGGCGGCCGGCCGTATGCAGGGTATACGGCCGGCCGTTCAACAGGAAATCGAAGAGCGTCCCACCAAATCGCGTAAAGCCTTTAAGGCGAATGGATTGTGGCCGCTGGTAGAACAGCGTTCCTTGAATGTTGTGCGAAAAGGGAGAAAACGATCCTTCGACGTCGGCCTGAAACAACCCTTTTAAACTCGTGATGTTCGCTTCACGTGCGTGAAGTGTGGCAAGCACTTGTTGGGGAGTCAGTACGGGAGCCCGTGCCGGAACCGGCTCAACCGGCGGTGAAGGGACACGGCCTGCACATGCGCCAAGACTGAGGCACAACGCCCCGACGGCCGCCCACCGGACGAAAGGGCGCCTGCAATATGACACGTACGCGCACCTCCCCTGCGGCTACGAAGCCGACGTTACGACGTGCTCGAACACTTCCCCGACTTCATGAACGCCATAGAGTTCCATCCCGGGATTACTCAAATGCTTGGTCAGATTCCCCTGCGGTAACACGCACCGTTGGAAACCCAGTTTCATGGCTTCACGAATCCGCAAATCGACCTGACTGACGGGACGGATTTCTCCACCCAAGCCCACTTCCCCAATGCAGCACGTCTGACCGTCAAACGCCTGGTCACGAAAACTGGAAACGAGCGCCGCGACAATGCCGACGTCAATCGCAGGCTCGTCGAGTCGAAGCCCGCCCACCACGTTGAGATACACGTCGTATCCGGACAGGTGCAATCCCAATCGTTTTTCCACCACGGCCAGCAACAGCGCCACACGATTCAATTCTATCCCATTCGCCATGCGCTTGGGCATCGCGTATCCCGTGGCCGTGACCAGGGCTTGCAGTTCGACCAGAATCGGACGGCTCCCTTCCAGACTCGACACGACCACCGATCCCGTGCTTTTGGCAGGCCGGCCCGCCAAAAACAGTTCGGACGGATTGGCAACTTCCTGCAATCCGCCGTCGTTCATTTCAAACACGCCGATTTCATTCGTTGCCCCGAACCGATTCTTCACGGCACGCAAAATCCGGTAGGCATGGCTCTTGTCGCCTTCAAAATACAATACGGTATCGACGATATGCTCGAGCAGTTTGGGACCGGCAATCATGCCCTCCTTCGTCACGTGCCCGATAACGAAGACCGGCACGCCCGTTCGCTTGGCATACCACATGAGTTGGCACGCCACTTCCTGCACCTGGCTGATCGTGCCGGGGGCGGACGTCACCTGGTCGGTATGGACGGTCTGAACGGAATCCACGACCAACGCCGTGGGTCGAAGAGTCTCCGCTACCTTGAGTACGCCTTCGAGCGAGGTTTCCGTCAGAATGTATAACGAGGAACTCAAGACACCCAGACGATCTCCACGCATTTTGATCTGTTGCGCGGATTCTTCACCCGTAACGTAGAGCACCGGCGGATTGCGCCGCTCAAGCCCATGCAGAGCTTGCAGCAACAAGGTGGTTTTCCCGATGCCGGGATCGCCGCCGACCAGGACGATCGATCCGGGCACGACGCCGCCGCCGAGCACCCGATCGAGTTCGGTCAAGCCGGTGGCAAAACGAATCTCCTTGGTGACGGCCACTTCGTTAATCGGCATCGCGGATTCCCCGTCTCCGATCGCCTGCCGGCCACGCTGCCGAACAGTGCTTTCCTCTTTCAGGGAATTCCACTGCCCGCAATCCGGGCAACGTCCGGCCCACCGTGGCGATTGACCGCCGCATTCCTGGCAGACAAAAATCGTGCGCGGCTTACCGGTTTTCATAGGACGTGTGTCCAGCCGGAGAAGCGTCGGCGGTTACAGTTGTTTCCGGACTTCTTTCCATGAATTGACGATCTTCGCACGTCGTGGATACTTCTTTTTTTCCCTGGGATCGGGAAAGATGACCGTCTTAACCCGGTTTTTCACCAACGTCTGAGCGAATTCCCACGTTCGCCCAATAGCGGCTTCGAGGTTATCCCACCCACCTTCCTTCAGCTTTTCCATAAACGCCAACAAGGCTTTTCCCTCCTGGGGAACCATTCTCGTGATCCCAACGGGAAATTCGTGCCGCCTCAGCCATGCACGGGTTTCATGCAGAGCCGCGCCCGGACGGTCATGCACATAGACGACGTTGTAATAGAATTCGGTCAACTTCGACAGCTCATGCGCAGCATTCTCCTGGGGCTTTCCCAATGCACCAAGACTCGCGATACCGGGGAGCGCCGTCAATGGGTTCGAGCCGTCTTCCTGCATGAGGACGGAACAATCCACCAATAGAATCGGACGCCGGCGTTCCCAGGACGCCAGATTCCCCTTGCCTTCCGCGGGCTCGACGCGTGGGCTGGATTTCACGGTTGCAACAATCTTGTGATTGCCCCGCATGTGGGTCTTGAATTCCAAAAAAGCGCGGCCGTCGCCGCCAGTGAGCGCCGTCCCGGCATGCTGGCCTTGAACGGTAAAGGTCACGGTCTCTCCACCCAGGCCTCTATTTCCCAATAACCCTTTTTCAATCAACGCGGCTTTCAACGTCACGGAGGTCCCCGGTCGAGCCAGGACGTCTTCGACAATCAGATGCCCTTTGACTTTATCCTGCGCCGCGGTCGTGCCGGGGATGAGAAGGAAGCCGATGAGAACAAACCGGAAGGATAAGAAGGGAAACACTCGGTTCACGAAGGAATTCCTCAAGAACGTCGCACCGCCGCTACCACTGTCACAGGAATACTCTAGCACGTCAATTTCGGATAGATCCAGCCGGGCACTTCACGTCGTCAGACCTCGAGAACTCATGACAAACAGTTCCCCGGCACTAGCCCAATCGACGTTTGCTCAGTTCTTCCCGATACGTCTTTTCGTACAGCACGTCCCATTCCGAAGAACCCTCGGGTATCCGGCGGGAGTAGGACTGCAGGCGGGACCGGACTAACCGGTGAATCTGCTCCTCGACATTCATCGAATCCGCAAGGACCCGCTTGATTTCTTTTAACGCTTGAGTAGAAGTTCCACAAATTTTCCCTTCAGGCGTCCCTTGAAGAGCCTGAAGAATGACGTGCGAAAGATGGGTCTGCTTGTCTTCAGATAAGAGAGTGCCCATACCATAACGTGGGGACAACGTTTGAGCTTACAGGACCAGCCCGCGCTCCTTGACCAATTTGGTTTTCACCATCGCAAACATCTTTTGATAATCGGCCCGGCCGCTTTGAAACTCCGCGTCGTACTGTTTCAGCAGAGTCCGGATTTCGGCATGAAGCCGGTCCTCCACGGAAAGTTCGTCGGTGATAGCTTTCCCGACGCCACGGATCAACCGCTCTTTCGACCCGGAGACTTCCAGGAGCCCTTGCTCCTGCAAACGGTCCACGACCTCCGTTGCCAACAATTGAATGCGTTCTTCGGTGACTCGCATCCCGCTATGAAGCAACTTTTTCGACTTTCATCATCGTGGCGCCGACGGCTTCATGAAGCACCTTCGGATCTCCGATCAATCGTCCTATGACGTTCACCCGGTCAGCCGGAACAGGATCTTCCCCGATACTCATCGGCGTTCGTCCGAAAAACACGGCCAACGCCCCACCAAGTCCCCAATACGCGACGTCGCCCACTTTCACGTTCGTCGTCGCGGTTTCACGGTAGTCCTTGACTCCGGGAAGTTGGCAATAAAATTCCTCACCCCATTGATTCACTTTGGCCTCCACCGGCAAAGCGTCATAGATGGCCTGCGCCGTCCGCGTCGGTTTCAACGCCGCTTCCACGGTCACGCCGCCGACCGTAATTTTAATCTGTTTCGGTTTGTCGTCCATCAGCAAGCTCTCCCCGTACTTCAACCACAAGACCCGGGATTCAGGTAAAAAGTAGGGACTCCTGGCATGAAAATAGTCAATACACTCCAAGTCTGTCATTCCCGACCCCCGATTAAAAATGTCGAGGGCAGGCTATTAGTAATCGGGAATCCAGTGTCTTTCTCTTCCTTCTTCGCTCTCAATGCCCACCGACTCCAATCTAAGATCAAGCGCGACCGCCGTTCTCACTCAACCATATAGCTTTGGGATGTCAGAATGTAGAGTCGGGTCAGACGATATAGCCCCATTTGCGGAAAGTAGCTTGAAGTCCCGGATCGTCTCGAAACGCCTGATAGTAGATATATTCCGGTGCCAAGTCCGTTCCGTTTGGCCACACGATAGTCTGAAGTTCTTCGTCAACCCGAAACTTCCTGAACACGTCAGGATCCTTCAGCAACTCGAACATCGGTCCTTCGAGTGCCTCCGTGAGATCCGCGATTCCTTCGCGTCCGTCGTCGAAGCCTACTTCCACCTTATAGCCGTCGAGTGGTTTTGCATGCGTCACGTGAAGAAACATCGGGTCATTCCAAGGGTTCGATGGGATTCGGAGCCTCTTTTCTACGACACCTTTCCCAGTTATCCAAGAGTTCATCCTTATGTAGTTCGTACCACTCTATCACATGTCGAAGTGCTCGTTTCGGAAATTGACCCTCCACAACACCCGTATGGATGTGAACAACTATCTCATATTCCCCATACTTCGCGTGAAAATGCGCGGGAACATGATCATCCCAAAACATGGCGATGACAATTCCCAGAAATCTACTGATAACCGGCATATTGTTTTCTACACATGACCATCATCACCTAACGTTACTCATAAGCGGCGCAGGCCACTGATTTGACTACGGAGCGCCGCCGAGATTTCCCGCGTCGGTTCCATGAGTTGGTTAGAAGGTACTTGTGTTACAACTTAAACCCCATGCCTTTTAGAATCCATCTACTTGTCGACTTATCCAAAGGTTGACCTCTCCCCTTGAAACCACGGAGATCTCCGAACGGTTGAAACCCTGCGATCTTGTTTACATCTTCGTTAAATCCCTCGGCAAACTCTATGATACAAACGATCGCCCTCCGTTTGTTGCTCTCTGAGGCGTGCTTCCCATGCACAATTAAGTCACGAACGGCTTCTGCATCCTTCAACTTCCCGAAAGTTGTCTCATTCGGCTTTTTCCCAAAAATAGTCTCATAGAATTGACGGAAATCAGATCTAAAGATTGGATGCAAATCGACAGCCTTTCTGGCTAGATCCTTATCGACACTGTGCAACTTAACCATACCACAGTAAAGGCTTTTGTTCTGAGCAAGCTCTACCATCCCAAACAGGTAACTAATGCTAACATCCAATGGATAGTCTTTGAGGAGTCCTGGCAAGTACGGAAAGTATTCTCTCACGTGCTTTGGCGAGTCGTTAAGCCGATTAACAATCCCTTTCCAAGATCCTGGTATGGACACAGACTACTTCTTTCTAATGGCCTGTTTAACTAACTGGTAGCGTTGTAGGTTGGATTAGCATAGCGTAATCCAACAATTCTATGACTGTGGTCATCTTGAACGAAGTGGGGGTGTCGGGTTACGCTTTGCTAACCCGACCTACACCACTCATTTGTTCATCTCCACGACCTATTCTATGCCATGCTTCTCTAAATTGCGGTGCATCATAAGAGGTTGGTTGAAGCCAATACGAAACCTTTCCATTTTTCTCGCCTCGATGTGCTAGAGACCTGACTTCTTTAGGGATCAGCGCAAAAACATTTGGCTGCTTAGCCACATTGTTTACAATAATCCAAAAATCACCCATTACCTTTTCGAGACTGTTGCCAAGAGGAACAGGATTTCTTCTCGATAACGCTTTAACTTGGACACCAATAAATCTGGTATTGCTTTGGTTATAGGCAACAATATCTATGCCGCGAGCATTCCGTGCCGTAGGCATAACATTCCACCCCATGCACGACAACTTATAGCATGTATAATACATGCCCATATTTCCTGTGATTTGTGGGTTACGGTTCATCTTTCTTGAATTTCCCAGCATCCGACTGTAGCGTGTTCTCAAATGCGATCGCAAGACTCAGGAAAAACACGACGCAGTCATGCTTGAATCGTCGTTCATTTTCTTAAATGGCATCGGAGAGACCACGGAACAGCGGCTGTGGGCCGACGGCATGACCCACTGGCGGCAATTCCTTGAGTCCTCTACCGCCTTCGGCATCGGTCCGGCACGAAAAGCGCTCTATGACCGGGAAGTGGAACGAGCCTTGGACGATTTCCAACGTGCGCGATGGCGCAGGGTCGGCAGGCGGTTCAAGGCAGCCCATCATTGGCGATTATTCGAAGCCTTTCGCGAGCGAACGGTGTTCCTGGACATCGAAACCAACGGCTACCCGGCCGGACAAGGCGAAATCACCATGGTCGGCTTGTACGGTCATCACACGATGACCACGTTGGTTCATCACGAGAACTTGACCCTGGACCGCCTGCAGGAAGAACTGTCCAAGTACGACCTGATCGTGACATTTTTCGGATCGGGGTTCGACCTGCCCTATTTGCGGACGAGTTACCCCCAACTCGATCTTTCCCACGCGCACTTCGACCTGTGCTTTGCCGCCAGACAACTGGGCTTGCGTGGCGGGTTAAAACGCATCGAAGCGGCGCTCGGGCTGGCCCGGTCCACCGATCTGCAAGGCTTGGACGGCTGGGACGCCGTCAATTTATGGCATGCATGGCAAGCCGGAGATGAGCGGGCCGGTGAGACATTGCGTGCGTACAATGAGGCGGACGTCCGCAATCTCGAGCCGCTTGCCGAATACCTGTATCAGGCCCTTCGGGAACGGCACGGACCCGGCGGCGATTGACCATGGCCCGAACCCCGCAATGGCATGGAGTTGGCGTCACGCACGCCGGCCTCGTACGTCCCACAAATCAGGACGCCTTCCTGGTCTCAGACGAATTGGGGTTGTGGATTGTGGCAGATGGCATGGGCGGACACGCGGGAGGCGACGTTGCCAGCCAACAAACCGTCAACGCGATTCACGACTATATCGCGGAACGTGCGAGCCAGGAACGACCGGCCGGGACGGAAGAGGTTCCCGCATTATTACAGTCGGCGATCGGGCACGCCAACAAAACCGTGCGGGCCTATGCCGCAGCCCACCCCGAATTCACCGGGATGGGAACGACCGTCGTTCTCGTCTATCTGCCCGCACCCTCCTCCCCTCTTGCCTGGGTTGCCCATGCAGGTGACAGCCGCGCGTATCTCATTCGGGATCAACAGCTTTCCGCATTAACCAGGGATCACACCGTGCTCGAAGAACGCATTCAGGAAGGATTACTACCCCAATCAACGCCGGCCAGTCACCCGGATGGGCACGTACTCACTCGAGGGGTCGGAGTCAGCACGACGGTGGATGCAGACGTCTCGATGATAAACCTTCAGCCAATGGATGAGGTTCTTATGTGCAGCGACGGCTTGACCAAGATGCTGAATGATAAAGAGATTTTGGACGGTGTGCGAACGGCGGGGACGCAATCGCTGGAACAAAGGTGCCGGGCACTCATCGATCAGGCCAACGTCAGGGGAGGCTGGGACAATACGACTGTGGTCCTGATCGCCAGATCGTGGTGACCGTCTTCTCCTTCTGTCATCCTCGACATTTTTAATCGAGGATCCAGCATCTTTGCTTTTTCCTGCCCTTGTGAAGGAGAAAGACCCTGGATTCCTGCTTCCGCAGGAATGACCCATTCTTGCTTTTTTTGTATCAATGACGGACGAAGGATGTTCTGCAGCTTACGGAAGAAAGTCAATATTGCCCGCCCAAGGGCTCGCACGTGATCCAGGTCGCGCAACTCCATACATAGAATTGCACGATCAACCATAACAATAGTGGGATCGTAATCGCCACGAGCATCGCAAACAACAGGACGCGAACGGGCACCGGAAGTTTCTTGATCAGCGAGGCAACCATCGATTGTCGTGACCCTACGTCAGCCCGCGTCTCTCCAGGTAGTCGCGGTCGATGACCGGAGCCGCTTTTCCCGGCAGCCTGCCGCTGTTTTGAAGCAACCGCTCCACGTATTTGCCGATCAGGTCCGACTCCAGGTTGACGGCGTCCCCGGGCTGTTTGATTCCCAAGGTGGTGACCTGGGCCGTGTGGGGAATAATCGCCACGGATATCCCGTTTTCCAACACGCTGTTGATCGTCAAGCTGACGCCATCCACAGTAATCGATCCTTTGGAAATGCAATACCGGAGAACGGGTTCCGGCACTTCAAACGTCAGCAACAACGTGTTGCCCTCTTGAGTTCGCTCTCGAAGGATGCCGGTTCCATCCACGTGACCCGTCACGAGATGCCCGCCCAGACGGTCGTTCAGTTTCAGCGCCCGTTCGAGGTTCACGGCCGCGCCGGCCGTGAGCGTACCCAACGTGGTCACATCCAGGGTCTCGACGGAAACGTCAACGGAAAAATCTGCATCGCCAACCCCGGCAGCCGTCAGGCAGGCCCCGGAAACGCTCACGCTTTCCCCAAGCTGAAGATCTTTCAGAACGGTAGACGCCAGAATCGACAGGCGTACGCCGGCAAGGTCCCGCACCAGGGACTTGACGACGCCCATTTCTTCGACAATCCCGCTGAACACGCTATTTGTCCTTGTCGTCGCTCAGAAAAACCATGCGAAACACGATGATAAACACCACGACCAAGACGACAACTCCCGCCGCGGCTAACAAACCAATGACGACGTCTCCCGTTGTCATCGCTTCTTCCATGTGCGTGAATCCTTTCCGGGAATGCGCGGCGGGCTTGTGACAGATGTCAAAACCGCCGGCTGGTCGACACCCAAAACCCTGCTGCCGTGATCACTTGCAGGCATCCGATCATGGTGAACGCCCCAGTATAACTGATTGCGGCGACAAGCACACCTGCCACGATCGGCCCGCTGGCATGCCCGATATCCATGATGGTTCCGCGCAACCCCATGCCGGCTCCGACGTTCTCGGCGTTTCCCAGATCCGCAATCATCGCGGCCGACGACGACGTAATGATCGCTTCTCCGAATCCGAAACCTGCCGCGCACAGGGACAGCCAGCCCAAGTGAGTCGTCTGAGGAACGGCCATGATGGCTATGCCGCAAATCAGCAAACCCAGCGTGATCAGCGGTCGTCGCCCGACGCGATCGGACACGCGCCCCATAATCGGTTTGGAGAGAAACGACGTGAACCCCTGTATTCCGAACAGCAAGCCGCTCTCCGCCAAACTCAGTCCGATGGAAAGCCCGTATAACGGCAGGAACGCCATCAGGGTGCCGTTGGCCACCATCTTCGAGGCCTCCGTCACGCTTACCGCCACCATCTGGAAATGTCGCAACACGGCGCGTAAACCATGCAGCACGTTCAAGAGAAGAGTCTTCGCATCCAGCTTCACGGCACGCGACGGGACCGGATAGCGCCACCAAAGCGCCAGATACAACGCGAGCCCGACCAGCCCAAACCCGCCACCGGTCAAAAACGTTTCCGTATAGCCGGCCCGATCGATGATCCATCCTCCCAGCACCGGGCCCAACAGTCCTCCACCCTGCGCGGCCGAGGTATACCAGCCCAAGGCCGCGCCTCTCGCGGCGGGATACAATTCCGCAACCATGGCGAGAACCAACGGCGTAAAGACGGCCGTAGCCAATCCATGGACCACCCGCAACACCGTCAGAACTTCCAGGTTAGGCACCAACGGATACACAAAGGGGGGTAGCGCAAAGGCCAGGACGCCAACCAGCATCAAGCGTGAGCGGTTCACCAGGTCGGACAGCGTTCCGACCGGCAGCTTGAGAAGGACTCCCGTCATGGTCGAAGCCGCGACGATGAATCCCACCATGACCGGTCCGGCCCCGAACGATTCGGCGAACGGCGCCAATGCCGGCATGCGGACCAGGTTGTAGCTGACAAAGGAGCAAAACCCCACGCCGCACAGCAGCACGAATATCGGGCTAACGGTCATTCGCGTACGTGATCACTCATTCGTTGACAAGTTTCTCCCGCTGCCTTTTGTGCTCCAGTAGCCTCTTTCAGTTGTAGCTGCCGCATCTTATGCGGCTGGAGAGGCCGTCAAGACAAAGAAGCACCATAAGATGGCGCGGCTACACAGAAGAAGCCGTCAACTATTCTTGATAGTTCCCTCTCCGATGAAGAGAGTCAGTTCCTGGAATACATGGCACGCAGTTTTGCGGTGAATTCCCGAAGACCGACTGCCTCCAGGGTTCTCGATATCGGGTAGCGATCGTCACCGGCATGGACGACAAAGGCACGAGATGGCTCAACGTCCGCACAGGCAAGGTGGAATCCCCGCTCGACGCTGGCGGACAGCGAACGTTTGACCTCGATTGCCCACAGCGCGCCATCGTCATGCTCGATCACGAGGTCAATTTCGGCACCGGCACTCGTTCGGTAGAAGAACGGTTTCACCGGTCGAGGCAGGACGGCAAGCAGCGTCTCGATAATGAATCCTTCCCAACTCCTGCCAACCACAGGATGTCCCGCGAGCTGCTCCAGCGACGCAATGCTCAACAGGGCATGGACCAGACCGCTGTCTCGCACGTACACTTTCGGCGACTTGACGAGACGTTTGCCGATATTGATCCGGAATGGCGGTAACCGGCGTACCAGCAGCAAGTCAGCCAACAGATCAACGTAACGGGTAACCGATTGCGCGCTCACCTCCAGCGCCCTGGCAAGATCCGAGGCATTCAGGATCGCTCCCTGACGGTGTGCAAGCATCGTCCACATCCGATCGAGGAACGTGGCCGGGACACGAGAACCGAACGACGCAACGTCACGCTCCAGGTAGGTGCGAATGAAGTCCTTGCGCAAGGCCAGGCTGTCCCGGTCGCTGTCGGCCAAATAGCTGTCAGGAAACCCGCCACGCAACCACAGCCGCTCACGCGACAGGCGCGCGTCTTCGATCTCAAGTGCGGAAAAGGGTGCCATGTCGATGTACGCGATGCGCCCGGCCAGAGTTTCGCCCGATTGGCGCAACAAGTCGATCGAGGCGGACCCCAGGATCAGAAACCGACCCTTGCCCTTTCCTTTACGTCTGCCCCTGTCGATAACGCCACGCAGGATCTGAAACAATTCCGGCATCCGGTGGATTTCATCGAGGATGACGAGCCGATCTTCCGCATTGTCGAAGAACAACACGGGTTCAGCGAGCCGGTTGCGGTCGTCCCGGTCTTCGAGATCAAGATAAAGCGCATTACGCGGGCGACCGATCGCCAGTGCCAACGTGGTCTTGCCGACCTGCCGTGGTCCAATCAGGGCGACGGCAGCCTGACGGTGAAGAGCCTCTTCGATGTCACGTGTAATAAGCCTATCAATCATATTATTGCATTTTATCCATATCATGGATAATTTACAATACAAATAGTCTTGCAAAAAAGGAGGCAGGGAAATCGAATTTCAGAAGATACTTTGCGGGAGGAGTTATTGAGAAGAGAATTATTCGGGAATCGCTCGCTGCTGCCCTCACCTACCGGCTTTCGCCCTCATCGGCCTGGTCGTTGGTCTCCTGCTCCAGTTCAGGAACTTCTTCATATCTGGAACTGAACTCCGTGCCTTCTGTTTCAGGGCTCGCATTCGGGTACAGGCGCAACAGGTCCCATTCATTGATGGCCGCTCGCACCTTGTACCTCATCCTGCCTTGAAAACCCGCCCCGCCCGCCTTTCCTTCTTTTCGCGGAGCGTCCCAATTGTAAGCAACGCTATAGATCTCTCTCAGTTTCTCGATGGTGGCGTTCACGTCTTCGTCAGTCGGAGAGGTTAAGGAAGTCGTTTCCCGTTCAAGAATCGTCATGCCCATTTCAGCCCCGGCTGCCACGACGTCATCTCCACGTGAACGCAACCATTGGGCTGCCTTGTGGCGGTCCTGTTTGCCCGAATCATCCAAAACGGCCGCGGTGAAATCGCTCGTCACCGTGCCGACGACGACGAGCCCCGGACACGCTTCATCTTCGACCTTTCCCAACCAGCGGGCAAGCTCCGCGTAGGACCTGGCCCTTTGGGGCAGCGTATACGAACCCACTAATTCGAGTTCATCCAACAGGACGACCCAGCCGTTATACCCGGCCCCTTTTATCAACTCCGTGGCAAAACGTAACCGTTGCGGGGGTAGTTCCTTCGCTTTCGGCGCCTTGAAGGGATAGTCGGGCAACTTCCCTATTTGTCTGAGACCGTCTTTGAGCGTGGACACCCTGACCCGCTCGCCCGACCAGAACGAGATGACGTTGCTGATCAGTTCAAAATCATTTGCCCGTTCGTGAACCATCAGGCTGGCAGGAAAGATACGATGCAGTCCGTTCTGTTCGGAATGGGCCCACCGGAAAAAACGGGCATACGCCCCTGAAGAACTTTTCAGCCGGAGTCCGAGTTCTCCCATGAGCTGCCCGGTTCGGTCCGGTATCCGTCCATGGTCCACAGCGGACTTGAATACCTTCTCCAGGTTATAGAAAGGGGTCTCTTTACTGATGGTCAATTTGCTGCACACGAAACCTTGTGACAACGCCTGATGTTCCAGGTAGGAGAGCAGGTGCGATTTTCCCGTACCGAAATCACCGGCAACCAGCATGCCCAAAGCACCGGAAGGCGGACGGTCCAGTTTCATGGCCCGGGACAGGAGTTCCCGAAACCGGTTTTCTGCCTGCGGTTGGTGACAACCCAGGATCTTGACGGCTGCCTCGTTCGGGACACCGTTCCGCAACCCTTCCAGCGCCCGCCTGCAGGTCAACAAATCTTTCTTGTCTGTCTCAACGTTCATGAGGTCCGTCTTTGCTTCAGGAGAGTCGTACCATGGACGCGATGGGATTCACCAGGTTTTTATCCCGGACGTCATCCATGATCCTTGTCCTGAGGGCCTGGTAGATGCCGAATCCCCTGGAACGAGCGTCTTCATCGAGGAAGGCGCCGTTTGTCACGATCACCATCAACGTTCCGGCCAATTGATCTGTTCCGTCGATGAACTCCCGCAAAAGCTCGTAGTGGTCCATGACCATAGCTTTCGTATAATACCTGCCCCCGTCCTTCGGGTTGGGGGACAGCATGATACGGGAGTTGTCGAGGACGATCACCGTCCCCGCGTGTCCCACGTGCCGGAACCAGAACAGGGCTGATTCAATGAAATGTCTGGCCGTCGTCCGGTTGATGCCGGTATTGATGAAGAATGACTTCACGCTGCTCACCCTCGTATTCGTTCCCGTCAACCAATCGATCAGCGGCTGACCGCCGTATTCCTGATCCTGACGAACGTTCTCACACAGGCAAAGGGAAGTCATCGCCACCCTGAAATCTTTGTCCATGCGATATTCCTTGCTCACCCTGGTTTCCAATTCGCGTCTCAACTCACGAAGTACGGATTGTGAATCAAGACCGTTTCTTTTTCCGACGGCCTCAAACACGTTCGTCGTCTCACCGGGGTTGATCGCGTCGACGTCATAGCCGATCCCCCGAGCCAGCCGCACGATCATGAGGCGAGCCAGAAATCGCCAATCCACCTGCTTCGCCAGTCCGAAAAACACGTCCTGGGGCATATGAACCTTAGTTTCCACTGCGTCAAGTTTGACAACGGCGTAATTCAATTCCCTGCCCCGGGTCTCCACGGCTTCGGAGAACTGCGGCTTGCGGCCGTCTTCCATCACGGCAAACTTGATGGACGCACCGCCCTCCTTGATGAACGTCGATACGTATTCGGCATCGAGGTGCCGCAGCCAATCGTGCAATGGTATGGTGTGCGCCATTATCAGCCCCCGGAAAATTGGATTCCGTAATACGTGACGACCTGTTTGTCGGGACCGACGAACGAGAACGTGTCCTTGGCCTTTTTCGAGCCGGTTGAAGACGGGAACGAGACCCGGTATCCCGACCTGGTGGAGAGCGTATCACTCTGTTCCAGGAAATAGATGTCCCTGGCAAAGTCGATCTTGCTGTAGTCACGTTTGCTGCCGGGACAGGAAGTAAACGCCTCATAGATCATGGCTAACGGGATAACGGTCCCTTGCTTGGCTTTCGCCAGGAGCACGTACATCTCGTATAACGACTTCAGGAAAGCATCCGACCTGAACCGCGGCGGTTTTTTCTGCTGCTCGACCAGGATTTCCGTGAGGCGAGACGGTCGTAGCGTCGCCTTCTTACTCTTATCGATTCTCACGGCCCGGTCACCGGGCAGAATCCGAACGATGGACGGATGAGAAATCAGCATGCCGTCCCGTTCCCGGAGATCCAATCCCTTTTCCGCGGCGGTCTTACGAAGTTCATCGGCATAGTGATCCCTGAGGTATGCTTCTTCCTCTTCATCCTTGAAAGGCCAAACGGCCACTGCGTTCGACACCTCTTCTTTTAGAGAATCCAGCGTAGGATCCAGCCTTGAACATTCTCGCTTGATGGCGCCGATGTTCCCTTCCCTCGCTGCCTTTTGTAGCGCCTTGGCCAGCTTTTCCACGTCTTTGATCGCCCGTAGCGTCGAAACCGCGGCTCTTTCCGTATTGCCGAACGCCCGTTCGAAGGTCTCCACCAATCACTCCTTTCCACGCGCCTCAAAAGGCGATCCACAAGGAAGGGAACTTCAGGTTCCCATTATTATAGTTACCCAGTGTGTCAGAACCAAAATGAGAAACGCAACACGCTTTCCAGCCTTCTGTCGTTTTCATTCTCAACGAGTTGCGCCATGAGTTACCTGCTCACGGGTCATCGCAGCGTCATCCCCACGCAACTCCTGCACGAATCCAAGTCTCCGTCGATTGGCGGTCTCCTTTGTGCTCCCGACAAGTTCCTGTTACACTTTCCTCCGTTCATGCCACCGGCCATTCACCCAGTCGATCTGCTCCACGTCCTTCGACACCAGCGTCTGACCCCGGCCATCGTCTTTTTGACGTCCCGGCGCGCCTGCGATGAAGCCATTGCGTGTTTCGAGCACCGCCAGAACCCCATTCCCCCCACGCGGTCGGCGGCCATCACGGACGTGCTGGACAAGATGACTGCCGAATATCCCAGTATTGCCAACCATCCCCTGATCCCCACGGTTCAGCACTATGGTGTGGCGGCCCATCACGCCGGGCACCTGCCGTCCTGGAAAATCGCCGTTGAAGAACTCATGCGTCAAGGGTGTCTGGATGCGGTCTTCGCCACCACGACCCTGGCCGCCGGGGTGGATTTTCCCGCCCGCACCGTCGTGATAACTCAATCGAGCGTCCGCAAGGACCGGGACATCACGGAACTGACCGTCAATGAAATTCAACAACTCGCCGGCCGCGGCGGAAGACGCGGGAAAGATTACGTGGGGTTCGTCGTGGTCACGCCGTCGCCGTACATCGACCTCGGCCCCATTGCGAATGGGCTCACGAACCACCCGGAGCCGATCGACAGTCAATTTGTCGTTTCCTATCCCATGGTGCTGAATCTCCTGAAAGCTCATTCCATCGACCATATCCAACCCATCCTGGAAAAGAGTTTTGCGCAATTCCAGCTCAACCAACGAGCCGATGCGTATGAAACGAAGCTGGATGACGTGGAAACGCAACTGGAGACCTATGGCCAACGGGAATGCGCCGATTGGATTGCGCAGTGGCAATCATTCAGTCTGGCCAAGAAACGCCGCTCGCACCATCGTCGGAAAACGCAGCACGACCCACCGGAAATCTCAGCGCAATTGGCGTTCCTGACGCCGGGTCGCGCAGTCGAACTTTCCAAGGATCACGCTATCGTCCTGCGGCAATATCGAAGCCGTGGACAAGGGGCTCCCATGTTGACCGTCATGCGAAACGGCGGACGCATCATAGAATATCCCGCAAGCGCGGTGACCGCGGTGATCGACGAAGTCATCGACGTCACCGAGTCCCACCGGTTTCCCTGGTGCACGCCCCAGAGCCTGAATCACGCCATCGAAACATTGGAACAGTTTCCCGCTCGTTTACGACGTCTTCCGATTCGCGTCAATCAGGACGGTGCCGATAACCCGGTCCTGACCGAAACGCTCAAGGACGAATTCCCCTGTCCAACCTGTCCGTCCCGTCCGGCGTGCCAAAAGGACCACCCGCAGGCCCTGAAGCTGCGCCAGGAAGAACATCGACTGACGAAAACCATTCACGCCATGCGCACCGAACTCTGGCACCGCTTCCAGCAACACGTGGAGGTATTGCAAAAATTCGGCTACCTGACGCCCGCGTGCCAACTGACATCCGAGGGCGACTGGGCGCGCCTGATTCGCATCAACCATTCGTTACTCATCACGGAACTGATCAGGATGGGAGCATTTGAAGGCATCACCGCCTCTTTACTGGCCGGGGTGCTGGCGAGCATTGCGCATGACGACGACCGGCCGGCCTCCTTTCCCGGACGCCATCCGGCCCTGACCTCGACCCTCGGACAAGTGCGAAAGGTCGCCCACTCGTTATCCGCGTATGAAGAGCCGCCTCTCCTGAGGTGGGACGTCGCAGCGATAGCCGACCGGTGGATCGCCGAGCCCGCCCTGCCCTGGAACGAACTGATTCGCCCGACCACCATGGCCGAAGGGGACGTCTACCGGCTCCTGGCCAGGACGCTGGAATATCTCTCGCAAGTCCATGGACTCAAAGCGACCCATCCCGGTCTGGCCGGCGTTGCGAGAGACGCCATGGACCTCATGCGCCGGGACGTGCTGCAAGAATTGCCATGAACGACGCAGAGAAGAACGGTAAATGTTCGCTTAGGCATTGACAATTTCTGCTCCACAACACCCTCTCCCTTGGAGGGTGTATAGACTGGACACATAGGCAACAAACGAACAGCCGCATGACGAACGACGAATTAACACAACACTTGGCCGGCTTGCCCGTCAGTCTGCTTCACCGGCTGGCGAAGAACCGGGTGCACCGGCACTTCCGCATGGGGAAAACCCGGCTGATTCAATCACTCCTGGCCCTGTCACCCGGGCAACGGGCGGAAATCGAAACGACGCTCACGTCCTTCCTGCAGGAGCCTCCACGCTCTTCCAAGCCGGACAGACCGGCCAAGCCGAACCCTCAGCCCGATGCGCCGCCCCGCCCCGCCCCGCCTTCCCGGCATCACCACGTCCCGACCGAACCGGCCATCGGCACGAAGGCGCTGCTTGAAGGGCTCGGCGTGCCTCCGCCACGGCCTTTCAAGCCTGACGACTGGCAACGGGACGCCATCGACCGCCTGACAACTACTGACGTGATCTTGAGCGTCCCCACGGGCAGCGGCAAGACCTACGTGGCGATCGAGGCCATGCGACGGGCCATCGAAGCCGAACGAACGGTGATTTACACGTCTCCCTTGAAGGCACTCTCAAACACAAAGCTGACGGAGTTTTCGCAGCTCTTCGGTGCGGATCAAGTCGGTATTCTCACGGGCGACCGCCGTGACAATCCGCAGGCTCCCATCCTGATCATGACCACGGAAATCCTGCGGAATTTACTGTACGATGCCGCAAGCGGCGAGATCGACATGCGGCTGGATACCTTGGGCTTGATTATTCTGGATGAATCGCAATTTCTGGCCGACGCGGAACGGGGCGTGGTGTGGGAAGAAACGATTATTTTCGCTCCGGCGCAATCACGGCTCCTGCTGCTGTCGGCCTCCATCGGAAACCCTGACGAAATCGCCGCCTGGATCAACTCGATCCGTTCCACGTCCTGTCACCTGATCCATCATCGAAACCGCTCGGTCCCGCTTCGCGCGGCCTACCTCGATCCTTCCGGAAAACTCGCCCCGTTCTTTCGCGCGCGGGACATTGCGCACGGTAAAGGTTTTGTCCTCCATCCCGAAACCAAACGCCTGTTTGCCAACTACGAAGACCGGACCCTTGGGCCGCGCTACCGACGTTGAAGCCCGGAGATACGAGAAAGAAAACGGGTCAGATTAGAGAAGACGGCGGGAAGCTTTCTTGTCCGCGGCGGGATCTTTATTTGGCTGGCAGACGTCGCATTGACACATCCGACGAAGCTGCCCGAATGCATACAACCCGGTATCGTGCCCGTCACTCCAAATCAGGCGTAAGGCATAATGCCCCACGGGCTGGATATCCTTCAGCATGATGAACATCGGGACGTCATCGGGTTTCAGCTTCAACTCGCCGGTCCATTCATCCGTACAGGCCGCACAGGGGCAGTGCAACCGCAGGTACCGGATCGGATAGACGCCCTGATGCCCATCGCTCCACGTGATACCGAATACGCCCTTTTCGAGCCACTTCATGTCTTCAGGCTGAATGGTTTCCGTGCTCATGGATCGTTTACTTTCCCGCCATCGCCAACAGTTCCTTCTCCGGCAACCGTTTTCCGACCACGGATCTCGCATACGTTTCGACGATGGTTTCTACTTCTCTCCGCACCTGACCCGTCGCCTTCAGGCGCGTCGCCCGTGTAAAGGGTATCTGAGGTGCTTGACGGAGAAACGCCATGCTCCCCTGAGACATGGGCAAACAATAATCCCAACTCCCCCGGTCGCAGGATCCACACAAACGCCCCCCAGCCGATGGTGAAAACCGGGAATGTTGCTCTTTCAAATCCCGGCCACAGGATGCACATTGATCGACCTGTGGTTGGAACCCGGAATGACTCAGGACGTGAATCTGAAAAATCAGCGTCAGCAATCCCGGATCGTCCGTTCGGACCAGCGATCGTAACCCTTCCAGTAACGTGTGATAAATCGTGGGGTTGGAATCACGATCCGCGGTCACGCCGTCGACCAAGGCCACCATACGAGAAGCCGCCCAGATCAAATCCAAACTCTCTCGCAACGGGCTGAAGGACTCGAGACTATCGACGTGGCTGATGGACCCAAGGCTGTCGTTGCGTTTGTCGAAAAACGTGAGATTGATGAACGAGAACGGTTCGAGCATGCCGCCGAATCGGCTTTTCATCCGTCGCGCGCCACGCGCAATCCCTCGAACCTTGCCCATTTGAAGCGAATAAAACGTGAGGATGCGATCGGCTTCTCCCCAGCGCATGCTTTTCAGCACGATCGCTTTTGTGGTGACTAAGGCCATGGCAAGACGCGCCGGAACTTCGTCAAATTCAGAAAATTCAGAGGGAGACGGCAGGATTATCTCAAATACTCAAGCATCATCGTCGCGAGACCCAGGTAAATGCTGACTCCCGTGATGTCCATGGCCGTGGTGATGAACGGCCCCGCCGCCACGGCCGGATCAACGTGAAACTTTCGTAAGAGCAAGGGGGTGACCGTGGCCATACTCGAGGAGATAATAAACGTAAGCAGCAAGGCCCCGCCAACCACCAATCCCAAATAACCGTTTTCCTGCCAGATCCATCCGGTCAGAAAGAGTAACGTGCCACAGATCACGCCGAGAAGGACCCCGATACGCAATTCCCGAAATACGACTTTCCAGATATCGCTATGCTCCACGTGACCCGTGGCAAGCCCCCGAATGATCAGCGTCGAGGATTGGAGCCCCAGGTTGCCACCCATCGCCGCAATCACGGGAATAAAGGCCACCACGGCCACGACCTCCTGAATCGTGAACCGGAACCACCACAAGATGAGACCCGACAAGAGACTTCCGGCCAAATTCGTAAACAACCAGGGAAACCGCAAGCCCGCGGCCACGAGACTGGGAATGCGCATCTGTGCGTCTTCTTCGGCGGCTCCGGCCATCTTCAACATGTCCTTGGTGTCTTCATCCCGAATGACGTCCACCACGTCGTCGACCGTAATAATTCCCACGAGCCGATGCTCGGCATCGACAACCGGAATCGCCAGCAGGTTGTAATTCGCCACCTGACGAGCGACTTCTTTCTGTGCAGTCTCCACGCTCACACTGATGACGTCGCGGAAGAGCATGCTTTTCAGGGGAGCCGTCGGTGCCACGACCAGCAATTCCCGCAACGACACCACGCCGCTGAGCCGTCCTTTACGGTCCGTCGCGTAAATATAAAACACGGTTTCGGCCTTGGTGGCCTGTTGAAGACGTTGGATGGCTTCACGGGCCGTGGTTTCCTCGGGCAACGAGAAGAACTCCGTGGTCATGATGCTGCCGGCCGTTCCCTTGGGATACGCCATCAGGTTGGCGACTTCCTGAGATTCCTCGGCTTTCATCAGCGGCAAGATATTTTTTGCCACCTCATCAGGCAACACGCCTAAAATATCCGCTGCGTCGTCGGTCGGTACGGTTCGTAACATCCACGCGATATCCGCGGCGTTTCGATCTTCAAGCAGTTCAAGGATCATCTCGTCGCTCAACTCGCTCACGACCTTGCCTTGCTCAGCCACGCCTTCGACCAATTCAAAAACCGTCCGTCGTTCTTGAGGGGTATCCAAATTCATAATCACCCGGGCGACGTCCGCGGGATGCAACCGGGCAATCAGATTGGTCAGGTTTGAAATGGCGCCACGCTTCAAAAGACGGCGCGTCGAGAGCCTCACCACGTCGAATTTGCTTTGACTATTGGCGGACTCCGACGCAGCCTGATCCTTGGCGGCCGGAGGGGCACTGGGAGTCATTGTTTTGGCCGGGTCCGTCATGGCTGTGTCGCGTATCCCAATTCTACCAACCAACGATCATCGTCGCGCCACGCGCTTTTTACTTTCACGTGGAGTTTCAAAAAAACCTTGTTGGCCAACGCCTTCGCCAACTCCAACCGGGCGGCGGTACCGATCGCCTTTAACCGTTCTCCCGATTTTCCGATCACAATCGCCTTCTGGCCGGGTTTCTCGACAACAATGGTGGCCGCGATCGTGGTGACGCACCCTTCTTCCAGAAACTCGTCCACCTTCACGGCAACGGCATAGGGCAGTTCCGCCTTGGTCGCTTCAATGACCTTTTCCCGTATGGTCTCCGCGGCCAGATGACGCCATGACTGGTCCGTGACAAAATCTTCATCAAAGGCGTCGTCCCGGTCAACCACCCGGTCAAACACCAGCGATGCCAACCGGTCAACGTTCAGACCGGTCTTGGCCGATATGGGAACGATCTCCGTCCATTCTCCCAACTGACGATAGGCCTCGATCACCGGCAACACGTGACGTTTACGAATCAAGTCGATTTTATTCACCAACAAAAAAACCGGTAACGCCGACGATTGGCCATGTCTCGAGAATATTTGCTCTACCACAAATCGATCGACGGGGCCGGGCAAATCTCGTCCGTCCACCATGACCGCCAGCACGTCGGCATCATGCATGGCATCGAGCGCCGTTCGCACCATGAGTTTATTCAGTCGATGCCAAGGCCGGTGCAGCCCCGGCGTATCCAACAACGCTAATTGCCCTTGCGGGAAATGCGCCACGCCTAAAATCCGCGAACGCGTGGTCTGGGGTTTGTCGGACACGATGGCAATTTTTTGATTCACCAACGTGTTCACGAGGGTGGATTTCCCCACGTTGGAACAACCCAGAACAGCCATCGTACCGAATTTCATGACGCAACCAATCAACCAAAAGATTTTATGCCTCCCGCTCTCCCAAAGGAGACGAGGCCTTTCTTTCCTCCCCTCCTTTGCAAGCCTGTCCTCGACGTTTTTAATCGGGGAGAGGGGTTGGGGGAGGTAGAGAGTTGGTTACAAAGGGGAGGAACCGGCATGCAGGACCACGCAAGGTCGCTTCTCTATCATTCTATCGATGCATGGTTCACTCATTGGCGTCTACGGCGATTCGACGAATTGATAGACCATTTCTCCTTCCTTCACGTACCCCAACCGCTCCCGCGCCAACGTTTCCAAGGTAAAGAGATCGGATTCCAGATGATGGATTTCCTCGCGAAGCGCGGCGTTCGCGTGCTCCAGCGAGATAATTTCCTCCTGCGTTCTATCAAGTTCCTGGGTCATCATCCAATACTGTGGCAACCCCGTTCCCTGCAACGTCCACACCACGCACAGCACGATCCCAATGCTGAGACCCAAAGGATAACCCAGCGATCGTAGAACGGACCAGCGACCCGGCTTCTTCAGTTGTCGGTTCCGGCGAACCACGTTATGCCTTTCGGATTCGGAGCACCTTTCTTCCTTTATAGACCGCCGATTTCCCCAACTCTTCTTCGATCCTGAGGAGTTGATTGTACTTGGCCAAACGGTCCGTCCGAGACAATGAACCCGTCTTGATTTGCCCGGCGTTGACCGCCACGGCCAAATCGGCGATGGTCGTGTCTTCCGTTTCGCCCGAACGATGGGAAATCACGACGCCAAACCCCGCCCGCCTCGCCAATTCCACCGTCTCCAAGGTTTCGGTCAACGTGCCGATCTGGTTGACTTTTATCAGAATAGCAGTTCCGACACCTTCTTGAATACCCCTTGACAAATAATCGACGTTGGTGACGAACAAGTCGTCTCCAACCAACTGAATCCGTGAACCAAGCCGGCCGGTCAGAAGTTTCCAACCTTTCCAGTCGTTTTCATGGAGTCCATCTTCAATGGAGACAATGGGGTACCGATCGACCAACCCTTCGTAAAAGTCAATCATGCGGGCGGAATTCCGTGCCCCGCGCTTTTCCGCATGCAACACGTACCCCTTCTTGCCATGGAATTCACTGGCCGCCGCATCAATCGCCAACACAACGTCCGAGCCAAGCCGATACCCCGCCTTGCGAACGGCTTGACTGATCACGGCCAGCGCCTCTTCGTTCGACTGCAAGGCCGGCGCAAAGCCGCCCTCGTCGCCCACGGCCGTACTCAATCCCTTGGCCTTCAAGACGCCTCGTAACTGGTGAAACACTTCCGTACCCATCCGCAACCCTTCACGGAAACGCGTCGCGCCGACGGGCATGATCATGAATTCCTGCAAATCCAAGCCATTATTCGCGTGAACGCCGCCATTAATGATATTCATCATGGGGACTGGCAATTCACGGGCCTTGGCCCCGCCAATGTACCGGTAGAGTGGTTGCCGCGTTTCCGCCGACGCTGCGCGAGCCACGGCCAGCGAGATCCCCAACACGGCATTCGCCCCGAGTCGGGATTTTCCCGGAGTGCCGTCCAACGCGAGCATAGTGGAATCAATCAATGGTTGATCCAGAGCGTTCATCCCCCGGAGTTTGGGCGCCAGGGTCCTCGTGATGTTCCGAATGGCCTTCGTGACCCCCTTCCCCATCCACCGTCGAGGATCGTGGTCCCGCAGTTCAAGGGCCTCTCGTGTCCCGGTCGAAGCCCCGGACGGCACGGCCGCCCTTCCCCACGCACCACTGGTCAACAGCACGTCCACCTCCACCGTGGGCGTCCCACGAGAATCGAGTATGGCCCTTCCTTTGATTTCCTTGATTTTGCTCATTCACTCACGCAGATTTGCCACCTGTAAATACGTATCCAGCCCTTTTCCTCTCCTTTGTAAGGGGAGGTCAGGTGGGGTAGAGTTGGACGTCCATAGGGCATGTGGGTTCGCCTCCCTGAGCATAACCTCTACCTCCCCTCACCCCTCCTTACAAAGGAGGGGAACCGGGGCACAGCAGGCACCAGCAGAAATTGTCAGCGACGGCACCCGATGCTATTGCGAAAGCCGCGTCTTGAACAACGCATTCACTTTTTGGGGATTGGCTTTGCCCCCGGAACGTTTCATTGCCTGGCCGACCAGGAACCCGATCACCGTTTCTTTGCCTCCTCGATATTGGGCCACTTGAGCGGGATGCTGCTCGATAACCGCATCGATCAAGGACAGCAATTCCCCTTCGTCAGACAGTTGCCGGAGCCCCTTTTCTTCGACAAGTTGCGCCGCCGATTTGCCGCCGGCGTAGAGTTCGGGAAAAATCTCCTTGGCGACTTTCAAACTGATGGTGTCATCGTGCACCAATTGCAACAACCCCACCAACCGTTCCGGAGACACGGGGGAAGATTCCACGGTCGTCCCGGCTTGATGCAGTTCACGCAGAAATTCACTCATGAGAAAGTTGCTGATGAGTTTGGGTTCTGCAAACAACGTGACACAAGCCTCAAAATAGTCGGCTAAGGCCCGTGAACTCGTGAGCACGCCGGCATCATAATCCGGCAACCCGTAATCCCGGAGAAACCGCCGGTGACGATCCTTGGGTAATTCCTGAATCGTGGCTCGCAGTTCCTCGATCCACTCCCCGGAAATGACAAGCGGAACGAGATCGGGATCGGGGAAATACCGATAATCATGAGCTTCTTCCTTACTTCTCATGACCGCGGTTTGGCCGCGATCGATATCCCACAACCGGGTTTCCTGGCCGATCGTTCCTCCCTCGCTGAGAACGTTGGTCTGCCGTTTGATTTCATATTCAACGGCGTCTTTGACGAACTTGAACGAGTTGATATTTTTGAGTTCCACCTTGGTCCCCAATTCATCGGATCCCGCGGGCCTCAATGAAAGGTTGGGTTCACAGCGCAGACTGCCCTGTTCCATGTTGCCGTCGCAGACGTCGATATACATCAACACGTCCCGCAGGGACTTCAAATACGAGACGACTTCGTCTGCCGAGCGCATATCGGGTTCGGTCACAATTTCAATCAACGGCGTCCCCGCTCGATTCAGATCGACGAGACTGCCGGCATCCGCGTGAATGTTTTTCCCCGCGTCTTCTTCCAAGTGCGCTCGACGGATTCTGACCTTCCTGGACGTCCCGTTGACCTGCAACTCCAGCCAGCCATTCTCGCAAATGGGCCGGTCATACTGGGAGATTTGGTAGCCCTTCGGCAGGTCCGGGTAAAAATAATTCTTTCGGGCAAATTGGTTCGTCGTCCGAACGGTACAATTCAACGCCAATCCCGTCCGAACCGCCATTTCCACGGCACGTTTGTTCACGACCGGCAACGCACCGGGCAATCCCAGACACACGGGACACGTTCGGGTGTTGGCAGGCAACCCGAACTCCGTCGCACAGCCGCAGAACATCTTCGACTGCGTTCGGAGTTGCGCGTGAACCTCCAGCCCAATGACCGTCTCGAACGTCACCGTGACGTATCGGATTCTTCCGAAGAGGAGTTCCGCATGTGCTGCACCGACTCCCGGCCGGCGTCCACGGCGTCCTTGACGACCGTCTCGGCCTCATTCAACAACTCTCGGCCCTTGATCATCACGTCACCCCAGGTTTCCGTGGCTTTTTCCGAAAAATCCCGGACGTCGTCGCCCACGCGACGCGCAAGACGACGTACGGTTTCTCGCGAGTCCCTGCCGGTTTGCGGAGCCAACAACAAGGCCGCCACGGCGCCACACGTCATCCCGCCTAAAAACGCCATCATCACCGTGCCGATTGACGCGATGCCGCTCAAAAAAGCCAGCGCCACGTTGCCGGATGAATCATGATTGTTTCCCATTTACCTTTCCTCCTTTTTTTGCGCACGATTTTTTAAAGTGAGGGCCACGGCTTTCAGGCCCACGACCGCCTCGGCCAGACTTTTGATGAACGTCAGACCTTTTCCACGAAATACTCCGTGGACCCGGTTGACCGTCTCACCCACGTGACCAATGGCATTCATCAGAACCGATGCCCGGTCCACGCCTTCCCGGGCTTGCGTGGACATGACCCGGACGTTCTCGTTCGTCTGCCTCAGATCCTTCAGAATCTCCGGCAACTCGGCACTCACCTGCAACAGTAATCGCTCGGCTTGCAGGGCGGCCTTTCGCAATTGAAGCACAGTCGGAATGAGCACTCCCACAAGGACCACAAAAGCCAGAGCAATGATCACGGCAGCTACCTCAAGCATAAGTCACCTTCCTGAATCAGGGGTTCCCTTATCGAATACGTGGTCGTTTTTTACGCCAGTCCGTTGCCAATTCATACGCCCGTGCAGCCCGAAGCACGACGTCTTCTTCAAAGGGGCGACCCAAAATTTGCATGCCGATCGGCAACCCTTTCCGGCTGAACCCGCAAGGCAAGGAAATCGCCGGAATCCCGGCCAAACTCGCGGAGATGGTATACAGATCCGACAAATACATTTGCAAAGGATCTTCGATTTTTTCACCGAGTTGAAACGCCGGGGTCGGCATCACGGGGGTCACGAGCAAATCCACGTCCTGAAAGACCCGATCGAAATCCTCTCGAATCAGGGTCCGCACCGCTTGGGCCTTGGCATAATACGCATCATAATACCCGCTACTCAACGCATAGGTGCCCAACATGATCCGGCGTTTTACTTCCGGTCCGAAGCCTTCCTGTCTCGTGGCCCGGTACATCTCCAGAAGGTCGGAACTTTCCTTAGCCCGGAATCCATACTTGACGCCGTCATAACGAGCCAGGTTGGAACTCGCCTCCGCCGTCGCCACAATATAGTAGGTCGCCACCGCCACTCCCGTATGCGGGAGCGAGACCTCTTCCATCGTCCCGCCCAAATCTTCCAGCACGGCGAGCGCTTCGCCCACGGCGTCGTAAACTTCTTCGTCCAAGCCTTCCGCAAAAAATTCCAAGGGGACGCCGATTTTCAGTTTTTTGACGTCCTTCTTTTTGAACACTCGCGTAAAATCGGGAACGGCTTTGTCCGCGGAGGTCGAATCCCGGGTATCGTGGCCGGCAAGCACGTTCAACATCAACGCGGCATCCATGACGTCCTTGGTAATGGGCCCGATTTGATCCAGGGAAGAGGCAAACGCAATGAGCCCGTACCGGGACACGCGTCCATACGTCGGTTTCAGCCCAACCACCCCGCAACAAGCGGCCGGCTGGCGGATCGACCCACCGGTATCCGTTCCCAGGGCGGCCACGCATTCATCGGCAGCCACGGCCGCAGCCGAGCCGCCACTCGAGCCGCCAGGCACATGGGAAAGATTCCAAGGATTTCGACTCGCGCCAAAAGCCGAATATTCCGTGGAGGAACCCATCCCGAATTCATCCAAATTGGTTTTGCCGATCAGAAAGTATTGTTGCGCCCGTAACGCGTCCACCGCGGTCGCGGAGTATGGCGGAACGAAGCCTCCCAGGATGCGCGACCCGCACGTCGTCGGCAGGCCTTCCGTGCAAATGTTATCCTTGACGGCAATCGGCATCGCCATCATTGGCTCGGTTTTTCTCCACGTGCTCAACGCGTGATCCAGCGCTTCGGCCTGAGACAACATGGTCTCTTTGTCGTTCAGCGTGATATAGGCTTTGACCTTCGACTCCACGACGCTGATCCGCAGGAAGTACGCACGGACGATCTCCACGGCGCTGGCGTCCCCGCGCGTAAAGCGATCCTGAAGCTCTTTCAGGGTACATTTAACAAGTGACATGGCTATAAAACGGGGTTACAAGTGCGGGAAGAAGCGACGACCGGCCGCCGCGTTCGGTATCAGGAACAATTGGCGATTCGATTGCCGTCGTCGACTTGAATGATTCGCGGGCTATGATGCTTGGCTTCGTCATCATTGTAATATTCATAACAAAAAATGATGACACGATCTCCAGTCACGCCTTTTCTGGCCGTGGGACCATTGAGCACGACTTCGCCCGATCCCCTTTTTCCATTAATCGCATAGGTCGTGAACCGCTCCCCATTGTTCAAATTCGAGACCATCACGAGTTCATAGGGCAAAATGCCGGCCGCGTCCAATAGATCCTCATCGACCGTCAGACTGCCCTCATATTCCAAACAGGCATCCGTGACCACCGCCCGATGGATTTTCGCCCGTAACATCTGTCGTAACATGATATCCTCGACTTTCTCCGATTACCGATCACTGATAATCTGCGGCACCTGAAAAAGGCCATCGACCGCTTCCGGCGCGTTGCTCAACGCCTGATCTCGTGACAGCGACGGTTGAACCTCATCTTCACGCAACACGTTGGCGTCATCCGCCACCACCGACGTCGTCCCGGGAACCCCACCCGTATCAGCGGCGTTCAACTCCTCCATATAGGTCAAAATGCGACTCAGTTGGGTGCTCAACCGCTCCAGTTCCTCACGGCTCAGTTGAAGCCGCGCAAGTTCCGCCACGTGCTCCACTTGACTCATCTCGATACTCATCAACGAGGCTCTTCTTCTTTCCAGGTTGGCATTCTTCTCACAACAGGGAAAGGATTATACCATTTAAGGCCGAAATACTACAAAGAGTTTGATGGGCGCCGGAACGCTACGGAAGAACGCCACCAGGCAACCGCCAACTTCTCGCAGGCATGGGGTTTCGTCAACGCCAGTGTCTGCTCGAAAGTGCAGCCCCGGGCGTCGACATCCATCCTTCATCGGCGAAAGAGACGTAGCGTCCGTCACCAATGATGACATGGTCCAGCACCTGCACACCGAGAATGTCTCCGGCATCCTGCAAGCGTGCGGTTAACGCCCGGTCTTCTTTGCTGGGCTTGGGATCCCCACTCGGATGATTATGTAAAAAGATCACGGCCGCCGCCGACTCGCGCACGGCTTCATTGAACACCTCGCGCGGATGCACCAGGCTGCTCGTCAAACTCCCTTCGGACACGGTCTTTTCGCGAATGACCGCGTGTTTGGCATCAAGAAGAATCACCTTAAAAATCTCGCGGCGTAAATCCCGCAACAAGGGATAGTAATGTTCGAAGACCGTTCGACTGTTGATAATCACTGTCCCCTTTGTCAGCGGAGTCGCCAGTACGCGTTTCCCCAGCTCGATGGCCGCCATGATCTGGGCCACCTTGGCCGGACCGATGCCCGGGACGGCACAAAGCTCCCGGACGCTCCGATTGGCCAACCCCTGCAACCCACCCACGTGTTTCAGCAGATCTCTACCGACTCCGACGGCCGACGTCTTGTGCCTGCCCACGCGAAGCAAGACAGCCAGCAGTTGCGCCTCCGTCAGCGATTCCGGACCTTCTTCCAACAATCGCTCGCGGGGCCGTTCGCCTTTCGGCCAATGCAGAATACCTTGTACGGGTTTCTCGTCCATCTCTTCCTGACCGTCTCTCACCGGAAGCCTTCGACGGCGTTCGTCGCACGCATATGCATATTAGACCGAACCTTCACATATTATCAAAGCGGCGGCGCCTGAGCGTATCTTGCCGCTCGAAAAAGCAGTATGCTACTTTTTTGTTCAGAAGGAACATCCATGCGCATCGTTGCCGGCATACAAAAAGGGCGTCGTCTCAAGGAACCCGACGGACAGGATCTTCGACCGACTTCGGCCCGGGTCCGCGAAGCCTTATTGTCGATCCTGGCCCATCACATAGAAGGTGCGCGCGTGTTGGATCTCTATGCCGGCACCGGGGCCTTGGGACTCGAGTCCTTGAGTCGTGGAGCCCACCAGGCCGTCTTTGTGGACAACGACGTCGCCTCATCACGAATCCTTTGCGAAAACATCGCCCGGTGCGGCTATCACAACCAATGCCTGATCATCTCCCAAGACGTTGAGACGTTTCTCACGTCACCACCATCGTTCGGCGAACCGCCGACGTTCGATCTTATCTTTGTGGATCCGCCGTACCACGGCACCGACCTGCCCCGATTGCTCGAACAACTGAGCGTGAGCGGAAAAATCGCTCCTCAAGGGACGCTGGTTCTTGAACATTTCTTCAAACACGCAGTCCCGGACGGAACCGGAGATCTCGTACAGACTCGTCAGTCCCGATACGGCGACACCATGCTCACCTTCTATCAACCTGCCGCGGAGGCGACATGCGACTAGCCGTCTATCCGGGCACCTTCGATCCCATTACCCGTGGACACACGGACATTGTCAGTCGCAGTCTGAGCATCTTCGACCGGCTGGTCGTGGCTGTGGCTCCCAACCCGCGTAAAGGAGCGCTCCTCTCTCTCGAAGAACGAGTCGAACTGGCGAAAATCGCCACGAAGGAATTTCCCAACGTAGAGGTGGAATCATTCAACGGCCTGTTGGTGGAATACGTACGGCAGCGAGGCGCCCATGCCATTATTCGAGGATTACGCGCGGTATCGGACTTTGAGCACGAGTTTCAAATGGCCTTGCTCAATCGTAAGCTCGATGAACGCCTGGAAACGGTCTTCCTGATGCCAAGCGAAGAATATTCGTATTTGACGTCAAGCATCGTCAAAGAACTGGCCTTGTTCGGCGGCGAGTTGGAGGCGTTTCTCATCCCCGAGGTGGCCAAACACCTTCGCGAAAAGTACGGACATCCATCACCATGAAACTGGCCGCCCGTACCACCCGCATTGTCCCGTCGGCAACCTTGAACGTTTCAGCAACGGCTAAATCCATGGCGGCCCACGGCGTGGACGTTGTGAATTTTTCCGCCGGAGAACCGGCCGTCGACACGCCGGAAGTCGTGAAAGCAGCGGCCAAGGCAGCCATCACGGACGGGTTTACCAAATACACACCCGCCTCGGGCATCGACGAACTCAAGCAGGCCATCATTGACAAATTTTCCCGGGACCAAGGCACCCACTACGACAAATCGCAAATCCTGGTGTCCTGCGGGGCCAAGCATACCCTGTACAACGCTGCGCAAGCCCTCTTGGATCCCGGGGACGAAGTCATCATCCCCGCTCCCTATTGGGTATCCTATCCCGATATTGTCAGTCTGGCCGATGGGCAACCCGTGATCCTGGAGACCAGGGAAGGCGATGGATATGCCCTTGATCCGAAACAATTGGAGGCCAAAGTCACCCCCCGCACCAAGGCGCTAATCCTGAACAGCCCGTCCAACCCAACCGGGGCGCTGCATACCCGGAAGACCCTTGAAGCCGTGGCCGACGTGGCCAAACGTCACGGCTTTCTCGTGATTTCCGATGAAATCTACGAACAACTCGTCTATGGAGAACCCCCGTTCATGAGCATCGTGTCCGCCGCACCCGAAATCGCCGATCAGACGCTTGTGGTCAACGGCGTGTCCAAGGCGTTTTCCATGACGGGATGGCGAATCGGCTACGCGGGCGGACCGAAAGCGTTAATCGCCGCGATGTCGGTCATTCAAAGCCAAAGCACGTCGAATCCCACGTCGATTTCCCAAAAGGCCGCGGTGGCCGCCCTCCGGGACGGGACTCCATTTTTCAAAGAGTTGCTGGCGGATCTCACACCCAAACGTCGCCTCATGGTTGACACGTTGAACGCAATGCCCGGCGTCACCTGTCCGACCCCTGCCGGAGCCTTTTACGTCTTTCCCAACGTTTCGGGAATCTTGGGCAAACAACATGCCAATGGGACCATCACGACCTCAGCGGACCTGGCCACCTACTTATTACACGAAGCGCACGTGGCCTGTGTGCCCGGCAATCCGTTCGGAAGCCCGCACCATCTGCGGTTGACCTATACTCCCACGCTGGAGGCAATCGAGCGAGGACTCAAAAGGGTCGAAATGGCTATTCGGGCCCTGACGTAAGTTCCAAAGCGCCTTGACTTTGCCGATAAAAACATTATTGAACGGAGAAAAGTTGTGACACGAGAGGATCGCAATGCCCCTTTACGAATATAAATGTGAAGCCTGTCACCATCAATTCGAAGTCCGGCAAAAATTTTCCGATCCGTTGATCGACAAATGCATACGGTGTGGCAAAGGGGTTCGAAAACTCATATCGGCTCCCGGCATTATGTTCAAGGGAAGCGGCTGGTACGTGACGGATTACTCAAACAAACTGAAAGATCCCAGCCAAGCAAAACAACCTGAGAGCCCGGCCAAGGAAGCCACGGACAAACCAGGCGGCGAGCCGGAAAACGTCACAGCCAAAAGCGAATCCGGGGCCAGCTCTGAAACAACGGCACCCGCCCCCGCATCTTCTCCATCGAATCCGGCATCTTCGAGTTCATCTTCAAGTTCCTCTTCGGGTTCCGCCACCTGATTTTCAAGCATTCCCGGAGACCCTCCTCTTGACAGCACCCAGTCTCAATGAATAGCCTTATTCATAAGACCGTTCGCTTCCAGAACGTCTCTCGTTTTCCCTTACCGACCATTACCTGTTTTGAGGAAGGAGTTCCGTCTTATGCAAGAACGTCATCAGCTTACTTTACATAAACGCAGCACGGTGATCATCTCCCTGCTGGGATGGTTCATGATCCAAATCCTGTTTTGTGGCCTCCCCTCCGCCTTTGCAGAGGAATCAATTCAGATAGGCGTCATCGATCCCCAAGCGGTTTTGGAAAATTCCAACGCCGGGCAAAAGGCGCTGGCGACCTTAAAGGAACACGTGATGGTTCGTCAGAAACTGTTGGAAACCGACGAAGCGGAAATACAGAAACTCGAACAGCAACTCCAGGGCGGCACGGCCCGGAGCGAGACCGAGACGCAAGTCTTACGGGAAACAGTGCAAGGCAAGATTCAAGAATATCAAAGGCGGCGACAAACGTTTCAGCAGGAAGTGCAGGAAAAACAGAAAAATTTGATGGTGGATTACATGAAGAAAATCGAAGGGGCAACCAAAACCGTCGCGGAACGACGTGGATTTTCTTTGGTCATCGATAAGGGCAATGAAGCCATCATGCAAATCGTGATTTACTCGGCCAAAGGGATGGATATCACCAACGAAGTCGTCGAGGAGTTTAATAAGACATACAAATAAGAAGCCCAACTTTCTCTACGAAGAATACCTGGCGGGATGATCGCGTTCCAGGATCAAGTCGCGGGGTCTGGCTCCAGAGGATATCCTGCCTGCCTCCACGCCTTGATTCCTCCTGCCATGGACAAAACCTGCGTGTAACCCATCTCTTGTAAGTTGGCGGCCGACAAGGCCGACCGATAGCCTCCACCGCAATAGAGAATAATTTCCGCGCTTTTGTCAGGAATCATCTCCTCAATGTCACGCTCCAGAATCCCCCGGCCTTTGTGAATGGCCCCACGGGCATACCCCTGCGCCACCTCATGATCCTCCCGAACATCGATGAAATGGAAGACTTCACCGCGTTCGAAGCGGTCCATGACCTCGCTCGGCACGCACTCACGAACTTGGCTTTTTCTTTGCTCAACCAGGCGTTCGAATCCGGGATTGTGCCCCATTACAGCCCTACCTTTTTGTAAAAACGCAGACTTGAAGACACTGAAACGCCGGTAGCCCGTAAGTCGGGTTAGCGTAGCCCTTCGACTTTGCTCAGGACAGGCGAAACCCGACAGCTAACGTTGCCTCCGGCAAGTCTAGTCTTCACGCCACAAATTGAAGTCTCACGCCACATGCGGCAGCGATTTTGGCAACCGTCCCAAGCCGAGGATCCCGGTTGCCCGATAAGCCGCGGGAGAGGCCCACGCGATTGACGTCGGCCCGACGTGCGAGTTCAGAAACGCCGCCCTGCGCCGCTGCCACGTTACGAAACGCTTTCATCAACAATCGAGGATCGCCGTCGAATTCTTCAATCGCCGCGTTCAGATAGGCCGCGATATCTTCCGGAGTCTTGAGGTAATCGCTGGCTTTATGGACTTTTACGGGCATTGCGCTTCTCCTCTTTATAGGTTTTCCAGTAGGTCTGAGCCACTTTAACGTCACGGGCCTGCCGTTTTTTCGTTCCCCCGACCAGAAGGATCACAAGCGTCTCACTGTCAAGACCATAGTAAATACGGTATCCAGGGCCACAATCGATCCGAAGCTCAAAAACGCCTTCGCCCACCCCTTTGTGATCGCCAAAATTGCCAAGTTCGATCCGGTCAAGGCGAGTCTGGACCCGGGCTTTGGTCTCGACATCCTGACACTGGAACCACTCGTCAAAGTAGTCTGTCCCACCTTCCGTGACGTAGTGGACTACTCTAACCATTGATTTATTTGTAGCCAATTAGCTACAGAATGTCAAGGGAAGAGGAATCTTAGAAAAACAAGAACTTGAGCGATTTGTGGTTCATCCAGGATAAAATGGCGCGCCCGGCAGGGGTCGAACCTGCGACCCTCGGCTTAGAAGGCCGATGCTCTGTCCACTGAGCTACGGGCGCCCGGCCTTAATCTTCGATCAGTGAGGCAAGATGATGTATCAGGGCTGGTCGGGGCGAGAGGATTTGAACCTCCGACATCCTGCTCCCAAAGCAGGCGCGCTACCGGGCTGCGCTACGCCCCGATATTTCTCCCAAGTATACGTTTCAATACGTCTTTGGCCTTGGCCAAGGCTCGTCCACGATGACTGATTTGGTTTTTCTGGTCAAGCGTCAATTCCGCCAGGGTTTTTCCAAGTTCCGGGAGCATAAAGACCGGATCATACCCAAACCCATGGCCCCCGGAGCAGTGGTCCGCGATTCGTCCCCGCAACACTCCCTCCACAAATTCAACAGATGAAGACGGATCGGAAATAGCCACCACCGTGAGAAAGCGAGCCCCTCGCTGATCCGAAGGAACGCCCTCCAGTTCATCCAACAATTTTCGACAATTGTCTGCATACGTAGCCTGGGGTCCGGCATATCGAGCGGCAAACACGCCCGGCTGTCCTCCCAAGGCATCGACTTCCAAGCCGGTATCATCGGCGAGGGCCAACGTACCCGTGAACCTGGCAATCTCCACGGCCTTTTTGCCGGCATTCGCCCGGCACGTCTCACCGTCTTCAAGCACGACCGGAGCGCCGGGAAACTCATCCAGCGTCCGAATGGTTACCCCCAAGTCTCGCAGAAAGGCTTTCATCTCCCGCTGCTTATCCCGATTCCCCGTTGCCAACACAAGCTCCATGAGGTTCTACCCAAGATGGCCGATACAGTCTCTTTGCAGCTTGATCAATTGCTGGATTCCGTCCCACCCCAGAGCCAGAAACCGGTCCAACTCCTCTTTTCCGAACGAACCGCGTTCGGCTGTTCCCTGTACCTCGACCAAGCGCCCCCTGCCGGTCATCACGAGATTCATGTCCACCTCGGCACAGGAATCCTCCTCGTAGCACAGATCCGCCAAGACCACGCCGCCGACCCGGCCGACACTGACGGCAGCCAAAAAATCCACCAGCGGCGTCTTCTTCAGCATCTTTTTCTCTTTCAACGCGGCAAACGCATCGGCCAACGCGATAAATGCTCCGGTGATCGAGGCCGTCCGCGTGCCACCGTCCGCTTGAATCACGTCGCAATCGATCCACACCGTCCGCTCCCCCATCGCCGACAAATCCGTCACCGCACGGAGCGCCCGGCCCACGAGCCGTTGAATCTCCAGGGTCCGGCCGCTTTGCTTCCCTCGCGCCGCTTCGCGGGGCATACGATCATGCGTAGCCCGCGGCAACATGGCATATTCGGCCGTCACCCAACCTTGTCCCTTATCCCGCAAAAACGGCGGAACTTTTTCCTCGATCGACGCCGTACAGATGACCTTGGTTTCACCCATTTCCATGAGGACGGAGCCATCCGCATACTTGATAAACGGGCGCGTCACTTTGACCGAACGAATTTCATCTGTCCGCCGTCCATCAGCTCGTCGCAATCCAGACGTTTCATTCATCGGCTTCTCTTCCTTTTCCTTTCTGTTTTTTGGCAACGATCACTCGCAAGAATAACAACCCGAGAATCACGCACGCCACACCCCCGACAAAAAAGTCTTCGTACGGAAACACATACGGCATCGCCACAGAGTAGGAAAAACCACATGCCACTGCAAGTGTCACGGCTCGTCTCGACTCCGTTGACTGCCTCGGAGACACATGATAACTTTTACTCGCATTTTCAATAGGTTGGGATACTCTCCATGTATGACCTTCGATCTCTCAGAGACCTGTTATCCGCCATTCGCGACCAACTCGGGTCCCGTGGAGCAGACGTGGCATGGGAGGAGGTTGAAAAGCTGCTCCAGGACCGCCGCGACCGGCTCGCCCAGGTTGAAGCCCTGCGGCATCAACTCAAAAAAGGCTCCGATCAGGTTGCTCGATTAAAGCGTGAGAAGCAACCGGCAGAGGAAACCGTGGCCGCCATGCGGGCACTGGGCGATAACATTGCCATTCAGGAAGAGCACTTACGAGCGATTGAAGTCGAACTCGAAGAACATGCGCTACGCATTCCCAACCTCCCACATGATACCGTTCCGCAAGGAACTGATGCGTCGCAGAACGTTGAAATTCGTCGATGGGGTGAGCCACCTTCGTTTGGCTTTCCACCGAAACCGCATTGGGAAATCGGAGAATCCCTGGGCATTCTTGACTTCAAACGTGCCGGCAAAATCACAGGAGCCCGATTTTCCATGGCCTTGGGCGCCGGCGCCCAACTTGAACGCGCGTTAACGTCATTAATGCTCGACGTCCATCTCCGCGAGCATGGGTATACTGAAGTCCTCCCACCCTATCTCGTCAATCGTGACGCCATGACAGGTACAGGGCAACTCCCGAAATTTGAACACGACCTGTTTCACCTGCGCGACGACGAATACCTGTTAATCCCAACGGCCGAAGTGCCGGTGACCAATATGTACCGGGACGAAATTCTTCCGGATACCGCCTTGCCGGTCCGGCACGTGGCTTCGACACCCTGCTTTCGCCGGGAAGCCGGTTCCTACGGACAGGACACCCGTGGCCTGATTCGTTTGCACCAATTCCATAAGGTCGAACTCGTCGCCTTCACCACTCCGGAAGAATCGTATTCAGAACTTGAACGACTGACCAACGCGGCCGAAGCGGTTCTGCAAGCACTCGAATTGCCCTACCGGATCGTCAGCCTGTGCAGCGGTGACCTGGGGTTTGCCGCCGCCAAGACTTATGATCTCGAAGTCTGGATCCCCTCACAACAGGCGTATCGGGAAATCTCGTCGTGCAGTAACTTTGAAGCCTTTCAGGCACGGAGAGCCAATATTCGATTTCGACCTCAAGGCGGAAAACCAGCCTATCTTCATACGCTCAATGGATCCGGCGTGGCCGTGGGTCGCACCATCGTCGCCATTCTGGAAAACTGTCAGCAGGAGGATGGCTCGGTCATCATCCCCACGGCATTACGTCCGTATATGAACGGGATTGAACGGATCGTCTCAAGCCCGGTCCCCTGATGTCGCCATGTCTGTTTCGGCTGGCCCTGGGGCTTGCGTAGACCCATATGAAGCCAACAAGGAGGTCCTCTGTGAACAATCTGATCAAACTATTGGCCTGCAGTCTCGCCATACTTGTAATCACGGCGTGTACGATGCCCAAAGTTAAGAGGTCATGGTCCAAACCGGGCGCGGCTCCGGGTGAATTTGAACGCGTAAGCGCCGAGTGTGAAAACGACCCGGGCATGACCGGCCTCAAAGGTTACGCGAGTTACCAGGTCTGCATGAAAAAGCATGGCTGGTATCTCGTTGAAGAAACCGCGCAATAAGAGGTGCATCCCGGAGGGGTGCTGGAGTGGACGAACAGGCCGGTCTTGAAAACCGGAGTCCTTCACGGGACCGTGGGTTCGAATCCCACCCCCTCCGCCATAGCACCAAAAGCCACCAGACAGAAAGTGGAGCCACACTCCCATCAAGGGTTGAAGAAGGGGGTGGGATTCGAACGGGGGTTCTGAAGGGGGTGTGCCCCCTTCAGGGGGTGACCGGCGCGACGCAACAACCGACGTATGCCGCGCCGACTTGAAAACGATAGCGAGCTACTATTTTCATCGGTTGCGCCAGTTGATTGAGACCCAGAGTGAGACGGCTGGGTGGCTACAGTGGGTTAAAAGAGAACTGGGTTGGATATCCAGGACAGCCCCAAACTTTTTGCAAATAACGAAAGCCTTGTGTCATACAATAAAGTATGATATTGGAGTAGGATAATAGAGTATGAGCATGAGCCATCGAGCAACATTTACCTTAGCAGACGAAGCTTTTGATTATCTGAAGCAGGCAGGCAGCGAAAATAAAAGTGCCTACGTCAATCACTTATTACTTGAGGAAAAACGACGGCATCTGAAGCAAGCCATCTTGCGGGCAAACCGCGAAGAAGCCGAGGACCAAGCCTATCAAGAAGAACTCGCAGAATGGGACGATACGCTTGCTGATGGGCTGGATTCATGAGCGGATCGGCATATCGGCAACTAGAAATCCGCTGGGTGGAACTTGATCCGACACGTGGCGCTGAAACGAAGAAAAAGCGTCCCTGTGTGATTCTTCAAGATGATGTCGTGAACCAAGGTTCTCGTACGGTCATTGTCGCCCCGGTTCTTCCCGGTCATAAAGATTGGCCGTTTGCCGTTAATCTCAAATCCTCAAAGACGAATGGGTTAGGTATGGATCGCCATATCAATCTGAAACAGTTGCGAGCGGTTGATGTATCGCGGGTCAGGAACAAACAGGGTATGCTTGAAAAGCGGTATTTAGAGCCTGTAAAAGCCGCGCTATCCATCGTGTTTAATCTGTAGCCACAAGATTCCCCGCTGAATCTTTCTCAATTCTCGAAACAGTTGCAGTGACCACTTCAAGCGTTGGACAAGAGTAGTCTTGTGACAAATGACAGAATACTGATTTCGTAGATGCTCTACACTTTACAAATGCTGCGCTCCTGCCCCCAAGAAGCATTGACGACAACTGATAATTTCTTCCATACGCACATCTTTCACTGTCCATGACTTCACTATTCAATGGTCCGGGCAGGAATCTGATGTCAGTCTTTCGGTGCACGAAACGTCCGGCGAATCTGCGCAGTTGACAACGATTCCAGGAATTCGCAATCGTGTTTTCAGGACTCTGTTGTGCGAGTTGGTGCCTACTTTGGAAATCATCATTGTTCGAGATACCATCAGCAGGGCAACGCTGCGAGACGTGGCCAGTCGACAGTTCGGGGACATGGTCAAGGCGGTGGTGGATACCGAAGCGGGTATTATGGCGATTGGTGGCGAACTCCATTCCGATGAAGAGGCCATTCTTCTTGATGAAGGTTCCCGGCAATCAAATCTCTGGGGAATCAACTTGTATCCGGAAAAGCTGTCCGATGAGTGGATCGAATTTGATTCGATGATTAACGTGCGTCCTTCCGAAGGAAACCGCTCTCGCCGTATAGAAAGTGTGGAGATTCGCAAAACTGTCATTCAGATTGTTCAGCGGTTAGTGGAGGATTGATTGACATGTCCCATCAGCATGCGAACCTGGCGGGCGGGAGATGGTTCACCATGCCATTGGTAGAGCAATTGGCTCATGTTGGCAGTGAGGTCGGACGCATGCTCCGTTGGAAAGAGAAAAACCCGCAGGACTGTGAAAAGGCTTTCAACCGGGCGCTGGAATTGCTTGACTTGACCATACAAGATCTACGCTGGAAGGGTCGCCGGAAGGAACTGACCCGTGCTCGAGAGCTCCTCTGCGATGCGATGTTGGGAGGAAATGCTTACGGGAGCGACCTGACTGATCTCGATCGCTATTTCTACCATTATGCGCTAGCGTCCAGAATAGGCCGATAAATGACTTTCGAGGGAGTTTGCCTTTCCTGCCGAACCTGCGAGAACGTCCCTCGGCTTTTTGTGTTCCTGATGCTGAAAGATCTTTCCAGTCTAAACCTCCGGCTTTGCATCTCCCTGCATTTCTGCTATCTTAGGCTACTTTTGCCGTCTTTGCATATCCAATTTTCCTATCCAAGAAGAGCTAAGGAGGGCGAGGATGCCATACAGAAACCTGTTGCTCACCGGCTTGATAATCTGTGTGTTAGCTCCCGGGGTGTCAGGCCAGGAAAGCGATCCAACTGAAGCGGTGCCCAGACTGGAAGAAATCGTCGTGATCGGCAGCAGGATCGAGGGCCGAAGCATCACGGACTCCCCGGTACCCGTGGATCTCATCAAAGGGGAAGACATGCTAAACACGGGACAACTGGAAGTGGGCCGGGCCATCCAGCGGTTGATCCCCTCGTTCAATTTCTCGAGTTCGTCGATCAGTGACGGGACGGACGCCTTGCGCCCCGCGACGCTACGAGGAATGGGGCCGGACCAGGTGCTCGTGCTCTTGAACGGAAAACGGCGTCACGGCAGCGCGCTCATCCACGTCAACCGGTCTGTGGGGCGCGGTACCGCGGGCACCGACATGAACGCGATACCCATGGGCGCGATCAAACGTATCGAAGTCCTGCGCGACGGGGCATCCGCGCAATACGGATCGGACGCCATAGCCGGTGTCATCAACGTCGTGCTCAAGGATGATTACGAGGGCGGATTTCGGACAAACTATGGAACAACCTACAAGGGAGACGGCGATCAATTCGTCGCAAGCCTGGACAAGGGCTTCAAAGTCGGGCAGGACGGCACGTTGCACACGACGTTCGAATATCGGAACCGGCAACGGACCAACCGGGCGGGGCTGTTCGGAATTCCCAATTACCCCGGAACAACATGCAGGCTTAACGAGTGCACTGACACTCAACTCCCCAACAAGGCCGCATTGATCGCAAGCAACCCAAATAACCCGTACGTCATCCTGGATAATCCCAACAGCGATCTCGATGAGAGAGAGAGGAATTTCAACCGTCGCAACTTCCGCGTCGGGGATTCCGCGTCGGAACAATTCAGCGGTGCCCTGAACTTCGACAAATCACTCGGGAAAGGACTCGAATTCTACTCCTTTGCCGACGCGTCGAGGCGCGCGAACGAAAGCGGCGGTTTTTGGAGACAGGGAAATTCCGACAAAGACAACCCTCCTTTTGGAAACCCGCCTGTCCGTGTCTATCCCGACGGATTTCTCCCGCTGATTAATTCGACGATCTGGGACTATTCCTTCGGCGCGGGCGTCGTCAAAGAGTTCAACAACGGCCTCAGGGCTGACCTGGGAGTGGTGCACGGAGGAAACACGTTCAATTTCAACATTTCCAACTCCCATAATGCTTCATGGGTTGCGGCCAATCAAAAGCCCGGGGCAACGTCCGCGGATGCCGGAACCCTGGAACTCTACCTCACTACCGTGAACCTGGATTTCTCCTTGCCGATACCCGACAAGAACATGAACCTGGCGTGGGGAGCGGCATACAGGAGGGACAACTACCAGATCCAAGCCGGAGAAGAATACTCGTACGCAGACTATGATGGGTCGGGAGGGGGCGACGCAGGCATTGAGGTTTTCACGGGATTCAAGCCCGAAAACGAAGTCAACGAGTCACGGCACGCCTTTTCCTTCTACACGGACGCGGAGATGTTCGTGGACAATCTCGGGGTCTTCGATCAGGTCATGGTCAGCCCCGCGGTGCGTTACGAGCATTACAGCGACTTCGGCCATACCATCAACGGCAAACTCGCCACGAAACTGGATTTCTCCAGAGCGCTGGCCGTCAGAGGCTCCATGAGCAGCGGATTTCGTGCGCCGTCCATGCAGCAACTCTACTTCAACAACATCAGCACACAATTTGTCACCGGGCAGGCAGACTCGATACAAGTCGGGACATTCAGAAACGACAGCGCCGTCGCCAGGGCGATCGGCATCCCCGAACTCAAGCAGGAAATCGCAACCAACCTGAGCGTCGGCTTGGTGTATCAACCGACGTCCTCGTTCACTCTCACCGCGGATGTCTACCGTATCGAAGTGAAGGACAGGATCATCCTGAGCGGATTCCTTAAGCCAACGGACCCGGCGCTGTCAGACAGCGTCATTGCGGCGTTGAATAATGCGGGAGCCGGCAGCGCTCAGTTCTTCATGAACGCGGCGGACACCGAGACCCGAGGCGGAGAAATCGTTGCCTCATGGAACGTACCGTTCATCGACCGCGGAAACCTGGATCTGAATTTCCTGGGAGCCCTCATGCAAACCCAAATCAGGGACGTGAAACTTCCCGCCGGTCTTCCCTCTTCGCTGTTCGATGACCGGGAGCGCTCCATCATAGAAGAATGGCAGCCCAGAAGCCGCTTTACGTTGTCCGGTTTGTATCAATTGGATCAATTGTCGGCCTCGGTCATGGTACACCGCTACGGCTCGTACACGGTGAGTGGCGACGGGAATAATCCCCCAAAACAGAAATTCGACCCCCAATACGTGACCGACGTTCAGTTCAGCTACAACTTCGGACCATTCGGGATCCTCAAGCTGGGAGCCAACAACGTGTTTGACGTGACGCCGGATGAAGACACGATTGATGAAGCTAGAGGTGGTACAATCATCGACAGCCAGGGCAATCTCATCGTGGATTCCCCGGACGTGTTCCAGTACTCGCGTCGTTCCGCGCCTTTCGGCTTCAACGGCGGGTTCTACTACGCCGCCTTTGAATACCGGTTTTAGGGAAAAGAGGGCGGACACCGCCCCTACGGGAGGATGGGGACATGTCAATTTTAGGGCGAACGCGGGGTTCGACCTACCTCCGCACGTAGAGCAACTCGCAGGCTTCGCAATAGCCATCCACCCGGCCCCGCTGGAATGCCGAAGCCAATTGCCGTTTGACCCATTCCGCGCCTTCCTGGCCCCCGCGACCGTCAACCCCTTGAGACAGCATCATGTGTAAGGCCACGTCCAACAACCGTTCCTTTCGTTCGTCCATCTCAGGAATCACGATGTTGCCGATCGCGTGTCGGGCATGGCTCTTCACGGTCTCTTCATGAAATTTGTCATAACCCAATTTGGCCACCGTGGCTTTGCGAATGGTTGCCAATTCGTGCTTCACCCGAGGAAGGTCATTCATCAACTTCCGGAATATTTCCACTCGCCCTTCCTCCCACAACTTTTTCTCCATCGCCTCAAGGACGACCCCCGGGTTGACCGTTTCGGCCGGTTCTTCGGCAAAATCCGATTTCCGGCCATGGCCCCCGAACCGCAGCCGTTCGTAGGATTTCCGGGTTTCCGGATCACCGAGCACCTCATACGCAGCATTGATTTCCCGAATTTTTTCTTCGGCGTTCTTGTTGTCCTGATTGCGGTCGGGATGATATTTGAGCGCAAGTTTCCGATAGGCCCGTTTTATTTCTTCGTCCGAGGCCTGCGGCGTCACTTCCAGGGTGGCATAGTAATCGAGATGGTATCGTGCCATCAGTCTCACCGACTGCTTCGATCATAGCGGGGGGCGGGGTTGCAGAACAAGCAGAGCCTGTGCCCAGCCTTTGTCAGACACCCCCCCTTCGACAGGCTCAGGGCAGGCTCAATCCCCCCTTATCAGGGGGACTACAGGGACCCTTTCTCCCCCCTGACCAATGTCCGCCGTTTCTTCCCTTCAAGATTTCCCTTTCCTTGCCTTGGAAAAGAATACATGAGACAGTGCGTCAAAGCCGTGAAGGTAAAGTAAAATATGTGTATCCTCTTGTTGGGACTCATCGTATCAGGTCTGTCAGGACAGGCGACCGAAAGCTGCCCATCATCTCCTCGATTCTTTCAACTTCTTGACAATAAAAGGTTTATTGAAATTGTCACTATCCAGCAACTCCTACAGACCCCCAGCCGATACCATCAAAAACAGATTAGAGTCCGCGGAACCGTCACACGCCTGGAACTTCACCTCGACGACTCGAAACATTTCATCGATTTCGTGTTCTACCTGAAAAAAGAACCCGGTCGCGTGCTCGTATTCGGGCGACACGACCGCACCGCGGGAGACATCCAGATGACCACCGGTCACACCGTTGAAGTTGAGGGTATTTTCTGGCAGGAGCGAGAGGCCAATGGCTTCAGGTTATCGAACAATATCGAAGCCACTCGGGTTACGTTCCATCCCCCGCTGACTCCGGATCAAGCCGCCCTCACGTCTCCCCTGGCAACGAGCTCTTGACGCGAGAACAAACACCATTACCAGGTTTCAGATCGAAAACTGAGCGGAACCTGTTGCGCTTGTTGCAGCCCCAGGATGAGCTGATCCTTTGCCCGTTCGTTTCCGCAAAACCGAACGTGACACTGCCGCAAGTTTGGCTCCAACTCCATGAGCGGCTCCAGGTTGACGCGTGGGTTCTGGTCCCCGTTCGTCTGGACTTGTATGATCCGCCCTTTCCCATGAGGCCAATCTTCCGGCCATTCCCGGGTCAATACGGGATAATACGAAAAATGTTGCGGCGACTCCCGGGCCAAATCCAGCAAAGCCTGGTGTTCCATCAACTGACGAGGATTTTTGACACTGACGACAAGGGTGACATGCACTCCCCCTGTTCCGTCCACGGCGCCGAACGCGCCGGCTTTCATATATCGAAGATACGACAGGAACGGCGTAATGCCCGTCGAAAGCGCGACTGCCACAATCCGCATGGTGCGCCATTCATGATCGGCTTCCAAAATCAGGGTCGTCGGGTCAACAGTTTGCGTGTTTTGATACACCACCAGTTCTGAACCGGTTTCATCATAATTCACGCACACGTCGATTGAGCCACCCGTGCAGTAACGCTGCACAAGATCATCGGTTTGCCACCAGGGAGAGGTATCGGATTTTTCCTTATGCGTGTCATTGATGATCGTTTCCAATACGCGTGGGCTTTCGTCAGCGCAATTGGAGCGCGTGTACATTCTACGGCGATACTTTTGCCTCCGAACGCCAAACGGCTTCGCCAAAAACGCCGCGCCGGGAAGCATGCGATCACGAACCGGAAGGGACCGTCCATCGACCTCGAAGGTCTCCGGCAACGTCAATGCGACCCTTCGCACCTCGCCCGGATCGTAGGTATACACGTCGGTTATCGTGGCAGGCACAAAGAGTTCGCGAGGTCGATTTATCAAACGCACTCCTTTCTCTTGGCTTGTCCGGGTTGCTTGGGTGCCCTCATCTTAAATCAGAGGTTCCTAAACACCTCTAATATCATATAACAGCAACGCAAGGAACTCGCCAACTGCGATCAACCAAGACAACATCCCCTTCTGATTCCCCTCTTTTGCCTGCCCTGAGCGAAGCCAAAGGGTAAGGAAGGGCGAGGGGAGGGAACCCCTCATACATCAACTCGTGTGCCAAAGCTGGTGGCCCCCTACCGTCTCTTGCGAGGAATTTTCATTTTCGCTAAGCTAAGTGGGCATTTGTACGAGTGTTATTCATTTTTCAGGGGAGTCTTCGCATTTCTCAGGAAGATTGTTTTCATGAACGAACTTCTCAATAATCGATACGTCATTGAAATCAAGGAACTGGTGACCCCTCGGCAGATCAAGGAACAACAGCCGGTCACCCCGGCTGCAGGAGAAACGGTCCTTCAAACGCGTCAGGCCATCCGGGACATCCTCTATGGACGAGACCAGCATCGACTCCTCGTCGTCATCGGACCATGCTCCATTCATGACCCTGAAGCGGCCTATGCCTACGGGTCCGCGCTCAAAAAAGTCAGCGATGCCACAAAAGACCATCTGCTGATCGTGATGCGGACTTACTTTGAAAAACCACGGACGACGGTCGGATGGAAAGGGCTTATCAATGATCCTCATCTGGACGGGAGTTGTGACATTGCCGAAGGACTGCAACAAGCCCGAACCATTCTCCTGAACCTGAATGATCAGGGTGTGCCTTGCGCCACTGAATTGCTCGACCCGGTGACTCCCCAGTATCTTTCCGACCTCATCAGTTGGGCCGCCATCGGGGCACGCACCACCGAAAGCCAGACCCACCGGGAAATGGCGAGTGGATTGTCCATGCCGGTCGGCTTCAAAAACGGAACGGACGGCAGTCTGCAAGTCGCGCTCAACGCCATGGTGGCCGCGCGGCAACCGCACAGTTTCGTCGGGATCAATCTCGACGGGGTCACATCCATTATCAAAACCAACGGGAACCCCGACCGGCACGTCGTCTTACGCGGCGGCGGCGGAAAGACAAACTACAGCCGGGAACATATCCTTCAAGCCCGGGACGGGTTGGTGGATGAAGACATCGCGAGACCCATTATGGTTGATTGCTCTCATGGGAATTCAGACAAAGATCACACGCGCCAGATTCCGGTCGCCCACTCCGTGGTGAAACAATATTGCGAAGGACAACGATACATCCTGGGGCTTTTGTTGGAAAGCAATTTGAAACCGGGCAAGCAATCCTGGGGAACCGGCAAAACATTGGAATACGGGATCTCGATCACCGATGCCTGTATCGGTTGGGAGGATACGGAAACCCTGCTGTATGAACTGGCGGATACATTGGCAAAACAATCGCCCATGCCCGTAGGCGCCCCTTAAAGGAGGTCTCCATGAATCACTCCATGCATACCCCACACGTCCATGTGCACAATGACACCTGCGGCCATACCAAAATCCAACATGACGGCCACACCGACTTTCTGCACGACGGACACATGCACCATCCTCATGATGACCATATCGACGAGCATGTCCTTCCGGTTTCCGCGCAAAACCCCGAGGCCTGCACGCCTGCGCATGCCTGTGAAGGTCACAAGGCGTCACACACCCATGGTCCGGATTGCGGTCACGAAGCCGTGCCCCATGGCGACCATACGGATTTTCTCGTGAACGGGCATCTGCATTTTGCCCATGAGACTCACTGCGATGATCACGGTTTGGTGACGGTAGGATAAGGGAAGATCAAGAAGCCGTCGAAGCAGGAAGCGGCCGGGAGTCTTCGGTCTTATCGTCACGTTCATGGCAAACGTGACACCGGCACAAAGACCTGTTCACAAAACCACCCCAGGCAATTAAAGAGGCCCCGATCAAGTCTCCGGCAAGTTCCAAGCTCGACCCCTCTCCCACAACCAAACGCACCGACAGCAACGTCAAGAAGCCGGCCATCGTGAACGTTACCGGGCGGCTATCCCGATGCAGGGGATAGGTCACGAGTACGCCGCCACCCGCAAACACCACGATGACGCTCCAAAAAACCCATTCAGCCGAAGAAGAAAATACTAAACCTGCCACGGCCTCAAACGCTCCACCGTATTGCGCAGCGAGCAAGGGAAGCACCAACAACGCCAATGGCGTTAAGGCGCAATGCACTGCACACACCAACGAGATGATTGAACCGACTGTGGAGAGTCTTACGCCTAACGAGGACATGCCGAATCCATGTGCCGAAGCTATTGGCATTTGGGACACCAGCCACTGAATTCCAATGAATGATCACCCACCAAAAACCGCGTTTCCTGCTCAATCAATGCTGTAAGCTTCTTAAGCGGACACAACAGCAAATCTTCGATTTTTCCGCAGCTCTTGCAACGGATATGGTGGTGATGTTCACGACCTTCTTCCATCTCATAACGAAACTGCTCTTCCTGGTGCAGCTTAATCTGTCTGACCACTCCGATGGCCTTTAATGCATGTAAATTGCGATAAACGGTGACCAGATCGATGGCGACGTTCTGTTTCTTCAGACGGGCATACAACTCCGAAGGACTCAACGGATATTTCGTTGACTCGAGCAGGCCCAATACTGCCTGTCGAGTCCGCGTCATCCGTTTTCCCGACGCTCGAATCTCATCTGTCACGCTCGTCTTCACCAACCACACTCATACAGGAAATAACCCGCTCAAATCATTTAATGCAATTAAATTGCAAATAGCACAACGAACTGGAAATGTCAATTGTGATTCAATCATGGCCTCCGTCAAATCGAAGCGCAATTTTATTGAAACACGGCATGGAGACGTTTCGCCGTCCTCATAATTCTCTCTTGACCGCCGGGCAATTCTGTCACTATGCTGCCGTGCTCTATTTTCAACTTTTTCAATAACGACGCGGGCGAGACCGTACCGCACGGAGCATCTCATGACTGTTGCCCTTCCCTTTCGAGAACCACGATTGGGACAGGATTATTGGATCGAAGACAACGTACTTCCCAATGCCCTTGAAGTGGCCCAACGGTGCATTGCCAACGGCACCTGGACGTTGGGCTCACCGTGGCGTCCTGAACCCTGGCCCGGCATGAGGGCCCCCCATGCCCTGCTGCCCGAGGAATTGCGTTGCGTGGAAGAATGCGTGACACAACGACTCGGTATCACGGCCCTGCAACCGCAAAGCGATTCGGACATGGGGATTTCCGGACACAATCACATCCAACTGTGTGGCGGGGCCGAAGGCGTGGCCCGTCCCCACGTGGATTCCGCAGCCATTTGCGATTATGCCGCGGTCCTGTACCTCCACCCGAATCCCCCGACGCCTCATGCTGGAACGTCGTTTTACCGGCTTCACCTCCCTGGTGAAGAACCCGGCGGCAACGTCTGTCCACGGGAATATGAAAGTTTACGCGACGTTCCAGGGATGCCCGGAGAAATGGACCCAACGCTCTTTGAAGAAATTCTGGAAGTGCCCTACGTCTTCAATCGCCTGTTGGCCTACAAATCCGACCTGATTCATTCTGCCACTTCATATTTCGGGTGGGGCACCGAACTCGCTTCAAAACGTATGGCGGTAGTGTTCTTCTGGAAAGTGCAATAAGAACGACTGAGGGGGTGGCTGATTGGATGACGTACTTTCCCACTTGGTGGGGAGTCAGTTCGTCGTGTTCAGCATTTCCCCTGCTGCCTTTCTGACCGTTTGCGTAATTGTCGCTCCCCCCAGCATTCGGGCAATTTCTTCTTCCCGCTCCTCGGCAGAGAGCCGTGTGACCATTGCCACGGTTCGCTTATCCACGCTTTCCTTCTTCACCAGATAATGATGGTGGGCCTGGGCGGCAATTTGCGGCAGATGGGTGATGCACATCACCTGGTGCGTTTGCCCCAATGCTTTGAGACGTTCTCCCATGGTCGAGGCCACGTTGCCTCCGATGCCCGCGTCCACTTCATCGAAAATCAACACCGGCACTTGATCCACGCTCGCCAACACCGTTTTCAATGCCAACATCAGCCGGGAGAGTTCCCCTCCTGATGCCACCCGTGCCAAAGGGTGCAGGCTCTCCCCGGGATTCGCACAAAACGCGAACTCGATCTGGTCGAGGCCATTCGGTCCGGCCTGCTCCACTTCAGAAACCGCCGTAAGCCCGACGTGGAATCGCGACTTGCCCATCATCAAATGCGCCAATTCGGCGGTGATGCGTTCTTCAAGTTTTCTGGTCACGGCTTGACGAGCTTCAGACAGCTTCTGGCCCAACACCAACGCGTCCTGATACGCCTGCGAGACTTGTTGCCGAAGATCCTGCGTGCGTTCTTCGATGTTCGCCAATTCCTCCAATTCGGATTGAATCCGGGTTTGACGGGCCAACAAATCTTCCAGCGACTCACGGTATTTCTTTTTCAACCGTTGCAACAAGGCCAAGCGTTCGTCGATCTGCGCGAGCCGGGCCGGGTCGTGCTCAAATCCGTCTTTATAATTTCGAGTAGCCCAAACCAGTTCCTCAATCTGGGCAATGCCGCCCTCGATCGACTCATGCCAATTTCGAACGTTGTCGTCGATCGTGCCCAATTCATGCACCAGTTTCCTGACCTCCGTTAATTGGGAAAGAACCGATGCCTGATTGTCGTACAACAGATCATAGGCCTGATTGACGATCTCCAACACCCGGCCGCTGTTCTGCAGTTTCCGGTGTTCCCGCACGAGGGCTTCATCTTCTCCGGGAACCAATTGGGCCTTCCCCAATTCCTCTGATTGAAAATGCAAGAACTCCTCCCGTTCCCGCCGCTCCTTCGCCCGTTGCATGGCGTCGGCCACGGCACGAACAAGATCCTGCCAGCGATGATAATGCGTCGCGTACTCGTCGCATAGCGACAGCAAGCCCCCAAAGGCATCAAGGACGTTCAGTTGCACTTTTGGCGAAAGCAGCGATTGCTGTTCATGCTGCCCGTGAATGTCAACCAACCAGCCGCCCAATTCCACCATCTGGTGTAAGGGGACCAGCCTCCCATTCACGTACATCCTGCTCCGCCCTTCACGGGAGAGCGTCCGCCGGAGCAGGAGATCCTGCGTGCCTTCAGGCAGCAGATCCCATTCCTTCAATTTTTCGAGAATCAGCGGGTGCCCGGATAAGGAAAACACCGCTTCCAAAGTGGCTTCCTTTGCTCCGCTTCGGATATGCTCAGCGGACGAGCGTCCGCCCAGCAACAGGATCAGGGCGTCAACCAGGAGAGACTTCCCGGCGCCAGTCTCTCCGGTAAACACCTGGAAGCCCGGCGAAAATTCAAGTTCGAGGCTTTCGATGAGGGCAAAATGGGAAATCCGCAGTTCAGTGAGCATAACGACGGCGCATGCTCACCACCCTAGGCCGGAGCAGAGTGTTGTGCGAGCAGCGAATCGATAACTTGTTTGAATTGGGGTTTGGGTCTCGCACCCACTATTTTTTCAACCGGTTGCCCGTTCTTGAAAAAAAGAATCGTGGGAATGCTCATGATTTGAAACTTGCCGGCAATCTCGGGAACTTCATCGGTATTGAGTTTCATGACCTTCAATTTGCCTTCATACTCTTTGGCCAGTTCTTCGACGATCGGGGCGACCATCTGACAGGGTCCACACCAGACGGCCCAAAAATCAACCATGACCAATCCATCGACCTGACCAACCTCGGCTTCCCAATTGGCAGCCGTTGCTTGCGCGACGAATTCGGACACGACATCCTCCTTTTCTGAAACGTGACGACACGATCTCTAAACGGTGGGAAGAATCCTAACCACGCCGTCGAAAGGGTGTCAACTTCGGCGTGGCGTCATCGCGTCGCGTTGCCCTCTGATTGTTCTTCTTTAAGCTCTTCAAGAAATTTCAAATACTCAGGGCTATAAAAGATACCTTTCCTTTCCCATTGCCACTGTTCAGGCACGCCGGCCCACCAATTGTCGGGATGAGCCTTTTCCCAAGCCCGTACTTCCAACCATAGTTCATCGGCGCGAGTCTTATCGAGCCGGTTGGCCATGCCGGCCACCACGTCATATTGCTGCCTGATCCCCTCATGCAGTATTTCCTTGGCCATCCTGGCCAACATGTCGGGAGGATCGACAAGATCCATGGTTCCGCGGTTGACCATGGAAAGCGACAATTGTCCCACCTTGACCCATTCATCGCGTTCGGCCAACGACTCCAAGTAGCCGTCCAACGCATGATACACGTAAATGAGGTACACGTAACTTTCGACGGATGGCGATTGATCGATGTTCATCTGGCAGGCTTCGACTGCGCGACGGTAATCCCCGGCTGCCAGATACACTTTGGCTCGCGCCAACGGAGGCTGGGGGACGGCACGGGGGCCGTCCCCCACATCCGCAACCGACACACTGGTTCCTGTGAGACACCATCCGAAAAACAACACCAGAAGACTCAGATGAATCGTTCGAGACTGCTTCGGCACGTTCATCGTACCCTCCTATGATTGACGGTTCACGATGCGGTCAAAACCAGAATACCACGTCTTGATCCATACGTGCATGCAACTTAACTTCTTCATGGCGATGTGGTAAAAATCACTCAACCCTCTTGCGCCTTATAGCCCGGGATTCAAGAATGTCTGCTTTGATACTGGTTCTGGGAATAGTTCTGGCATCCGCTTCCGTGCAAGCGGAAACGGAATCGTGGGAGACACTCAATACCGCGGGCATGTTGGCCTACAAAGAAAGGGATTTTGTCCTGGCAAAAGAGATGTTTCACCGGGCCCTGAACGTCCTGGAAGGATCGACAGATCTCGATTCACGAACCGCCACCACCCTGAACAATCTCGGCGCGACTCACGAAGCCCTGGGTGAGTACGAACAAGCCGAACTCCGTTATCGCCATGCGCTCACGATGATCGAAACGATCCAAGGCGCTGAACATCCGGACGTCGTGGTTGGACTCAACAATCTGGCCTCGTTATATTTTTCGCAACAAGCGTTTGAGAAGGCCGAGCCGCTTTGGCAAAGAGGGCTCTCCATCAGTGAAAAATTTCTGGGAGACGCGCACCCGCACCTCATCCAACCCCTTCTCACTCTGGGACTCGTCACACAGGTACAAAAGGAGTTTGATCGTGCGGAGTCCTATTATCTCCGCGCCATTGAAATCGGCAAACGGGCCTTGGGCACAGACCATCCCGGCCTGATTCCCCTCTATGAACGCTATGCGTCATTTCTGCGCCAGACTGATCGCGATGAGGAAGCTCAGGTTATCGATAGCCGGGTTGAGGCCATACGAACCACAAATGACCGCTCCGCTCCTGAGTAGACCAGCGAAAAATTGACAGGAGCCACGCGATGGATTCACGACGCACTCTATCGGGACGGCACCCTTCGGCTTCGCTCAGGACAGGCTCCGGCCGTCCCCTACAGTCTTTCCATCCCATCATTGCCCGCTGGTTCCAGGATACGATCGGCGCACCCACCGACGTCCAAACAGCAAGTTGGCCTGTCCTGTGTTCCGGTGAACACGCGCTCATTGCCGCGCCCACTGGGTCAGGCAAAACCTTGGCCGCCTTTTTGGCGTCGATTGATTCCCTATTCCAACAGGCGCTCTCCAACGATCTGGCCGACCAAACCCAAATCCTCTACGTGTCGCCGCTCAAAGCTCTGAGCAACGACGTGCAAAAGAACCTCCGGCGGCCCTTGAGTGAAATTTCCGGCAACGCATTGGCAGCCGGTCTGCTCCTCCCGGAAATACGAGTCGAAGTCCGCACGGGTGACACGCCTACAAAAACACGCCAAGACATGCTTCGCCACCCGCCCCATATTCTTATCACCACGCCCGAATCCCTATTCCTGTTGCTGACGGCTCGCAAGAGCCGTGACATTCTTCGCACCGTCCGGACGGTCATCGTCGATGAGATCCATGCCTTGGCCGGCAACAAACGTGGATCGCACGTGGCGCTTTCCCTGGAGCGCCTGGATGCCATCACGCACACGAAACCGAATCGCATCGGACTTTCGGCCACGCAAAAACCTCTGGAAGCCATTGCCCAATTCCTGACAGGCGGCACCAGTCACACTTCAGAAGACCGGGAACCAGTCTGGACGCCGACCCCCTCTCACCTTGTCGACGTGGGGCAACGCCGGGAAATGGATCTGGCTATTGAAACACCCAAGGACGAACTTGGCGCGATCGCGACCAATGCCATCTGGGCGGACGTCTATGATCGTCTCACCGAATTGGTCCGGACGCATCGCTCCACCCTCGTGTTCGTCAACACCAGGCGATTGGCGGAACGCATCGCCCATCACCTGACCGAACGATTGGGCGAGGATCTCGTGGCGGCCCATCACGGCAGTCTTTCGCGCAAGATGCGGCTGTGGGCGGAAGAACGTCTCAAAAAAGGGCAGACTCGCGTTGTCATTGCAACGGCATCCCTGGAACTGGGTATCGACATCGGCTTTGTCGATCTCGTGTGCCAAATAGGTTCCCCGCGCGCCATTTCCACCTGCCTGCAGCGGATCGGCCGTGCAGGCCACTGGGTGGGCGCGATTCCAAAAGGCCGGTTGTTTTGTACGACCCGTGACGAGCTTGTGGAATGCGCCGCGCTTATTCGCGCGATTCATCGCGGCAACCTGGATGAGATTCTCATCCCGCAACACCCTAAAGATATTCTGGCCCAACAAATCATCGCGGAAGTCTCGGCTCAGGAATGGCCAGTGGATGCGCTTTATCAACGATACACTCAGGCCTATCCGTATCGACACCTGACCAGAAAATCATATAACGAGATCGTCACCCTGTTGACCCAGGGCTGGGCCACGAATCGCGGCAAACAACAGGCACTACTCTTTCACGACCGCGCACAGAATCGATTGCGCGCTCGAAGAGGAGCGCGCCTGGCGGCGATTACGTCCGGTGGCGCCATCCCGGACACCGCGACTTATGCCGTCATTGCCGAGCCCCAAGGTAACACGGTCGGGTCCGTGGATGAAGACTTCGCCGTGGAAAGCCTTGCCGGTGACATCATCCTGTTAGGCAATACGTCGTGGCGGATTCGTGGAGTCGAGACCGGCGTGATGCGGGTGGAAGACGCGCAAGGCGCCCCTCCGACTATCCCCTTTTGGCGTGGAGAAGCCCCTTCACGAACTTTCGAGCTTTCCCAGGAGGTGGCGGCGTTACGGCAAGCCGTTGTGGAGCGACTCATGACGCGACCCACAGCGGCTCTTGCGGCGTCTGAATATGACCCACAACACCCCGTCCCGCACTGGCTTGAATCGGAATCCGGTGCCGACCAACGCGCCGCCGAGCAAATTCTGGCTTACAACCAATCCGGGTTACGAATGCTGGGCGCCGTCCCCACGCAACGAACCATCATCGCCGAACGCTTCTTCGATGAAGCCGGCGGCATGCAACTGGTGATTCATGCGCCATTCGGCGGACGCATCAACCGGGCCTGGGGACTCGCCTTACGAAAGCGGTTTTGCGTCAGTTTCGATTTTGAACTGCAAGCGGCCGCCACCGACGAAGGGCTGGTGTTGTCATTGGGCGAACGGCACAGCTTCCCATTGGAAACTGTGTGGGCCCTGCTCCGCTCTTCCACCGTCAAGGAGGTCCTCACGCAGGCCGTCCTGCAATCCCCCATGTTTATGGCCCGCTGGCGCTGGAACGTCTCACGCGCGTTGGCCGTGCTGCGTTTTCGAAACGGTAGACGGGTTCCCCTCCATTTGCAGCGCATGCGGGCTGAAGACCTCCTGACGGCCGTGTTTCCCATGGCCCTGGCCTGTCAGGATAACCGGCCTCCCGGGAACATCGAAGTGCCCTCGCATCCTTTGGTGCAAGAAACGCTTCGGGATTGCCTTGAAGAAGCCATGGACATCGAAGGGCTGACGACCCTCCTGCAACGCATCGAACAGGGCGACGTGCAATGCCTGTCCGTCGAATCTCCGACACCGTCTCCTTTTTCTCATGAAATCCTGAATGCGAACCCTTATGGATTTTTGGACGACGCCCCACTCGAAGAACGACGCTCACGAGCCGTGAACATGCGACACGTGCTGCCGCCCGAGGAAGCCGAAACGGTGGGCGCGCTGGATGCCGACGCGATTGCATCGGTCTGCCAAGAAGCCTGGCCACGAGTTCGGGATGCCGATGAATTACAGGAAGCCCTCCAACTTCTGACGTGGGTCCCGGAGGACCATGCTGCTGAATGGGGCGCTTTTCTTCCGGACCTGCTCGATTCAGGACGGGCCCTCGTTTTTTCGCATATGAACCCAGCAGGGGACTCGACGGTCCCCGTTTGGACGACGCCCGATCATCTTTCCCTTCTTGCCTTGATCCGGCCTGACCTGACCCCATCCTCGGATGCCCGCCAACGTGAGAGCGAACCTTCCATCGTCTTCTCAGGCACTGAGCAGGAGGCACGAACCGAGATAGTACGAAGTTGGATGGAAGTCATCGGCCCCACCACGGCGAGAGAATTGGCGACAACCCTTCGATGGCCCATTTCAGCCACACAGACGGCACTCGAACAACTCGAAGCCCAAGGCCAAGTCCTTCAGGGAACGTTTCGTCCTCGAAAGCGTCACGTCCCTGCGCCGGTGGACGCGCTTGAGGCAGCCCACCCTCTTCCCTTACGCGAATCCAATCGCGCGAACGACTCCGAAATCGAATGGTGCGACCGGCGTTTGCTGGCTCGCATTCATCGTCGAACCGTCCACACGCTTCGTCGAGAGATTCATGCCGTCTCCGCGTCGGACTTCATGCGCTTTCTGTTCCGATGGCAGCACGTCGCTCCCACCGCCAGGCTGCATGGAGAACCCGGGATCCAAACTATCCTTGAGCAACTGGCGGGCTTTGAAGCCGCGGCTTCCGCCTGGGAGCCCCACGTACTCCGCAGCCGGATAGCCAATTACAACCCGGACGTATTGGACTATCTTTGTCTTCGCGGAATCATCACATGGGGACGGCTAACCCCACCCACAAAAGACCATGAACTCGCCAGCGTCAAACAAAAGAAACGTATGATCCCCACGAGCCTCGCCCCGATCAGTCTCTTTCCTCGAGACGATGCGGAATGGTTGCTGGTCTTGGCTCGCAAGGGACGCCGGGCGCAGTTCGCGTGGCTTCCCGAACAACTGACTGCCGTTGCCCGAACCGTGTATCACCACCTGTCACAACGGGGGGCAAGCTTTTTTGCCGACGTCACCAGAGGCACGCACCAACTCCAGGCAGAAGTGGAACAGGGATTGTGGGAACTGGCGAGTATCGGGCTGGTCACCGCCGACGGATTCGACAATCTCCGCGCCTTGCTCGACCCCAAACGCCGTCGGGGAATCGGACGTCACCAGAAGCGACGGCCAAGACACACGATCGGGCGATGGTCGTTACTCACGCCCAGTGCAGACGAACCGGCCGGAGAGACGATCCCGAATCTCAACCCCACCGAAGCCTGGGCCCGTCAATTGTTGCGACGGTATGGAATCGTATTCCGCGATTTGCTGAAACGGGAATCCCTGACCGTTGCCTGGCGCGATTTACTGATGATCTATCGACGAATGGAGTTGCGCGGAGAAATTCGCGGCGGGCACTTTGTCGCAGGCATGACGGGTGAACAATTCGGATTGCCGGAAGCCGTGGAAGCCCTCCGGGCCGTGCGCAATGACCCGCAGGCCGAAGACCGGGAAATCCGGCTCTCCGGGTCCGATCCTTTGAACCTCGTCGGCATCATCCTTCCCGGCGACCGGATCCCCGCCCATCCCTCACGATGCGTCATCTACCGCAACGGGGTCCCGGTAGCCTCGGAACCTCTCTCCAGCGTCTCTGCATGAACCTCACCATCCTGACTGTGGTTGCTCCGGAGGATTGGCCTCATCATGGCTCCTCTCTTGACCACGTGATTTACCCTGAGTAAGATCCGGCCATGGCACGCATTCCGTTTGATCCACGCACTTTCAGGTCCCGGCAACCAGACAGGCGCCCCCAGCCTGGTTCGCCTCAAACCGAGCCCGACGCGCAATTTCGTTCGCTGAATGCCACCCTCTTGTTCTGTCCGGCTTGCCGAGAGGCGACACCGGCGCGTGAACGGCTTTTACTCGTTCTGCCGTCAGGCAACAAATATGAATACAGGTGTTCCTACTGCGGAACTTCGACCGGCGAAAAGCTCGACCAGAACCAGCAAGCACCCACGTTAATCTTTCCCTGATTTTTTTGAAAAACTTCTCACGGGCCGGGCATCGTTTCGGGCCCCGGCGCTCAAACAGAGGGGGAAAAGCGCGTCAGTCGGAAGACGACCGCAGGTTCTCGGGCAGACTTTCCAGATACTCCAGCAAGGCTCGATACGTCAGTTCGCGGACTCGGGCTTTTGTCGCCGGCTCTCCATCCAGGCTACGCCTCAGCCAGACCGTGTCCTGCAACTGGTCGTTGGCCTTGTTGCACAGTGTCCACATGTGATGCAGAAACTCGACTGATAATCCGACCTGAACGCCTTCCGATTCGATACGGTCATCCAGGATGGCTAACAGGTCTGAAATAGCCTGATCGGCCCGATACGCTTTGGAGGCATACCCGAATGCCGCCGTGGTGGCCTCTTCCTGTTTGGCCTGCTCAACCAGATCATGCATGTACTCCTTCAAGAGCCCAATTTGACGACCTGAGAGCCGCATGGTCATTCCTCGGTGAATTTCACGTGTACTCCGACGGGAAGATGCGCCGTACCTTATCGCAACTTCTCGAGATCGACAAGCCGTCATGATCTTTCGTTATGCCTGCCGTCGTCTCCCCACAAGGTCGCCAACCGGGAGTCGCGTCCGCAGGTCAAGCGGTAAAATTTATACCGGATGGGGTTCTTCTGATAGAAGTCCTGATGGTATTCCTCTGCTGGATAAAACGCCGTGGCTTGAGTAATTTCCGTCACGACCGGAGCACTGAACGTCTTGGTCCGTTCGATGTCCTCTTTCGAGGCTTCCGCTAATTCACGCTGTTCATCATTGTGATAAAAGATCGCGGGGCGATACTGGTTGCCATGATCACAGAACTGGGCATTCGGCGTCGTGGGGTCCGTATTGGGCCAGTAGACGGCCAATAACTCGCGATAACCGATTTTCTGAGGATCATACGTTACCTGAACGGCCTCGGCATGTCCGGTTCCCCCGGCGGAGACGTCTTCGTAGGTCGGATCAACCGTCTGCCCGCCGGTATACCCCGACGTCGTGGATACCACGCCATCGAGTTCATCAAACGGGCCTTCCATACACCAGAAACATCCTCCGGCAAACGTGGCGATCGCATAATTTCCTTTGGCCGTTTGACTAATCGACGTGCCGTTCATACCGAGGAGCAGCCCTCCACCCAACATGAGCAAAAAACCAACTTTGTACATTTTCATGACGACGGCTCCTTTCCTTCACTGGGTTCCTTCTCGACACACAGGACACAATCGATTGCGAGGACTTCCTTTATGGTACACTGGAATCCCATTCAAAGCACGTGGGAACTTGAGTAATGGACGGTTCAAGGATAGCATTGAAACGCAAGATGCCGTGGTGAGGGCTGACCCTTGAATTGTCCCATGCCCGGGCAACACAAGACTGCAAGAGAAGCGGAAACAGCGGACATGTTCCTGACTCAGACATTGGTCAATCGGTCAAACATCCGCAAGAGCCACGGAATGCTGAAAGCAATCGTCATGTGCGCGGCCTGGAGCGGGTCCCTGCTCACCCCGTCGCTGCTTTGGGCCAATACAGCCGACTTTGCCGAAATTGTCGAGCAAGCCAAACTCGGGACCGTGGGCATTCTCACGAAATCGGCCCAGCCTGACGGGAAGGCTTTCTCCGTAAGAGGATCGGGAATTTACCTGGGAGACGGCTATATCCTCACTGCCCGCCACGCCACAAAGCGCCGGGGCTCCGGAACAACTGCGGGTCCTCCACACGTGTCCGTTATAGCCAGCACGTTGGAGGAAGCACCTGCCGCATTAGTCGGTGTGCATCACTTTTTGGACGTCGCCCTGTATCGCATCTCTCAAGAGAAGGTGCCCCACGGGCTCGTAGCACGAACGTTCAGTCAAACCGAAGCCTTGCCGGGAGAACGGGTCTTCACCGTGGGCTACCCTCTGGGTTGGGGCCCTGCAATCAGCTATGGACACGTCGGCAATCCCAATACGTTTTTGCAAACCGTACAATCCCGTCTTCTGCAAGTCGACCTTTCAGCATGCAGCGGCAATTCCGGCGGAGGGTTATTCAATGCGCGGGGAGAAATCGTCGGCCTTATCCACGCGATCATTCAAACCGAAACCGTTCGAGAGGAACGTCGATGCAGCCGGTTCGCCTTTGCCGTACCGGGACCATTGGTCAACAAAATCGTGACGGCCCTCAAGCAGGGACAGCCGTTTCACTTTTCGAAACTCGGGCTGCAACTTACCTCCGTCAAATTTGAAAACCGATGGCACATGGCCGTAGCGCAGGCAAGGGGACCGGCGCGACGGGCGGGATTCAAGAAAGGCGACGTCCTGCTGTCGATCGATAACCAGCCGATTAACTCGGCCAGTCAACTCAAGACGTACGTGATCGAACACACACGCCCCATGCAGCCGGTCAGCATCAGCATCCTGCGGCAACACAAAGAAAAAGTGTTACGAGTGATTCTGGGAAAGGCCCTGCCTTCTGCTTTGGAGTGAGAGAACCCTTTGCGTCCTCCGCGCGGCAGCGGGTATCATGAAGCACGCTTCGATTCAGTTCCTCCCCTTTCTCTACCTCCCCTACGCCCCTCCTTGCAAAAGAGTACAAAGGAGGGGAATGGAGGAAAGAGGAGGAATTGTCAATCAATCAATGAACACCGACTGCCATGGCAAAGCACCGTAAAAGACAAAAAGCCGGAAGCGCGGGGAGTCTCCAGCACGCTCCGCCAACTCGCGCGCCGGCTCCGAACGCCCCGCTTACCCTTGTCCTGCTCACGCTGAGCGTCCTTGGCATCGTGTTGACGACGTACCTCAGTTACACCGCCTTGCTTGAAGCACACCCGGCTTTCTGTGGCGAGGGCTCGGGATGCGACTTGGTCCAAAGCAGTCGTTGGGCCGCGTTTCTCGGAATGCCCATGGCCACGTGGGGCCTGTTCACCTACCTCGCGTTGGCCGCGCTGGCTTGGCGAGCCAGGACAAAATCCAAGAGTTGGACTCCCCTGATTTTCGTCGCAGTCGGCGGGTTCGGGGTCAGTGCCTACCTGACCGTGATCTCCATCGTGGAAATCGAGGCGACCTGTACCTACTGCCTCGCCTCATTCGGCACCATCACGGCTATCATGATCCTGACGCTCGTGCAGCGGCCTTCGGACTGGACAACGTCGTTAAAGGAAGCGAGCGTGGTCGCCGTGCTCATCGTCGGCGGACTCCACCTGCACTACAGCGGGGTATTCGACGAGGCGGCCGGCCCCGAGGACCCGCAGCTTCAGGCGCTGGCCGTCCACCTGACCGAGACGGGAGCCAAGTTTTACGGAGCCTATTGGTGTCCACGTTGCCAGGAGCAGAAAGCCCTGTTCAAAGCGTCCGCGAAACGGCTGCCGTACGTGGAATGCAGTTCCGGGGGGCGTGGCAGTCCTCTTACCGCACCGTGCGCGGCAAACAACATTCGCAGTTATCCAACTTGGATCATCGACGACAAACGCCACACCGGTTTACAGACTCCCAGGACCCTTGCCGGTGCCGCCGGTTTCACGTGGAAGGAATAATGGCGAAGCTGAAACCAGTGTAACCTTCATGTAGCCGTCATGATAAACGGAGAATAAAGAGTAACCCATGGAATTTAACGAAAAAACCATTCAAGCCAAACAGAAAATGGCTTTGCACCGCCGTGAGATCTCCGGGCGTGAGGTCGACGAGGAGTATCAGGATGATCGTCTGCCCCCCGGGCAGCATCTTGTCAATAATTGGCCCGTGCTGGACCTTGGATACAAACCTCAAATTTCACTTGAAGAATGGAAGCTCTCGGTGGATGGATTGGTTGAGCATCCCATCACGTGGACCTGGGAGGACTATCAGGCTCAGCCATACCAGCCGTTTGTGTCCGACTTCCATTGCGTGACCTCCTGGAGCCAGCTAGGCATGGAATGGGTCGGAGTGAGTTTTCGGCATCTCCTTAACACGGTACAGCCCAAGCCGGAAGCCAGATACGTGCTCTTTGAGTCGTATGACGACTATACGACCAACTTGCCTCTTTCAGTCTGCGACGACGAGGACGTCTTTCTTGTCCATTCCTGGAATCACAGACCACTATCCAAAGACCACGGGGGACCCGTTCGCATGATCATCCCCAAACGGTACGCCTGGAAGGGAGCCAAGTGGATCAGAACCATCACCTTCGCGGAAAAAGATCAAAAAGGGTTCTGGGAAGTGCGTGGGTATTCCAACACCGCCTTACCGTGGGAGAATGACCGGTACGGGTGATCCATTGTAGTAGTGATCGTTTCTCCTGATCCCGCCTTTTTCCTTCTGACGCTTCACGTTCCGGAATGAGCGCCTCCTCCTTCACCATCGCAAACATTGAATTCTGCCCGCTGGATCTTCCCATCACCGACCCCTTTGTCGTGGCCACGGGCCAACTCCAGGTGGCGAAAAACGCCTTCGTACGGCTGACACTGAGTGATGGAACCATCGGATACGGCGAGATTGCCCCATTTCCCGCCATCACCGGGGAAGATCGCGAGAGCAGCCTGAAGAACGCCCGGCTATTGGGAGAACACCTGCTCGGACAATCGACGCTTTATTATCAACGACTCGGCCACGAACTGTCCGAACGCGCACCCGACGCGCCCGCGGCCCGGTGTGGATTGGAAACCGCGCTCCTCGATGCCCTGACACGCACGCTTCACGTCCCCCTGTGGGCCCTGTGGGGTGGAGCAGACGTGCGTGCGCGCGAAACGGACGTCACCATTCCCATCGCCTCTTTGGAGCGAACCAAGGAACTCGCCCGACAATGGCATGAACGGGGCTTTCGTCTCTTCAAAATGAAGGTCGGCCATGACGTGAACGAGGATATTCGTCGAGTGGAAACCCTGCATCGTCATTGTCCCGGCGTGGCGTTCGTAATTGACGCCAATCAGGGATACACGCGCGAGGAAGCCGTTGCCTTGGTACAAGGCATCAACCGGTTTGGCGGCACACTCCTCCTCCTGGAACAACCGCTGGCCAAGGACGACCTCGAAGGCCACGCCGAACTCAAACGTGATCTCCATGCTCCCATTGCCGCAGATGAATCAGCGCAATCGCTACGTGACCTCCAAGCCGTCATCCGTCACCGGGCGGCGGACTACGTCAATATTAAAATTACCAAAAGCGGCTTATTGGACGGAATCCTCATGGCAAACGTGGCGAAAGCCGCCGGTCTTCATGTGATGCTGGGCGGGATGGTGGAGACCCGAGTCGCCATGGGGTGCTCTTACGGCATCGCCTTGGGTATCGGCGGGTGTTCCGTCCTGGATCTCGACACGCCGTTGTTGTTGGAAACTGATCCGGTTATTGGTGGATATTCGTACGAAGGCCCCCTCCTTCAACCGTGGCACGGTCCGGGGCTCGATCTCGATATTTCTTCGTTTCGGACTGGCATATTCGACTGCCTCTAAAACAAAACCGTCAGGCCACCTCGGCTTGATTTCCAGCATACTTGAAATTTGGGTTGTACTTTTGGTACACTCCCCACATTTAGTGTTCCTGGATCAAAAAAAGGGGGCTATAGGCATGCCGAGAAAAAAACAATTTGCCATTGATGACGTCAAGCAGAAAGCGATGCTGATCTTCTGGGATCAAGGTTACAGGGGGACGTCCCTACAGGATCTCGTGGAAACCATGGGTATCAACCGCGCCAGCCTGTATGACACATTCGGCGATAAGTACGCCCTCTTTATCGAAACCTTGCACAACTATAATGACACCTACGCGAAGCCCTTTTTCACAAAGATCAGAAAGGCGAATTCACCCCGCCAGGCTATAATCGCCTTATTCGACGAAATTTGTGATGGAATATCGAAGGGTGAGGAGCAAAACGGATGTTATATTGTCAACACGGCCTTGGAGATGTCCCCGCATGACGAAAAGGTGTCAAAAATCGTCAATCGAATCTTCGCCTACGTAGAAAAAAATTTTTTCCGCAAAATGATCCTACAAGGCCAAGCCAGAGGAGAAATTTCCCAGGCGGTGATTCCGGATACAACCGCTCGCACCTTGCTAAGTCTGTTGATCGGTTTACGGGTGCTTTCCCGCAACCGCCCGGACCAGGCCTTGCTGAACTCATTCAAGACGCAGGTAGCAGCCCTTTTGCCGCCAAATACAGCGATTCCCCACCCCGTCTCGCAATCCCGTAGGCGTCGGACTCGCAGTCAGGTTTTTCGCGCAGTCGCTCATGTAGCGTGACCCAAAGAAGGCGGGGCACACGTGACTCTGTAGTGATAACGGTGCTTCCTCCATCCTTCTCATCGCGTCCTCTCCCGTCTGATTATTCGACTTGTTCCTGAAGGTTTACCGTTAACTTGCAAGGCGTCAGTGAACTGGTTAGGATATCAGAAAGCACTCTTGCGCAAACCTGCCTATGCTTTCGATTCCCACACAGCGACCGCCACGACGCCTTTTTACCCTGCTTCTATTCTGCATTTTCTGTTTTCCTTCCGCTTCTCAAGCAATTGACCTTGCATCCTTCGAACAGAACGTCACGGAATACACCGTCAAGAACGGCTGGACCTTTATTCTCGTTAAACGCCCCGTAGCCCCGGTGTTCGCCTTTATGACGGTCGTAAACGTGGGGTCCGCGCAGGAAGACACGGGGAGGACCGGACTCGCGCACATGTTTGAACACATGGCCTTTAAAGGCACGCCGCGACTCGGCACCAAGAACTACGAAGAAGAGAAAAAAGCCTTGGAGGAGTTGGAACGGGCGTATCTGGCTTATCAGGAGGCCAAGTTGAATGCCCAGTCCGATGCCCAACACATCGAAGACCTCTTTAGCGTCTTTAAAAGCAAGCAAGCAGCCGCTGCGAAATTTGTGAAAAAAAATGCGTTCGGGGACATCGTTGAACGAGAAGGCGGAGTCGCCTTAAACGCCTTTACCGGCGCCGACGTCACCGGCTATTTTTATGCACTCCCGGCCAACAAGATCGAACTCTTCTGTTATCTGGAGTCGGAACGATTCCTGTACCCGGTGTTTCGCGAGTTCTACGAAGAACGGGACGTGGTTATGGAAGAACGCCGGATGCGCACGGAGAGCCGGCCCGTCGGTCGACTGTTTGAACAATTCGTGGTCACGGCCTTCACGGCTCATCCTTATCATCATCCGGTGATCGGCTATGCCAGTGACATTCAATCCTATACCATGACCGATGCCAAAGGATTCTTTGACACTTATTACGTGCCATCCAACATGGTCACAGCGGTCGTCGGAGACATTGACCCGAAGACCTTGATCCCCTTACTGGAAACCTATTTCGGCCGGATTCCCGGCAGACCAAAACCGTCAGCCTTGAGAACCGTGGAACCCCCGTCTATCGCGGAGAAAGTGGTGACGATCAAGGATTCCGCTCAACCCTTTTACATGGAAGGGTACCATAAACCCGCAGCCACGCATCCCGATCAACCCGTATTCGACGCCATCGACGACATTTTGACGAACGGACGGACCTCCCGGTTCTACCGCTCTTTGGTTCGAGACAAACAGATTGCAGTCAGCGCCGGCGCCTATGGAGCCTACCCGGGAGAAAAATATCCGCACCTGTGGGTGGCGTATGCGGTACCCGCGCGCGGGGTTGCCAACGAAACCGTTCAGCATGCTATCCGTGAAGAATTGGATCGCCTGAAGACTGAAGACGTCACGGACGAAGAATTAGCCAAGTTTCGAACACGGGCCAAAGCCGGGCTGATCTATTCCTTGAAAAGCAATCTCGGGTTGGCCATGAGCTTGACGGACTACCAGACCCTCTTTGGCGATTGGCGCGAACTGTTTCGCTACATTCAACGTTTTGACCGGGTCACGAAAGCAGACATCAGGCGAATTGCCAAGCAAACGTTCGTTGACTCCAACCGGGTCGTGGCCCAGATCGAGACCGTGACACCCGCCGTCCCCACGCCAACCGCGGCTCGGAAAGGCGAGTGAATGAGCAAACGTTTGCCATTCATCCTCACGTATGCCGTGACCGTTTTCTTCCTGGCCACGCCGGTCACCGGCCAGGTGGACTCGGTTGAGCAACTGTCGTATCCCCCCCTACCGGACATCCACGTTCCCCAACCGACCCGGGTCGTCCTGGACAACGGCATGGTGGTGTTGCTCATGGAAGATCACGAACTCCCGACCGTTCAGGTTTCGGCGCGCATCCGGACCGGCTCCCGGCTGGAACCGGCCGACAAGGTCGGCTTGGCCTCGCTCACGGGAACCGTCATGCGAAGCGGAGGCACCATCACACACACCGGAGATCAACTGGATGACTACCTGGAAAGCAAAGCCGCTTCCGTAGAAACCGGCATCGGTGTGGCCAGTGGCTCGGCCTCGATGACGTGTCTGAGCGAAGATTTTTCCGAGATGTTTACGGTCTTCGGCGACGTCCTGCGAAATCCGCGATTTGATCCGGGCAAACTCGCCATCGCCAAAACCCGGATCATTGCAGGCATTGCCAGACAAAACGACGATCCTGACGGCATCCTATCGAGGGAATTTTCGAAGTTGGTCTACGGCAAGGATTCACCGTACGCCCGGGTCGAATCTTATGCCACCGTCAATAATATTTCCCGACGGGACCTCATCGACTGGCATGCGAAATATTTCGTCCCGAACCGTATCATTCTTGGCCTGGTTGGAGATTTTCAAACGGAGCAGGCGTTGGACCTGGTCAAACGCACGTTCGAAGCGTGGCCGCAAGGAAAATCCTTCGACGATCCGATCGTCCCTTACCAGACCTCCACAACGAAAAACGTGTATTACGTGGAAAAAAGCGACATGACCCAAGCCAAGATCATCATCGGCCATTTGGGCCTCACGCGAAAACACCCGGATTACCATCCGGTCGTCATCATCAATCAAATCGTCTCCGGTTCTTTCGGGGCCCGGCTCTTTTCCAACGTTCGTTCGCAGAAAGGGTTGGCCTATGACGTGCATGGCGGGATCGGATTCGGGTGGGACTATCCGGCCACCGCCAGTTTTTCCATGTCCACCAAAACGGACACTACGCAGGCTGGCATTGACGCCTTGCTGGAGGAAGCCCGGAAAATCATGAACGCGGAACCTCCGACCGAAGAGGAAGTCCGCAAGGCCAAAGCCAGCCTTCTGAATTCTTTTGTCTTTTCCGTGGATTCGCCCGGAAAAATCCTCGGAAAATTTCTGACCTATGAATATTTCGGGTATCCGTCCGATTGGCTTGTCCGATTCAGGATGGGCATTGAGAAAGCGACCGTGGATCAAGTCCGGAAAGCGGCTCGCACGCACATCAAACCGGACCAATTCGTGTTCCTGATCATCGGGCCCCGCCAAGGCACGGCGCCGGCCCTGGCGCGTTATGAAACGGTTGAAGAACTCGACATTTCCATCCCGGAATCGTAAGAATAGAATTTTGCACAAATGAGGCAAAACCCATCGGGCAAGGAGACTCCGATGCACTTTCGAAACATGGTCAAGCGTGCGATGCAAACGCTGACCCTGTTTTTTATCATCATCAACCTGGCGGGATGTGCGACGAACCCGTACACGAACCGGTCGCAGTTTCTGCTGATCCCGGAAAGCCAGGAAGTCCACATGGGCAACCAAGCTTATGCCCAAACGCTCAATGATCCAAGGGTCGTCATCTCCAACAACCCGGCGGAAGTGGAGCCCGTGCAACGCGTGGCCGAACGGATTATTGCCGCGGCCAAACAATCCAAGTACGCCGAACGCGCGAAATCGTTCCAATGGGAAGTCACGGTGATCAAAGACGACAAGACCAAGAATGCCTGGGCCCTGTCAGGCGGCAAGATCGCATTTTACACGGGCATTTTCCCTGAGGCCAAAAACGAAAACGGGTTGGCGGCGATCATGGGCCATGAAGTGGTTCACGCCCTGGCCCGCCATGGTGCCGAACGGGTCAGCCAGCACTCGGCAGCCAATGTGGGGATGCAGATCGCCGCGGCAGCCTTGGACCTGAAGCCTATCACTCAGACACTGGCCATGCAGGCGTTGGGGATCGGTGTCTTGCTGCCCTTCAGTCGAAGCCATGAATCGGAAGCGGACTACATCGGGTTACTCCTGGCCGCCGAGGCCGGATACGACCCGAGAGAAGCCGTACTTCTGTGGGAACGCATGGCGGAATCTTCCAAAGGTTCCTCTCTGGAATTCCTGTCAACTCACCCTGCCCATAAGACACGTATTGAAAACCTTCAAAAATGGATGCCCGAGGCCATGGCACGTTACGAACGTGCCGACAAAGCGCCCGCCTCCACCCTTCCCTTAATCGAGTAACACTGGTGAGGTCCGACAAATTTCGATAGAGCATGAAAGATTCTCGATGCGTATGATGGCACGTCATTTCATTGCAACGGTTTTCATGATGCTTCTCCTGCTCCCGGTCTCAGACGCCGGAGCTTCCGAGACGCATGCACGACAAGGATTCTATTTCGGCGCGGACGTCGGAATCTCCCTCCCGAACGATCTCAAGTCCACCCGCACGAACAATGGTATACCGACAAACTGCGATCAGTGGTTGAAAGCGGACACGCTGAGCGACGGAACCACGGTCCCACTTCCGTTGGAGCAATGTTCACCCAGAGACCTGCCGGGCCGTCCGAACAATTTTGATCTGGGCACGGGTTTTCTGGCCGGGGTCAATCTCGGCTATGCGTGGCGCGACTTTCGCCTTGAAGCCGAGTACTTCCGGCGCGAGCAAAGCGGTGAACGTCTGGCGCTCAACGTTCCCGGCGATCCCAAACAAGCAGAGTTTGTCGAACGAAGCGAAAAAATCAGCGATTTCCGAACCGACAATTTCTTCGCAAACGTCTACTATGATTTTCACAATATGCTATCGGCCAAGTTCACTCCCTATCTGGGTGTTGGGTTAGGGGTGATGCGCATGCAAATGGATTATTCGGGAGCTTCAATCCGAACCAACAACGAAACGACACTCCGGGACCTGGGTCGAAATCGCAACGCGGCAGGGTTGGCCACGTTAGCCGACGAAGTGCTGTCAGACACGCTGTTCGGCTACCAGTGGATCGCGGGCATGGATTACGCCTGGAGTGAGCGATTTTCAGTCGGCTTGAAATTCCGCTATGGAAATGCCTTTGACGATTTCAAGGACGAGAATAATGCCTGGAAGTCGCTGAGAGGGCACACATCCACGGTCGGGCGGCCCGGCACTCCCGGATACAATCTGCCCATTCGCTACGCCATTCAAGCCAATGATCTGAGCTTCTGGGGTCTCTCGTTGAATCTCAAGTATTACTTTAATATGTAAGGCCTCTTCACGGCATTCGAGATGCCATGCCTACCGCGAATCCACGTTGATACGTCCTTCCTCAACTCTCGTCTTTTGTCTGATCCTCTCGGCTTGCAGCGGAAGCGGTGAACCCGTCGTCGAGATTGCCTTGCATCCAACCAAGCCTCACCTGCTCTACGTCGCCACGAACGATTACATCTACAAGACGCGCGATACCGGCAAGACCTGGACCAACGTTTCAAAAGGCATGACCCATTCGCGCGTGATTTCGCTTGCCGTCGATCCCCTGCTTCCCGCCAACGTGTACGCCGGAACCAAGGGCGATGCGATCTTCAAGAGCTTTAACGGCGGCCACCAGTGGATCTCGCAGCGCAAGGGTTTGGAGGGCGTGACCATTACCTCGGTCGTCCACGAAATCAAATTCGTCCCGGGGTCCAGCCAGCATATTTTAGCCGCAACGTCGATGGGGGTCTTTGAAACGGAAAACGCCGGGAAAACTTGGGCCAAACGCATGGACGGCATGATTGAAGTCCTCATGGTCGTCACCATCGACGTGGATCCCAACCAGCCGCAAACCCTGTATGCCGGCACCAGCGGAGGCGTCTATCGATCTTTTGACGGGGCCAAAAACTGGACAAAAGTCAACAACGGCCTGGTGCCGCCCGAGGTCTTGAAAGCGTCCCGTGCCCTCAGCGTAGTCAAGATCAAGATCGACCCGCATGCGCTCCACACCGTGTACACGGCCACGTTGAAAGGACTCTATAAAACCACCAACGACGGGGAGTCCTGGCAACGGATCGGTGAAACCCTGCCCGACCAATTTTTCAGCGATCTCATTCTCGACCCGATGACCCCCGGCGTGGTGTACGTGGCGAGTCGAGCCGGAGTCCATATCAGCCGGGACGGTGGCCAAACCTGGAACGCGATCAATGAAGGCCTGACCAATCTCAATATTCGGGCATTAGTCATCAGTCCGATGGATCCTTCGACCTTGTACGTCGGCACCAATCGCGCCGGACTCTTCCGGACGAACAACGGCGGCCGGTTATGGGAGCCCGTTCCGTTGACGCTCGCTCCCCGAAGTACCTGAGAAAATGTATGAAGCAGATCCCTGAACCCGAGCGGGAATCCTAACGCTGCGACACACCCTCTTGCAGAGGGTCAGGCACTGTACTATAGTAATTGCAAGGGAACGAGACTCTTCGAATACTCCCCCACCTCTATCATGGACATCACACGGCGCAAATTGTTTCAACTGGGTGGCCTGGGAACCCTGACAGGCCTCGGCAGCCTCACCGGCGGGTGCGACCTCGGCAGCATGTTTGCCGTGCCTCCCCGGGAAACACGGTATTTCACGCCCAACGATAAATTTTATACCGTCAATTACATGGACTCTCCGTACAACCTCTCACGCGATCTCGACCAGGAGCAATGGCAAATGATGGTCAAGGGCGCAGTCGCCAACCCCATGGTGCTCAAGTGGCGAGACGTCCTGAATCGCAAACCGTTCGACCAGGTTTCCACGCTCATCTGCATCGACACCCTTCCGGGAGGAACGAGCCTGGGCAATGCCATCTGGCGGGGGATTTCCCTCAAGGAACTGCTCGTTGAGGCCGGAGCCGACCCTGAAACCGCGCGGGACGTCATCTTCCGCGGAGCCGACGCCTATCATGACAGCATTCCGTTTGAACGGGCCATGCACGATGAAGTGATGTTGGCCTATCTCATGAACGGGGAAAAGCTCCCCAAGGCCCATGGATTTCCATTGCGCCTGATCGTCCCCGGGTTATACGGCATCAAGAACGTCAAGTGGATTACGGAAATTGAAGTGTACAACGGGGACTATCAGGGATATTGGCAACGCAAAGGATGGACCGACGAGGGAACGATCCATATTTTTTCCCGCATCGACAGTCCCGGACATTATCAATCCATCCGCGGACCCAACGTACAGTTCCGCGGCATTGCCTTCGGCGGTCCCAATTCCATCGCCCAGGTGCAACTGAGTTTCGACCAGGAGAAAACCTGGCTCGACGCTACTATCGAGCCACCTCATTCGCCTTGGTCCTGGGTGGTCTGGAACTATCAACGGGATGACATGCCGGACGGCAAGAGCATGGTGTCCGTTCGCGCCGTCGATACCACCGGCACCGTGCAAACCTCAACAATCACCCGTCCCCAACCCAACGGCGCCACGGGCTTGCACAGCATCGTGGTCAACGTGCTCAACGCCTGAAACTGAAGTTGCGTGCGTTCACCATGTGCAAAGAAATCTCTGATCCCCGATTAAGAATAGCCTGCCCCCGACGTTTGTAATCGGGGGTCGAGGACAGGTTTAATGTGATAGCGGGATGCAGGGCAAAGCGTCCCACAGCGAAACCCGAGGCTTATCAAATAGATAGGCGAGGGTTGAGCGAGGACACAACGCCGCACTGCGCCCGATAGTGCAATAAATCAGAGGTTCCTTAGATTTCAACGTCGAGTCTGATGCCGAGTTCTTTGAGTTGGGTTTGCCCGACGTCAGACGGGGCTTCGGTCATCAGGCATTGCACTTTTTGTGTCTTGGGGAAGGGAATCACTTCTCGAATGGACTCGGCTTTGCCGAGTAGCATGACCAGACGGTCCAGGCCCAGGGCAATCCCACCGTGAGGCGGGGCGCCATACTCCAGCGCGTCCAGCAAAAACCCGAACTTCTCCTGAGCGGCCTCCTTGGAAATCCCCAGCAGGTTGAATACCTTGTGCTGCAACTCACTTTGGTGGATACGAATGCTGCCCCCGCCGATCTCAAATCCGTTGAGAACCACGTCATAGGCCTGGGTGTGAACGTGCAGCGGGTCGGAATGCAAGTTGGGAAGGTCATCCATGCGGGGCGACGTGAAGGGATGATGCAACGCCACGTATCGCTGTTCCGCCGTATCGTATTCGAACATGGGGAAATCCGTCACCCAGACCGGCTCCCATTTGTCGTCATCGATCAACTCCAATTCGACTCCAAGGTATGATCGAAGCCGGCCCAACACCTCATACGTCACGGGAGGTTTGTCCGCGACAAAGAGCAGGAGATCTCCGGGACCGGCGTCCGGAAGCGCCTGTCGAAACAGTCCGGCGTCGAGGAATTTGGCAATGACCGACTCAAGTTGCCATCCTTCAACAATCTTGACCCAGGCGAGGCCTTTGGCTCCAAACTCTTTGGCGACGTCAATAAGCCGGTCAATCTGGTTACGCGCAATGTCCGCGCCGCCTTTGACCAGGAGTCCGGAAACCTGCCCGCCTTTTTCGACCGTCTCCCGGAACACTTTGAACTCGACGCGTTTGGCCACTTCGTTGAAATCGTATAGCTCCAATCCGAAACGACGATCGGGTTTATCGGTCCCATACCGTGACATGGCCTCCTGATAGGTCAGCCTCGGGAAGGGAGACGGCAAGGAAATACCCGCAGCTTCCTTGCACACGAGGCGCAACAACTCTTCCGTGAGGTTCATGACGTCGTCTTGTTCCACAAACGACATTTCGAGGTCGATCTGCGTAAACTCGGGCTGCCGGTCGAGCCGCAGATCTTCGTCGCGGAAGCAGCGGGCGATCTGAAAATAGCGATCGGCTCCGCCGACCATCAGGATCTGCTTGAACAACTGCGGTGACTGCGGCAAGGCAAAAAAGGCCCCCTGATTGACGCGACTCGGTACCAGATAGTCCCTGGCCCCTTCGGGCGTACTCTTCGTGAGAATCGGTGTCTCGATTTCCAGAAACCAGCGTTCATGAAGAAACTGCCTTGTCCGGTGAACCACATCATGACGCAACGTGAGTAACCGTTGCATGGGGGGACGGCGCAAATCCAGATAGCGATGTTTCAACCGAAGGGCTTCCGTAGCTTGGCTGTCCTCTTCGATCAAAAATGGCGGGGTATTGGCTCGATTCAACACGTCCAATGCATCGACTTTGATTTCGATTTCTCCGGTTGCGATCTGCGGATTAATTGACTCCTCGGGTCTGAGTCGCACCGTTCCCGTGGCGGCTATCACAAATTCGTTACGGAGTTCATTGGCTCGTCCATGAATGGCTTTATCGGCCTCCACGTCAAACACGAGTTGCGTGACACCGAAACGGTCACGCACGTCGATAAACAACACGCCCCCGTGATCGCGACGACCATGCACCCATCCCATCAACGTGACGGTTTGACCATCCTGCTCACGCGTCAATTCTCCGCAATGGTGTGTCCGCTTCACCCTGTTGCTCGCCTTTCCCGAGTGCGCGTGCGACCTTGGCCTTTCATGGCTCGTCCTGCCCGCTTGGCACGACCGGGAGCCGGACGAACCTTGCTGTTTGAATTTCTTTTTGCCGAAGGATTCGTTTGACGCACGCGCGGCGGACCAGTATCCCCATCCGGCTTTATACTTTGCAAGTCGGATTGCGAAGCCCGCGCCCGGGCGTTCCGTGGACCGGTTGCTCGGTGCACGATTGCCCGCAGGGCATTGGCCTCGGCATCGGTGGCAAACCGGGAAGCGCCCACGGGCAGATCTCCCAAGGCAAGCGGGCCGAAACGAATTCGTTTGATGCGCATGACGCGATGCCCCAAGGCTTCGAGCATCCGTTTGACCTGATGCTTTCTGCCTTCGTGAATCGTAAGTTCCAGCCATGAATTGGCCTTGGCCTTTCCGGATTTCCTGACAACGGCGGGAGCGGTCATCCCATCGTCCAGGGCGATGCCGTCCTGCAGATTCCGGACTTCGTCGTCGGTACACACCCCCGACACCTTTACCAAATAGGTCTTCGGCACGTGGTAGCGGGGATGGACGCACGCCTGCGCCACCTTTCCATTGTTCGTCAGAAGCAGCAGGCCTTCGGTGTCATAGTCCAGCCTGCCGACCGGAAAGACCCGCACTTTCACTTTCGCCACCAGATCCGCGATCGTGGGCCGGCCCTGTGGGTCGGTCATCGTCGTCACGAAACCGGGAGGTTTATGCAGGAGGACGAAGACTTCGGGCTCGGTCCGTTGCACGTGACGACCATCAATCTTCACGTGGTCCTTAGACGGATCAATGCTGGTTCCGAGCACGCGCACGATTTTACCGTTCACCGTGACGCGACCTTCCCGGATCATGGTTTCGGCCGCGCGCCGGGAAGCCACTCCACTGGCGGCAATGACTTTTTGCAATCGAACCATCATGGTTTTCAACGGTCGCCACCTTCCCTTCATCCCTCCTTACCTCATGCAGGCTGGCCGCCTGCACCCCAAGAGATGAAAAATGGACGTCTCTCTCCAATCTGTCATTCCCAACGCTTGTCCCCGACTTGATCGGGGATCCAGTCGCTTTACTGGAATCCAGGGTCTTTGCTTTTTCCTTCGTTCGTGAAGAGAAAGACACTGGATTCCTGCTTACGCAGGAATGACGGCTTCAGGCTATTTCATACCAATGAGCAATTCGGAGTGTCGTCGGCTACTCCCATTCGATCGTACTCGGCGGTTTGGAACTGATGTCGTACACCACGCGGTTCACTCCCGGCACTTCGTTAATGATCCGGTTCGCCACGTGCGCCAGGAAAGATTGCGGCAACGGGGCCCAATCCGCGGTCATGCCGTCCACGCTGGTCACGGCTCGTAACCCGATGACGTGCTCATACGTCCGTTGATCGCCCATCACCCCCACGGTGCGAACCGGCAGCAACACGGCAAACGCCTGCCACGTCTGCCGGTACAAGCCCTGAGCCTTCAATTCATCGATAAACACAGCATCCGCTTCACGAAGCATGTCTGCGCGCGCAGGCGTCACCGCTCCGAGAATGCGAATGGCCAAGCCCGGCCCCGGAAAGGGATGCCGATGAACCACGTCGTCCGGCAGCCCCAGTTCCTTACCCAGGACCCGGACTTCATCCTTGAACAATTCCCGGAGCGGTTCGACCAGACGGAGTTTCATCCGCGCGGGAAGCCCGCCGACGTTATGGTGCGATTTGATCGTGGCGGAAGGTCCCCTGTGGCTGACGCTTTCGATTACGTCGGGATAGAGCGTGCCCTGGACCAGGTAGCGCACGTTGCCGATGGTCCGCGCCTCATGTTCAAACGCCTTGATGAATTGCCGGCCGATGATCTTTCGTTTTTTTTCCGGGTCGGTCGTTCGACCCAGAGCCCGTAAAAATTGTTCAGAGGCATCGACCATACGGATGTAGGGGCGGGCCGGAGCCTGCCCTGAGCGAAGCGAATGGGTGCCCGCCTTGAAGTCCAACGACCCGAATACCTGCTTAAGCTGGTTGGCTTCATGTTTCCGTATCACGCCGTTGTCGATAAACACACAGGTCAACTGCTTCCCGATCGCCCGATGGGTCATGGCCGCCGCCACCGTACTATCGACGCCCCCACTCAGGGCACAGAGCACTTTCTCCTTGCCCACCTGTTCACGGATTTGTTCGATGGAATCGTGCAGGAACGATCCCATGGTCCAGGTCGGTTTCGCCCCACAAATATGACGGACAAAGTTGTTGAGGATACGTGCGCCGAACGTGGTGTGGGCAACTTCAGGGTGAAATTGCAGGCCGTAGAGGCGCTGCCTCCGGTTCACCGATTTCATCGCGGCAATGGGAGAATTCGACGTCCGCGCAATCGGCTTGAAGCCGGTGGGTAACGTTTCGATCCGGTCTCCGTGCGACATCCAGACAGAAAATGGGGGCTTCTCACCCAGCCCCCTGAACAAATCCGATCCGTCCTGGACCAGCAATTCCGCGCGACCGAATTCCCTGCGCCTCGCCCGGCCCACTCGCCCACCCATGGACTGGGCTATCAATTGCATGCCGTAGCAAATGCCCAGAACCGGCAGCACTTCCTTCATAATCGCTCTTGACCATTCCGGGCGTCCGGCACTCGTCACACTGGCGGGGCCCCCGGACAGGATGATGCCTTTGGGTCGATTCGCTTGAATCGTTTCCAGGGAAGCGGAAGCAGGCAGGATGATGGAATGAACGTGGGATTCTCGAATCCGGCGGGCTATCAGTTGGGTGTACTGTGATCCGAAGTCAAGGACGACAATCGTATCGTGACAGGACGCCATGGATGCTGACAGGGTTGTCGCAGTCGGGTCCCGGCTCACGTTATTCAACGTCAGCCCTATAGTTGGGTGCCTCCTTGGTTATCACCACGTCGTGAACGTGACCTTCTCGCAATCCGGCGTTGGTCAGACGAATGAACCGGGCGTTTTGTTGAAACTCGGGGATGGACCGGCATCCGCAATATCCCATGCCGGCTTTCAGGCCACCTACCAGTTGATATACCATATTGGACAGCAGGCCCTTATAGGGCACACGGCCTTCGATCCCTTCCGGCACCAGCTTGCCCGCGGCCTGCCCTTCCTGCCGATAGCGGTCCCGGCCCCATCGCTCCAGGGCTCCGAGCGAACCCATGCCCCGGTACTCCTTATACGTGCGGCCTTGATACAGGACGGTTTCCCCCGGTGACTCTTCGGTACCGGCGAACAGGGACCCGATCATCACGGCCGAGGCTCCCGCGGCCAGCGCCTTGGAGATATCGCCCGAGTATTTGATACCGCCGTCGGCCAGCACCGGAACGCCGGTTCCGCTCAGCGCCTCCGCACAATCGGCAATGGCCGTCAATTGGGGAACGCCGGCGCCCGAGACGATCCGCGTCGTGCAGATCGAACCCGGTCCCACGCCAACCTTCACCGCGTCCACGCCCACGGTCAGAAGATCTTTGGCCGCTTCCGCCGTGCCGATGTTCCCCGCCACCACCTCCATTGACGAATAGGTGTGTTTGATCATCTTCACGGTATCGATGACGCTCTGCGCATGACCATGCGCCGTATCCACGACGAGCATGTCCACCCCGGCCTTGACCAGTCGCTCGACGCGTTCCGGCACGTCCTCTCCCACGCCGACGGCCGCGGCCACCCGTAACCGGCCATGGGCATCTTTGCAGGCGTTCGGATATTTGATCTGTTTTTGGATGTCCTTGATCGTGATGAGCCCCTTGAGTTCGAATTCGTCGTTGACGACCGGCAATTTTTCAATCCGATGCTCGTGCAAAATTTCCCGGGCCTTGGCCAGGTTCGTGCCTTCCGGCACCGTCACCAACCGTTCCTGCGTCATCACCTGGGACACCGGCAAATCCAACCGGGACTCAAACCGCAGATCCCGATTGGTCAGAATACCCACCAGCTTTTTCTCCCTCGTCACGGGAATGCCGGAGATCCGATACGTCGCCATGATTTCATGGGCGTCACGAATGGTTTGGTCGGGTGCAATCGTAATGGGATCGAGAATCATGCCACTCTCGGACTTTTTCACTTTATCGACTTCAATCGCTTGTTGTTCGGGCGGCATGGCCCGATGAAGAACCCCGATGCCTCCTTCCCGCGCCAGGGCGATGGCCAACCGGCCTTCCGTCACGGTGTCCATGGCGGCGCTCAGGATCGGGATATTGATCGTAATATGGCGAGAAACGTGCGTGGAACAATCCACGTCGCTGGGCATCACTTCCGATTTGGCGGGCACCAACACCACGTCATCAAACGTCAAGCCGATTCGCGTTTTGTCCCAAAGAGCCATCCTTCGTGTTCCTCAGAAAATATACACCTCTACGACCGAGCCATTATGGGAGAAACCACAAAATTGTCGATGAACAAAACCGGTGAGAAAAAATGCGAAACCAGCTTACCAAGATTTTCCAAAAAAATCGACGGGCTCAACCACAAAAAACTGAAAAAATCAAGCCCCCGGATGGCACATGCCTTCGCGGGGGCCTTACCGATCTCACGGAAGCGAGGCAGGCTGCTATTCTTCGCCGCCTTCGGGAAGGGCCGCCACTGTTTCCGCTTCTTCCTGCAGGAACTCTTCGGCGTCTTCGGCCGGCATGAAGTGTTGCACGCGCATATTGCCGCTATCCACCACAAAAACATGTCCTCGATGATCGACCACGAGCCCATAGGGAAAGTTGAATTGCCCTTCGGCATTGCCGAACCCTCCCCATTGGGTGATGAAGTTTCCGTCCCGATCAAATTTTTGCAGCCGCTGATTCCCAGTGTCCGAGACGTAGACGTCACCCGCGCCGTCTACCGCAATTCCCCAGGGTGAACGGAATTGGCCCGGCTCCTGGGCCTGCGCGCTGCTCGCGTGCCCAGGACCAATCCCCCCACCCCATTTGGCCACGAGTTGCGGGAGGACGTTGGTGCTGGTATCAAACTTCTGGATACGGTGATTCCCCATATCCACGACGTAGGCCATCCCGTCATTCTGATCGACGGCAATGCCCCGGGCAAAATAGAATTGCCCGTCGTTATTCCCGAAACTGCCCCACTGCATCACAAACTCACCGTCCTCATCGAATTTCTGGACGCGAAAATTGGCACTATCGACAACGTACAGATAGCCACGAACCCGGTCGACGGCAATGGACCAAGGCGCATTGAACTGACCTTCTCCGTTCCCACGTCCACCGATTTTCATGAGGTATTGGCCCAGTTTTCCGTCAAACTTCTGTACGCGATGGTTGTTGGTATCGCAAACGTACACGTCACCTTTTCCATCGCACGCGATACCCGTGGGACTGTTGAAATTCCCATTGGCCGTGCCGAAATTTCCCCACAACAAGATGAAGTTCCCATTGCGATCGAACTTTTGAACACGGGTGTTGCCGTTGTCGATGACGAACAGGGAACCCTGGTTGTCGATGGCCAGCCCGTAGAGCGGCGCCATGAACTCACCGCCGTGCAGCAACGAGGCCCCACGACCCGGTTTTCCCCATTTCCCCGTACATACGTACCCCGAGGTATTCAGCAAAATATTCGCACTGGCCGGAATCGAGATGTTATTACCGACGTCCTTAAACCACGCGTAAACCGTTTTCGGCCCGTCACCGGGCGATAAGGTCAGAGGAATCGTCGCCCCAAAACGATGTTCCGGTTCGACTTCGATCCATCCCGGCAAGGTCGCACCCGGAGTCATGGGATTTTCAGAGATGAAATAGCCTGCTACGCCGGTATCCACGTCCCTGGCTGAAATAGTCGCCACCACGTCCAACGAATTCGTCATATACGCCCCATGATTCAGGACGATATCCGGATTCTGCGGGGCGGCCACGTCGATCAGCACGGGCATGACTTCCTGTTCTTTGGACAGGGAACTCTCGACGTCATGCTCATCAATGCTCGTGAGCGCATAGTAATAGGCCGTATTGTTCGTCAAGCCGGTATGGGTATAAGGACTCGTCACCCCTTCAATAAGCGTCGCTGTCTCTTTGGACACACCGGGATCGGTGCTGAAGTAGAGGTTGTAGGACACGGCGCCGGGCACCTCCATCCAACTCAGCATCGCTTCGGTATCCCCGGGTTTCCCCACCAACGGCACGGTCAGCTGGGCGCCTTCTGCTTCTGCGGCCTTGTCGGCTTTTTCCCGGCCCCTGGCAAGTTCCTCTTCCGTGGGTGCGAATTTCAAGATGCGATAGTTCCCACTATCCACCACGTAGACGTACCCTTCTTTATCCACTGCGATACCGGAAGGAAAATTCACCTGGGCTTCCGTAAGCCCACGGTTGCCCCACGAACACAGGTACGTCCCGTTGGAATCGAACTTCTGAATTCGATGGTTCCCGCTGTCCACGACGTACACGTTGCCCAAAGCGTCGCACGCCACGCCCCAGGGAGATTTGAACTGCCCGAGACCCATGCCTTCTCTTCCCCACTTCGCGAGGAAATTGCCCCGGGAGTCGAATTTCTGAATGCGATGGTTGCCTTCATCGGCCACGTAAATATGCCCGGCAAAGTCGACCGCCAGGCCTCGCGGGAAGTAAAAGGCGCCGTCGAAACTCCCGTCCTTTCCCCATTTGATCAGGGGGCTGCCGTCCGACTGGAATTTCTGGATACGAGAGTTACTCGTGTCTGACACGTAGAGATTGCCCTGCTGGTCCGTGGCCACCCCCCAGGGCACGTCGAATTTCCCGGCCTCGGCCCCGCGCCAAGCAAAGCCGAACTTGCCCCAGGCATTCAAAAAGTTTCCGTCGGGATCAAACTTCTGGACGCGGTTGTTTCCACTGTCCGCCACGTACACGTGTCCTTCTGGAGCGGTCGCCAACCCGCGGGGATAATAGAACGTGCCGTCTTCCGAGTCGGCTTCCCCGCCCCAACGAGCCAAACAGTTGCCGTCCTTATCGAACCGTTGAATGGCATGATTATCGGTATCCGCCACGTAGATGGTCCCGTCGCTGTCGAGGGCAATGCCGGTCGGTGAACGAAACTCCCCGTCATCGACGCCTTCCTGCCCAAACTGCAACACGGGTAAGTACGGCGAAGGGATCGACATGACTTCTTCCGATTCCCGACTCTCTCCATCCGCGGTCACGACGGTAACCACGTAGTGGTAACACAACCCGTTGGCAAGATCGTTATGCGTGTAGGGACAGGAAGGACCTTCGATACAATTCCCTTTTTCCTTGGTGACTCCGATCACGGGATTGAAATCTTCCTGACTCGCAATCGGACGAGTCAGTTCATTGGGCTTGATGCTGACCCCTTGAGAGGTCTGATAATAGACGTTGTAATACATCGCATCCGGCACGGCATCCCAACTCAGTGTAATAAATCCGTTGCCTGCGACGGCCCTGACGCCGCTTGGCGGATCAGGAAGCTTTTCCTGATCGGCGTCTTCGCCGGCGCCCCAGTCCTCTTCAAAGCCTTCGACCCTTGAAATCAACTGACCCCACTGCGGAATCAGATCACGATCCAACTCAAAAAAATCTTTCATGACATCCCTCACAATATTCAAGCCATACTAAAAATTTTTCGCGTACGGCATTGAAATTACGTATTTATTTTTATGAATAACTAGAATTTTTCAAATAAAACCAAGTAGTTGGAAAAAAGTCTAACAGGCCGTCATTTCCGAAGTCAAGGAAGGGACCGGACATTGTGTTTAGGAACCTCTGATCCCCGATTAAGAATAGCCTGCCCCCGATAGTGCATTAAATCAGAGGTTCCTTTATTGAAGAAAATGGTACAAGCCTCGCAGGTCGGCAACACAAGGTATCGCGTCGTCCATGCCTATCTTGTCTCGATTGAGAAGGACTCCCGCTAACCGGGCATTGATGGCTCCTGCAAAATCTTCCTTGGGATCATCTCCCACGTGCATGGCCTCTTCCGGTTCGACCACGTGTTGCTCCAAGGCACGTTGGAAAATCTGAGGAGACGGTTTGGCCGATCCGACGATACTGGAAATCGTGATGGAATCAAAAAAATGCTCCAACCGTAACGCCCGGATAATTTCAAAAAACCGTGTATCGAAATTGGAGATGACCCCCAGTTCATACCCTTGCAAGCGCAATTGCCGCAGAACCTCCGGCACTTCAGGATAGATGTCCCATGCACCCGCCCTGCTAAAGGCTTCGTAGACCTCCTCGAAATAATCATCGAACCCTTCGAACATGCCGACGCGATAGAACACCGCATGCACGATGTCAAACCACCAGAGCCTTTCGCATTGCTTCAATTTTTCAGGTTGCTCCACGGCAAAAATCGGTGGAGGCGCTTGACGAAAGGCATCCTTGAACGCCTGGTTCACCTTGGTCACCATGTCAGGCGAACGAGGCACGCCATACTTTGCGGCATATTGCAGATATACGTCCCCGACGGATCCCTTGACGCGAAACAAGGTTCCGGCCGCATCGAAAAACACGACCTTAATAAGCGATCCCGGCATGTCGAGATGCTATTTTCATCTACTCCCTCTCCCTTGGAGGGAGAGGGCTGTGGTGAGGGGGAAAGAAAAAAACATGGCCTGGGCGGTGATTGTGGGCTGGGCGCTACAACTAATCCTTAATACACCCTCACCCATCAAGGAAAGAGAAGATTTGAAGATGGGGCCGCTACTTTTTCGTGCCGGCTTTGCGTTGGGCTTGCTCAAGAGCCTTCATACGTCGTTGATTCTTTCGGTGTTTGCGACGAAGCTCTCGATCTTTTTCTCGTCCTCTGGGCATCGAATGCTCCCTGGTCCTGCTAGGCGTAATTGTCGATAACTCAGTAAAATCCCCTGTAAAAGCGTGGTGAGGTTCTATCACATTCGTTCTTGTGAACACAACCGGCGCTTTGGTTGCGAGGGCCTCCCCCCCATGCTAAGATTTTTAGCCTTGCCAGCGTGAGTTTCATCCCTATGGCGTCCCAACAACTCAGTAAAACCTACGAACCGCAAGCCGTTGAAGCCCGATGGGGTCCATATTGGATCGACCGGGGCTACTTCGGCGCTCCCGCCGACTCGACCGGACAACCCTATACGATTGTCATCCCTCCCCCCAACGTCACGGGCTCCCTGCACATCGGGCACGCGCTGAACAATACGCTGCAGGACATTCTGATTCGCTGGCGCCGCATGCAAGGCCGGAATACCCTCTGGCTTCCGGGAACCGACCATGCCGGCATTGCCACGCAAAACGTGGTGGAGCGTCAGCTTTTGGAAGAAGGCACGGGGCGAGAGGAACTCGGGCGCGACGCGTTCATTGAACGGGTCTGGGCCTGGAAACAGCACTCCGGCAATACCATCCTCGATCAACTGAAACGACTCGGAGCTTCCTGCGATTGGGCGCGCCTGCGCTTTACCATGGATGAGGGATTGTCCCAAGCCGTTCGCGAAGTCTTCATTCGTCTGCATCGGGAAGGACTCATTTATCGCGGACACCGGTTGATTAATTGGTGCCCCCGCTGTCTCACCGCCCTTTCCGACGTTGAGGTCGAGCACGAGCCGGTTCACGGCACCATGTACCACGTTGCCTATCCGCTGGCCGACGACGACACCTCACTCGTCATCGCCACCACGAGACCGGAGACGTTACTCGGCGACACTGCGGTGGCTGTTCATCCAGAGGATCCCCGGTACAACCGGCACATAGGAAAATTTATCAAGCTGCCGCTTACCAACCGGACCGTTCCGATCGTGAGCGATGGAATCCTGGTGGATCGGGAATTTGGAACCGGCGCCGTCAAGATCACCCCGGCTCACGACTTCAATGATTTCGAGGCGGGTGAACGGCACCAACTCCCTCGCATTGCCCTGCTGAGTCATCAAGCCCTCCTGAATCCCAAGGCGCTTCGGGACGCCGGAGTCGAGCCGGACATTCTGGAAACTATTGCCAACCTCCCGGCTATCAAGGCCCGTCCCATTGTGGTTGACGCCCTGAAACATCGGAGCCTCCTGGTCAAAACCGAAGATCATGAAATGGCTTTGGGAAAATGTTATCGCTGCAAAACCGTCGTGGAACCGTTTCTTTCACCTCAATGGTTCGTCAGAATTCAACCGCTGGCCGACCCGGCAATTGCCGCGGTGGAACAAGGGCACATCCGCATCATCCCGGAAGAATGGTCGAACAATTATCTTGGCTGGATGCGAGGCATCAAAGACTGGTGCATTTCCCGGCAGATCTGGTGGGGCCATCGCATCCCGGCATGGTATTGCGCCACGTGCCATCCTGAAGCACGCAGGATTCTCGAAGGCGGAGGCAGTCACCTGATCCCCACGCACGCCGAACCCGTTGTCGCCGAGACGACGCCGGACACCTGCCCCACCTGCGGACAAAATCAGTTCATTCAGGACCCCGACGTGCTCGACACGTGGTTTTCATCGGCTCTCTGGCCCTTTTCCACATTGGGGTGGCCCGCAAACACCAGGGATCTCGAAACCTATTACCCGACGTCCACGCTGGTCACGGGCTTGGATATCCTGTTCTTCTGGGTGGCGCGCATGATCATGATGGGCCTCAAGTTTACCGGCAAACCCCCATTCCGTGACGTCTACATTCACGCCCTGGTGCGCGATGCCGAGGGCGAAAAGATGAGCAAATCCAAGGGTAACGTCATCGATCCCCTGACCAAGATGTCGCAATATGGGACCGACGCGCTGCGCTTTACCCTGGCCTCGATGGCTTCGCCGGGCCGCGACATCAAACTCTCCGAAAACAGGATCGAAGGCTACCGGAACTTTGCCAACAAAATCTGGAACGCCGCGCGTTTCATCCTGATGCACGCGGACGGGCCGTCCGAATCACGGCCAATTGCCGACAAGCCATTCGTGGATCAATGGATCTTGAGCCGGCTTAACCACGTCACCGGGACCGTGACGTCCCGGCTCGAAGAATACCGGTTCGATCAGGCCGCGGGGCAACTCTACCAGCATATCTGGCACGAATACTGCGATTGGTATCTGGAACTCATCAAACCCGTGCTGCAAAACGGGGACTCGCCCGCTGCCCGATCGACGCGAGCCACGATGTTGCAAACCTTCGAACACCTTCAACGCCTGCTCCATCCCTTCATGCCGTTTTTAACGGAAGAAATCTGGCAAACGATGCCGCACCAGGGGGACAGCCTGGTCAGCCAGCCATTTCCGGTTGCGGCCAATGAATGGGAAAACCCTGAGGCGGAGCAGACCTTTGCCATCATCGAACAAATCGTCACCACGGTCCGAACCGGACGCGCCCTCCTGGATTACGGACCATCCAAAGCCCTGACGATCCTGGTCACGGCAAAAGATCCGGAAGAGGTCGCACGTTTGAACGAAGCACGAGATCATATCGCGCACCTCTGTCGCGGAACGGTCTCCATTGCCGAACGGGACACGTGGCCGGCCGATCGTATCCTGCATCTCGCGGTGGGAAGTTTCACGATCGGCATCACGATTGAGGGCGAGGTGGACCTCAAGAAAGCATTGACGCGCATCGAGAAACAATCGCAAACCAAACAAAAGGAAGCCACGCGCCTCCACGGACGCCTGGCCTCCCCGGACTTCGCGGCCAAGGCGTCGCCGGAGGTGATTCAAGAGTCAAAGGACCGGCTGGCGCTTCTGACCGCCGAACTCTCGCTCTTTGCCAGCAGCGAGCAACAACTCCGGAAAATGGTGTCCTGAAATCCCATGTCATCCACTCCCCTGCCTCCGTTTGAACTCGAATCGCTCGTTAAGGCGGCCTTGAAAGAAGACGCGCCTGACGGCGACGTCACCACGCGCGCGCTCCTGGACCCGGCCCTTCGTGCGGGAGCCAACGTGGTCGCCAAGCAGAACCTGACCCTTGCCGGCGTCGCGGTTCTCAACGCCGTGTATCGGGTCCTGGATCCTTCTGTCGTGGTGAACGCAACATTCGAGGACGGAGCCACGCTTGAAGCCGGTCAGACGTTCGCAGCCCTTGAAGGACCGGCCCGTGCCATTCTGGGAGGAGAACGAGTGGCCCTGAATTTCCTGCAGCATCTTTCCGGCATTGCCACCCTGACCGCTCGATTCCGGGCCGAGATCCGGCACTATCCCACGGTTCTCGTCGATACCCGAAAAACCATTCCCGGCCTTCGACGACTTGAAAAATGGGCGGTTGCACTCGGTGGCGGGACCAATCATCGCATGTCGTTGAGCGACGGCGTCCTCATCAAAGACAATCACCTGGTGCTATTGGAAGCGCACGGCACGACCCTCAGGGAAGTTTGCCGAAAAGCCAAGGAACGACTCTCCCGTCACTTCCGGATTTGCGTGGAAGTCGAGACCCTCGAGCACGTGACCCAGGCCCTCGACGGTGGAGCCGACGTACTGCTCATGGACAACATGCCCCCGTCTCTCGTCAAGGAAGCCGTGGACCTCGTCAAAGGGCAGGCGCACACCGAAGTCTCGGGCGGCATCACAATCGAGAACGTCCGCGAGTATGCCGCCACGGGCGTCGATGCCATTTCAATCGGAGCCCTCACCCATTCCGCGCCGGCCGTCGATATCAGCCTGGACGTGCTTCCCGTGGTCGCTCAATAACGTCGCTCACGCATGTCGACTCCCACGCCATCCGTACGGTTGGAGGCTGAAATCATCCGGAAACGGTTGACCACGCGCAGGCTGGGTCGCTCGCTTCATCTGTTTGAAGAACTGGCCTCGACCAATGCCACGGCCTTCACACTGGCCGGCTCCGGGGCAACCCACGGAACCGCGGTTCTCGCCGAGGCTCAAACGGCCGGAAAAGGGCGACTGGGACGACATTGGATCTCTCCGCCTCACCTCAATATCTATGGCTCCCTGATCCTCAACCATCCGAACATATCGCGTCACGTCTCCTGGATCCCTCTGGTGACGGGACTCGCTCTTGCTGAAGCGACCCAACGTTCCTGCGGCATCGAGCTTTCGCTGAAATGGCCCAATGATCTGCTATACGTCGACAAAAAGATCGGGGGAATTTTGTGTGAAAGCTCGAGTCACGGCTCCCGGATCTGGACGTGCGTCGTAGGATTCGGAATCAACGTCAATTGCCGGGAAACTGATTTCCCGGAAGAAATTCGCTCTCTCGCCATCTCGTGTTACCAGATAACCCGGCAGGACCATAATCGAAACAGCCTGATCGCCGATATGTTCAACCAGTTGGAAAGTTGGTATGATTGCGTGGAAGCGGAACAATTCGAACACGTACGAAAATCGTATACGGCATCCTGTGCAACTCTTGGGAGGGAGGTCGAGATTTCCTGTGTTGGAGGAGAGACTATTCGCGGAACGGCCATCGACATCGGAAACGATGGGACCTTACTGGTGTCCGCCGTGCAAAAAGGCAAGGCTCACACCCTGGAAATTCGAGCGGGTGACGTTCAACATCTACGATAATCCATGCTTCTGACGATCGACATAGGCAATACCCAAATCGTCTCCGGCGTGTTCGACGGACAAACCCTGCGCAGTTCCTGGCGTCTGGCCACGGATCACACGAAAACAGCCGACGAATACGGTATCGTTTTCGCGTCGCTCACACGGAAATCCGGCATTCAGGCCAAGGATATCCACGGGACCATCATTTCAAGCGTGGTCCCTCCCCTGACCCCGACGATTGCATCCATGATCGAAACCTTTTTCCGGCACTGCCCGCTCATCGTCTCCCCTGACTTTCCCTTTGGGCTGACACTCGAATATGCCAACCCTCAGGAAATCGGAACCGACCGTTTGGTCAACGCGGCTGCGGCGTTCGCAAGCTATCGAACCCATCTCATTATCGTGGACTTTGGAACCGCCACAACGTTTTGCACCGTCACCGAAGACGGACGATATTTGGGTGGGGCGATTGCCCCCGGGATCAAAAGCGCCGCCGAGGCCCTGCATCACCATACCGCCAAATTGCCCAACGTCGAGCTGACCCGTCCGAAAAGCGTGATCGGAACCGATACGACAAGCAGCATCCAATCCGGTTTGATCTTCGGTTATGCCGGACTGGTCGATGCGATGGTGACCAGGATCGAACAGGAAATCGGTCGCTCAACCAAGGTCGTCGCCACCGGCGGCCTTGCCCCAATTCTTGCGCCAATATCGAGGACTCTCCAAGAAATAAGGCCGTCGCTCACGCTGGAGGGTCTGGAATTGCTCTACCGCCGCAAAACCGGCCAATAGGCGATCGTCCGATTGGAGTTCCGGCATAAACCGGAACCCCGCCTTTCTTTCGCATTTTTCATCACTTTTTTCACTTTTTTCAGTTGACTTACCAGGTCTTGATGACTATCTGAGCAAGACATCCGAGCTGTGACATGAGCGACAATCTTCAACAATCAGATGAAATTCGTGGTGAAGACACAGTATCCAAGCCACTTTCCGATCATCCGGATATCGAGTCAGTTGACACGGATGCAGAAGGGATACCTGAAAATCCTCAGAAAAATGTAGAAGTTCCAAGTCTAACCAACCAACTTCTCGAAAAAGACGAGGAACTGCACGCCCTGAATGACAAATATTTGCGCCTGGCCGCGGAATTCGACAACTACAAGCGTCGGGTTCAACGAGACCAACAGGATACCATCCGGTTTGCAAACGAAAAATTGTTCAAGGACTTGCTGCCTACCTTAGACAACCTGGAACGGGCACTGCAATCCGGGCGCGAGCAAGACCGTATCGAAGGACTCCTGGAGGGGGTTGACCTCACATACAAACATTTTCTCGATACCCTCCAAAAAACGGGCATCAAACAAGTTTCGAGCGTGGGAGAAGTCTTCGATCCGGCCAAACATCAAGCCGTAGGACAAGTCGAATCAACGACCATCCCAGAGAACGTCATCGTCGATGAGTATCAGAAAGGATATTTTGTCCACGACCGGATATTGCGACCAGCCATGGTGACCGTCGCGAAAACCAAACCGGAACCAGGCGATGAAGAAGCACAGGAATCGAAGGAAGGAGCCGAAGCATGAGCAAGATTATTGGAATTGACCTGGGAACGACGAACTCGTGTATCGCCATCATGAGCGGGACCGACCCGGAGGTGATTGCCAACTCGGAAGGCGGACGCACCACGCCGTCCGTGGTGGCGGTGACGGACAAGGAAGAGCGGCTCGTCGGCCAGATTGCCAAACGTCAGGCTATTACGAACGCCGAGAACACCATTTTCTCGGTCAAGCGCCTGATGGGAAGAAAGTTTAATACCAAGGAAGTCAAAACAGCGACCGAGCGGTTGCCCTATAAGATTCTCGCCGCCTCGAACGGGGACACGCACGTAGAAATCCAAGGCAAACAATACAGCCCCCCCCAAGTGTCGGCGATGATCCTTCAAAAGATCAAACAAACGGCCGAAGACTTTTTAGGGGAAAAAGTCACGGAGGCGGTGATTACCGTCCCCGCGTACTTTGACGACAGCCAGCGCCAAGCCACCAAAGACGCCGGCCAGATCGCGGGGCTCAACGTCCTTCGGATCATTAACGAGCCTACGGCGGCCTCATTGGCCTACGGCCTGGAGAAAAAGAAAGAAGAGCGCATCGCCGTATACGACCTCGGCGGTGGCACCTTCGATATTTCGATCCTCGAAATCGGGGACGGCGTGTTCGAAGTGAAGGCCACCAACGGTGACACCTTCCTGGGTGGTGACGATTTTGACCTTCGCATCATCGATTGGCTGGTGGACGAATTCAAGAAGGATCAGGGGATCGATCTGAAAAACGACCGCATGGCGCTGCAACGCCTGAAAGAAGCCGCGGAACGGGCCAAGATCGAACTGTCGTCGGCACAGGAGACGGAAATCAATCTACCCTTTATCACCGCCGATGCCAGCGGCCCCAAACACCTGGTGCTCAAACTCTCCCGGTCCAAACTGGAACAGCTCGTCGACGATCTGATCACCCGCTCCATCGAGCCCTGCAAAAAAGCCTTGGCCGATGCCGGCATTTCCGCCGGCGAGATCAATGAAGTGGTACTCGTCGGCGGGATGACGCGGATGCCCAAAGTCATCGAACGGGTGAAAGCCTTCTTCGGCAAGGAACCTCATAAAGGCGTGAATCCCGACGAAGTCGTGGCGATCGGAGCCGCCATCCAGGGCGGCGTCCTCAAAGGCGACGTCAAGGACGTGCTGCTCCTGGACGTGACTCCCCTGTCCTTGGGCATTGAAACGCTGGGCGGCGTCTTCACGCGCTTGATCGACCGCAACACCACGATTCCGACCAAGAAGAGCCAGATTTTTTCCACCGCCGCGGACAATCAGACCGCCGTGACCATTCGGGTCTTTCAGGGCGAACGGGAAATGGCCAATGACAACAAACTGCTCGGCCAATTCGATCTCGTGGGCATTCCCCCGGCCCCGCGAGGGATGCCGCAAATCGAGGTCACGTTCGATATCGACGCGAACGGGATCGTCCACGTTTCGGCCAAGGACATGGCCACGCAAAAAGAACAGTCCATCAAGATCACGGCGTCCAGCGGTCTGAGCAAGGAAGAAGTCGAGCAATTGGTGAAGGACGCCGAAGCGCATTCCGAAGAGGATAAAAAACGCCGCGAAACCGTAGAGATCCGAAATCAAGCCGATTCCCTGGTCTATGGAACGGAAAAGAATCTCCAGGAACACGGAGAAAAAATTCCCGAAGAAGAGAATACCAAAATTCAGGAAGCGATTGACGGCATGAAGAAGGCCATGGAGGGAGAAGACGTGGAAGCCATGAAAGCCGCCATGCAGACCCTCACGACCGCCTCGCACAAGCTCGCGGAAGAAATGTACAAAAAGACGTCGGCAGACGCTTCCAGCAACGCCGGAGACGGCACAAGCACCAACGGCGGCTCGAGCGACGGAAAAGCCGAAGATGAAAAAGTGGTCGATGCCGAATTTGAAGAGGTGGATAAGGAAAAATAATTTGATTAGACTCAAGATTCACGGTCGTAACAGTTATGCTTTGGAGTTTCTAGCAGAACAATGAGATCTACAGATAACCCCATCGTTGATATGCTGACTCTACGCAAGGATTTATATCTTGTGATGAGTCTGCTTCTGGCCGATAGAGAAGTGGCCAAAGTCCAAAACGTGGTTGTTTGGACACAGGTTTTCCATGAAAACGAGACAAGAAGGTTGATGCTATGGGTCGCAACGGCGGTGCGTGGCCTACTGGACTTGCTGGAAGAAAGAAAAGACAACTTCAGTATGCAGAATTGCGGAGAATATTGGTCTGATTTTTCAAAAAACAGCGAGTATCCGCTAACCTTCAGACATGCGTGCAATTCTGTCATTCATGCCAAAGAAATATTGCCTTACCGGGCACCAAAACAGGACTCGAAGAAAAAGGTCGAGCGAGTTTATACTGACAGAATCACTATAAGGAGCACCCACAGACGCAAGACAACCCGCGCCCAGATTGATATAATCAGGTTTGTGCAGATAGCGTACGAGTTATCGACCCTTTTTGAGGAGAACGGCCATGCCGACAGATAGAGACACCTATAGGTACCATTTCAAGATAGGCAATAGGATTGTCCACACGGGTATTACCAACGACATAGACCGCCGTGAGGCAGAGCACCGGAGCGAGCCGGGATGGAGCAAAGGACACATCAAGCAGGTAGGTTTTCGTACGAACTACGACGCTGCCTTTAGCTGGTTGCAGGAGCAGAAAAAAAACAGCAAGCCGGTGCTGCAGAAGCAACGCGCAATTATCACACAACTAAAATGATAGACCGGAAAAGATGGCTAGCGTGACCAAACGGGATTATTATGAAGTGCTCGGAGTCGATCGGGCCGCCTCGGATGACGAGATCAAGAAGGCTTTCCGAAAGCTGGCCCGCCAGCACCATCCCGATTTGCAGAGCGACCCACAACTCAAGAAAAAAGCCGAAGAAAAGTTTAAGGAAGCCAATGCGGCGTATGAAGTCCTGAGCAATGAAGAATCGCGGAAACGGTACGACATGTTCGGGCATTCGGCGGGCCAGCAAGGTTTCGGCGGAGCTGAAGGGTTCGACATCAGGCAAGGATTCGGCGATGTGTTCGGAGACATTTTCGAAGATTTCTTCGGCGGAGGGAGAGGGGGCCGGAGCCGGCCGGAGCAGGGCAATGACCTGCAATATAACCTGGAACTTTCCTTTGAAGAAGCCATCGAGGGGAAAGAGGCCAAACTCAAAATCCCGCGATGGGAAGGCTGCGACTCCTGTAAAGGCACGGGAGCCAAATCAAACGATGCCGTCCAACAATGTCGCGGCTGTCAGGGCACCGGGCAGATTCGACTGCAACAAGGCTTCTTCTCGATCAACCGGACTTGCGGGCAGTGTCAGGGCACAGGACAAATCATTACGGATCCCTGCCCCACTTGTCGCGGGCAAAAACGGGTGTACCGGGAACGAACCCTATCCGTTACCATTCCCGCGGGAATCGATACCGGCATGCGCTTTCGCTTGGCTCGCGAAGGTGAACACGGTGTCAATGGCGGTCCGCCCGGCGATCTCTACGTCGCAGTCGCAGTCAAACCGCACCCGGTCTTTACCCGAAAAGGCAATGACATTCTCGTCGAGTTGTCGCTGGACATGGTCACGGCTGCCCTGGGCGGCAAAGTCGATGTGCCGACGCTCAAAGGTAAAACCAGCGTCAAAATTCCCGAAGGCACCCAACACGATCAGGTTCTTCGACTCAAAGGACTGGGAGCGCCTGCATTGAAAGGTCGCGCCATCGGCGATCAACTCGTTCGGATCAACGTCACCGTTCCTACCAAACTGTCGGCCAAACAACGGGAACTGCTGACCGCCTTTGCCGAAGAAAGCGGAACCGCATCGAAAGACCAGGAAGACGGCTTGTTCGGCAAGGTCAAGAACATGTTCGAATAGGCGACCGTCTCGTCCTATCCTATCCTATCCCCTCCCCTTCCTTTGCCATATGCCGGTCTTTTTCATTCAATCAAACCGGATTGCCAACCACACTGTCACGATTGACGGTCCCCTCTTCACTCACCTGTCGAGGAGTCTCCGCATCCGTGAAGGCGAGAACATTTGTGTCGGAGACGAGCGCCGGTCTCGATACCGGGTTCGGATCGACCGCCTGGAGTCGAAATCGCTACAGGCCTCCATCCTTGAAAAAATCGAAGGTCCACCCGCGCCATTGGCTCCGATTGTCCTGTTTCAGGCCATTCTGAAAGGGGATCGCATGAACTGGATGATTCAAAAAGCCACGGAGCTTGGAGTCGCCGAGATTATTCCATTGCTCACGTCGAGGGTCATCGTCCGTCCACCGGCAAGTCGCGTCCAAACCACGCAAGAGCGGTGGCAACGGATCGCCGTCGATGCCGCACAGCAATCGGAGCAATGGACCTACCCCAAGATCATCCAACCCATGACATTATCCGATTTATTAAAACACGTTCCCCACGCGACACTCCGGTGCGCGTTACTTGAACGAAGTGCGGAGGAAAGTCTCGGTTCCCTTTCCATCGATCACACGTTCCGAGGCACTATCGCGCTCGTTGTCGGCCCCGAAGGAGGATGGACACAGGAAGAGGTGCAGGAAATTCTCGACCAACGCTTTCAATCCATTACGCTGGGCAAAAGCATCCTTCGGAGCGAAACCGCTCCATTGGTGGCGCTCAGCATCCTGCAATATAAATTGGGAAATTTGGGGTAACCGGGACTGAAAGATTCAAGAGGATGAAGGGACAGTGATCTTCAGGATGATTCCGCCGTCGCCCACGGCCCAGCCGATCTTGGGGTCCGGAAAGGATAACCCATAGAGGCTGAAGGGCTCGGAGAGTTCCGGTTCGGTCCACGTGAAACCGGCGTCCGTGGTGGTCAGAAATGCGCCTCGCTCGCCAATGATCCACCCGGCCCGGAACCCGGTAAACTGGACTTGTAAAAAGTCCGGCGGCCTGATACAGGGAGACCCGCACGGCAGGGTACGATCAACCCATTTTTCTCCACTGGTGATCGTTTGAAAGATGGCACCCTGGGAGCCTACAACCCAGCCACCCTCGGGATCCGTAAAGTACAGATCGAAGAACGTCGTGGCACTGTCGGTGGCCTGTTGAATCCAGTTTTGCCCGCCGTCTCGCGTGACGAGGATTGTTCCGATCGCACCGACCGCCCACCCGTTTTGCGCATCGATGAACTGTACGCCGAACAAATCCACCGCGGTCGAACTGCTTTGATCCTCCCACGTCGCGCCACCGTCCGCAGTCCGCAGAATGGTGCCCCGGTCTCCGACGATCCAGCCCTGCGAAGGATTCAGGAAATACACGTCATAGAGTGCGGCACCAACCCCGGCAACCTGCCGGTGCCACTGTTTCCCGCTATCATTCGTATGCAGGATGGTCCCGTTCTGCCCGACGATCCACCCGTGTTGAGAATCCGTAAAATAGACGCTTGTTAACAGGGCCGCGGTGCGACGCGTCACTGCCTGCCACGTCTCCCCCGCATCCTCCGTTTTCAAGACGGTTCCCCCCGCGCCTACGGTCCAACCGCGTTGCGCGCTCACAAAGAACGTCCCGAGGAGCGTGGATTTCGTGCCGCTCTTCTGGATGGTCGAAACCACGTTCTCTCCGGCTTGGACCTGTCCCGCTAAGCCCGGGAGACAGACCAATGCCGCGAGCATCAACCGAAGGAGGGCATAAAAAGAGGATGGAACGACTTTCACGGTGCCTGGTCGGTTCTCCAAGGCTCTTGCGTATAATCGTAGAAAAATTCCTTGTGGGGCAATCCCCGTGGCAGAATCTTGAATTCGCCCGCCACGGCGCTCTGCCACTGCTTCCGGGAACAGCACCGGCCGTTTTTGAGTAAATCCCAGGACCCGCGACGCACGACGATTTCTCCTTTGGTGGGATCCACGTAAAACCCTTCGGGATGCCCGAACCCGAACACGTGCCGCCTGGGCACCTGAACCTTGATTTCGGTATCCTTCCACGAGACCACGACGGCCGCGACCCCGTTCACCAGCACTTCCGTGCGTGAGACGTCGGGCCCCAGTCGATAGTTCTTCCAATCATGGGCATCGGTATTCAATTCCAGGCGCGTCGCCTCCGCGATTTTCAGGAACTCCCCGAACCCCTCGCCTTTCAGCGTGACGATCTCATCGATCCCGGCTTCCTTCGGAGAGTAAGACGTGACCTTCGGCGTCTGCACGGTAAATGAGCCCACTTCCAAGTCGACGACATCTTGCTTGGCACAACAGGTCCCATCGGGTTTGGGAATTGTACCGCCTCGCTTCACGACAACGGGACCGGACTTGGCGCTATAGGGCACCCACACGTTGATTTCGTTGTCCTGCCATCGGTGAATAATGGCCGGAACCCCGCCAATTTCCACGCGGTTCTGGCCGGGATCGAAATCGAACGCATACGCCGTACTCCCCGCTTCGGAAAATACTCCGAAATTTTTTCCCTTGATATGAACCAAGGTGCCGATCGGCCCCTGAGCCGGGAACAACCCATCGGATCCGGGTTCGACCAATTCGAATTGGCCCAAAGTCCTCGCACGCCCGTCCTGTTGAAACGTCACGGGCCCGCTCACGGCGTTGAGCGGCACGTGGACCACGATGGTGCGTGGAGCCCATTTGGCAATCGTCACAGGCTTGCCGCCGATCGTAATCGCATCATTCGGCCCTTTGGCATCACCGAACTGTTGCCCGCTCAGCACGACTTTGGTTCCGACGGGCCCTCGATTCGGCGCAAACGAAATACTGGGGATCAAGGAAACCGGCATGCGATTACTCTCGGCATATTTGACCGGCGCGCAACATGACCCATCCGGCAACGGATCGGAGGAAGCCAGTTGCACGACCACGTCACCGGACTTGGCATTGGCCGGGATCTTGACGTCAATCTTCCCGGGCCGCCATTTCAGGATTTCCGACAGAATGCCATTGATCAACACGCGGTTCACGCCGAACATGGTATTGGGATCGCGCGATCCCGCGGTATTCCCGAAATGCTCACCCTCGATCGTGAGCACCGAGCCGGGCTCCGCTTCCGGCGGCACCAACTTGGTAATCTTCACCTGCTGAATGGCAAACCGGCCTGCTACCACGGTGCCTTTCGTTCCCGATACCGTCACGTCGCCGCTCCTGGCGCCCAGCGGCACCTTGACCATGACCAGATCAGGCTCCCAGAGCTGAATCAACGCGGGCACGCCGTTGAAGTCCACCCGATTCTCCGCAGTCGAAACAAACTCTCCGAACGCGGTCCCACCAATCGTCACCGTGGCCCCCGGAGGCCCGGAGGCCGGAAACAATTCAGCCTGTACAAACGAAGCCGTTATACAAACGACCAGTAAAGCAAGAAACACGTGTCTCATATCGCAATTACCCCTTCCATGATCAAAACTGATATTTCATATCCAGACGCATCGAAACGCCCCGAGAGTTGAAATAGAAAGTGGCCGCGCCACAGTAAATGACGCGGCCACTTTATACTGTATAACGAGGCCCTTTTTGCCGTCAACCAACGGCAAGGCTCAGGACAAAATTCAGGGCGATTGAACAACCGTCTGCCACACGGCGGTGGCAACCGCTTCAGATCGACAGGTCAGAACTGATACTTCATGTTGAGGCTCACGCCCCAGAATTGAATATCCTGCGTCATCGCTGAGTACCGCACCCGCGGGCTGCCTGCTTCCGGTCCAACCGCGGAGGCATGAGTACGAAGCTGATCCCACTCTCGCCCATCCTCGAATTCGCCGAAATCCGCCCACCGGAACTTGAGCCCGATACTCACCGGCTCGCTGACCTGATAGTCCACGCCCGCGAGCACCTGATATCCGAACAGCGTATCCGAAAGCTTGGCCCTACCGATGGTGGTTGTGCCTGCGAGTCGTTCATGCAGCAAGTCTTTCTGATCTTGAGTACCCTCAGTTTCGTTGAACGTCGTGATTTTGCTGGCATCAGGATTCCTCCCCCATCGGTTAAAGAAATCCAGCGACACCCGGGAAAACCCAACTCCAACGCCCACGTACGGCGTAAACTTGGAGTCTGACTGATAGTCATAGTACAGATTGGCGAAGAAGTTGTGCGACAGCACGTCATCCACCCCGGCTTCTATGGCAGAGAGTTCTTGTCCAACTTTACCACCCTGAAACTCTTCCGTCCCAGTCGGTGTTATGAATTGGATTGTATTGTCCAAGTCATCATAGGTCGTACCGCGATAGAAATATTCCGCCTCGCCCCTGAAACTCCCCATACGATACCCCAAAGACGCTCCAGCCAAAATGCCGGTACCTCCATTAAACTGCTGAGTCCAGAATCCGTCATTTTTATTAGCCGACTGATTGCAATCACCGGCTAACGGTGGCACCATGTGATTACCTGACCCGTCATTATTAATGAAGCCGTCACATCTAGTTGAAACATCATTATCCCAGGCATCCACGTCCATTCCCGGGGCCACCGCGATGCCCAAGTCCCCTCCTATATAAAATCCGTCCTTGGCCAAGACCGGACCAGAGGAGATCACCAACCCCATGACCATCAGCACAATCAAGATTTTTTTCATGTTGTCACCGCTCCTTTTATAAACATCACTGCATGCCTTATGCCTGACTGTTTTCCAATGCAGCGAATTTTATAGCTTGATGTTTTGTCGTCAATAAGCGGCACTTGTTCAGTGCTTATGAGACCGATGAGTCGAGTTCCCGGATAACAGGGTTATATTCTGTGCCTTTCTTTGTCATCCCCGCAGTTTTTAGCGGGGATCCAGGGTTTTTTTATTCGTCCGTGAAGAGAACGACTCTGGATTCGTCCACGACATCCTTAATCGGGGATCCAGTTCTTTCTATCGGGAATGACGGCAGGAGAAAACAGACCACCCGATGGCAAATGGCTATGACGAAGTTCCGGTCAGGCGGGCAATCGTTACGGAAACAACGTTTCCGGCCGTTCCAAGGTCGCCGGTCAGAACTGATATTTCATGTTCAGACTCACGCCCCAGAATTGAATGTCATCCGTGCTGATATAGTAGGTCGCAGGCCTTGCTGGGGGATTCCCGACCACCGGGGCATGCCCACGGAGTTTCGTATATACCGACTCGTCCTCGAATTCCCCGAACATCGCGTACCGGAACTTGAGCCCGATCGTGAGGGGCTCGCTGACCTGATAATCCACGCCAGCCAACAACTGATACCCGAAAAGCGTATCCGACATTCTGGCCCGGTCATGCGTCACGGACCCGGCGAGCTTTTCGTTCAATGCCCTCCCAGCAGCGCCTTCGGAACCCGTGGTGTCGAAGACCGTGATGTTATCTGGGTTCGTGCTTCGCTGCCAACGTGTCCGGTACGCGACCGAGACCTGAGCGAGCCCGATGCCAAAGCCCGCATACGGGGTAAACTTCGAGTCCGAGCGGTAATCGTAATACAAGTTGGCAAAGAAGTTGTGCGACAACAGGTCATCCACGGCATCTTCGACATTGGGAGCGCTGTCATCACCACGGCCATATTCCGGTTGGTTGTTTGGATTCCACCCACCAGCAAAAATGGGGGTCGCCGTACTGTCATACCGGGCACCGCGATAGAAATATTCACCCTCGACCCTGAAGCCACCCAGGCGATACCCCACGGCCAATCCCGCCAGGATGCCCGAGCCGCCATCAAAAGACTCATTCGCCGGACCCCAGGCTCTCGGATCATCTTCACAGTCTCCCCCCTGCACTCGCTCTGGGTTAAGGGTAACGTCGCATCGTGTGCCCTTCCCATCGGGTGACCAATCATCAAATCCCCCGGTCTGCACGTCCATGTCCGGGGCCACGGCCACGCCTATATCCATCCCCAGGTATAATCCGTCCTTGGCCCACACCGGACCGGATGAAAGAATCAACCCCATGACCACCAGCACGAGTAAGAATTTTTTCATGTTGTCACCTTCCCCCTTTCCCTTTATAAATATCACTGCACACTCAGTTATTTTTAGTGCAGCAGATTTTATAGCAAGGCGTTCTTGGCGTCAATAAGTTTTACTTAATCGGGACGTATAAGACCGCCGGGTCGAGTTCCCGGATAGCAGGATTATGTTCTGTGCCTTTCTTTGTCATCCCTGTATGTGTTCACTCATTCGTTGACAGAATGGAGAGACTAATCACACCAGAATGGTCATTCCGAAGCTTGCCCTGAACGGAGTGAAGGGCCTAGCGAGGAATCTCGTCGTTTCAGCCGCCGAACGTCTGGAACAGCAGATCCGTTCGCTTCGCCCAGGATGACCACTGGCGCGTGCTCGTACGGATGGTGACCCCTCAAGCCATCGACGGAAATTGTCAACGAATTAGTGAACATTTACAATCCCCGCAGTTTTTAGCGGGGATCCGGGGGTTTTTTATTCGTCCGTGAAGAGAACGACGTGAGCGTGGCTCGTTCCTGAATCGTCATTTCAAACAACGGGCCTTTCCGGCTACCGGGGCAACAGGTGAACGGTCAATTCGAGTTCGACCGGAACTCCCAGAGGTAATTCGGCCACTCCCACGGCCGCACGGGCGTGCCGTCCCGCTTCTCCGAAGATCGCCACCAGCAAGTCCGACGCACCGTTGATCACGTAAGGCTGCTCTCTGAACCCTTCGTGAGAAGCCACGTACCCCGTCATTTTGACGATCTGTTTTACCTGATCCAAAGAACCCGCGGCCTGACGGATATTGGCCAGGGCATTGAGCAACGAGACCTTGGCCGCTTCATACCCGTCTTCCCTGGAGAGATCGCGTCCCACCTTTCCCTGAAAGACAATCTGCCCGTCACGGCTGGGCACCACGCCGCTGATGAAAAGCAGGTCGCCGACACGAACGGAGGGCACGTACGTGGCCACGGGTTGGGGAGGCGTCGGCAAGGTCAGTCCAAGGGACGTGACGCGTTGTTCAAAAGACATGGTGACGGAAGATTACGAGGAACGGCGACGTTGACGCAACTGATATTTCCTCACGGCCCGGTTATGTTCGGCAAGCGTTGCCGAAAATTCATGGCTGCCGTCGTTGCGTGACACGAAATACAGATACTGACTCGGCTCAGGATAGAGGGCCGCACGAACCGCGGCGCTTCCCGGATTGGCAATGGGGCCCGGGGGCAACCCCACGACCCGGTAAGTATTGTAGGGGCTTTCGACCGACAGGTCCTTTTTGCGGAGATTGCCGTCAAATTCATTCAAGGCGTAAATGACCGTCGGGTCGCTTTGCAGCGGGATGCTCTTTCGTAGTCGATTATGAAACACTCCGGAAATCAGGGGGCGCTCATCCGGCTTGGCCGTTTCTTTTTCAATCACCGAGGCCAACGTGACCGCCTCGTGCAGGGACAGACCCAATTCCGCGGCTCGTCGCCGGTCTTCCTTCGTTACGGCCTGCTTGAACCGGGCCACCATTGTCGCAATCAATCGATCCGGCGCCACGTGACGAGCAAACTGATAGGTATCGGGAAAAAGATAGCCTTCCAGGTTATCGACGCGGTCATCGACGGACAGCGACAGGGTTTCAATGAAGACCGGATCCCTGGTGCATTGAAGAAACTTCTCCCGGTCGGCCAGGCGCTTTTCGTGCAATAAACCGGCAATCTGGCTCACCGAAAAGCCTTCGGGGATCGTGATTGTATACCGGATGACCTCGCCATTGATGATCTTCTCCAGAATAAGCGAGGGGTCCATGCCTCCATGAAATTCATACTCCCCCGGAATGATCTTCCGGTCCGAGCCGGAGAGACGGCCCAACCAGACAAACGCCCAATCGCTCTTGATCAGCTTCTGGCGGTGAAGTTCTTCCGCCACTTCGGACAAGGACGCCCCTTCGGGAATATCCAACACCGTCACCCGGGAAGCATGGCCAACGGGTTCGAGTTGGTTCAGCACCGCGAATCCGACACCAAATCCCAACAGAAGAACGCCGGAAATGATGAGGAAAGTTTTTTTGAGCATCAATGATTCAAGGGGAGGTAGAGCCGGGTTCACGACTATCCAGGGACCTGCGCTTCGATCAGGTCAAACACTTTTTCAAGGGCCTGACCCAATTTTTCAGGATGCTTCCCCCCGGCTTGAGCCATTTCGGGCCGCCCCCCGCCCGATCCGCCAATTTCGCGCGCCATGTCCTTGATCAACTGCCCGGCCTGCAACGTGGGCGTCAGGTCGGGAGATACAATCACCAACAACGAGACTTTCTCATCAGCAACCGAGCCCAAGGCGATCACACCCTTGGGGACCTTGTTCCGCACCTTGTCGGAAAGCAGTCGGAGTTCCTGCATCGATAACCCCTGGGCCTCCTGAACGTGAACGTGAATGCCCCGGATCTCCCGAACTTGGGCCTCGCCGCCCCCGGCACTCTGGTCCATCAATTTCAATTTGAGTTGATCGAGTTCCCGCTCCTTTTCCTTCAACTGGGAAACGAGTTTCCGTGTTTTCGGGACGATTTCCGAAGGGCTGCTTTTCAACAACTCCGCCAATTCCCTGACGTCGGATTCCAGCTTTTTTCCATGCGCCAATGCCCCTGTCCCGGTCAATGCCTCGATACGCCGCACCCCGGACGCGATCCCGCCTTCGGAGAGAATGCGGAACGAGCCGATTTCCCCCGTATGCCGGCAATGCGTGCCCCCGCACAGTTCCTTGCTGAACTCCCCGATACCCACGACCCGCACCCGTTCACCGTACTTGTCACCGAAAAACGCCAGGGCGCCGGCGTGAATCGCCTCCTGGATACCCATGACGTCGGTTTGGACGAGCGTATTGCCCAACACGTGAAAATTGACCATGGCTTCGATTTCTTCAAGGTCCCGGGTGCGGAGCGGCTTGAAATAGGAAAAATCAAAACGCAACCGGTTCGGGGCGACCAGCGAACCATATTGTTTCACCTGAGAGCCCAGCACTTCTCGAAGCGCCGCGTGGAGGAGATGGGTGGCGGTATGATTCCGGGCCGCGCCGTGCCGGGTCGTCGAGTCCACCGCGGCAGCCAGCGGCTCGCCCTTACGGACGCATCCGGCGACGACCGTTCCCTTGTGCAGCAGGAGTTTTCCGCCAACCTTGGTGGTTTCCCTGACCTGAATCCGGCCTTCCGTGCCCGTCAACGTCCCCTGATCCCCGACCTGACCGCCGCCTTCGGGATAGAAGGGGGTGACATTCAGGATCAGTTCCACGTCTTCGCCTTCCACGACTTCGTCCGCCGGAACCTCTCCTTTGAGCATAACCTGCACCACGCTCTCGGAGTGAAGCGCCTGATAGCCAAGGAACTCCGTAGGAGGAAGTTGTTGTGCCAATTCGGTGATAAACGATTTCTCCTGTTCCGCGACGAAAACAGCCGATTTGCGTGCCCGGTCACGCTGCGCTTCCAACGCACGTTGAAAACCTTCGAGATCGGCAACCAAACCCTGTTCACGAGCAGCCTCTTCGATCAAATCCAAGGGAAAACCATACGTATCGTACAGTTTGAAGACGCTCTCGCCGTCCAGAGCTCCGGCTTGGGCTTCACCGACCATACGGTTCAGGATGGGTAAGCCTTGGTCCAACGTGCCGATAAACCGTTCCTCCTCACCTTCGACGATTGTGCGACACGTCTCAGCCGCATCGGCCAGTTCGGGGTAGGCCCCTTGCATCTGAGTCTTAATCGCGCCGGTCAATTCATGCAGAAACGGTTCGGTCACGCCCAAGAGCCGTCCATGTCGGGAAGCTCTGCGTAAAATCCGTCGCAACACGTATCCCCGGCCTTCGTTCGATGGAAGTATCCCGTCCGTGATCATGAACGTGATGGCCCGCAAATGATCCGCAATGACCCGCATGGACCGGTCGGCGTTTTCATCCTTGCCGTACGTACAACCCGTCCGGCCGGCAATCGCCGAGAGCAGCGGCATGAACAAGTCGGTGGCATAATTGCTGTCCACGCCCTGGACCACGGCGGCCAGCCGTTCAAGGCCCATGCCGGTGTCGATACTGGGTTTCGGCAACGGATGCAGGTTGCCTTCGGCATCGCGGTCGAACTGCATGAACACAAGGTTCCAGATTTCCAGATACCGGTCACAATCACACCCCACCGCACACGAGGCCAGGCCACACCCGAGGGCCTCCCCCTGATCGATGTGGATTTCGGAACAAGGCCCGCAGGGGCCGGTCTCCCCCATTTGCCAGAAATTGTCCTTGTACCCGAGCCGCACGATCCGCGTCGCGGGCACGCCCACGCTCTTCTCCCACAATGTAAAGGCCTCATCATCATTCTGAAAGATCGTGACCCACAATTGATCCGCGGGCAGTCCCAGCGTCTTCGTCAAATAGTCCCAGCCGTAATGCACGGCGTCTTTTTTGAAATAGTCGCCGAACGAGAAATTGCCGAGCATTTCAAAGAACGTATGATGACGACGGGTATACCCGACGTTTTCCAGATCATTGTGCTTGCCCCCGGCTCGCATGCACCGTTGAACGGAAACGGCCCGGGAGTACGAACGCTGTTCTTCGCCCAGGAACACGCGCTTGAACTGGTTCATGCCCGCGTTGGTGAACAGGAGCGTGGGATCGGCCTGGGGAAGGAGCGACGCGCTGGGAACGACAGTGTGATCGACAGCACGGAAAAAATCCAAAAACGACTGTCGAAGCTCATTGGCGGTCAGGGACATGGGAATCCCTCTTGCAGGCTCGCCGCCCGTATACGAAGACGGGCAAAGGGGGCACCTCTCTCCAATCCCGTCATTCCCGACGCTTGTCCCCGACCTGATCGGGGATCTAATCGGGAATCCAGAGATTTTTTTTGTTCCAGGCTGGACCGCATGAATGGAGGGACGGAAGGAGAAAGACACTGGATTCCCGCTTCCGCGGGAATGACGGATTCGTGGTGTTGCTGGCCATTTTCACACCAATACATCTTTCTAGACTTTCCCCCGCATGGGGGCCGGCCTCTTTTCCGGTTCTGCTTCAGTCGAACCCGCGTCCTTCGCCATTGCCGACAGTCCGGCCTGTTCCCGGATCCCCATTTCAATTTCTCCGGCAGTCTCAGGGTTCTCTTTCAGAAATGCTTTCGCGGCTTCACGACCCTGGCCTAACCGCTCCTCACGAAACGAATACCACGCTCCGGCCTTATCGACGATTTTCTTTTCGACGCCTAGGTCAATGAGTTCCCCGGCTTTGGACACGCCCTCGGCAAACATGATATCAAACTCGGCCTGCCTGAAAGGCGGCGCCGTCTTGTTCTTCACCACTTTGACGCGAACCCGGCTCCCGATCACCTCCTGCCCCTCCTTGATGGACTCGATCCGCCGAATGTCCAGCCGCACCGAGGAATAAAACTTCAGGGCGTTCCCGCCGGTCGTGGTTTCGGGATTGCCGAACATCACGCCGATCTTCATCCGGATCTGGTTGATGAAGATCACCGTGGTCATGGATTTGGAAATGGCTCCGGTCAATTTGCGGAGGGCCTGGGACATCAGGCGCGCCTGAAGCCCCATGTGCGAATCGCCCATTTCACCTTCGATTTCCGCGCGGGGCACCAAGGCGGCGACGGAGTCCACGACCACCAGGTCGATCGCCCCGCTCCTGACCAACGTCTCGGCAATCTCCAAGGCCTGTTCGCCGGTATCGGGTTGGGCCACCAGGAGATCATCGGTCTGAACACCCAATTTTTTCGCATAGGAAACGTCCAGCGCGTGTTCCGCGTCGATGAATGCCGCGGACCCTCCCGCTTTCTGCGTTTCCGCAATCGCATGCAGACACAGGGTGGTTTTCCCCGAGGATTCCGGGCCGAAAATTTCCACCACTCGTCCTCGCGGCAACCCGCCGACGCCCAAGGCCAGATCCAAGGCCAACGACCCGGTGGACGTGGCCTGCACGTCCGCGGACACGTCACCCGTTCCCAGTTTCATGATCGAGCCTTTCCCAAACTGCTTTTCAATTTGGGTCACAGCCAGTTCCAATGCCTTCGTTTTCCCTTGACTATCTGTACTTCGATCGCTCATAGCGCCTCCTGGATTCAAGCCTGCGTACCTCTATCATACTGAAAACCCGTCAGGAGGCCAACCATCGTTCGCAAAGAAAAATCACGACTCCTCACCCATTCAAGGCAACGTCCCACAATTTTGTATAGACCGGTCCAGTTGGCCGTAGGTCACTCTTGAACAAGGTCACCCGTTGAACGGATAACGACCCACAGGAAAAGGGAGCCGTGAACGTGCCCAACGCATCCAAAACTCGCCCGACCGCACGATGATCCTTTTTCACGCGAGCCACGGTCAGATGCGGTCGAAACGGTCTCTCCTCTTCCGGAAACCCCAAAGGAACCACTGCCCGGCCGACGCACCCGGCCAACGCGACCAGGCGATCCAGAGTTCCACCAAGACCAATCCACAAGACGCGGGGCGACTGTTTATCCGGAAACACCCCGAAGCCCTTGAGTTCAAGATCGAAAGGAGAAACGTGGGCAATCGCCGGTTCCACCACCCGGCGGATTTGATCAACCTGACTCTCCGTCGTGTCGCCAAAAAACTTCAAGTTGATATGGAGATTTCCAGAGTGACTCCATGAAAGTCCGGGCAATTCCCGTTTGACCGTTCTGATGTTCTGACCGATGGCCGATTGCAGAGAGGAAGGCAGATCAATCGCCAAAAAGGTTCGGAATCCCATCAGCCCTCACCAAAAGAAACCTGCAACCAATGCCGCAATACGTCAAGAGCTGCCTGCGATGCCCGGAGTGTAATCGCGTCCCGTTCTCCATGAAACCGGAAGACTTGCGTCGAGGTTCCCTCTGACGTGGCCAGCCCGACGTAGATCAGGCCGACGGGCTTGTGTGTCGTTCCGCCGCCGGGTCCGGCGATGCCCGTCACGCTCAGGCCCACGTCCACCTTGCTTCTCGTTCGAATACCCTGAGCCATGGCCTTGGCGACCTGCGCGCTCACCGCCCCATATTTTTTCAACAACGATTCGGACACCCCCAGCAATTCGATTTTCGCCCGGTTGTCATAACACACCACCCCCCGGTCCACGTAGGCCGAACTGCCGGCTACCCGGGTCAGGCGATGCGTAATCAGCCCGCCCGTACAACTTTCAGCCACGGCAAGGGTGAAGCCCCGGTCCCGAAGATGACGTCCCACCACTTCCTCCATGGTTTGTCCATCGATGGAAAAAACGTGCGGCCCCAATTCGGCAATCACGTCATCCATCAGGTTATCGAGTGACGGACCGGATTTCACCGCCCTCCCCTTCCCTGTCTGCCGTCTTTCAATTGTTTGTGATCGCGTGAGGGACACCGAAACCCCGAGCGGAGAGGCCAGAAGACCGAGACGAAAGGAGCCTGCGGCTGGGATGATCCCGGCTATTCGATCATTGATTTCTCCCTCGAGAAGCCCAAACGTATGGATTGTCCGAGTCTCGATGGCCGGCGAAAGAAGCCCGTCCTGCCGGAGAACCGGCAGGAGCGATTCCGTCCACATCCTGCGGACCTCATGGCTGACCCCTGGCAGGCAAAAAACCCAACAACGCTTCCACTGAATGGCAAAGCCCGGCGCGACCCCGGCTGTATTGTGAAGGAGCGTGGCACCGGCGGGCAGGAACGCCTGCCGGCGCTGGTTTGCCGTCACGGACCGTCCGGCTGATTGCAAACGCGCCGTGATGGAGTCGAGGGCACGGGGACGAAGGCGTAACGGCTTTCCGGTCACCCGGGCCACGGCTTCACGGGTGACGTCGTCCACGGTCGGACCAAGACCGCCTGTAATCAGCACGAGTTGCACCCCCCTGGCCGCGTTCATGACGGCCGCGCCTATGTCCTCGACGTCGTCCCCGACCACGGACTTGAACCGGACTTCGATCCCATACTCCGCCAGCGACTCGCTGAGAAAAAGCGAATTGGTATCGACCCGCCCGCCAAGCAGCAATTCCGAGCCCACCGCAATGATTTCAGCCGTGGTCATTGAGAAAAACCTGCATCTTGAGGCATGTCCCAGGCTTTGACCCGGAATGACGCGGCTGCAACTGCAAAAAATAAATGCGCCGGCCTCTCCGTAGTTGTAGTCACCGCATCTCATGTGGCTGGAGAGGCCGTTGAACAACTGCGTCATGAGATGACGCAGCTACACATGTAAAAACACGGTCCTCTCTGTAGTTGTAGCCACGCAATCTTATCGCGCATAGAGAGACCATTCAAACAACTGCGTCATGAGATGACGCGGCTACAAATCCAGGAGAGAGGCCCACACCTGGTCATGAGGCCTGTTCCGGGCCGGCGAAAAAGCAGGGATGGCCTAGAAATGATACTTCATGTTCACGCTGATACCGAAAAAATCGATGTTGTCTGTCTTGAGTCCGCCTGCTACAGGTTCGCTTCCGTCTCTCCGCAGATTCGGAACGTGACCCCGTAACGGGTCCCAAACGAGAGGGCCTTGACCACTATCGAAGGAATTGAACCTGACCCAGCGCCCCTTGAGCCCCAGCGACATGGCTTCCGTGACTGCGTAATCCACCCCGAACAGGACCTGAAGACCCCAAAGCGTATCGCTGAGCGTGGTTTCGGCCACACTCACCGTTCCGGCGAGGTTCTGGCGGATATCGGAAGCATTGGGCAACCCATACCCCGTATCGATTTTGCTCGCGTCGGAATTCCTCGCCCAGACGCTGCTATACGCCATATCGGTAGCCCCCATGCCACCGCCAATCCCGATATAGGGCGTGAACCGGCTGGTGTTGGCAAAATCGTAGTACAGGTTCCCGAACAGATTGTGCGAGGTGATACCGTCAATCCGATCCGTCGCTCGGACAATTTCCTGCTGGAGCTTGTCGCCGCTCTCACCCTCACCCGATGGAACAGCGGCTGACTCATCATAGTTCGATTGACGGTAGAAGTATTCCAGTTCCACGCGGAGGCCGCCCAAGGGGCTGTTTGGACTTTGCTTTGCAAAGCTGTAACCCACCGCGGCTCCGGCCAGGATACCCGTTGCACTGTCGAATTTGTTATGCCAGTCGCCAGTCGAACCGCGATTAGGGCCCGTGCAGTTATATTCGCTATACTTGGTTCCATTAGTAGGAGCGTCGACGGCTCCACTGTCCTCAACTTCTCTATACATGGGATTGGTGTATTCATCACACACGCTGGCCCGGTCGTTGCTGTATCCGGTGGTCTCAATTCCCGAGGCGATATTGAGGCCAATGTCACTGCTGATGTAGAACCCCTCGGAGCGTGCTTGGGCCCAGCCTGAGGCCATCACAAAGGTAGCGATGACAAGCATCAATAGTGGAGAAATATATTTATTCATTGTTTTCTCCTTTTTTTATGAGGGTTTGCGAAATTTACACGAAGTACACGCTGGAGTATAAGACTTATAGTCTTTTCACCATTACATGTCAATAGTGCTATGAATTTTATTATATGACGTCAGGTAAAGAACAAAATACCGCTGGGCCGCCACAGGGGGACGGCCCCTACAACGGAATGGAAGAGGGAAAGGCAGGCACCCCTACCAGAATGAACCATGACCTCGTAGGGGACGGCCTGCGCCTGCCCTGCCTGTCCTGAGCGAAGCCGAAGGAGCCTGTCCTGAGCTTGTCGAAGGGTGCCATCCCGAATGGATGTCGCCGCTACCGCAAAAGAAAGAAAAGAAGGCGCCATGAGATGGCACGACTACGAAAGAAGGAGAAGAAAGGAGAAGCGGACGCTTCGTTGACAACATCGACAAAAAATTGATAGATAGTCATTCCTATACGATCGCTTCATATTCAGTCTGTCCGGGGAGGAATTCGTATGGCTGCCGCAGAACAACCAGCCAAACGGCAATACGTCAACTTCATCTTTTTCAAAGTCGATCCGGCTTGGCGGAGACTTCCGCATGACGAGCGACAAGCCGGAAAGCAGGAATTCACCCGGGCCATTGAGGAATTCACCGGCAAGGTCATTGTCGTCCCCTATTCCACGGTCGGTATTCGCGGCGATTGTGATTTCCTGCTCTGGCGCATTACCTACGATCTCGAGCTCTTTCAGGAGCAAATGTCCAAGGCGTTGGCCACCGGGCTCGGCAAGTATCTGACGATCCCTTATTCATACCTTTCGATGACGAAACGTTCGGTCTACGTGGACCACCACGTGCACGAAGGCCAGGAAAGCCGGCGGCTGAAGATCACGCCCGGGCGCAGCAAATACATTTTCATCTATCCCTTCGAGAAAACCCGTGAGTGGTACCTCCTGACCAAGGCCGCCCGGCAGGGCATGATGGACGAGCACATTGAAATCGGCCACAAATACCCGTCGGTGAAACTCAATACAACCTACTCCTTCGGCCTGGATGACCAGGAATTCGTGGTGGCGTTCGAAACGGACCAACCGCAAGACTTTCTCGATCTCGTCATGCACCTGCGCGAGGCGGAAGGGAGTCGCTACACGAAGCGGGACATCCCCATCTTCACCTGTATTATGAAGAGCCTTAAAGAGGCTCTCGATACCCTCGGCGGCTGATCCCGCCCCTCGGTTTTCGCGGCGAATCAGCCATTCATCTTCTCACCCTCCCGAATCCGGCCTTCTGCCCGGGAGCCCGATGAAAACCATGGAGCCATCGGATTCTTCGGCGACATCCGCTACGGAATCCTCCATTAAAGGCGCCACCTTGTCTTGCCTGGTGCCGGGTCTGGGGCAATGGGTCCGCGGCTATCCTCTCCACGCGGCCCGGGTCCTGGCCGTGGGGGGATTATTGGGCACCATCACGTGGGGACTCGGCCATCTCGGGGGAACCGGAGCGGGGTTCTTTTTTGCTCTGATGATCATCGTACCCTGGTGGTGCCTGCAGGCTTATGAAGCCTCCCTGCCCATTCCCCCGGGTCAGGTTGAAGCCCTGAAAACGGCCTGGCGTCACGCGCACGATATTCGATACCTGGGCGGCTTGTTTCTCTTTACCGCGTTCACGGACCTCTACATCATTCTGGCGAATCCCGAATACAGCCTTACCCTGTTCTGTTCCAAACCCGAGGGCCTGCCGGGGCTCTTGGCCAAGGCGCAATCCCCCACCCTGCACCTCGCCATCGGCTACGGGTTCCTGAAACTCCGTCCCTGGGCCCTGTTGGTGTACATGGCCTATGCCGCGTTCGGTTTGTGCAACGCCATGGCCAACTTTGCCTGTTTCGGATACGGGCGCATTCGGACGGTATTTTTTCTCTCGCTGATAGCGTTTACCGTCTACGTCTTCTGGCGTCGCTCCTGTTTCCGACCCACCGCGACAAAATGACATGAGCGGGGCGGACGAACACATAGGTTCGCCCCTACGTAGAGGCGGACCTGCGTGTCCGCCTTGGATAAGGGATTCTTTTGACAGAATTTATTCCGGTGTGTTATCCGAAACGCATCACGCTTCGTGAGGCTCATGGAAGAGACGCAAGATCAGGAAAAGGATATCCTCTTCGTGTACCGTCATCCGGACGGCGCCGTCACTTTGTATTCGGATGAAGAATGGGCGATTGAACGTGGTATGACACTGGAAGACCTGCACGTCGTGGAAATTCCCCGGAAATTGTACTCCGAGGGAACAATTCAAGACGTCCGTGAATACGTGGCCCAATATCTGGAAGCGAAAGACGAAGCCTGAAAACCATGACGACCACGACCCTGACCCATTCACCGCTCACGTCTGAACTCATCGAATCCGTCATCGAAACCCTGCCCGTCCAAAGCCGGATCATGGTCCGCCTGCTCCTGCTCCAGTACCTGGAGCCGTCTGAAGATGACGTTCAATTTATTGTGGAAGATCAGCCGGACTCCCGTTTCATGGCCGGAGATCAACCCGAGACAAAAAAGTCGCTTGTGGCTGCAACCCGCGAAGTGAACGAGCGTATTGCCCAATACAGCGGGTTTCTTCGTCAAAAACGCGAACGGCCCTGGTTGCAAGTCGAATGCCTGAAGAAACAAATGGCCCTGACCGATTTGACCATTCGGGCGGCTGAAGGGTTGCTCACGTCAAAATTTCACGTTGACCGGGCGGAGTTGAAGGACCGCAAGCAATCTGCCGTGTCCGCGCTTCCGCGACCGGAAATCCGCCGGTTGGAACGCGCATTGGAACAGGAAGAAATCGCCGAAGACGACTATCATCATGACCGGATGCTTATCGAATATCAGACCCTGATCCGGCGACGGGAACGACAAAGACGGCGATTAAAAAACGCGGAGCAGGAGTACGAACTCTCGGGACTCGCTCCCCTGCAAGACCACGAAGTCGCGCATATTTGGGGCATCCCGCTGGGGAGCCTTTCAGCAAGAAAGGTCAAGGCATTGACCCACTACCTGACCGCTCTCCAGGCCAGACTCGAACAGGAGGCAGAGGCATCCGGGACCGGGCAGGCACAATCGGATCTCTGGAGAGAGACGTTGCGCACGCTGTCCAGAAAACCCTCTCTCCGTTCAATCGTCACCTTCATCCCGGGCATTGAGCGAACGGAAGAGGCGTTGATTGAAAAACTCAAGACCTTTGCGGACGGCACCATGCCGGAAGCCGCCGAATCAGGCTTTTGGCAATTGATCACGCGAGTCCATGACAGTGAACACAGCGGACCCTGGCACAGCCACGCCCGGGCCATCTTCGCCTTGCAACGGTTGTTCGCCATTCAAGCCGATTCCGAACCCACGCTGGACGAACTCGAGGAAGATCTCCTCAACGCCACGAGACCCAAATCCAAAGACGACGCCCTCCCCGCCCAACAGGCCGATGAACAGCCGGCGGAACTCAGTGAGCAGGCACTCGGCGTTCTGAATGCCTTGGCCGGTGAAATCGACGACAAACGCACGCATTGAATCCTCTCCCCTGGAGGGAGAGGAAACGAAGAGACGAAAAGGTAACTTGAAGACACTTGTCCTAAACGAATACACATTGTCGGGGAATGATTCCGTGTGCTATACAAAAATGGATTACTTTTCTGCGTGGCGGTGTAGCTCAGTTGGTAGAGCAGCGGACTCATAAGCCGCGGGCCAGGGGTTCGAAACCCTTCACCGCCACCATTTTCCCCACAGGCTCCTGAAAAATCCCGCTCCACCTGCAGAACGATCGCGCTAAGGGCAGTCCGCCAAAGTGACGCCTGTTCTTCGTTTGTAGTCGAGTACAACGCTACAGGTCGACGAAAGGCAGCGCGGTCACGCCGGGACCGAGGGGTAGGCGTATGTCACCGGGATGCACCACGTATCCGGACATCGCCGCACTTCCCATATCCACTTGGAACGTCCTGATGGCGCCGCCCATGGCCGGCCGCGGTGTCGCTGACAACTTCACCTCAATGGGAATCAACCCTGCACCGGTCTGAACGACAAAATCCACTTCCGTTCCTGCCGTGGTCCGCCAAAAGTAGACTTGCGGGTCGATCCCCCGATGCGTCAGAGTCCTGACAATTTCAGACAGCACCGCTGTTTCCATGATGGCACCGCCCATGGGGCCGGAGGTTGCATGTTCGGGATCCTTGAGACCCGCCAGGTAACAGAGCGTCCCGACGTCGGTGAAATACACTTTTGGGGTCTTCACGAGCCGTTTCCCGACGTTGGCGAAATACGGACGCAGCACGATAACCTGGTAGGTGGCTTCAAGCACGGAGAGCCAAGTCTTGACGGTGTTGACCGCAACCCCGAGGTCACGGGCAACGTCGCTTAGATTCACGAGTTGCGCGCTACGCGCCGCCACCACACGGAGGAAATTCTGATACTGGGTCAGGTCCCCAATCTGCCGGATCGAGCGGACGTCCCGTTCGAGATAAGTCTGGATGTAGCTGGCATGCCAAAGGGAAAGATCCCGGTTGGGTTTTACCGCAAGCTCCGGGTACCCGCCTCGCAGGAAACCTTTCCACAGTTCACCAAAAGCATGCGGCGACCTCGAAGATGATGGGGTTTTGCGCTCCCAGACGAAGGCACGCCGCGGCCGGCCCTCTGCCTCCCGCCTCGACAGTGGAAACAGGCGAAGCATGGCCGCGCGACCGGCCAATGACTCAGTGACCTTCTCGGTGAGCAACAAATGCTGGGAACCAGTCAACAGATATTGACCGTTCCTGGCACGATCCGCGTCAATTTTTTCCTTGATGTAGGGAAACAGGTCGGGAGCGTACTGCACTTCATCGAAGATAACCGGCGACGGGTAAAGCTCCAGGAACCCACGCGGATCTTCCGTGGCGGCTGCGCGCACGTCGGGTGGCTCCAAGGAAACGTAACGGTAACGATTGCCGAAGAGACGTTGCAGAAGGGTCGTCTTGCCGGATTGACGCGGCCCGGTCAGGACCACGGCAGGAAACTCGCAGGCCGCTTTCTTGAGGACCGGTTCCAGTGAGCGACTGATATACAACGAAGACATGTGATATTTTTGCATTTGTAATGCAAAATATCAACCATGCCGTTCGGTCTTCGCTCGTACCCGGCCAGAATCCATTTGCCCGTCTCAGGACTCACCGGTTGCTTCGGCATAATAGGTCTCCAGAAACGCGCTTCGCTCCTGCTCCATGATCACGATTTGCCGTTGATCGAAGGTATTGGCCCAATACAGGTAATGGAAATTCCCGCCACAGCGCCCATATTCAATGTGACGCTGTCGCCCATCCGCCTCCTCGTCGGTCTGCTGTCGCAGGACGACCCGGTCCGGAAGTTGTCGCCAGACTTCCTCGGCCGCAAGACTATGATTTTCATAGAGAGGCGATTCTTCAGGCGGACCGCTCTCCTGTTCAGACCAAATACGTGTGAGTCGAGTCTCGATGGACTCCCGGCCTTGCTTCAATTCATGCCGGACCAGTTCAACCATCAGGGGTCGCCATTCCATTGCGCCGGTCAGAAGACCGAAAAACGTCCCATGCAGCATGAGGAGGACATAGCCCAACCCCCCGCCCGTCCGACCTGTTTCGCAACGACCGTCCTGTATCACGAGGTTCGTCTTGACCTGTTCCGAACGGACGTCGTATTTGGGCAACCTGGCATACACGAATTCCGCACGGGCTCCCCGGCAACGATACATCCCCTGTTGCAGATCCTGCGGCACGTCTTCCCGAAACGCCGCCACAAGAGACGCAGGACCTCGCTGCACGACGTACAAAGGCCCATCTTCAATCGCCTCACCGAGTTCCGAATACGTCAACAGTTGCGGCTCCGCAACGGGAACATACCCCCTCGCTTCCAGGGCCCGCTGAAACAACACACGCCTGCCCAGATGCACGGCCTTTTCAAACAAAACGACCCTTCCCGAAACCACCGGCACTTTCAGCAGCCAGTCCAAACGAGGCCCGATGCCCGTGCGCTCTTCCAGGTCCTGCTGTTGCCGGGCATCCCGGTCGCGCTCAAGGGTCGTCCAACTCCGGCTTGGGAGTCCGGGATCGGATTCCGATTGAAACAGGGCCTGCGTGGCGACAATGGTGTCAAAGGTCCCCGGTATTTCGTGTTGGGGTATTTCGCAATGGTGAAAGCTGGCGTTTTCGAGTTGGTGGAATTGCGCAAACTGCTGCGCCGCTTCAATCGATTTCAGGGACCGGTCGATGCCCATGAACGTCACGTTCGGGAAACGGGCCGCGTACCAGGTCGTGAGAATGCCAACCCCGCATCCCACGTCCAACACGCACTGTGCCCCTGCCAATGCATCCGCGATCGCGGGGCCGAGCACGTTGTAATACCCGTATCGTTGGCTATGCAAAACGGGAAGAATGTCGGGAGACGCCGCCAGATCATAAAAGGCTTCATCCGCGTCCTCTGATTCACGACGGGCTTGAGCCGCTTGTTGCAGAAGCTGAAGTCGCGCTCCGGTTAAGGATTGGCGTTGCCAGGCATAATAGGAATCCTCATCAGAAAACCTGCGAAGTCTCCATTCGGCAAGATGCCGGGCAATGTCCAATTTGGCCATGGGAGCAAAACCGGGCTGCTGGCACTGAGAGCTTGACGAAACGTTTAAGAAAGCTCTGACTTTCTCGTTCCCTCCCCTTTGCCCCTCCTTACAAAGGAGGGGAAGGGAAAAGCCTGTCCCAGACATTTGAAATCGGTGTTTCTTAATCGTGGATCAGAATTTCGAGGACAGCATCATCGCATCCTGATACGCCTGGGGAACGGGATGGGGTTGTCGCAACTGACCGTTCCCGAACGCGACGTATTTTTCCGTGGTCAGGGATCGAAGCGTCAACGGCCCTCTCACGTGGAAATGCGAGGTATTCGTTCCCAGTTCTTCACCCAGATCCATCTGCGAACCCGAATGCAAGCGGGTCGAGGCATTCACCAAGACCGAGCCGGAATCCACCTCCCGGACGAATCGCATCGCGGTATCATAACGACGGGTCACAATGGTGTCGGTATGGCCAGGTCCGTAAGCCGCAATATGGGCCAACCCTTCGTCGAGATCACCGACAACCTTGATCCCCAACGTCAGCGCCTGTCTTTTCTGTTCCCAATCCTCATCCGTGGCCGCTCGAATCCCCTTGTGTCCGGTCATGGCCATAATGCCCATCATGGAGACGGTTTTCGGACAGCCGATGAGATCAACCGTAAATTCACTGAGCAACCGCCGGAGCAGGCCCGGCAGTAACTGCCGTGCAATAGCCTGATGAACCAACAGCGTATCCGCGGCATTGGTGGCAACCGGATCCTGAATCTTGGAATTGACCACGATCCCTTGAGCCAACGGCACGTCCGCGTCTTTATCCACGTAAACGTGACACAGGCCGCCGTCGTACCCCAGGACCGGGACCCGTGACTGCTCCATGACGACTTTGCGCAAGCTCGCTTTTCCCCTGGGCACGACGCCGTGCACCACGTTTCTCAACCGGGCCAGTTCAAGCACGCCCTCATGATCGGGGCGATCCACAAACGTGAGGGCCCCTTGAGACACACCGTGTTGTTCCGCGGTCTCACGCAAGATCCTGGCGACCGCGGAATTGGTCCAAAACCATTCTTTCCCGCCCCGCACCACGCACACGTTTCCCGACCGAAGACACATCGCCATTGATTCGGCAACCACGGACGGGCCATATTCGGAAATGACGGCGATCACGCCGATAGGGACGCGTACGCGATGCACGTGCAGACCTTCTTGCGTCAACCAAGCCTGTGAGGTTTCTCGCGTGGGATCGGGTTCCTCCGCAATCCGCCGAATATGGGCGACGACGTCGAGAAGACCTTCTTCCGTAACGGTAATGAGTTCTCTCGCTTTACGATACTCGTCCGGCCCCCATTCCTTGGGAATGGCCTCGAGATCCTCTTTGTTGGCAGTCAACACGTCGTCCATGCTCGCTTCCAACTGTTCCGCCATGGCCGTCAGGGCCACGGTTCTGTCTTGACTCGTCATCAATGCGACGGCACGGGTTGCGGCGTTGGCCTCTTTGGCAAGACCTTGCACATACAGCTTGATAGGAACTTCAACCATTCTTACAACCTCATCTCAAAAATCGTGAATAACGCATGACTCTGCTGACAACCCAGAAGTTTCCACACCAGGCCCAGTTTTGTCATTCCGAAGCTTGCCCTGAACGAAGTGAAGGGCCTCGCGAGGAATCTCTCGCTCAACAACCGAACGCCTGGAAAAGCAGATCCTTCACTTCGTTCAGGATGACCTCTCCAGCACCTTGGCGCAGGGCGACAAATGGGTGCCCAAAAGAACGGGCATACAGAGGACAGCTATCGGACAAAAATTACTTTACCGGCATTCAGGAATCCCCGTCAAAACGTCCCCCAATATTTGTAGCCGCGTCATCTCATGACGCGGGGTTTTCCAAGGCACATTGTTGGTGCCAGAAGTCATGTCCCTGCCCCCGGGCAGAGACGACAATGGACCTTGCATTAAAAACAGGGGTTGTGTTAAATCTTGTTGGTTTAAGTCAACGGATTGACGCCATGAGCCAACGGCCGATTCTCACCGGAATACCGTTTCAAGTGATGGCTTAATTCCTAATCTCTCTGAATGGAGGCGAAAAACCACAGTATGGTATCCATCAAAGACATGTTAGAGGCAGGCGTACATTTTGGGCATCAAACCAATCGCTGGAATCCCAAAATGAAGCCGTATCTCTTCGGAGAAAGAAACGGCATCTATCTCATTGATTTGCAACAAACCGCCAAATTCTTCTTCGACGCCTATAATTTTGTCAGGGATACCGTTGCGGCCGGGGAATCGGTCCTCTTTGTGGGCACCAAGCGTCAAGCCGTCGACATCGTGGAAGAAGAAGCCACACGGTGCGGCATGTATTACGTCACCCAGCGCTGGCTGGGGGGTATGCTCACCAACTTCGAAACCATCAGAAAAAGTATCCGGCAACTCAAGAAACTCGAAGCCGCTCAAACCGATGGCACGCATGAACGGCTGAAGAAAAAAGAAGTGTTGCTGATGGAAAAAGAGCGGGGCAAACTGGAGAAATACTTGAGCGGCATCAAGGCCATGGAAAGTTTGCCCGGCTGCATTTACGTCCTCGACACGCGCATTCAACACATTACCGTCAAGGAAGCCAACCGTTTAGGCATTCCCGTTGTCGCCATTGTGGATACCAATTGCGATCCCACACGGATCGATTATCCCATCCCCGGGAATGACGATGCCATTCGCTCCTTGAAACTCTTTACCGCCCGAATTGCCGACGCCTGCCTGGAAGGCTTGGACCTTCGCAACAAACAGGAGGATTCGAGTGGTGGTGGAGAAGAAGACACGATTATGAGCGACTTGCTCTCCACCCGTGCAACCGAGAGTCCGGTGGAAAGCGTTCAAGCGCCTTCCGCGTAGAACGTCACGGCACGTCGTCGACATTTCTTTTCATCCTAGCCAAATAAAGGGAGAAGGATACACGATGTCCAGCATGGGTACCTTGGTCAAAGAACTACGTGGCAAAACAGGAGCCGGAATCCTTGACTGTCAAAATGCGCTGAAAGAAACCGATTCGGATATTGAAAAAGCCATTGATCTCCTCCGCCAACGCGGTCTGGCCGCGGCTCAGAAAAAAGCCGGGCGGGAAACCAAGGAAGGCGTCGTCTCATCCTACATCCACGCCGGCAACAAAATCGGCGTCCTGGTTGAAGTCAATTGTGAAACGGATTTCGTCGCCCGCAATGAAGAATTTCAGGAATTGGTCAAAGACGTCGCGTTGCAGATTGCGGCCGCCAATCCTTCCTACGTGAAACGCGAGCAAGTCCCGTCCGAACAGGTGGAACGGGAAAAGGCGATTTACCTGGCCCAGGCGAAAGAACTCGGGAAGCCTGAAGCAGCCATCGACAAAATCGTTCAGGGAAAATTGGAAAAATTCTACCAGGAAAATTGCCTCCTGGAACAGAGTTTCATCAAAGATCCCAACGTCTCGATCACGGAAATCCTCACGCAAAAAATTGCCAAACTTGGTGAAAACATTTCCATTGCCCGGTTTACGCGATACCAATTAGGCCAGGAGTGACGCCTGTGCAGTACCGCCGCATTCTCCTCAAGATCAGCGGGGAAATGCTTGCAGGGAACCAAACCTACGGCATTAACCGCGACATCCTCACGGCGCTTGCCGGTGAAATCAAGGACGTCGTGAACATGGACGTTGAGGTCGCGCTGGTGATCGGCGGAGGCAATATATTTCGAGGCCTGGCCGCGAGCGCGGACGGGATGGAACGCGCGGCGGCCGACTATATGGGCATGCTCGCCACCATGTTGAATGCCCTCGCCTTACAAAACGCCCTGGAGAAAGCCGGGGTGGCCACACGGGTTTTATCGGCCATTGAAATGCGGCAATTGGCCGAGAGTTACATCCGCCGGCGCGCCATCCGGCACCTCGAGAAAAAACGGGTCGTGATTTTCGCCGCCGGCACGGGGAACCCCTATTTTACGACGGATACGGCCGCGGCTCTGCGCGCGATGGAAATCAAAGCCGACGTCATCATGAAGGGCACCAAGGTCGACGGCATTTATGATTCCGATCCTTTGGACAACCCGTCGGCCAAAATGTTTCATGAACTGCCGTTCCTGTCCGTCCTCAACAAAAGCCTGAAAGTCATGGATGCCACGGCCATCACGCTGTGCATGGACAACAATCTTCCCTTGATCGTATTTAACCTCACCGAACCGGGCAATTTGAAACGCGTGGTTCTGGGGGAAAAAATCGGAACCGTGGTCAAACACGACGCAGTTCTCAATTAACAGGGGTTCACCATGCCGTCTCAGACAACGATTGAACAGCTCACAGAAAAGATGAATGGCGTCATCGAGCACCTGAAAAAGGAACTGGCTTCCATCCGGGGCAGCCGGGCGTCTTTATCGCTCTTCGATCATATTAAAGTCGAGTACTACGGGACGCCGACTCCCTTGCAGCAGGTGGGGAACCTCTCGATGCCGGACAGCCGGTTGATCATGATCCAGCCGTGGGACCCCACGAGCATCAAGGACATTGAAAAAGCCATCCTGTCCTCGGACCTCGGATTGAATCCGTCGAACGACGGGAAGGTGATTCGCATTCCGATTCCGGCCTTGAGCGAGGAACGTCGCAAGGAATTCGTGAAAGTGTGCCGGAAATACGGGGAAGAGACGAAAATCCACATTCGAGGCATTCGTCGAGAGGGCAATGATGAACTCAAGCGCCTCCAAAAAGACTCCACGATTACCGAAGACGACTTGCGACGCGGTGAGGCGGACATTCAAAAAGTCGTGGACGGCAAGATCAAGCTGGTCGACGAACTGCTCAAGAAAAAGGAGGAAGAAATTCTGGAGATTTAATGCCCACTGCTTCCGCGCTGTCACCGACCCTGGCTACCATTCATCTCTCCGCCCTCGCGCATAACCTGCGTGAACTTCGTCGCGTACTCGCGCCGCACGTGGACATTTTAGCGGTCATCAAGGCCGACGGTTATGGCCATGGATGCTGCGCCATGGCCGACGCCTTGTCGCAACTCGGCATCCGGCGGTTCGGTGTGGCCACGGTACACGAAGGGATTCTCCTGCGGGAAGCCGGAAGGCTAGAAGACATTATCGTGATGGGCGGTATCCTGCCTGAGCAAGTCAAAGATCTCGTTCAGGCCAACCTGATTCCCGTACTCTCCAATACCGACACCTTGCAGGCGCTGAGCCGGGAAGTTGTGCAAGAAAACGCCCCCTACCCCGTTCACGTCAAGGTGGACACGGGCATGAGACGATTGGGCTTCGAGACCGGGGACGTGCCCGCTCTCTTGCAGACACCCACGTTTTCCCACCGTCTCGTGTGTCAGGGAGTCATGACTCATCTGGCCGATGCCGACAACCCGGACCCGGCCTTTACCCTTTATCAACTCGAACGTTTTCACGAAGCCGTTTCGAGCCTGCCCGCGAATGGACCTTCTCCCTGCCGTCATGCAGCCAACACCGCGGGGATTCTCTGGCACCCTTCCGCGCACCTGGATATGGTTCGTCCCGGACTGTCGTTGTACGGATACGCGCCGGTACCGGGCAGGGAGACTCCAGTTTCCCTTCAGCCGGTCATGTCCCTGACGACCAAAGTCGTACACCTGAAAACGGCAGGGAAAGGGGAACCCGTGAGTTACGGTGACGTCTATCGCACGCAACGGGATTCCCGGCTGGCCATCCTTCCCATCGGGTACGCCCACGGGTACAATCGCCGGCTCTCCAATACGGGAGAGGTCATCATCCATGACCGGCGCTTCCCGATTATCGGACGGATTTGCATGGATATGACCGTCGTCGACGTCACCGACGACCCCACGATTAAACCCGGCGATGATGTGATCCTGATGGGCAAATCGGAAACCCAGGCGATTACGGCCTTCGACCTGGCGAACTGGCAGGATTCGATTCCCTATGAGGTCCTTTGCAATCTTGGCTCCAAAGTACCTCGCGTGTATGAACCGCCGGCGGATTTTACGTCTTCAGTTTCTTCTTGAGCCGTTTTTCCACACTGGCGACTTTCCCGCTGAGACGCCCGGTGTGACCCTTACGGTAATCAACCTTCATCGTACAGGAAATGCGGTCGCAATCCTTTTTCATCCGCTCATAACATTGACGCACCACGTCAAACACTTCATCCCATTCCCCTTCGAGCACCGTTCCCATGGGATTCAGCCGGTACTCAACTCCGCTTTTGTCAATAATCTGCAAAGAGCGGGAGACGTATTTCCCCACGCTTTCGCCTTTTCCCAGGGGAGACATGCTGAATTCCAACAAGACCATACCGCACCATCCTCGTTATGAATCAGAAGAGGCTTTCTGCGCGAGCCAGGCGGCGGGATACTCGACCGACCCGGTCAACCGGAAACCTTCCACTGCCGCTTTCAATCGCTCTCGTCTTTTTTCCACGTTCGGTTCATTGGCCTGGACGTCTTTGCGTAGTTCTCCCAGCCAAGCCAGATACCTTTCAAATTCTTCATCAAAGATCTCTTCGCCGTTTCGCCGCAAGGCGCCGGCAAGGGCGGGAGACGCCCCACCCGTACTGATCGCCATGCGAAGAGCCCCTCGCCGGACCAGGGCGGGCATCATGAAATTCGACAACTCCGGCTGATCGATCGACCACACCAGAAACCGTTCCGCTTCCGACAAAGCACGCAACGATTTGGCAAACTCCTTATCATCCGGCAGGGTGTTGAGGACGACAAAGGCCCCTTGGGTATCCGTGGATCGAAACCGGCGTCCCCGGTGCAGGACTTTCCCGGCGGCCGTGAGTTTCCGAAGCGCTACGTTCAGGGTGGGATTCACCACGGTGACTTTGGCCCCCACGTCCAACAACAGGCCGGTCTTGTGCGCCGCTTCATCCTCGCCGCCGATCACCACGCACAGGCGGCCATACAAGTCCAACGAAATTTGAAAACCGGCATTATTCATCGGAGTCCAATTCCATGTGCCAATAGAGATAGTCGCGCCAACTCTCCGGAGCATTCCGGATGCCAATCATGATGGTCAGGGTCGGATTCCACCTCGGCTTTTGCGGTTTCTTCTTCAAGTGCATGCGGGCTTCTTCCGGGGTTCGTCCGCTCTTTTTATTATTACAGCGCCAACACGCCGTCACGATATTCTCCCAGGTTTTCGTGCCTCCTTTCGCAATCGGCACCACGTGGTCGAACGTGAGTTCTTCGGTGCGAAACCGTTTGCAGCAGTACTGGCACGTATATTTATCGCGAGTGAAAATGTTGATACGGGAAAACTTGACGGCCCGGTGATTGGACTTCAACTTGACGACTTTCAACAGTCGCATCACCGAAGGCAGTTTGAAACTGATCGACACCCCTCGAATGTCCCGGTCATAAAATTCCAGGACCTCGACTTTCCCCTGGCAAAGCAGGGTCACGGCCTTTTGCCATTGCACAACCCGCAAGGGTTCATATGTGGCATTTAACAGGAGCGTCATTGATCACCTAAAATTTGAACGTTTGTATAGCATCAGAAACGATACCGAAGCAACAACGCAACCGTCCATTGCTTGCACAGGCACAAAGGACCTTGGTAAGTTTCCTACTCTTTTGCAAGAATTTACCGCCATGAAATATTTCGACGTTGCCAAGCTTGAAGATCTCGAACCGGGAACGTGCCTGTCGGTTGAACTCGACAACGCCCCCAGTGTGGCCTTATTCAACGTGGACGGAAAAATTCTGGCCCTGAATAATACGTGTCCCCATGCAGGGGGTCCACTCGGGGAAGGCACACTGGACGGCGAGGTCGTCGAATGCCCGTGGCACGGCTGGGAGTTCAACGTACGCACGGGCGCATGCATGGAAAATCCTACTCCGGAGTGGGCAGCGTCCTGTTACCAGACCCGCGTGGAAAACGGCGTCATCCAGGTCGCGTTTCCGCCGGAAGCTGCCTGAGTGTCCCTGATATCTGATCTTGATGCGGCAACGGCGGCAACTCATGAAACGGCATAAAGGGAATGGCGGCCAGAGAAATCACCCTGACGGTCTTGTCCTTTAACGTGACCCGCCAGGCAAACTCCCGTTCAATCCATTCATTAAACCCTTTCTCGCGGACGAGCATCCTGACCGCATAGACGCCGGGGCGTTCCTTGCCCACCTGCCACTCCCCTCGATGCAAGGGTGTACCCTGAGATCTCAACGTTTCGACGTACTGATTGATCGCATCCTCCAACGTCGGGGCATTTCGAGCGGGATGGGAACGCACCAACTCCAGTGCTTCATGGGCCTCGGGATCGTCCGGAACGTCGGGGGTTCCTCCCTGGGGACGTGAAAACAGGAAACCCGCGACGATCAGCACGACGAGAATGCCAAACCCGGTCAGATTCCGAAGGTTCATGGTTGCGCCTGCACCACGTGCTGCAAGTGTTTCACCAATCGGGCATTTTCGCGAGACGTTCTTACGGCAAACCGAAGCATTCGTTCATGCAACCCCGGATAATTTGAGCAGTCCCTGACAAGGTAGCCGCGTTCCATCAACGTGACCCGTACCTGATGACTCGTCAGCGGTCCGGGTAACTCTACCAGAAAAAAATTCGCAGACGAAGGATAGACGCGAACCCCGGGAATCCGCTCAAGCGCCAGCCTGAAGACAGGACGTTCCTTTTGGATAAACAACAACGTCCGCTTTCTGTAACGGTGATCCTGCAAACAGGCCAAGGCCGCTTCCTGGGCCAGCGCATTCACGGACCAGGGGGGAAGCCGGTCCCTGATCCCCCGCAGACTCTTTGCCGTGCCCACGACATACCCGATCCGAAGACCGGGAATCCCGTAGAACTTGGTAAAACTTCTCAGTACCAGCAGCGAATCATCGCGAACGGCCCTTTGGATCGCGGACTTCTCCTCACAGAACTCCACGAACGTCTCATCCACGATCAGGCATCCACGTTGTCGCTTGACGGCTTCCAAAAGACGATAGACGCTGTTTCGCGAGACGCCATGCCCGGTCGGGCTGTTCGGATTACACAGAAATACGGCATCAATCGGCAGACGGCGCTTGCCGGAACCAAAGGAAGGCGGTTGTTCCAGTTGTTCCAGTACTTCGTGAACGGGCGGACGAAAATCGTTTTCCGAGCGTGCCACGATGCGCGTCACGCGAGCGTGTGCCAACGTCAACACCCGTTCATATTCGGAAAAGGTCGGACCAAGGATCAACCCGTGTCCGACGTTCAAGGCGGCAGGAAAAGCATATATCAGTTCCATCGTTCCATTCCCCAGCAACACGTTATCAGGTGCAATGCCGTGCCGTGCGGCAATGGCTTGGACCAAGACCATGCCCTCGGGGTCCGGATAATGTTGAACTTTGTTGATGGCGGTTTGCAGGACGCGTCGGGCGGCAAGGGGAACGCCCAAGGGATTGATGCTGGCGCTGAAATCGCATAAATCCGATGGATCCCGGGACAAGAGCCTGGCGGCGCGGTACACGTTCCCGCCGTGGATTACAGGCTGTTCCACAATGTCGCAAAGACCACGGCCAGCGTGATGGCCAGCCCGGATGAAATCCACATCAATTCTATCGCCAGGGGAACGTGACGGGGTTGAGGCACGTTCGCAGGATCACCTATTTGGGGGCGATTGACTTGCACGCCCTTGTAGACGGTCGGCCCGCCCAACAGGATCCCCAATGCACCGGCCATCGCCGCCTCGGGATGGCCGCTGTTGGGACTGGCATGCTTGGAGCAATCCCGTCGATAAATCCTCCACGCATTCGCCACGGCGGCATGGCGAAAGTACGCCGACGCCACGAGCAACCCCGCGCTCACCCTCGATGGAATGAGATTGGCGAGATCATCGAACTTGGCCGATGCCCATCCAACGTCACGATACGATGCGTCCCGATGCCCGATCATTGAATCCAAGGTATTGACGGCTTTATAGGCTAACGCCAACGGCGGCCCGCCAATGACCAGATAGAACAACGGCGCGACCACGCCATCAGACGTATTTTCAGCCACGCTCTCAATAGTCGCCCTGGAGATGTCGGTTTCCGTCAACCGTTCGGCATCCCGTCCAACCATCAACGACACGGCTTGACGGGCCTCCCGCAATGAGCCGGTGCAAAGACGGTGATAGACCTCCCACGCGTGATTCGCCAAATCCCTCGCCGCCAACGTCGTGTAGCCCAGCACAATCCACAGAAAATTGCCAAACCATGAATGCACAAGAAAGGCCAATTTCAGCGCGCCCCATGCCGCCATAAAGCTCAGCCCCGGGATCAACAAGGCAAGGAGGATGCCTGCGATACGCCGAATCCAACCGGAAGTGAACCGGCTTCTGAGCACCGGCTCGCACAGGTTGATGCACGCCCCCATCCACCTGACCGGATGCGGCATCCACCGGGGATCTCCCAGCAAACCGTCAAGGGCACAAGCAGCCAAAAGATTGAGGGCGATCATGCAGTCCACCATCAGCCTGCGTTGACGTCCAGGTCCCCCGCGCACAGGGCCTTCAAGCATGACGGGCACAGGCAATCCGCGAACCGTTCGGCAATGGCCGCGTAGAGGGCGTCAGAAACCGGCACGTCGCCGCACCAGCACCCATACAGTCCACACGTGAACGCACAGCCGCATCGCCCACACGTTTTCTTGAGGTGGCGCTTCACGAATCAGGAAACCACCAGCAGCAGAATCGGCGGGACGGCCAACAGGAACAGGATTTCCGTGACTTCATTGATCGCGCCCAGCACGTCTCCCGTGATCCCGCCAAAAACACGGGAGCACAGAAAAACCATACCGCGCGCCACAGCGACGCCGAGCCCCAGAAACAGCCCGCCCGCTTGCCACCCAAGAATGGCACAGAGAGCAACTCCGGCCCAGAGGGTGGCCCACAGCACGTCCTTCAACCGGATTTCATTCAAAAAGCCGGACGCGAGGCCACCGCCAACCCGGGCATGCGAACTGCCGAACGTACTGACCACCATGGCCCATTTTCCGATCACCGGCATGCACAACAACAGACCCGTTCGCTCAGGTGAAGGCAGATGCAGGATGCCCGCGAAACGCAACCCCAGTACCAGGACCAAGCCGGTCGCACCCAATGCGCCGATACTCCCGTCCTTCATTACCGCCAGCCGCTCCGCCGGACTGCCCCTCTTGCCCAATCCATCAATGGTATCGGCCAATCCGTCCTGATGTAAACCTCCGGTCAGAACGACCAGGACGCACAGGATCAGCAGCGCCGTCATGTCCGGCGTCAGAACCATGCCGAACACGGTATCGCCAGCCACAAGTATTCCTCCGATCGCCAGACCGACCGCAGGGTACCATTGCATGGAGGATGCCAGTTCCCGCGGAGCAAGTTGAACACGCGACGACTTGAAAAGCGGAATAATCGTCAGAAAATGCCACGCCAACAGACAGGACCTGATCATGAACGTCCAGTCTCCGGGTTATGATTGCGGCAGCGCACCAGAAACCCTTGCTTCGTCAAACGTGGCCATTTCCCTATAGATTTTCAAGGCAGCGTGAATGAGCGTCACGGCCAAACAGGCGCCGGTTCCCTCCCCAAGCCGCATCCGCAAATCCAACAACGGGTCAAGTCGCAGATGATCGAGCACGATCCGGTGACCGGGTTCCCGTGAGAGATGCGACGCGATGAGATACTCCCGGCACCGGGGCTCCAGCGCCACGGCGAGCAAGGCGCTCGCTCCGGTGATAAAGCCGTCCAGCACCACCGGTACCCGACAGGCCGCAGCCCCGAGCATCAGGCCGGCCATCCCGCCAATTTCAAATCCTCCGACTTTCGTCAAGACCTCAAGGGCGTCGGAGGAAGATGGATGATGCAACTCAAGCGCCTGCTCAATAACGGAGATTTTCCGTTTCAGGGTTCGATCGTCGACACCGGTTCCCCGGCCCGTGACCTTTTCCACGCTTTGCCCGGTCAGCACCGACACGATGGCCGCGCTCGACGTCGTATTACCGATTCCCATTTCCCCGACGGCAATAAGATTTTTCCCGTCCGCCCAAGCGGCCTTCGCCAAATCCATCCCAACCTGAATCGACTGCAACGCCTGTTCACGGGACATTGCGGGTTCGCAGAGAAAATTCTTTGTTCCATAAGCAATCTTATGATCCAGGAGACCGGCACATGCGCGAAGATCCTCGGCCACTCCCATATCCACCAAACGCAGGGATGCTTCAGCATGGCGAGCCAGGACATTCACTGCGGCACCGCCATGGACAAAATTCTTCACCATTTGCGCAGTCACGGATTGCGGGTACGCGCTCACACCTTCAGACGTCACGCCGTGGTCGGCCGCCAGCGTACACACAACGGAATCGAGACGCGGAGCGGAGACGCTACCGGTGATCGCAAGGTAGTTCGCGGCAACTTCCTCAAGTCGTCCCAGGCTTCCCACGGGCTTGGTGAGCGAATCGAGCCGGGCCTGCGTCTGAAACCGAACGTCTTCGTCGGGAGGCCTCAAGGCCGGAAGGGCCAGATCCATTCCTTCTTCGTTCATGTTGCACCCGACATGCGGAGGTTCCTTTACTTTAATTTCATGGGGAGACCGCTCACGGACAAATACACGGCATCGGCTGCCGCGGCAGCGCGTTGATTCATGACTCCCGCGAGGTCTCGAAATTGCCGTGTCACGGCGTCGCCCGGAACGATTCCCAGGCCCACTTCATTACTCACCAACACCACCGTACCGGGAACCATTCGAGACGATCGCATCAGTTCATCAATGGAGGAGAGAACCTGGGATTCCTGAAGCCCACTGTGGAGCAGATTCGACAACCACAAGGTCAGGCAATCGATCACCACCGCCTTGTACAGGACCCCCTTGCTTTTGAGCCAATCGCTCACGTCAACGGGAATTTCGTGGGTTTCCCAGGATGGGTCGCGGTCCTGTCGATGTTTTCGAATGCGCGCGGCCATCTCCTCGTCACCCGACTCTCCGGTCGCGACAAACGCCTTTGGCAAGTCTTGTCCCGCCAGGTTCAATGCCAACCGGCTCTTTCCTGAACGCGCCCCTCCGAGGATAAGACACAGCATCTCAACTCCCTTCCCGTTCCCACAAGTATTCGTTTTCCCCCTGCGTTTTCGCGGTCCAGCGCGCCAACACGAACAGGGCGTCACTCAAACGATTCAAGAACCGCACGAGTTCAGGGGGAACCTCCTCCTCACGAGACAAGCTCACACAGAGACGTTCGGCGCGCCTGCAGATGGTTCTGGCCTGATGCAAAAACCCGGACACCTTTCCCCCTCCCGGCAGGATGAACTCCTTCAACGGCTCCAGATCTTCCTGGCAGGCGTCAATCAGACGTTCCAGCCTGACCACGTGGTCGGCCGTCACCACCGGCATATTCTTGAAGGTCTCGCCCGGCGCCGTAGCCAGGATCCCCCCGACGTCGAACAATTTGTTTTGAATCCACCGCAAGGGCTCATCGAGTTTCTCCCCGGTTGCCACCGCTTTGGAATGCTCGGCGTTCAACGCCCTGGCAAGGCCGATCACGGAATTCAGTTCATCGACCGTGCCATAGGCTTCCACGCGCAAGGAGTCCTTCCACACTTCCTGCCCGCCGGCCAAACGGGTTTTTCCGGCATCGCCTGACCTGGTATAGACTTTACTAATCCGCATAGAACACTGTTTTTTGGTTCTGAGCGTTCGCTCGGCCGGCAAAAGTTAAAATTCGATTCCTTTTTGGGCTTTGATTCCCTTTCGAAAGGGATGTTTTAGCATTTTCATTTCAGAGACGAGATCAGCGGCCTCCAGCAATTCCGGCTTCGCTCCCCGACCGGTGATCACCACGTGTTGCATCACCGGCCTGTTTCGAATGACGGCCAAGACCTCCGCCACGTCAACGTATTCATATTTCATGGCAATGTTCAATTCATCGAGAACAACCATGGCATAATCGGGGTTTCGCAGAAACTCTGCGGCCTTTCCCCAGGCTTCCTGGGCCACTTTCGTATCACGTTCACGATCCTGGGTCTCCCACGTGTATCCTTCCCCCAGACGCAAAAACGTCACCAGATCTCCAAAGTCGCGTAAAGCCCGTTGTTCGGCCGTATCAATCGCCCCCTTGATGAACTGCACAATGGCTACCTTCATGCCATGTCCGATACAACGCATGACCATGCCCAGAGCCGCGGTGGTTTTCCCCTTCCCTGCGCCGGTGAACACGATCAGAATACCGCGCTCTTCCTTCGCGGCCTCGATGCGGCGATCGACCGACGCTTTCACCCGCTGCATTCTGGCTTTATGGTCAGTCGATGCACTCATGATGGTTTCCTGTATCCCCGCTACAGCCTGCTGATGAGAATTGTAAATGGGCACTCATTCGCTGACAATTTCTCACCACCACCTCCTGTCATCCTTGTATGTGTTCAGTCATTCCCGACTTGATCGGGGATCCAGGGTCTTTATTCATTCTTCGCCCGAAAAAACAGAGTCACTGGATTCCTGCTTTCGCAGGAATGACAAATCTGGAGTGGATTTGGCTATTTTCATATCAATAACATACTAATTCATACCAGCCCCAAACGGCAGATCAAAATTCGCACGGATTCCACCGAAAACGGAGCGTCCCGGTGTGCCGTAATACAAAATTTCTTCATATTCTTCATCAAAGAGATTGTCCACACGGATGTAGGCTTGGAATTGATCGGAACAATCATAGTTCACCGCCAGATTGACCACTTCAAACGAGCCGACGGGCTGGGTATTCCCGGCGCCATTATATTGTTTTCCCACAAAACGAAAATCGAGGATCGTGTTGACGGAATCCATTGGTTGATAAAACAGGCTCAGACTGGCTTGATTGACCGGCCAGCGACGCAATCTGGCACCGGACATCAGGTCACGGGTCAGGGTCATGGTATATTGCCCTTTCAGTTCCAACCGCTTGATCCAGGGTTGTTCTTGGGCCACGACAATATTCACCATGCCCTCCCACCCTTGCGTGCTTGCCGAAGCCACGTTGACGGGACAAAAATTGACTCCAAAAGAGCCTGTCCCGCATATTGGTTCACTCTGAATCGTCTGAATGAGATCACGATACCGATTCCAAAAATAGCCGCCACTCATTGTCACTCTGCCGGCAAGAAAGGTCTGATCGACGCCTACGTCGAGACTTTGGTTTTCTTCAGGCTGCAAAGCGGGATTACCAAAACCCGGCCAGTACAATTCGTTGATTGCAGGGGCCCGGAATCCCGTGGCATAGCTGCCGCGTATCTTCGTATTCGTTTCCTTGATCAGATATCCGCCGGTGACGCGATAGGTCGTGGCATCGCCAAACACGTTATACGCATCATGCCTCACCCCGGCAGTGGCAAAGAATCGATCAAACAGATTGAGTTGCATTTGACCGAACCCCGCATGAGAAGAGACGATCTTCTCCGAGATGCCTGCGTCATTCTCTCCCAATTGCTCACGAAATTGATAGCCTGCCGTCAACGTCACGTATTGATTCAGGCGAAAGTCGTGTTGACTTTCGATTCGGTTGGCCACGACGTGCGTTTCATTAGGATCACCAAAGGGTGTGCGTGTCATTCCTGTTGTCAAATTACGCTGTAACGTTCCCGGGTCGAACAGGCTTGCTTCTTGAGAGCGAGACAGCGTCAACACGTGATTCCACCAATCGGTCACGGGTTGTTGATACGTTCCGCCAAAGTTGAATCGTCTGCTGTCACTTTTAGCATGTAATACGTCAGAAGGGCCGAAACTGCTATCGATATTCAAGGAACCATCCCACCACCGAAAATTGAAATCGAGCCGGCCGTCCCGAGGCAGGGCTACCCCGACTCGGGAAGAAGCCTGCCAATTCCGGTAGGCGTCGCGTTCAGTTGCTCCTCTTCGATGATTGATCTGCGATATGCCGGTCGTGTCCCACCGGGAAAGCGCAAATGAAAAGTCAAACGGCCCCTTGCTTCCTGACACGTGTCCACCTTCCCGCAAGGTGTTGAACGATCCGTATTCAAAGAACGCACCGGCCTTCGGGACCCCTTGTCCCCGTTTCGTCGTAATATTGATCACTCCACCCATGGCATCGGCTCCCCAAAGCGTGCTCTGGGCACCCCGAACGATTTCTATTGTTTCAATATTATCTGTGGTCAAATGCGCGAAATTGAATTGTCCCAACGTCGAGCTATTCACGATCGCTCCGTCGATGAGAACCAGGGTTTGGCTGGAACTCCCACCTCGAATCCGTACAGCCGTACTGCCGCCCGGACCACCGTTTTGAAACACGGCTGCACCTTGTGACAGGCGAAGAGCTTCCACCACCGTCTTGATTTGCCGCTGCTGGAGGTCTTCTTCGGTCCAGACTTCGACCGCACTCGTTACCTGCCGAAGGGGAACCGGCGTTTTCGTGGCACTCACGACCACGGGGTCCAAGGTCTGGACATCCGAGGAAGTCGTATCTGATTCACCGAAAGAGAAAGAGGGAACAAACAGCACGTGGAGAAAAAGACAAATGAAAAAGAATCGCTGAAACATGCGTTACCTCCCTTTGGCTCGAAGGGTGGGTCCAGAGGTCAACGACAGTCGGGTCTCCTGACTCGCGGATCATCACTACCCTGCGCCTTCCCATGAACGTTCCGTTCACAGTGGTCTCTTGCAGATCATTCCCCGCTTACAGTGGCGGCACCGTGATGGATTTGCACCATCTTCCCCGTCGCTGTCGTTGTGTTGTCCTTAGGAACTCCTCCTGAATGATTGAATGTGTACAACGTGCGGTGAACGTTTCAAGGCCGTCACCACGTCGGCCGTTTTGATCCGCTGGCATCCTCCTGTCAAACCGGCAAGGTGACCCGCGGCATACCGGATTGCGGATGTCGATCGACGAGAACGGAGCAGCCGTAAACCCGTTCCAGCGATTCCACGGCAATAACTTCTGCCGGTGAACCCATGGTCGCAATCTCTCCTTCCCGTAACAACAACAACCGGTCGCAGTATTGACTGGCCAGGTTCAGATCATGGGACACAAGCACGACGGTCAACCCTCGTTCCCGATTCAGACGGCGAATGATTCGCGCAATTTCCAATTGGTGATGGAGATCCAGAAAGGCCGTCGGCTCATCCAACAGCAGGACCTCCGGCTCCTGCGCCAAGGCCCGGGCAATCACGGCCCGTTGTCGCTCCCCGCCGGAGACGTTCGTGATCAACCGTGCCCCAAGATGGGAAACACCCAGGTCATTCATCGCCTGCATGGCAACGGCACAATCCTGTGAGCTTTCCCAACCCAAACCCCACGTGCGATTGTGGTGGGGATACCGCCCCATCAACACCATTTCGTTGATCGTAAAAGGAAACGCCTGCTGGGTCTCCTGGGGAACGAAAGCCACACGGCGGGAAATCTCGGACTGGGAGAACACAGCATGGGGCTGACCAAACAGTTCAACCTTTCCCCGTTGAGGGATCAGGATTCTCATGAGTATTTTCAGCAAGGTGCTCTTGCCCGATCCATTGGGACCCAGGATGCCCAACACTTCGCCGGCAGCAATCGTGAGCGAGACGTTCTTTAGAGCGGGGGCTTGCGCGGCCGTTTCCTTTCGTCCGAACCCGAAGGTCACGGCATCCATCACAAAGGGCGGTTGGCGTTTCAACGTTTCCGGACGTTCGCTCACGCGACGATTCTCCCGCGTTGCCGGACCAGCAGATACAGAAAAACCGGTCCTCCGACCAGGGCCGTGATCACGCCCACGGGGATTTCCGTCGGACTCAACAACGTCCTGGCCACGGTATCCGCCAGCATGAGGAAGATGCCTCCGGCCATGCCCGACGCGATCAACAGCAACCGGTGGTCGGCGCCAAACACCAAACGCACCGCATGGGGCACGATGAGGCCCACAAATCCGATGAGGCCGCTGAAGGCCACGACCGATCCCGTCAGGAGCGCGGCCGCGGCAAACAGGACGCGCTTGACCCGTTCGACTTCGACGCCCAGCGACCGGGCCGCCTCTTCGCCCAGCGTGAGCAGGTTCAAGCTGGACGTCTGGGAAACCAGGACGGCCACTCCCATGAGCAGATACACGGCCAGGACCAGGACGGTCGGAAAATCCGGCCCGGTCAACGAGCCCATCAGCCACGCGTACATCCCGGAGGCTTTATATGGATCAGCCAAAGTCGTCAGAAAAAGAATGAGCGCCGAAAAAATGGCATTCAGCACCACCCCGCCCAGCAACAGCGTATGAATCGAAAAACTCCCATAGGACACGGCAATGCGATAGACGATGAGGAGAGCCAGCAAAGCGCCCAGGAAGGCATAAACCGGCAAAACCGACAAACCGAGAATGGAAAGGCCGATGCCGAACAGGACGGCCACGGCCGCACCCAGTGCGGCCCCGCTCGAAATGCCGATGACGTAGGGATCGGCCAGGGGATTCCGAAGCAACGCCTGAAGCGACGCTCCCACGGCAGCCAGGCTACCGCCGACCATAAAGGCAAGCAGGACTCGAGGGACCCTGACCTGCCAGAGAATGATGTAGTGGGGGGCGTTCTGCATCGCTCCTTCGGCAAACGGTCCCTGTGCCAAAAGGGCCGCAACTTTCGGAAATGAAATAGTCTCGGTACCGAACCCCAGACAAGCCACGAAGGTCAAGAGGGCCAACGTCCCCAACCCGCCGGACACGCCAAGCCATTTGATCGGTGAAAGCGTGGCAACCGCTTGCGAAGGTCGAGACCCTCCCACAAAGGAATCCGGTGCCGACCGGGAGAGAAAAGCCGGTGCCGGCACGGCTGAAGTGCCACCGGCATGGGATTCTCCTGATTGAGACGTGACGGAAGCCATAACGACGCGGTCATTCCTCCTGTCCCGTCGCGGATGGAACCGCGTCAGGGTGAAGTATGGTAATAAGAGCTTTCAAGGCTTCAATCACTCGCGGCCCTGGTCTATTGAGGATGTCACTGTTGATATGCACAAATTGATTCCGTTTGACCGCTTCAAGAGACGTCCACCGTCGCCATTGATCCTGTTCGGCCTGGGGAATGCCTTCAAATTGACCGGTGGGGAACAGCAAAAACTCGGGGTTTTGCCGTAGCACTTCCTCGATGCTCAGACGCGGATACGGGGTCCCCGCTTGTTCCGCGGCGTTTCTCGCCCCGGCCAGTTCGATCAGTTGATGAATATAACTCCCCGGACCGACCGTAATGAGTGGATCGGTGTTGATCACGAACAACAAGGTGGGACGAGGCCGTCCGGCCAAGGGATCGGTCAACACGGTCATTTGCTTTCGAATCGTTTCCGTCACCTTGAGGGATTCGGGGACCCGTCCGACCATGCGGCCCAACAGTTGAATGTGGCGCAAAATATCCTCAACGGTTTGGGCGTCCAGCAGCACCGTCGGGATCTTCAATTGCTCCAACCGGTTGAGCAAGTCGACTCTCAAGAACGATTTGGGCGCAACGATAAGTTCAGGCTCTAGCGCGACAATGGATTCCAGATTCGGTTGGGCGTACCCAACCTTGGGTTTGTCCAAGGCGGCAGGCGGATAGTTGCAAAATTCCGTCACGCCGATTATTTCCCGGTCCAAGCCAAGGGCGAACAACATTTCCGTGATACTCGGTGCCAGGGACACGATGCGCTTCGGTGGTTGGGCAAGGTAGAGCTTACGCCCGAGATCATCGACAAACGTCCGGGGCGCCACGTTGGCCATAAACGGCATACCGGTGAGAATTCCCTGTTGGCGGCGTTTCATGGTCGTGGAGTGATCGGAAAAACCGAAAAGCGGTTCACAGACGGGGACAACCAGCGCGGTGACCGTCAGGACACAGGCAAACCAAAGGGCTCGCTTCCTCCCCGGCGTCTGCCGACGACCTCGGACAAACCGAATACCCGACAACATAAAAAAATCCCCAAGGCCTGAACGACCCTGAGGATTGTTCCCGCGTCTTCATCCTCACCCGCTCCCCAGCCCACGAGGGATCGAAGGTCGCGAATCCCGGTCGCCGGTTTGATTCGGCATCCTGGGATTCTCCGCCCGGGTAGGTCTTCTGGCTTCCGGATCCTAACCTACTACCCGCACCTTCCCGTCCGTGTTACGACAGTGGCTTCCGCGGGGTTCGTTTCCGGTTACAGCGGCGGGACCGCGAAGGACTTGCACCTTCTTCCCTGCACCCGGGCATACCATAATTTTCTCGGAACTGTAGGGAACCCGGAATCCGTTTGTCAAGCAGCAGGGAAGTGTAAAGCCTGAAACACGGTCTTCATATCCACGTGATGCGCCACGTGATCGGCCCACTGATCGAGAGCCGACGTCAGGCGTCCGGTCACCAGTTCCGAATCCGCAACCGGATTCGGAGCCAGACTCTTGCGGGCGCGCACACGATTGATCCAGGCCCGGCGAAAGGACGGATCATCGAACACGCCGTGAATATAGGTGCCCCACACCAGTCCGTCAGAGGAAACGGCGCCGTCTTCACGATCTCCGTCCGGGTCGAGAATGCGAAAACACGGTCCGCCTTGGCGACGGGACGTCAGCCCCACGTGAATTTCATAACCCCGGACCATTTCAGAATCAGTGACGCCGGGCAACAAAGAATTCGCCTGCACCTGCACGGTCCGCTTTTCATGATGCAACTCCGTATCGACCGGCAAAAGGCGGAGGCCATCCGTTTGCCCGCCCCCTTCGACCTGATGAGGGTCTTCAATTCGTCCGCCCAGCATCTGAAACCCGCCACACAGGCCGACGACCTCTCGTCCGGCCAGAACGTGCGAGGCCACGACCGGACCGAAGCCTTTTTCCTTGACGTATTCAAGATCCTGAATCGTCTGTTTACTTCCGGGCAGGATCAGCACGTCCGCGTCAACGACCTCCTTGGGAGACCGGGCATACCGCAACGTCACGTCGGGTTCAGCGGACAACGCGTTGAAATCCGTAAAGTTGCTCATACGAGGCAACAGGATGATCGCGACGTTTACCATCTCCGGCGAAAACGAGGCAACGGACGAACCCGGCTCGATGGTCACGCTATCTTCCTGGTCCAGCACCAGGTCCCGTAAAAAAGGGATCACCCCGAGCACGGGGATGCCCGTCCGCTGCTCGAGAAATGCCACGCCGTCATCGAAGAGACGGCGGTCTCCACGAAACTTGTTGATCACGATTCCGAGCACCCGTTCCCGTTCGCCGGATTCCAACAAGTCCAATGTGCCGATGACCTGGGCAAAGACCCCGCCGCGATCAATATCCGCCACGAGGACCACTCCGGCATCGGCCATCCGGACCACCGGCCAGTTGACAATGTCCCGGTCGCGCAGATTCACCTCGGCCGCACTACCCGCACCTTCAATGAGGATCAACTCGTGGTGCGCCGCCAACCGTTCATAGCTCTCCCGTACATAGCGAAACATCTCTGCCTTCGAGTCGAAATAGTCTCCGGCATCCTGACTTCGCCACACGTGTCCCTGCACAATCACCTGCGAACGCCGGTCGGCCTCCGGTTTCAGCAGGATGGGATTCATGTCCACGTGCGGACGAAGTCCGCACGCCTGCGCTTGCAGGACTTGCGCGCGGCCCATCTCCCCGCCTTCCACGGTCACAAACGAATTCAAGGACATGTTTTGGGATTTGAACGGGGCCACCCTGATCCCGGAGCGATGGAAGAGCCGTCCGAGTCCCGCCGTAACGAGACTCTTTCCAACGTCGGAGCCCGTTCCGAGAATGGCAAGAGCCTTAGCCATGGTTGACGAAGAAGCGATTGAAAATGTTCACGAATGTGTTGACAATTTCCATCCACTTTTCCCCTCCTTTGTAAGGAGGGGTGAGGGGAGGTAGAGTCTAAGGATAGCACAGTAAGCAAATGCTCGATCACCCCATGTCCATTCTGCTCTACCCCACCTACCCTCCCCTTACAAAGGGGAGGAAACCAACTCACCCGGCACGTTCACGGCAACACATCAATCGTCAATTGGGCGGGGAAGAGGCGGTCAACGTCCTGGCGGCGGCGCACGTCCCGGAGCAGCGTCTCGACCCGAGGCGTCACCGGACCATGAAAACTGGTTCGGCCGTTGGTAGCCACGGTCACGGGTCCGGAAAAATCAATCAGCGTATCGTTCAAAAACAGGGTATAGCGCCGGACCCGTTCGGTGCTGACCTCAATATGATTGCCGTCTTTCACTTCAACCGTCAACTTTGCGTAGACCTTGCGTTTGATCAGATCACCATGTTGATCGATCAACTGTTCTGAAAACATGGCGATGCGGTCTGTGGCGTCAATGCGCACCCACCCGAAATCCGTCAAGTGGCTCGCGTCACGAACCACGGTCACTCTCCGCGGATACGGGTCGCGGCGTTGATGCTCAAACCACTCGACCAGGGCCGGCAACTCCTGCCTGGGGAAAAAATGCCCGCCGGCGTGCGGATGCGACCATTCATGTTCACGATACGTAAACGCGATGCCGATTCGCGCCAACTCATTGGTCATGTTCCGGCTCAACCAGACCGGCATGATCTGGTCCTTGGCCCCATGGATCACGTACAACGACGTGTACCGAAGATTTTCCAGGAAGGGAAACAGCACGTCATCGATGCCACTCGCCATCGGCGCCACCGCGGCGAACCGCGGGGCGTGATGCATCCCGATGATCCACGCGCCGATGCCGCCGTTCGACATGCCCGTCAGGTAGATGCGATCGGGATCGATGCGATAACGCGCGCGGACGGTCTTGATGGTCGCCAGCACCAACTCCTCGCTGATCCGGGTCCACCACGTCCCCGCCATGGACGTCGGACAGGCAAGAATGTGGGACTCGCCCAACCGCGTGGCCCAACGCTCCAGATAAGAATCTCCGGTAAACCCCGCGCCGTGCAGACACACCACCAAAGGAAAGGCGACTTTCGGATCATAGGCAGGAGGCACGAACAACCCATACGACAAGGTTTTTCCGCGAACCCGAACCGGCTGCCCCGGAAGCATGCCCACCGGAGCCGCCTCGTAAATCCGGCTTTCTCGAAGGACCTCGCTCACTCGCTCAACGCTCACCTCGGGATGCACCAGAATCGCCTGCAACGACGTTTCGGCCCCTTCACGATCGTCTACCGTGAGATACTGTTCGAGAAGCGTTGCCAAGGATTGACTGGACGCATCTGGTTGCGCAATCGCCGAACCGGATTGCGTGTCCTGAGCCCATGCATCGACACCAACGGACAGGCTCCCAACAGCCAATAACCCGACAAAAAGCACGAATTGCAGCATCACAACCGGGTCACGGCGAGCAAAAACCATAAACGCCACCCACAAAGCCGACCCCAAGTCTTCGTCAATTGGTGCGGCATGTCTGCCACAACAACATTTTCGTTTTGAGGCTGTTCTGGAAATCTGTCTGACTCAGAAAAGTGATTGGGATATAATACTCCATTCTCCGCAATTATTGCCGAGGCTAACCCCATGAGCAAATTTGCGCAAGCCGACCGCTGAGGTGGTCCCTGAAGCATGTGCGCCGATGAATCTTGCGCAGAGTAGAAAGCACCAACTCTTCCCTTAGCCTGAGTCCACCACGTCCCCGCTATGGACGTCGGACAGGCAAGAATGTGGGACTCGCCGCAGCATCACCACAACATGACGAATGCAGGTCCCTCTATTCACCGGCACGCTCCGCCGGCACGTGTTCCCGCATGACCCGTAAAAAAGCCTCGCCATATTTTCTCAGCTTGTGCTCGCCGACACCCTGAATGCGCTCCATTTCCACGAGCCGTGTGGGCTTGAGTTGTACCAACTCACGCAGGGTTGTATCGTGAAACACGACGTAAGGCGGCACTCCCTGCTCCTTGGCCAGGGCCGTCCGCGCCTTGCGCAACGCCTCCCACAGGGCCTCATCGCTTGACGCAATCGGCGCAGGTCTTGCGGCAACCTTTCCTTTCTTCACCATGACGGCACGCCGCAATCGACGCAAGGTCAGCTCACACTCACCCCGCAACACCCGAAACGCCTGCTCCGTCAGGCGCAGGGCATCGAAACGCTCAGCATCCACCCAAAGGCAGCCCTGGGCAATAAGCTGGCGAAAAATGGAACGCCACTCGGCGGCACCGTGCTCCGCGCCCATGCCGAACACGTCCAGCCGGTCGTGACGCCAGTCACGGATGCGTGCATGGTCCTTCCCAATGAGCACGTCGACCAGGTAGTTCACGCCGAAACGCTGGCCGGTTCGTGAGACGCAGGACAGGGCCTTTTGCGCGGCCTCGGTGCCGTCCCAGGTCTGCGGCGGGTCCAAACAGTTGTCGCAATTGCCGCAGTCCTCCCCCGGCTCTTCCCCGAAATAGGCGCGAATGGCCCGGCGTCGGCACGTGGGGAGTTCACACAGACCAATCATGGCTTCCAGTTTCTGGTGCTCGACCCGCTTGTGCGCCTCGTCGGCTTCGGACTCGGACAACCACTGGCGAAAGACGATGATTTCCTTCAGGCCGTAATTCATCCACGCGCTGGCCGGCAGGCCGTCGCGACCCGCGCGACCGGTTTCCTGGTAATAGGCCTCAATGCTCTTGGGCAGACTGAGATGGGCAACAAAACGCACGTCGGGTTTGTCGATGCCCATGCCGAACGCCACCGTGGCGACGATCACCACGCCTTCCTCGCGCAGGAACCGTTCCTGGTGCCGGCGACGAGTGTGATCCGCAAGACCCGCGTGATAGGGCAACGCATCTCGCCCGCGGGCGCACAGCCATTCGGCGATCTCCTCCACTTTTTTGCGCGTCAGGCAATAGACGATACCGGCGTCGTTGGGATGCTCGCTTTGGAGAAATCGCCACATACGCTCACGCCCGTTGTCATCGCCGGAGATGGCATAACGGATATTGGGTCGATCACAACTGTGGATATAGACGTTGGCCTCTTCCAGTTGCAATTGGGTAATGATTTCGCGGCGGGTCGCGTGGTCGGCCGTGGCCGTCAGGGCGATGCGCGGGACCGAGGGATACCGCTCGTGCAGCACCGACAACTGCAAATACTCCTCGCGGAAGTCGTGCCCCCAACGCGACACACAATGTGCTTCGTCAATGGCGAACAAGGCGATGGTTTGCTTGTCCAGCCACTCCAGGGTCCGTTCCTGCAGCAGGCGCTCCGGCGCGACGTAAAGCAAATCCAACCGCCCGCCGTTCACCGCCGCCTCCACCGCCCGGACCTCCTCAAAGTCCAGCGTGGAGTTCAGGCAAGCCGCCCGCACCCCGCACTGGCGAAGCGCGTCCACCTGATCCTTCATCAACGCGATCAGGGGCGACACCACGACGCCCACCCCGGCACGCATCATGGCCGGCACCTGGTAACACAACGACTTGCCCCCGCCCGTCGGCATCAGGACCATGGCGTCCCTGCCGGCCAGCAGGTCCCCAATCACTTCCTCCTGGCGCAGGCGAAAAGACGAATGGCCGAAGACGGTCCGAAGAAGCCGAAGCGCGTCATCGGTAGATTGAAGGGGTTTCATCGGGTATTGTCCTTGCTCAAAAGAAAGGCGAAGGGATGAGACAAGTCGATCTCGGCATAGAAGAGTTTGTGAAGTTGGCAAAGTAGAAACCACCGCCCCCCTACGCCATCTTCATCAATTCGGCGATGGCCCCGCTCACGCCTTCGAAAATCTGGTGCGGCTTGGCCGTGCCGTACATGTAGGCCGGAGTGGTGATCACTTTATTGGAGGAATCAACCACGAACTTCTCGACCGCGCAATTGGTGTGCTTGGCCCCGGTTTTTTCGACCTCGGACGCCGTCCCCTGATCCTCGCCGATCGTGACGTTCACTCCCTTATCCCCGAACGCCAGGGCCATGATGGCCGGGGCAATACAAATCGCGGCGATGGGTTTCCGGCTCTCGTGAAATTCCTTCACGATGCGCAGGACTTGCGGATCGATCTGCCCCCCGCTCCCCTTTTGCGCAAAATCACACAAATGCAGCGCAGCCCCAAACCCTCCGGGAAACGCCAGCGCGTCGAAATCCTGCGCCTTGAGTTCCTCCAACGGCTGAATGTCCCCCCGTGCGATCCGGGCGGCCTCCTGCAGAACGTTTCTCGTTTGGCCGGTAGCCTGTTGAGTCAGGTGGTTGGTCTCGGCCACGTCTTTATTGGGCGCGAAACACGTATAGTCCGCACCGTGCTGCCCGATCGCCACCAGCGTGCTGATCGCTTCGGTGATTTCCGCTCCATCCAAAAACCCGCAGCCCGATAAAATGACAGCAACTTTTTTCATGACACCCTCCCTGAATGGTTGACGTTATGTCCCGATAACGCGCTGATGCTTCCTTACACGTCTCCCGTGATGAGCACGTCCTCGCCAAGCGACTGAAGATGAAGATTGGACACCGGGACGATTTCGGCCAACCGCCGGGGCGAGGGGCCTCCCAAGAGGCTTTTGGCCCGTTGTCCACCCAACAGAGCCGGCGCCACGTAAAGATGCACCCGCTTCACCAAGCCTTCGCGTAAAAAAGCGACGTTCAACTCCGCTCCTCCTTCCAGCAGCATGCTGGTGAACCCCATGTTCCCAAGGACTTGGAGACACGCGCCAAGAGAGACACGGGTTCCTGTTCGAGGCAACACCAATACCTGTACACCCATCTTTCGCAATCGTTCAACTTTTCGGGGGTTGGCCAGCTTCGTCGTGGCAATGACCGTGGGAACCTGCTCGATCCCCTGGAGCACGCGCGCACCGAACGGAATTCGCAGGCGACTGTCGAAGATCAGCCGAAGCGGTTGACGGACCCCGGTTGAGGACCGCTTACCCGCGGAGCCCCGAACCGTCAATTGCGGGTCATCCTTGAGAACCGTCTCAGCACCCACGGCAATGACGTCGAACCGGCTTCTCAGTTCGTGGACGTGGGCTCGCGCCTTGGGTCCCGTGATCCACTGCGATTCGCCGCTCGCCGTGGCGATCTTGCCGTCCAGCGTCATCGCCGCCTTGAGCACGACAAAGGGCCGGCCGGTTTTGATCCAATGCAGATAGACCTCATTGAGTGCGGCCGCTTCCTTGCCGAGACACCCAACATCCACGGAAAGCCCCACCCGCCGGAGTTGCCGGATGCCGCGACCCGCCACTTTCGGATTGGGATCGCGCATGGCCACCACCACGCGATGAATGCCCGACTCAAGAATCGCCGGCGCGCAGGGCGGGGTACGTTTATCCGTATGGCAACAGGGTTCGAGCGTGGTATAGAGGGTCGCGTTGCGCGACCGGTCGCGGGCCTGACGTAACGCAACGATTTCCGCATGCGGTCCACCGGCCCGTTTGTGATAACCGGATCCGACAACTGTCCCGTTTACCACGACCACGGCACCCACCATGGGATTCGGACGAACTGTCCTCCGGCCTCGAGCCGCAAGCCTGAGGGCCTGTCTCATGAAAAGGACGTCTTGCTCGACGTCGTTCACCGGCGGGATCGGGTTGTGCGTGACCGCCCTCGGGATTTCGACCTGGATGGAGACGTGGCGGCACTCACGCGACGAGCGCGGGGGTTGGCCGCTTTTTTCTTCGACGAGACCACCGGCTGTTCACCTTCGGCATTCAACGCGGCCTGGGCCGCGGCCAACCGGGCAATGGCGACCCGGTACGGAGAACAGCTCACGTAGTCGAGACCGAGTTGATGGCAGAATTCCACGGAACTGGGTTCCCCGCCGTGTTCCCCGCAGATCCCGAGTTTGATGTCGGGACGAGTCGCCCGTCCCTCGCGCATGGCCAATCGCATGACCGCCCCCACGCCTTCGCGGTCGAGCACGGCAAACGGATCGAACGCCAACAGGTCGTTGTCCCGGTAAAAACCCGTGAACTTGGCGGCGTCGTCCCTGGAAAACCCGAACGTGGTCTGGGTCAAGTCATTCGTGCCGAACGAAAAGAACTCGGCATCTTCGGCGATCTGCGCGGCCGTGACCGCGGCCCGGGGCAACTCGATCATGGTGCCGACCAGATAGGTGAGGGTCTTCCCGTAGCGTCGCATGGTCTCGTCGGCGACTTCTTTGATCAGGGCTTTTTGCGCCTTCATTTCCGAGGCCATACCCACCAGGGGAATCATGATCTCCGGCACGATCTTTTTCCCTTCCTTGGCCACCTCGCAGGCCGCTTCCATGATCGCCCGCGCCTGCATGCGCGTGATTTCAGGCATGGTAATGCCCAGGCGGCAGCCCCGGAGTCCGAGCATGGGATTGAATTCATGCAACTCCTCAACCCGCGCCAGCATTTTTCGCTTTTCCTCGACGTCCGGCGAATTCGCGTTCGTGGCTTCGGCTCGTGCAATCTCGACCATGAGTTGTTCGCGCTTCGGCAAAAACTCATGCAGGGGCGGGTCCAACAGCCGAATGGTGACCGGGTACCCTTTCATTTCCCGGTAGAGTCCGATGAAATCCTGTTTCTGAAGGGGAAGGAGTTGTTCCAGGTATTGCTCGCGCTCTTTTCGCGTCGAGGCCAGGATCATGGCCTGCATGACCGGCGCACGGTCTTCTGAAAAGAACATGTGTTCGGTTCGACAGAGACCGATGCCCTCCGCGCCGAACCCGCGCGCGATTCCGGCCTGGCCCGGGTCATCGGCATTGGCCCGGACAGTGAGGCGCCGGATCTCGTCCGCCCATTTCAGGACCGTGAAAAAATAGTGGATTTTGTCCGACTGCGCGGCCAAACGTTTGCCCTGGATCACCTGGATCACTTCCGAGTCCACCACGGACAACATCCCGCCGTAGACACACCCGGAGAACCCGTTGATCGAAATATAATCCTCTTCCTTGAAAACCGAAGGGCCGATGCGGACCTTGGCTTCCTCCTCGAAGACTTCCACGTCTTCACACCCGGCGACACACACCTTGCCCATCTGCCGGGCCACGACCGCGGCATGGGACGTCATCCCGCCCGTGGCGGTCAGGAAGCCTTCCGCGGCGTGCATGCCGTGAATGTCGTCGGGACTGGTTTCCTTCCGCACCAGCACGGCTTTTTCTCCCCGCGCCCTGAGGGCCACGGCATGATCCGGGGTCAAGGCGATTTTCCCGCAGGCGGCGCCAGGCCCTGCCGGCAACCCTTTGCCGATCGGTTGAAACTTCTTTTCTTCGGCCTGTTCAAACACGGGGTAGAGGTACTGCGCCAGTTGTTCCGGTTCGACCCGGCGCACGGCTTCTCTCTTGTCGATCAGCCGTTCCTTGACCATATCCACGGCAACCCGCACCGCGGCGATCCCCGTTCGCTTGCCCACCCGCGTTTGCAGCATGTAGAGCTTGCCTTCCTGAATCGTAAATTCCATGTCCTGCATGTCACGGTAATGCTTCTCCAGGATCTTCTGGGTGGTCATGAGCGAGCGATAGGCGGCGGGAAGGGTATCCTTCAGCGCGGACACGGGAAGGGGCGTGCGTAGCCCGGCAACCACGTCTTCTCCCTGCGCATTCAACAAACATTCCCCGAAAACCGCGCGTTCGCCCGTGGAGGGATTCCGGGAAAACATGACGCCGGTCCCGCTGGTCTCGCCCATGTTGCCGAACACCATGGCCACAACGTTCACCGCCGTACCCCACGAATCCGGAATACCGTAAATCTTTCGATACGTCACCGCCCGGTCACCGAACCAGGAGGCAAAGACCGCCCGGACCGCCATATCGAGTTGCTCAAGAGGATCCTCGGGAAACGCCAGGCCGGTTTCCTGCTGCACAAGGCATTGATACGCGGCGACCACCTCTCGAAGAGCCTTTGCGGACAGGTCGGTATCGGTTGCGGCGCCTACGTCATGCTTTTTGTGTTCCAGGACTTCGTCGAATTTTTCGCGTGGCACGTTCATCACCACGGAGGCAAACATCGTGATGAACCGGCGATACGAATCCATGGCAAAGCGGGGATTGTTCGTCTTCTCGGCCAAGCCCATGACGGTCTTCGAGTTCAAGCCGAGGTTTAACACCGTATCCATCATCCCGGGCATGGACGCGCGCGCGCCGGACCGCACGGACACCAACAACGGATTCCGCGGATCCCCAAATCCGGATTTCATCAACCGCTCGACCTGCTTCATCCCTTTCAGGGTTTGCTCCCACATGCCGGCGGGATATCGTTTTTTGGTTTTGAAATATTCGAGGCAGGCGTCGGTCGTGATGGTAAAACCCGGAGGGACAGAAATCTTGAGATTGGTCATTTCCGCCAGGCCGGCGCCCTTTCCCCCGAGCAATGCTTTCATGGCACCCGTGCCTTGCGCTTTGCCGTCACCAAAAGAATACACGTACTTCTTGTTACGCATGCATGAGTTCTCCCCCTTGAACGGAGCAACCATTCTTTTCTGCCGGTTGACTCCGGAAAGGCAATGGTATCACAACGATCTGATTTCCCTCAAAAATTTCTTCACGGCCTGCGAAGATGCGTCTCGTACCAAGTCAGCAAAACGCGTTTGGTTCGCATGCCCAGATAGATGACGGCCACGACAAACAGCAACAACCCCAACACCCAACGGTCGGCATTTCTGGCGTTTTCATAATACAGGTTTCCGGCGTCGCTCATGGCCAACGGCTCACCCACGCGCAAGGTATGAACCCGGCCGGTGGGGTCGGTCGTATCCAACCATTCCGAACACACCCGGATCGGCCCCTCGACCCCGGACACGTCGGCCCAGGCGACCCCCACGCAATGCCCCGACTCCGGGTCGTAGAGCTCGGAATTGGTGAGTACGAAATCCAAATCAAGACCGGAGACCCACAAGGCACTCAACAGCACCAGGTTGCAGACGACGATGAGGCTCAACGTCACCCCACGGCGAAACCATCGTAATCCGGACTCGGAAAAAGTCATGGCGACAAATTTGATGCAATAACGATCTTATTTGAGTACAATATGTGACATTTTAGATGTATTTTCGCTCACTTTAGATGCTTTTCTGCTCATCTCTATTGGCCCTGCACCTGGATTTGAGACAAATCCCCGAAGGCTGAAAACAGGTCATCCACCCGGCGCAAGAGCGACAACCGGTTCGCACGCACATCGGGTTCCGGGGCATTCACCAGCACCCCGTCGAAAAACTGGTCGATGGGGCTTTTCAGCCCGATGAGTTGACTCAGGGCGCCGTGATAATCATGGGCGCCAAGCGCCTGCCCAACCGCACGTCCGGCCGTTTCCACGGCCTGCTGTAACGTCAGCTCCGTGGAATGGGTCAACAGCGCGACATCAACGGTCCTGTCCGTCCAGGCCTCTTTTTCCACGATTCTGTGAACCCGCTTGAACCCGACGATCAGCGACTCGAAATCCCGTTGACTCGTGATCGCCTGCAACGCATCCATACGCAAAAACAAATCGCGCAGATTGCAAGCGGCATCATCGGCGCGGACCAGCACGCTATCCATCACGTCTTCCCGATAGACCGCCACGACCCGCCCATAATAGCGAAGCCGCTCCTCCAAAAATTTCTGCAGGGATGGACCGGAGCCTGCCCCACCTGTCCTGAGCTTGCCCTGAGCTTGCCCTGAGCTTGCCCTGAGCGTAGCGAACGGGTGTCCGCCCGTTTTAACGCCCTGCTCGACAACCAGGCGTTCCGCCTGTCGCAGAACGTCCGCGATGTTGAGGTTCAACCCGGCTTCGATCACGATCCGAATCACGCCGAACGCGCTACGGCGAAGACCGAAAGGATCCTCAGACCCGGACGGAACGATCCCGGCATGGAAAAACGCCGCCAAGGTATCCAGCCGGTCGGTCAGCGACAACAACCGGCCCACCGTGGTCCCGGGGATGGCGTCATCAGGCGTGCGAGGCCGGTAACATTCGCCGATGGCCCGGCAGACCTCGACGGATTCCCCATCATGCGCCGCATAATGTTCACCCATCACGCCCTGAAGCGCAGGAAATTCACCGACCATTCCCGTCACCAGATCAGCCTTGCTCAAATGTGCCGCACGCTGACACGATTCCTTGACATCCGGGAATCCGGCAGCATCCGCCAGGACTCCGGCCAGGGCAACCATCCGTTCGGTCTTCTGGTACAAGGAGCCCAGTTGTTTGTGAAATACGACCCCATTCAGGTCAGACACACGACCGGCCAGTTTCACCTTGCGGTCATCGTCGAAAAAGTAGCGGGCGTCCGCCAGACGGGCGGCCAGGACCCGCTCATTACCGGTCCTGATCAACTCCATGTTTTTCACCTCCATGTTGGTGGGAGCGAAAAACCGGGGAAGGAGTTCCCCTTTGCGATTGACGACCGAGAAAAACCCCTGATGCTCTGCCATGGAGGCAATCAGCACTTCCTGCGGCACGGACAGGTAAGCCTGATCAAACGTCCCGCACACAACATTGGGACATTCCAATGAAAACACGGCCTGATCGAGGAGTTCTTCATAGTTGGCTTGGTACACCCGTCCCTTGACCGAACGGGCAAGCTGCTTGAGTTGTCCGGCAAGCACATCCCTGCGCCAAACCGGATCAACCACCACACCGGAGCCGGCCAAAGTCGCTTCATATATTTCCGGCCGTGAAATCCTGATCCCTTTGCTCGCCTCACCGGATTTTCCATCCGCCAGGAACCGATGCCCCCACGACCGGGCCCCGGAACGCACTCCGGCGAAATCGAAGGACAAGGCCTTGGCACCCACGAGCGCGACCAACCACCGGATAGGCCGGGGATACCGGACTCCCGAGGCATTCCATCGCATGGTCTTCGGAAACGCGAGTCGTTGAAGAAGCCCGGGGAGATGTTCAGTCAGGACCGTGGCAGCGGGCAACCCATTCTCCCGTTTGACTGCGCAGAGGTAACCACCTTTGGGCGTTTCCCGGGTCTCCAGTTCGCCGACGTCCACGCCCTGCGATTTCGCAAACCCTTCGGCGGCTTTGGTGGGATGCCCCTGGGCATCGAACGCCACGGCTTTGGAAGGCCCCAGTGTTTCCCGCAGGGTCGAGGTTTGCTTGGAGGCCAGTCCTTGAACCAGAACCGCGAGACGACGCGGGGTCCCGAAGGTCTGAATCCGGTCATGGGCGAGACGGTGATTCGCCAGAAAATCTTTCATCAAATTGGCGAGTTGCGTCATGGCCGGGTGAATCATCTGCCAGGGCAACTCCTCGGACCCGATTTCCAGGAGAAAAGAGGTCGTGGGGAGACGGTCTCGTTTGGTCGTGGGTACTGAAGTCGGCCGTCGGGATGACATAGGTCAGGCTATGGACAACTATGATGCAAAACGCTTCGGCTTGCCTTTGGCAGACGCGGCAGACGTGGCAGGCTCCACCCCTGCTCCGGCCAGTAACGGAAAACCCAGACGCTGTCGTCGTTCGACGTAGGCGTCCGCGCAGCCCCGCGCGAGTCCGCGCACGCGCCCGATATAGCTCGTTCGCTCCGCCACGCTCAGCGCACCCCGCGCATCCAGCACGTTGAACAGGTGCGAGCTTTTCATACAATAGTCATAGGCCGGCAACACGAGCCCCTTCTCCAACAACGTGCGGCATTCGGCCTCACAGGCATCAAACATCGTTCGGATCATGGCGATATTCGCAACCTCGAAATTGTACTGCGAGAACTGGACCTCCGAATCGCGGAATAAATCCCCGTAGCTAACGCCGTCCGACCACCGGAGATCGTACACGTTGTCCACGCCCTGCAAATACATGGCAATCCGCTCCGTCCCATAGGTGAGTTCCACGGTCACCGGATCGAGGGTATGTCCGCCAGCTTCCTGAAAATACGTGAATTGGGTAATCTCCATGCCGTCGAGCCGGACCTCCCAGCCCAGTCCCCACGCGCCCAACGTCGGCGATTCCCAATCATCCTGCCGGAATTGGATGTCATGTTTTCGGGGATCAATCCCCAAGGTCGAGAGACTGTCCAGGTACAACGACTGGATCGTGTCCACGCACGGCTTGATGACCACCTGGTACTGATAATAGTGCTGCAACCGGTTGGGATTTTCACCGTACCGTCCATCGGTCGGACGACGGCACGGCTCGACGTATGCCGCGCGCCAGGGCTCCGGCCCCAGGGCACGCAAAAAAGTGGCCGGGTTGAAGGTACCGGCACCCTTTTCCAAATCATACGGCTGACAAATGATGCAGTCGTGTTTAGACCAAAACTGATGAAGCGAGAGGATAAGATTCTGAACGGTCACGAGGGTCGTTGCCGCCAGGCACCAGTAGCCGTTCGGCCTGACCGGCAAAAGAGTATGAACGATATAAGCGACTGAACCTAACAACAAACCCTTGGAGTGTCAAGCACGGGAGCCCGGCAATCCACTAGAGGAAATTGGCCGTAATTCCGAAAAAGAAGTATCGACCCAGGACGTCGTAAAGACCGGGGAAAGTGCCGCCATTGCCGGAAATACTCGGGCCTGCCTGCTGGCCGGCGACCGGCGGCTCTCGATCGAACAGGTTGTTGATTCCGGCACGAAGGCTGGCGTAGTCGGCGAAATCCCAAATCGCAGCCAGATCGATATAGTGTCGTTCTCCGAGATCCACCCCGGTGTCGCTCAAGGCTTCGACGCCGCTGACGTAACGCCACATGAGGCTGGGTCGTACACCCCAAGGCGTGATCCAGGTGGCCCGCAGATTGTTGCGCACGTCCGGGGTCGGTGAGCCGCACGTAAGCCCCCATTTACCAAGGCAGTCTTCTATCGGCGCGCCTTCCAATTCCTGCTGGTCCCACGTGGCGGTGACCGAGAGAATATCATTGAAGTTCAACCGCCCCCACTCACCCACGTCAAGGTCATAGAGGGCGGTAACGTCGTAGCCTTGTACTTTCTCGATGGCCAGGTTGTCCAAGAGGGACACAATATGGCCGCTCCTGTCGACGTCGGACCCCACCCACAGGTCACCGCCCTGCCCGCGTCTGACTTTGGCGCATTGTGCGGTATTGCCGTCCAGACATTCATTCAGGATGAACTGCGGGTTCAACGCGCTGACTCCTTTCTGGATTCTGATCGAATAGTAGTCCACACTGAAGTTGAACCCGGCCACGAAGCGGGGCGTCCACACCAGACCGAAAGAGTAGGTGTCGGCTTCCTCTGCTCCCAGGTCCCGGTTTCCTCCTTGCAGGAAATTGTATTGTTTCGCCGGCGAGTGGGCGATATTACCGAACTGGGCAGCCGTGACGCCGCTCCGGGCGCATTCCTCGAAGGTGCGGCCCGCAGCCGTTTGGCCATCGGTCACGGGACCGCCACAGGGATCAGCAGGCATATCGAACAGGTTCAAGCCCTGCGGCCGAAATCGTTCCCGCACGTTCGGTCCACGGATTGCCCGTTGAAAACTGGCCCGCAACTTGACGCCGGAATTGACGTCCCAAACTGAACGGACACCGAAGGTGTTGGTCTGCAAATCGAAATCGTAGTCGGAATAGCGATAGCCCACGTCCAGCCCGAATTCTTCCGCGTAAGGTGCGCCTTCGACCAGCGGGATACCGGCTTCAAAGAAAAATTCCTTCACGTCGAATCCTCCGCTGACCGAAGGTCTGGCGCCGCCCTGACCGGCACCGTCGCCGCTACGGTAGGCCGCGCCCGGCGCGAATCGTAAATTTTCTTCGCGGTATTCGCCGCCCAGCACGACGTCCACGCTGTTTTCAGCGAAGGGAGACTTGATGCCATACCGGCCGAGATGACCAGTCAGGTAACCGGAAATCACCGTCTGGTCCGTTGATCCCTCGGCGGTCAACGGTAAGGACAGGTAATTCACCATGTCCGGCGTCACCCCGCCTTCCCGAAAGATATTCCAGGGCACACAGCCCGGGTCGGAGCCGTCCAGCACGGACCGGCACACGGGTTCGCCGGTTCCCGGATGTTCCACCACGTCCAGCGAGCGTTTGATCCGGGTAATCGACAGGTCGTTCCGGTAGGTGTTCTTCATGTTCACCTTGGAGTATTGATAGTGCAGCTCATAGAACCAACGGTCACTCAGATCGCCCCGCAGACCGAACACGCTGCGGTAGGAGGTGTGACGCAGATCATCCTGACGGCTGCCGCCTTCCACGTTGCGCCGGCCGATCCTCACCGTCTGCACATCGTCCTTCGTCAGACCATAGGCGCCGCAGACCGCCTCGAACTGTTGCGGGGACAGGAGAGGATTATCGCAGTTGAGCGTGTCGGGGTGGAAGAACGACCCGGAAGGAGCGATCTGGGCTACCGATTGGTCGTCCATGAACATGAACTCGGTGTAGGCTTCGACTTTGTCATGCACGTCATAGTTCGCAAACAGACCGGCGGTCCAGCGTGTGTCAGGACGCTGGAAATAGTTCGTCGGCGCATAGTTGTACACTGTACCATCACGGGGCACGAATCGGTGGTCCTCCACCTTGTAATCGAAACCCTTTTCAAACCCCCGGCTGCCCAGCGCGCCGAAGTCGGAGAAGGTCCCCTGCGGTGTCGTGCCCGAACCGCCGCACGCGGTCAGGCCGTTGATCAAGTCACAAGAGCTGTAATCGCGATCCCCGTGCAAGACCGCCTCGATGTTGCGATAGGTCCCGTAGACCGTGACGTTCCCTCGTCGCCCCAGATTTTTCCCCATGACCAGGGAGACATTCGAAATATCGCCGTCCCACGAGGAACCAGTGGCTGGTGAATATCCGGCGTCACGGACAATCCCCTGCCACCTGTCGTTGTCGTTACCGTGCTGGTATTGGCTGAACTGGTAATCAAGCTTGACGCCCTCGAAATCGTCCGCCATCAGGAAATTGACCACCCCGGCCACGGCGTCGGCCCCGTAGGTCGCCGAGGAGCCGCCGGTCAACACCTCGACGCTTTTGATCAATGCCCCGGGGATCTGGTTGATGTCGGCACCAATGCCCCCCTGGAGGGGTGAACCGATCGGAAGACGCCGGCCGTTGACCAGCACCAACGTCCGCTGCGCGCCCAGGTTGCGCAGGTTGAGGGTGGCCGTCCCGGTGGCACCGTTGGATATGCCGGCGTTCTGCGCGGAAAACACCTGCGGAAGGATGCGCAACGTGTCCTCCACCCGGACATTGCCCTGATACGACAAGGTCTCTGCGTCGATGTGGTAGACCGGATTGGCACTGGCCAAATTGGGGATGTGGATGCGAGAACCGGTTACCACCACCTCTTCCAACTGAACCGGCGCTTCGGCAACGTCAACCTCCGCCGGCCCCTCACTCGCGGCAAGAACCGGCATAGCCACGGCCAGCAGCAATGCCGCACCCACCATGCCCCCACTCCACAAAGCTGCCTTATTCGACATGTTCACTCCCTCCCGAATAGCGGTCCACGCGCACTCCTTTCCCTGGCCGGACAAGACTGTATCACAATCATTACGTATTCACGCCAAAACGGACAAAATGCTAACAAACGACCGTAAAAAGGAAAAGTGCTGTCATCCTCGACGCTTGTCCCCGACGTTTGCAATCGGGGATCTCATATTTATCGCATCTACCAGTCTTCGGCGCATGAACAAATGACCGCCCCCAATTCAGGTTCAGGGCTGTTTGATGCCCTGCAGTGCTTCTACAAGGATGTGGACTTTCGTGGATGGGTTGTCGGTTTTTGCCTGGCTTCTATCTTCCAGCGATCGCGCTGCGTTTTCCTTTGCGGTTTCCAGCTTATCCTGTAATTTGCCGAATATTGTCGCATCGTTTTTTTCGTAATCCGGCAGATGCTTCTTCAAATCGCGCACCAACTCCGATGCATCCTGGTATGGGCTTGTGGTGTAGCGAAAATGCAGTAACAGCCAATATTCAAAGGCGGGAACCGAGGGGATGGCCTCGTAGTTCTTTCGTGCTTTCAACTGGCCTAAGGCTTTTTCATAATCGGTATGTCTATCCTTGTCGAACACACAGAATATCGTGTCAAAAGGATCGCCTCTTTCTTTCTCCTGCTTCTCCAATTCTTTGGCGCGTTCGACGATTTTCGCAGGAGTCGCCCCTTCTCCAACGATTGCCACATTGGCAGTCTTCAATCTGAGATGATTCTTCAGCCCCTTGAAATAGTTGGGTTCGGTCTTTTCGCCTTCACAGACGATGAGAACTTTGTCGTAAGGTTCTCTGACATATTGCCGGCGCGTAAGAGAATTGCCCTGCGTCCGTTTACCCATGCCGCTACGTTTGAGGTTCGGAAATGTACGGTACGGCTCCGTATCGGCCCGATAAATACGCCGCTTCCAAATTTTCGCGCATTTTGCGCGGTCGAAAATCCGTGAGAGGAAAGACGCGCGTTGCCTGCGTGTCGTCTTTTTCGCAGAACCAGATTTGGTCCCGGCGCAGAATCGTTTGATCCAACATATGCGTTTCGTGGGTGGTGAAAACCAGTTGGGCGTTGGCGGGATTGGTTTTTTTGTTGTTGAATAACCCGATCAAAAATTTCACTAAGTCCGGGTGGAGGCTGCCACCCAGTTCATCGATGAACACAATACAACCATTGACCAGACTGTCAAGAAAAGGCCCCGCAAGGGAAAACATCTTTTGTGTGCCCTTCGACTCTTCTTCCAGATCAAATTCGATGGATTCACCTTCTGAACCATGGTGAACGGTTCTAATCGAATAAAGTTCTTTGTCTTCCATTTCTTTGATGAAAGCTTGTTTCAAAGTATCCGGCATATCTTGAGGAAATTCCTGTGGATTGAACTTCTCCTTTTCAATACGCACATCATCAATACCCAAATCGGCTGTATTGAGAAAATCTGGGATCCGCATCTTATCGCCAGCCTCACAGAGCGACGCGCTGAAATCCGGATTCAGCCCCGCAGCACCTACGCAATGTAAGGTTTCTTTGAACCAATCATATATGGGTTGCAACTGCTGGCTGTTGAGTTGGACCGCCGTGGAAAGGAACAGAGCGTTGTCCCGGGTCGATTTTTGCCAAACGGTTTTTTCACCGGTCAGGAACGCTCCAAACCGCCAGTGATGTTTCTGTTCCTTCGCGTTCCACGTGCGTTTGAACCAGCGTTGGATGCGATTCCTGGGAAACGCATAGAGCCATTCTTCAATGATGCGTTCCAGAGTGGCTGAAAAACCATACCGATAGCGAATGTCACCTACAATGAACGTAACCTGGAATTTAGAGGGTGCTTGGCGTGTCTCATGATGTAATTTAAATGGAACAACAGGAAGCGCATCTCCACGGCCCTTCTCCAAAGCGGATTTCAGGACAATTTCTCTCATAATTCTGAGAGCATCGATCAAATTGGTTTTCCCTCCTGCATTGGGGCCATAGACCGCGGCCGAGCGCAACAATTTGATGCTGGATTGCTCTGCAAGCGGAGCATCAAATGTGTGGGAGTCCATCAATTCCTTGTTCTTCGACGCCACCAAACTGAACGTCTGCTGTTCCTTGATGGACATGAAATTGTCAACTTCGAACTCAATTAGCATTTTAAGTCATGTTTTAAGATTAATTATGGCATATTTTTCCATAATTGTGCATGAAATAGCAAGAAATGGTAATTTTATATCTATTAAGAGAGACTCCGCATTCCAGGAAAGTGAACGACACTGGATCCCCGATCGAGTCGGGGAATTGTAGATGTTCACTAATTCGTTGACAGAATGGAGGATGACACACACCCTATTATCTTATCATCTGGAGGCGAATCTATGCGACACAATACCCAAGACAAGACCCTCTACCGCAACTATGTGAGCAAGTGGAAATTCCTGATCCAGGAATACGAGTTGGTCAAACAGAAACGGCATCCCAAGTTCCGGTTTGCCGCCGACTTCTACCGGTTTCACCAGACCCACCGGCAGACCTTCTTCAAGTATTATCATCGGTTCCGCCACAGTGGGGCTGACCACGCCCTGGTCCCCCAAAAACGCGGCCCCAAGTGGAAAAGTCGCCGGGTCTACGGGTCTAGTGAGCAGCAAGTGCTCTTACACCGGCAGCAGGGCGTCAATCGCTATGAGATTGGCCAACTCCTGGCCCCGAAACTCAAGCGCCTGACGCCGTCGCCGAGTACGGGCTATCGGATTACGCAACGGTACGGGCTAAACCGCTTAACGCCCAAGCTGAAAGAGGAGAAACGGCGGATTGTGAAGCAGAAAGCGGGGGAATTAGGGCATCTGGACTGCCATCACTTGAGCAAGGATCTGATTGCGAGTGATCCCACGCGGTACTATCTCGTGTGCGTGATCGACGCCTGTACCCGCCTGGCCTGGGCCGAGGTGGTCACGGATCTGAAGAGCCTGACCGTGATGTTCAGCGCCTTGAAGAGCTTCAATCTGCTGCACCAGCGGTATCAACTCCAGTTTGCGGAAGTCTTAACGGACAATGGCTCGGAGTTCGCGGCCCCCACGCAGCCGGCCACGCACCCGTTTGAACGGATGCTCTTGGAGTTGGGGATCAAGCATCGGTATACCCGGCCGTACCGGCCGCAGACGAATGGGAAGGTGGAACGATTCTGGCGGACATTGAATGACGACCTGATCGACGGCACGACGTTTGCGTCTCTCGAGGAATTTCAAGACGAATTGCAGCAATATTTGCTCTACTACAATGAGGTCAGACCCCATCAGGCGTTGGAGGGGAAAACTCCCAAGCAAACGAACGAATCTTGTCAACGAATTACTGAACACATACAGGAATGACAGCAAAGGCAAAGACCAACTACGAGATTCCTCACTACGTTCGGAATGACAGACACCCCTCGCCCTGCCCTCGGCTCACGTCCGGGTGGGGGCTTGAACCACGATCATGCCCTGCATGCCGCGGTGGCCTTTGATGGGGCACCGGAAATGATAGACGCCGGGCGGCAACGTCAGATCAAGTTCAAGGCGTTGGCCTGGGGCCAGGGACACCCCCTGCTCGAAGGAGCCAGCAGGCTTACCGGAATCCCACACGACCTCAACGCCCGGGCTGGCAAACAGGCCACTCTGAAACCGGTGCGTTTCCCGGCCTTGGTTCCTCACCACGAGGCGCAAGGGCTGCCTCGCCTGCACGTCCACCCGAGCCGGTGAGAATCGAAAATCGTCGATGACGATAGTCACGTCCTGATATTCGGAGGCACAGGCCGCGAGTCCCAGCAGGAGGACTGTCAGGCATTTGACCACTCCCAGGCCCCGTGCTAGAGTCGAAGCCCGTGACACGACGAGCCGGCTTCCATTCTCCCGTTCTCTTTCCCGTACCATGCTTAAACAAGTCCTGACCATCGCCGGTTCCGACTCGGGTGGCGGCGCCGGGGTCCAGGCGGACCTGAAAGCCATGTCCGCCAATGGCACCTATGCCATGTCGGTGATCACGTCGATTACCGCCCAAAATACCACGGGCGTCACGGCCATTCACGATCTGCCGGAGTCCATCGTCGAAGCGCAGATCGACGCGATCTTTGCCGATTTCGACGTGGCCGCGGTCAAAACCGGAATGCTGTCCTCGGCCTCACTCGCGTCCCTGGTGGGCCGGAAGTTGCAACAGTACCACGTGCCCTGGATTGTCGTCGATCCCGTCATGGTGTCGAAAAGCGGGCATGACCTGTTGCAGGGCAACGCGGTTGACGCCGTGAAGCAGGCCCTCATTCCCCTGGCTTCCGTCATCACGCCCAATATCCATGAAGCCGAACGGCTCACCGGCCTGACGATCCGGTCGCTGGCCGAAGCCCGGCAGGCGGCGAAGGCGCTTCACCGGCTTGGCTGCCAACACGTCCTGATCAAAGGCGGGCATTTACTGGAACGCCCCGCCACCGATCTGTTGTATGACGGCCGGTTCTTTCGCATGTACAAAGGCGAATGGATCGACACGCCGCACACCCATGGCACCGGCTGTACCTTCGCCTCGGCCCTGGCCGCTCACCTCGCGTTGGACAAACCTCTTCCCGACGCGGTCGACGCGGCAAAACAGTACGTGACGGAGGCGATTCGCCATGGTCTGGCCATCGGCCAAGGCCGGGGTCCGACCAACCATTTCTATTTTCTCTCCTGAATGCAAGACCATGCAGGAAACACCCCTTACCTTTCAGGACGGCGCACGCAACACCATCGCTGCCATCCTGGCGGAGCCTGAAAATAAAACAGGGCGTGCCGTGATCCTCTGCCATGGCTTCCTCTCGAATAAAGACAGTCGCACCAATCTCCGGCTGACGGAACTCCATGTTGCCCAGGGAATCAGCACCTTGCGATTTGATTGGTTCGGAATGGGTGAATCCGAAGGAGAATTCGGCCGGATCACGGTACCGACTTGTTGCGACCAATTGGAACGCGCCATCAGCCTGATGCGTGAACGCGGGTATCACGAGCTGGGACTGACCGGGTCGAGTTTCGGCGGGCTCCTGGCTATCCTGGTGGGTCAGCACCACCCCGAACTGCGGACCATCGGTCTCAAATGTCCGGTCCCGGATTTCCCGGAAATGCTGGACCACGAATTCGGTTCCAATGGAATTGAAGAATGGAAACGCACCAATTATATTCCCGACGTGACGGGAGGAACGGCGCCGGTTGCGTTGGATTTCGCCTTTTACGAGAGTTGCCGGGCCGTCGACGCATATGCGGCCGCGCGCAACATCAAAGTTCCCGTCCTGATCGTCCATGGCGAACAGGATGAATTGGTCCCCTTCCACCAGATCCGGCGATTGGAGGAAGCCTTGCCCGGCGACACAAAACTCGTCCTGCTCCCCGAAGCCGACCATCAGTTCGGCAGACCCGAAGATTTTCGCCGGATGACCGTACATCTGGCCGACTGGATGCAGTCCCATCTCCCGGGGACGAACCGATCATGACCGAACCACCCGCCAAATTGACCGAAGAACAGCTCGAAGTTTTTCGGGTGCTCTACCCCTGGTATAAGGAGGAGGTGTTCCGTCGCCGGGAACAGATGATGCGCCTGACGGCCTTCGGCAGCGCGTTCCTGGTCCTGCTGCTCATCACGATTCTGGCGCTTTCCCCGCCGGGTCCCGTTCACCTCACCATCAAGGTCTTTGCCATTACCGGCACCGCCCTGTTCTCGGCCTTGTTCATCTACCTGATCCTGCAACAGCGCGACCGCCACCGCGTGGCCAAGCGGACCTTGATCGAAATGGAACAGGTGCTCGGCCTGTACGAAGAAGGTCTCTACCTGGTGGGAAAAGCCCTGTACCCGAAAGATTGGCAAACCGCCTGGTTGAATGACCGGAGCGTGACCGTGTACGTTGCCGTGATCACGGCCTTGACGATTCTCGTCGTGGCGTCGATCGTCAGCAAAGGCTGACGGGCGCGGGAGTTATATACTTAAGGGCGTCACGTTTCATTCCGTATTGACTGCGTTGCCACCCGGAGGCGTGAGCGTGGCGGGCGTAAGCGCATCGAAGATGCCCGTAAAGCGTCCGCGCGAGCCATCGGCTTCGGCGAAGTGCACATCGGTCGAGCCGACCACACGGCGGGGGTTGCCGTCGACATCCGGCACGTTGGAGAACTGTCCCTGCCACGTTCCCGCACTGGTCGTGATGGTGCGGTCGGGATGCATCACGGTAATGGCGGTATCCTCAAAGGCCCCATTGGCACCAAACGAGGCTTCAAAGTGCAGATCGTAGTCGGCGGGCAATGCCGCCGGATCGTCTCCCCGCCACGGCACGGCGGGAAAGAGGTGGCGACCGGGTGCGGTCTCGATGGGTTCCGCGCACCCCATACACCCGGTGAGGCGGTTTTGGTCGAAGTCCGCCGTCAACAACACCGTTCCCGCAAATTCCGCGACCTCGGAGGAATCGGCCAACTCGCCCCAATTCCGGCCGTATTGGTACGTGTAGAGGCCACCCATCCCCCCAACATAGGTCGCCGTACCCATGAGGGGCAAATCAGGTGGATTGGCCGGATTCAGTTCCGGGCCATCGAGAAAGACTCCACGGGTGGCAGCCTCGAACGCCTGATAGGGCACACCGGGCGGGTAGGTCAGCCACCATCCGGCCGCGAGGTAGTCGGTCGCGTCGGCGTTGTCCCACGACGCGACGGCGTAGATCATAATCCTGCCGTCGTAGTGGTTGTCCACGAGAAGCCATTCGCGGTTGGAGTGATTGGGTTGCACCGGGCGGGGGAGGAACCGTCCCCACGTCACTTCAAGGTCCCGAATGGTATCGAGAGTGCGGGTCTGGCCGTCCGGGGTGGGAATGGTCACGCTGAGAACGCCATCGACAAAACTGGTCTGCGTCCGAAACGGTTGGGGGACGGGCGTGAGCGTGGGGATGGGGACGTCGGGCAGCGACCCACCGCTCCCCAAACACCCACTGAAGACCATGATCCAGCCCGCCATGACGACCATCAGCATTCGTTGGTCTCGCATCAGGTTGACTCCTTTCCGGTAACTCCACCAAGTCAGACTCAATCGCCGAACAAATATTTCACCGTGAACATGACCGAGAATTGACGCGGACCGCTGAACGCGGTGTGGTTGCCGAAAGCGGGATCCTGTTGATGCATCGGATGCTTCGAGTACGTGCCCGTGTCTTCCACGTCATCTATCAGGGAATACGTCAGCTTCATACCCAAGAGCGTCTCGTCGGTCAGACTGTAATCCGCACCGGCATGGATATTCCCCAGGAAAACAGTATCGGAAAAATCGGCATCCTGTCTGCTGTCGAACCCTGACAGGTTTCTCGACGGGGCGGCCGGGTCTTCATAGCGCGTGGAAAAATGAATGCCGGAGACCTCCACAAACGCGACCCCCAGCCCAACGCCCACGTACGGAGTGATCCGCCCGAACACGTCAGTGAAGTCGTAATACGCGTTGACCGAAAGCGTGCGTGTCGTGAGATCATCGATACTGAACGTGCCGTTGGATTCCACCATATTGCCGGGCGGTCGAGCGTCACGCCTTCCATCCAACAAGGCAATATCCTTGAATTGCTGTTGAATGGCATTGTTGCGTTGTGAAGCAGACAGTTCCAGTCGCCACTTGTTGAACATGCGGCCCACCGAAACTTCAAAGACGCTGCCGGCGTCCATGTCAAGATCATACGCCCAGCGGTAGCCCGGTATATTCTCACTGGGACCTGGGTTGGAACAAAAACCGGAATCCGGATAGCAATAGACATCCCGGTTCCACCCCACCTGATCCATCCGGGACGTCCAGTTCACCCCGATTCCTCCGCCGACGTACCACCCGGACCGTCCCGGCTCCGCGCCCGCCTCACCAGACGCTGCAAAGCTCATCACGATCACCCCGACCACACACAACCATGCTGCCGAAACTTTCAACGAGTCCCTCCTGAATTCACTCAGGCGGCTTTTCAAATCAGCAATACGGACGGTCTGCATGACCCTAAGATAGGCAAAGCTGACCAGAAATACAAGCACGTGGATGAGGCCACCACTCCCCGATGACAACGATCGGGGTGGATGGAGCCAAGCACATGGAAAGGGACTTATCCAGAATAGTTGACAATGACCGTTCTTCATAGAAAAACGCCTTGATTCGTAGCTGCCGCATCTTATGCGGCTTGGAACGGCCGTCAAGAAAAACAAGCTCAGGACAGGCGTTGACAATTTCACAGTCTCCTTCCGTCATTCCCGCAAGCTTTTAGCGGGAATCCAGGGTCTTTGTTTATGGCTTTTGCACAAGACGGCCCGGACCGATTTAGTCCTGGTTCCGTTTTGACATCAGACGTGGGGTATGGTATAGCGTGCGGGAAATCAGAGGCTGCGGGCTTCGCGCGCATGACCGTCGCGTCATGCCGGAAGAACCCGGGAAGCCCAGTCAAGGCGGGGGGAGTGCTCTCTCTTTCACTCCCGGATCCCGCCCGGAGACGATGGGAACACGCTGGACATGGGACGTGTTCTCACCAGACTGGGTGATGGCAAGAGAACCCCTCGCAAAGGTTCAGCCCCCATCAAGAGAACCGGCAGGTACCCCTTTCCCAAGGGTACCTGCCGTCACAACCCTCACAGAAAATTCGTTTTCCATCGAACAGAAACGAGGTGACCAGACCGGAGCCTGGCCACCACCCGCCCTGCTTACTGCTTTGTTGCCCCAAAGGCGCCGATCGCATGCCCGTCTTCGAAATGGCCAATGAATTCGCCAGCGACGCCGCCCGGATAGTTCGTTGCACCGTATTGGATTCCGGCATCGTCCAGATTAGTATCCGGGGAGGGGCCGTAAAACATGCCTGCCCATCTTCCGTCAGTCCCCTTCTCCATACCGCTGGTGGCACCGCTGAAGGTGTTTCTGTGGGCTGTTGGTGCCGCATTAACCGCGCCAGTGCCCTGATCATAAACCCGGTCAGCAAAGGGGGCCGACTTCAAATTCAGCGACCAGTCGTTATCGATCGTGGTATCGTCAGAATTCGTGAGGACGAAATTGTTCACCATACCGCTGATGGTGAATTTATCCCTATTATTTGTGTCAGTGTTACCGCCGAATATCGCCGTTAGAGTCGTGTTGGCCGTGAACTCACCGGAACCGGTCGCCACGGGACCCTTGTTGTCACCGTCGATGTCCGTCTTCATCACGAACATACCGATTGCCGAACCCGTATAGGTCGCGGTGCCTGTAAGGGCCGAGACCGCCGCGGCTACCGCATCCCCGCCAAACGGCATCGAGCCATTGGCAAAGGTGCCGACCTTATAGGTCGTCGCGTCACCTTCTCCAGCCGATTGCAGCCAGTAGCCGAACGCCAGGTAGTCATTGTCATGACTGCCGCCTGTAACGAAATGGTCCCCTGCAGCAGGCGTGAAGGTCCACACGCCAACGAGTTGATCAAGGTTTCCGTCTGAGTCGGTCCTAGCACTGCATGTGTCACCAGTACATGCAAACTTACCCGGAACACCGTTGAACATGCCATCCAACGTCCGGCCGCCACGCCTTTCCTCATTCGCGTTCTCAGTCGTGGGGTCGTCATTCACATACGTGTAGGTCTGGTCTTCGCCGGAGGGAAGCGCCGTCGAAGAGAATAATGCATGGTTGCCATCAATGTCACCGCCACCGTCAGCACCGGTATCAAGGGTCAAAACTCCCGCCGCGTTGATTGAGATCACGGCAGCCCTGTCAAAGGCTCCGGTGTTTAAACTTGCTGAGTCAGTGCGGACGATGGGGCTGCCTGCTCCATCATCATAGAACTCACGGTACGGCAAGTTTTTCGGCGCATCGATGTTGTCCAACACCGTAACCTTATCCGTAGTCTTAGTCCCACCGATGGTCCGAGTCCGCGTATGGACATTGCGGGTAAAGCCGTCCACGGCTGTTCCTGGCTCTTCGGCGAATTCAACATTATTGTTGATACCGACATCTTCCATACCCAACCTGTCACTAGTAGCGACGTCACCTATCCTGATGACCGGCGGGGTACCTATTGCACCTGCCGAGACCACAAAATCATCAGTAGCCGCCGTGGCTTTCCCCGGTCGCAATGGATTGTCGAGATCGTCATTAGTTTCCTGGCCAGCGGCTGCGTTGTTTTCTCCCAACGTCATATCACCATCAGGGTCGGCAATAGCCGTGGCGATTTTCCCGGCCATGGCCATGGCAGCGGCGCTAGCAGCTTTGTTTGCTGCTGCCGTCACCATGCCGGCGTACTTCATGGCTTCCGTGTTCGCGTCCTCCGCCATTTTTTGATACTTCTGTGCATCTGCCGCAGTCTCGGCTGCCTGAGCCTGGTCGTTGGCAGCCTTGGCTGCATCCACCTGCTTTTTGGCCTTGTCGTAGGAGGCCTGATCGGCACTCTGGTCATCCTTCACGGCCTCCAACGCAGCCATGGCTGCCTCATATGCCGTCATTGCTGCCGCCTTCGCAGCATTCGCCATCATATCGTTTGCTGCTGTCGTCACCATGCCGGCGTACTTCATGGCTTCCGTGTTCGCGTCCTCCGCCATTTTTTGATACTTCTGTGCATCTGCCGCAGTCTCGGCTGCCTGAGCCTGGTCGTTGGCCGCTTTGGCTGCCTCCACCTGTTCCGCAGCCTTGTCGTAGGAGGCCTGGTCGGCACTCTGGTTAGCTTCCACGTCAGCCAACGCAGCCATGGCCGCATCATATGCCGCCATGGCTGCCGCCTTCGCAGCATTCAGCGCCGTCATATCTACGGTGTCGCCTCCCATACCGTCCATTGGCGACCTGCCATTGCCGTCGCTGCCACATCCGGCCAACGCAATTAGCAGGCCTAAGATTAGAAACCATACAGATTTCTGCTTTCTCATACTCGTCACCCTTTCTGTGAGAGGTTGTCTAAATTCTATCTACTGAATGTACTGAATGGCTGTTTCAGAACGCATAGAAGATTGCTTGCCGTTCTGAATGCGAGTCAGTGTGTGTTTCGTTGTTCGTGACGGAAATTTAGCATACTGAATTTATCAAATCAAGCATACTTTATTAAAAAAATACAGCATGCTAACAGAACGAAGGGACCGCTATTTTCCATGAATACGTTAACCCAAAGGATTCGAGTCGCACGGAAACAGGCGGGTTTGTCTCAAGCCGACGTGGCCAAGGCGTTGCGCATCTCAGCTTCCGCGGTGAATCAGTGGGAGTTGGGCTTCAGCAAAAGCATCAAATTGGAGCATTTCTTCGCCCTCGCCCGTTTGCTGCGGCAAGACCCGCAATGGCTGGCCACCGGTACGGTCTTTCCTTATGTGCGCCAGACCCAGGCGACGCCCCCGAAACTGGACGCCCCCCTCCTCACCCGTGAAGAAAAAGCGATTCTTCATCATATTCGCCGCCTGCCGGACCCCACGCGCAAAGGGCTGCTGAAGTTCCTGCGGGTGTTGAGCGACACCTGCGGCTCGTCCGACACCGATCCCTGCGGCTGACTGGCGCTGACGTGCCGGCTCTGCGCAGGGAATTGTACATGTTCATTCAGGCCCTTCGATTACGCCCGTTCGCTTTCGCTCAGGGCAAGCTCCGGTCCGCCCCTACGGACCCCCCCCCTGCCCCCCTTGTCAGGGGGGAGAGGCTTGCTGCCGGGCTGCTCCGGGGAGAGCGGGTTTGCTGTCCCCCTGAGAAGGGGGATTGAGCCTGTCCTGAGCTTGTCGAAGGGAATGAGTGAACATTTACAATCCCGGGTCACAGCCCGGGACCTGCCTTTGCGAACCGAATTCAAGAACATGGTATAGTGGACACGAATCACGTCTTTCCTGACGTACCCGTCTTTTACCAATCTTGCACCTGAAAGGCAGAACCATGACACAAGCTCCCTCTCCGTCGCCGATCCTGTTTTTAGAAACGGCTTTTGCCATTCAACGCACCTTCTCCATCAGAGCCGCCGTGGACCTGGAAGTCTTCACGGCCATCAAGGAAGGGCAGAATACTTCGTCCGCCCTGGCCAACCGGTGCGGCACCGCGGAGCGGGGCATGCGTATGCTGGCCGACTATCTGGCGATGCTCGGGTTTCTCACGAAATCGGAAAACACCTACGCTCTCACGCGGGATTCCGAGATGTTTCTGGTCAAAACCTCGCCGGCCTACCTCGGAGGGACACTGGAATTCCTTCTCAGTCCGACGCTGTTCAAGGGTTTCTGCGACCTCACCGAGGCCGTGCGCAAAGGCGGGACGACGTTGCCTGACCGGGGGACTATCGCCGAGGAACATCCTGAGTGGGTCACCTTCGCCCGGGCGATGATGCCCATGATGGTCGGACCGGCCAAATGGATCGCCGAACATCTGGCGTCAACGGGCGGGGCGATTAACAAGGTTCTGGACGTGGCCGCGGGCCATGGCCTCTACGGCATCGAGATCGGAAAACGGTTCCCGGACGCCGAAGTCACCGCGGTCGATTGGTCGAACGTCCTCACTGTCGCCCGGGAAAACGCGGAGGCCGCAGCGTTGGACAACCGCTTTAAAACGATTGCCGGGAGCGCCTTTGACGTCGATTTGGGTGAAGGGTATGACCTGGTCCTGCTCACCAACTTTCTGCACCACTTCGGGATCCCGGAATGTGAGGACTTTCTCCGCAAGGTGCGGGCCGCAATGGCACCGGGTGGCCGGGTGATCACGTTGGAGTTTGTCCCGAATGACGATCGAATCAGTCCCGCGTCCGCGGATTTTGCCCTCATCATGCTGGTCACGACCCCGGCGGGTGACGCGTACACGTTCAATGAATGGGACGCCATGTTTCAAAACGCCGGATTCGGCCGCAGCGAACTGCTCGCGGTGCCCAACTCCAAAGAACACATCATCATCACGCATCACGCAACGTAGGGCTGCTTAGCCTTTTCTGGCGTTTGTCTCGATCTTCCTCCTTCCGTCATTCCTGCGGAAGCAGGAATCCAGTGTCTTTCTCTTCACAGGCAAAGGCAAAGAGACCCCTCACCCCAGCCCTCTCCCTCAAGGGGCGAGAGAGTAAAGGTCGGGGATGACGGCAAGGAGGGACAGTGTTACGTGGATGCAGGGCCTAACGGCTTCACGATCATGAGTAACGCGGCCAGGAGGGTGAGATTACTCATGAGGGCCACCATCATGGCAAAGCCGGTGAGCAACCCGAAGTAGATGGTGGGGATGAAATCGGAAAAGGCCAGGATACTGAATCCCACGGTGATCGTGAGCGCCGTATAATAGATGGCGCGGCCGATACTCCCGTGGCACGCCACGATGGTGTCCCGGTACGATTGGTGTTTCACGAATTCCACCTGAAACCGGTGAATGTAGTGAATCGCGTGATCAACGGCGATACCCACCGTAATCGCCGCAATGGTAATGGTCATGATGTCCAGGGGAATCCCCCACCAGCCCATCAAACCGAGTACCGCACAGGCCGCCAACAGATTCGGCAGAATCGCCACGATCGACAGTGAAACCCTGCGAAACAGCATCACGAACATCAGAAGAATGCTCACAAAAACCGTACTCATCGTCAGGATCTGCGAGCGGTAGAGACTGTGCAGCAGGTGACTGTAGAGGAGCGCCATGCCCGTGGGATGCACGGCCGTTTCGGCAAACCCCATTTCCCCGACCAGGTACGTTCGGATGCGTTCGATCAATTCTTTTCGTTTGAGCGTCGGCGCGGATTCAATCAGTCGCATCGTCAACCGCGTTTGGGTTGCATCGGGAGACAGGTACGGATCGAGCAGTGCTTTTTTCACGTCCTCCGGCACGTACTTTCTCAACAGGGTCAACTCATAATCCTCGGGCATCCGGCCGTCATTCAACTGCTTGATCACTTTCATGCCCGTGGCCAGAGACAGAACCTTACCCACTTCCGGTAAGGTTTCGAGGTAATCGTGAATCGTTTCGATCTGCGTCAACCGGTATCCGTTGAACCAATAAGGCGTCTCGCCGGCCGCCCCCTCTTCCCCGGCGAAGGGATCGGCCAGTGAATCCGGGTCATCAAACGGATCATCAAAGGGATCGTCCGTCGCTTCAAGCGAAGCGGCAACCGTTTCATCGGCGTCAATCACGAAATCCAACGGAATGGTTCCCCCCAACTTCATATCCACCAATTCCATGCCCCGGTAAATTTCCGTCGTGCTTTTGAAATGATCGATAAACCGGTTTTCCACCTCCAATTGCGCGATACCTATTCCACCCAACACGGCCACCAGCACCGAGACCGCCACAATCGGCTTGGCATGCCTGAGCGTAAAGCCCGCCACCGCCATGGTAAATGCCTTGGTGGCATCCGTTCGCAGACTCACCTGCTCCGGCTTGAGCAGCACCAGCACCGCCGGGAAATAGATGAAATTCAGCACGAACGCCAGGGCAATGCCGATCGTCATCATCCAGCCGAAATCAATGACGGGCCGGATATCACTGACGATCAGGGAACAGAACGCCACAATCGTCGTAATGGCCGTATAAAAACAGGGTTTCGTCATGTCCTTCATCGTATGAAAAACCAACGTTTTCTGGTCCACCATCGGGGCTTCTTCTTTCAGAATCCGGTAGCGGACCTCATTGAGAATCCGGTAGCGGACGATGAGGTGGATGGTTAAGGACATGGTGATGATGAGCAACAACGACACGAAATTGGAGGAAATGACCGTCACTCTCCAGTCCACGAATCCCAGGTAGCCCATCATCACGATGACGGAAATCAGACAGCAGGACATGGACAACAGTACCCAGCGCAGCGCACGAAAAAAATAGACCAGCGCCGCGAGCAGGAACACGAGGATACCAAAGCCGAACGTGGTCAGGTCGTGCTCGATAAAACTGATCATATCGGCGACGATCATGCGCGCCCCGCCCAGATACAATTGGGCATGGTCACGATACTTGTCCAGTATACCGCGGACGACCTCGGTATCCTTGTTTTCAGCCGCGATCACAATGGCGTGATATTCGTGAAAAGTCTGCTCCACCGTTTGCAGGGTTGCCGCTTCATCCGCCGTGAGTCCCGGCCCGGCTTCCTTTTCTCTCAACCGGTTCCGCTTGTTCAGCAGTTCACTATAGGTTGCGTCTTCCTTAAAGATGACTTGCAGTGCCGTCGTCCGGCCGTCCGCGCTGATGAGATTATTGCGATAAATGGGGCTTTCCAGAAATTCTGTTCTGGCAAGTTCCTTGTCGGTACCCGGGGTCTCCAGCGTCCGTATCCCCTCCCCGCCTTTCAATTCCGCAAGGGACACTTTAGGACTATTGACAAGCGGCACGTCCAGGATCGAGAGGACCGTTTCGACCGAGTCCATTCCGGCCAATTCATCGCGAAGTTTTTTTAAGCGGGCAAGTGAAGAGGGAGCGAACAGATCGTCGCGCGGCGTATAGACGACGATGAGAAAATCATCCGAGCCGTAGATTTCCCGGCTGGCGCGATAATATTTCAGCGCCTTGTCGTGCTCCAGGATAATCGATTCGGAGGATGCGTCGAGTTTGAGATCCGGCACGTAAAACGCGAAGAATGCCACCGGGACCAACACCAGCCCCAATGCCACGACCGGTAGATCGATCACGATCGTTCTATACAATCGGAGCAGGAGTGAACTCACCTCGCCTCTCTTTGCGGGGAGGACAGGCCGAAGCCTGTCCTGAGCGCCCTTCGACTTCGCTAACGCTACGCTCAGGACGAACAGAGGGAGAAGCCGTTGGTTCTGAGCTTGTCGAAGGGTCGAAGGATGCCGTCTCGAACCCGGCAGCCAGGGCCAAAGCAATGCTCTGCGCAGTACCGTAAATAAATGCGCGCGCCGACGCAAGGGAAAAAGGAAAAATCTGCCGGGCAGAGTATTGCTCTGCACTATTCAAACACATGGCCGGGACGGTCGCATCAAATGCGCACAAACAGTATAATGGCATTTTGATATCCGGATAGAATAGACGGCAGACGCATGGCTGGCACACCCGATAACGGCAAAGACGTTGCGACACTCGGAGGCGGATGCTTCTGGTGCATCGAAGCCGTGTACCAGCACGTGCTGGGCGTGACGACCGTGGAATCAGGCTACATGGGCGGCAAACACCCCAACCCCTCCTACGAAGCCGTTTGCACCGGCGTGACCGGTCACGCCGAAGTCGTGCAGGTCACGTTCGACCCTGCCGTCGTGACCTACCGCGACGTACTGCAAATCTTTTTTGCCGTACACGACCCCACGACGCTCAACCGCCAAGGCAACGACGCCGGCACGCAATACCGTTCCGTCATTTTTTACCATTCCCTTGAACAAGACGCCGTGGCCAAAACCGTCATCGCCGCCCTTACCGCAGACAATGTCTTTCCTTCCCCGATCGTGACAGAAGTCTCACCCGCCCAACCCTTCTACCCCGCGGAGGCCTATCACCGGGAATACTTCATACGAAACCCCACCCAACCCTACTGCGCCTACCTCATCGCCCCTAAACTCGCCAAATTCCGCCAGCAATTTACCGCAAAACTGAAACCCACTTCATAATGGGACTTATCCAGAATAGTGGACAATGACCGTTCTTCTGAGAAAAACGCCTTGATTTGTAGCTGCCGCATCTTATGCGGCCAGGAAGACAGCGGGATAAGATCCCGCAGCTACAAGGAAGAGAGACCGTCAACGACTCTGGATAATTCCCTTCATAATCGGGGATCCAAGGTCTTTGCCTCTGGCAGACAATAGAAGAGGCAATCGCTCACGGCAATCTGCGGGTTCGTGGTCATCATCATGATGCGAGAAGCCTGTGCGACCACGAGCCGGCCTGCGTCTACGGCAAACAACTCCAGGGTCCGGTCACGCCCCTTGGCGTCACGGGCCACGACCACCCCAGGCGAAGCATCCCGGACCCACCCCAGAACCTGCCCTTGATTCAGGATGCCGAAATTGAAGTGATCGGCGTCCTGCCGTAACGTCAGGTCCGCGCCGGGCACGGCTGCAGCGCCATACGCCACCCGTTTCCCCGTTTCCAATGATACCCGGATGGGGTGATGAAAGGTTTTCACGTGCGCATAGCGCTGAGACTCGTCCCATAACGATTCTGCCATGGCATAGGACCGGAGCGCCGTCATCGCGGTTTGATCGGACCGGACGTCGCCAGCCCCGCCGCATTCGGCCGTAATGGTGGGGAAATCGTCTTCTGTGGCTTCCATCAAGGTCCCCAGCCGCAGATCCGTCACAATCAAATGATTCGAGACCAGAGCAGTCAAGGCTTTTTGCGGTTCTCCCAATTGCGTTGTCACGCCATACGCGGGACTGCGACCGGACGTATTGTGAAAATCCACGAGAGCCTCGGGGCCGATGACGCGCAACCGATCGAGCACCCCGGCTGCCAGCCGGCCTTCACGGCCCTCGAACGGCATACGGAAACAGCGGTTCAAATCCCGGCTGTCCGGCAACTGCCGGTGGGCGAATCCCGGTGGAGCCACGGCAGCATCCACAGCCCCGATGAAACAAGCGAGATTGACGCGAGGCCGGGTCCCGGCACGGAGCCACTGGAAGATCGCCCGGACCCCGGATGGTTCGTTACCGTGCAACAGGGTCGTCACGGCTCGCGTGCGGGACGGGTCTTCCCCGGTCAGAAACACCCACGCCGGCCCACCCAAGCGCGCCAGGAATTCTTCAACTGTCGCACCGGCGTCCCGCGTCGTGGGGTCCGTCCATTCTTCTACCACTTTTTTCTTCTTTTCTACTGGCTTTATCGTGAATTTCATGTTATTCTGTTCAAATTTGAAAATGCGGTCAATTTTGCCAAGATTGCCAAGAAACCATCGGGGTTTTCATGATTTTGAAGCGTCGCCTTACCTTTTTGCCCCGGTGTGGTTATAATAATCAAATGTACTGGAAAATATACAGTCTTTGTCGTACGATTCAAAACGTAAGGTAATCCACCTGTACCGTAGAATGGATATAGACATAAGGGGTTGCACCATGCCAAAAACTAAGAACGCGGGAGGCCGCGGGACGCTGGAACCGCTCAGCGCCTGGAAACGACACCAAGCCTTGCAGGAATTGGCGCGATTCATGGGTCAGGAAGGCCGTCCTCATTTGACACAGTTGGAATACGATCTTGCCGAAGAAAAAGCATATTCGGTTCAATTTTTTGTTCGGCATTGGGGGTCATGGGCCCGTGCCGTCGAAAAGGCGCGGGAACTGGTCGACCAACAGGAGATTCCGGAACCCGAACCATCTCCCTATGCAGGCTGGGTGAATTGCCTCTGCGGAAAAGCCTGTCACTGCGAAAAACGCTTTTGGAGTCCCGACCGGCGCAAAATCCGGATGTGCGACGCCTGCCGGGCTTGGTCCGACAAGTTGTCGGTGGACGATCAATTTTTCTATCTGACGGACGACACGACGTTAAACACTCGCGCCAGAACCCGGGCCAAACAGGGACGGCCCAAGAAAGACGCCGCCGAACGGGTCGGCGTGAAATAAAAAAACACCGTGATCCCCGGTCTTACTGGTCGGGGATCACGACTGTTCCGTCCCGGTCCAAGCCCCCCCCACAAGTCGTGTCTTTTCCATTCATCAATTCCGTTAAAACTGTCCCGATGGGACTGCTCGGCGTCCTTCTGGCCCTGCTACCCGGTTCGCCGGGTTGGGCTTATACCGGGCAGCCCATCACCAACGGTGGCCATGTGTCCGGGAAGGTCGTCCTGAACGGCACCCCACCGCCGCCCAAGGCGTTTAATCTCATTACCTATCCCGAAACCGTGTTTTGCGGCCGCATCTCCACCGGTACGGTCTGGCGACTGCTTGACCAGGTTCGCGTCGCACGGGACGGAGGTCTGCAACATGCCGTGGTCATGCTGGAAGGCGTTGATCGTGGGAAGCCATTTCCCGCTGCCTCATCCACTATAGAAGCCCGGGATTGTACGCTCACTCCGCCGGTCATGGCGGTACGGAACCAGCAGGACCTCCGTATCGTGAACATGGATCCCATTATCCACGACATCCAGGTGTATGAAGTCGCTCCTTTCGAGTCCGAGGTGATGTTTCATCGCCTGCTGCGCATGAATCCCCATCACCCCAGGAACGACGCCGGGGCCCACGACCACCTCCCTGGCACGCCGCTGATCGATACCATCGCCTTTACCAAAGGACGCCGGATCTTTTACCTGGAATGCGGATTCCACGAGTTCATGCAGACGTGGGGCGTGGCCGTGACCAACCCCTATTACGCCGTGACGGACGCCCAGGGCCGTTTCACCATCTCGGACATCCCGGAAGGCGTCTATACCCTGGTCGCATGGCATCCCGGCATGGGCGGCATACTGGATATGAAGGCCGTCGTGCTGAAAGACGATACTCTGCAAGTCAGGTTCGAATTCGAGAACGCCACGGACCGTCGCATGGCCCACACCACGATGGTTGACAATCCCCACTTCGGGATCGGGACGCTCGACACCTTCGGGGAGCGCATCGACATTCAACCCACCCACGAAATCCAAGCGCCCTAAGCTGAAAAAAATTGGGACTTATTCAGAATAGTGGACAATGACCGTTCTTCATAGAAAAACGCCTTCATTTGTAGCTGCCGCATCTTATGCGGCCAGGAAGGCGGCGGGATAAGGCATGTCCCTGCCCCCAGCAGGGACCCCGCAGCTACTTAATTCTATTTCGGCAAAAACGTGTCCCATCAGGTGACTCATTCTTCTCACTTCACACCATTCCACGACCAAATCTGGTGCCCCCGAGACGATTTGAACGTCCGACCTGCGGTTTAGGAAACCGTTGCTCTATCCACCTGAGCTACGGGGGCATCCAACGATATGCCGTTCAGGGAAGGGTACGTGACAACCATGGAGTCTACCGCAATGCCCGGAGTGAGACAATGGCACGTTGGAAAAAGAACAGTTTTTCGTGCGCCACTGACATCGCCGCAAAGCGCAACGTGCATTTAACAGTGTTCAGTTGAATCTTTTGTTCGACAGTTAATCAAGAGATGTGCCTCAAAGCTTTTTCAATCGCGACGATGCGGCTCCGCATTTCTTTTGCGCAGTAGTAAAGGTAGCTAACTGCTTCGTCAATTTCCACCGCGAGTTTTTCCCGTTCCGCTTGTGTCCCAGCCGCTTTGAACCGTTTCAGCCGATTTGATATCATCTTTTTTGAGCCCTGCCAGCTCATATACCCAGATTCCCAACAAAACTGTTGGATGTCCTGACACGTACAATTCCCTCCGATCTCCCTCGCGATCGTATCCATTTTTTCACCTCTAGTGATCATACGGGTGATCTTTGTTTCTTGTTTGTCAGTAAAGTCCATGTTGGTCTCCTCTTTTCTTGTGTCTGGCAAAGGTTTGGCGATCAGCGGCGGTCGAAAGCCGTCCGGCGCATCGCCTTGTCAGCCACCCCCACTTTGCTTGCGAAATTCCTCGTAATAGAACCGGCTTCGCTCCTCGTCCCCTAGGGCGATGTCCCGCAGGAGTTGAATGCCCGCGAGCCGACCTGGCACGATTTCCTCTTCATCGATGTGGCTTCCGTCATAATCTGGGTTGGCGGGGATCTCGACGTTGACGATCCACCACACTTCGATCTTATGGAGCAGCGCGACCATCTCCGTGAAGCGCTGCTCGAAATCGGGTGGCAAGCCCTCTGAGGCCAATGTCGAGAACAACTTGTGCGCAAGCGTATTTCGGCAGGCTTTGACGCGATCGAAGACACCTATGTCGGCGTCATTGATCACGTTCATCTCCCTCAGCCAACTAAGGCTGGCGTAGACGGGGCTCTCATTCCGAGCGCGGACATCAGACTGGTACCTGAGGTCAATATGGTCACCGGATTCGTCAAAGCCCATCCAAAAGAAGTCGCGTGTGCGATCCACGATGGCTTCCTTGAGGACCTCGAATCCAGCAATGTAGATGGAGGCAGCGATCAGGCGGGGACGCGTGACCTCAGGGTTCAGGAACTCCTCCCACGACCTCTTCACGTTGTAGTCCATGTTCTCTCCTCTGTGGCTAATCACGCGGTCAGCGGCCGGGGCGAGAGTAACGCAAGCACCAGTCCACTGCAACGCGCAGATTAGAGGCGGCCATTCCTTATCTCAGATCTCACAAATGCATTGAATGTAGTAAAATGCTTGCAAGCCTCAGCAACTTCCTGCGGACTGTAACGCTCTCGGTATCGGTCGACGCGACCTCGTAATTCATGACGCAGTGGCCTGTCGTCACCACTTGTGTGGATGGTGTCATTTGGATCACCATACATTGGGAAAATAACCCGAACCCTTGCCATAGCTTCATCAGCTTCCAAACCATCTTCCCGAAGGGATAAGAAGTTTGCATAACGGAGTGCATTTTCGTGCCAGATCACCATCCGTCGTTGAAGGTCATGAAGATTCCACCACTCTTCTATGTCTTCATCACAAGCGCCGTCTGCCCTTGCATTCTGAACCATCGTGAAACCCATGACGTGAAGTTCTTCCGATTTGGTGATCAATACCGTTCCGAAGTTTTCGGGTAGCTTATCAGTACCCTCCTGCTGTGCTTGTTTCTTACACCCTTTGATGGTTTCACGCACAGTTCTTCTGGCTTCTGAAATCGATTGTCCGCTATACGAGGCGCAGGCTTTTGAGTAGAGTTCTTCCAATTCCGCCTCGACCTGTTTATCGGCACCTTGAAACAAGCGTGAGAAAATGCCCATATGCACTTCTTATAAATAAGTCCTGTCTTTACAGGTTATATTGCCCAATTATGAAGTGTGCTGGCTGGTAGCCCCGACTTTCGCTGCTTACCACTCCTCGACAGACAGATTCTCGATTTCCCTGAAGTGCAGATCTCGGGAGACGACAGTTAGGCCGTGTTGCTGCGCAATTGCTGCGATCCAGATGTCATTTTCAGGAATCGGCCGGCCTCTTGCGCGTAGAGTTGTCTTGATCCGGCCATAATGCAGAGCAGTGGTGCCATCGCAGTAGAGGATTGCCGTGGAATCCGCCAAGCGGTCAATACGTTCGGCGTTGTCATCGGGATGAGCCGACTTAAATGCTCCGAAATACAATTCGCCAAGGGCGATGCTTGGAAGAAAAACTGATTCTGTTTCTGCCAAACGGGAAAGAATGGCTTCGTCTTTCGCGAGGATACCGATAATAATGTTGGTGTCCAGTAGGACACTACCACTCACTCTCGTTTATCCTTTCACAACCCTCCTCGATGACCGCGGCCATTTGTTTGAGATCATCTGGATCAATCGCGCCGGCAAATCTTGCCAGATCCTTGCTGGCTTTCCCGGCAGGCCCTGCAGCTAGACTCCTCACGAAAGCTATTACCCTCTGTTGCTCTTCTTGCGATAGCCGAGCCATCTCACTGAGCAACTCTTCCTGCAATTTCGGACTCACGACGCAGAACCCCCTTCTCATGATGGTTAGACTATGTTCATTATCATTCCCTGCCATATTGGCGTCAAGAAGCGAAGGCCACCCTGATTTTTGGAGGGGCTTTAGCAAAGAGGTCAAGTTACGCTTCGCTAACCTGACCTACAACTGACTCTACCTCCCCTTCCCCCTCCTTACAAAGGAGGGGAATGAAGCAAGAATGAGCGTCTTGTTCCTCCCCTTTGTAAGGGGAGGTTAGGTGGGGTAGAATCGACCGACTAACAATTGCCTCGCCGGCCAATGAACCCGTGAAGCCCATCGCCAATCCGCCGAACCCCTTTGACTCGCACCACCGGGAACTGCTCGAACCGGCGCCCCACGCCACGACTCAAGTTTTTGAGGAAACGACCGGAACCATTCTGAGTCGAAACGACAGCCCGGACCTGCCCTTCCGGTGGAGCGTGAATCCGTATCGCGGCTGCTTTCATGCCTGCGCCTATTGCTATGCGCGCCCGAGTCACCAATATTGGGGGTTCGGCGCGGGCACGGATTTCGAATCCAAACTCATCGTAAAACCCAACGCGGCGGCGGCGCTTCGCACGGCGTTCTTGAAACCCTCGTGGAAAGGCGAACTCGTGGTCTTTTCCGGCAACACCGACTGCTATCAGCCACTGGAAGCCACGCATGAACTCACACGCGCCTGTTTAGAGGTGTGCGCCGAATTTCGCAACCCCGTCACCGTCATTACCAAAGCCGCGCTCATTCAACGGGACCTCGACCTGCTGCGCGTCCTCCATGAACGGGCTTGGGTCCGCGTGTATTTCAGTATCCCTTTTGCAGACAACGAGGTTGCTCGAAAAGTCGAGCCACAGACGCCTTCCATCACCAAACGCTTGGAAGCCATGGCTACCCTGTCCGCAGCCGGCATCCCCACGGCCGTCATGATCGGTCCCGTCATTCCGGGACTGAATGAGCAGGACATTCCGGAGATTCTTCACCGTGCGAGACGGGCCGGCGCCACACGCGCCGCGTATACGCTGTTGCGGCTTAACGACAACGTGCAACCGGTGTTTCTGGAACGGATGGCCGAGGCCTTTCCCGACCGTATCAGGAAAATCGCCAATCGCCTGAAAGAAACCAGGGGCGGCACGTTGGAAGAAAAGCGGTTCTTCGCGCGCCACCGGGGACGAGGCTCAACGTGGCAAACCATTGAACAATTATTTGATCTGGCATTTCGCAAAGAAGGCTTTCATCGATTCGGTCCAGACGATGCCGTTCCCGCAACCTTCACCAGACCACCGAAGGATCAACTCGAGTTGTTTTGAGAAACTTTTACCTTTTACGGTTGGCACGGAACTGCTTCTCTCTTTACAATCGAATGAGAGCCTGTACGAGAAATTCTTGCAAAACAGAAAAAAGGTGACGACGTGCTGAATGGTTGGCGGAGAGGGCTGATGGCAGGATGCCTGGTCGCGGTGATCGGCCTCACGGGATGCGGGGATGCGCAATCTCCTTGGGACACACACGTAGACCGGGGTGATCTGCTCTTCCAACAAGGACGCTTCAAAGAGGCCGAGGAACAGTACGCCGCCGCGCTCAAGGAAGCGGAAACCTTCGAAAAACAGGATCCCCGGCTTCCTCGTTCGCTGACGAAACTGGCCGCTGTCCATGACGCGCAGGGTGAATATGAGCAGGCCGAACCACTCTTGAATCGAGCCGTCAGTCTGAATGAAACGATTCTTGGAGATCGCGATCCTCAATTCGCCGCCAGCCTGAGCAACCTCGCGGCGCTGTATTTCGCGCAACGACACTACGAGAAAGCTCTCCCCCTCTTTGAACGGGCCTTACACGTTCGTCAAGAAGCACTCGGGGCGGATCATATCGATCTGACCCTGGATCTCAAAAATCTGGCCGCCGTTCTGGCCGCTCAAGAACACTATGCCCAAGCGGAGACGCACTTACTCCGGGCCCTTGCGATTGCGGAAAACGCCACGGGCCCGGACGACCCCCAACTGGTGGAACGCCTCAACAATCTCGCGCTCCTGTACCGGGCCCAACAGGACTATGACAAGGCCATCCCGTTGCTGGAACGCGCGCTCGCCATCAATACGAAACAATACGGCGCCGAAAGTCCGGGGCTGCTCGGCAGCCTCAATAACCTCGCATCCATGCTCGCGGCCCAAGGTGCCCACGACAAAGCCGAAGAGCTGCTGAAGCAGGCGCTCACTATCACGGAACGGTCGTTCGGGCCGGAGAATCCGCGATTGGTGGCCAGCCTGACCAAACTTGCCGACTTCTATCGCCTGCAAGGGCAATTGGAAAAGGCCGAACCTCTGCTGGTCAGCGCATTGGAAATTAACGAAAAGAAGTTCGGCCCGGACCATGAAAAGGTCGCCAACGTCGCCAACAATTTGGCGCTGCTCTATTTTTTACAGGAGAAATACGCGAAAGCCGAACCGCTCTTCGCCCGGGCACTGGCAATCAACGAAAAAACCTTGGGGAAGGAACACCCGGTCGTCGCCCGCTTGCTCAAGAACTACGTCGCGCTGTTGAAAAAAACCAACCGGGGACAGGACGCAAAGGAATTCGAAGCCCGCATTGCCGGTATCGAGAGAGACTCCTGAAGCCTCGTCGATCTCTTTGCCCTCTGATGCACTCCCTGTTTCTACAGGATTCAGGACAAGACCTTGACACGGACCCGCGAGCCTGACACCATATTGGCGAAATCTGTCAACGATACCTCAGCTCAAATGGAGCGAGCATTATGACATCTTTTACTTCAGGTTCGATGAATCAGGCCGACCATCAGCCGTCGGCAGAAAATCCCACCATTGATGAAGCCTTGGGCTGGGAGGGGCACGTCAATATTCCCCCGTCTCCGTTGTTGAACACACTGCTCCGTAATTTATCTGAAGCGCAAACGGGTTTGACTTTCGGTATGGTGTTTGTGGTTGGAGTGTTGGTCGGAGGCGTCCTGTTTGCTGCACTAGGGTCAGGTAAAAGACACTCTGATACCTAAGCACTGCACGAAGGCGCGGGTCTTCAAAAAAACCGATCTTTGAAGAACAACCGTTGCCACAGTCCGGCTTTGCGCAGACGGTGATCGCCGTGAGCCAAGGTGCGGCGTTTCCCTCGACGGGTTTCGACTTCAATCGTCTCGTCATCAAAGACCCGGAGCACCTTCCAGAATTTCTTGATCACGTAAGAATAGGTGTCACCGTGCCGGGCGGGGAAGATCTTTTCGGCTCGCAGACTGGGATGGGTCGAGGTTTTCTCTTTCTGATAGACGACAAAATTGCCGGCTTTCAATTTCATCGAGACCTCCTTCACCACCCGATGAACAAACCTTACTCGCGTCACCGATAGCCGGCGTCACGTCCTATCATGCCACATTTTACGGATATTGTAAGCGTTCTTCTTCGGTGAAGCAACAGGGCAGGCTACCCCCACGATGATGCTGTATGGAGCCGGCGAGTGGGATTGAACCACCGACCTGCTGATTACGAATCAGCTGCTCTACCACTGAGCTACGCCGGCCTTGGAGAGAACGTGTCGTGAACGTGGCGGGAGGCGGCTGTTTCCAACCCGACGGCCATCTTATTTTCTGAAACGGGCCGTGTCAACCATCGCTCACCTCACCCCAACCCTCTCCCTCTTTCTCGCTGAAAGCGGAAAGGGGAGAGGGAGTCATCAGGGCATGATTGACATGAGTTTTTCTTCTCCGCTACCGTGACGTGATGTCCTCTCCGGCCGGCAGATCCAATTCGGCATCCATCCCCCGGTTTTCGTTCGCTCAACTGTGCTCCCTGATCAGACTGTCGAATCAAACGGGCACCCTCTTGCTCATGCTTCCGTGCCTGTGGGCATTGGTCCTGGCATCAAAGGGCCGTCCATCAGGCCTGCTGATCGTTCTTTTCATTGCGGGGTCGTTCATCATGCGAAGCGCCGGAGTCATTATTAATGATTTGGCCGATCGATCATTCGACCGGCAAGTCACCCGCACTCAAACCCGGCCGCTCGCCAGTGGGGTCCTTCGCCCCTGGCACGCCATCCTGTTCCTCGGCGTTCTCCTTGCCATAGCCGTGAGCCTCCTGTTGTCCCTGAATCCGCTGGCCATACGGCTCGGCCCGGTCGCCTTGGCATTGGCCGCGATCTATCCCTTTACGAAACGGTTCTTTCGTGTCCCTCAACTCTTTCTCGGGCTGGCGTTCGGATGGGGTGCCGTGATGGCTTGGGCTGCCGTTCGCAATCAGCTCGATCCCGCGGTCTGGCTGCTCTTCACCGCCACGATCTGCTGGGCCCTGGCCTACGATACCATTTATGCACTTCAGGACATTGAGGACGACCTTCGTATCGGGGTGAACTCATCGGCGATTCTGTTCGGTTCTCACGTATGGGTCGCCGTGGGCATCATCGAGACGGCCATGCTGGCGCTGTTGGCAACGGCGGGTTGGCTGGAAAATCTGAATGTGGTGTTTTATGGAGGACTCGCCGGAGTCGCAGGGTTCTTGAGCCAACAAGTCCTTCGCCTGCGAGGCAGCGTCTCCCCCTCAGAGGCGTTTTCCATGTTCAAACAACACACGGGCATCGGCCTTGTTCTCCTGGTCGTGATCTGGGTAGGAACGATGTAGCCGTGCCTGCTGATGACGCTTTTGCGCCCAGACTTACTCGCCCTGTCATCCCCGACCCCCGATTAAAGACAGCCTGCCCTCGACGTTTGTAATCGGGGGTCGAGGACAGGCTCTGATCGGAGATCCAGTGTCGTTGTCTTTGCGAATGAAAGAAAAACCCTGGATTCCCGATTAAAAATGTCGGGAATGACAGAAGGAGGTTGTCGGATTACGCCTGTCCTGAGCAAAGTCGAAGGGTTTCGCTAATCCGACCTGCAACATTGAGTTGCGTGAACCGCGTTATTCAGGTGGGGGGATGGGCTTGTCCGGTTTTGGTGCACGCAGGGTGTCGAGATAGGCCGTTATGGCTCGCGCATCCGGGTCATCAAGCCCCAAGTTCGGCATGCGTGTGTGCTTTTTCATGCCTTGCGGGTAACGGACCCAGCGATAGACCCATGTGTCGTTGAGGCGGAATCCGGCACGGTCCAAGGCTGGTCCCACCAGGCCCCCGGTGTCGCCGACACTGTGACACCCGTTACAGCCGTATTTGTTGAAGTACAGATTTTTCCCTTTATCCTGAAGGGCGACCCGTTCCTCGTCCGTCGTGGTCAGGTCCGGACGCGCAATTTGAGTCATTTTCGGACGTTTCGAGAAATTTTCCAAAGCGGCCTTGGCGGCTTCAAACTGCTCCGCCACTTTTTCATAGGCCTCTTCTTCGGGAAGCACGATCTCCTCTTCTTCATCGTCGTAGTCTTCCAGATCTTCTTCGTCCTCCATGTCCAGGTCTTCGTCGTCTTCCTCGGCTTCTTCTTCGGCCTCGGCCCTGGCGGCTTCTTCGGCTTCCTGTTTCGCCAAGGCTTCATCCATGGCCTGTTTGGCTTGATCATGGGCCGCGTTGACGGCTTGGAATTGGGACTCCAGTTCGGCTTTCCGGCCGTCGACGTCAAACGTCAACGACCCGCCGTGAAGCGTTCGCACGTAGCCGACCACGGCCCAGAGTTCTTCTTCGGAGAGCGTATATTTGAAGGTCGGCATGGTCGAGACCGCGAAGTAATTTTCATCGTCGATCACTTCCTGCAACGAGGTATCGCGCATGTCCCGGGAAATTGTGTTGAAGATTTCTTCGTCCGAGAAGGTCGACATCGCCGCGTCTTCCGACAGGTCGCGGGGACGTGGGTCCGGCATCCTTTCCCAGTTAAAGCCCTCCTGCTGTTGTCCGCTTTCGCCGTGACAGTGCATGCAGTAGTGACGATAGAGTTTTCGGCCTTTTGCCGTCCGTTCATCTTCAAACAAGGCGCAGCCGCTCGTCACGGCAAACACCGCGACGACCACGATGGCGACCTTGCTCAGTACCCGCTGCATGCCTTGCTCTCCCTTCATGATTCGTTACCCCTCCGAATTTTTCTCACCAGGAAAAACTCAAAACCGGCAGCAAGCACGATGCCCAACACGACGTATCCATAAATGGAATTGTCCGGTGGCGGCTCGGCCCGAAAGTACCACCATGACGACACGGCTTTCTGTGACCCTCTTTCTTTCACGGCCCCATCCACGATTTCCCCGTCCCAAAACGCGAACGCCACGTTTCGCCATTCACCGGGGGTGACTTGCACGTCATGTTCATCACCCGTTTGCAGCGGACGGGAAAACACGACGCGCCACGTTCCGTCCTGCCAGGCTCCCGTTGCCGAGACGTTCTGGTTTTCTTGTGCCCGAAGCGTCTTGAACCCCTTGGCACTCATATCGGTGGCTTTGCCGTGTTCTTTTTTCCAGTACCAGATGTTGACGTCTCCCCCCTCGACCTGGAGCATTTCCTGCCCATGGGCGAAGTGGGCCATTTTATCGCCGACCATAAACTCGATGGCGGCGGCATCCGCGGCATCTTCGGACGGGTCGGCATATTCCAGGAGCATCGCCAAATCCTGGCCATTATGGATTCCGCGGACCTTCACGGACTTCACCGTGACTTCCTGAATACGGTCCGGCCAATGAACCTGTGGAGCCAACTTGAATTCCGCCGGCTGGATCGTGTTCCACACCGCGGCGTTCGGATCATCCGCAGGGACGGCTTCGTCGGTCAAATGCAGACGAACGGCCACACTTCCGGCTCCGCCTTCCGGCGGCGGGTCGCTTGCGAACACGCAGGAAGCCCCGGCTCCCGTCACCATGAGGGTGAGCCCAAACGCGACGTTGAAGATTTTCTTATATCCCATTTTCCTGCTCCTTGGGTCCTTCCCTGCGACGTTTCCGGGAATCGCCGGACCTGCGAGGACGCGACCTCACCCCGTTACCTATTCCTCTTCCTCCCATGTCCGTGGAGACTGGCCGGCACCGTCGTATTCACCCATGATGATTTTCCAGATCCATTCGTCCGGCAATTCCACTTCCCATCGCGGCATGGCTGATTTCCAGGGCATGGCTTCGACCGGAAGCCCGACGCCGCCTTTCTTGATCCGCCAGAAAAGATAGGATTCCTGCAATTGGGCGATGGTTCCCGGATCGCTGAAATTCGCCGGAGGCGGATTGAAGCCCACCGCGGCCGGGCCTTTCCCGTCGAAGTTGGCTCCGTGACAGGGTGAACAAAACGCCGCATAGAGACCTTTCCCCATCATGATATTTTCCGGCGTCGTCGGATACGGGTTGGCCAGCCCGACAAACTCGCCCGGAGGCGCGGGATGAATGGTTCGATTTTCCGCCGGCGGCATATCGCTCGGGGCGAGCCGGGTGTACGTTTGCCACCCTACCAACAGGGGAAACAACACGAACACCAGAATACGCGCGGTCCCGGCGATGCCCGCCTGTCCCGAGCCGGTGAGGAATCGCCCGATGGGGCCCATGAATTCGTCCAGGCTTCCCCCGCTCATGGTATAGAAAATCATCGCAGAGGCAAGGGTCAGCGCCAGGTACAGGAAAATCAGACTGGCCGGGAGCGGTGCTGTGATCAGCGGGAGTATGAATTTGAGAAACACATACATGCCCACCAACAGGATAGCCGTTTTCGCAAGAGGACCTTTCATAATTCACCCTTTTGGTTAAGGTGCTCCATTGACGGTGAGGGAAGCGACCTCCATCTCGTTTTCCTTGCCGATATTCATCACGTCTTCGATTTTGACGCTAATGGGTTCCCCGCTCATTTTCTGGAGAAAGGAAATGACCGAATATATCTCTTGTTGCGACAAGGCAATCGGATTCTTGTGGATATAGGGCATCCGTGCCGGATATTCCTTGGGCAGACCTTCATGCCTGAAATCCAGATAAATATAGGCCTGCGGGTCGGTGAGGCTTTCATAGATGAATTCCGGAGCGAGTTTCGCCCCGATGCCCTTCAAATCCGGACACCTGGCCGATTCACTGGGGCCGATGGAATGACACAGGGCGCACTGCCCTTTGCTGAAGAAAATCTTTTGCCCGATAGAGGCCAGATCATCCGGCGTCTTGACTTCGGCAATGTCAAAGGTTTCGATTGCCGGAGGCAGGGAGGCCATCTGCGGCACCCCCAACGCAATCAGGGTAAACGTCCCCAATACGATCACCACGAAGCCGACCACCCTGAGGAATTTCCCCTTGATGAAGAGCAGGATGCAGATTCCGAGTCCTACGACCGTGAGACCGATCAATTGGAGTAATGCGACTTCACTCATGGGTTCCTCTCGCTCCGGTTCGGTAATTCCAGCGTCAACGGTTTCTCAAGCGGGGGATCCGATACCGCCCGCGTGTTCAGGCTTTCTCCCGCGGCGCTCCGCCGGCCATGGCCGGGGTCACACCCGCCGGGATCTTGGCCGGTTCGGGTTCTTCCTGGTCCGGGGTTTTCTTCCCCTTGTCCCCCATTGTGGCGACCCAAAAGATAAACGCCACCAGCAAACAGAACACGAACGTATTCAGGGACATGAAGGCGGCCGCGTATCCCAACGCCGGCGAATAGGCGTATTCCGAGGTGTCTCTCATCACGCCGTAGATGTGCCAGTGAACCCTGGACGATGATCGGGCATAGCCCATCAGCGACATCAACAGAATGACCATGACCGCATTGGATACCAACGCATACCCGGCCCGGATCGGCATCCGCCCCCAGACCATTTCCGTCGTGGTTTTGGCGCTTTTCATCAGCACGGCCGTCAGGGGCGTGAACGTCACCATGACGAACAGGACGATCAACACCTGGGCGACGGAGAAATAATTGATCCGGATAATGGCAGGCACGAAATACCCCCATACCCCAAGCACAATGACCGCTATGCCCGCGATCACCAGCAGGGCGCCCATCACCGCTTTGGCGATCTTTGCCCAGGCGGCCGTTTCCTGCTTGCCGGCCCGCCAATACATGATGAAACTCATGAATGTGACCAGGATCATGAGATTGGCGACCGTCATCTTTGCGGACATCACCCCGAACACCCCAAGCAACGGGTGATGGGTCCCGCCCATCTTCCTGGCCTCCTCGAGGCTGGCCACCAGGGAATGGGGGGTCATCCAGACGCCCAGGCACACCATGAGCACGATCAGCATGGCCAGAATCGGCCGCCTGTACGATCGTTCGGAACCGGGAATCCGGTAGGTAATACCCATCCAGAAATAGTAATTGGCCCCGAGGAACAGCACCCCGATAAGCATGGCCTGCAGGATGAAGAGCCAAGCCAGAAAACCGCCCATGAGGGTGATTCCCATCTGCTGGTTGTATTGATAGATCTCGCGCATGAGCCAATATCCGGCAAAGGGAAGGGGAAGCATACCGAATACGCCGATGAAGTTTCCGACGTAGCCCATCCAGTCATAATGCTCTCGTTCTTCCTGACTGGCCGCCAGAAGATAGCGGATACCGGCATAGGCGCCGCAAATAAACCCGCCCAACACAACGTTGGCAATGAGTCGATGGATGTTGACCGGCCACCACGTTGGATTCCACGTGGCCGCCCAGGCCCGGTCAATCGCCGTGCCTTCGGCTACCACGACGGGGCTGGCCTGAAACGTGGCCCAGGCGTTGGGGACGATCATGATACCCAGGGCAAAGACGTTCAGGAGGAACCCCAAAAACAGATGGAACGTCTTTTTATTCCCCTGCATGGCGTCCCATCCGTACCAGTACAGGTACAGGGTGACGGTTTCCAACAGGAACAGCAGACAATACACGATGAAGGACGGGAAAAAGATATCGGATAAATACGCCATGAGCTTCGGATACAGCCCGATCAGCAAAAAGAGGAGAATGCCTCCAAACAGGGCCGTCGTGGCGTACGCGGACGTCAGGAGCTTGGTAAACTCTTTTGCCAGTTTGTCGTACCGGGCTTCCTTGGTCTTCCACCCCACGATTTCACACACCCAGGCAAAAATCGGCACGCCCAATACGAACCCGGCGAGCAGCAAATGCTGTTGGGCCACGACCCAGACCACGTTCCGGCTTCCGAGTCCCGGAATGTCGCGATATTCGACGGACATGGCTTGAGTGGCCGCGTCCTGGGCCCAGACAAGCGCAGGAAGAAGCACGAGCGCCCAAAAGACACTCCATCCGAAGAGGGACGAGGGTTTCACCGTTGGCACCATGGACTTCAGATTTTCGATTATGCCGTGGTTTTTCATATGTGAGCCCTCATTGGTTCGTTAATGCTTATGATCGCCATGGTCGTGCTCATGCCCGTCGGACCCCGCAGTACCCGTTGCCGCCGGTTTCTTTGCAGCCGCCGGTGTCGCCAGGGGTGCCGACTTTTTCTGGCCCGCCGCTACGTTCTCCCCTTTCGCCGTTTCCGCCACGGGGTTCTCTTTTTCCAATTCTTTCAACGTGGCTTCGGCGCGCGCCAGAATCTGCTCGGCGCTTTTTATGACCTTTTTGGGAACGATCTTTTTTTCCGCCTTTTTCACGTCCAGGAATTCGTATTCTTCATGGGGATGCGGGGTGCTTACGGGGAGCAAGCCCCAAAACACCATGATCAGCACGACGCCGGTTCCCGTAAAGGCCGTCAGCAAGAGTGGCTGATCTCGCGGAATCCTGAGAAGGTCCCATTTCGAGACGATATCCTGGAACGTCCCCTCGACGGGCGTGGACGCGCGAACAAAGCGTTGAGCCAAAGCGCCCAAGCCGAACAACCAGCCATATACCAGGATGATCAGGACGATGGTGGCCGGCAATCCCCACATGACCAATTCCAGGCTGATCTTTTCCGCGATGGGAATCACGATGACGTTGCTTTCAACAAAATGCAACGTGGCGTGGACCGCGGATTGAGCCAGAGACTTGACGCCGCCCAGGATCATAAACAACAGGGGAAGATAAACGACGGAAAAAACGGCCCACAGCCCCCACAAGCGAAGGCCCGTTCCCTTGGGCGGGTCCACGCTCAACCGTTCCAGAAAAACGGTTCGTGAGCACAGGCCGAGCGCCCAGATGTCGATGGGAATGGAAAGCACCAGCAACGCTTCCAGACCGACGCCTTCCCAGGGATGAACGCCGGCGGCCAACATGAGCAGGCCCAAGACCAGTTTCAGGGGGAAGCCCGTCCAGAAGGTTGGCCAGACAACTAACAGACCGAGTTTGGCGTTCGACATCTTAATCCAAAAATTCCCTGTTCAGAATTGCGGAAACGGTGAAAATCAGGATCACCGCCATAATGGCGATCCAGCCGATCAGCGCAACCGGCCGTTTAAAAATATTCCGCTCCGGATTCCTGTCAAGAAAAGGCAACGCCGCGAGGAACCCCATAAATGCTCCGGGTATCGCCACGGCACCCAGAAACTGACCGAATTCTCCGGCAAAGATCTTCAATCGCAACATCTGGAAGAGAAACAGAAAATACCATTCGGGTTCCGGATGATAGTCCCCCGGGTCCGGCGTGGCCTCTTCCAACAACACGACCGGCTCGATAAACGCCAACGTGCAAATGATCAGGAAGACCGTGGCCATGGCCACGATGTCTTTCCAGATTTGCCTGGGGAAGAAATAATCCGTCTTCGCCTTGATTTGTTCGGGAGTTCCACGAAACGGACCGGCCGGTCCGGCTTTCCGGAACAGGAAGAGATGGAGACCGGCCAGACCCATTAACGCCGCCGGCAAAATCATCACGTGAATGACAAAAAACCGGCTCAGGGTCATTTGCCCCGGGGTCGGTCCGCCTTTCAAAAAACGACTCAGGAAATCCCCGATGACCGGGGTCTTATCCATAATCTCGACGCCCACGACCGTGGCCCAGTACGCCCGTTGGTCCCAGGGAAGCAGGTAACCTGTAAAACCAAACGCCATGACCAGCCCGAAGAGGGCCAGCCCGACCAACCAAATCAATTCCCTGGGCTTCTTATAGGCTCCCCACAAGAACACTTGCGACATATGGGCGAACACCATCACGACCATGGCCGAGGAACCCCAAAAATGGTAACTCAGCAGAAACCATCCGTAGTCCACTTCATGAATGATGTACTGCGTGCTTGCGTACGCGTGATCGGTGCTCGGAACGTAGTAAAACATCAACAGAATCCCGGTCACCACCTGCATAATGAAGATGAACAACAAACACGACCCGAACGCGTACGCCCATCGAGACCCGCCGGGAACGGGCTCATTCAACATTTTGGCCTGAATCGTCTTCAGACCGACCCGTTCATCGACGAAATCGACAACTTTTTCAAAGGCGTTGGGTGCGTTGGTGGTATTGTCGCTCATGAGCGATGCTACAGCAGCCGGATTTGGCTTTTCACTCCGGCCTTGTATTCGACGTCGATGATCTGCACTTCCCCGGCGGCATTGACTTGCATCGGCAGGACGTCGAGCGGCCGCGGAGCCGGGCCGTCCAGCACTTTGCCCGCCTCGTCATAGATGCTTAAATGACAGGGGCACAGAAAGACCCCGTCGGGAAAATTCTTCGTCCTGCGCCACTTGTACCCGCATCCCAAATGCGGGCATTTTCCGGAAAATCCGATGTAGGGCGCCTTGGCTTTATTCACCCACACCAACTCTCCCTTATGGTCATAAAACTTTTTGTCTTTCCCGCCGTAGACCGCCTTTTGGACTTCAGGCGTGGCCTTCACGACCCAGATGTTTTTTTCGATTTGCTGTTCGGGCATGAACGCTTCCTTGAAGCCCCGCGTAAACTTGAACTGGTATCCGATGTTTTCTTTTCTTATCTTGCGGACGTTTCCAACGGAAAACCACGAATTATCGAACGGCTTGTACATGGGCTTCATGATATATTTTAGAACCGGGAACGCCAGAGGAAGGGCAATTAACGTTCCGATGGCATGCGTCATGTTCATGAAAAAGCTGCGGCGGGGCACCCCCTGTTCGAGCCGGGGACTGGGCACGAGAATTTCGCCAGGCTCCACGTGGAGACGATCTTCCAAGTGGGCGATTTCCACCTCATGATGCGTAACGTAGGCCTCGCGATCCAGCACGGGACACGCCCTGAATTCCTCCAGAGACCCCCGCAAAACGATCTCTTCTTCATTCGGGATTTCCAGGACCTGGCCGACCGGAACCTGCCGGTCTACGCCTTGCCCGCTCCCCTCCCGGACCACCACGTGACTGATCTCGAGGGATAACGGATCGACGATGACCTTGGAAATACTGCCGACTTCCCCGTCGGCACACCGCGCTTTAGCCTTGATTTTCGGTTGCATCGACCAACGTATCCTGAGATGAGGTTATTTCATTTTGATGGGTTTCGGTGTGTTCACCGAGGCGTCTTTCAGCGTCGCCAAAAAGGCCACCAGCGCGTCGACCTCTTCATCGAACATCAAATCTTTATACTTGTCCGGCATTTTGCCCTTCTTGTACTGCTTGTCGAACCCTTCGGCCTTCCAGCTTTTGGGATCGAGGATTTTTTGCCGAAGGGCCTCAGGCGTCATGAGATTGCCGATGTTGTCCAGTTCCGGCCCCCGCTTCTTTCCGCCTTTTCCAAAGAGTTTGTGACAGTTGTAACACTCTTGCAGTTCCCATTGCTCTTTGCCGAGCGCCACCAGGTCCCCGGCCGCTGCCGTTGAGGCGGGCGTCGCGGCTTCCTCCACGACCTGTACGCCACCGCCCAGGACTTTCAATTGTTGCTCGATCGAGACGGCGCGCTCATTCAGGGCTTTGGCCCGTGCGATCAGCTCTTCGGCTTTGCCTTGCTGGGTCCTTGCCCGGCGTGCTTTCAGGATCTTTTCGATTTTTCCTTTTTCGACTTCCGGGTCGTACTGGGGCAGGCCACTCGCTCCGCCGATGTAGACCCCGGAAAGCACCAGGTAAAACAGCACCAGGCCGATGATCGCCTTGATGCCCTCAAGACGATTCAGGGAGGGCGCATCCAGCAGGATGAACACACCGGCACCGAGCATGGCATAAATAAAGAACATGACCTGGAAGACGAGGGGAAAGTGCGTGGCCTTGGCCACCCCTGCCAAGCCAATCCCCAGAAGGACGCCAATGATGCCTTTCTTGATGATGTTTCGCGTCAAACTTTGCTCAGCCATACTCGCTTCCCACCTCCGTTACTCCGCACCGGCGGGCACCGGAGTTCCTTGCGGGGCCCCGGTCTTTTGGCCGGTGGTTCTTAACGTCACGATAATGGCGAAACTTACGACGAGATAAAAGACCAGGGTGACACCCGTAATCCACCAGGCGGAATAGGCCAGCGTGGGCGTAAAGGCTTCGGGGGTGAAGTCCGGCACAAGGTTATACACGTGAAAGTATTTTCTCGTGAGGGATCGGACCGTCCCCATCAGGCCCATGGTCCAGATGGCACTGAACGCCAGGAAGATCAGGACGAATTGGGACGTGAAGTCGATCTTCCCCCAGATAATGGTGCCGCTCCTGATGGCCCGGTTATAGAGAATATAGTTGACGATGGTCAGAAAGACCAGCGTAAACGCGGCCGCGTTTTTCGCCGGCATCAGCGCCAATTCACTGGCCCAGGAGGGCAGTTCCAATTCTTCGGTGGCCAGCCCCTGTGTCGCCACGAATCCGTGCGGCGTCATCCAGATGGCGTTGGCGACCACGATCATCAGAAATCCGACCTTGATCATGGTGAAGGACGACACGGTAAATCGCAAACCCGGAAGCCTGCTCAATACCGGCGGCAGCACGATCAGTGCCGCCAGGAAAATCAGCGACTGCCATTCCGGTGGCGGGAACATTTTCCAGGCGACACCCATGACCGCCGGAATGAGAATCACGGCAAGCATGACCATCCCGGAGATACGCACCTGCTCCACGCCTTGAATCCGCTTCATACTCAGCCAGATATAATAATTGCTGGCCAGGAAGATCAGGCCGACCATGGCTCCCTGCATCTCAAAAAACATCGACAGTTGGTCCGCCATCATGTACGGGCAGATGGACGCGTCGTAATCACAGAGTTCATAGGCCAGGAGATACCCCATGAAGGGGAGAAACAGGAGGGCGCCCACCCCGATCATATTTCCCACGAACCCCATCCAGTCATAATAAGAACGCTCTTCATCCGTCTTGGCTCCCATGTACATGTACGCCGCCACCAGTCCCGCGATGAACCCGCCGAACGTCACGTTTCCGACCAACCGATGGAGATTCAGGGGCATCCAACTGTAATTGGCAACCTTGTCCCACAGACCCGCTGATTGAACGAATTGAATCAACGAGACCCCTTCGGCGGATTTGGCAGGCGTGTTCATAAACGCCGTCGGACCGTCAATGACGAACAACGTGACCGTGCCGACGACGTTCAACAGGACGCCGATGGCAATATGCCGGGCTTTCTTTTCACCCTTCATGGAATCCCAGGAGTAAAAATACGCGTACAGAATAATGGTTTCGAGAATAAACAGGACCGGATACACCACGGCGAAAATCAGGAAAAAATGTTGGATGAGCCAAGTGGTGAAACCGGGATAGGTGGCGAGCAGGACAAAAATAAACAGCCCGCCCGTCAAAGCGGTCATACTATAGAGGATCACCGTGACTTTGGTGACTTCCTTGGCCAGTCGATCATACTTCGGGTCCTGGTTTTTATAGCCCAACCATTCCGACACCACGGCGAATATCGGAGCTCCCAGGATGAAGGCCGCAAACAAGATATGAAGTTGGGCCACGATCCACACCCCCGTCCGATTCCCGGTGTAGGGAAACTCCACAGGCGGGGGAGCCGGAGACTGGGCATAGGCGACGGCAAGCCCGCCCAGCACAAGTCCTACCAATATCACAGAACTGCGGGTTAAGGTTTTCAAGGGTGGTGGCCTCCTTATCGTTTATGCCGCAAAAAACGTGGGAATCGCCCGCGTTACCGGGGAGATTCTCCTCCGGCTGCTTCTCCATTCGGAGCGGCTGCCTCTCCATTCGCCGGAGCCGCCGCCTCTTCAGCCACCGGGGCTGCTGCACCTTCTGCAGCCTTATTCCTTTCAGCGGCTACCTCCTCAGCCGTCTTGGCCGTCCCAGCGGGGACCCATTTCTGCTCAGCGACACTATATTCCTGGCCTTTCAACCCAAAGGTCGACTCATAGGCAATCACCTTCCACCGCTCATCCTCGGACAGCTTTGATTTCCAAGCCTTCATTTTGGTTCCCTTGACCCCCTCGGAAACGCGCCAGAACCATTGGGAATCAGAGAACAGCTTCATGAAATCACCCTTGCGAAAATCCCGGGCTCCGGCCTTGACGGGCTTCCCGTCCTTGCCGTGGCAACTGGCGCAATTCACGTCGATATTTTCCACACCGGTAAAGATCGCCTTCCCTTGTTCAATAATCTCCGGATTATTCCAATAGCCATCCGGCATATGCTTATCGGCATATTCCGGAGGTGCCGGAGGCGGTGGGGCCGGCGGCTTGGCTTCTCCGCAGGCTGATAACGTCCATCCCAATGCCACAACGGCAACAAGATTCATCATTTTTTGGCATGTATCCTTCTCCATAATCCCCCCTATATTCGCTTTAGCCGGTCAAAAGACGACCTGTGTGTCAAAACCTCTGCTTTTTGCTGTCTTCTTTTCCCTGAGAAACCTTCCTTCAGCCTTACAAGGGAATTCCTTTCCCCACATAATGCATTTCGGTGCATTTCGGAAAAAATTTCCCTTGGCCTTCTTCCCCTATCTGTCTGCACAGTCAGGATGACCGACGGTCATGTTCTTAAGCGCCATGGCCCTCTCGACGAGCCACAACATGGTCATATTGGAGCGGGATAGCGTATGACGGGCTGCGTAGAATCGAGTCCGGTGCTTGCCACTTCGGAGAGCCTATCCAGATGATCCGTTTTTCCTTTGGAGAGACCACACCTCAATCCTTAACCAACCGTTTGACAGGAAGGGAAATGCTGGGCAAAAAGGTCCGTGACTTCTAGCATAAGGGGCTTTCATCTGTCAATAATCATGGCCTGGGTCCAGCCCGTATTTCTACTTCTCCTGCCGGCGTGTTCGAATCCAGGCTTCCCAGGATTCTCCGGAGGCCGTATCATGTCCCGTAAAATGGAAGGCGTGAATCTCGTGGCAGGGAATTCTCCGTGGACTCGAATGAGCAGCCTGAAACATTTCCACGTAGGAGTGCGGACCATTCAACACGCGATTAAACAGATAGCCGTTGATCCGTTCCCGGGATTTCAATTCCAGAGTAATGTCCCCCCGGTAGCCGAAAGCCAATTCAATGACGCTTTGCAACTCCTGCTGGGAGCCGGGATGGAAAACTGCCCCCTGAAGGCTTTGCGCGGAAGGATCTTCAAGCCCATCCTGAGACATAAACACCGTACCGTGGAAACCGGCAAGAAGGGCATCAGGTGACGTTCGGGAACAACATGGCCCTCACGGTCCCGGCCAACCCGGACCACGAACCAAACGTTTCCTCCACGGCCGAAGCTTCGAACCCACAATGCACCATGCAGTCCCGACATTGCTCATGGCGCCCCACGCCGTACCGTTCCCACTCCGTCGTCTCGAGCAATTCCTTGAAACTCGACACGTATCCATCCTGCAAGAGGTAGCAGGGCTTCTGCCAACCGAAAATATTATAGGTGGGATTTCCCCACGGGGTACATTGATAATCACGTTTGCCCATGAGAAATTCCAGGAACAGCGGTGACTGGTTAAATCGCCAGCGACGTTTTCTCTTCCCAAGCAGGTCAGAAAACAGTTGGCGCGTCCGCTGACGCTTCAAAAAACCATGTTGGTCAGGCGCCTTTTCGTAGCTATAGCCCGGGGAAATCATCATCCCCTCCACCCCCAGATCCATCATCTCGTCAAAAAAGGCTCTAACCCGTGGCGGATTGGCATCGTTGAACAGGGTCGTGTTGGTCGTGACGCGGAATCCTCTTTTCAAGGCACTTTTGATCGCTTTGGTCGCCACGTCATAGACCCCGTCACGACAGACTGCGAGATCATGTTCCTCGCGCAATCCATCCATGTGAATACTGAAAATCAACCGGTCGGAGGGTTCATACTCGTCCAGTTTGCGTTCCAACAGGATCGCATTCGTGCACAAATACACGAATTTCTTGCGGCGCACCAATCCTCGAACGATTTCCGGCATCTCGGGATGAATGAGTGGCTCCCCGCCGGGAATGCTGATCACGGGGGCGCCACATTCTTCAGCCGCCGCCCAACATTGTTCAGGCGTTAAACGCCGGTCCAGGACATGTTCGGGATATTGGATTTTTCCGCAACCGGCACAGGCCAGATTACATCGAAAGAGCGGCTCCAGCATCAACACCAACGGATAGCGTTCGACGCCCTTGAGTTTCTGCGCGATCACGTAGCTGGTGACCTTCAGCATCTGAGAGAGAGGAACAGCCATGGGTTCCCGGGAGCCTTTCCATTCAAGTTACGAGATAAAACGGTTATGGAGGCGCCGAGCGGGATCGAACCGCTGAATCGCAGTTTTGCAGACTGCTCCCTTAGCCACTTGGGTACGGCGCCCGCACGCCATTATAGCGAGGACCCCGAACCCTGACAAGGAGACTCCGGCGACTCCCCTCCGTCAAGGATCCTGTATCGAAGCTGCGGGAGTCAGCGTGAGGAGAAAACCGGAAGTTCGCGATTGGGGGTGTCAGAAGGAGCGGCAACCTGGAAGGCATCCGAGGAGGAGGAGGAGGAGGAGGAGGAGGTTTCTTCACGCGAGTCATTCTGTTCCAACGCCATCAGTTCGACTTCTTCGATGAGGACATCCATCAATTGTTCCGACGGCACTTTTTTGACCAGCTTCCCTTTTTTGAACAGGATTCCCATGCCCTGCCCGCCCGCAATGCCGATGTCCGCCTCTTTCCCTTCGCCGATACCATTCACCACACAACCCAGAACGGACACGTTTAAGGGCATTTTGATATGACTGAGCCGTTTTTCCAGTTCCTCGGCCAGTCGCACCACGTCGATTTCGACCCGGCCGCAAGTCGGACAGGCTATGACGTTTACCCCGCGATGACGAAGCTCCAGGGACTTGAGAATCTCAAAGCCAACCTTCACTTCTTCCACGGGATCGGCGGCCAGCGAGACCCTCAAGGTGTCGCCGATCCCCTGAGACAACAACCAGCCCAATCCGATGGCGGATTTGACGGCGCCGGTACTGGCAGTCCCCGCCTCGGTGATCCCGATATGAAGGGGATAATCCGATTGATGGGCAAACAACCAATACGCGTCAACGGCCATGTGCACGTCCGAGGCTTTCAACGACACCTTCATGTTCGTGAAGCCCATATCCTCAATGGCATGGACGGCGTTCAATGCCGATTCAGCCAGGGCCTCGGCCGTGGGATACCCGTACTTGTCCAACAGAGGACGTTCCAACGAACCACCGTTGACACCGACCCTGAGGGGAATGCCCCGGTCTTGCACCGCTTTGATCACTTCGGCCAATCGCCACCACGGTCCGATGTTTCCGGGATTGATGCGAACACAGTCCACGACTTCGGCCGCTTTGAGCGCCAGACGATGATCAAAATGCACGTCCGCTATTAAAGGGATCGAAATCCGGGCTTTGATTTTGGGAAGGGCCGTCGCAGCATCCTGATCGGGTACGGCAACCCGTACAAGCTCGCACCCGACCTCTTCCATCCGATGAATTTGCTCGACAGTTCCCCGGACGTCGCTCGGATGAGGGACGGTCATGGACTGGACCGCAATGGGCGCTCCACCCCCAATTTTGACGGAACCCACCTGAATCTGTCTGGTCTTTTTTCGCGTGATCCGCATCGAAACCCTTCTTCAGGTCAAAACCGATCCAACGGAGCCGCGCGCAAACAATTGCTTGGCTTGTTGATAGACGCCGTCAGCCGTCAAGCCGTATTTGTCGCGGAGTAAATCCTGAGGGCCTTGTTCAATGAACCAGTCCGGCAATCCCAGACATTTCGTCGGGAGGTTGGCAATGCCTTCCTCGGAGAGGACCTCAAGCACCGCGGAGCCGAAGCCGCCCATCGCCGCGCCTTCCTCTATGGTGAGCAGGCATTTCACCTGCCTTGCCACGGTTCCGATCAAATCGGCATCGATCGGTTTGACAAAGCGGGCATTCACGACCGCGACGGAAACCCCTTCCTGCTCCAACCGCTCAGCCGCTTCCATCGCTTGATGCACGGTCACACCGATCGCGACCAAAGCGATGTCCGTACCCCCTCGTAACAACTCACCCTTGCCCAAAGGCAGGGCTTCCAGGACTTGGTCCATTTTCACACCCAACCCCGAACCCCGAGGATACCGGACGGCGGCAGGCTGGTCTGAACTGATACATGACTTGACCATATGTTGTAATTCATTTTCATCCTTGGGAGCCATAATCACCATGTTCGGCATATGCCGGAGGTACGCAAAATCAAACACCCCGTGGTGCGTCGTCCCATCCTGGGCCACGAGTCCTCCCCGATCGATGCAAAACGTCACCGGCAAGTTCTGCGTGGCCACGTCATGAATCACCTGGTCGTAGGCGCGTTGCAGGAAGGTCGAATAGATCGGGATCACGGGACGCATGCCTTGCGTAGCCATTCCCGCGGCAAACGTCACCGCATGTTGCTCGGCAATCCCCACGTCATAAAGTCTGTCGGGGAAGAGCTGCTCAAAAGCCGTTAACCCCGTTCCTTCACACATCGCAGCCGTAATCGCCACGATACGCGGATCTTCTTTGGCCAGTTGAACGAGCGTGTTGACGGCAATGCTGCTATACGAAGGTTTTGCGGCTTTGCTCTTGGGTTTTCCCGTATCGAGGTCAAAGGGTGAACTGGCGTGAAACCACACGGGATCGTTCATCGCCGGTTTATAGCCCAATCCCTTCTTCGTGACCACGTGCAATAAGGTGGGGCCCTCCAGCTTGAGCACGTTCTCCAAGGTCGGCAGTAAATATTCAAATTCGTGGCCATCGAGAGGACCGACGTAACGAAATCCTAATTCCTCGAAGAGCATCCCGGGCGACACCAATCCTTTAGCCAACGATTGAGCCCGACCAGCCACTTTCTTCACCTGTCCGCCAATGCGAGGGATCGTCTCCATGAGGCGATTCGCCTTTTCTTGCAGGCGAACGCCCAGCTCACCGGTGATGGTCCGATTCAGGTAGGCGGATATCGCCCCGACGTTTTTCGAAATCGACATTTGATTATCGTTCAAAACCACCAACAGGTCTTTCCGGCTATCACCGGCTTGTTGAAGCCCTTCGAGGGTCAGCCCTGAAGTCAACGCGCCGTCTCCCACAACGCAAACGACTTTGTGGGACTGTTTTTGTTGTTCCCGGGCTTCCACAAAACCGATGGCTGCGGAAACACCCGTGCCCGCGTGACCGGCATTGAACGTGTCATAGACACTTTCTTCCCGTTTACAAAACCCGCTTAACCCGCCGAATTGCCGAATGGTGTGGAACTGTTCCCGTCGACCGGTCAACAGCTTATGGGCATACGTTTGATTGCTGGTATCCCAGACAATCAGATCATCGGGTGTGTTTAACAGGTAATGAAGCGCGACGGTTAATTCAACAACGCCGAGATTGGAAGCGAGGTGCCCGCCTACGTTCGAGATCACGGAAATAATTTGATCGCGAATTTCCTGGCACAAATCCGGAAATTGTTCAGGCGACAATTTTTTGAGATCGGACGGCCCTTCGATTCCTTTCAGGAGAGACATAACCCCTACTCCACCTCCGAATAGTGCATTGCGATGCACTGGCATGCCTGGGATTCAGGGAAAATTCAGTGACGTGGAGACTCAGTTTCGCAAAATCGGGGGATGCTGTCAAGAAATCGCCCCAAGACATGTTACCGTCATGTTCCGGTCCATCTCTCACCCGGGAACCCATCGAACCGGAAACAATGACACCAGCCGGCCACAAGACATCCTAGGATTTGGAGTCCGCGATCTTCGTTCGTAATTTCTCAAGAAGACCCTTGACCGATTCGGCCTCGATAAGCCGCCCAAATTGGCTCCGAAAATTTTTGACCAAACTGACGCCTTCTATGACCACATCATATACCTTCCAGGTATTCGAACGCTTCAGTAAGCGATAGGAAATGGAGGCGGTTGATTTGTCCGAAGTCACTGCAGTTTGAACCTCTGCAAAATCTCCTTTTCTCCGTTCTTTGAGGTATGCAACCTGTTCACCGGAATAACCATCAACGTTTCCGGCATACGTTTTAGAGAGAAAGCGCTGAAAAAGGTGCACGAATTCTTCTCGATCGGTTTCGCTGAATTGCCGCCAATGTTTCCCCAGGGTTCGTTTCCCCATTTCTCTATAATCGAAGCGCTTCCCGATGATGTCTTCCAGAATTTCCAACCGTTCCCGGGATTTTTCCGGCGACTTGAGAGACTCATCCTCCAGGACTTTCAAGGCCTGATCGATGGTCCCTTTCATAGCCTCCATGGCTGAACCTGCCTCCGCGGCTGCTGAAAGTGACGAAGAAAATCCAAGGACCGACAACCCAAGAATCAGTGCGCCGGTCAAGGCGAGGACGTGTAATTCGACTGTTCTCGTTATTCCTGGAAGTAGCTCAGGCATAATCCTTTCCTTTCCTGGCAACTCATACGGCCAATACGGGACTTTTGAATCGCAACCCGGTCTCGACTCACGTCGAAGCTTCAGGAGCTATTTTCCGTCATAGAGAAAAAGATTTCAAAGAATTGAGCCAGCCGGGCCGAGGCCACGTTCTTTTGCCGGCGCAGTCGATTGAACCCCGACCATTTTCCCGGGGTTGTGGCAACGGCCCACACCCCTTGCACGAACGTACCCGCCCGGCGAAACAGATTGAGGTCGAAGGGTAAGTCTTCCTCCAAGCGGTCAGAAACCGACCGGATCACGCAGAACGGGATGCCATGCCGGGCAGCCATCGACCCGATAGCCGCGCTTTCCATGTCCAGACTGCTTGCCTCAAAGTCCCTGCCAATGGCCAGTTTGTCTCTAGCCAACCAGACGATATTTCCGACCGTGACCAACCGTCCGGAGAGAACCGCGTTCTCGGACAACTGCGCCGTTTTGTACGCTTGTTGCCGATACGAGGCACTACAGGCAATCGAGGAATCGGGAACGGAACCCGTGAGGCTCGAATCCGCACAGACGACCTGCTCGGGAATCACCACGTCGCCGATTCGTGAAGGAACCAAGGCGCCCGCAAACCCCGATGAAATAAACACGGTCCAGGGTCTTTTCGGGCGCACCGCCTCGCACGCGGCCCGCGCGTTTACCAACCCGGTCCCGGTTTGAATGACGGCAACGAAACGGGAAGCGTCCGCCCATCGACGCCACTTGACCCCGTTGATCCGTTCAACGCGGCTCACGGGCAACGCGCGCCCAATGGCGTTAAACTCCCAAGGAGTCGCGGCAAAGACGGCGATATTTTCCAGGAAGGACTCCGGAAACCGTTGAAGTGAGAAAAGACGACGCCAATCAGCGGCTATTGCCGTTGCCTGGCTGATTGCGCGATGTCTTGCAACGCTTGAGCTCTCGTCTGACCGTGCATCCGAACGTTACGATACATGGCCAGCGCCCACATGGGGAAATATTTGCTGTAGCCGTGATATCGAAGATAGAACACTCTGGGAAATCCGGTGCCGACGTGGTACGGCTCGTACCACGTCCCATTATCAAGTTGATGGCGAAGCAAAAAATTGATGCCTCTTGCGATGCTCAAAGAATCGGACAAACCCGCGGTCAATAAGGTCAGAAGGGCCCACGCCGTTTGCGAGGGGGTGCTTTCGCCTTTCCCGGCCCATGCCCGGTCGGCATACGACAAGCAGGATTCCCCCCATCCGCCGTCCGTATTCTGTTTGGACTCAACCCACGCGACGGCGCGTCGAATCCACGGCGCGGACATGTCCTCTCCGATAGCCTGAAGGCCGACGACGACGCACCAGGTCCCGTAGAGGTAATTGACCCCCCATCGCCCATACCAACTGCCGTCGGCTTCCTGCTCTCGTCGAAGAAACTCAAGCGCCGGGGCCACGGCAGGATGGGACCGATCATAGCCCAAAGCGCCGAGCATCTCCAGGCACCGGCCCGTGAGGTCCGCCGTGGGAGGATCAAGCAACGACTGATGATCCGCGAAGGGAATCTTGTTGAAAATCAGTTGATCATTGTCCCGGTCATAGGCACCCCACCCGCCGTTGGAGCTTTGCATGGCCAACGCCCACTTCAGCCCACGCTGAATGACCTCATCCCGGTCGGCAGGCTGAAGAGGCGAAACTTTCGCCAAGGCGGTCAAGACGGCGGCCGTATCATCGACGTCGGGATACAATTCATTTTCAAACTGAAAATACCATCCGCCCGGCGTCGCCTCGGGAGAAGATACGATCCAATCTCCCACCTTTTGCGTTTGCCGGGATCGCAACCAGGAAGAGGCGTACGACAGCGCTTCATGGTCAACGGGCAAGCCTCTTTCAACGAGCGCGTTGATAGTTAACGCCGTATCCCAAATTGGAGAATGACACGGCTGCAGGTGAAGCGTAGATAGTCCTTCCGCTGAGGCCGGCGTGTCGATTTCCAACGCCTCGATTTCTCGAAGAGCCTTCCGGACCAACGGATGCGACGCAGGGTAACCAAGGGCCATCAAGGCAAAGATCGAATTGGCCATGGCCGGGTAAATTGCCCCAAGTCCCCCCTCACCCTGCATATGTTCCAGCAACCACGCCTCGGCTCGCTTTATCGCTTTTTTCCGGACGGACCGAAGCGGATATTTTTCATAGACCTTCAGAATCCGATCGACCCAGACAAAAAAGTTCCGCCAACTGATGAATTCGGGATCTTTTTGAAACGGCGGCGCATGGCGATAGTTGATTTGATCGCGAGGCGTACAGAACAGCTCTTCAATCCCTCGTTCCGCGGGAATCCGGCATTCCCGGCGAACGGCAAACACAATCAGCAGGGGAATGACGACGGCCCTGGACCAGTACGAGATGGCGTACATGTTAAAGGCAAATTTCTTGGGTGCCAACACGACTTCGGGGGGCATGCTCGGAAGCCCTTTCCAATCGTATTGTCCGAACAAGGCCAACGCAATTTTCGTAAAGACGTTGACTGACACCACGCCGCCTTTGTCCAGGATCGCTTGTCGGGCTCGACGCATCCCCGGATCATCCTGTGGGACCCCGGCCAGTTTTAAGGCAAAGTAGGCTTTGACCGAGGCGCTGACGTCCATGGGAACTCCGGTATAAATCGGCCATCCCCCGTCTTCAAGTTGCGCGACTTGAAGATAGCGAACCATCCTGGCTTCCTGCTCCGCATCGACGGCTCCGATATACCGGCGCAACATGATATATTCCGAGGTCAACGTCGTATCCGCCTCCAATTCCTGCACCCAATAGCCATGTTCGGGATGTTGTTGGTCGAGAAGCCACCTCGCACTCCGCGACAAGGCTTCTTCTACGGCTTCCGCGTGGCCAACGGTTGATGGGGCGGTTCGGCTCTGCACACGTTCCGCGTCTCCCGCTACTCCACGGTTGTTGGAGACAAGCTTCAGAGAAGGGGTGTGCGGCTTCCAATGACGAGGTTCGGCCTGATGGGGGGCAGAGGGGAAAAAACTCTGGGACAACCGCCCCAGAAAATTTATCAGAAGATCCATGTGTAGACTAACTGATATCGACAGTGATATCGACAGGGTGCGTCGAGAGACGTGTGCAGGTCCAACGACTAAGAACGTGACTTATGAACTCCCATGATTGAGAGTTGTTGGCTTATAACAGACCCCCTTGAAGAGAGTCAAGGATATTACCCACTGGAAGAAGGAAAAAGAGGGGAGAGAAAAGCAACGGAAGAGCGGCTACAAGGCCACGTCATTCGTGACGTTCACCAACGTTTTCTTCTCGTCGATGGTCCACACGTCACAGGTCGAATCGCCGTCGATATTGGCGGTTGCCACGGCCGTAAATCCCGTGTCCGACACGTTGTCCAGGGTCGAAGCCGTACATCCGGGCGGCAGGGTTCCGGAACTGCTGCTCCCCAATTCGTAGTAATACAATTGAGAGGAGCCCGTGACGGCAAACCCTATCGCATTGAAATCATCGGCGTAGGCATTGTTTTCGGCAAAATAGGCCATCTCGCTGGTATGAATCGCCACCAAGTTGGTTTTGGCTTCCGATTGTTTGGCCCGGGCTTGATATTTCAGAAAATTCGGAATGGCAATCACGGCCAAAATGCCGATAATAGCCACGACGATCATCAACTCCGTCAAACTGAACCCGTATCGATTACGCATCGCATGAACCATACGCGCCCTCTTCTCCTTGTTCCGTCTCGATGCCGCCATCACGCCATGTCTCAGGGGTTTACTTGCCGTGCGGAGGGTTGCCCCATGTGTCCGCCTGTCCGGGGAACGGGAACTCCGGATATGACGGGATCCGCGTATTGGCTCACTTGAGCGTCTCCCTTCAACGGCTCCTCCGGCAAATGGGGCGGATTGCCAAAACCCACTTCACGAAATCGTTTGATAAGATTTTCATTGTGAGGATCCAATTGCAGCGCACGGATCCACGCAGCCTTGGCCGCGTCCCGGTGCTCCTGGATCAAATAAATCTCTCCCAAATGCTCAAAAATAACCGGATCGTCTTCGACGAGTTCGGCCGCTCGCTGAAGTTCCCGAAGGGCTTCAGCCACTTTTCCGACTTTGAAGAGCGCCCACCCCAAGCTATCGACGTACGCGCCATTGTCCGGCTTGAGCGCCACGGCGCGTCGCGTCAATTCCACGGCCTCTTCCCCATTGATACCCCGGTCGGCGTAACTATAGCCGAGGTAATTGAGCGCGTCGGTATGATCGGGGTTGAGGGCCAGCACCGCTTCCATTTCCCGGACTACGTCGGGGAACCGGTCGAGCTTGTCATAGGCGGCGCCAAGGTTAAATCGCAAATCTTCATCATTGGGGTGATATTCCAGCCCCTTTTCAAATGCAGACGTGGCCCGTTCAAATTTATCGGCTTGCAGGTAGCTCAATCCCAGCAAAAGATGGGTCTCCGAGTTGCCGGGTTTCAGCCCGGCGGCCCGGGTCAAATGCTGCACAGCTTCATCATAGCGCGTGAGTCGATACAGTAAGATTCCGAGGTGAATGCGACTGTCGTAAAACGTCGCGTCCAGATCGATATTCGTCCCATAGGCATCCAACGCCTTTTCAACGTCGTCGATTTGTTCGTACAGCCAGCCCAGGTAGTCTCGAACACGCAATTCAGAGGGATGAGCTTGAAGGATTCCTTCCAGCTCCGTTACGGCGCGGTGAGGCTCTTTCATTTCGACGTAGACCAGTGCCCTTTGGATTTGCAGCTTAACGTCCTGGGGCTCATCCACGATCATCTGCTCCAGAATATCCAAGGCTTGCCCATAGTCTTTTTGTTTGACCAGGAAACGGACAAAGTCCTTGCGGAACGTATTGTCGCGAGGCGTCACCGATACCTCGAACTCATGGTAGAGTTGAATCGCCGCCTGAAGGTCCTCGTCGAACTCATACAGCTTAAGCAACGCCTGATACGCGGGTTCAAACCGTTTGGTCCGGTTGATCGCCTGGCGGTAGGCTTCCTTCGCCTCCGTTCTTTTCTCTTGGGCTTCCAAGGCTTTTCCTTGGTAGAAGTGTCCGAAATGAGACTCCGGGGCATGCTCAAGACCTTGGGTGAAGACCGTTTCGGCCTGCTGAGGCCGCTTGAGATTAAGCAGCAAGACGCCTTTGTCAAAATAGGTCTCCCCTCGCTCAGGATTCAAATGAACCGCTTCGTCATACAACCCCAATGCGCGGTCAAATTGGCCTCCGCCGGCGTAGATCCTGGCCATTTCAACCAACACGCCCGCCTCCCGCACCTGCGCTGACTCGATCTGATCCAACATGGCCATGGCTTTTTGCATGTTCCCCGACAAAAATTGCAAGGCAGCCAACCGCACGCGCAGGAATGCCGATTTCGGATCAAAGTGCAGCGCGGCTCGATACTCGGCAACGGCCTTGGGAACATCATTCACAAGTTCCGCCAGATAGCCTTGCAAAAAATGATAGTACGCCGGAGACGGAAGAGGGACGGATTCGGGTTGGACGACGGTGTCGGGCCCGGATTCGGGCACCGCGGCACATGACACCACCAGCAGAGGAATAAGAAGGAACGTGACCAACACCCGTTCTTGCCACCCGCCGGACCTTGGGCCCACGCCTCCAGCATCTCCGGCACAACTTCTTTGGGTTCGTCCCGGACGTCTCATGAACCGTTTATCCATCCCAAGCCTTAGAGATGCTGGGTCTCAAGATTGCCAAATTTTGCATACTGCTCCAGGAACGTCAGTTGCCGGTCGCCCGTCGGGCCATTGCGATGTTTCCGAATCAAAATATCGGCGATGTTTCTTTTTTCCTCCGTATCCGGATTATAAACCTCCTCACGATAAATGAACATCACCACGTCCGCATCCTGTTCAATGGCCCCGGATTCACGGAGATCAGAGAGGACGGGCCGTTTATCCGTCCGGTTTTCCACGGCCCGGCTCAACTGGGAAAGCGCCACCACCGGGATATCCAATTCCTTGGCTAACGCTTTGAGTGACCGGCTGATGTCGGAAATTTCCTGCTGTCGCGATTCGGAATCGCTGCGTCCCTGCATGAGTTGCAGATAATCGATGATCAACAGATCCAGGCCGTGTTCGGCCTTGAGGCGCCGGGCCTTGCCCCGCATTTGTTGGACCGTCATCCCTCCGGAATCATCAATGAAAATCTTGGCGCCGGCCAAACGATTTGCCGCATCAACGAGCTGACTCCACTCCGCGTGGCGATCGAGCTGCCCGGTCCTCAGGGCATGAGAATCCAGGCTCGCCTGGGAACTGAGCATCCGAAGCACTAGCTGGACTTTTGACATTTCCAGGCTGAAAATCCCCACGGTCAGATCCGCGCGAATCGCGGCATGTTCAGCCATACCCAAGGCCAGACTGGTTTTCCCCATGCTCGGGCGACCGGCAATGATAATGAGATCGGACGGCTGAAGTCCGGCCGTGATATGGTCAATCACGTGATATCCGGTCGGCACGCCCGTAATTTTTTCTTTTCGACAATATAATTGATCAACAATCTCCATGCTTTCTATGACGGCTTGTTTCATGGATTCAAACGACCGGCCCAAACGCCCCTGTGCCAGCCTGAAGATCTCCCGTTCCGCGTATTCCAAGAGGTCTTCCGACTCCCCAAGTCCGTCATATCCTTTGGTCACAATTTCCGTAGCGGTGCGGATCAACCCGCGCAACAGGGATTTTTCCCGGACGATTTTGCAGTGATACCGGATATTCGACGCACTGGGCACCACCTGCACCAATTCAGCCACGTACGCCGCGCCGCCCACCTGCTCCAATTGGCCTTTGGTTTTCAGCAGTTCCGTCAACGTGATCTGATCAACCACTTCATTGCGGTCAGCCAGTTCGATCATCCCCGCAAAAATGGTTCGATGCGCCCCGCGATGAAAGTCTTCTTCGACGATGACCTCAAGCGCCTTATTGAGCGCACTATTTTCCAACAGAACGGCCCCGAGGATGGATTGCTCGGCATCGAGATTCTGGGGCGGCAACCGGAGATCGGAAACGTCAGACGTGAGCATGCGCACCATTAAGAATCAGGGTGGGAAGGTCTTGGATACGAACGGTTCGTGAAGTCTTGGCCTGTTTCGCCAACACCCCGACTTCCCGGCTCGAGAGGGCAGACAGGCCCACCATCACGGCCCAAGAGGCGCCGGAAGCCCTGAGGCGCGTTCGAATCTTGCGAAGCCGGGTGGAATCCCACCGTGGCACGGTTTCCTGATATACCACCAACCCGTGCGAACGAAGGAACTGGCTCGTGCGGAACGCCTCTCCAAAATGAGAATGAGGAGCCGCCACCAACACGCTGGGCGTTTCCGGAACCCATTTCTCTCCCTCCTTCCCCAACGCCATGAACAGGCGATCAAGGTCCAAGGCAAATCCCGTAGAAGGGAGATCCTGCCCGAATTGTCCGATCAAATGGTTATAGCGTCCTCCCCCACCCAGTTCACAGCCGACGTTGTCGGAAAAGACGTCGAACACGACTCCATCATAGTAGTCGAAGCCCCGAAATTCTCCCAGATCCAAGAGCAGGTGCTCTTTGACGCCGGCCGCGTCGAGCAGCGCATAGACCCGGCTCAATCGTTCAATGGGGGCCAGCAACCGGGTATTACGACCGGCGACGGTCCGGCCCCATTGCAACATCTCTTCCCGCCCATAACGCCCCGGTGCCTCAAGGATAGGCCGGGCCTGCTTTGAGGGGACACGTTCCGTTTTCAAAATGCGTTCCAGTTTCGGCAAGTCCTTACGCGCCGCGGCGAGTTCCGCTTGCTTGCGCCCCTGTTCCGAGAGTCCTGACTGCGCCAGCAACGCCTGGTAGAAACCGACGTGTCCGAGTGAAATTTTAAAATGGGACAGTCCTACGGCTTTCAGTGACTCGATGAGCAAGGTCAGAATTTCGGCGTCCATTGACGCGTCGTCGGCCCCGATCAATTCAACCCCCAACTGGAATACTTCCCGTTCCCGGCCGGCGTGTTCGGGCTCATAGCGGAACACCGTGGAGCGATAACTCAACCGAAGGGGCAGTTGTCGCCCGGCCATTCCCATTGCCACGATTTTTGCGATCTGCGCGGTCACGTCAGGACGAAGCACCAAAATGCGTCCGGTTGTCCAATCGGCAACCTTGTAACATTTTTCGAGAATATCGGCCGGCAACCCGGCGGAGAGCACGTCCAGGTATTCAAAGGTCGGCGGGATGATTTCGCGGTAGCCCCACCGGGCAAACCCCTCGAATAACGCGCGTTCCAAATGACGGACGCGTTCAGCGGCATCAGGCAACAAGGTCGTCATCCCGATCGGGATAAGGGAACGGGGCGCTGTCCCTGCAGAAACCGTGTGGCGCTCCGGTCGTGGTTGGAGGCGGCGAGGCATCGAACAAGATCGAAACGTTACGAGACGCCCGACAGGTCCACCAAGCGAGCCGAAACAATGTCCGTTTCGCCTTTGATGTTGTCCAACACAGGAAGCGGCGGCGGCGCGTCCAAACCAAGGATCAGTAACGCGTTGCTGCCTTTCTGCGCACGAGAACATTGCATCCGGGCAATATTGATTTCGTGTTCACCGAGAATACGCCCCACCGTGCCAATGACACCGGGACGGTCGAAATTGTAGATCAACAGCATATGGCCTGCGGGAATGACTTCGACCGAATACGCATTGCTTTCCACGATACGGGCATCCTTTTTGTTGTACAGAGTCCCGGCCAATTGATGCATCTGCGCGCCGGTTTTCACGTGGAGACGAATCAAGCTCGTATAATCACCCGCGTCGCTCCACTTCACTTCCTTGACTTCGATGCCGCGTTGTTTCGCGATAAAGGGCGCGTTCACGGCGTTCACCGTATCCTGGAGAATCGGGGTCAACAAACCTTTCAGGAGCGCAACCGTCATGGGCGCCAAAGAGAACTCCGCTACTTCTCCCCGATACTCCACCGTCACCTCTTCAATGCCTTCATCAAGCAGTTGCGCCTGAAACAATCCCATCCGCTCGGCCAACCCCAGATACGGATTGAGTTGAACCAAGGCGTCGGGCGGAACCGACGGGATATTCACCGCACCCCGGGCCACGCCTTTCTCGAAATAATCGACAAATTGTTCGGCAATCGAGATGGCGACGCTTTCCTGGGCTTCCTCGGTCGAAGCCCCGATGTGAGGCGTACAGATGAAGTTGTCCAAGGTGAGCAAGGGATGATCCGGCTTCACGGGCTCTTCTTCGAACACGTCGAAGGCCGCGGCGGCGACCTTTTTGCTTTTGAGGGCTTCGTAAATATCCTCTTCATTAATGATGCCGCCACGCGCGCAATTGACGATCATGACTCCGTCTTTCATCTGCCGGATGGCCTGGGCGTCGATCAAAGACCGGGTCTCGTTGGTCAACGGGGTATGGACCGAGATGAAATCGGCCCGCCTGAACAACTCGTCCAAGGCCACGGCCTGGATTCCCAATTCCCGCGCGCGCCCCGGAGCGAGGTAGGGATCATAGCCGATCACCTGCATGGCCAAGCCCTGTGCCAACTTGGTGACGTAAGTCCCGATCTGCCCCAACCCCACGAGGCCGAGAGTCTTGTTGTACAACTCCGTCCCCATGAATTTGGACTTTTCCCACTTACCCGTCTTGGTCGACACGACGGCCTGGGGAATTCTACGGCTCATGGACACCAGCATGGCGATCGTGTGCTCCGCCGTTGTAATCGTATTGCCACCGGGCGTATTCATCACGACAATGCCCCGACGGGTGGCGGCCTCACAATCCACGTTGTCAAGGCCCGTCCCTGCGCGCCCGATGATCTTGAGCCGGCTGCCGGCGTCAATCACCTCAGCCGTCACTTTCGTGCCTGACCGAACGACAATGCCGTCATACGCTTTGATCTCTTCCAGAAGTTGTTCTTTGGGCAACTTGGTTTTCACGTCGACGTGAAACCCGCCCTGTTCAAGAACGGCCACTCCTCGCGGCGACAAACTGTCACTGACCAAAATGTTCATGGAATCGTCCCTACGCTTTCCGCTTTTCAAATTCCGTCATATAGTCGATTAATGCATCCACGCCGGACTCGGGCATGGCGTTATAGATACTGGCACGCATGCCACCCACCGAACGATGTCCCTGCAACGTGGTCAACCCGGCCCGGACCGCTCCCGCGAGAAACTCGCCATCCAATTCCGGATCGGCCAGGACGAACGGCACGTTCATCCATGACCGGCACGATGGATTCACCGGGTTCCGGTAGAAACCAGAACCATCGATCGCGGCGTACAGCTTCCTGGCCTTGCGTTCGTTGCGTTCGGCCATGACCGAAAGCCCCCCTTGCTCCTTCACCCATTTGAAAACCAAGCCGGCGATATACAGGCTGTAGGTCGGTGGAGTATTCAACATGGAATCGGCTTTGGCCTGTTGCGCGTAATCCCACACGCCGGGGGTCATCAAGAGGACGTTGCCGATCAAATCCTCCCGCACGATCACCAACGTGACGCCGGCCGGCCCGATGTTTTTTTGGGCGCCGGCATAGATCAATCCAAACCGGCTGACGTCGACGGGACGGGACAAAATAGTCGAAGACATATCACCGACGAGCGGAACGTCACCTGTCCCGGGAATCCAGTGAAATTCAACGCCTTCAATGGTTTCATTAGGCGTGTAATGGACATACGCGGCATCGGCATTCAACGCCCAATGGTCAAACGGGGGGATGGTCGTAAATTTCTCGCCTTCGGACGAAGCCGCGACGTTCACTTCGCAATATTTCTTGGCCTCGCCGATGGCTTTTTTGCCCCAGGACCCGGTCAGAATGTAATCCGCCTTGTTTTTCCCGCGCAACAGATTCATGGGAATAGCGGCAAATTGCCCGGTGGCTCCTCCTTGCAGAAAGAGCACCTTGTACGTCTCGGGCACGCCCAATAAGTCACGGACGTCCTGTTCGGCCTCGGCATGGACTGAAACAAACTCTTTCCCACGGTGGCTCATCTCCATAATGGAGGCCCCGGCCCCGTGCCAATCCGTCAATTCGGCCTGGGCTCGTTGTAAGACGGCCTCAGGCAACATGGCCGGGCCGGCACTGAAGTTATGCACTCGTGACATGAAAAACTCCCGGATGAGATAACGTAAATAGACTCACCGTACAATCATGAACATCAACGGCTCTTAGAGTAATGGACCTGAAGACTGGCAGATCAATTGTGAAGATGAAGATCAGGAATTGGTACGCTATCATATGGTCTATGGGGGGTCAAGAATCACGCGAACCAGTGCTTCCCTTGCCATCACGTCATCCGTTTGCATACAATGGAGGCCATCTCGCCAACCTGAGAAGCCAGAGACGCGGACATGGACGGAGTACGATTTGAACGTCGCAGTGAAGGAGACTATTACAAAGTCATCCTGCACATCGGAAGCACGTACGTGCCGGTCAGCGATGAGGACGTGGAAGCCTTAAAGAAGGAAAGCGCGTTGTCAGGCGCGTTTCTGGAACTTTTCCTGGACCGGATAGGTTATTCCTCTTACCTCAAAGACCAACTCAAAGCGGAATTGGGAAAAATCGGGAATTCGTCCGAACAGCTTTCCCTGCTCCGGCAAGCCATTCGGGAACTCTGACAGCGCAGCCGGACGGGAGATCCTCCCTGTCATTCAGAACGGAGTGAAGAATCTTTCCCTCAACCCCCTCATGCCTCAACTACGAGAGCCTTCGCCTGTGGCTCAGGATGCCCATTTGATTGTATGGTGGGCCCACCAGGACTTGAACCTGGGACCAACTGATTATGAGTCAGCCGCTCTGACCAACTGAGCTATGGGCCCACGTTCGGTCACGCGTTAAAAGCCTTCGGCGAAACTGCGCAGTTTCTTGCTCCGGCTCGGATGGCGGAGTTTGCGCAACGCCTTCGCTTCGATCTGCCGGATCCGCTCCCGCGTCACCTCAAAGTCCTGCCCCACTTCTTCCAACGTGTGGTCCGTCGCCTCCCCGATCCCAAACCGTTTCCGCAACACCTTCTCCTCCCGCGCCGTCAAGGATTCCAGCGATTTCCCGATGTGCCGCTGCAAGTCGTACCGCACCGCCGCCTCCAACGGCGAAACCGCTTTCTTATCCTCGATGAAGTCCCCCAGGTGGCTGTCTTCTTCTTCCCCGATCGGCGTCTCCAACGAAATCGGTTCTTTCGCAATCTTCAGAATCTTCCGCACTTTCTCCAACGGCATCTCCATCCGCACCCCAATCTCTTCCGGCGTCGGTTCCCGCCCCAATTGTTGCACCAGATGCCGCGAGGTCCGCACCAGCTTGTTGATCGTTTCGATCATGTGCACCGGGATCCGGATGGTCCGCGCCTGATCCGCAATCGCCCGCGTGATCGCTTGCCGAATCCACCACGTCGCATACGTGCTGAATTTGTACCCCCGCTGGTATTCAAACTTATCCACGGCTTTCATCAGCCCGATGTTCCCTTCCTGGATCAAATCCAGAAATTGCAGCCCCCGGTTCGTGTATTTCTTGGCAATGCTCACCACCAACCGCAGGTTCGCTTCGATGAGTTCGGCTTTGCCCCGTTTCATCTTGTCTTCCGCCCATTCCAACCCCACCAGGGCGCGTTTGAACTCGGCCGTCGGCAGCAAGGTGGCGTGCCGCTCCACGTGTTTGAGGGTGGCCCGGGCTTCCTGGCTCCGCGCCACGACTTGCCGCACCACGGCTTCACTGAGCCCCGCCTGCCGCCGCAGGGCCGCCGCCGACGCCCCCGCCCGGCTCAACCGCCCCAGGAGTTTCAGGCCCTCCGGGGCCGGCTGCCCCAGCCGCTGGCAGCACTCCCGCAGCCGCCGTTCCGCCTGCCGCACCGTCCGGCCGGCTTCTTTGATCTGGCTCACTAACGCCTCCCGCACCGCCGGTTGCAGGTGCAGCCCCTCCACCCGCGCCCCCAATTGGGCCTGCACGCCCCGCACCTTGGCGCTCCACCGCGCCTGCTGCGCCGCCGGGGCCGCCCGCCGCCGGTCATACAGCCGCCGTAGCGTCTTGCCCAACCGCCGCACCTGGTCCAAGTCCGCCAAGGCCTGGTGCCGTAATTCTTCTTCTTCCTGCGCCTCGGCCACTTCCGGGTCCTCCAGGTCCTCGTCTCCCGGGTCATGCACCAGCACCACGGCCCCCACGCTCACTTCCCGCTTCTTCAGCCGCCCCCGCCAGGTCTCCAGGGTCTCCAGGGTCATCGGCAGCCCCGCAATCGCCCGCGTCATCTCCTCCTTGCCCTCTTCGATCTTCTTCGCTAACTCGATCTCCCCTTCCCTTGAGAGCAGAGACACACCGGCCATCTCATTGAGATATAAACGAACGGGATCATCTATCCTGTTGGCCGTACCGGGAGTCAGATCGATTTCTTTCTCGGTTTCCGGCAACGCTTCTCCTGGTTCATCGGCCGGGGTCACAGGCTCGGTCTTCATTTGGGATTCGAGGCTTTCATTTTGAAAGACGGCTGCCTGCTCAACGGTCTCCTCATCCAACGTGGCAACCAACGCCGAAAACTCTTGCGAAGAACCTCTCTCCGGGAGCAAGGGGGCGTTCATTCCTTCAAAGTTGGTTGGCTCTTTTTCCCTACCCGTAATCGGTTTCATATTCCGGAGGCCACTGTTCTTGGGCATCTCTTATTCCTCTTTCACGTTTTCGGGGATAATTAATAATAACTTCGTTCTCGTGCAGAAGGAGAGAACGCATGAAAAACCGTAACTCTCTATCGTATTGAAAAGGAAACGACGAATGCAAGAAACGGAGACTTAACCCGATAACTTGACATAGGAATTATATACTTAACGGCGTCAACTCAGAAGCTGCTATCTGACAAGCCAGTAATGGCATTCGTAGTGTATACAAAAGCCAATAGAATCTGTTCATCAGGTAACTCATTGTAGATGGGAAAATCGGCTGGATTGCCACCAGGATGCCCCGGCTCATTACACCGAACAACATTGAGATACCGACCTGTCCCTGCAAAATCATTGTCACCTTCTCTTTTCTGTATCCACGCACGCTTGTAGTTGTCCTTTGATTGTAGCCATTCGATGTAAGGTTGTCCGTTGCCGTCCTTTTGAATTTTCATTTAACTCTCCGTTAATTACGTGAATCGCCCATAAGACTTATTAATACCTTAAAAGTATGCCAATATCTTTTCATCAGAAAGAAAGGAGGATGCTGCTATGTGGGGAAGCGACTCAAGTCGAAAGAAAGTGGTCATTAAAACCAATGTGTTGATCTTGATGGGCGCAGCTTACCTAGCTGTTGTTTTCATGTTTCTTGTTATGGTTTTGGGGACAGAAAACATGACAGCAACAGAAGCATGGGATATTTTAGAAGCTCCCTTAATGGCCTTGATTGGTGGGACACTCGCTCTTTCCAAAGATCTTATCAGAGATGAAGATGATCCTTCAGATCCTGAAGAACTTAAAAAGAAACATTCCACCCATGAGGATAACCAAGGGAACGGTGACAAACAGGAGTAAATAAGCTAAATCATCCATAATCAGACTTCCTTGATATACATAATAATACCTAGGCATATCAAAGTCTTAGATGAAATACAACCCTGACTCTCTTTCTTCTCTTTTCTTGATTCTCTCCTGACAACCTGCTACGGTTTCCCGACCTTGTGTTGGGCTTGTCTGGCTCAATCTAGGAGGGTCAGCGGCTCCCGTCAAGCCCAAGCCGAAACCCAAACCGATTGTATCTAAGGTCGCGTTTTACGAAGTAAACCGACTGTTTGCCCATGACAGTGGGTTGACAGAACTACAAAAAGATGGGGCGTGGAAAGACTATAAAGGCTTGTGTTTCGAATGGGCTGGAAAAGTGGCCCATATCGACAGCAAGGTGTTTGGGGGATTTTCTGTCGGCATGAAGCACCTCCTTTCAACACTGACGTATGACGTACTCATTGATGCCCCTAGTTCGCAAAAAGAAACCTTATTGTCGTGGCAACAGGGAGCTAGGCATATCTACCGCGCCACCTTGGTCCATTATGGTGGGGCATTGCTTCCTATTTCGGCAGACTGGGGATGTAAATAATTTTCCGAGATAGTATTCACCCAACGGTCGCCCATAGCGACTCTTCCCCTCATTTATGGTGAAATCTTGCGTTGAGTACGATCTTGAAGCTGAAGAAGCCTTGAAAAACTACTGAGTTGCTTTTTTCATAGTCCTCCGGTATATACAAGAGAGAAAGAGAGAATAAGGAGGTTACTGTGGAATTATGGGAAGAAGCTCTTGCGAAACATGAAAAAGAATGTGCTGAACGATACCAGGGAATTGAGAAACAGTTTGGAGACGTGATGGTGAAATTGTCTAATCTGGATGGAAAATTCACCATCATTTTGTGGATTGGTGGTTATATGGCTGCCCTACTTTCTGCTATTACCCTTCGCGTGTTTTTCGTCTAACCCCATTGGTTTTTTAATAAATCAGCAGACTGAAAGAGTTCAATTTTGAACTTTTCACCAACCCTCGTTTGTTGATTATCTGTTAAGACAATTGGCATATAATTGTCTCAATGTTGGGACAATTATGCTACTGTCAAGTTATCAGGCTAAGTCCCAAGAAACGCCGTAAAACGGGAATGAACCCGCGGTGCCGGCCATGCCTTCATTCAGTCACTCGGCGGTTCAAAATGGCCTGAGGGACGACTCTGCCATGGAACCGTCGTCGTCTTGGCCTGCTTGAGCAGACTTCGAAGATTGACTTCGGCGGCACGGAGGAGTTTGGGTTCGCCATGGCGCAGCAGGGCCGTGAGGAGCACGTACAAATCCCGTTCAGCTCGACTCCCGCGGAGAATCTGTTCGGTCACGGGATCAGGGGAATCAAGGTTGAGATAGGGGGAGTCTTCTTCGTCGGGATCCCCCAACAACAAATCGAGAGCCCAGGGGGCACTGTACAACCAGGAAGGAGGAATCACGAGGGCCTTGGCCAATGCCTCCACCGTTGAGACGGAGGGATCCGTCTCTCCGGCTTCAATCGCTTGAATCACGGCCCCTTCAATGCCGGACTCGGCCGCCAATTTGACGATGGAGTACTGTCGAGCCTTTCGCCACTCCTGCAAAGGAAAAGACATGTAGCGGATCATAACGAAGAAGCCCGGTCCTGTCTATCATAAGGATGGAGGGCAGGCACAGGGGCCTGCCCCTACGAATACGGGCTCTCCTCCGGCCATAGGGGACGGCCTGAGCCTGTCCTGCCTGCCCTGCCTGTCCTGAGCGAAGTCGAAGGAAGCGAAGTCGAATGGTGCCGAGGGCGGCAGGCATGGCGCCTCCCGGGATGCCTTACATTCCTTCCGGAGACACGGATAGCCGAAACTGATGGACCAACCCGGCGTCGGGCATCGCCTCAAGGTCACCATAAGGCGACCCCACAACCAAATCGCGTTCTGCACCACTCAAGGATAGTCCGAAGAGATCGGCCACGCCGGTTGTTTCCGACGGGTTGACAATCATGGATTGCAACGTTCCGGTTTTTCGATCGAAGACGAAAATCGCCCCGGCGTCGACTCCGGCGGCATCATGTCCTGGCGCGCCGACAATGACGTGCTCAGGAAGCAGAGCCACGGCTTCGCCAAAGTGATCGCCTTTCCCCGGCTCCCGGGCTTCCAATGTTCGCAGGAATTCGCCGGTTTTCGTATAGAGATACACGACTCCGGCTTCCGGTTGCGCGCCCCCTCGTCCCAAGGCGCCCACCACCAACAACCCCGCGTCGCTCGCCAATACCCATCCAAAATATTCCTTTGTCTGAGGATCAGGCGAAACCAGGGTACGTATCAACCTTCCATTTTCCCAATCGAAAAGAAACACCTGTCCATGATCAACCGGGTCCGTGCCGCCGAGCGGAGCGCTCACAGCCAGAACGGAACCCGAAAACGTCACCGCATGTCCGAACCCGTCAGCCTTTCGATTTTCCGCATACGGAGAGACAAACGTCCGGAGGACTTCTCCGGTGTTCACATCAACCAGATGGACTTCCCCGACCTCAAAGTCCGTCATGGTACTCGCTCCGGGGTCGCCGACGGCGACCAGCCCGTCCCGGGTAGCCACGGCGTGCCCGAACGCCGCCGCCGATTGATTGGGACTCACGATCACCTGCCGCGATGCTCCCGTGTTGCGGTCGAATACCGTCACCGATCCCATAGACCGGCGTAACGCTCCTTTTCCCTTGGGAGCGCCCACAATCACGTAGTCCGGCGTGAGGCTCACGGACAGGCCGAACAAATCATCACCCATCGGCGAAAGAGGGGCGAACTCTCGCAGTAATGTACCGGACTCGCGTTCGAACAAAAACGCTTTTCCCGTTTGGCCGCGGGTTCCTGTCGCATGAGGTGCGCCGACGAGAACCTGATTCCCTTCAACGGATACGGAGAAGCCGAAGCCGTCCAACAACGTTGGCTTGGATGATTGGAGCCTGGGGCCCTGCTCGGAAATCTGCCGACCCTGAGCGTTCACAGTCGAAAGCAACAAGAACAGGCACGGGAAGAGCATCATGTAAACGATGGGGACCACGACTCGACAAACTTTCACTCGTTCTCCGTCGTTGTGCTTAGGAGTCCTCTTCAGGATGAAGGGACGGCAAATCAATGACGTGACGCGGTGGCCCGTCTGAAGGCGAATCGCGCTGATAGAGTTCGAAAGGCGGGATGTCGACTTGCAACCGCTTGAACAACCGTCGCATGAATTTTTCTCCCGGGGCTTCGCAGGTCCACACGTACATGCCCGTTTCCAATTCATGCAGATGCCGCTTGAGACGAAAGCTGGCGTCCTCCATGAAATAGGCGGACAAAAACCCCGTAATCGCCTGCATGACCCACCCATGCTCTTGGGCGTAGCGGAAACTCACGCCGATTTCGAAGAGCTTTCCCTGCCCGTCTATCGCCATATCCTTCACCGATTCTTCGTCGCTCACGTCTGCGCCTTCACGTCCAACATTTCTTACGGATGCCCTGATGAAACTAGCCTGTTTTAAAAGATTCACGGCACGGGTTTCAAACCGAATAGGCAAGCGAGGCGCCCTTCGGCTCGTTGCCGCAGGTGACGAGTTGTGGCAGAATAGCGGGCGCCATTATGGGAGACTATACGTGTCGTTCCTGACCCAACCCAATATTGTCATTGCACGCGTCATCGGCATTATTGCGATCGCGGCGGGATTCCTGCTCGGGATCGAAGGCCTGAATCAGCCGGATTCAATATGGTTGCCCATCGCGCTGACCCTCATCGTGACGGGCTTGTGCGCCCAGGTGTATGCGTTCTATCGAACCATCATGTACAAAATGCCCTCACGGCATGCCCGTGACCGATGACTCAGACATGCCGAAACGTCCCGCTTTTATCCGCACGGGTGCTTTGGCCCATGGTGCTCTTCCTGACCTTGTCCTTCGCAGCCTGTAGCTCCGGACGAGAGTCGTATCTCAACGGGGCTTTGAAGAAAGCGACGCCACAAGATGTCGTTGAACAGCTCGGAGAACCGTGGAAAAAAAAGACCTCGGCGTTAAGAGGCCAATCGACGTGGATCTATCGCTATGCGCTCACCCAGGATGAACTCGACCCCATGGGCGTCAACAAGCTGGGGCGAAGCGTGTTCAAGGCCACCGAAGGCGTAACCGCCATGATGGGACTCGGCGGCGGCTCCGGCAATCCGCTGGATCCGGGTGCCAGGCCTCACTGTTTCCATTATATCCTCACGTTTGATGACGCCACCAAGATCCTCCAACGTTGGGTGCGCGAAGCGTGCGCCGACACCGATCTATGACCGCGTCGCCGTATGAACGCGTTCGAGTTCGAGCACTTTCTTGTCCTGACCCGCCCTCCTTTCCAGCGCCTGGTTGCCGGATGAATGAACCTCAACAAAGGGCAAAGCCGCATGGGTAACGTTTTCCAATCAGGTGCATTTTTGCAGCAGTGCTTTTCCGTCCACCCCCTGTCGCTGACTTTTAAACTGTTCACCCTGCCCGACACCGTCGGCATTTTTTGTATGAACTGCAAATCCCGGCATCGCCTGACCGTTGGCGCCATTACTCGCATCATCGGGGATTCGGAGTTGAGTGGAGAGGACGCGAGCACCAAGCTGGAGGCCTGTGCCGGTCACCATCAGGAAGCCCTGCACGTTACGGAAGTGAGCGTGGATCGAGACATCGTCCAATTTCGTTGCCGCACGTGCCGGACCGGTTTTCAGACGACGGTCTCCTTGTTCGAAACCTATCAGCCGTAGTGAGAGATTCCTCACTTCGTTCGGAATGACAGCTTCTGGATGGCATTGACTATTTTCATACCAATGACAGAAGGGGGAGAGAATAAAAGAGCCGCCCTCTTGTGAAGGGCGGCTCTTCCGGAATGAACGAGGCCTGCGAGAAGGGCTTATCTGTTAGGCTGTGGCGTGTACCGAAGATACGGCTTCACCGCCCGGTGGCCCTTGGGAAACTTGGCGGGAATTTCCTCATCCTTCACCGCAGGGACAATGATACAATCTTCCCCGTCCTTCCAATTGGCAGGGGTAGCCACCTGATGCTTGGCCGTCAGTTGCAACGAGTCCACTACACGAAGAATCTCATCAAAATTTCTTCCGGTCGATGCCGGATAGGTGAGCGTCAACTTGATTTTCTTGTCAGGCCCAATCACAAAAACCGAACGCACCGTCATATTGTCCAACGCGTTGGGATGAATCATATCGTACAAATTCGCGACTTGCCGGTCGGGGTCCGCGATAATCGGATACTGAACCGTACACTGCTGCGTTTCATTGATGTCATTGATCCAGCCTTTATGCGAATCCAATGGGTCCACGCTCACGGCAAGAACCTTGACGTTGCGCTTGGCAAATTCTTCGGTGATTTTCGCCACGGCCCCCAATTCCGTGGTACAGACCGGGGTGAAATCCTTGGGATGGGAAAACAAAATACCCCATCCATCACCGAGCCATTCATGAAAATTTACCGTTCCTGCCGTTGTTTCAGCAGTAAAATTTGGGGCTTCATCCCCTAAGCGAAGTGCCATGGTGTCTTTCCTCCTCTTGAAACTTACGAGTAAGCATTGCCGCAAAAACGACGCCGCGCTTTTGCCATTCTTTAAGACTTGGACTATACTCTTCATGGAAAAAGGCAGTCAACAACCTAACACTTCCCGGGTAATAAAAAACCCAAAAGGGCGGGATTGACCGCCCTTTTGGGTTCCACTTCGCTTGCGAAAGCCGATTCTCTAAAAAATGGTATCAGGCCGATTGCTGAGCTGCGGCTGTTTTAACCACGTTAGCCGCCTGGGGACCTTTGGCTCCCTCCACCAGATCAAATTCAACGGGTTCGCCCTCTTTTAGGGTTTTAAAGCCCTCCCCCTGAAGAGCCGAATAATGCACAAAAACGTCCTGTTCTCCTTCGACTCGAATGAATCCAAAGCCCTTTCGATCGTTGAACCACTTGACCGTTCCCGATTTTCGATCACTCATGAGCAACTCCCTTCCTCACGGAACCCCACCGTGGATTTACCAGAAGACCCTAAAAAAAAACCGCAGACAGCTTTTTCGCCTTCTGCGGCAGAGCTTATAAAATAAATACCATGTACGAAAACCTATCCGGAATAATAATTCTGTTATCCTCTATCACAGATTATGTAACCTGTCAATAACATTATATGAACCCTTGGCATACCACGTGTGGTATGTCTGAAAAAAGAGTCGGAAAAACACGAGGACCGTGGCACGGTTGTCAGATCAAATCTGAAACTGCGCTTCATACAAACTGGCATACAGCCCTTTTTTGTCCAACAATTCGGCGTGGGTTCCCTCTTCAACCACCCGGCCCTGCTCGAGCACGATGATGCGGTCAACCTGTTGCAGCGTGGTCAGCCGGTGCGCGATGAAGATGGTGGTGCGACCGCGGGTGAGCACGGCCAGCGCTTCGCGGATTTTGACTTCCGTCTCCGTATCAATATTGGACGTGGCTTCGTCGAAGATCACAATAGGGGGATTCTTCAATAAGACCCGGGCAATCGCCACGCGTTGCTTTTGACCGACGGACAATTTCACGCCCCGTTCCCCGATCCAGGTGTCGTATTGGTCCGGGAGTTCCATGATGAACTCATGAGCCCGAGCGGCAACGGCGACCTGTTCGACGGCGTGGTTGGTGGCCTGGAGGTCGCCGTACATGATGTTTTCTCGAACGGTCCCGTTAAAGAGAAACGGTTCCTGTTGGACCATCCCGATTTGTGAACGCAGAAACGCCAGCGGCATGTTCCGGACGTCGATACCGTCCAACGCCACCATGCCTCCCGTCACGTCGTAAAACCGCATCAGGAGCTTGACCATCGTGCTCTTCCCGGCGCCACTCGGCCCCACCAGGGCGATACGCTCTCCCGCCTCCACGCTGAAGGAAACGTCGTGCAACACCTGAACTTCCGGCTTATAGGAAAAGTCCACGCCTTCGAACTGCACGCTCCCGCGAAAACGGGCTGCTGGCGCCACCACCCCGGGCCGGTCCTGCACGTCGGGCTCGGCATCCAACACGTCAAAGATGCGTTCGCTGGACGCCAGGGCGTGCTGAAGCATGTGGTTGACGGAATGGATTTGGTTGACCGGCACGTAGAACAGGGCCAGATACGATACGAACATCACAAGCTCTCCCACTTTCAGATCCCCCTGTGCGACTTCCACCGACCCCACCCACAGGATAAGCACCGTGCCCATGGCTCCGAGAAAAATCATCGCCGGTGAATACACGGACCACAGGAACATGGCCTTGAGATTGCTTTGGCTGACCTCGCGATTTCTGGCGTCGAATCGTTCCCGTTCGAACGCGTGACGATTGAAGGCCATGGTTTCCCGGATGCCCGACAGGGAATCCTGGAGATAGCCGCCCAATTGGGCCGTGTTCTGTCGAATTTCGTGGTAATATCCGTGAACGCGACGGGAAAATTTCACGGCGGACACCATCAAGACCGGGATGGGCACCAGCGCCAGGAGCGCCAATTGCCAATTGACCACGAAGAGGATCACGGTAATCCCGATCAGCGTCAATGACGCGGTCAACATGCCCTCCAACCCATCGATGAAAATACGCTCCACGTGTTCGGTATCATTCATGATGCGCGACATGATTTCTCCGGTCGAGCGATCCTCGTAAAACCCGGCCGAGAGCCGCTGAAGCGCGCGAAACACCTGTTGCCGGAGTTGGACCACAACGCGTTGCTCAAGAACGTTGTTGAACCGGATACGCAGGGAGTTCGCGACGTTCTTGAACGCGTAGGCCAGCACCAATCCGCCCAACACCCACGGCAATAAGGAGAATTGGTCCGCCTGAATCACGTCGTCGATAATCACTTTCACCAACCAGGGCGGCAACAGATCGAACGCCGTGGTCAGGGCGGCGAAGGACAGGGTCGTCAGGGCCAGGGAACGGTGCGGCCGCAAATACCCGAGAATACGAAGGAGAACGTTCACTGCGTTTCACACCATGACGAAGCGATCGCCTTGCGGCAACAGCAGCGGGAGAGTTGATAAATGTTGACGGAAGGAGAGCAAGACGGCGAGGGTTGAGCGAGGACACAACGCCGCCATGCGCCCGATAGCGCAATAAATCCTAGATAACCGTGGCGGGTTCTTGCTTCCAGTACTCGTCAAATTCCTTCAATTGCGTCAACGTGGACAGGTCCGTCATCCGGTCCAAGAAGAGTTTTCCGATCAGATGGTCCATCTCATGTTGGATACACACGGCAAATAAACGCAATGCCTCGAAATCGACGGAACGCCCGTCCCGGTCCAATGCCTGGACTCGAATGGAAGACGGCCGCGTGACTTTCCCGCGCAGCCCGTCCACGCTCAAACAGCCTTCCCACATTTCGGCTTGAGCCGGGCCATAAAAGACGATCCTGGGATTGATCAGGACCGTCTCGGGGAACCCATCCTGGCCTTCACATCGCATCACGACGAGTTGTTCGGACCGTGACACCTGCGGGGCCGCCAACCCGATCCCCTCGTGCGCATCCATCGTTTCGAACATGTCGTCGATAAACTGTTGGTAGGCACGCGTGGGGATGACCGCCGGATCAACCGGCCCGGCCATTTTCCGTAAGACGGGATTTCCTATTTTTGCAATCGGCAACGTTGCCATGACGACTCCTTTGGTAATACTCGCTCGCCGTCGAGATTCCGAACGTCAGGAAACAGGCCCGGCTGGTGGCTTCTTCGGTGCCATCTCGCGTTCCTTGAGGGTCTTCTCCCACCACGCCTTCCACTCCTTGGACCACTCGATCCGCTGTTCATGCGTGGAGCCCTGCCAATCATGCGGCGGCCCTCCTCGCCGGGTCAACCGCCAAAGCGAATCACGGGCTGTAATGGAAACGTATTTTTCCTCATCGCCCAGCAAGTCGATAAGGAGCGATACCGATTCCGGACGTCTTACGTTCTGGCACTCAAACGCCACGGCTCGCCGGACGGTGTCCGCGGGGTCCTTCATCAACGTTTGCAGCGTCGGGAGTGACTCCACGGGCGCCAACCGGACGGCGACGCGCAGGGCATGGGCTCGTACCCTCGTGACTTCCTCGCCGTTCCCGGCCACGTCGAGTAAATCCGGTACGGCCTGGGGGTCCTTGATAATCGACAGCGTTTCAATCGCGTTATACCGAAGACGGCTTCCAGGCATCTTGAGGGCTTTCACCAGGACGGGCACGACGGGTTTCCCCAAGTGGACGAACTCACCAATCACGTACAGTTCCTGACGTCCTTCCAATAACGGCAACAAGGCTTCCGCCCGTTGCAGTTCCTTTTCAGACAGGACCTCCGGCGCAGGGGTGGCCTGCTCGACTTCCGGGAATTCCGGCTCGGGCGGAGCGTTATAGGGGATTTGAACCGGAACGACGTACGCCGGTTGAGAAACCGAGGTACCGTCTTCCGCCGGGGAAACCGATACACCGGCAAGGACGATCCACGCCACTACCATCCATGCGAAACTCGCTCTCATCCGTTGTCTCCCGCTCAAAAACCCCATTGTTTTAGTCTAGTGGGTTTTCCTCATACTGGTCAAGCAACGGGCTTTCCCTTCAAAACATCGGAAAGGACTGGTCTCACCACGCGGTTCTTCCATCTTGATTTCATGAATGGTAGAATGCGTGTTTAATCCGAATGGAATCATGACGACTGACAAGGAGGACTTTATATGAAACCGGTGCGATTGCTCCTTGGCTTGGGGTTGGCGGTTGGACTGAGTGCCGGCCCGAGTTGGGGATATGAAGAAGTCCCCGTGCCCGATGGCGGAACCTTGCAGGGCATGGTCAAGTTGATCGGGAAAGTCCCCAAACCCAAGGGATATAACCTCGTGACCTTGCCGGACGCCGTGTACTGCGGCCGCATCTCGACCGGAACGGGATGGCGTCTTCTGCAACCCTTTGTCATCGACTCCAACGGCGGATTCAAAAACGTCGTCATCTATATCGAAGAACTGCGCAAGGGAAAATCCTTCGACTACGTCCCTCCGCGCATTGAGGCGGTCGATTGCAAATTCGAGCCGTATATCACCATCGTCCGCGACAGGCACGACGTCGAAGTCGTGAACATGGACCCGGTCTTTCATGACATCCAAGGCTATGAAACGTCGAAGTTCGGCGCCCGTGTTCTCTTCAACGTGCCCCTGCCGATGAGTAAAAAACTGCGCAAGGCAGAGTTGCTGGCCGGCAAGACGGTCAAGGACCGGGCCGGCAAGGTCCTGACCCAACCCATCAAAATGGGGAAACAACGCAACCTGTTCGTGATGCAATGCGGGTTTCACGCGTACATGGAAAGCTGGGGGTTCGCGGTCAAAAACCCCTACTACGCGCTCAGTGCCAAAGACGGGTCGTATGCCATTTCCGATGTTCCTCCGGGAACCTATAAGGTCCAGGTCTGGCATCCCATGGTTCGGAGAGAATATACCGTGACGATCACTCCCAACGGCACCACGGACTTGCAGATCGAGATCGATGCGCCCAAAGGCCGGCTCTACGCCAATGAAGTGAGCGAAGGAACGCGCTTCGGCTTGGAATTGCTGGGGGACGTCGCCATCAAACCTATCGTGGAACGCCAAACCTACGAGCCGTAAACGCATATCCCCGGTTTGTGCCTACGACAACCAATTCTCCACGGAGAGGCCGGGGACCCGCTTGAAGTATTGGGGGTTGCCGGAGACCAGCGTGAGGTTCCGCACCAGCGAGATCGCAGCAACGCGCAAAGCCGTCTCACTCACCGGAGATCCCTTTCGCGCCAATGAAGCGTGCAATGCCCCGTAACGCCTCGCCGCCGCGGCATCGAAGGACAGAACTTGCAGGTTGGGGATGAGCCGCGTGTCGATCAGGCTCAGCAAGGCAGCCGACCGCCGGACAAACCGGCTCGCGCCGACGATCAACTCCTCAAGGGTGATGCTGGACGTGCATTGCTGCTCAGGCGGCACCGACGCCAGTTTCGCAATCAACGCGGTCGAGGGACAACGACCCATCAGGTTAGCCAGGATATCCGTATCCAGCAGGTACATCAGGCTTTGCCCTCCGCGCGGCAGGCGTCTCCGCCCCGTTCGGCCTGGATGCCGGCAAGCAGGGCATCCATCTCCCGCTCTTTCAATTCGCCCCAGGCGCCCGCCAGAGCCAGGGCACCCTGGGGATCGGCAGCAGTCGTCTTCTGCTGCTTGAGCAGCTCAAGAACGTCGACGCTGACCAGCGCAGCCAGGGGCTTCCCCCGTTTCTCGATGATGAAGTGCGAGCCGTTCTCGCCCACCTCGGCCAGAAGCGCCGTCAGATCTTTTCTCAACTGGATCGTGCTGACTTTCTTACTCATGTTTCCCATTTTATCATTATTATAAAATTTTTCAATACTTTAAAAAATTTTGTCAATAATTATTATTTTAAAATATTTAAACTTTTTAAACATTTCGGCTTTTGGGAATGAGGAAAAGCGGATAAAATTGAAACAGCGGGTCGAAAGAGAAACAGTTGGAAAAACGAAGTTACGAAAACGCCGCATCCAACTCCGGCAGGTACGCCTGATACTTCTTCCACCGGCCCACGGACGTGGTGTAAAGCGGTTGCCGCACTTGTCATTGACTCGGAGTTTGAACCGCACGCTCGACCTGAATCAATTTGCACTACCCATCTTCAGCAACATCATGGTAGGATAACGTCTGCCTCAAAAATCTAAGAAATTCAGACAAACAAGTAGAGGAGCGAACCATGACACCGATTTGCGACACGTTAGAAAAAAAATTAGAGACGTGGCCTCCTCATACTGCAGCGCAGGTTGCACAAATGGTCAGCGATATCATTGAACTAGCCGATGCCGATGCCATAGATCTCTTACCAAGCCGCTCTGTCGTCCAAGAGGTTCTGGACGTACTCGATGACAACTAAGCCAGGCGAGATCTGGCTTGCTGACCTTGGATTAGCAGCCAAACGACGCCCGATCCTTATCGTCTCGCGCCGTGATCCCTCTTCACCCCGGGCACTCGTGGTCTATGTGCCGCTCACCACTCAGTACCGCGGAAGCCGTTACGGAGTTCAATTCGGCAAACTTCCATTTCTAAACGAGGAATCAACAGTCAACGTCCAAGGCATAGGATCACTCGTGCATGCTCGTCTCGAACGCAAGTTAGGAGAACTTCCTGAACGGTTAATGACACAGGTACGAGAGGCGATTCTATTTTCGCTGGCTCTGAGAGACACAGCAGGATAGAGCATCGACCGTTGCGCAGATTGCTGCCAAACATTTCTCCCCCCACCCCGGCCCTCTCCCTCTGTACACCCTCGTGAGGAGAGGGTGAAAAGCAAAAATGCTTCGCTTGAACCCACGGCAAAGCACAGTCGAATCAAAATTGATTATCGTGCGTACCACGCCCCTTCCTTCCATGCCTTGCAATCTCGCTCGACGTGGATATCGTTTTAAGATTTGGATTTTCTTGTACAGCGTGGCTGTCAGCCAACCTGTGACGTGTACTTGCCAGTCTGTGCGTCAATCATGGGAGTGAAGGGAAGCGTGGAACGATCGATGGTGGCGCCCAGACGAATGATGCGAGCCCGTTCCTTAGAAGGTTTATGGCAAATCAGCCTGCAGACGCCGATTCCGAAGGTCAACGTGTGGAGCGACCGCCATGCCATGTCGGTAGCCTGCTTGTAATCCTCATCACCGTTTGCCACACTACTGATAGGCGAAAGATGCGGCGTAGGGTGAACTCTCCGCTGCATAACTCTACTGACAAGAGGGTCAAGTTGAACCGGTTGTCTAAGCACGTGATTCTTGCGGTCGGACTGGCGCTCGTCGTAACGGGTTGCGCCGGAAACGGCGGCGTGTCCTTGATGCGTCCCGCTTCGCCCGAACCCGAGTTTCCAAGGCCCGAAGAGGAGCTGAGGCGCGCGTACGCCGCGCACCCGGAGTTCCGCAACCAGTACGGGCTGGCTCAGGTCAAGGCGCACTATGCCTATGCGCGCGGCGCGACCGGCGAAGGGGTCACGCTCGGTATCGTCGACAGCGGGGTCGACCCGAGCCACCCGAAGTTCGAGGACAAGCTGGAGACCGGCAACGTCGAGGGCTACGACCCCGACTTCGCCTCCTGCGACAACGACGGTCCGGACGGTACCTGTCTCAGCCTGGTCGGACATGGAACGTTCGTCGCGGGCATCATGGCGGCGAGCCGGAGTGCGATCCCCGGCGCGGGCGCCGGGAGCGCGTCGGCCATCCATGGGGTCGCCTTTGACGCCGGAGTGATCTCGGTGGGGTTCCGAGGTGTGGACGAAATCCTCGATGACATCCTCGGCGAGAACCCCACCCCTGAGCAGGTCCGCGACCTTCCGGCCCTGATGCGCAACATCGAGGCCCAACTGGAAGAGCAGTTCGCATCGGCCTTCAGGCGGCTGAACGACCGGGTGACGGCGGTCAATGCGAGCTTCGGCCTTCCGGGCAACATCGAGGACTTCGACGCCGGGGTATTGCGCGCGCGCTTTCCCAACGTCATCGAGGCCATCGCGCAGGCCGATACGCCGCCGGGTGAGCGCACTGTTTATGTGTGGGCGGCCGGCAACTCGAACGGCGAAGTCAATCCTGACGGCTCGGTCGTGTCGGCCACGTCGGCCGATATCACGGCCGGACTCCCGGTCCGCATCCCGGAGCTTCGCGGTCACTCGCTCGCGGTGGTGGCGACCGACCGGGAAGGCCGGATCGCGGGGTTCTCCAGCCGCTGCGGTATCGCGAAGGAGTTCTGCCTGGCCGCGCCGGGAGTGGATGTCACCGGGCCGGTGCCGAGCTTCTACTGTGCCGACGGCACCGCGGAGTGCTACCTCTCATTGCAGGAGTCCGGGACGTCGTCGGCCGCACCGTTCGTCACCGGCGGAATCGGCCTGCTCGCACAGCACTACCGCAACCAACTCGGCAACGACGAGATCGTCGAGCGGATTCTCGCGACCGCCGACAGGACCGGCGAATATGCCGACTCGGACGTGTACGGTCAGGGGTTCCTGGACCTCGATGCCGCGACCCGTCCGGTAGGCGGGACGCGGATGCTGACCGGCCGCGCTCTCTCCGGCCCCTCGGCGCCGAGCGTCGCCAGCGTATTCCACCTGGGCGAGGCGTTCGGAGATTCGTTCGCGCGAGAGCTCGCGGCGCTGGAGGTCGCGAGCTTCGACGAGTTGGACGCGCCGTTCTTCCGTCCGTTTGGCGATCACCTCAGGTCCGGCGCGTTCGTCGCGCCCTCGCTTGCGGAACGGCTCGCGGCGCTGGGGCGCGACCCGCGCGGTGCGCCATGGCGCACCAACGACACCGAGTTCCGGCTACGCCTCGATGCTGCGGCGACTTCGCGTGGCATCGGCGGCACCCTCGGTTCAGGCCACTACAACGAGGCGGCCGGTTCCGGCTCGCTCGGTTCGCTATCGTTCGCGCAAGACTTTGGAAGCGAGCGGCTGTCGTTCGGATACCGCACTCACCCAGGCTGGCAGTTCGGACTGTATGCGGACGGCGGCACGTCGTATCGCGGCTTCGGGGCAATCGAGCCCGGCACCTTCACCGACGACGGCGCGTTTGCCAATCCGTTCCTCAACTTCGCGCGGGACGGTACCAGCATCGGCTATGCGACGGATGCCGGGCTTGGCGCGTTCCGTGTCGCCGCCTTCCATGGCACGGCGCAGTACGGCGAACGGCGCGTCGCAGATGCGGGCGAGGCCGCGGGCGTGTTGACAGAGTACCTGTTCGGCAATTCCGGCCTCGCCGTGCAGGCGGGTTGGCTCGCGGAAGCGGACGCCGCGGTCGGCAGCCGTCCGCGGGGGGCCTTCGGCGCGCTGACCTCGGACTCTGTGATCGGGGGACTGTCAGCGCATCGCCGGCTCGGCGCCGGCTGGACGTTACTCGCAAGCGGCCATGCGGGCATGAGCCACCCGGAGAGTTCGGGACGCGGCATGGTACGCGACGTCTCGGCGTTGTGGACCTGTTCGTTCTCCGTCGGCCTCGTCGGCGAGGAGGTCGGCCCTGCGGGAGGGAAGCTGGCATTGCGGCTCTCCCAGCCGCTACGTCTCGAAGCGGGACATGCGCAGCTCCGGTGGGTGTCGGGCCGAACCCCCGACGGCGACGTCACGGTCGAACGGGCGGCGCTGGACTTGGAGCCCTCTGGCCGTCAGCTTGATCTCGAGTTGGCCTATTCCCGTCCGTGGGCGGGCGGACTGGCGCATCTTGCCGGTATCGCCTCGCGCGACGCGGGACACGTCCGAGGCGAACACAAGGCCGCGCTATTGATTCGCTACAACCGCTCGTTCTGACGGTCTTCGTTGTCTTTATCTCCTTTGAAATAAATCTCGATAAATTCAATGCGTTGTTCCTGCTCAAAATACGAGTAGATGACGCGAAGGGACGATCCTTTCAGATATCGGCAAAATAAGCGGGCCTTGACAATGTGCAAATTCTCGTCCCATGCGATGACGGCAAAATGCTTCTGATTCCCAAGCGGGCCAACGGAAACAACGTTCCGAAACTCCCGGAGATCTTCGGAAAGTGATCGGTATTTCCTGGCAAGGCGTTTACGTTCTTTTTGAAATTCCGGCAGTTCATCAAAGGTCATCGTCATAGTTTCGTACGGAGTACCTCTCATCACGATAAAAGACGCTCTCATACGAAAGCGGCTGGCCGTCTTGCGCGGATTTCCAGGGAATATCTTCGTGTGAATAGCGTTCCATCTCTTTGGCGTTTTTATCGGATAGACGGGCCAGCACACCGTCAATATGTTCAACGTCGCGCGCAGACAATATCGCAAGGTTCGGTCGCTTGAGGGGGAGGTACTTCTTTTGAGTGTATTTAAAATATTGACTATTGACCACCTCGATCTCTCGACCCTTTTGCATCTCTTCCAAAATCTTACCCAATTCAACCGAAGTGGGACCGTGATGATTCTTGATATACGTCGCACCCATTAAGTTTTCCTCGAATTTTTCGTAATAATCAAAATCGACGAAATACAACAGCTTATGAAGCGCGGCCTCACCGACATTCGGCTTGCCGCCGACTTTATTCAAGACATACAGAAGCACCTGCTTGAATCTATCGAGCTTTTTTCCCTCAACGCGAATGCGAAGATCTCCGGTTTTTCGTGCAGGCTGTTTTGTAAGCGTCACGGTATGCCTGGACTCGCGGCCAGCCAAAAAATCTTCCAGCGACATATCAAAAATCCCCGCAAGCGTTCGGGCTTCGATAACCGTAAGCTCCCGCTCACCGCGCTCAATGTGCATATACGTGGGGCGAGACATCCCAAGCTCTGACGCAAGATACGCTTTGCGTCATGTTACGCTCGGTTCGTTGCCGTTGAATAAATTTTCCAAGCACGGCTCTATCCTGCCTCGCTTCCTGCTATTGGCATAAAAATAGCCAAAAACACCCCGAATCCGTCATTCCTGTGGAAGCAGGAATCCAGTGTCTTTTTTCCTTTTCATCTCCTGGCGTGCAGACTGCAAACCTGCATGGAGAATTCTCGTGAAGATCGCAATGCTTCAACTTCTTACCGACACGAACATCTCTGAGTATAAGTCACGTCAATTTTCTTTTCAGCGTCAATGTAAAATATTTATACATACTTGAGATGGGAAATCCATCTTCGTGTTTGCACGCTGTGAAGGAGTGTTAGATCTGAAATCCGAGTGCCGCGGCCACGGTCCGCTGCCGGCCGTCGAGCGTGACGAACGAAATTCCGCTGGGCTCCCGGGCAAGGTAGAGGGCCGTCGCGATATGCCACAGATCGGCACCCCGCAAATAGCCGACCTGGAGCACCCTCTCGAACTCGTGGGTCAGAGGCCGATCCGGCAGGACCCACTCAATGCTGGAGACAAGACGAGGTTCGAATCGGTTTCCCTCGCGTGAGAATGCGGCACGCAGTTCAGCCTCAAGCAAATTCGAGGACAGGAGCCTCGAACATGCATCCAGTCGTCTGGCGAGGGCAGCCGCACCCCGTTCGTTGAAGGCAACAGCAACGAGTGCGGACGTGTCGACGTAGGCGACGCTCATTCGTCACGTTCGGCGAGAAACCGCTTGAGTGCGCCTGGCCGACGTCTTACGGCTTCCATGGGCTTCCTGGGCTCGCCCGAGCCAACTACAATCCCTTGCCGTTCCAGGTCATCGAGTCGCACTTCGATCGTCGCAGGCGTATCCCGGATCGCGCGAATCTCGGCCACGGGCTTTCCCCGATAAGAAACCGTGACCGTCTTCCCATCGCGTACCTGCCGCAGGACCTCAGAAAACCGTGCCTTGGCGTCGTATGCCGAATACGTAATAGCCATGCTCGTTATTATAACCAGTCAGACCAGTCAAAGCAACTATCCATGTGTTTTTCTATGAAGGCTACACATCCTTCTGAGGATTCGTTGAAAGTGTTCTGTTAATCGAATCTATGGTCATCCTAGGCCGATATACGTGGTCGTCTTCTCGCTGAACCAAACCGGAATTGCCGAATTGTACAACAGACTCTACAAGCTGACTTAGTATCAAATCTCTTTGCTCGGGTGTCACTGCCGACGCTACAAAGGCTTCCATGCTGTTTGCGACACGTTGCCGATGCCTGTTCTTTTCACGCATATGCAACTGGGCGCGCAGTATTTTCAAACAGAAAGTCGCTGTGGTGCCTATTGCCGTGAGGATTGAGACCCGAATAGCACTATAGTAAATCACCTGCCAACGCCAATCTTCAGGCAGATCTACTGTTATGAAGTATAGAGCGACACCGATAAAACCTACGATACAGACGGATCCTAGGCTGGCCCAAATCTTCACTTGTTTGTCAAGCGCGGCTTGGGCCTGTTGAAATTATTCCTGCGCCTCTTTCACAGAAATTCTGGCTGCGGTTAACCGCGCACGTTTCTCAATTTGTTCTGCAAGAACGCGTGCTTCCTCAATAGTTTTTTGTGCTTCTCCCTGAACTTGCTGTAATGCGCTCTCGGATTCTTTCTTTATGGATTCGATCGTCTGTTCGTATTCCTGGCGTACACCCTCATCTTCAAGAAATCTGCGCGCTTCTACCGCTGCAGTCACGACAGGCGGCCAATACCGTTTTAGTTCTTCAAGTTGCTGATCGATATTAGTCAAAAACCCAGGGCGGCGCGCTACGTAGTCCGCATTTTGACCCTGCGCCTGTTGTTGCATTTGCCCCCTAATTGAATTAAGCGTGCCGAAAATATTCTGTATTTGTTCATCATGTAATTCGTGTGAGTATTGGAGTAAAAACTTGACTTTTTTCTGTATTGCCAACCATTTAGGAGCAAAATCCTCCTTGAGGGATTCTTCACCCAATGAGGGCCGTAACAATTTATTTTCGTCAATGCTTAAAATTTCATTTGCCACATTCTTCAACTGGTTCATCTGGTTTTCGCTGGCCATGAAGAAAACTCCTTTCCTGCCATCGGATATCGACTGATGCGGCTGTCGGATTACGCTTTCGGCTAATCCGACCTACGGGGTTCGAAATCACAAATCTGCCTATTTACGAAGTGCGAAGGCCATGTCGATGAACGGACCGACCGATTTCCCAAGCACTGCAAGACCTGCGTCATGTGGAAACGGCATCTTGAAACGGCTTTGAGCAGCACCGTTGAGCGCGAAATCATAGCCATCAATGTTAACAATGCAGAACTGATTTTCTTGGCATTCAACAATGACGCGATTGGTTCGAAATGGCCACTCTTCTCCAAACCCAGCTTTCGTGACTGTTCGCGTTGGCCACTTACCGTTGAAAATCTCTTGCTCCGATCGCTTTATCCAGTTCTCTTGTTCTTGCTGACGAATCCGTGCGGAACGACGGTAGTCGATGGTTCCAAGTTGCTCATCACTAAGCATTAGGAATTCCCTATATACGGCTGAGGTCTGCTGGAGTCTCCCATGTTGGTCAGCGTGCCCCCCGATGGTGAATTGCCGAGCAATCGCTCTGATAAATCGTTCCAGCTTTGCGATCAATTGAGAATGCACTCGTGGATAATAGTCTCGATAAAGCGACTCGGGATCGTCCAAGAATGGCGTACCGTCCTCAATGCGCGCCTCAAGGCATTCCCACTCTTCTTCTGGATTAATCGGGTTGTCCGTACCGCCAGCAACAACGTCAAGGTTGTAGTATCGCCCTTTCCGGCCAAACAAAGAAAGAATTCGAATACATTCTTGAAAAATCGGATCAGTCATGATGAAGTCGAGATCTTTCTGAACGAAAGGGCGAGTCTTTCCGCCGTAGAAGTCGGTGCAGATCTTTTTGATAAGAGCTTCCAGATCATGGCCAAGTTGCTTCATGTATTTCACATCTGGATACGAACAATTTCGGCCTTCATATACCAACGCAATATAGCATTTCATGAACCGCTCAAAACCACTTGCCATTAGTTGGTGGGGCAAATGGTAAAAGTCATTGCCCATGTCGATCTCTTGGAGACCTCCCAAACCGGCCTTGAGCAATTTGCACGATGTTTCCAGTTCCTCCAAAAGGCACAAAAATTTTATAGGGTCTGGGGTCATCTCACTACCTCTCATAGCATCCAGATAATTCCAATTTCCAGTTTGGCAATGCCAGATTCAATGATATTCATAAGATCCTTTCACAGCATCCATGGCTCCCAGGTGGAAAACAATTCCTCGCTAGCACTTAAATAGCCTCAATCGCTATCCAGTTTTAGCTATGCGTTCTCTAAATCGCTACCTGCGTGTCGGTGTCGCCAGCAGAAAGGGCGTTCATGTAGGCGAGGATGAGGTCGCGGGTGCGGTAGTGGCCGAAGGCGGCTTCGTCTTTCCTGCGGACGATGGGGAAGGTGTCCGGCACGTATTCCGCGTCTTCCCTGGTCAGGCCGTAGAGGTGGAAGTAGAGCGCGTCGAGGCGGGCGCGCAGGTGGCGGCGTTCTTCTTCATCCCAGACGAAGGGCAGACCGTGCAGAGACTTGCTAGACAATAACTTGCTCAGATTCCGATGTGTTCGGCTTTTGCCGAGAACGTAAACGTTCAGTACGCTTGCTCCAAAACTCCAACTCTTCCTGTTTCGACTTCCCTGATAACAATTGCCCAACGTATTCCGCACCACGTCTTTTCAATGCAACACATTCAGGTTCACGAGTTGTCATATCCGTCTATCTCCCTCTTTTGGGGCGGGACTCAAGCCAGGCAGTCACATAGAGCATCACTGCCCTCCCGGTCGATCGTGCAGCCGCTGCAAACATTGTCTGCGAACGCGGTCGTAGTCGGGTGTATAGACAGGAGTAGAGGACTTGTTGCGTTCAGTTAAAATCTTGCCCCCAAGTAGGTATTGGGCCTCGTCATGTTCGTTGAATCTGAGGAGTAGACGACCTCGCTTTCAGAAACAGAGGCGGATGCCTGGACGTAAATATTTTCGACCTTTTCGTAAAATTCCATCAAATCGGTTGCCCCAGCTTCCTGCTTTTCAAACTCGATCCCCAGCGCTTCCATCTCCCGCTCCTTAGTCGTCATGGCGCTGCCTCCCTAGATGAGGATGATGCTACAGTATAACGTCCGCTTGTGCCCATGGCAGGCTACTTTTTCGTCCCTGCAAGAGTCCAGCGTTTGGCCATTCTCTGAAGTTCAGGGAGACGTTCGGGCCAGTCATGCAGGGTCGCCGGATCAAAATCAGCCCCATTCGGCCAGACCAACGTATGGACCTCAGGATCAATCCGAACTTGGCTGAATAAGGATTCATCCCGGAGTGGACCGAATATCTCGCCCTCCAAGATGGTTCGGAAATCAATGACCTGTTCCGTCTCATCGTCGAAGCATACTCGAAGCGTATAGGGCGCCTGGACTTCAAAAAAGACCACACGATAGATGGGGTGACTCACGTCGCTCTCCTTAGCCACCTTCAACTTCCCCTTCATCTGCACATCAATAACGAATCGTGGACAACGGCAAGTTACTCAAACACCACTCTAGGCAGCCTCGATTGCCGAATGATTGACATGAGTGTCCCCATCTTCAGTTCCTTGTGGTCGGGAACAGGGACAGTGATCGTGCTACCGGATTCGACTTTTTGCATGATGACATGGCTACTCCTGCGCCGGACCTCGGCAAATCCGTGCCCTGCAAGTATCTCGCAGGCTTCTCTGCCCGATAACGCTCGGAGTCTAGCCAACGGCGATCTCGACCTTTGTCACGTACACTTCCTCATGCAGCCGATGCTGAATTTCGGTGGCTGAAGCCGTCTCAAAAAATAACTCCAACGCCTCTTTCAAATTTTCCCGCGCTTCAGCCACGGTTACACCCTGACTCGCAATGTCCAACTCAGGGCAGAGGGCAACGTAACCATCGCCTTCGCGTTCGATAATTGCTGTCAACTGTTTGGTCATCATGGTCTCCTAGCTTTCAATAGTGATATCCTCAGGATATTTTATCTGCTGAACAAATGGTTAATCTCAAAGTTTTCCGACTGTACTCTTGAAACGAGTCCTATTTTCCTTTCGAGAAGCCAGTTCGCTGACCAGGTACGCAAGACAGTCGCTCGTTGCATTCGCTTTCTTCAAGCACTCTTCTTCGGGAAGGTTATGAACGCCCTCACTCAGCACTTCATAGAGCCTGCCAAGTGGAGGAGAATATATGGAGCATAATTCGTTTCAAATTGCAAATTGCCCTAATACCTATCGACAGAGGCCTGAAGCGTTTAAACCGCCACTACGGTCTCGGTATCGCCGGCGGAGAGGGCGTTCATGTAGGCGAGGATGAGGTCACGGGTGCGGTAGCGGCCGAAGGCGGCTTCGTCTTCCTTGCGGACGATGGGGAAGGTGTCCAGTACGTACTCCGCGTCTTCCCTGGTCAGGCCGTAGAGGTGGAAGTAGAGCGCGTCGAGGCGGGCACGCAGATGGCGGCGTTCCTCTTTGTAACGGTTGGCTACCCTGTACTTATAGCGTATTCACGATGGCAGGCCAATACCCCGGATTTCCGTTTTCACAGAAATTGTCAATATTCCCATTCGCTGACAGAATGAAGGGGTATTGAGAATCCTTGTCTACCTCTTCTGCCATCCTTGCGACAGCGAGGTTCCAAGGTCGCTCTCTTCGCAAAGAAAGGATATAGGCAAAAACCCTGGATCCTCGATTAAAGATGTCGAGGATGACAACTGGGGCCTGTCAGGCTTATTGTCAGGGTAGCGAGGCGGTGGCGGTGAGGGAGACGAGGGGCCAGGGGTAGAGACCGAACAGCACGACGCCGGCGGCAGCTAGGGCCAGGACGACGGTGGCGGTGGGGGACAGGGCCAGGCGCGTTTCGTTCTCCTGGTCCGGCGAAGGCTCGCGCATGTACATGACCATGACGACGCGCAGGTAGTAGAAGGCGGATACCGCGGCGAAGATCAACCCGACCACGGCCAGCCACGTCAGTCCGGCGTTGACCGCGGCCATGAACAAGTAGAATTTTCCGATGAACCCGGCAGTCGGCGGGATGCCCGCGAGCGACACCATGAAGAGCAGCATCAAAAACGCCGCGCCCTTGTGGCGCTTGGCCAATCCGGTGAAGTCGTCCAGGTCTTCTCCTTCATTCCCGCCCCGTCGAAGAATCGCCACAATGGAGAAGGCCCCCAAGGTCATGAAGGAATAGACGGCCAGGTACAGCATCATGCTGGATACGCCTTTGGCCGAGACTCCGGTTCCGACCCATCCCGCCACGACCAGCCCGATCAACGCATAACCGGCGTGCGCGATGCTCGAGTACGCCAGCATGCGCTTCACGTTGGTTTGTACGATGGCCACGAGATTCCCCAGGATCAGGGTCAGGATGCACACGCCCAGGATGAGCCCGTTCCAATTCGGTTTCATGCCCCCGAAGCCTTCGAGCATCACCCGGAGGAATGCCCCGAAGCTCGCGGCTTTCGACGCCACGGCCATGAACGCGGTCACCGAGGTCGGCGCGCCCTGATACACGTCCGGGGTCCACATGTGAAACGGCACGGCCGCCACCTTGAACCCGAACCCCACGATCACAAGCATCAGGGCGATGAGGATCAGCGAGTCGTCGAGCCCGCGCGCCTCGACTGCCGCGGCGATTTCGACCAGGCGCGTACTGCCGGCGGCCCCGAAGATGAGCGAAATGCCGTAGAGCAGGAGGCCGGACGAGAACGCGCCCAATATAAAGTACTTGGCCGATGACTCGATGGACCTGGCTTCAAACCGCTTGAAGCCCGCCATAATATAGAGCGAGATGGACATCAACTCGATGCCCAGGTAGATGACCAGCAGGTCGGCACCGGACACCATGATCATCATGCCGGTCAGGGAGAGCAGCACGAACCCGTAGAATTCGGCCAGGTCGATCCGTTCTTCCTTGAGGTACCCGATGGAAAGCAGGATCGTCATGCCGCTCACGACGTAGAGCAAGAGTTTCCAGAACGAAGCATACCCGTCCACGACCACGAGGTCGCTGAACGCAAAGACCCGGTCGCCCATGCTCCCGGCGGTCATGATGAAACAGATTCCCAGAGTGGCGACGCTCATCCACGCCAGCAGGTCTTTTTTATTCGACGGGGTGATCGGGTCCAGCACCAGCAGGAGACAGGCGACGGACACGACGATCAGTTCCGGGAGGATCGTGACCAGATCTGCGAGGGGAATCATCATCGCGTTTCAGGCTCCATGGGTTTCACCCTCACCCCAGCCCCTTCGACAAGCTCAGGGCGGGCCCTCTCCCATCGAGGGAGAGGGAGTTCCTCGTCCACCGTCATGACTTTCGCCTGTTTCTGCACGAGATGATCGACGCTGGCATGCATCACGTCCAGCAGGGGCTTGGGATAGAGACCAATCCAGAACACGAAGAACGCCAGGGGCGCCAGGGTGCCGATTTCACGCCAGTTCATGTCGTGGAGTTTCGACGCCATATGTTGCGCCGGGATGCCGTATATCACGCGCTGCAACATCCAGAGTATATAGGCTGCCGCGAGAATGACCCCCAGGGCCGCGGCCGTGGCGACCGCCTTGTTCCACATGAAGGTCCCGAGCAGCACGAAGAACTCGCCCACGAAGCTGTTCATCCCCGGCAGCCCCACGGAGGACAACGCGAAGATCACGAGGAACGAAGCGTAGACCGGCATGGACGCGGCGAGGCCCGCATTGTCCGCGATCTCCCGGCTGTGCGTCCGTTCGTACACGATACCCACGCACAGGAAGAGCGCGCCGGTGGTGATACCGTGATTGACCATTTGCAGGATCGCGCCCTCGATCCCCTGGGCGTTCAACACGAAAATCCCCAGCGTGACGAATCCCATGTGGCTCACGCTGGAATAGGCGATGAGTTTTTTGAGATCGGCCTGGGCAAAGGCCATGTAGGCGCCGTAGATGATGGCAACGACCGACAGGAAGATCACCACCGAGGTAAATCGTTGCGTGGCATCCGGCAGCATGGGCAACGAGAAGCGCAGGAACCCGTAGGCGCCCAATTTCAGCAACACGCTCGCCAGCATCACGCTGCCCGCGGTCGGGGCCTCCACGTGCGCGTCCGGCAACCACGTATGAAACGGGAACATCGGTACTTTCACGGCAAACGCGGCGAAGAAGGCCCAGAACAACCAGGCTTGCAGCCAAGCCGGATATTCGGCGTTGCTCAGCATGAGGATATCGAACGAGTTTTCCCCGGCGTAGAAATAGAGCACGATGATCGCCACGAGCAGCAGGATGCTGCCGGCCAGGGTATACAGGAAAAACTTGATGGCCGCATACACGCGGTTGGGTCCGCCCCAGATCCCGATCAGCAGGTACATGGGGATCAACATGGTTTCCCAGAAGACGTAGAACAGGACGAAGTCCAACGAGACGAACACGCCCAGCGTGGCGGTTTCCATCACGAGCAGGCTGATCATGAATTCCCTGACGCGCGTCTCGATTGCGGTCCAGGACACCAGGACGCAGAGCGGCGTCAGCAGGGTGGTCAGCAGCACCAAGGGCAGGCTGATCCCGTCCACGCCCACTGTGTAGTTGATGGAGGGCGACGCGATCCATTGGTGGGATTCCACGAACTGCATGGCCGGCGTGGATTCATCGAACAGAACCCACAGCGGGAGCGAGACCAGGAAGACCAGCGACGAAACGCCCAAGGCCACCCACTTGGCCAGGGCTTCTTCGAACAGCAGAATCACAGCCACGCCCAACACGGGCAGGAAAACGACCAGGGTGAGCCATGGAAATCCGCCGGAGGACACGTCGATCAGAATCCTTTCATTTCGGGACGGCACAGCCGTCCTCTACCGCGCCATGCCCGCGGGACGGCACAGGGGCCGTCCCCTACAATATCAGGTACGCGGTCAGGATAATGACCGCGCCCATGGCCATGCTGAGCGCGTAATTTTGCGTTTCGCCGGTTTGAATCAGGCGGGCCATCCATCCCCACCAGGCAAACCCGCGGGCCACGCCGTTCACCGCGTTGTCGATGATGGCCACGTCCACCTTTTTCCACATCCGGTCCGCCAGCGTGAACGTGGGGTTCACGAACGCTTTGTCATAGGCTTCGTCCACGTACCATTTGTTGAGCGAACCGCGGTACAACGCCTGCCACCGGTTCATCAGGCGGTCAGGAGCATCGGGCGACTTCACGTAGACGACGTAGGCCGCGGCAATGCCGAGCACGCCGGCCAACGTGGCCGCCAGCATGACGCCCGTGGCCGCCGCGCCATGGTGCCCTCCGCCTTCACTGCCGGGGAAGGCTTGTTGCAGGAACTCCGGAATGCCCAGGTACCCCGTGGCGATACTCAGAACGGCCAACACCATCAGGGGCGCGGTCACGACCAGGGGCTGTTCATGCACGTGATCGGCGTGATGCGGATCAACACGGGATTCTCCCCAAAATGCCACGAACACCAGCCGGAAACTGTAGAACGCCGTCAACCCCGCGGTGAGGATCCCCGCCACCGCCAGGACCTGGCCCAGCAACCCCGCGTTCCAGGCGGAAAGCAGCAACTCGTCCTTACTGAAAAATCCAGCGGTCAGAGGAAATCCGGCCAGGGCCAACGATCCGATGATGAACGTCCAGTAGGTGATCGGCATCTTGTTCTTCAAGCCACCCATGCGTTGCATGTCCTGCTCGTGATGTACGGCCAGGATGACGGACCCGCATCCCAGGAAAAGCAGCGCCTTGAAGGCGCCGTGCGTCAGCAGGTGATAGATGCCGGCCACGTATCCCCCCAACCCGCACGCCATCATCATGTACCCGAGTTGACTTACGGTCGAATAGGCCACCACGCGCTTGATATCGTTTTGCGTGAGGGCGATCGTGGCGCCGACGAACATGGTGACACCTCCCACGATTGCCACGACGGCCATGGCCACGGGAGACACGTTGTACAGGGGAGCCAACCGCGCCACCATAAACACGCCGGCGGTCACCATGGTCGCAGCGTGGATCAGGGCGGAAATGGGCGTGGGGCCTTCCATGGCGTCCGGCAGCCACACGTGCAGCGGGACTTGCGCGGATTTTCCCACGGCGCCGACGAACAGCAGCAGGCAGATCAGGGTCATCGCGGACACTTCCCATCCGCCGCCGAACGCGCCCAGCACGTCGATCACGGCGCCGCCCTTCGACTCGCTCAGGGCCGCAGCCTCGGTGAACACGGGTTGGTACTGCAAGGTCCCGAAGACCACGAACACCAACAGGATGCCCAGCAGGAACCCGAAGTCCCCGACCCGGTTGACGATAAACGCCTTGGTGGCCGCGGCTCGTGCCGTGTGACGGTCATACCAGTGGCCGATCAGCAAATAGGAACACAACCCGACCGCTTCCCAGAACACGAACAGTTGAAGGAAGTTGTCGGACATGACCAGCATCAGCATCGAGAACGTGAACAGCGCGATGTTGGCGAAAAACCTCGCGTACCCCGGTTCGCCGTGCATGTACCCGATGGTATAGACGTGTACCAATCCGCTGACGATGGTCACCAGCAGCAACATGGCCGCTGTCAACTCGTCCACGTAGAGACCGAGCCGGATGGTGAGATCGCCGGAAGCCGCCCAGGTATACAGGGGAATTTCCAGCACGCGCCCGCCCGCGACTTCGGAAAAGGCCAGGACCGACAACAGGAAGGACAACCAGACCGCAGGCACGGCTATCAGGTGCGCGCGCTCCTTCAGCACGTGCCCGGCGAAGCTGAGCACGACGAAGGCCAGGAGCGGCAGGAGGGGGATCAGGGCATACAGCATGGCGTTACCATTTCAACAAGCGAAAATCATCGACGTTGATGCTGGCGTGATGGCGGTAGAGGGCGATGATGATGGCGAGACCCACGGCCACCTCCGCGGCCGCCACGGTCAGGGCGAAGAACACGAAGACCTGGCCTGCCAGGTTGCCGAAATGGGAGGAAAAGGCCACGAAATTGATGTTCGTGGCATTGAGCATCAATTCAATGGACAGCAGGATGATGATGAGATTTTTCCGGACCAGGACGCCGACGAGCCCGATGGTGAACACCAGCCCGCTCAGCACCAGGTAGAATTCCACGGGCACGCTCATTGCGATTCCATGATGCCTTTCTTGGATAAAATGACCGCGCCGATCATGGCCACCAGCAGGATGAGCGAGGCGATTTCAAACGGGAACAGGTAGGTGGAATACAGGACTTCCCCGATCGATTCCGTGTTCCCCACGGCCCTGGCCGTCCCTTCCGGTCCCGGGTCCGGCGTCGCCACGGTGACCCCGCGACTGACCGCGAGCAACACGGCTTCGGTCAACAGCACCACGCCGAGAAACAACGCCACCGTCCCCTGCTGGTTGTACCGCTCATCGCGTTTCACGTTCAGCAGCATCACGACGAACAGGTAAAGCACCAGGATCGCCCCGGCGTAGACGATGATCTGAATGGCGGCCAGAAACTCGGCGTGCAGCGTGACGTAGAGCCCGGCCACGTGGAAGAACATGACCAGCAGGGACAGGGCGCTGTAGATGGGATTGCGGAGCGCGACGACGAGCGACGCAGCCATCACGATCACTGCGGCAAAATACAGGAAGACGAATGTACCCACCGTTACACGTTGCTCCCGTTAAGGACGCCTGCGCGTCGACCGGACAGGGGGAAAGGCATCGGGACAGGTAAATCGGGCGAAAATCAAAATTCCTTTTCCGGAATGTCCTTGAAGGAGACGTTGAAATAGGCCACGTTGGGATGCTGGAATTCCAACCGTTTTTCTCGTTCCGGAAATGCCCGATCTCCGATTGCCAATAGTTGTTCTTTATTCAATTGCAAATGGCGTTTGTCGTACACGGCCCACTCGAATTCCTGCGACATACCCAGGGCATCCACCGGACAGGCTTCGACGCACAACCCGCAGAACAGGCAACGGGTCATGTCCATGTAATATTCCTTGGCGTACCGCTTGGTGGGTTCCCCGGGCACCTCGGCGCTCACCACGCGAATCACGCGAGAGGGACAGGCCGCCTCGCACAGGTCACATCCCACGCATTTTTCCGTATCATCGTCGTATCGCAGCAACCCCAACATGCCCCGGTAATTCTCGGGCAGCGGTTTCTTGACGTGGGGATACTCCAGGGTAATGGGACGATATTTCAGGAAATGCTTGAGCGTCTCCTTCATGCCCAGGAGGATTTCAAAAAAGATGAGCGACTGAATCCACTTTTTGAGTTTCATCGACCCGGCTCCTCGGAGCTTGTCCCCGACCCGGTCGGGGATCTAATCTAATTGGGGAAGATATAGGCGAGCAGCGACGTCACCACCACGTTCCCCAAGGCAATGGGCAGCAGCACCTTCCACCCGAACCGCATCAACTGGTCGTACCGCAATCGCGGTAGCGTCGCCCGTATCCAGAAAAACAGGAACAGGAAAAAATAGACCTTCGCCGTGAACCAGAAAATCCCCGTCACCCAAGCGAACATCCCCGGGGCCTGCAAGAATGGCAAGGGCGCGTGCCAGCCGCCGAAGAAGAGGACGGTGGACATGCACGACACCAGAATCATGTTCGAATATTCCGCCATGAAGAAAAACGCGAACCGCATGCCGCTGTATTCCGTGAAGAACCCCGCGACCAGTTCGCTTTCCGCTTCCGGCAAGTCAAAGGGCAGCCGGTTGGTTTCTGCCACGGAGGCGATCAAGAAAATCACAAAGGCGATGAACTGCGGAAAGGGCAAGGGGTCAAAGGCAAACCAGTTCCAGAACCCGCCGGCCTGGGCTTCGGTGATTTCGACCAGGCTCAAACTCCCCGCCAGCAACAACACACCCACGATCGCCAACCCCACGTTGAGTTCATAGCTGATCAACTGGGCCGCGGACCTAAGGCCGCCCAACAACGAGTATTTGCTGTTGGAGGCCCATCCGCCCAGGATGACCCCGTATGCCCCGATGGACGCGAACGCCAGGATGTACAGCACGCCGATATTGATGTCGCTGATCACGAAGGGCTTGAATTCCACCCCCATGACGTCGATCGTCCAGTTCGGCCCGAACGGGATGACCGCAAACCCGATCAAGGCCGGCACCAGCACGAGAATGGGGGCGAGACTGAACATGATCTTGTTTGCGCCGGCCGGGATGATGTCTTCCTTGAAGAACAACTTCAGCCCGTCGGCCACCGGTTGCAGGACCCCGTATGGTCCGACTTCCATCGGGCCCATCCGGTCCTGCATCCAACTGAGCACTTTCCGCTCCAACAAGGTGAGTATCGCCACGGTCAGCAGGACCACGCCCATCACGGCCCCGATTTGCGATAAGGTCAACGCTAATTTAATGCTGGTATCAAACACGGGAACACTCCTCTAATGATCTTTTCATCAGGGCGGACACGCAGGTCCGCCCCTACAATTTCTTCCTGATGGAGAGCCTCATCTTCAATTTGCTTCAGATTCATGTCTTGCTCCAATGGCCCATGCGTCTGAGATCGCTCGTTGCCTACTTTGTCACAGTGACGTGAGTCGTCTTCCATACGGGCACGTGGGTCTGCGGATCAACTCCCGTTTTCGCGGGGGCAGGCCCGTTCAACGAGAACAACGCCCGCACGGACTGGTCGAAATGCTCGGGATACCACGCCACGGCATCGGGCACGCGGTCATTGAGTTTCACGGAAACGGTGGCTTGCCCGCCATCGTTTGCGAGCCGGACGGCCTGGCCTTCCTCGACTCCCAATCGCCGGGCCTCGCGGGAATTGATTTGCAGCCCCCCTTCCCCTTCGATTTCCATCAATCCCTTTGCGCGGGTACTGTATTTTCCGGAATGATACAGGGACTGGACCAACCGTAGCGTCATCGCCCCTTCCGGCGCGGCGGACAATGAATCGAGCGCATACCGCCGGTCGATATCTTCCTTGAACCCGGTCTTCACGTATTGCGCGACCGTATTCTCGTTGGCTTTCGGCGGCGTGGAAGCCGGGCCCAGAAGACCATACCCCGGAATCACGCCGCGTATTTCCTTGAAGATCTCCTTGACTTCACCGTACTCGATGGGCTGTTCCATCAACACCGATAGGGCTGAAAACATTTCCCAATCGGGCCGGCTCTCCCCCAGCGGCTCGATCGATTGACGAACGGACTGCACGTGACCTTCCGTATTGGTAAACGTGCCGTCCTTTTCCATGGCCGAACACGCGGGAAACACCACGTGCGCCCGCTTCGCGGTTTCCGTCAGAAACAGTTCCTGACAGACCAGGAACTCCAGCGCATCCAGCGCCCCGGTCACACCGGCGTCACCCGGCAACGATTCGACCGGATTTTCTCCCACGATAAATAACGATTTGATGGCACCGGCCTTGGCCCGGCCCAGCAGATCCGGCAAGGTGGCCGGCGCGCCTCCCGGTACCGCCTGCCCCCAGGCCCGCGTCAAGGTTCGTTGACTCTCTTCGTCGTGAAGATCCGCGGGACCCGGGAAATATTCGGCCACGGCCCCCATTTCCACGGCGCCCTGCTCATTGTTCGCTTCAGCCAAACAACCCAGCCCCGAACCTTCTCTCCGGAGATGCCCCGTCAGGATCTGGAGATCCAAGAGGTTGGTCACCATCCTCTCCCCGCCCAGCGAACGAAGGACCTCCCTTCCAACCAGCACAACGGCGCGTTGGGCCTGTGCATACGTCCTGGCCGCGGCTTCAATCTCCGCTTGCGGGAGACCGCACTGCTCCTGGATCGATTTCCAGGATACCCTGGCCGCGTTGTCCCGTATCGTTTGCACGAACTCCGGCGCCTCCCTGGCAATGTCCTCGTGGACCAGGTCAGACTCGACAGCGGCCTTCAACAGACCCAGGATGGCCGCGGCGAACCGGCCGCTCTTTACCATGAGATGATGCCGGGCAAGCGTGGTCACGTTACTCACCGTCGAGCGGAACGGAAGCAAGGACTCCAAGGTGATCAATTGGGCACCTGCGTGTTTCACGGCTCGCTTCACATGAAGGGCCGTGATGGGATTGGACTCATTGAGGTTGGTGCCGACCAGCATGATAGCTTCGGCCCTGGCCACGTCCTCATAGCGAACCGTCCATCGATGCGTGCCCTGCACGCGCCGGAGGGCCCGCACGCCGTTGATGTACCCGTACCGTGCGCTGCTGTCGATCTGGTTCGTCCCGATCACGACGCGCATGAATTTCTGGAACAGGTACAAGTCCTCGTTGGTACAGCGAGCCGTGATGAGACCGCCGATCGCATCGGCGCCGTGTTTCGCTTTAATAGCCGTGAACTCCCGGGCCACGCGGTCCAAGGCTTCCTCCCACGTGACTTCGGCAAAGGAGCCGTCGGCCCGGCGCACGAGCGGATGCCGGACCCGATCAGGGTTGACCGCGGCGTGGTACCCGAAATAGCCGCGGGCACACAGGTCCCCGTTGTTCCGGCCGGCGCCCAAAGCCGAATTGACTTCGATCAATTGATCGTCCTTGCGCTGGACCGTGATCTGGCATCCGTCTCCGCAATAGGAACAAATGGTCTCTGCCCGCTTGAGCATCCACGGACGATAGTCGTACATCGACAACCGGCTGGTAATGGCCCCGACCGGGCAAATCTGGATACACCCGCCGCACATGTCGCATTCGAGTTCATTGCCGGCCCAATGCGTAATCTGCGTGAGCGTACCGCGCCCGTCGGCCGCCAATGCCTGGGCGTCAATCACTTCGTCGCAATACCGCACACAACGCATGCACGACACGCAACGGTTCATCTGGGTTTCGATGACCGGGCCGAGGTACTGTTTGGGAAAGACCCGCTTCAGTTCCTTGAACCGGCTGACGGTGGGTGTGTATTCGTGCGAAAAATCCTGCAAGTCGCAACGGCCGCCCTGGTCGCACACCGGACAATCGAGCGGATGATTGCCCAACAACAACTGCAACACCCACTTCCGCGCGGACTCGACGTGCGGCGCCGACGACCGCACGACCATGCCTTCCGCCACGCGCGTGCTGCACGAGGTTTGGAGTTTCGGAATTTTTTCGATCTCCACCAGGCACATCCGGCAATTCGCGTCGGGCGCCAACTTCGGGTGGTAGCAAAAATGAGGCACCATCACGCCGACCTGCCGGGCCGCCTCGATCACAAGCGTGCCTTCCGGCACCTGCGTGCGGATTCCATCAATCGTGATCGTCAACATGTTTGGAGAATTCGACATGGTTAATTCTTACCGCATGCGTTCAGTAATTCCCTTCGACTCCGCGCAGCTACGCTACGCTCAGGACGGGGATTTCTTTCCTGCTCCCCTTGAGTGCCTCGGCTTCTTCAATCAGGGCCTCATATTCATTCCGCCAATATTTCAACGTGCTCTGCACCGGGGCGATTTCCGCATCGCCGAACGCACAGACCGTTCTGCCGCCGATGTTCTCGCAAATTTCCGTGAGCGTCCGTAAATCTTCCGGCCGTCCCTGTTTGTTCAGGATCCGTTGCAAAATCTGCACGATCCACGAACTACCTTCCCGGCAGGGCGTACATTTCCCGCATGACTCGTGATAGAAAAATTCCATCAGGCGAAGGGCCGCCCACACCATGCTCGTGCCTTCTTCCATCACAGTGATCCCGCCAGACCCGGACATCGAACCGGCCATAGCCACCGATTCGAAATCCATTTGCACGTCCACGTGGTCCGGGGTCAGAAACGGCGCCGAGGCCCCGCCCGGGATGAACGCCTTGAGCGGCTTGTCCGACCGCATGCCGCCCCCAAGCTCATAAATCAGGTCACGGAACGTCGCGTTCACGGGCAATTCATAATTCCCCGGACGTTTCACGTGGCCGCTCAGACAAAAGATCCGCGTGCCGGTGCTTTTGGGCGGGACGCCGATGGAGGCAAACCATTCGGCTCCCCGATTCACGATGTGGGGGACGTTCGCCAGTGTCTCCACGTTATTGACCACCGTGGGTTTCTGGTAGAGGCCGTGCGTGGCCGGGAACGGCGGCTTCGTCCGGGGCTTGCCCCGCTTGCCTTCCAGGGATTCGAGCAGCGCGGTTTCTTCGCCACAGATATAGGCACCGGCCCCGGCGTGCACGTACACGTGTACGGTGACGCCGCTGCCGTAAATATCGGAACCCAGGTGCCCGGCTTCGCAGGCCTCGGCAATGGCCCGCTCCAGGATCTTCGCCGCCAGCCGGAATTCGCCCCTGATATAGATATAGGCGGTTTGCGCGCCAATGGCGTAACAGGAGATGGCAATGCCTTCGAGGACCTGGTGGGGGTCCCGTTCCATCAATTGACGGTCCTTGAACGTGCCGGGCTCGCTTTCATCGGCGTTGCAGCACAGGTATCGGGGACCGGGATGGTCCTTGGGAATAAAACCCCATTTCACACCGGTAGGGAAACCGGCCCCGCCACGGCCACGCAGGCCGGATTTCTTCACCATCTCGATTATGTCATTTGGCGGCACCTTCCCCAGGACGGTTTTCAACGCCTGATACCCGCCGGTCCCTTCATAATCGGACAGGGACCCGGTGTAGCCGGGTTGTTCCATGTTGGTCAGGAGAATCTTCTCGAAAGTCTTCATGACGATACGACGCCCTCGCCCCGTTCGGGCACCATAAAGGGACCGCTTTTCAATGAACAATCGCCGGATTCCCGCAAGTCCTTGAGAATCTGTCCGACTTTTTCTTCGGTGAGCCGCTCGTAGTAATCGTCGTTGATTTGCATCATCGGCCCGGTTCCACACGACCCCAAACATTCCACCGTGCTCAGGGTGAACAGCTTGTCCCCGGTGGTCTGGCCCACGCCGATACCCAAGTGCTTGCGCAACCATTCGATCAGGGGATCGGCCCCGACCAGCGCGCACATCAACGACCGGCACACCTGGACGTGGAACTTCCCGATGGGCTTGAGGTTGAGCATGGTATAAAACGTCGCGGTTTCGAACACCTGTGGCGGGGTCAGGTCCAGAATCCCGGCAATCTCCCTGATCGCGGCCTGGCTCACGTACCCCTCTTCCTTCTGCGCCAGGTTCAACAACGGCAGCATTGCCGAGCGCCTCACCGGATACCGGCTCAGGATTTCATCAACGGTCGCTTGATGCTTGTCGAAGATCATGAACATCCTTCGTGAGACGACCTCGTCGCTCCCCTCAGCCTGGGACGGCACGGGGGCCGTCCCCTACTTTAATCCACAATCAACCATCCTCAATCCAAAATCAGCAATCCAAAATCCTCAATGCCCCTTCACCGATCACACTCGCCCATGACGATGTCATAGGTGCCAAAGATGGTGATAATATCAGAAATGAGATAGCCGCGGGCCATAAAATCAAACGCGCCCATATGGACAAACGACGGGGAGCGGATTTTCATTCGATAGGGCCGCGGGCTCCCGTCGCTGATCAGGAAAAATCCCAGTTCGCCCTTGGGCACCTCCGTCGCGCAATACGTTTCCCCCTTCGGCGGCTTGAACCCCTGCGTGAAGATGATGAAATGGTGGATCAGGCTTTCCATGTCCCGCATGACGTTGGGTTTGGGCGGGGGAATCACCTGGGGCATATCCGCCATGATGGGGCCGTCCGGCAACTGGTCCAGGCATTGCGCAATAATCCGGGCGCTCTGTTTCATTTCCTCGACGCGAATCCAATACCGGTCATAGGTGTCCCCGCCCTTGCCGACCGGCACGTCCCATTCCACCCGGTCGTAGACGCCGTACGGCTCCAGTTTGCGGACGTCATAGGCCACGCCCGACCCGCGCAGCGTCGGACCGGTCAGCCCAAAGTTGATCGCGTCTTCCGCGGAAATGACCGCCACGTTTTTAGTCCTGGCCACCCAGATCCGGTTCCGTTGCAGTAGCGTGTCATATTCCTGCACGTGTTCGGGAAACGTCTTCAAGAAATCGCGCAGCCGTTCCACCAGGGCCGGAGTGAGATCGCTGTCCACCCCTCCGATTCGATAATAGTTCAGCGTCAGGCGCGCGCCGCAGAGTTGTTCAAAAAAATCGAGCAGGACTTCCCGTTCGCGGAACGTCCAAAAGAACACGGTCATGGCCCCGATATCCAGGGCCTGGGTGCCCAACCAGAACAGGTGACCGACGATCCGCTGGACCTCGGCCACGATCGTCCGGATGTACTCGGCCCGCTCCGGGATCGTGACGCCCACCAGTTTCTCCACGGCGCGCACGTAAGCGTAATTGTTCGTCATGGCGCACACGTAATCCAGGCGATCCGTATGCGGAATGACCTGCATGTAATGGAGTCCTTCGGCAAGCTTCTCCACGCCGCGATGCAAATACCCCATGTCGGGAATGGCCTTGGCGACTCGCTCGCCGTCCAGTTCCAACACCACGCGTAACACGCCGTGCGTGCTGGGATGCTGCGGTCCCATGTTCAGCAACAGTTCGGTCGTGCGCTTGGCAGCTTCAGGCTTATCACCGGCCAGAAACATGTGCCGCTGATCCTGCGGAATTTCGCGTTCGGTCCATTCACTCTCCGGCTCATCCAAACGGGGGATAAAATCAAAGGTGCTTCTCCACCCCTTGCCTTCGGTGGGAAAATCCTTCCGGAGCGGATACCCCTCCTCGTAGTCCTCAGGCAACAAAATCCTGCGCAGGTCCGGGTGTCCCTCGAACGTGATCCCCATCAGGTCGTAGACTTCCCGTTCCAGGAAATTCGCGCCTTTCCAAATGGACGTCACGGTGCCGATTGTAGGATTGTCTTCCGGCAACCGGGCCTTCAAACGAATCCTGGTGTGATGCGGAAGGGAGAGAAAGTGGTAGATGACCTCAAAGCGTTCCAAGTCGTCGGGATAGTCGGCCGAGCAGATGTCGGTAACATGATCGAAGGCCATCCCGGGATCATCGTGGAGGAACCGCGCCACGTCCACGAGATCCTGCGCTCGCACCTGGGCCGAGAGGTCTCCCCGTTGCGGGTCCTCGCGCACGGACAGCACGGCCTCGGGAAAACGCTCGCGCAGGGTTTCAAGAACTCGATGCATACCGGAACTATCGCAGGAACGACTTACAGGAGACGTCTTCCACGCTATTTCACGAATACCTTTTCCTTCTGAATCTTTTCCTGGAGCTTGATCAGGGCATCCAGCAACGCTTCCGGACGCGGGGGGCAGCCCGCCACGTAGACATCCACCGGCACGATCTGATCCACACCCTGCACCACGCTGTAACTGTTGTAATGATTGCCCGAGGTCGCACAGGAGCCCATGGAGATCACGTATCGCGGTTCGGCCATTTGATCGTAGATCCGCCGGATCACGGGCGCCATCTTTCGACACACGGTTCCGGCCACGATCATGACGTCAGACTGTCTGGGAGAGGCCCGAAAGACCCCGGCTCCGAACCGGTCGATGTCGTAGCGGGAGGAAACCGATGCAATCATCTCGATGGCGCAACAGGCCAGCCCAAACGTCATCGGCCACAAAGCCGACTTCCGGCACCAGCTGACCAGGTAATCCAGGTTGGTGGTAATGATGTTGGAGTCAAACTGTCGTTCGAGCATGCTCATGGTTGCTTCTCTTTCGTCATGCCAATAAAGCGTGGGAGATGGATTCCCGCGTTGAAAGAGCCACCCGCCTTTGCTACCCGGTGCCGCGGGAATGACAAAAAAAGGGGCCAACTACCGACGCCTGAACTACCCGCCCCGCCACGGCAATAACGAACGGTGATACTCGTTCTCGGGGCGGAATTCCACACGCTCCCGAACGCAGTACGACTCAATCCCATTCCAGCGCACCTTTTTTCCAGACGTACCAGAACCCGACCACCAGGATGGCAATGAAGACGCCCATTTCAATGAGGCCCAACAGGCCCAGCTTGTGAAACACCACCGCCCACGGAAACATGAAAACGATTTCGATATCAAACACCACGAACAACATCGCGATGATGTAATACCGCATCGGAAATTGAACGCGGGCGTCCATGAAAAGCGGGCTGCCGCTCTCGTACGGAAGCAGCTTCGCGCGATAGGGCCGGCTGGGCCGCACAATCCATCCGGCCAGCAGCGACACCACGCCGAACCCCAGCGCAATCACGGCAAAGATCGCGATGGGGATATAATTCAACGGAACGGACTCACCACCCATTTTTTGAGTTTATCCCTTTACCTTTATTGTGGAATTCTGATTTCTCAATCCGCAATTCACAATCAAAAATCCACAATCTTTCATCAGGCCGTCGCCAACACCGCATCGAAAAACGGCCGATGACGTAAGCCACGAAGCGTTGAGACGACAATCCCCTTGTGTTGCATCAGCACTTTAAACGTGGTGCCCATGCCGTGGGGTCGCAACAACCGGGCTGCCGCTCTGACAACTGCCGATTCCTGGTCCCACCCCTTGACCAATTCATCGATCCCGAGGCTCATCAAAAAATGCTGGAGATTCGTAAAACCCGTCGTGGTCAACCCGGCCTGCTCGCCGGTGTGGGCAAGACTTGAAAAATTCACGTGCGCCGTCAGATCCTGCTCTCCGACCCGTGTATAGGGATTCGTCGAAACCGTGTGCCGGTGGTATCCCATCAGGGTCCCGTTCTTTCGTTCAGGTGCAAAATAATCCTGGGCGGTATGGCCGTAATCAATCGTGATCACGACTCCACGGTCGAGCACCCTGGCGACCTGCTTGATCCATTTCACGGCTTCCAGGTTGATTTCCGTGGTAAACCCGACGGGCAACTCCACGTCCAGATCGGACAGGAACGATGCCAATTCAGGCGTGGATGGCTCTGCCCACCGTTCCTGCAACGCATGGTCGCGGCTGGTCACGTACAATTCCTGGAGACCGTCCTGACCCATGCGAACCCTGTGGACCGGAAACGCATCCACCAATTCATTCGAGAGCAACGTTCCGGTCAGACTTGCATCCACAATCGACTGAAGATCGTCAACCCATTGAATCCCTTCTCCCTGCTCCTTCCAGCCAGCCAGCGTTTCCTGTTGTCGCCGACGAAAGACCGGGCTGCGTTCGACCGGGATGCACGCCAACCGTGGCAGAAACGAGGCTTGTTGCTCTCGACACTCCTGCAATATATCCCTCAGCAACGTCCCGTCTCCGGGCCCCATTTCCACGAGATGAAACACAGGAGGATGCCCGAGTCGTTCATCAATCTCTTCGAGCTGACGGACCAGACACTTGGCCAGGATGGGGGAAAGACTCGGGGCGGTGAAGAAATCGCCGCCTTCCCGACCAATGGGAGAAGTCGTGCGGGAAGACCCGCCACCCGTCATATAGTACCCGTGCTCCTCATCATACAGGGCAAGTTCCATAAAACGCGCAAACGTCAGCGGACCCGTTTCCCGGATAAGCGCGGTGATATGCTGCATCAAAGGAGAATCCGGCGATTCCATGCCTTTATTGTCGGCTTGACCAATCATCCTGCGCTTCTCATTGTCATTCTGAGCGTAGCGAAGAATCTGTCAGAGAGTCGCTTACCTTGCACACCAACCCATAAGACCCAAGGGAGTGGCATGCATGGGCCAAAAGATCTATAAATTAGCTATCCCTCAACTGTTAGTCAAGGAAATGTCAGCCGATTGTTGATGCAACTTTGTCATGTCCCCTTTTGGTCGAACGGGAGGGTATCGTTAACCTCTCGCACCGAAGTCTGTCGCTGCAACCAGCGCCAGTCCAAGGCTATTTCTGGGGCAAAAATCTATCGGCAATTCACGCCCCGTGGCATTTTTTGTATTTCTTGCCGCTGCCGCACGGGCAGGGCTCGTTTCGGCCGACTTTGGCCTGGGTGCGTTGGACCGTTCGTGCCGCCGGTGTGCCGTCTCCGCGGTTGAAGACCATTTGGTGGGGCAGGGCCTCTTCGTCTTCGATGGGCGGACGTTCCCCTTTGACGACCTGGACTTTAAGCAGCCGCTCCAATGCATCCGATTTGATGCGGTCCATCATGGCCGCAAACATGTCGAAGCCTTCCCGCTTATACTCCGCCAGGGGATCTTTCTGGCCATAGCCCCTGAGCCCGATGCCGTCCCGGAGCTGATCCATGCCCAGGAGATGCTCCTTCCAATGATGGTCGATGACCTGTAGCACCAGGCTCCGTTCAAGCTGCGACCGAAGCTCCGGGCCGATTTGCTCTTCGCGTTCACGTTGCCGTTCCCGGAAGAGCTGCTGAACGTGTTCCAGCAATTCGTCCCGCAGGCCGTCCCGTCCCATGTCCGACATATCCCCGGTCGCCATGACTTCCGAGCCGAATTGCGCGAGGGCGGCTTCGCGCAGTCCGGCCAGGTCCCAGGCTTCGGCATAGGCTTCTTCCGGGCAGTAGGTATTGATCAAGCCGTCCACCACGTCGACGAGCCACTCCTCCGCGTCATCCTGAATGGAACTGCCCCCGAGGACGCCGGCCCGATGGGCGTAGATGATTTCCCGCTGTTTGTTCATGACGTCGTCGTATTCAAGGATATGCTTGCGGATGTCGAAGTTATGCCCCTCGACTTTCTTCTGGGCGTTTTCAATGGACTTGGTGACCATCCGGTGTTCGATCGGCACGCCTTCTTCCATCCCCAGTTTCAACATCAGGTTGGAGACCCGCTCGGATGCAAAAATTCGCATCAGATCGTCTTCCAGGGACAAAAAGAAGCGGGACGACCCCGGGTCGCCCTGGCGACCGGACCGGCCTCGAAGCTGGTTGTCTATCCGGCGACTCTCATGGCGCTCGGTGCCGACGATATGCAACCCGCCGAGCTCCAGGACTTCCGCCTTTTCCGTTTCGCATTGCCGTTGAATCCGTTCAAACGCCGCGTTCTTCTGCTCGTCAGTCAGGTCTTCGCCGCGGTACACCACCTGCTGCTTGTACAAGGCATCCGGGTTGCCGCCCAGAATAATATCCGTTCCCCGACCGGCCATGTTGGTGGCCAACGTCACCCCGCCCTTGCCCCCGGCCTGGGAAATAATCTCCGCCTCCTTTTCATGAAACTTGGCGTTCAGGACGTGGTGCTTCACGCCCCGCTGCTTGAGAATTTTGGAGAGCCGTTCCGACTTTTCAATCGAAATCGTGCCCACCAGCACGGGCTGTCCCCGCTCGTGGTATTCCAGGACTTCCTGGGCGATGGCCTCGAATTTTTCCTTCTCCGTGCGATACACCACGTCCGAATGATCCTGGCGAACCATCGCCCGGTTGGTGGGAATCACGTTGACGTCCAGATTGTAGATCTTGGCAAACTCCGCGGCTTCCGTATCCGCGGTTCCGGTCATTCCCGCCAGTTTGCCATACATCCGAAAATAGTTCTGGAACGTGATGGACGCCAACGTCTGATTTTCGTTGGCGATTTTCACGCCCTCCTTGGCTTCGACCGCCTGGTGCAATCCGTCGCTCCACCGCCGGCCCGGCATCAGCCGTCCCGTAAACTCATCGACGATTTGCACTTCCCCGTCCTTGACCACGTAGTCCACGTCGCGTTTATAAATGGCGTGGGCCTGCAAGGCCTTGATGACGTGGTGCACCACGTCGAGATTTTTCGGGTCATACAGGTTGTCACCCGCCAACAGGTCCTCCGCGGCCAGCAATTTTTCCACGCGGGCATTGCCTTCTTCCGTCAAGGCCACCGTTCTTGATTTTTCCTCGATGGTATAATCCCGCTCGGCGTTGAGCCGGGGAATGAGCCGGTTGATCCGGTTATAGAGTTCCGTGCTCTGTTCGGCCGGACCGGAGATGATGAGCGGCGTGCGCGCTTCATCGATCAGGATACTGTCCACTTCGTCCACGATCGCGTAGGACAACTCCCGCTGGACCCGCTGGCGCAGGTCGTTGATGACCAGATTGTCCCGCAGGTAATCGAACCCGAACTCGTTATTGGTGCCGTAGGTGATATCGGCGCGATAGGCTTGGGGCCTCGTACAGGGACGAAGATGGTTCAACCGTTTATCCGCAGCCTCGTATTCGGGATCAAACAGGAACGAGGTTTCATGCTGGATCACGCCGACCGTGCACCCCAACGCGTGATACACCGGGCCCATCCATTGCGCGTCACGTTTCGCCAGGTAGTCATTGACCGTCACCAGGTGTGCGCCTTTGCCCGCCAGTGCGTTCAGGTACATGGGCAGGGTCGCGACCAGCGTCTTCCCCTCGCCGGTCTTCATTTCCGAAATTTTCCCCGCGTGCAACACCATGCCGCCCACGAGTTGGACGTCGAAATGGCGCAGGCCGATTTTTCGGCGGGAGGCCTCACGGCACACGGCAAAGGCTTCGGGCAGCAATGCATCCAACGTTTCTCCCGAGTCCAGGCGCTTTTTGAACATCTGGGTCTGATCCGCCAGCGCCTCGTCCGAAAGCGACTGCAAGCCGGGCTCCAGTTCGTTAATTCCCGCGACGACCGGTTGAAACGCCTTCAACTCACGATCGTTTTTGCTTCCAAACAGCAGATTGAGCAGTCTCACGAACATAATGGGATCAACACCTTTAGAGGAATGTACTAAAACTTGGGGGGCGACGAGAACAGAAGAAATCGCTCGCTCCGGAACACTTTTTCACCTAGTAATATACCTGAATGGGTTCATGAATCAACCAAGGAACCGTCGATTGAAAGAAGCAGGCGATTTTCAGCAGGCACAACGGCTACCCGTTGGCTTGAAGCACATAAGTCGATATGGTATAAGTAAAGTTTGCCGCATTTAGCGCCATCAATTGCACTATCATGAATCATGAACCCACGCCACAAAATGGCTTCTGCATTCTCAAAGGCCAGGGGGGTCGTTCTTGCATCTTTGCTGGGAGGTTTCTTCTGTCCTCCCGCATGGGCACAGGACTTGTCGGACCAATCAGTCGAATTCCTGGATGCCATCGAAATTGCCGACACGCTGGCCGAGCAGGAAGAGCGGAAAATCCGCATATCCAAACCCGATACCACGATATTGGTGCCGACATTGGTTCCATTGAGCGACCTTATGGGCGTTGCGATACCCCGAACTCCCAGACTGTGGCCATCCGTCAGAACAAGAACCCTCGCAGACCGCCGCATCAGCCTGGCCGCCCTTGACACCCCAACGGTTGTGCCGGTGAACGGCCCCATGGTCGCCACGATTGCCAAAACGTCCATCGTCCCGCAGGACAGACCTGAACCGAAACTCCCCCGGGATTCCATTGCAGACCGTAAAGCACTTCGGAAAACCGTCAGACTCATTAAATCCGAACGTCCACCATATCCCCAAGTGGCCCGACAGCAAGGCTGGGAAGGCACCGTCGTGTTACGCATAAACATCGGTCCGGGCGGGAACGTGGAAACCGTTGCCACGCAAAAAAGCACGGGCTTTGACGCCCTTGACGAAAGTGCCGCAGAGTCAGTCAAGACGTGGCGATTCGATCCGGCGAGAGATGGAGAATTTCGCGTTTCCACCGTGGTCGACCTGCCTGTCAGATTCGACCTTGATCAGTATGGAATTCAATCCTCGCGAGACGAACCTGAGCCTGAACCCGAGCCTGAACCCGAAGTCGTAAAGGAGAAGAAACCCGCCAGGCTGGTCAAATCCGAACGTCCCCCGTATCCAAAAGAGGCTCGACAGCAAGGCTGGGAAGGGACGGTCGTGTTACGAATCACCATCGGGACCGGCGGGGACGTGGAAAAGGTCGCCATTCAAGAAAGCTCGGGATTTCCCGAGCTTGACGAGAGCGCCGCACAGTCGGTCAAAACATGGCAGTTCGACCCGGCGAAAGTTGGAGAAGATCCCATTTCCTCAGCGGTCGACCTGCCCGTCAGATTCGACCTCGAGGAATATAAAGAGGATAAAGAAGAGGCAAACATCGCGGAATAACCTGCCCAAGGAGATTTCTTCATGAACGATTATCGAATCATTCCATCCATCATCCTGTTGTGCCTGTTGGCTATTCCGGTTCAGCAGTCTCTTGCACAGGAAGCCGCGGAGCAAGAACCGGAAGTTGTCAAACTCGAAGAAGTGATCGTGGTCGGGTCCCGTGTCCCGACCCGCTCGGCCCATGATTCTCCGGTGCCGATTGACGTCATTGAAGGGAAGTCGATGAGAAACTACGGGGTCAGGGACATGAACTCCCTCCTGAGGGCCACCGTGCCGTCTTACAACGTCAACCAGCAACCCATCGGCGACGCCGCCACGCTGGTGCGCCCGGCAAACCTGCGCGGCCTGCCCCCGGACTCCACCTTGATCCTGGTCAACGGCAAACGGCGTCACCGGGGCTCCGTGCTCACGTTCCTGGGCGGCGGCATTTCGGACGGAGCGCACGCAACTGACCTGGCCGCATTCCCGGCCATTGCGATGAAGCGAGTAGAAGTCCTGCGCGACGGCGCGGCCGCGCAATACGGCTCCGATGCCGTGGCCGGCGTGATGAATTTCGTGTTGAAAGACGCGCCCGACAGCGGCACCGTGGAAGCCCGCTGGGGCAAGTATTATGCGGGAGACGGCGACACCAGCAGTATTGCGGGCAACTTGGGCATCCCTCTGCCACTCCCATTCATCCAGTCAGGGTTTGCCAACTTCAGCTTCGAATATGGAACGAGAGACTGGACCGACCGTAGCCAACAACGCGACGATGCGCAGAGACTGATCGACGCGGGCAACAGGGACGTGGTGAGCAGCCAGTACACGCGGAAACCCAATGCCATGGTCTGGGGCGCACCCGAGGTTCAGTATGACTACAAACTCTTCGGGAACCTCGGCATGAAACTGAACAGCAAGACCGAACTCTACGGCTGGGCCAACTATTCCCAACGCAAAATAGAAGGCGGGTTTTTCTACCGTAATCCCAATACGCGCGGTGGGGTATTCGACGGTCCTGTGGTCAATAATGACGGTACATACAAAACAGAAGCGATGCCGGATGTTCCTTATGCCGATCCAGATAACCCTACAGATGCTGAAGAAGAACGATATGAAAAACAGATTGAAGACGGTCTAGACAGTGGGAGGTATGTTGATACGGTTAAGGTCGCAGACCTAACCAGCGAGGGCTGCCCTGCCGTGCCGGCGAACGCTGCGGCTGACTACAGGCAAACAATCGAAGAGCTTCCCTCTAACTGCTTCATGTTCAACGAAAAATTTCCCGGCGGTTTCACCCCGTTCTTCGGGGGGACGGTACGCGACTGGAGCGTTGCCGGGGGCATTCGCGGGGACCTGTCAAGCACCAATCTCTGGCTGGACGACTGGCACTACGACTTCAGCGCCGTGCTCGGTCAACACAGCACGGACTTCTTCATGAGGAACACCA